>CAVQHC010000008.1:0-147764 GCA_963712235.1 uncultured delta proteobacterium
CGACCATGCCGTAGAAGTAGAGTTCTTTGCGGCGCCCTTCCGTCGCGTACGCGCCAGCGATGTCCCATGCGTCGTCGAAGATTGCGCCGCGAAACCCGAGTCCCAAGAGCACTGCCGGCGGCGTCGTGCGAGGCTCGACGTCGTGTATGACTGGAATCCGGAAGCCGCCTGAGGCGGTCCACCCCCATGTGAGCACGGGGATCCCGACGAAGCTGTCGATCGGCGGATCGAAATCGCGGAGTGCGACCAGCTTCTCATTGAAGGGGTGGCTCGTGTAGCCGCCCGCCGACGCGAACGGAATGAAGTAGGGGTTCTCGTACGCGAGGATGAGCGAAAGATCCGGGCTCACGAATCCACCACCGGCCCAACTTCCGACCGCGCAGCCGGCGGTGAGGGCAACGTGATCGATGATGGCGTACTTCACCCCGATCCTTCCTGAGAAGACGAACGGATTCGCGCCCTCGAAGCGATAACTGCTGTCAGGACGAATGCTCGAGAAGTTGAACTCCGCGCTCGCATCGAGGTGGTTCACGAGCCCATGCCGAACTCGTAGCGTAAAGCCGGGCACCCCGATGTCGGCGCCAGCGCCGCCGCCCCCTTCGAACTGGACCCCGGTCTCGCGCGGATAGAGCGTCTTGGAAGTCTCGAGCGGCAAGGTCCGCCCAGGGGGTGAGTGCACGTACGGGGCGCACCCGAGAGCGAAAAAGAACCACGAGATCAGGACCCACCGCATGCCCAAGGTGTACGCAAGACGTGGGCCAACCAGAAACGCCTCAAATTCTCAGATGGCGACAGCGGAGTGTGACCCGTAGTCACAGGTCTGTCGCAGGAGCGGAAGCTCTTCGGCAGGGCGACCTCGTCATGCAGGACGGTGCCACCGCGATTGCGGAGGTTCGCTCGGAACTTCGAACCGTTCCCCCAGCCGAGGTCGCGCTCTCTGATGGTGGTGACCCCAACGATGCGAAGTTGGAACGAATTTTCCGGCTTCGTTGAAGAGTGGAACGAGCTTCGGATGGCCGCATGATGAGCTTCGACGACGGCAATCCATGCTCAGCTGCGATTACTGCGTGGGGCCAAAGCGGTTGCCGCGCTCGACTCGCGCATGTCGAGCTGTCGGCAACGCACATGACGGTCGGAGCTCTGTCCGCCTGGTCATCTTCGCGATCATCGCTGCGCACATCTCGCGACGGACGAGGTTTTGAGGAACGACAGGATCGATTCCGCCATTCGTAGTACGCCGATACCGAGACACCGAGCACTCGGCATGCGACGCCGGCTTCGGTGCCCGCGTCGACACGTGCTTGGCGGCGCCAGGTGTAGATCGTCTGCTCGCTTATCCCAAGCTCGGCGGCGACCTCTGCCACCTTCCGTCCGCCTTCGACCAGGTCCACGACACGGCGCCGGAACTCCGGCGGGTAGCCTCTTCGTGCCATCTCGTTCTCCTCTCTCCGATGGCAGCGAAGTCCAGTTTCCTCCCTACGTCAAAGGCGGGGCACCCCAGAGCCTCCGGTAAAGCCGGACCGATTCAGTGCAAATCTTTCGGGATCTTGTGGGGGGAGTGGTCGTGGTAGTCTCGGGCGCCGGAGATGAAGATCCCGCATGTAAAGGGTCGGTTGCCATGGTTGGGTAGCTCCCTCGCGTTTGGGGCGGACCCCGACGCCTTCGTGCGACGACACCAGGCGCAACTTGGGGATGTCTTCTCGGTCGTACTGAACGGTCAGAAGAGTACGTTCTTTCTCAACGCACTCGATTTTGCGGAAGTCTTCCGAAACGCCAAGACGCTGTCGGGCGAGCATGCGTTGCCCGAGATCGGCGGGAAAATGTTCGGCTACGACGCGGAGGCCTACAAGGCGGTCCAGCACGACTTCGAGCGGATCACATCCAAGACCATGCAAGGGCAGGCGCTCGAACCCCTTACTCGACGGATGCAGTTGGAGCTCGAGAAGGTGCTTGTGGAACGGTCGATCGACGCAGATCGGATCGGTCTCACACAACTGATGCTCGATACGCTGTTCCCTGCGAGCACGCGATCGTTATTCGGGGACGACGTGCATTCCGAAGATACGATTCGACATTTTCTCAATTTCGACAAACCTCTTCCTTTCATCTTGGGCAGTATTCCGGCGCTGTTCTTTCCTGCCTTCCGAAAGGCGCGGAAGACACTGACTCGACTCATGACCTCTCCGCACGAGAATCAAAGCGAGGTCATGGACGCCCACCATGACCTCTGGAAACGACGCGCGGTCTCGCCCAGTGTCCACGGCGCGGTCGATTTCTCGGTTCTGTGGGCCGCTCAAGCGAACACGATCCCTTCAGCGGTTTGGACGCTCTACTACGTGATGCGAGATTCCGAGATCCGGAGAATCATCGTCGACGAAGTGCGGCGTGTATCGCAGACCGCGAGCGAGCGCAGTTCACACGGGATGCCCTTGCTGGACCCATCTCACCTCGCGGAGATGAAGGTCCTCGACAGCTGCATTTGGGAGGCGATGAGGCTCACCACGGCGACCACCATCCTGCGCGATGCGCTGGCGCCAACGACGCTTTCGCTGCACAACGGTCAGGCCATCGAGCTCGCGCAGGGAGATCGGCTCCTGCTTTACACCCGCGCGGTTCACTTGGATCCGGACATCTACGAATCACCGAGTGAGTTCAAACACGACCGCTTCTTGGGGCGAACGAGTCCGTTTATGAAATCGGGCACGCCGGTCAGGTTTCATCTTCTCCCGTTTGGCGGCGGCAAGAGTATCTGCCCCGGTCGGCACTTCGCGGTGAACGAGTTCAAGCTCCTCATCGCCTTGTTGGTGGCTGCCTTCGAGTTCGAGCTGGTTGAGGCAAGCGAACCTGAACTCGATTTCTCGAGAGTGGGGCTCGGCAGCATGCCGCCGAAGAATGACATCATTGCCAAGGTTCGCTTTCGAGGGTTCGCCGGGCTGTCTGGGTAGATTGGCGAGGACAAATACGGCAAGCCAATCCTGGATCGCATCATCGAGAACGAGCTCGGCCTCGAAGTCGCGGGTCGCTGTGCGCTCGTCTCGATGGATTCGACGATGCGAAGCAATGCTAGCGTGGGCCTGCCGATCGACCTTTTGCTGTACTCCGCCGGGACCCGGCGTTCCGGGAGCCGGCGAAGACGACGAGTATCTGCGTCAGCTCCGGCGCGCCTGGCAGGACAGCCTGAAGGCCTCGTTCCTCGAATTGCCGAAGCTGCCGCTTCTTTCACCGTCCGTTCGTCTGGTCGACGCCTAACGACGGCGCTCATCAACCGGATCGCTGCTGGCGAAGGTCGAGCGTGTAGTGGTTCTCCGGAGCGTAGGCGGGCTTTCGAGGGATATGTGTCATGCCCAATCGCGCCTTCGCTGGCCGCCACCGTGCGAGCCGACGCTGCCGGGCCTCCGCTCGATCGGCAGGCGGGTCGTCATAGCGCGCGGCGTCGGGGTTTCAGTAGTAGTATCGACTGGAGGCAATGACCCGATTCGTGCCGTCGACGACCTCTATGTTCAAAGGCGACTGCGTAGGGATGTGCGGGTGGAACGGAGCATTCCCCTGATCGCGGGTCACAACATCACTGGCGAAACCCACCCGGAAGTTGGTGTTGTCTTCTGGCTGGCGCGAGCAGCAAGGATCCCAATCCCTTCTGCCACGCTTTGGGCTTCGCCGTCATCTGCGCTGAGCACCATTGAAGCGAGCTCCAACGCTTCGTGGGCATCCCTCCTTTTACACACCGTCGGCGGCGTCGAGAAAGGTCTCGAGCCACTGCCACTTGAGGCGCACAACCAGGGCTGCGTTTCCAACCAGGCGACGCAGCATTGATGGGCTCCAAGCTCGCTTGGCAGGCGCCCTTGGTGCTTGCCGAAGGGGACCTCCAACGATGCGCGGTCAAGAAGGGCACCGAAAGTGTTGCGAACCTGAACAGGTGCGAGGTCTAGCGTGCACGCGGGTGACACATATTTGCCACAACGCACCAAGGGACTCCGACGGAAATCAGAATCCCTTGTTTTTTTGGTGACCCCAACGAGATTCGAACTCGTGTTACCGGCGTGAGAGGCCGATGTCCTAACCACTAGACGATGGGGCCGATTGCTCGTTGCGCTGCTTAACAGCTATTTAGCTCGGGGACTAGGATTCGAACCTAGATAGCCAGTACCAGAAACTGGAGTCCTGCCGTTAGACGATCCCCGAATGGTCCCGATACCTTAGTTGGGGTGTCGAGCGGCGGCACTATAGCGGCAAGACTTCACTCAGCAAGCAACGGTGGAAATCGTAGATTCTTGACTTTTTCGATCATGTACATTTTGGTGTTTCATCCACAAATTCGAGGGTAATCCTGCGTTTTCTTGATTGTTGACTTGACCCACGGGAAAACTGAGGAATAGTGAGGTTTCCCCTTCGCGGCGTCATTGAGCAGCCGGGGGACAGGAGCATCATGACTTCGTGGAAAGAACAGCTTGGTGATCGGATCCCAGAGCAGCTCGCGGGCGAGGTGGATCTTTTCGAGGGCCAAATCGAGCTCAAAAAGCAGGGCAAGCTCGACGACAAGATCTTCGCCGAGACCCGGCTTCGCCGCGGCGTCTACGGGCAGCGCTACGACAACGGTCTTCGCGACGACGGCACCGGGCAAAAGACGCTCGCCTTTCCCTGCGGCGACCTGACCAAAGGGCCGGACACGGTTTGGGACGCGCCGGGCATGATGCGGATCAAGATCCCGTTCGGGAAGCTCACCGCCGAGCAGCTCGAGGTGCTGAGCGAGCTCGCCGAAGAGAACTCGGATTCGATCCTGCACGTCACGACGCGGCAGGACATCCAGCTCCACTTCATTCACATCGAAGAGGCGCCCGACATGATGCGCCGGCTCGCCAGCGTCGGGATCACCACCCGTGAGGCCTGTGGCAACAGCGTTCGCAACGTGACCGCCTGTGAGTACGCGGGCGTCTGCACGACGCAGGCGTTCGACGTCACCCCCTACGCCAATGCGATTACGCAGTTCCTCTTGGGGCACCCCGACGTTCAAGACTTCGGTCGCAAATTCAAAATCGCGTTTTCTGGCTGTGAAGACAATCCCTGTGGGCTCGTCACGTTTCACGACCTCGGGGCAGTCGCCCATGTCCGGGATGGCAAGCGCGGCTTCCGCGTCGTCGTCGGTGGAGGGCTCGGCGCCGTGCCGGTGCAGGCCAAGGTGCTTGCCGAGTTCTGCCCCGAAGAGGAGCTTCTTCCCCTCGCGCAAGCCGTCTCCCGCGTCTTTGCCCGCCTTGGTGAGAAGCAGAGCCGCGCCCGCGCACGCATCAAGTTTCTGGTTCAGAAAGTAGGCATCGACGAGTTCAAAAAGCTCGTCGCCGAGGAGCGCGAAGGGCTCCGTCCGGACGAGCGCTGGACGGCGTTCCTCGACGACCTTCACGCGACCGACGAGAAGCCCGTGCGCGACCCAGGCGCGATTCCCAGCGACGCTCCTGCTGGGTTCCGCGCCTGGGCGGAGCACAATCTCAAGCCGCAAGCGCAAGAGGGCTACTACTCGGCCATCGTCAAGCTTCCGCTCGGTGACTTCACCGCCACGCAGGGCCGCGCCCTCGCCGATCTCGCACGCACGTACACGGGCGATTCGATTCGCTGCACGGTCGAACAAAACCTCACCTTCCGTTGGCTCAGCGGCGCGGACGCGGTGGCGTTCTACGAAGGCCTCGTCGCCCTGCAGATGGCTGCCGCCGGCGCGGGCACGATCACCGACATGACGTCCTGCCCTGGCACCGACACCTGCAAGCTCGGCATCTCCGCGTCGCGCGGCCTGACCGGCGAGCTCCGCAAGCGGCTCACCCTCGTCGAGGACGAGCTCGACCCGGCGGTCAGAGCGCTGCGGATGAAGGCGAGCGGCTGCTTCAACTCCTGCGGCCAGCACCACGCCGCCGACATCGGGTTCACCGGCGTGAGCCGGCAGGTGGGCGGCCGAAAGGTTCCGCACTTCAACATCGTCCTCGGCGGCCAGTGGACCGAGAACGCCAAGAGCTACGGCCTGGTGGTGGGCGCGGTTCCCTCCAAGAACATCCCGAAAGCGGTCGATCTGATCACCCAGCACTTACCTCGCGAACCGCGAGGGCGAAGAGAGCTTCCAGGCGTTCATCGCGCGCGTTGGCAAGCGGGAATTCCGCAAGGTTCTGGCCCCGATTCAGAAGCCGCCCCCCTACGAAGAAGACCCGAGCTACTACAGCGACTGGGGCAATCCGCGCGAGTACACGATCGGCGACATCGGCATCGGCGAGTGCGCCGGTGAGATCGTCCCCTTCGTCGAGTTCGGGCTGCAACAAGCCGAGCAGCAGCTCCACGACGCGCAGGACGCGCTCGAAGCCGGGCAGGCCGGTGCCGCAGCCCTCGGCGGCTTCACGGCGATGGTCACGGCGGCCAAAGCCCTCGTCCGACACCTCGAGGTGCAGGTCAAAGACGACGCGGACGACGTGGTCGCCAACTTCAAGACGCACCTTCACGACACCACGCTCTTTCACGACCCCTTTGCGAAGGGCAAGTTCGCCGCGTACCTCTTGAAGATGCACGCCGAGCAATCGTACAAGAACGCCAACGACGAGATCGCGCACCGAACGCTCGACGAAGCCCAGTTGTTTCTCGAAGCGGCGCACGCGTGCTACGAGCGTCTCACCCAGGCAGCAGCCGCCGCAGCGGAGTAAGGGCCATGCAAGCAACGAAGTTTCAGGTGAAGCTCTACGCCAGAGCGGGCGCCATCGAGCTCGAAAAGCTCGTTCCCGTCTTTCACGAGTGGATTCGCAATAAGAAGATCTCAGACGAGCTCCTAATCGACGTGGCCGATTACGCACACGTCCCGCAGGGGCCCGGTGTGGTTCTGATCGGTCATCAATCGGACTACTACCTGGACGTGGCCGATGACCGGCCGGGGCTTCTCTACAGCCGCAAGCGTGGGTTCGACGGCGATTTTCAGGCCGGCATCGACGATGCCTTCGAGCGCGCGCTCAAGGCGTGCGAGCTTTTGGAAGCGGAGAGCAGCCTCGATCTCGAGTTTGCAACGGACGAGGTGCTCTTTCGGGTTCAGGATCGACTGAACGCGCCCAATGGCGATGCGACCTACGCGGCATACAAGCCCGCGCTGGAGCAAACCTCGACCGCGTTTTTTGGCGCCCCGCCCTCGCTCGAACGGCTTGGCACCGAGCGTGAGCCGTTCGCCGTTCGGATCCGGACCGGCGCGAGCGGTTCGGTCGCCGACGCCCTCGCCAAGCACTAGCGCCACCCTCGGCGTTCTTTTTTGGCGCCCGGCCGTTTCGCGGTACAAACATCAGCCAGGAGCTGATGTCTTGAACTACCCTCGCCTCGCCTCATCGTTACTCGTCATCGCCTGCGCCATGGCGGCGTGCACGCTCGGCGACTCCCTCGAAGACATCGCCGCGCGGGATTCCGAACGTGCGGGAAATGACGCGGCGCTCGACCGTGTCCGCGCGGCGGTGCGTGCCATGGCCAACCCGGACCGGAACTTGGACTATGTCGCCGCTGAAATGGAAGGCGTGGTCAAGGCGCGCACCAAGAGCCAGGCCTTGATGTACTACGAAGGCTATCGGGTCACCTTTGTGACGCCCGCCGATCAAGTGACCCAGGTCACCTTCGAGCTCATCGAGGCCAAGCCCAGCGTGCGGCAAATGACCAAGGCGTTCGGAACACCGAGCAAGGTCGTCAAGGGCTTGCTCTACGAGCAGTCGTTCGCCTCGACGGGTGCGAGGATTCAGATCTTGGCGGAGCCGGTCGCGATGCCGGCCAAAGAGGACGGCCTGGTTCGCCGCATCATCGTCCGCCGCGCGCGCGGCCGCTAGATCGCGCAACTAAGCGCCAAGCCCGAGAGCCTGAATCCGGGCGACCACACGGTCATCGGCGGGCGGAAGCGGATAGCGATCGAGCTCCGCGGGCGCGACCCATGCATGGTCGGCCACCTGGAGATGACGCACCTCGCCGCCGCTAAGCCCGCAGCGATAGAAGAGCAGGAGCACATCCTTTTCGGGGAAGCGGTGGTGTGTCACGTCGAGGATCGCCCCCACGTCGACGTCGATGCCGCACTCCTCTCGGCACTCGCGGACGAGCGCCTCTTCGGGCGACTCCCCCTCCTCGAGCTTTCCACCCGGGAACTCCCACATCCCGGCGAGGTGCTGCCCCTCGGCGCGACGGGTGAGAAGCACCCGGCCCGCTCGAATGACCACGGCCGCGGCAACCACGACCAGCCCGGAGCCCCGTGGGCGGTGCGCAGCGTCGCCTTCGCCCGCCACCTCAGGGCGTCTCCCCGATGGCGCGGAGCAGCGTTGCTTTTGCAATCCGAAGCCCGATCGCGGACTCGACGACGTCCACCTGTGCGCGAATGAGCTCCGACTGCGCCTGCAAGAGCGTCGTCGTGTTCACGATGCCGGCCTGGAGCTGCTCACGGGTGACACGGTAGCCTTCGCGCGAGGCCGTCAAACCGAGCCGTGCAGAATCGATTGCCGATTGGGCTGCGAGCATTCCGTGATAGCCCTGCGCCACCTCAACGCGGACCGCAATTTCGAGCTGGTCGACGTCGGCGTACGCGCGCTGGAGCTGGGCCTGAAGCTGCCTCGACCGTCCTTGGGCGTTGATCGTGTCATTCGGCGCCCACCGGATAACTGCGCCGACCTCCCACGTCCCGACGAAGCGCTTCTCTTGGGGAACTACGCGAAAGTTCGGGTTGGAGTACTCCGCGCTAGCTCGAAGCAGAAAATCGGGGAGACGGCCCCCGTTGGCGGACTTCAGTTGGTGGGATGTCGCATCGACGTAGGTTCGAAGCGCCAGGAGATCGGGGCGGTTCCGATAGGCGCGTTCCTGAAGCGTCTGCTCGGTTCCCGTCGGGAACCCGGTCACGGGCTCGGAAAGGTCCTCGCCGAGTGACGGCAGCCCCTCGGTGTGCATGAGCGCTTGAAGCGAGCGCGCAGCAACCGCGACTCCGAGCTTGGCCTGCTCGACCGCGACCCTCGCCGCCTCCTCTTGGGCTTGGACGCGCATTAGATCGACGCGCGCCGCCGATCCCGCAGACACGAGTGCTTCGGTCTCTTTGCGCTGAGATACCGCTGCTTCGAGAGCAAAGTTGGCCACGGCCAGGCCCGCCTCAGCCCGCGCATACTCGTAGTAGGCCTGCCGGCCATCAAACGCGACGTTGTTGTTTTCGGCCTGGATTTGGTACTGCGCCGCAACCTTGTTCTTCTTGGCTGCGCGATAAGCTGGCATCGACTCCGCCAGCGACTGCGTGAACGAGTAGAGGAGCGTCGCGTCACTGGCGAACTGTTGAGTCAGTGACGGGAAGGTCAGAGAGCCAAGGCCGGGCACCTCAAACGTCGGGTTGTCCACCGGACTCAGCCGCGAGTACCTTCCGACGAGCTCGAGCCGCGGGACCAAGCCTGACATCGCTTGAAGCGCGCCACCCTTGGCCTCCTTCAACAGCGCCTTGGTGCGCTCCATGTCGGGCGAGGTTGCGACCACCCGCTGCACCGCTTCATCCGAGGTGAGACCGTCCGGCACATACAAGGATCGCAACGCCTCTGCCGCGGCGTCGTTCGCCGGGTCGGCGGATGGCGCAGAGGGTGCCATCTTCGGCTTGGCCTTCGGCTCCACGCCGGGTGGCGCCTGCGCATCGGCAGGCCGCGCAACCAACCCACAAAGCATGCCTGCGACTGCAATGATGACCGTAAATCGATGAATACTCATGAGTGCTCCTTGCCCAAGGCATGATACGTCAGAGGGCCGTGGGCCAGCTTGCCGCCCCTGCGGCGCTCATCTATAGCCGTCGCCTATGGCTCAGGGACTCAAAGTTGCGGTGGTTGGAGCCACCGGAATGGTGGGCGCAGAGATGTTGCGCGTGCTCGAGCAGCGCGACTTTCCAGTAGCCGAGCTGGTGCCGGTGGCATCCGCTCGGAGCGCCGGCAAGACCGTGACCTTCAAGGGAGCTGAGCACACCGTCGTCGAGATCGCGCCCGAGGTCTTCGAAGGCGTCGACCTGGCCCTCTTCTCGGCCGGCGGCGGAACATCCCGAGAGTGGTCGCCCATCGCGGCGAGCAAGGGTGCCCTCGTCGTCGACAACTCCTCGGCGTTCCGGGCCGACCCCGATTGCCCTCTCGTGGTGCCAGAGGTGAACGCCGCCGCGGCCGCGAACCGGCCCAAGGGCATCATCGCCAATCCCAACTGCTCGACCATCCAGATGGTCGTCGCCCTCAAGCCACTCCACGACGAGGGCCGCCTCAAGCGCGTCGTCGTCGCGACGTACCAAGCGATCAGTGGCTCCGGCGCGACGGCGGTTGCCGCCTTCGAAGCCCAGGAGCAGGCAACAGCCAAAGGCGCCGAAGTCGACAAGGCCAAGCTTTCCGGTCAGTTGAGCCGCAATCTTCTGATGCATTGGACGGTGGATGCCGAAACCGGCTACCAAGAAGAAGAGCTGAAGATGGTATCGGAGACGCGCAAGATCTTCGGGGACCCTGACATCGCTGTCTCACCGACCGCGGTCCGCGTCCCGGTCATTACCGCGCACAGCGAGGCTGTCACGGTCGAGACCCACAGGCCGATCACGGCCGCCCGCGCCCGGGAGCTTCTAAGCCAGGCCGAAGGCGTCGTGGTGGTGGATGATTTCGTCAACGGAATCTACCCGCAGCCCATCGACGCCGCGGGCAAGGACCCGGTCTTCGTCGGCCGCATCCGCGCGGATGTCGGAAACCCTGGTGGCATCCAGATGTGGGTCGTCTCCGACAACCTTCGAAAAGGCGCCGCCCTGAACGCGGTCCAAATCGCCGAAGAAGTTCTATTAAAGTGACGAAATGTCAGGGCATGGCGTAGAAGAGGGGCGGATCATGTCAGTTTGTCCGCGGCCCTCCCGAAAATACTGGGTTTTCGAGCACAGCACGTTGGCCCAGGGATTGCACAGAATCGAGCCCATGAGGGACCCCCGCTTATTTCTCTTCTCGGTCTTGACGGTGTCGGTGGCACTCCTTGGGTTTTCCACGGGTGCCTCGGCGCAGTCGGTCGACCGCATCTCTTCAATCGACGGCGACAGCGGCTTCGCCAACGACACCTCGCCACGAATCTTCAACCGCGCGAACTGCGGGCTCGACGATAATACGGGTGGCACCGGAGGCGCGGGCGGCGTTGGTGGGGATGGCGGCATCGGCGGCGAAGGCGGCATCGGCGGCGAACAAGGAATGGGCGGCGCCGCGAGCCCGGCGCCTGGATTCTTCCCAAAGAAAGATCCCTCCGAGGTGCCGTTCGAAATCCGCCTCGACCAGTCCAACACGAACTCGGATGTTTGGCTCTGGGTGGGCAAGGACGGCGCGAAATGCGAGCAACTCACCGAGCGCGACGACACCAAGGGGCTTTGTGCGGAGCTGGCGAGGAACCCGCAGCGGGTAGCGCTCAACGAGACCGTGACGGACCTGTTTCTTCAGGACCTCCTTGACCCGGTCGCCAACGGCAGCCCCATCGCGAGCTGCGAGAGCTCCGGCCTCGCTGGGACCAAATATCAGATCTTCGTCTTTCGCGAAGCGCCATCGAGCGATGTAGCGCCCGAGAGATACGGCATCGTGGAGTTCGCCATCGACGTCGAGAACCCTGCCCCACCACTCGTCAACACGAACGCGCAGCGGCAATCGATCTTCACGGTCGAGTGGGACCCCGCGAATCCACCCGACGATATCCAGAACTGGGACCTTTGGTACTCGACAGACAGCATGCCCATGCCCGAGCGAACCGGAAAGACCGCCTCCGGTGAAGGCCAAAGCAAGATCAGCATCAGCGCGGACGAGCTCAACCTGTCCGAGGGTGAGTCGGCGACACTCTACGCACGCGCGTATGACATCGCGTTCGTCTCCGACAACTTCGGAGGCAACGCAAGCGACCTGTCCGCCGGCGTGCCGGTCACAGTCGTCGCCGTCGCGGGCTACTGCGACCTCAGTGGGGACTGCGGAGGCTGCTCGGTTTCGCCGCTCGCGTTCGCGGGCCGCACGGCGAGCTCCACCTTCCTGGCCTTCGCGTTCGCGTTCGCAGCGCTCTTGGCATGGAGGCTTCGTCGGTGAAAGCTCTCGCCTCGGCGCTCATTCTCATGGCGGTGACTGGGGTCAGCCCCGATCTCGCTCGCGCCGAGACGGCTGACTATGCCTCGAAGGAGAGCTGGAGCCCCGAGGGGTACCTGCTGTCGATTGGGGTGGGGGCCTACCGGCCCGACCCCGGAAGACAGGCTTTCGACCTCGTTTACCCAAGTGGTAACGGCCCGATTTTGCTCCCTGAGTTCGATATCTTCCTCTATCGCATCCCATTCATCGGGCCCATTGGCATCGGCGTGGCGGGTGGATGGGCTAGCTACAAAGGGTCTGCCTGTGAAGCCGGTACGATCACACCTGCCGGCTGCGAACCGTCTACGCAGGGCGCCAAGTTCACGCTGTTTCCGATCAACGCGATGGTGGTTCTGCGCATCGACGCCCTCGCTAGGAAGACGCCTGTCCCGTTCGTATTCTCTGGCAAGGTTGGATACAACTCGGTCTTCTTCAAGGAAAACATCGGCTCAAAAGGCCGCAGTCACGGTTTCGGTTGGGCCGCCCAGCTCGCGCTCGAGCTCAACTTCATCAATGCGCGCCGCGCCAATGCGCTCGATGAGGATTGGGGCATCAACAGCTCATTCTTCTTTTTCGAGCTCGCCGGCTCGGACGCGAACAGCCGCGCACCGGTGGGCGACAAGCTCTACTTCACCGGTGGCGTGGGCCTGACTTTCTAAGGCCGGCGGGGCGGCGCCGCTGCCGTAGGACGATCGAACGCGTCCCCTGGACCGTCGAAACGCGCGAGCTCGATCTCGACGAGCGTGAGGCCGTGGGCCGGCGCGGTTTGGCCTGCCTGTGAACGATCGGCGTCCTCACGCAGCATGCCGGGGACATCGTCCGGGGAGAGCCAGCCCCGTCCGACGTCGACTAGGGTGCCGGCCATGATTCGAACCATGTTCTTCATGAACGAGTTGCCGACGACCTCTAGCGCGACCAGGTCCGGCCGGCCGTTCCAGTCCGGAAGCACGTTCACCTCGAACATTTCGCGGACGACGATTTCGCGCTGGTCCCCGGACTGCCGAAAGGCGTGGAAGTCGTGCGTGCCGACGAAGTGCGCCGACGCGGCCTGCATCGCCTCGACGTCGAGGTAGTCCTCGATGCGCACGCCGCGGCGCTCGATGTCCCTCCTCATTCCTTTGGGCCCGAGCTGCCAGGCCTGCTTCCGGATCAACGGGTCGCGCTGCTGGCCGCAGCGAACCAGGTAGCGGTAGCGCTTGTGGGCCGCGTGGAAGCGTGGGTTGAAGCGGCGGTAGCAGGGCTGCGTGTCGTGAACGACGATGTCCTCGGGCAAGCGCGCATTGAGTCCACTGGTCCAGCCTTCCGGCGGCACCTCGATGGCCGCTGCAAAGCTGGCAACCTGCCCAAGCGCATGCACGCCCGCGTCGGTCCGGCTGCATCCCCGCACCGGCCCATGCTCGATCCCCATCTCGTCGATGGCCTCCTCCAGCATCCCCTGAACGGTCCGCAGCCCCGGCTGCGCTTGCCAGCCATGAAAACCCGTGCCGTCGTACCCAAGGCAGACGCAAACACCGTGCATGAGTCGAGGCTTGTCACCCATCCCTAAATCGCGCCGCACGCTAGCGCGGATGCGCCCCGTTGCCTATCGTACCGGCCGATGCGGTGCCTATTGCTGATCGTTTTGCTGACCGCCTGGCCCACCCTCGCCCAGGGCCAGGACGCAGGCGCTGACGCTGGCACCGACACCGGCACTGGCACTGGCACTGACACTGGCACCGACACTGGCACTGACACTGACACTACTCCTACCCCTACAACAAACCCCCCCCCTCCCCCCAAGCTTGCCGTCGTCGTTGCTGGCGACCCGGACGAAACCCTTCGGCAAACCGCCGCCTTCCTCGAAACCGAAGTCAGGCTCTCGGGGCTCCGCGTCCCGACCGACCCCGCGCTGCGCGCCACCATGCTCGGTGAGCCTACGATCGTCGAAGATGGGCTCGAGGGCCTTCGCGCCCTCCGTCGCGGCCTCGGCTTCGATCCACGCAAAGACCTCAGCTCCTACAGGCGCATCGGGATCATCGCCGGCGCCGATGCGCTGCTGGTCGTGCATCGCGAGGGCGCGATCGTGTTGGAGGTCTTCGACGTTAGCGCGGCGCAGTTCTACGAGGGCGCGCTCGCGTTTGATGACAGCAGCGCAGAGCAACGGCTGAAGTTCATCAAGAGCCGCGCCGCACAGGCGCAGCTACGTTGGTCCGAGCCCGCTCCGACACCGCCTGAAAGCGCTCCTGTAAAAATGAACGACCCCAAACAGGTTGCGGACGAATCGAGGGCGAAACGCAGGATGAAAAAGGCTTGGCCATATTTGGTCGCCGGGGCGCTTCTCGCCGGAGGTGTAACCTACCTCATCATTGATCGACGTCGCACTAACGAGCCGGGACCGCCGCTGCTAAGATTTAGACCCGGTGAAGAGTAGACCCCATCTAGCTTCGTTCAGGGCATTGCTTTGCGCGTTCGCCGTCGCCTCGGGGTCGGTGGGTGCAGCAGCTCAGGAAGCAGCCGAAGAAGCGACCCATCAAGCGTCCCACGAAGCTCGCTACGAAGCGGCTGCGCCCTCGCTGCCTTCGCCTCTCGATGGGTACCAAACCGAGCGTGTCGGAGCGGTGACCTGGACCTTCCCCGAATCCGAGCGAGGTCGGGTCGATGAGCTGATCGCTGGCGTCGAAGAGCACTGGGCAGGGCTGGTCGACACCTTTGGTGTCCCGATCGAGGACAAGCTAACCATTCGAGTCGCTCGAAATCCGCGCGAGATGAGGGCGCTGGCGCCCTTCGGCTACCCGCCGCCCGACTACGCAACCGGTGTCGCCTACTCGCAGTGGGGCGTGATCCTCTTGACGATGTCGGCTCCGGAAACCTGGCAGCCCCCCGATCTCGAAGTGGTCCTCGTTCACGAGCTCTCGCACGTCGCGCTCCACCGCGCGGTTCTCGGCAATCCCGTGCCCCGCTGGTTCAACGAAGGCGTCGCGATCAATGAATCCGAGGTGCGCTTGCTTCCGCGCATGGAGTCGCTGCTACGGGCGGCCGCCCAGCGCTCCATGCTGCGGCTCTCCGAGCTCGACGACCGCTTTCCTGATCGCCCGTACGAAGTGAACGTCGCTTACGCTCAGAGCGCGGACGTCGTCGGTTTCCTCCGCCGCACCGACAACGACGAGCGCCGCTTCCATCGATTGATTCAATCTCTGCGCGAAGGCGAGACCTTCGATACCGCGCTCGCGACCGCGTACGGCTGGACGCGCATCGGCCTCGAACGTCAGTGGCGCGAAAGCCTTCGGACGAGGTACCGAATCCTCCCCGCCCTTTTCGCCGGCTCGACGATTTGGGTCGCCGCCGCAATCCTCGTCGTGTTCGCGTACCGCCGGCGGCGCCGGTATCACCACACGAAGCTACAGCAAATGGCCTACCGCGAAGAGCTCGAAGCGCTGCGCGTCACGACTGTGCCGCCCCCTGCCCCGCTCGCTCCCACCGACATTGCGGCGGATACAGGCATCCCGATCATCGAACACGATGGCGAATCGCACACCCTGCACTGACCCCGCACAGGCGTTGCTTTGCGCCGACCACGGAGCACGCCTCAGCGAACCGACGCGCGGCCCTCAGGCTTTGGCTTCCGAAGCCTTATCCGGATCGAGCGGGAATTTCGGGGTCGTCCCGAGCTTCGCCAGCTTCTTTTTCCGGTCCTTGCCCTGAGCGGCGACCTTGCGACGCCGTTTCGCTTTTGTCTTACCTGTATCCGACATTCGATTCGTCCTGGCCGCTGCGTGTACTGTGCCCCGGCCGAGCGGTCAAACCCCCGCCCCGGTCGCCAGCGACACCGCTCGCAAATAGCCCGCATGCAGGCGTTTTGTGACCGGACCTGGCCTCCCAGCGCCGATCGTTCGTCCCTCGGCGGAGACGACGGGCATCACCTCCCGAATGCTGCTCGTGACGAAGGCTTCATCGGCGCCGTAGAGATCGTCTGGGCGCACTTCACCCTCGATCACCTCGATGCCCTCGTGGGCGGCCGCTGCGATGACCGTCGCCCGGGTGATGCCGACCAGGATTCCCGGCTGGGGCTCAGGGGTCCGGACCTTGCCGTCCTTGACGATGAAGAGGTTGCTCGATGCGCCTTCGAGGATCTGTCCGTCGCGTCCAAGCATGAGCGCCTCTTGCGCGCCCTTTTGCTTGGCCTCGTGGACCGCGAGCAGGTTGGCCAGATAGTTCGACGCCTTGGCGCCCGCCGCCCGCGCATCATCGGTCGGCCTCGACGCCTCGAGCAGCGCCACCGCGATGCCCCGCTCGTAGTGCTCGGCGGGCGGCACCGACACGGGGGCTACAATGACCACGCGAAGTGGACCCTTGGCCGTCGTCGGATCGTAGGTCAGCGGCCCGGTTCCCCGCGTCACGATGACCCGCACATACCAGTCCCCCTCGCCTGCCGCGTCGAGGGTCGCGCCCACCTCAGACGCAAGCGTCTCGATCGACACCGGCATGGGGATCATGATGCGGGCCGCGGAACGCGCGAGCCTTTCCAGATGCTCCCGTTCGGCAAACGGCACGCCCGCGTAGGTCCGATACACCTCGAACACGCTATCCCCGTAGAGGAAACCGCGGTCGAAGACCGATACGTGTGCCTCGTCGCTATCGAGGATCTCGCCATCGATCGCGACCTTTCCTTTGGCCATGGTTCAACCCTTCAGCTCTGCCAGCAGCTCGGCAGCCTGCGGGTGGCTGGCATCTTCGGCAAGGGCCCTCTCGAGCATCGTGATCGCTTTGCGCGTGTCGTCGGTCTTGGCGGCGATGTCGCCGAGGTAGAAATAGACATCGGCTTTTTGGATGCCGGAGTCCGGTTCCAGCTTCTGGAGCAGCAGCGCGCGGAAGCTCTTCTGCGCACGGTCGAGGTCGCCGGCTGCGTGGGTGAGCTTGCCGAGGTCGCGAAGAATCGCGACGTTGGTGAGATCGATCTTGAAGGCCGCATCGTAGGCAGCGAGCGCACCCTCTGCGTCGCCCATCGCCGCCAGCGCTTGGCCGAGCCTGTGCTGGTGCGCGGCGAGATCTTTGCTTCGCTGCCGTCCGTAGCTCTCGATGATTTGCCGAAGAATCGGCACCGCGTCCTGTTGGCGGCCCGCCGCCATGTATAGATCGCAGAGCGGAACCAATGCGCCCCGATCGGAGCTGTCCAGCTCGACAGCGCGCTCTAGGTAGCTCGCTGCTTCGCCCGGGGAATCGAGCTTGTCGCGGTAGACATCGGAGATCGCCCGCAGGAGCCTCAGCCGGTCGGCATCCGAGCTCGCAGCTCGAAGCTCCGCGTCCATGACCTCGACCAAGGGCCGATAGTCACCGTCGGCCTCGTAGTAGGCCTTGAGTCTCTCGCGCGTACCTGCGTCCTGTGGGAATCGCTCGTACGCCCCTCGAAGAGCCCGTCCCGCCTGCGCGACATCGCCGACCTGCTGTTCCCACACGTCTGCAACCCTGTGAGAAAGCTCGATGGCGGCTTTCCCGTCGAGGCGACCGACGAGCCGTTCGAGGGTGTCGGCGACTCGAGTCCAGCTCCCTTTACGTTCGTAAAGGCCCGCCAGCGCGCGAAGGGAGTCCTCGTCTGCGCCGAGGTCCGTGTTGATGCGCTCGTAGATCGTGATCGCAGCGTCCTCGTCATTGCGCTTGCCGAGGTGCAAGTCCGCGATGCGCGCGAGTAAGCTGCGCTGCACCTCGTCCGATGCATGGCCGACCCTGGAAAGGAGCAGCGCGATGAGCTCATCCCATGCACCGGTCCCCTGATAGAGCCGGTCGAGCTCGGCGTTTGCAGCTTCGTGGTTCGGATCGGCGAGCAGAACCTGCCGGAACATGTCGATCGCAGCGGCCTGATCGCGGAACGCTTGCTCGTAGAGCTGCGCGAGCCGAAGCTGCAGGGCGATTCGGTCTTCGTTGCTCGCCGAACTTGCCCGGCGTTCGAGCAAGGTACGAAGCGCTTCGAGCCGGTCGTTGTCGCGATAGAGCGCTTCGAGCGCGTCCATCGTGCTCGCGTCATTTTCATCGATCTCGAAAGCAACTTCGTAGGCCCGAATGGCGGCCCGCGGATCATCGAGCTGGTCCCGGTACACTTGCCCGGTTGCGCGCGCCACCTCGGCACGTTCCTCACCCGCCGCGAGCTCCATCTGGCGCTCGAGCAGCCCAACGACCTCGTTCCATCGCGATTGATCCCGTCGAATCTCGGACAGGGCACGCAGGGCGTCGATGTCGTCGGGCTCGATGGAGATCAGCCCCTGGTAGCAATCGGCTGAGAGCTCTGGCTCGGAAAGCTCCGCGCGTGCCAGCTCTGCCGCTTCGCGCAGAAGAGCGATGCGGCGGTCGCTGCTCGGGTCGACCTCGGCCCAGCCGCGAAGCGCATTCACCAGGTCCCTCGTGCGCCCCGGAGATCGAATCAAGTCGACGCGTTGCGCGTGTGCTTCGAGCGGCTCCGGATCGAGCGCCAGCGCTTCGGTGAGCGCGCGCTCGGCCGAGAGCGGGTCGGACAAGCGGTCGCGGTACCAGCCGGCCGATCGCAGCCGCAGCTCGTACATCTCCCGTCGATCGAGGTCTCCGTGCTCCCCGATCTCTTCGACCAGGCCATCGAGCGCCGCCCAATCGTCCGCTACCTCGGCGAGGCGCTCGAGCGAATCGATGAGGGCCAGGTCGCGCGGGTCCGTTCGCACCGCGTCGCGCAGGGCCTTGAGGGCCTCGTCGGGACGTCCGATGTCGTTTTCCCAGATCGCGGCTGCCTCGGTCAGAAGCGCGACGCGATCCGCATCGGTCGCCGCAAGCTCGACGCGCTGCTCGTAGAGCCGAACCACCTCTTCGAGATTGCCGGCCGCGCGGTGGTGCGCTTCGAGCAAGTCGAGCGCGCTCGCAGCGACCTGCGGCCTGGCGGCTAGGCTTCGCACCGCGGCAAGCGTGTCGTCGCGCCCCGGGTCCTGCTCCATCGCCTTCTCGTACGCGGCGAGCGCACCTTCGTAGTCGCCCAGGTGGTCGGCGCGAAGCCTCCCTTGCCGCAGCAGGAGCGTCGGCCGGTCCGCGCCCTGCAAGTCCAATCGGCGCGAGATGACTTCGTGTACTCGGTCCCATTGCTGGGTCTGCTGAAGCAGCCGATCGAGCGTCTCGAGCGTCGCCGAATCGTCACCGAGCAAGGAGAGCGACCGCTCGTGCGCGTCGATGGCTCTGCTCAAATCCTTGAGCTCGTCTTCGCAGATCCGCGCCACGCGACCGTAGAGGGCGGCGCCCCGCGCGGAATCCAGGCTGGCGCTGGCCTCTGCGAACAGAACCTCGACCAGGTCCGACCAGCGCTGAAGCCCGGCAGCCAAGCTCTCGGCTCGGTCGAGAATTTCCTCGTCGTCGGGGCGCTCTCCGATCGACTGCAGCAGCGCGTCGAGCGCGGAGTTCGGGTCCTTGCGCCCGTGCTCGTGTACCTTCGCCAGCGCGACCAATTGCTCGGCCTTGTCCTGCGGGTCGGTCATGGCATCGGCCCGCAGTCGAAGCAGCATGGCCAGGTCGTTCCAGCGCTCCTCAGTTCGTAGGAAGGGCTCGAGCACCGCAGCGGCGTCTTCACGGTAGTCGGCGAGCTTGGTGATTCGAAGCAGAGCCTGGACCGAGGGCTCATGCCCCGCGTCGATTCGGAGGATCTGGCCGTACACCGCGATGGCGCTCAGCTCATCGTCGAGCTCGCGCTCCATGATGTTGCCAAGCTGATGGGTGAGCTCGACGCGCTCGGCCTCGTGCGCGGCGGTATCGGTGCGACGCTGGAGCACCTCAACCAGCTCGGGCCACTGTCCTTGCCGCTCGTAGAGCCGGCTCAAGCCCTGCAAGGCGCCGCGATGCTCAGGGTCGGCCTCGGCAACGGCCCGCAGGGCGTCGCAGGCCGCATCGGGACGGCCGAGTTGCGCTTCGTAGAGCTCGGCCAGTCGCATCCCCACCTCGACTCGAGCCTCGGGCTCCTCTTCGAGCTGCATGCGCCGTTCGAGCACGTCGGCCAGCCGCTCCGAATCGTTGGCCGATGCAAAGAGCCGGTCGAGCGCTTCGTACGCGATTCTGTCGTCGGGCTTTTCGTCCGCGGCGCGTTGGTAGTATTCGACGGCGCGCTCGGGGTTCGAGAGCTGCTCCTCCCAGAGCCCGCCGAGCCGGCACAGGAGCTCCGCACGGGGATCAGGCTCGTGAGCGCGTTCGAGCTTCTGCTCGTAAACCCATGAAAGCCCTTCCCAATCACCGACCATGACTTGAAGACCTTCCAAGTCGTCGAGGGTTTGTTCCGCCTCGGGATCGGCCTCGAGAAGCCGCCGGTAGGTCTTGATCGAAGCGCGCGGATCCCCAAGCTCGCGGTCCTGGGTCTCGGCGACGCTTCTCAGAAACGACCCTCGGAGCGAGGGCTCTTCCGCGGCGACGGCGGCCTGCTCGCAGGTTTCGATGTAGGCCTCCCACAGGTCGAGCGCTTCGGCCAATCGGTCCACCTCGGTGCGCGTAGCCTCGTCGGCCGGCTCGGCGACCAGCGCCTTGCTCCAGGCGTCGAACGCCTTGCCGGCGTCACGCCCCGGACCCTCGTACAAACGGCCTACCTCCCGCCAGGTTTCGGCCTGTTCGAGGCGATCGTCGACCTGCCGTGCCTTGGCCTCGAGGAGGCTGACCAGCGCCTGCCAGTCGCCGCTCTGCCGATGGATCGGTTCGAGAATCTGAACCGCCCGAGGCCCATGCTCCCCGTCCTCGATGAAGCGCGAAACCGCCTCGACTGCCTGGGCGTAGTCCGAGCGGTCGGCCAGCACATCCTCGAAGATGTCGAGCGCCCCCGCCGGGTTGTCGAGCTTCGTCTCGGTGAGAGTCCCCAAACGCTGCCGAAGCTCGAGCGCAAGTCGAGGGTCCGCTGCGTTTCCAATTTGGAACTCGATGTGGGCGCCGAGCTCGTCCCATTGCGCTGTGCGCTCGAGGAGCGCATCGAGCCGGGTCACCGCCTCGGCGTTCGTCGGATCGAGCTCGA
Source organism: uncultured delta proteobacterium (assembly GCA_963712235.1). Classification (GTDB taxonomy): domain Bacteria; phylum Myxococcota_A; class Polyangia; order Polyangiales; family Houyiibacteriaceae; genus SG8-38. The sequence continues at coordinate 21,067 of CAVQHC010000008.1, forward strand.
GGACGCGACGGTACGTGAGAATGCCGTCTTGCGGTTTTTCGAGCTCGTCGACCTCCGTGCGCGCGATTTCGTGCAGGATGGCGACCCGTTCTTCGTCGCTCTGTGCGAAGCTCTCGCGCTCGCGGTCGAGGTCGAGGAGCGGTTCCCATCGGCCGCTTCGCGCGTAGACCGAAGCCAGCGCCTTGCCGGCTTCCTTGTTGCTCGGATCATAGGTCAGTGCGCGCTGGTAGAAGTAGCCTGCCCGGTTGAGCTCGTCGAGGCGTTGGTCGTAGAGCTTTGCGGTTGTCAGCGCGATCGCCGCGGTATCGCCGTCATCCACCTCGACCGCGCGAAGCGTCGCGTCGAGAATCGCGGCGAGTCGATCCCATCGGCCGAGCGAACGCGCCAATCGAGTGAGGGTCTCCAGGCTGTGCGGGTCGTGTGGGTCTTCGGCAAAGAGCCGGCCGTAGGTCTCGAGCGCACCGTCGAGGTCTTCGAGGTGTGACTCCTGTACATCGCCGAGGTGACGCAAGAGCTCGAGCCGCTGACTCGGATCGACTTCGGCAGCGAGGCGGACTTCGAGAATCTCGGTGACCTTGGCCCAGTCCATCCTGCGCAGGTACAAAGGCTCGAGCATCTCGGCGGCTGCTCCACGGTGCTCGGACTGCTCGACCAAGGCTTCGAGGGCGCGGACCGTGGGCTCATGATCGGGGTTCTGACTCAAGGCCTCTCGGAACTGGTCCAATCCGCGCAGGGGCTCCCCGAGCCGCTTCATGCAGAGCTCGCCGAGCTCGTATCGAACCGCGGCCGGATCACCGATCCGCTGGTCGATTTCCCGCTCGTAGAGCGTGGCCAAATCATCCCAGCGCTGCGTTCGACGATAGAGGCGTTCGAGCCCTTCGTACGCCAAGGGATGATCGCTTTCGCCGAGCGCCCGGTCGAGCGCCTCGATCGCCGACTCCGGATCATCGAGCTCGCTCTGGTAGAGGTGTGCCTGGCGCACGAGGAGCGCCGCCCGTTCTTCTCGGTCCTCGCAGAGCTCGCCCTTGCGCCTCAGAAGCTCGACCAGCTCGCGGGTCGTCCCTGAATCCTCCACCAGGGTCACGAGCGCATCGAGCGCCGCTCGGTGGTCCGGCTGTTCTTCGAGGACGCTATGGTACTGCGCCCGGGCGAAGTCCGCGTCCGAGAGACGTTCCTGGGCAATGCTTGCCGCCCGCATGCGCACCTGCGCACGCAAATCGGCGTCGAGTAACTCGGGCGCGATTCGTCCGAGCGTCGCCATCAGCTCCGAGGAACGCTCCGTCGAATCGGCCAGGCGCTCGTAGTTGCCTAGAACTCGCTCGAAATCATCGAGGTCCACCCCCTCGCGGAGCGCGCGCCCAGTGAGCTCGAATGCGGCGTCCAGGTCCTCGCTTTCGACCTCGCAGATCTCGGCAGCACGCAGCAAGGCACGAACCCGTTCGCTCGGTTCGTCTCCGGTCGCCAAGATTTCGAGCATTCGAACCTGCTCGTCAGGTCGCCCATCGGTCGCATACTGCTCGAGCAATCGGTTGGCCGCAGCCACCCGGAGATAGGCATCCGAACCCGCTGCCAGCTCTTCGAGCGCGGCCACCGTGGGCGCATGACCCGGCACGGAATCAAGAAGCTCCCGGTAGACCTCGAACGCCCGCTCGACCTCGCCGGTCTTCGTGCGCATGAGCTCGGCAGCCTCGAATCGGAAGCCCGTGCGTTGTTCCGGATCGTCCGCATCCGCCGCCCGCATTTCGGTGATCTCGAGGAGCTCCGGCCAACGTTCGGTCTGTTGGTAGAGCCGCGTGAGCGCGGCCAAGCTTGGTTCGTCGGAACCAAAGCGCAAAATTAGATCGCGATGCGCCAAAATCGCGTTCTCGACGCTACCGAGCCGCTTCTCGTGGACATCGGCGACGCGCCTCGCCAGGCTCAGCTGCTCCTGTTCCTGGTCGCTGAGCTCGTCGCGGCGCTCGAGCACCTCGACCAAAAGCTCCCAGCGCTCCTGCGACTCGTAGAGGCGTTCGAGCGCCAGAAGCGCATCGGCCTGCGTCGGATCGTCCTCCAGACGCTCTTGGTGAACCTCGATCGCGGCGTCTGCGTCGTGCAGCGTCGTCTCGAACAGATCGGCCAACATCGGAAACAGCTCGTCGCGACGTGCCTCATCCTCTTCGAACTGAAGTTGACGACGAAGATCCCGCGCGAGCGCCACGTGATCCCCGGACCCGGTGTGAATGCGCTCGAGGGCGCGCGAGGCCCTGAGAACGATCTCCGGGTTGTCGCGCTCCGATCGAATGAGTTGCTGATAGATTCGCTCGGCTTCCTCGGGCTCCGGCTCCGATACGTCCCAGAGCTCGGCCAGCTCGAGCAGCAGCTCGGTCTTGACGAAGTCGTCGCCGACCGTGGCAAGGCCCCGTTCAAGCAGCTCTGCGCGCTGACGATGACGTGCCAGCTTCGAGGCGAGCCGCGCCAGATCCGAGCGCGCAACGCCATCTGCGGCATCCTCGCGAACGGCACGGGCATAGGCATCGAATGCGAGCTCGTCGTCTCGGAGCTTGGTCTCGCTCAGCTCGCCGATCCGCACCAGGTGCGCCGCCCGGGAGCTCGGGTCGCTGAGATCCTCGAGCTGCACCTCCAGCACCTTGGTGAGCTCGCCCCAGGCGCCCTGTGATTCGAAGATGGGCTGAAGGATGGAGGCGACGCGCTGCCGCTCATCGCGATTGCTCATCAGCCGCTCGAGCGCCTCCTGGGCGCGGAGATGCGTGGGGCTCGACGCCAGCACGAGCTCGAGGTGGTCTACGGCGTCGACGACGCGGCCGAGCCGGTTCTCGTAAATCGTGCCGAGCTCGTAGGCGAGATCGATCGCGTCCTGTCCGGTCGCCTCGTCCAGGTCGCGCTCGAGAAGCTCGGCGAGCTCCGGCCAACGTTGGAGTCGGCCGTAAAGCCTTTGCAGGGCTCTGCGCGACGGCGTGTGGGTCGGGTCGAGCTCGAGGGCCTGTTCGTAGCTCGAGATCGCGTGCTTGGGTTCGTCCAGGATCTCCTCGAAGAGGAAGCAGAGCTGAAGAAGCAAATCTAGCTTGGCGCCTGCGTCGGTGGTCGCCTCGATCCGTCCTTGGTAGAGCGACCGGAGCTGGTCCCACTGTTCGTGCTTGGTGTAAACCTGCTTCAACGCGGCGAACGCTGCCCCGTCGTCGGGCTCGAGCTCGAGGATACGTTTGTGGAAGCGCGACGCCTCCTCGGGTGCGCCCAGGGCCACCTCGAAAAGCTCGGCCGCGCGCCGGCAAAGCGTCAGCTCGACCTCGCCTTGAACCTCGCCCCCATCCGAGCACGCGCACCAGGGCCTTGGCGAGGGCCTCCTGTTGATTCGATACCTCGGCGACTCCGGTCAAACGGTCGAGCAGATCCAAGTCCTGCGGATTGTCGAGGAACACCGATTCGAGGGCCTCGTAGGCGCCGGTCGCATCGTCGAGCTCCGAAGACGACAGATCGGCCAGACGCAGCTTGAGCACGCGTCGCTCGTCGGCGTCTTTCGTCTTTTCGAGCCGGGTGCGCAGGAGCGCCGCAAGCTTGGCGAAGTGACCTCGCTTAGCATACGCCGGCTCGAGGAGATCGATCGCGTCGATCCCAACGGCGCCTCCTAGTGCCGAGAGCGCTTCGAGGCCAGTGATGGCGACTTCGTTTCGACCGTCCAACGCCAAAGCATTGCGGTAACACTCGAGCGCACCAGCGGAGTCTTCGAGATAGATCCGTCGCAGATCTGCGAGCTGTAGGTAGACCGAAAGCCGGTCCTCATCCCCTACCTTGGATTGGAGACGCCGAGCAAGCGCGGCGTCCAATCGGTCCCACTGCTTCAGCTGCTGCGAGAGACGTTCAACCGCTCGCAGCGCATCGACGTCGTGCGGATTCTTGGCCAAGATCTTCCAGTGGCGCTCCGCGGCCGCTGGAAGGTCCCCGAGCTGCTCCTCTTCGACCTGTGCGACTTCGTTCAGGAGCACCCACTCCTCGGCCGGGTCGGCCGCGTTCTCGAGGCGGCGTTCGTAGAGGGTGCGCAAGTCGGCGAATCGACGCTCGGCGCGATACAGGCGATCGAGGACGGCGATCGCCTCGGCATCGTTGGGGACGACCTCCAGGATGGCTTCGAGCTGCCGGATCGATTCCTCCGACTCGCCGAGGCGCTCGCCGGCAATCGAAGCGATGCGTCGCTGTAGATCCAGGCGTTCGGCGTCCGAAACCGAGGCGGTTTCCAATCGATCGCGAAACAGGGAGACGAGGTCGGCGTAGGCGCCCGACGCCTCTGCCGACTCCTCTAGGCCGGCGACGACCGCCGGATCGGCGGGGGACAGGAGGTACGCTCGAGTGGCCCAGCCGAGTGAGGCCTGTGGATCACGGAGTCGATTCAAGTGAACGCTGCGCAGCGACACGAGTCGTTTGATCCGGACGTCGAGGTCCTCGTCTTCGTCCAATCCTGCGACGACGACTTCGAGGGCCTTGGCGTAGTCCGGCCATTTGTGATCCTTTTCGTAGATCGGCAAAAGCCCCTTGGCCGCTTCGATGTTCGTCGCGTCGGTGGCAAGCGCGCGTTCGTAGTAGCGAGCGGCGCGATGCGGATCACCGGCACGCTCGCCGTAGAGCGCGGCGGCCCGCAGGCTCAAGTTCACGATCGACTGCGGGTCTTCGGCTTGCTCTGCGGTATGCCCAAGCAGCTCGGCGAAGCCCGCCCAGTCGTCGGCCTCCGCGTAGAGCTCCTCCAAGGACTCCCAATCGTTCAGTCGCAAATAGGCGTCCTTGAGCATGCGCCGGACACGGCTGTTGTCGGGATCGAGCTCGAGCAAGCTGACCCAAACCTCGACGGCCTCGGCCGGACGTTCGAGCCGTTCCATGTACAGAGCTCCGAGCCGATGAAGGTGCTCGGCCCGTTCGGTGTCGCTCGCGGCAGCCTCCGCGCGGGTTCGCAAGACCTCGGCAAGCGTGTCCCAATCTTTCTCTCGCTCCGAAAGCTTCTCGAGCGCATCGAGCGCCAGCGCAGGGTCGGGAGTTTCGGCGAGGATTTCTTTCCAAAGCGCGATCGCCGCGGCGTTCTTGTGAAGTCGCTCCGTGCAGAGCTGCGCCATCTCCATCTTTTTGTCGAGACGCGCCGCAGGATCGTCGGCAAGATCTGCTTCGCGACGAAGGATCTCCAGCAAGGCTTCCCAGTTGCGCTTCTTCGTATAGATGTCTTTGAGCTGCGCGATTGCCTCGTGGTGGCTGGGCTGCAAGCGCAGAACCCGTTCGAGCGGTTCCGTTGCCTGCTTGAGGTTCCCAAAGCGCTCGAGCCAAAGGCCGGCGATGCGTACGTAGAGCGCGACTTTGACTTCGGTGTCTGCGGCAACCTCGGCTCGGCGATCGAGAATCTGGATGAGCTCGTTCCATCGGCCCGCCCCTTCGTAGAGCTCCGAGAGTGCGCTCAAAGCCTCCGAATCGAAGGGAGAGAGAACGAGGATCTCCCCGTAGACCTGAATGAGCATCGAATCGAGGTTGAGCGCGTCGCGGTAGATCGGGATCAAGTCGCGAAGCAGGCGCAGCTTTTCTTCCTTGGCGTCGGGCGAGAGGGCCTCGACCTCGTTTCGAATCGACTCGGACAGCGCGTTCCATTTGCCACTGAGCTGATAGAGTTGTTGAAGCGCAGCGCGCGCATCGACGTCGCCAGGCGCCAGGCGCTCCACTAGCTTCCACGCCTCCAGCGCGCGCTCGGGGCGGTCCGCTGTCTGCGCTCGGTGACCGAGCTCTCGTGCCAAGGCGAGCTTTTGCTCCGGGTCGGTCGTGGTGCGAAGTGCGTCGCCCAGGATGGTCAGGAAGCGGCCGTTCGGATCATCGTCCCCGATTCGACGACGGTAGAAGTCGAGCATCCCCGGATGGGCGGCATCGATTTTTCGGAGCCGTGCGAAAAATGGCTCTGCGGATTCGGGGTCCTCGCGAAAGCGCCAATGGACCATCGCCAGCTGGAGGAGCATGCCCTTCTCGGCCTCGAGCGTCTGGCGCGAACGAAGCGCGCTTTCGTACATCTCGGCGAGCTCGTCCCAGGCCTCGAGCTCGGTGTAGTGCTCGACCAGCGAGCCGAGTGCCTCGGCGTCGGTGGGCGAGAATTTCAAAACCTTGCGGTACGCGTCGGCAGCACGCTCCGAATCGTCGAGCGGACGCCGCAGCACACGCGCGGCCTGCAACCAGGCGCCGGCCTTCTCTTCGCGCGTCCGAGCCGCCGTGGCTGCGCGAACGAAGACCGAAACCACGTCGTCCCATCGGCCGCGCGCCCGAAGACTCAGCGCATACTGCCGGGCGGTGCACATGTGCGATGGATCGGCGGCCAAGGCTTCGTCGAAAATCGCGTCGGCCTCTTCGGCGATCGACTCACCGCCGTACTGCCACATCAGGGACGCGGCGCGGGTGAGCAGAGAGGTCTTGAGGCGCGGGTCGACCGCTTCGCGAGCCTCCTCGATGAAGCGTCGCGCGATCTCGGCCCACTTCTCTTCGACCTGTTGAATCTGATCGACCGCCTGAGCGACCTCGGGGTCATCGGACGCGAGACCACCTAGCTTCTCGTAGGCGACCAGCGCACCCCGGTCGTCCATGAGCTCGTCGCGGCGCACCCGGCCGAGCTCTTTGACCAGCACCTTTTGAAAGTCCGGATCGTCGCCGACCAATTCGGTCTCGAGCTCCATCAGCCAGGACGCAGCCAGAAACTCGCCGCGGCGCTCGTGTCCCCCACGGGCGGCCTCGAGCATGCGAAGGGGGTCTTGGTCGTCGTTGGCGGGGTTCGGGCTCTTCAGAAACTCGCGCAGGCCGTCGACCAGCTCGATGTCGTACGGGTCCTCCAGCAAGAGGCCTAAGTACTTGGCAAGAGTCAGCTCAGACATCCGCACCCCAGCGAGCCGTTTCGGAAGAGTTTTCGCACCCTTCGGTGATCTCATGAAACCCCCAAAAGCAAAAGGATCCTGCGGCCTAAGGTCCCCACAGCGCAGGTGTCTTGAATGTTAGCGGCGCGACGATTGGATGGGCAAGCTCAGAGATACAGGAATTCCCCAAGAATCTGGAAGTTCGTGAGCGCGCTCTCAAAACACCATCAGGGCCCCCTGAGCGGTCAACGAACCCCAGGTGACGAAGCCCACGGTCAGGTGCGCCGTCGCGATCGCGCGAAGCGTCTTGTAGTTATTCGCTCTATCCAGCCCAAACCATTCAGAGTTTGCCGCAACCAGCCCGAGCGCGATCTGGGCGATGAACCCCGCAAAGGTCACCCAGCGGAGCGCCTTGTGGGCACGCAGCCTTCGAGCGAATTTGCTGTCGCCCTCGCTCACCCCCAGCGGGTCAGGCATTGCGAACGAAAGCCCAAAGGTCGTGAAGAATGCGGCCCCGGCAAGCGTAGATAGCGTGAGGTGAGCGGTGGGCGTACCGCTACACTGGTTTTGGTTGGGCCAGGCCGTCCCCTGCACGCAGGGATTGGTCGACTGGCTCTGGTACCAGCCGTATTGGTTGTAATACTGGACCATGCCCGATGCGACGGTGAGCGTGGTGAGGGCCCACGTCGCGATCCCGAACCATTTGTGGATCTTCTTGATCTTGTTGCGCTTCCGCACGAGGTCGGCGGTGGTCGGCTCGTTCGGCTCTTCGAGATCCGTGGAAACCTCGATGGCCAGGACCACGCCCGGCTCGATCGCGGCGGACGGGGCTTCAAGCATCGACGCATCAACGTGCAGGGACAGACCAAACAGGGGCGTAGCGAGCATCAGGGCGGTCAGAGTGGCCATGGCGGCCGGAGTATCTAACAAAACCGTCGTCAGAGCTAGGTCTCTACTGAACCTCCGACGGCTTTTCACGAGGCCCGAGGCGCTGTAGAGGAAAGATATGGCCTCTTCTGCGAAGCTCCCGGACCGCGTCTCGGTGTACGAGGTGTCCCCGAGGGACGGCCTACAGAACGAGAGCGCCCAGGTGGCGACCCACGCGAAGGTCCGGCTCATCGAAGCTCTCGTCGATGCTGGTATCAGCCGGATCGAGGTCGGGAGCTTCGTGGCGCAGAAGTGGGTCCCTCAAATGGCCGATGCAGATGAGGTCTGCAGGATGATCGGGCGTCGGCCTGGCGTCACCTACGCGGGCCTGTGCCCCAATGCTCGGGGGCTCGATCGCGCCCTTGCGGCGAAGGTCGACGAAATCGCAGTCTTCGTGAGCGCTAGCGAGACCCACAACCGCAAGAACGTCAACAAGACGATCCGGCAAACGCTGAAAGCCTTCGAACCGGTCATCGGGCCGGCCGTCGAAGCCGGGCTGACGGTCCGCGCGTATGTCTCGACGATGTGGGGTTGCCCGTACGAGGGAGACGTCGACCCGAAGCGCGGCCTCGAGCTGGCCCAGCACTTGCTCGGTGAGGGCTGTTATCAAGTGTCCCTCGGCGACACGATCGGCGTCGGCACGCCGATCCAAACGGAGAAGATCCTCGATCTCTTCACGGCCGAGCTGCCGGCCGAGCAGATCGCCCTGCATCTGCACGACACCCGAGGCACTGCGCTCGCCAACGTCTTGGTCGGCCTGCAGGCCGGCATCACGACCTACGACGCGTCGGTGGCCGGGCTTGGCGGCTGCCCGTTCGCACCGGGGGCTGCGGGCAACCTCGCAACCGAAGATCTGGTGTACACCCTCGACGGGATGGGCATCGAAACGGGAATCGACCTCGAGAAGCTCTGGCAAGCCGGCCAGGTCGCCGAGGCCATCGTCGGCCGCGAGCTACCGGGCAAGGTGCACCGCGCCGGTGTCCGCTCGCTCGCCAAGTAAGGAATCACGTGCCAGTTCAGGATCTCCTCCAGTTCGTCAATCGCTCACCCACCCCGTTCCACGCGGTCGCTGAGACGGTCGCGCGCCTGAACGCTCAAGGCTATCGCCGGCTCGATGAAGCGGAAGCGTGGAACGTCGACCGAGGAGACAAGGTCTACGTCGTGCGCGGCGGTGGGTCGGTGGCGGCGTTTCACCTGGGAAGCGCCACCGCTGAGGAAGCTGGCTTTCACCTGATCGGCGCACATACCGATTCACCCAACCTCCGCGTCAAGCCCAACCCCGAGCTCGAGAAGGCAGGCTACGGGCAGCTTGCCGTTGAGCCCTACGGCGGGGTCTTGTTGCACACTTGGCTCGACCGCGACCTCTCGCTCGCAGGTCGAGTATCGCTCGCAGACGGTGGCGCGAGGCTCGTCGACTTCAGACGCGAGCTGCTGCGCGTTCCATCGCTGGCGATTCATCTGAACCGCACCGTGAACACCGAGGGCTTGAAGCTCAACGCACAGACGCACATGGCGCCCATTCTCGCGCTCAAAGAGCTCGGGGACATCGACCTCCGCGCGCTGCTCGCCGAAGAGCTGGGCGACGTCAAAACCGAGGACGTGATCGCCTGGGACCTGATGGCGTACGACGTGCAGTCAGCCACGCGAAGCGGCCGCAGCCGGGAGTTCATTCATGCGGGCCGCATCGACAACCTCGCGAGTTGCCATGCGGGCCTCAGCGCCCTGCTGGCCGCGGAGTCCGACGCCGAGATGAGCCGGGGGCTCGTCTTGTACGATCACGAAGAAGTCGGGAGCCGCAGCGCGCAGGGAGCCGCCTCGGACTTTTTGCGAAGCTGCTTGCAGCGGCTCTCCGGCGACTCGACCGAGAGCTTTCACCGCGCCGTCGCCAAGTCGTTCTTGATCTCGGCGGACATGTCCCACGCCATTCACCCGAACTACGCCGACCTCCACGAACCGACGCACCAGCCGGTGCTCGGCGGCGGCCCGGTGGTCAAGATCAACGTCAATCAATCGTACGCCACCGATGGCGAGAGCTGGGCGAGCTTCGAACGCTGGGCCAAGGAGGCCAACGTGACGACGCAGCGTTTCGTCGTGCGCTCAGACCTCGGCTGCGGTAGCACCATCGGCCCGATCACCGCGGCCGAGCTTGGCATTCGGACGGTCGACGTTGGCAACCCGATGCTCTCCATGCACTCCTGCCGAGAGCTCGCCGCTGCCTCCGACGTTCCGCGGATGATCGATGTGATGAAGCGCTTCTTTCATGCCTAAGCACCCCAGACCCCCTGGCCCCCCGAACCGACTCGGCCTCGGAAACTTACGCGGCATGATGCAGGACCAGCTCCGGTACATGACGGCGGCGGCAAAGTACGGCCCGCTCGTCGACCTGCCGATTCTGTTCGAACGGTACGTTTTGGTTCTCGACCCCGATCTCATTCAGCAGAGCTTGGCCCAGGGGCACAGCGCCATGCAGAAGGACCGCTTCACGCACGAGCTGGCACGTGTGCTCGGGCAGGGTTTGGTGACGAGCGAAGGCACGCTTTGGCGAACCCAACGCAAGCAGGTCGCGGGTGCTTTCACCCCTCGCCGGATTCGAACCTACGCCGACTCGATGGTCGCGGCCGCGCATCGTTCCCTGGACGACTGGAGCGACGGGCGCGTGATCCCGATTCACAAGGCGATGGCGGAGCTGACCCTCGACATCGTCGGGCGCACGCTGTTCGATGCCGACGTTCGGGGGACGGCGCGGGAGGTCGGCGACGCGCTCAAGGTGATCAGCGACTTCTACACCGATGTGCTCGAAAGCCCCATGAAGCCGCCCGAATGGTGGCCCTCGCCTCGAATGTTCCGGTTTCGCAAAGCCGTCCGCAACGTTGATCGCATCGTGTCGGGAATCATCGACGATCGGCGCCGGAGCGGGGAAGACCGAGGCGACCTCCTGAGCGCGCTGCTCCAAGCGCAGGATGACGACGGCGCGGCGATGAGCGACCAGCAGCTTCGCGACGAGTGCATCACGCTCTTTCTTGCCGGGCATGAGACCACCTCGATCGCGCTCGCCAATACGCTCTATCTGCTTTCCGAGCATCCCGAAATCGAAGCCCGGGTACACCAAGAGGCGGCCAACCTACTTGCCGACCGTCGCGCGACCTCCGACGACTACGACCGCCTGGAGTACACCGTGCGGGTCATCAAGGAGTCGATGCGACTCTACCCCCCGGTGTACACCATCGGCCGGCAGCTTCTCGAAGACTTCGAGCTCGGCGGCTATACCTTCGCGAAGGGCGACACCCTGCTCTTCGTGCAGTGGGTCACCCACCGAAGCGCGCACTGGTTCACCGACCCGCTCCGCTTCGACCCCGACCGCTGGCTCCCCGAACGCGCCAAGTCGATTCACAAGTACGCGTACTTCCCCTTCGGCGGCGGCCCACGCATCTGCATCGGCAACCACTTCGCCATGATGGAAGCGGTCCTGGTCCTCGCCACCCTGGTCCGCGAATACCGATTCGAGCTGCTCCCAGGGCAAACCCTCGAGCTCCAGCCTGCGGTCACCCTTCGCGCGGCGAAAGACCTGCAGATGCGACTCGTTGGACGCGGTGCGAAACCGGCGCGGGCCGCGTAGCCCTGGTCGGGCGCGGCGCGACCCAGGGCAGCTAAGTCAGCTCGAAGTCTTTGCAGAACAGTAGCGCAGCGCTCGGATCCTCGTAGCGGGACTTCCGATGGCGGTGCGTCGGAAAGCCATGCGCACAGCCGGCAGCCGGGTCGAAAAGGACGCAATCCTCGCAGTTCCATTTCAGTCGAAATCGTTCTCGCTGTTCGCGGAAGCGCTCGTCCTGCTCGACCTTCATGCGGACGGTTCGATTTTCTTGACGCGACGCTCGTGGCGGCCGCCCTCGAAGTCGTGGCTCAAGAAGGCCTTGAGGATTTCCCCGGCGAGCCCCGGGCCGACGACCCGCGCGCCCACGCACAGAAGGTTGGCGTCGTTGTGCTGCCGGCTCATCGAAGCGCTAAATACGTCGCCGCAAAGCGCGGCGCGCACCCCTGCGTGACGGTTGGCCGCCATCGACATTCCGATCCCCGTGCCACAGACGAGAAGCCCAAGCCCATCCCCGCGCACCACGGCGCTCGCGACCTGGTGCGCGTAGTCCGGGTAGTCGGTGGACTCGCTGCTGTTCGTGCCGAGGTCGACGACCTCGTACCCAAGCTCGGCGGCCACCGCACAGAGCTCGCGCTTGAGGCTGAGGCCTGCGTGATCGGAACCGACGATGAGTGTCTTTGCCATGGCTACGGGGCCTTTAGCACGAGCGCGCAGTTCGTTCCGCCGAAGCCGAACGAGTTGTTCATGAGGGCGCGAATCGGTCGCTCTTGCGCCTGGTTGGCGACCAGGTTCATTCCGCCTGCCTCCGGGTCGGGCTTTTCCAGGTTGATCGTGGGCGGCATCAGTCCGTCCCGTATCGCGAGTGCGCAAAGAACCGGCTCGAGCCCGCCTGCCGCGCCGAGCAAGTGCCCGCTCATGCTCTTGGTGCTCGACACGGCGAGCCCCTCGCTGGCATGGGCACCGAACACCCTGCGAATCGCTTGAAGCTCTCCGACGTCACCCTGCGGCGTCGAGGTCCCGTGCGCGTTGATGTAGTCGAGGTCGGCCGGATTGAGCTTGGCGTCGGCGAGCGCAAGCTTCATCGCGCGCTGCGCGCCTTCCGCCTCGGGGGCGGGTTGCACCATGTGGTGCGCATCCGAGGTCGCACCGTAGCCGACGATTTCAGCGATGATTTCGGCGCCGCGCGCCATCGCAGCGTCGCGCGCTTCGAGAAGCAGCACGCCGGCGCCTTCCGCGATCACGAAACCGTCCCGATCGGCGTCGAAAGGTCGGCTCGCAAGCTCAGGCTCGTCGTTGCGCCGCGAAAGCGCACGCATCGAGGTGAACCCGGCGACGCCGATTGGCGTCACCGCAGCCTCGGCGCCTCCCGCTACGGCAGCGTCGATTTCGCCTCGTTGAATCCAGCGGAACGCGTCTCCGATCGCGTGCGCGCCCGAAGCACAGGCGCTCGTATGCGTGTAGCTCGGCCCCTTGAACCCCCAGTCCAAGGTGACCTGGCCGGGCGCAAGATTGGAAATCACCGAGGGGATGAAGTACGGCGACACCCTGCGCGGCCCCTTGTCGAAGAGGGTCTTGCAGGTGTCCTCGAAGACCTCGAGCCCGCAGAAGCCCACGCCGATGAACGTGCCGACGCGCTCTTTGTCTTCATCGCTCGGATCGAAGCCCGAGCCTTTGATCGCCTGCGCACTGGCCGCAATGGCGAGTTGAATGAAACGCGCCGCTTCCCGGAGGCGACGCTTCGGCATGTACTGGAGCGGATCGAAGTCGGTGCACTCGCCCGCGATCTGCGAAGCGAAGTCGCTCGGGTCGAATCCGGTGATGCGCGCGATACCACTACGCCCCTCGGAAACATTTTTCCAAGTGGTCGCGACATCCGCGCCGCACGGGCTCACGGTGCCCACGCCTGTGATGACTACTCGCCGCATCAACCCGCCCGCTGAAGGAGGCGCAGTGGACTCCTAGCCCTTGTGCGCCTTGATGTATTCGATCGCGTCGCGGACGGTTTTGATTTTCTCGGTGTCCTCGTCAGGAATCTCAATCTCGAACTGTTCCTCTAGAGCCAAGACCACTTCGACGATCGCGAGTGAGTCAGCCTTGAGGTCTTCGATGAAGTCCTGCTCTTCTTGAATGTCGGCCCCGTCGACGTCGAGCTTATCCGACACGATTTCTTTGACCTTCTCGGCGATGTCCATCTGCTTCCTCCGTCATGCGCGCCTTAGACGTGCATGCCTCCGTTGACCCGGACTACTTGCCCGGTGATATAGCCCGCTTCTTCGCTTGCTAAAAACACAACCGCGGCGGCGACTTCTTCGGGACGGCCAATTCGGCCGAGCGGCGTCTGATTCACGATACCCTGCCTGGCCGCATCCGGCAGATCTGCAGTCATGTCGGTCTCGATGAACCCCGGGGACACCGCGTTGACGGTGATTCCCCGGGAGGCGTATTCGCGCGCGAGCGAGCGCGTGAGGCCCAAGAGGGCCGCCTTGGACGAGGCATAGACAGCCTGGCCGGCGTTGCCCGACTCCGCCACCACGCTCGAAAGGTTGATGATCCGGCCCCAACGGTTTTTCATCATCGGGCGGATGCATGCTTTCGCGCAGTACACCGCTCCATTCACATTCGTCGCCCAGGTCATCTCGAGATCCTTCGCAGACACTCTCAACAAGAGCTGGTCGATTGAGATTCCGGCGTTGTTGACGAGGATGTCGATCCGCCCGTGCCGCGCGGCTACCTCTTTGATGTGTTGATCTACTGAATCGGGGTCAGCAACGTCGAACGCAATGCGCTCCGCTTGCCCACCGGCCTCTTCGATGAGCCGCACGGTTTCCCGCGCAGCCTCTTCGTTCGATCGATAGTTCACCAGAACGAGGGCGCCGGCCTGCGCGAGTGCAACGCTGGTCGCCCGGCCGATGCCTCGTGACCCCCCGGTCACGATGGCGATTTTCCCGGCCAGGTCGAACACGAGCTACTCGAGCTCTTCGTTCTTGCCCTTGATGACCTGCCGGCCCTTGTAGAAGCCGCAGGCGGGGCACGCCCGGTGTGGAAGCATCACGTCGCCGCAGTTGGGGCATGTGCTCACGTTCGGGGCGGTGATTTTGTCGTGATTGGCGCGCCGCTGGTCGCGCTTCATCGGGCTGGTTCTGCGTTTGGGTACTGCCACGGAATCATTCCTCGTTCTTCGTAAGTGCTTCTTTGAGCTTGAGTAGGGGAGCGAAGCGCGAGTCCGGCGCCGCATCGCCAAAGACCTCGGCTGGCGGCCGAAGGTGATCCGGAATCGCGATGCCCTCGCACGCATCGGAACAGAGCGGTTTCATGGGCGCTTCGAGCAGCAAATACTCCCGCACCATCGGGTCCAAGATGACCTCGGCGCCGCGGTAGTAGTCCCGGTTGACTTCGTCCAACTGAACGTCGATCTCATCGCTCCCGTGCGGGCGCATGTGTTCGGGGCTGAACAGCGCCGTGAGCGGCAGGTCGACGGTGATGGGAACGTCGGCCAGACAGCGCGCGCAGGTCGCAGCGAGCTCCGCCTCGACGTGCGCCTGAACCAGCACATCCATCGCGGTTTGCTGCGCGTGTACGGTCAGCCGGCCGTTTTCTGTCCCTGCGTGTAGCTCACTGCCGGCAAGCGCGGACGCCAACCAATCGGTGCCGATGGTAAAGTTCCAATCCTTCCCGGCCTCGTCGAGGTCCTGGATCTTTAGGACGAAGGTAGACATTGAATTCAGGCTGATAGGCGACGGTCGAGCGGCCCTTCCCGGCCACAAGAACGCGCTACTATTCGTTGTGCTCTGGGGGCTGTCAAGGAGGGTGGCACGCGGCTCTCCCGGCTAGTTAACTGGTCGTAATGTGGATGCTTTCCGGGACCTCCCGGTCCGGGACGCTGGCACTGACGCTGGCGCTGACGCTGGCACCGGCACTGGCACTGGCACCGGCACTGGCACTGGCGCTGACGCATGCCGGGGCCCCTGCACCTCTGCAGCAGCCCCCTGCCCCCGGTCTCCCCGGTCGCCAATCGGCAGGGGCGTGATACATTTCCGCCTCATGGCTGACGATTTTCGAAGGTTTTCGGGTACTTCTACTTATCTCACCAGCGAGGCGCTCGAGTCTGCCGTCAACTGCGCGGTCGTCCTCGAACGGCCGCTCCTGATTCGCGGCGAGCCCGGCACGGGCAAGACCCTCCTCGCCGAAGCGGTCTCCGAATCGCTCGGCCTCCCCCTAATTCGCTGGAACATCCGAAGCACGACCCGCGCCCAAGACGGCCTCTACGTGTACGACACGGTGCAGCGTCTCTACGACTCCCGGTTTGGAGACAAGGACGTCAACGACATCAGCGAATACATCAAGCTCGGCCCGATGGGAGAGTCCTTCGACGCCAAGGAGCGCGTGGTCTTGTTGATCGACGAAATCGACAAGGCCGACGTGGAGTTTCCAAACGACCTCCTCAACGAGCTCGACCGGATGCAATTCCACGTCGACGAAACGCAGCAGGACATCGTCGCCGCCCAGCGTCCCATCGTCATCATCACCAGCAACGCCGAGAAGGAGTTGCCCGATGCGTTTCTTCGACGCTGCGTGTTTCACTTCATCGATTTCCCAACGCCGGAGCTGATGACTGAAATCGTCCAGGTCCATCACCCCAAAGTCCACGAAAGCCTCGTCGAGCAAGCGCTCAAGACCTTCTACGAGATCCGGAGCATGCGGCGTCTCCGCAAGCGTCCGAGCACGAGCGAGCTCGTCGACTGGATCGCGGTTCTTCAGCGCGCCGGCATCGAGAGCGTAAAGCTCGAAGAAAATCTCCCTTTCCTGGGTGCATTGCTCAAGAAAGAACAAGACCTCGTCGCGTTCGCCGATCAGCTGTCGGGCGGCCGCCAGTGGAGAAGCTAAAATCCTAGTCCCTTTCATGTATGAGCTTCGCGGTCGCGGCGTCCCGGTGGGGACGCAAGAGGTCATCGCGCTCGCTCAAGCACTGAAAGCCGGCCTTCACGACAGCTCCCTCGACGGCTTCTACAATGTTGCCCGCTCGGTGATGATCCACAGCGAGGCGCACCTCGATTCATTCGACGAAGCCTTCCTCTCGTTTTTCAAGGGCATCGAGATCGAATCCAAAAAGCTCAAGGACGAGCTTTGGGACTGGCTACAGCAGGCCAAAGAGAACATGGCCGAGCTCACCGACGAGCAGCGCGAGTTCGTCGAGAACCTCGATCTCGACGAGCTTCGCAAGCTTTTCGAAGAGCGTCTCGCCGAGCAGGACGAACAGCACGACGGCGGCAACAAGTGGATCGGCACCGGGGGCACCTCGCCCTTTGGTCACAGCGGCCGTGCGCCAAAAGGCTTTCGAATCGGAGGCTCTGGTGGAGGGCGAAGCGCGGTGAAGGTCGCCGATGCGCGCCTCTACCGCCCCTACCGCCAGGATCTCACCCTCGACGTTCGCCAAATGCAGGTCGCGCTTCGAAAGCTTCGTCTCTTTGCGCGCGAAGGAGGCGAGGAAGAGCTCGATCTCGAAGGGACGATCGATGCCACGGCACAGAACGCCGGGGAGCTGGAGGTCATCACCCGTCCTCCGCGGCGCCACAACACCCGCATCATCTTGATGATGGACGTCGGCGGCTCGATGGATCCCTTCGCGCACCTCTGCTCGCGGCTCTTTTCGGCGGCCAAGAAGTCCAGCCACTTCAAAGAGCTGCGCACCTATTATTTCCACAACTGCGTCTACGGCCACGTCTACGAAACCGAACGGTTCGACACGCCGATCAAGGTGCGTGACCTTCTTCACGAGACGGGCCCGCACTACAAGCTCATCATGGTGGGCGATGCGCTCATGGCGCCCTACGAGCTGCTTGCGGCCGGCGGTTCACTCGACCTCGGCGACGACCGGGGCATCGAAGGCCTCCAGTGGCTCATGATGCTGAGCCAGCACTACCACCGCAGCATCTGGCTCAACCCGGAGCCGCAGCGCTACTGGACCGGAAACACCATCGAGTACGTTCGGCAGGCGTTCGACATGTTCCCGCTCACCCTCGAAGGGCTTGGCGAAGGCGTCGGCCATTTGCTCAAGGGCGGCAAGGGCCACTGAGGCCGGTCAATTTCGGGTCCCGGGGCGAAATTTGGGCCCCGGCCCCAGGGTCGCGTACCCTGACAGCGTGGGGAAGAAATCATTCATCGCGCTCATCGTCTTGTTCGCCAGCGGGGTCGGCACCGCCTCGGCTGAGGAGTCCGCGTACGCCGGCGTGACCCCCGGCTCGGAGACCTCGGAGAACCTGCCGCCCAAGGCGGACGAAATTCCCGAAGGTGCGCTCATGCTCACCTGGCCCGGCTTCATGATGTTGGAGGACGGGTCCTCGTTCTTCATCCAGACCTCGAAACCAGTAAAGTTCGGAACCAAGAAGTCCGAGGGACGTCTGGAGTTGATCCTGCACCACACGCGGGTTCATCTCAAAAACAACTTCCTGCCGCTCGAAACTCAGTTCTTCGACACACCGGTGATTCGGGCAACCGTGCTGCGCAAGGGCAAGAAGGACCTGGTGATGGTTTTCGAAATGCGTGAAGACGCCACGCCGAGTATCACTCAGAAGATTGGCAAGGACGGGTTCAACTACATCTTCGTCAAGTTCAGCCCGTAAAACCGTTGCTTGGCGCCGCCGACGGGCCGAAGGCCGAATGTAAAGCCGATGCTTCGTATCTCCCGCGGGGTTTCGCCCTTGCTTGGAGCGGGCGCATCGAGTAACCGGACGCCATGAGCCTCCGCGCCGTCAAGGGGATGAAGGACATCCTGCCGGACGAGATCTCGAAATGGCACGCCCTCGAGAATGCGTTCCGCAATCGAGTCGAAGGCTACGGCTTTCGGGAAGTGCGCTTTCCCATCGTGGAGCCGACCGCCCTGTTCGTGCGATCGATCGGCGAAACGACCGACATCGTCGAAAAAGAGATGTATACGTTCACCGACCAGGGTGAGAAATCTCTTACGCTGCGTCCCGAGGGCACGGCGTCTTCGGTGCGCGCCTATGTCCAGCACAGCGTGCAGGCCCGCGAGCCGGTTACGAAGTGGTATTATCTCGGCCCGATGTATCGGCGCGAGCGGCCCGCCAAAGGGCGCTACCGGCAGTTCTACCAAGCCGGGATCGAAGTTTTCGGCGATCCGGGTCCCTACGTCGACGCGGAAGTGATCGACATGGTTGTCGGTTTCATCGGGAGCCTCGGCATCAGCGAGGTCGAAGTGCTGGTCAACTCGATCGGCGGACCGGAAACGCGCGAGAAGTATCGCGACGCACTGCTCGGCTATCTGACGCCCTATCGCGCCGAGCTGTGCCCCGACTGTCAGCGGCGAATGGATGCCAATCCCCTTCGCGTGTTGGACTGCAAGGTGCCGCGCTGCTCCGAGATTGCAGCCGGAGCGCCGTCGATCCTGAAGCATCTCACCGACGACGACCGGGCCCACTTCGACGGACTTCAAGAGACCTTGACCATCCTCGGGACATCCTATCGCGTCGACGGCTCGCTGGTACGAGGGCTCGACTACTACAGCCGAACCCTCTTTGAAGTGCTTGGCAAAGGTGAAGGGCTCGGCGCTCAGAACGCCTTGCTCGGCGGTGGCCGATACGACCAAATGGTGAAGAGCCTCGGCGGGCCGGACACCCCGGCGATCGGCTTCGCGCTGGGGCTCGAGCGCCTGCTGATGGCCATGCCCGAGGGGGACAGCGATTCGCACGTCGACGTCTTCATCGTTGCTGCACAGGCCGGCGTTCGTGGGCAGGCGACCTTGCTCGGCCGCGAGCTCCGCGACACCGGGCTGCGCGTGGAGAGCGACCTTCGCGGCGGGTCGCTCAAGAGCCAGCTGCGCCGCGCCGACAAGATCGACGCCCGCATCGCTTTGATCCTCGGAGAGTCCGAAGTCGAAGAAGGCGTCGTTCAGCTCAAGGACCTGAAGAACAAGACCCAAGAGCAGGTGCCACGCGCCGACGCCGCCGCCGCGTCCGCGCCCTGCTGTCCGGCTGACACGAACACTAGGATCGATTAAAAAAGATGGGGCTCGACCAGGCCATCTCGCCGTCGGCCTGGGTCACGCGACAGTACACATACCGGGCATCGACCTCGCCCGCGAACGATGCCGATGGAGACTTCGGCTCGTCCGAAGCCGCGACGCCATCGGGCGTCACCAGCTCGATGCGTTCGATGTCGGTCGTCCCAAGCGCTCGCGCGTGGACTTCGACCGGCCCGTCGATGTCGAGCTCGCTCCCCATCGGAAAACCGGCGACGTGCACGTCGAGCAGAATCTTGGCGCCGCTGGTCGCGTAGCAGCGGCGCGCGCGAATCGCCTCGAGAATCGCCTCGCGCGTCCGCGTCGAACAGATGACCGCCGTCAACCCGGTTCGAAACGGGTCACGCTTTCGGCATTCACCATGATGCCAAAGGAGCCCATGGCTGTCCGAGTTCGCGATGAAGCCAAAGCGCATCCCGGCGTCGAGCAGCGGTTTGGCGAACTGGTCGTTGAGCTCGCCGCGGTAGCCGAGGGGATGATCGGGGTGCTCGTAGCAGCCATGGCACGAGCAGATCTCCCAGACCGGTTGCCCCTCGGGGTCATGTCCGGGAACGTCCGCGCCCGTCCAACCGATGTGGTGCGGCCCAGTGAACGCGCCCTGCGCGCTGATCTGCTGCACGATGTCCCGCCCCTCGGGAACGTCGTCGCGAGAGATGATCGGAAAGCCCGGGCCCGGTAGGTAGATGCACTTGTGCCCCGGCCCCGGATACGACTTGCCGGTCCATTCGTACGCCACGATCGTGGCGAACTCGCCGGGTTCATCGTGCCGTTCGGTCACGGCCTGGAGGTAGGCCCACTCGCCGGGCCCGATTCGTTTACCGAGGAAGGATTCGTGATCGGTAAGCGCCGCGAAGTCGTCACCGTAGCGGTAGCGTGCGCGAAGGTAGGCTTCGTCCGCGCTCCCCACCCCATCGGAATGGGCGCTGTGCTGCTGGATGTCACCGAACAAGACCTGTGGCCCCGACCAGGCCGCCACGTGTGCCGGCGCCTGTTGAAACTCGCCCACCTCGATCTTCGCCTCGACGAGCTCGGGCGCGCCGCCGGTCGGTTCGTCGAATGACTCGATTCGAATGCCCTTGCGACTGCGCCAGGCAGCCAGCGTCGTTCCATTGGTGAGACGAGCCGCGGTCACTCGCCTACCTCGACAGCCCCACTGGGCATCGTCGATTCGCACCCTGGCGGCGAAGCCACTCGCGTTGAGCGTCTGGCGGTACATCGTGTGGGAACCCCGCCCGAAGAGATCGACCGCGCCATCGTCGCCGACCACGATGGCTGGAAACTCGAATCCCTGCTCCTCACCTTCGAGGTCCCGGTCTCGGTCGGTCATGGGCCCGGCCGGCTCGAACACGGTGCCCTTCATGTCGACAAAGCGAACCGCGATCCACTTTGCGATGTCGGGAACCCCGGTGTCCTCCCGAACGTCGTGGTGAAATCCAACCCAGGCGCCACCCGGCGCAGCGCTGATGCAGGGCGCGGCAGCAATCCCGAATGCCGTCCAGACGACGAACTCGCCGCCCGACGGGGGCGCGACGAGCACGGTCGACCGCGGGCCTTCATGCCGCACCTCCACGCGCCAGCCCTGATGCTCCGCCGCGAGCTCGGCGAGCGGATCGTTGATGGGATGCGACACACCCGGGGCCCAGGTCATGATCGCCGCGCTATGGTCCGTCGAGCCTGCCTCGCCCTGCACCGTCCCGTCATCCGACAGGTCGAATCGCAGGACGCATTCCTCATCGCTCCCTCCCCAGGCGAAGACGTGCAAGAGCGCGCCTCCATCGGCCACCGGCTCCAAGCGCGGGCTTCTCAGGTACCGCTCCGGGGTTTGTTCGATGAGGGGCATGGGGCCTCAGTGTGCGTAGCCGAGCGCTCGGAGCTGATCGCGAATCGTGTCGTCCATCTCAGCGTTCTCCCGCATGAGCTGTGTACCGCCCTTCTGCTCTGCGCTCAACCAGTCCGCCCGGTTGGTCGCTCCGAGGAACTGACCAAGCAACATCCGCGAATAGCGCCGCGCGATGGGAAACGCCGACGCGTCGAGCTGATTCGTCTCCAAGGGGTCGGCCGCGAGGTCGAACATCGTCGAAGTCAGGTTTCCGCGGAGGATCAGCTTCCATCGGCTGCTGGTGATCACGCGGCGGTCGTCTTGAAAGTCGCTGAACGCCACCGCCGGCCAGGTCGCCGCGTCACCGAGCATCAGACCCACCAGCGGATGCCCTTCATTGCTCGCCATCGCCGGAACGCCCAGGAGCTCGGTCACCGTAGCGGAGATGTCGAGCGTGCTCACCGCGTCGCCGATCTTCGTACCGGCCGGAAGCCGGTTCGGAAGGCGAAACATCAAGGGGACGTGAAGCAGCTCCTGGTAGACCGAGTGACCGTGGCCCCAGGATCCGTGGTCATCGAACTCTTCGCCGTGGTCCGAGGTCACGACGATCAGCGTATCGTCGCTCAGCCCAAGCTCGCTCAGACGCTCTAGGAATGCGCCAAAGAAGTGATCGTGCTTCGTGATTTCGCCATCGTGAAGCGCCTTCAATCTCCGCTTGTCACTCGCGTCGAAAACGACCTGCGGTGGCCTGCGCTTGGCCTTTTCCAGGAGGTCACCGGTCATCCTGGGTTTGACTTGCCCAGTATACTCGCTCGGGTCGTACATCCGGAGGTACTCCCCGGGCGGATCGTACGGGACGTGTGGATCGATCGTCTGAATGTACGCGAAGAAGCGTCCGTTCTTATGCTCCTCGATCCAGTTTCCTGCTTCGTCGAAGACGTCCTTGGCCTCGGTGCTCTTCCCCTCGCGAATGTAGTTGCTGTAGTCGTCCCAGCCCTGGTCGAATCCAAATCGGTCGGACACATAGCCGTTCGCGATGAAGCTTCCGGTCGCAAACCCTTCCCCCTGCAGGTGCTCGCTCAACAGCTCGGCCGAGCTCGGAAGCGCGGCATCGCCGGTCTTCTGCTGATGGGTTTGTGGATGCAGCCCCGTCAGGATCGAAGCCACTGCCGGCTTGGTCCAGTTCTCGGGCGACTGGGCGAGCTCGAAGACCACGCCTTCGGAGGCAAGCCTGTCGATGGCCGGCGTTTTCACGCGTGTCTGCGGGTTGAACGGCCGGAGCTTATCGGCGCGAAGCGTGTCGATCACGAGCACGACCACGTTCTTCGCCGGCATGAGATTTCGTTCCTGCCGTTCGGGCACCACGATGCGCGGCGAATTCCAAGCCAATCGCCCTGCTCCCTGGCCCTTGGCGCGAAGGTCGATCCGCACGGTCTCACCTGCAAAGCGGCTCAAGTCCACCTTGTAGTCGGTCCATGCGCCCGAGGCGGTACCCGTCAGCACTTCGATCGTCGGCTGCCCGTCGGCCGTCACCTCGATCGCGAAAGGCGCGTCGCCTTTACCTTCGACACCGACCCCAAACCCGAGCGAGCCGTCTGCAGGAACCGAGACGTGATAGCGCAGCGTCGACGACCGCGACAAGGCGATCGCCTTGCGCTCCTCTTCGCCGAAGCGAACGGTGGCGACCAAGCCGTCGTACGTCGGGGCGCGGGCCACGTTCGGCGGCTCGGATGCGTTTCGAATCCAGATCGAATCGACGGCCACCGAAACGTCCTGACCTTCGATCGGCGTCGTGCCCCCAAAGGTCAGCAACAAGTAGTTTTCCCCGGCGATGACCTTCTCTTTTGGAAGCGGGACGTCGTAGTCGGCGAAGCCATCGCCTTTGCCGAGATGGATCGACGCGAGCTGTTGGTTGTTGAGGTACGGCGTAAGGGCCTGCGTCCCGTGCGGTCGCAGCCGGACGCGAGCAACGAGCGCTTGTGGACGCTCAGCTTCGAAGTACACCCGACCGCGCATTCCAACGTGTGCGTAGCGGGTATCGCCATCGGCTCCTTTTCCGACCCAGCCGCTGCGCCAGTCACCCACCGTGTACTTGGACTGTGCGGGGGTGCCAAAGTCGAGATACCAACCGTGATCGTCGACCTCAGCCAAGTGGCGAAGCTCCGTTAGATCCAAATGGGTCTCGAGCCCCGCAAACGGGTCCGGCTTGGACCCTCCCCGGCTGCACGCTGCCGCCACTCCAAGGGTCGCGAGCACCACCAAAATCAATCGCATCCGCCGCCTTCCTCCCTCGCTCCAGCGGCCGTTTTCACAGGTGATTTTGCCCCGCGGAACCTAGCTGCGGTTAGCACGAGGCTTCAACGAGCGTCAACAAAGCCACCCGGTTGGGTGACGACCTCGAGCGCACGCGTCGCGCCCGGCTTCACGTAGTAAAACCGGTCGCTGGATCGCGCTCCAAGCCGGTAGCGAACCCGGTGCGTGCCCTCGTCGAGCACGAGCGTCAGCGGAAGCGTTCCCCGGTCCACCGCGTCCACCTCGACCGACACCTCAGCAGGGCCAGTTAGCTCGAGTACGCCCTGCCCCTCGGTAACATCCAACGACGGGCTCACCCCCGACCGAAGGGTTCCTCCGAACGCCGCGAGGGCCCGGTCGACCGGCGAAACCAGAGGCACGGCTTTCGGAGGCAGCTCCTGGAGGTCGACGCGGACTTCCACTGGGACGTCGATCTCAATCGGCAGCACGCTCGGCGCCGAAGACCCATCCGGCGCGCCGACGGGCCAGATCTGATTCCCGATGAGAAAGACCACCGTGGCAGCGAGCAGCGCTAGAAACGCCAAACCCAATAGACGTGGAGTCGCCTGCAGTTCCATGCCGAACCCAGAGCCGCTCTCAGCGTTATCGAGCGCCGCCGCGCTGCCGAGACGCCAGATCGGATAGCTCCAGCGCGGGGCCCGGTTGGCCGGCTCGCGATGCATGGCCACCGCGGACTGCGCCCGGATATTCTGTCGCTCGATCGGATCGGCCACGGGGCCGGAGTCTTGCTCGACCTCCGGCGCGTTCAACCCCAAACTCGGGTTCTCCGAGCCTGCGGGGCTGGAGGCCTCGCCCTGCACCTGCGCCCGCGCTCGAACATCCCGAATGGCGCCCTGCCGAGCCAGGGTGATCAGCAAAGCATCGACGAGCGCGCGCGAACCCGCCCCGGACTCCCACAAAACATCGGGTGGCCCACCCGCGACGAGGGCGGCGATCAGGCGCTGCACCCGAAGCGGCGAATGGCGCACGTAGGTCCCCAGCACGTCTGGATCAAATTCGACGCGGCAATCGGGATGCGCTGCGATCGTATTGAGAAAGTCGCCAAGTCGCCGCGTTGCCTCCACGAACGCGTCGTCGAGAGGCTCTGGCGCCTCATCGAGCAGCCCTGCAGGCAGCTCGGCCACGACGAATCGGCCCGAGCTCATCCCGACCAGAGCAGGAAACGCCTCGACTCCCTCCTTCACTGCGCCGTCGATCGCGGTCCGGGTCAGCCGGACGATGCCGCCGTCTCGAAGCTCTAGATCGAACAAGCTCCAGGGATCTTGAAGGACGACGCTCGCGTTGGGTCGAAGGCGGCGCACCGCCTGCAGCAGTCGGGTCACGCCAAGTTCTTCCAAGTCGCCACGCGCCTCTCGTTGATCCTTCAGCGCTTCTTCTAGCCGCGTCAGCGGTTCGAGCACGCTCAGCACGCGGTCGAGAACCTGACGCGCCGGCACTTCCTTGCGGAGGTACCCCTGTGCGTCGGCCCGAAGCTCCCGCATGCGATGCAAGAAGTCATCGCGCCAGGACAGAAGCACGACGGGCACCCCATCGAGCAAGGGCTCGCGACGAACGGCTGCGCAAAGCGCAAGGCCGTCGAGGCGCGGCATGACGATGTCTGCAAGGATCACGTCTGGAGACTCCCTCCGGGCAAGCTCGAGGGCCTCGACGCCGTCCCGAGCTTCGATGACCCTGGCCCCGGACTCGCGAAGGACGCCCACGTAGAACCAGCGAACCTCGGCTTCGTCGTCGGCCACCAAAATGGAGCGCCCGCGCAGGCTCGGCTCCGACGCCGGCGAGACGGCCGGGCGCGTCCCCGACTGGGCGGGCAACGCGGCAAGTGGCTCGTAGCGCCAGGCCAGGACCCGGACCGCCCGGAGCGACGCGGGCCCGAACGCCTCCCGTTCGAGTCTCGTCAAAGCCTCGGCCACGGCCGACTCGAGATGCGCGAACCCCAGCTCGGCTGCCGATCGGCGAAGGTCGCCGAGGTGGCCAGCGAGCGCCGCCTGGGCTGTCTCATCCTCGGGCGAAATGCTCAAGACCTCGGTTAAACGCACTGTTTCCAAGCTCTTGGCAGCCAAAGCTTGGATGAATGTCGCGTTTCGAGACGCCGATTCGGGGTCGCCGTGAGCACTCCGCACTTGCGCAGTGTACGCATCCCAGCGATTTGTTCGAGGACCAAGTCGGTTGCCCTCCCAATCACGGCGACGTACGGACGAGCGTGGATTTCGTCGACGAAGTGACGCTGGAGGTCGCCGCGGGTGATGGGGGCAATGGCTGCATCGCGTTCCGCCGTGAAAAGTTCGTCCCCCTCGGCGGCCCATCCGGCGGCGACGGCGGACGCGGCGGGAGCGTGATTCTGGTCGCGCACGACCGGCTCTCCACCTTGCTCGATCTCCGCTTCCGCAAGATCGTTCGAGCCGAGCGCGGCGAGGACGGGCGGGGCAAGGATCAGTTTGGCAAGGCGGGCCAGGACATTCGCATCCAGGTCCCGGTGGGTACCCAAGTCTACGACCAGGAGAGCGAGGCCCTCCTTGCGGACCTGAGCGAGTCCGGCGCCGAGATCGCGATCGCACGAGGCGGCCGCGGAGGCCGGGGGAACATCAAGTTCGCCACCCCGTACGACCGCGCACCACGACGCGCCAGCCCGGGAACGCCTGGTGAACGAAAGAAGGTCCGGCTCGTCCTGAAGCTCCTGGCCGACGTCGGCATCGTCGGATTCCCCAATGTTGGCAAGAGCACGTTCATTGCCACCGTCTCGCGGGCACGCCCCAAGGTCGCCGACTACCCGTTCACGACCCTGGTGCCGAATCTCGGTGTCGTTTCACTCGGCGTCGACCGCACCTTCGTCATCGCGGACATCCCGGGAATCATCGAAGGGGCCTCGGACGGCGCCGGCCTCGGACTGCGCTTTCTCAAGCACGTCGAGCGAACCAAGGTGCTCCTGCACATGCTCAGCGTCGACCCGGACCCCGATCGCGATCCCGTCAATGATTTCGACGCGCTGATGTCGGAGCTCGGCCGATTCGAGGCAAGCTTGCTGGAACGCCCAATGGTCGTAGTCGTCAGTAAATGCGACCTGCCGGAGGCCCGCGAAGCCTACGACGCGGTTCGCAAAGCGCTGGAGCCGAGGGGGTTCCAGGTTTTCTCCATGAGCTCGGCCACCCAAGAAGGGATCACGCCTCTGCTCGAATCGCTCGAGGCTATTCTGAGGCGGCCAGACGACGCTTGAGCTCGGTCCTGCCCCAGTCCGCGGCCTCTCGGACGACCTCGGAGAGATGGTTCCGGCGCGCGGCGTCCAGGACCGGGAGGTGAGCTTTGCCGCCGCGATTCCCGAGGACCAGCGCGGCGTTACGCGCCAAACCTTCGGGCTGTGCTCGTTTCACCGGTGAGCCTTCGGCCCAGACGCGGATCTCTTCGTCGCTCATTTGAAGAAACCTGGCGACGTCAAATCCGTCCCAGCGCTCGGATGGCTCGAACGCGTCGAGCGATCCCTGCGTTGCGCCGGCCGTCTGGTTGTACGGACAGACGTCCTGGCAAACGTCGCATCCGAACAGCCACGGACCGAGCGCCTGCCGCCGTGCGACCGGAATGGGCCCTCGATGCTCGATCGTCAGATAAGAAACGCACTTTCGGGCATCGAGGCTGCGTGGACCTTTGAAGGCCCGAGTTGGACAGGCCTCGAGGCAGAGGGTGCACGTTCCGCAGCGACGGTCCATCGGCGCGTCGGCGCGCAAGGGCGCGCTGGTCACGACGCAGGCCAGAAAGGCGTGCGAGCCGAGCCCTGGGACGATGAGACAGCAGTTCTTGCCGACGAACCCGACGCCCGCCCGTTCGGCCCAGGCGCGCTCGAAGACGGGCTTGGAGTCCACGGCGACCCGCGCAGTGAACCCCGCGTCTTGGAGCAAACGCGCGAGTTTGCGGCTCCTCTTCGTGAGCACATTGTGGTAGTCGCGGCCGAGCGCGTACTTCGCGACGCGCGCCGGCGGCGGCCCCTCGTAGCTGTTGCGCCTCAGGTACGGCGCCGCCATCACGATGACGCTCTTCGCATTCTCGAGCAGTCTCGGGTCGCGCGGGTCCTTTCGAACGGGCGCGGTATCTGCCATCCAGGACATCTGCCCGTGGTGCCCGGCGGCGAGCCAGGCATCGAGATGCGCACCCTCCTCGTCCAATCGACCAGCCTCGGCGACGCCCGCACGCGCGAAGCCGAGCGCCTTCGCCTCAGCTTTGACGCGCGCGGTCAGCGCTGCGTCTCGTTGGCCTTGGCTCATCCCAGGCCGGCGCCGGGGGGTGGAGGCGGCGCAGAGGGCGCGTCCTCTTCTTGCTCTTTCGGCTGCGCGGGCGGCGACTTCTGTGGAAGCTTTTTTGGCTCGTCCTCCTGCTGCGACTCCTCCTCGCGTGTGCGCCACGTCGGCTTTGCGTCTCCGGGGACGATGGTGTCCCAATCGGGCGCATCGGTCAGGCCATCCTGGCGCCCCGTTGAACCGCGCGGATTCGGAACGATGTAAGGTTCCGCGTTGAACGTGCCGCACTGTCGCTGATTTCGATAGAAGCCCCAGTGGAAGTAGACCCGCCCGTCACCGCTTAGAATCGACGAAGGGGGTGGCGGGTAAGGTTGGCCGCGGAGCACCGAATTGAACGCACCAAAGTCGAACGGCAAGAGCCCGCTCGATCGGACGACGCCCACACGATGCACGGAACCGTCGCGATTGAGCACGATTTCGAGCTTGGTCATGAGCGTCGGATCTTGATACGGGCTGCCGCCGACCGGCAGGCTCCGAAGAAACCGATCCGCAAACTCTTGGTGGATGCGTCGGTGCACCGCTGCGATGTAGGTTGCGAAAGGCGACGCCGCCGCGTTCAGCGCTGTGGTCGCGCCACGCTTCACGCCAGGCACATAGTTTTCAATCGCCGCACGAAATTCGTTCCAAGTCTTTTCGCGCGCGATTCCACGCTGCGACGACTTGCGCTCGGCAAGGTAGGCCCGTCGATCCTCGTTGAGCTTCTCGGAACCCACGGCGGCCTCGAACTGCGACCAAGCCATCTTGCCCCCCGGGCCTTTGCCCTGGGCCCGTTCGCCACCGCCCTGCGCGGAGTTGCTCGGTCGGCGAATGCTGAACGTCCCAGATGGATCGGTAATCGTTAGCGTGTCTTCGGCGGCCTGAGCCGTGCGGTCCTGGGCGTCGTTCGATCGCTTCCCGTCCGGCGCTTGACGACTCACGCGTTCGGCCTGCATCGGGTCTGCCTTGATCGCTTTGTCGGGGCGCTTGCGCTGGGCCTCCTCTTCGGTGACCTTGCGCGCGTCGCTTCCGTCCTTGTTGCGGAGCTCGGCGATCTGCTCTTCGCGAGCGTTGCCCTGCTCTTCGAGCGTATCGGACGGTTTCTGCTGCGACCCGGGCGACGGAGTCGCGTCGTCGCGAATCATATTGCGAACCTGGGCGACGGTTTCCTCTTCGACCCGATTGTTCTCCTCTGCGATGAACTCCGGGTTGTCCGGCTCGAGCTCTGGGTTGCTGCTGTGCTGCTGCACGGCCTGCGGCGATGTGAGCTCAGGCGGCGGTGTTTGCTTCTGCTGAACCTCTGCGCGTGTCTCCGCCTCCACGGCCCTCGCCAAACGCTCGCGCTTTGCCTTCTCTCGTGCCCGTGCCGATTTTTTCTTGCGGCGCTCAGGCTCCGCGCTGCCAGGCACGTCGAAGTCCACCTCGGCCGGCTCGAAGGTGACAGCCTTGCGCGCCTCTTCCTCCTGAAGCCGGATGCGGTCGGCCAGATCGCCGAGAACTTCGTACACCGGAAGGTGCACAAACAGCGACGCGATCAACGCGAGCGCGAAGGCGATTGCGACTGGTTCTCTGTAACGTCGACGCACGGAAGCTCTATGGGGTTAAATGCACTTCCCTCTATAGGGTTACACTGCCCCCGCTGCCTAGCAAAGAGTCGACGAGGGGTTAACGGCTGCGTGCCCGGCCAGAACCGCCCGAGCCTGACCTCCCGTAGCCTCCGCCCGGACGCGACCAGCCCGAGGAGCTGGGACGCGACCAGCCGGGGCTGGGGCGCGCCCGCTGGGAGCTAGGCCGGCTGACGCCGGCGCCGCGAGACGAAGTCGACCTGGGGCGATTGACACTGCCCGTCCGTGAGGGGCTGACGCGGGGCTGGCTGACGCGGGGCTGGCTGACCACGGTGCTGTTGGCGCGCGATCGTGAGACCGAGCTCGTGAGCGTGGGACCGCCGCTGGCTCGACCGCCAGGCCTGGTCGCCGCGCTGGAGCTAGGGGGCCGATGAACGACCGTCGTCCTTGCGGGGGTCGTCCGGACGCGGTTGACCGAGTCGACGCGGTTCGCGCTGGGCCGCACACGTGCCACCGTTGCGGTTCGCGTGCTCGGGGCGCGCGTCACGGTGCCGGTTCGCGTGCTCGGGGCCCGCGTCACGGTGCCGGTTCGCGTGCTCGGGGCCCGCGTCACGGTTTGGGTGCGCGTCGGATTCGTCCGGGCGCGGCCGACCGAGCTCCTTGGGCTCACGATGCCTCGGCCCGAACGCGCAGCGGGAGGCCTCGCGCGAACGGTGGTGGGTCGGTAGGGCACGCCTCGATTGACCGGGACGGGACGGCGCGTGCGGTAGTAGGAATGGTAATAGGGCGGATACCAGTGCCAAGGTCGGTAGTAGCCGAAACCCACATAGACACCCCACGGTCGATAGTAGCCCGGCACGAACCACCACACGTTCGAGTAGAAATCCCAGCGTGGCTGGACGAAGACGTAGTTCACCCGCTCGACAACGCAGTGACCATCGACCCACACGTACTCGCCGTTGCTGTAGGCCCAGTAGCCGTCGACCCAGATCGCTCCGGGGCATTGCACCTCGGGTTGCACGACGACGACCGTCTGCGGAGCCGGCGGCGCCTGCTCCGTGGCCGCCAAAGGCTCCGGCTCCTGGACGACGATCACCGTTTCGCCATCGACGACCTCCGTGGTGCCGTCCTCGGTCTCGATGACCACATAACTCGTCGCTTCGGGCGCTGCAGCGGTCTGCCCTTCTCGCTGATAGCCGTCGTGCGAGACATCGAACCCGCCGCCGGTCGGCCCACCGTAGCCGTCTGCGCCGTCGTAGTCGGCAGCCGCGGGTGCGGTCAGCGCGACCGCCGCGCCAAGCGCCACAAGCAAAGTGAAAGCGAACGAGAGAATCCATGGCTCCTCCTTCATATGTATGTCCGTCTGGGGCTTTCGTCATCCCCAGGGTACCGAGCAGGCGCGGCCCGCTCGACAGAGCGCGTGGAAAGTGCTTGGGTTTTGGCAATTCTGATGAACTCACGAGAAATAGACGCGGCAACGGCCCAACTTCTTCAACGATACGGATTCGAGGATATCCCCTTCGAATCTCTGAAACAGCAGATGCTCCGGGGGGAGCTCGGGGAGGCCCAAAACCGAATCACCGGTAGCGTGGAACCGCCCGAGGCAGGCGACCTCCAAGCCCTGCCCCCGCTCGGGGGCGACCTCCGCCGGGCCCTGACGGAGCGCGGCCAGGAAGCGATGCGACGGGGTGAGGTTGCGGCCGTCATTCTCGCAGGTGGGATGGCCACCCGCTTCGGGGGAGTCGTCAAAGCCGCTGTCGAGGTCCTCGACGGGAAGTCGTTCCTCGAGCTCAAGCTCAAAGACATTGCAGCCGTGGCGGAGCGCGCCGGTGCTCGAATCCCGGTCTACCTGATGTCGAGCTTCGCCACCGACGAAGCGATACAGACGATGGCCGAGCCGCTCAGCACGGAGCGCGTTCCGATCCAGACCTTTTCGCAGTTCATCTCGCTGCGCGTCGCACCCGACGGCGAGCTCTTTCGGGACGGCTCCGGCGCCCTCTCGCCTCACGCCCCTGGGCATGGCGACCTGACGTTTGCGCTTCGACGCTCCGGTATCCTGAAGGCGTTCCGCGAGGGTGGCGGCCGCGTTCTCATGATGTCGAATGTCGACAATCTCACCGCGACGCTCGACCCGGCCATCATCGGTGCCCACCTGGAATTCGGCGCGGCGCTGACGGCCGAGATGGCACCCAAGGAGCCCGGCGACAAAGGCGGCGCTCCGGCCCGCGTCGACGGCCGGGCTCAAATCGTCGAGGCGTTTCGCTTCCCGGAGGGCTTTGACCAGGAGCGCATTCCGGTCTTCAACACCAATACCTTCGTGCTCGATGCTGCCGCCATCGACACAGAGTTCCCCTTGACCTGGTTCGCCGTCAACAAGAAGGTGGACGGCATGCCAGCGGTGCAATTCGAACGCCTCGTGGGCGAGCTGACCTCGTTTCTCGATTCGGCGTTCCTGCGCGTCGAACGGCACGGGCCGGACGCCCGCTTTCAGCCGATCAAAACCCCGGACGACATGGACAAAGAACGCCCCGACATCGTCAAAGCGCTCAAGGCGCGAGGCAGTCTTTAATCCGCGCCCGCGGAGGCTGCGCCGCGCCCCGTTCGTCGGGGAGAGCCGTGGAACGCGAGTTGCCCGCAGGCAGCGGCGACGTCGTCTCCACGTGTCTTGCGAATGAACACCGAGAGCCCACGCCGCGTCAACTGCTCTTGAAAACGCGTGACGTGGCTCGTGTCCGGCGCACGAAGGTCCGATGCGGAAATCGGGTTCATCGGGATCAAGTTGACCTTGATTGGGATGCCTCGCAGCAGCTCGACCAAGCCGTTTGCGTCGCGCACAGAGTCGTTGACGCCTTCGATGAGGGTGTACTCGATGGTGATCCGCTGGCGCTTCGAAAGCGGATAGCGTCGCAGGGCTTCGGTGAGCTCGCCAAGCCCGTGCTTTCGGTTCACCGGCATGATTTTGCTGCGCTCCTCGTCGCGCACTGCATGCAGAGAGATCGCGAGCTGCACCTGACCGTCGAAGTCCTTGCCTAGCCGATCGATTTGCTTGACCAGTCCGCTGGTGGATACCGTAACGCGCCGCTTGGACAGATCGAGGCCGTCCGGGTGCGTGAGCAAGACCAGCGCGCGCGCGACCGCGTCGTAGTTGTGAAGCGGTTCGCCCATCCCCATGAAGACGACGTTGCGAATGCGTTGATCGGGGCCTAGCTCGCGCCGGCCGAGCAAGACCTGCGCCACGATTTCACCGTCCGTCATTTGACGTTTCAGCCCCGCCACACCAGACGCGCAGAACACGCATCCCATGGCGCAACCCACCTGGCTCGAAATACACTGGGTCACGACGCGTTCGTCCCCGAGTTGCGGAATGAGCACCGTCTCGACCTTTTCGCCATCGGGCATGCCAACGAGGAATTTCGTGGTCCGGTCGGTAGACTCGTGCATCGACACGATCTGGATGGGCCAGCCCAGCCCTTCCTCCTTCAGGCGCTCTCGAAGGCGCTTCGGAACATTGCTCATCTGGTCGGGATCGAGAACGCCTTGGCGATGAATCCAATCGAAGATCTGCTTGCCGCGGTACCGAGGCTCTCCCCAGGCCACGACGCACTCCTCCCACTCGGCGGGCAATCGCGCGATGGGGTGAGAGGGCGGGGCCAATGAATCGGCTGAAAGCTTCACGACCCTTAGCGGTGGCAGAGTTTGAGGCGGCGCGCAATCGTGCTTCTCAGGCAACGCGCCTCCGGAGTCGCGTGAATTAACCCCTGAGTTGTCGACCTCGATGGAGCTGTTAGCCTGATTGGGGGGGTTACGGGATGAATCGAACGCGTTTCGCGTGGGCGCTTGCCGCCGTTTTTTTGCTTGGCTGTGAATCGGCCGAACCAGGAGAAGGCACCATCCGCCTTCAGGACCTCCCGAGCATCTGCGGCGAGGACGGTGCTCCGGAGGGGTGCGGCGACGCCTGCATGAGCGACTCCGGCTGCGCCACGGGAACGTATTGCGACAACGGCCTTTGTATCGCGGTGTGCACAGTCTCGGGCGCACAGTGTGGCAGCGTCCGGCGACTGCACGTCGAATGGCCGCTGCGTACCCGTGTTCGACGACGGCGGTGTCATCACCTCCGACGGTTCGGTCTGCGGGGAGCTCGAGTTGGCGACGGACCGGGTCATCCCGAACATCATGGTCATCGTCGACCGAAGCGGAAGCATGCGCCGCGATTTCGAGGGCGACTGCCCATTCCTTGGAGACGGCTGTCCGAGCTCAGGCACCCCCAATCCTGGCTTCGATGAGTCGCGATGGGAATCGGTCGAGGACGCCTTGGTGGGGCCAAACGGCCTGGTCCGGCGGCTCGATTCGATCGCGCGCTTCGGGCTGACTTTGTATTGGAAGCCCGGCGAGGATCCGCCATCGATGTCTGACGGCGCGATGTGCGCGAGCACCGATGGGGTCTCCTTCAGCCCGAGCCTGGACAACGCCGATCCGATTGCCGCGTCTTTTGCCGACAACAGCCCGAGCGGCTTCACGCCGACCGCCGAGGCGATTGAGGCTGTGACGAGCTCCCTCACCAACACGCCGCCACCGGAGGGACCGACCGTCTACCTCCTGGCAACGGACGGAGCGCCCAACGGCTGTGACGAAGACGGCGACGCCGGCGATCGAAACAACAGCGTCGATGCGGTGGAACGTGCGTTCAATCTGGGGATCGAGACCTTCGTCCTGGGCGTGAATTTCGATGACAGCCACCTTCAGGATCTCGCGAACGCCGGACAAGGGGTCGGCTCGGGCGCCACGCTGTGGACCGCGGACAGCGTCTCGGAGCTGCAGGCGGACCTCGAGCAGATCGTCGTTCAGAACATCCCCTGCACGGTGAGCCTAAGCGACGGGATCATCGACATCGAGAAGGCCTGCGAGGGCACTGTTCGTCTCAACGGGGAGCTGCTGACCTGCAACCAGGCGGAGCGAGGCTGGCAGGCCGTCGACGGCAGCACGATTGAGCTCACGGGGTCGGCGTGCCAAGACTGGCGCGGAGGGGACGCAGAGCTCGAAGCGGTCTTCCCTTGCGATGTCGTCGTGCAGTAGCCGCTGCGGCTCACTTCTTGAGGATCTCTTGCACTCGGCTCAGAAGCGCCCGTGAGTACATCCGGCCGACCAGTGATTCGCGTGCCGTGAATTGCACTTCCTCCCACTGACGCTGCGCTCGGAAGAGGTTGATCACCTTGAGTCGCTTCGAGAGTGTGACCGCCGCTTCATCGTCGAGCTTCCGGCCTTCGACGCGGAAGATCTCTTCGGTCTCGCCGGAGACCTCTTCGAGATAGTCTCGGGCCTCTTGGGGAAGCGTTGCCAAATGATCCTTCCGGATGACGAAAGCCCCGGTCACGATCCCACCCGCCTGCTTGGCCATGGTCTTGAGCTTCGTGTGCCATTGGAAGGCGAGCACGCCGACGGACGACGCGATGATTGTGTCGATGATGCCGGTCTGCAGGCCAGAGTAGACCTCGGGCAAGTTGAGCAGTACTCCGTTGGCCCCCGAGGCCTTGATGAACGCCCTCATGGTCGCGGAGTCACGCCAGACCCAGGGCCGCACGTTTCGCAAGTCCGACGGTCCGAAGATCTTGTGCTTTGAGAAGATCCTTGTCTTTCCCGCATCGCCCCAGGCGACGAGCTTGTACCCGGCCTTATCGAACAAGGCTTCGAGCTGCGGCGCCAGCTGCTCGCGAACGGCGTCGAGCTCCGGGTAGCTTCGGATGAGCCCGGGCGCTTCCATGACGAGCACCTGCCGAACGAGCGCGGAGAGGCCCGTGGACGTAATCAAAGCGCCATCGAGCTGGCCGACGCGCATTTTGCGAACGACCGTGATCTCGTCGCCGGCGACACCGCCGTAGTACATCTTCATGTTCACTTGGCCGTTGGTGCGCTTCCTCATCTCGACTTTGAGGTTCTGATAGACCTCGCCGAGGGAGGACTGGCGCGGGGCCAAGGTCGCGATCCTAAGTTGGTGCGTTGCCTCGGCACGGGCCTCGGCGGTGAAGGAATCACCACTGATCAAGAGGCCCAAGGCCAAAAGTAGGAAAATGCTACGCATCACGTATCTAAACACGAATCCGCGACCGACTACAAGGCGGGAATCGTGAGGCTCCGCGGTAGCCCTATTCACCGGCCGAGCGGCAAATCCGTGACGCTCAGCGACTTGCGGAGAGGCAAGCGCTTGTCGTGCAGTACGAACGCATCCCTCCAGTTGGTCGACCGATCGAGCAGGGGCTGGTTGCCCATCCTCATGACTTCCGTCCCCAAAACGGCGATTCGATCACGTTGCTCCCGGAAGAGCGACAGCCACAGGACCCACTGCTCGCGCGGAAAGACGTCGGCAATGTCCTTGAACCTACCACGACCGTTCTCGAGCCATTCATCGAGGAACCGTACCCCGAAATCGGACTTACGAATCATCATGAAACCGCAATTGGGCGGCCGAAGAGTGCGCGCAGAGACCACGCCGCGCAGGCTGAGCGGCATGGGGATACCGAACCGTCGCGAGCAATCCTCCGAGATCAGGAAATCTTTGCCAGGGTGCGCCAGAACGAGCTCGAAGAGCGCTGTCTCCGGCTTGTTGACGACGGTGTCGGCGTCGACCACCACCAGCCAGTCGGCCGTCATTTGGCGGATGTGTCGCCGCATCCACTCGATCTTGGACCAGATCAAATGCATGTCGTCGAGCACGGTTTCTCGCCAGCAGACGAACCGATAGCCGTGGCGATTACAGTACGCCTGCCAGTTGGCTTGCGTTGCCTTTGCGTAGTGGTCGATGTGAGGTGTCGCCAGCATGGCGACGTCGAACGATACGTTGGCCACATGCACCTCGCTCCGGGAAAACGGTCTGCCCCTCTGATCGCCGCTAGACCGAAACCCCAAAGTCCCGGAGCGCCTGGTTCAGGGTCACCTTCTTATCGGTGCTGGCTTTGCGTTGCCCAATGATCAGTGCGACGGGGACCTGGTACTCGCCGGCGGGGAACCTCTTGCCCTGCGTCCCGGGGATAACGACGGAGCGCGGCGGAACGTATCCGCGCATTTCGACGGGCTTGGGGCCGGTGACGTCGATGATCTTCGTGCTCGAGGTGATCACGACGTTGGCTCCGAGAACCGCCTCTTCGCCGATGCGTGAGCCCTCGACGACGATGGCCCGGGAGCCGACAAAGGCGCCGTCTTCGATGATCACGGGCTTGGCGCCGGGCGGCTCGAGGACGCCACCGAGTCCGACCCCGCCTGAAAGGTGAACCCCCTTGCCCACCTGCGCGCAGGAACCCACCGTGGCCCAGGTGTCGACCATCGACCCTGCACCGACATAGGCCCCGATGTTCACGTAGCCGGGCATCAGAATGGAGCCCGGCTCCATGTGCGCGCCGTAGCGAACCGTACCGGGCGGGACGACCCGCACGCCCTGCTGGTCGAGGTTCTTCTTGAGCGGGATCTTGTCGTGGTACTCGTACGCGCCAACCTCGACGCGCTCCATTTTGCGAATGCCGAAGTAGAGAAGGATCGCCTGCTTGGTCCAGGCGTGCACCGTCCACTCGCCGTCGTCACCGCGGCTCGCGACCCGGACTTTTCCCTTGTCGAGCAGCTCGATGGTCCCTTCGACGGCAGCGCGGTACTCTGGCGATTCGAGCCTCGAACGGTCTTCAAACGCCTGCTCGACCAGTGGTCGCAACTGGTTTTCGATCGAGTCGCTCATCGACTACTTCAACACGTACTCGGGGAAAAAGTATGCGACTTCGATTTTGCCGTTCTCGACGCTGTCCGAGCCATGGCACGCATTCTCGCCGATGTCCGTGCCGTAGGCTTTGCGGATCGTGCCTTGGTCGGCCTCGGCCGGATTAGTCGAGCCCATCAGCGTGCGGTACCGCGCGACGGCGTCATCGGCCTGGAGCGCGCTCACCACCACGGGGCCGCGTGTCATGAACTCGACGAGCTCGCCGAAAAACGGGCGCTCTTTGTGAACCGCGTAGAAGCCCTCGGCCTGTGCTCGACTGAGATGAAGCATTCGCATGCCGAGAATCTCGAGGCCCGCGCCCTGAATCATGGCGAGGATGTTTCCGATGTTGTTCTGCTCGACGGCGTCGGGCTTGATGATGCTAAGGGTGCGTTCAACAGCCATTTGGCTCCTCTTCTTGTGCTGTTTGTGGTGGGGCATGGCCCCCTGGCGACGAAATCGGTTTACGGGGTAGCGCGTTTTGATTGCTGGGCAATGTCCGCGGCGAAAGCTGCGATCTGAGCGGAGATGACCGCGGGCTGCTCTTCCTGCAGAAAGTGCCGAGCGTCGACCCGGTGGTCGGCGCGCAGGGGAAACACCTGCTTGATGTAGTCGAGCTGAGCCTTCGGAATGGCGCTCTCTTGCTCTCCCCAGATCAGCTGCATCGGCTTGTCGATTGCGAGCAGGCCGTCGCGCAGCCAGTCCCGGTGCCTCTCGCTGAGGTCGAATCCGTCCATGATTTCGAGGAAACTGTGGTGCCCGCCGTTGTTCTTGAGCAGGTAGATGTAGCTCGCGATCACGTCTTCATCGACGGCGTCTGGGTTCTTGACTCCGCTGTGCCTGAACATCGGCAACATGGCTTTGGTGCTCAGCGTGGAGAACACCAGATGTCGCATCACGGGAACCCGGAAGGTCCACATGGGAAATGCAGGGGTGAAGTGGGCGACATCGAGCAGGGTGTTGGTAACCGTAATCGAGCGCACCTTCACCGGATTTTTGATCGCCCATTCGGCGCCAACCGGCCCGGCGATGTCGTGCAGGACCAAGTGCACGGGGGGCAGGGCCAGCGCGTCGACGACGTGGCCGACCCAGTCCGCCAATGAGTGCCAGTCGTAGTCGATGTCTTGGGGCTTGTCGCTCAGGCCCACCCCGGGGAAATCGAAGCTAATCGCCCGAAGCCCATGAGCGGCGAGCTCGGGAAGCATCTTCCGATAAAGGAAAGAGCTCGACGGCACGCCGTGAAGGAGCAGAACCGGCTCGCCCTCTCCCTCTTCGCGAACGAAAATATGATGGCCGTCGACGACGATGCGTTTACCCGCCGCCTCGTGCTCCTCGACCAGCCTCGGCTTTCGCATCGCGGCACCGCCTCCCCGGTTGGAATAGGCCGCAGCCTAAACCAGATGGGCGACGGCGGCAGCTTCTTCTTGAAGCTCGGTGGCGGTGGCGTCCATCTTGGCCCGGCTGAACTCGTTGATCTCCAGCCCTTGGACGATCGACCAGCTCCCGCGGCTGCAGGTGCACGGGAAACCGTAGAGGATCCCCTCGGGGATGCCGTAACTGCCGTCCGATGGAACCGCCATCGAGGCCCAGTCGCCGTTTTCGGTTCCCAGGTGCCAATCGCGGATGTGGTCGATTGCAGCATTGGCCGCCGACGCAGCGCTCGAAAGGCCGCGCGCATCGATGATCGCTTTGCCGCGCTGCTGGACCGTCGGAATGAAGTCGTTCTCGATCCAGGCCTGATCGTTGATCAGCGAGGCGACACTTTTGCCGTCGATCTGCGCATTGAAGAGGTCAGGGTACTGCGTTGCGGAATGGTTGCCCCAAATGGTGACCTTTTTGATGTCCGTCACCGGGCGACCGGTCTTGGAAGCAACCTGAGAAATCGCGCGGTTCTGGTCCAAACGGACCATTGCGCTGAAGCAGGAGGAATCGAGATCCGGCGCGTTCTTCATGGCGATGTAGCTGTTGGTATTGGCCGGGTTTCCGACGACGAGCACCTTCACATCGCGGCTGGCCACGTCGCTCAGCGCCTTGCCCTGCCCGGTGAAAATCGCGCCATTGGCCTCCAGCAAGTCCTTTCGAAGCATGCCCTTGCCTCGCGGCCGCGCGCCCACGAGCAGCGCCACGTCGCTGTCCTTGAAGCCCACGGTGGGGTTGTCGCTGGCCTCCATGCCCGCGAGGAGCGGAAAAGCGCAGTCCTCGAGCTCCATCATCACGCCGCTCACGGCCGTCATGGCCGGGGGAATGTCGATGAGCTGCAAGATGACCGGCTGATCGCCGCCGAGCATCTCACCGGCAGCAATTCGAAAGAGAAGGCTGTAGCCAATCTGGCCTGCGGCTCCTGTGACCGCGACACGCATGGGTTTCTTCGACATGGTTTGCTCCCTCCAAAAACTGATTGCTAGAGAAGACTCTGCAGTGTGGTGCCCATGTCGGATGGCGTCGGGGCAACCTTCACCCCAGCGTCCTCGAGGGCCTCGATCTTGGCATCTGCGGTGCCCTTGCCGCCGCTGATGATGGCGCCCGCATGACCCATGCGCTTGCCTGGCGGAGCGGTACGCCCCGCGATGAAACCGGCAACCGGCTTTTCGAAGTGCTCTTTGATCCAGGCCGCAGCCTGCTCTTCGGCATTGCCGCCGATCTCGCCGATCAAGATCACTCCGTCGGTATTGGGGTCGTCGTTGAACAGCTTCAAGACATCGATGAAGTCGGTCCCGTTGATCGGGTCGCCGCCGATGCCGACTGCCGTGCTCTGACCGATGCCCAGCGCCGTGAGCTGGCCGACCGCTTCGTAGGTCAGGGTGCCACTCTTCGAGACTACGCCGACCCGCCCCGCCTTGTGCACATGGCCGGGCATGATGCCGATTTTGCACTGATCGGGGGTGATGACACCCGGGCAGTTTGGACCGATGAGACGGGTCTTATCCTGCGAATCTAGAACGCGTCGAACTTTAATCATGTCCATCACGGGGATGCCCTCGGTGATGCAGACGACAAGTGGGACCTCAGCATCGATGGCCTCCAACATGGCGTCCGCGGCGAAAGGCGGCGGCACGAAGATGCAGGAAGCGTTGGCCCCCGTCTGCTTCACCACGTCGCGCATCGTGTCGTAGATCGGCACGTCCATGAGCGCCTGGCCGCCCTTCCCCGGCGTGCACCCGGCGACGACCTTGGTGCCGTAGGCCAGCATCTGTTCGGTGTGGAACTGCCCGACACTGCCCGTCATTCCCTGAACGACGAGCTTGGTGTTCTTGTCTACGAGAATCGACATCGCCCTTATCCCTTTGCCAATTCGACGATCTTTTTGGCGCCTTCGGCCATCGTGGCCGCCGACGTAATGGCCAGCCCGGAGCCGTTGAGGATCTTTCGGCCCTCTTCGACTTTGGTGCCCTCGAGCCGCACGACGAGCGGAACCGTCAACCCGAGCTCCTTCGTGGCGGCGACCACGCCATTGGCGATGGTGTCGCAGCGCATGATGCCGCCGAAGATGTTGACGAAGATGCCCTGAACCGCGTCGGACTCGAGGATGATCCGGAAAGCCTGCGTGACGGCCTCTTGACTGGCACCGCCGCCGACGTCGAGGAAGTTCGCCGGCTCGCCGCCGTAGTACTTGATGGTGTCCATGGTGCTCATGGCGAGGCCGGCGCCGTTCACGAGGCAGCCGATGTTGCCGTCGAGCTGGATGAACGAGAGGCCGGCTTCCTTGGCCTCGGTTTCGGTGGGCGCCTCCTCGGACAGGTCGCGCACCGAATCCCAAAACGCTTTGTGGCGAAACTCCGCGTTCGAATCGAAGTTCACCTTCGCGTCGAGCGCGATGACCTGCTCGTCCTCCGTGAGGATGAGCGGGTTGATCTCGGCGATCGAGCAGTCTTCGTTTTCGAACAAGGTAGCGAGCCCGACGAGCAGCTTGCTGAAGTTCTTTTGCTCTTGTTTGGAGAGCCCGAGCCCGAACGCGAGCTGCCGAACCTGGTAGCCTTGGAGCCCGACGGCAGGGTCGATCGCAATCGTGTGGATCTTTTCCGGGGTCTTGGCCGCCACCTCTTCGATGTCCATGCCGCCTTCGGTCGAGGCCATGATGGCGATTCGGCGGCTCTCACGATCGACGACGAGCGCTAGGTATAGCTCGCTCTTAATCGCTAACCCTTGCTCGACGAGAAGGCGCTGCACCACCTTGCCTTCAGGACCGGTCTGATGCGTGATCAGCGTCTTGCCGAAAATTTCGTTTGCCGCTGCCGTCGCAGCATCCACGCCTTTGACGACCTTCACGCCGCCGGCCTTGCCTCGACCACCCGCGTGAATCTGCGCTTTGACGACGACAACCTCGTTGCCCGTTTCATCGATGAGCTTTTTCGCGGCAGCGGTAGCTTCTGCGGGCGACATGCACGCGGTGCCGATTGGCACGGGAATCCCGTACTTCCGATAGAGTTCTTTCGCTTGATACTCGTGAATGTTCACGGTGCTTGCCTCCTCAAGGTCGCCTCCATTGCGTGCAGAGCGGCAGGCCTATAGCACGACTCCACCGAGGCGCCCGAATCCCCATTCAGTTCGCTTCAGCGGGCAATTCGACGAGCACGCGGCGCGCTCCAATCAGGGTGGAGGTGCGCACGATCTGCTCGACCTCCGCCGAGGTCACGCCTCGATACACAACCGCGTCTCGGCGCACCAAACTCTGCGCATCCGCGATGACCGTCTCTTCCTCAACCGGGTCATCGGGCAGCGTCACCAGGAGGTAATGTGCGAATCGGAAGCCGAGCTTGTCGGAGTCGCAAACGTCGATGTTCGGAGCGCCCCCGGCGTAGAGCTTCTCGACGAAGGCATCGACATAGTCGGGGCGCCGGACGTATTGCCGCGTTGCCGAAGACCCGAGGTACGCGCTCGCCTCGTGGAGCTCGCAGTCTTGTTCCCGCAGAGTTCGATCGATCCACCGCTCGGCAGCCCCTCGGTCACCATCACGAGCCGCTTCGAGACCTGCCGCGCCCGCGTTCTGACGCCACGCGTTGAGTCCCCACGCCAATGCGAGCGAGACGACGAACCAGATGACCTTTGGGAGATGTGGCGACACCGAAACTAGCTCCTGAAACTCTTGAAGAGGTCGTATCCGCCCGCGCCGAGGAAGTAGATGCCCAGACCGTCGAAGCCGATGCCCATCCAGTCGGCGTCCCCGCGGAGCACCGAGTTCCCGAGGAAGTACCCAATCGCGAGGATGGCAAGACCGGCGCCGAAAGTGGCTGCCGCCCGTTTGAGCCCTGTTCGGTCTAGTTGCGCCGGCGCGAGAGACGCGGACGACTTGCTCGGCTCCTCGGGCAGCTCGGCTTCGGATGCAGAGCCGAGGTCAGCGTCGGCCGTTGGAGGACTCGCGTCATCGACGGAGATGCGAGGCGCGCCTGGCTCGCCTGCGGTTGCAAACGGGTCAATCGCCGAGAGGCGACCCGCTGGGAACAAGTCCGCTCCCGGGGGATGGAACACCGCCGCGCTGTCGCGCCCGGTCGATCCGGCCACGGGCTTGACCTCCCGTGCTGGGCGACACTCGACCACCGCTCCGATCGCCTCGAGGGCGACGCGCATCTCTCCTGCCGCCTTCGCAGGCACGGCGTGCTTTACGATTTTGGGGACGCTTTGTTCGAGTGACCGCGCACTCGAAGAATCGATCCCGAATGCCGTTTCTAGACGTTTCGCCGGAGAGGCGTCCCCCGGCTCGAATCGCATGATCCAAACGTCGAACCTCGACATGACCCAGAGGATACCCACTTGGCGACCGCAGGGCGACTACTTGGGGCCCCTGGTGCAAATCCAGGAGCCAGGGGTGGAACCTACCCGCGAGGGTGATATCGCTCGTGCATCTTGCGCAGGTGGTCGCCGGTGACGTGGGTGTAGATCTGCGTCGTCGAGATGTCCGCGTGCCCTAGCATCGTCTGCACCGACCGGAGGTCTGCGCCCCCATCGAGCAGATGCGTGGCGAAAGAGTGTCGGAGCTTGTGCGGCGAGATTGGCTTGGAGATGCCGGCCGCTGTCGCGTAGCGCTTGATCAGCTTCCAGAACCCTTGCCGAGTCATCGCCTTCCCGCGCGCAGTCACGAAGCAAGCGCGGCTCGCGGGGCGAGCCCATTTCGGCCTCACCGAGGAGAGGTACTCGACCAGCGCCGCTCGTGCGTGTGCGCCGATCGGAACGATGCGTCGCTTGTTGCCTTTACCGAGCGCAGAGATGAATCCCTCTTCGAGATTCAGGTCGCTCAGATCGAGCTCCGTCAGTTCGGTCACACGGAGGCCGGCCGCATACATCGTGTGCAGCATCGCGCGATCGCGAATCCGGTTCGGCTTCGTTCCGCTCGGCGCATTCAACAAGCGAACCACCTCGTCGCGATTGAGGAGGTCTGGCAACTTGCGCATCAGGCGCGGCCCTTCCAGGAGCTCGGTCGGGTCCAGTGGCTGCCGCCCT
The DNA here is from genome assembly GCA_963712235.1 of uncultured delta proteobacterium. Classification (GTDB taxonomy): domain Bacteria; phylum Myxococcota_A; class Polyangia; order Polyangiales; family Houyiibacteriaceae; genus SG8-38. The sequence continues at coordinate 64,601 of CAVQHC010000008.1, forward strand.
TCCCGAACGAGGAACCGAAAGAAGCCTCGAATGGAGCTCAGCGCCCTCGCCTGCGTGCGTGCACTCAAGCCCGCCTGCGATAGCGTGACGAGATGGGCAGCGACTCCCGCTTCGTCGACGGTGTCGAGCGCCGCGCCCCCATCGTCGAGCCACGCGACGAAGCGGGCGAGATCGTGGGCGTAGGCGTCCACCGTGTGTGTCGAGAGGCCCCGTTCCACACGCAAGTGCTGAATGTAGTCATCCAACGCACCGTCCAATGCGACGGACATATGACTCGCTACCATAATCCGATCGTCAGGCCCATTTTGTGTACGTCCAGACCCGACCTGTGGGCTCCCGTTTCATTGATGCAGATCGGGACGCGTGGTACCAATTGAGATGGGGATTAGTTATGAAGCAGGACTCTACTTACACTTCACTTGGCTGGTCGAACCATGAGTAGGCTGATCGGCTACGTCGCGAATCGAGCCGACCGAATGCGCGATGCCCTTTACCAGGAGCGCGGCGTTTTGCGCCACGAGACTGCGGCTGAAGACGCGAGCGGTTGGGGCATCGGCTTTTATCATGGGGACGAGGTGCTCCATAAGAAGCGCCCCACTCGCGCCGGCGAGCGAGTCGATTGGCAGAACATCGCGGGCGACGTTCGTTCCGACTGCGCTGTGTTGCACATGCGTCAACCAACGGTCGGAGACTTCCGCGCAGAGAACGCGCATCCCTTTCGCCTGCGCAGTTGGCTGTTTGCGCATCAGGGCACCATCGGGGGCTTCGATGCGATCCGAGACAACCTTGCGGAGATGATCCCCGACTTCCTTCGGCGCAACATCCGTGGCCAGACCGACAGCGAATATCTCTTTCACGCGGTACTCACCATGCTCCACGATGCAGGCCAGCTCGACAACCCCGATGTCAATGAAGTGCAGGCGCTTCCGGCGATCAGTGCAGCGGTTACACTCGTCGAACGGCTGGCGGCCGAAGTCGGCAGCACCAACGGCAGCCTAAGCTTCATTCTAACGAACGGACGTTCGATGTACGCGCTCAGGCACGGCGCGGCGATGATCTACGTCGAACGCCAAGGCCTCCACGACCCACCCGAGGACTACACGCCCCCGCCGCTGGGCAGCACACAGCTGCGTTATGTCATGGTGGTGGGCGGGGTCGATGAAGACCAGGTCGGCTACGAAACGATTCCTGAACGCTCCGTCGCCGTCATCGACCGCGGTTTAGACGTGAGGGTTCACGCCCTTTGAGCATGCTCGGCCTGTGAACGCCGACAATGAGCTGCTCGTCGTGCTGTGCACGGCGCCCGACCCGGTGACGGCGGAAAAGCTGGCCAAGGGGCTCGTGGACGCGCGCCTGGCGGCATGCGTGAACGCGATTCCGGGCCTGAAGTCGTTCTATCGCTGGCATGGAAAAGTCGAGATCGACTCCGAAGTTCAACTGCTGATCAAAACGAGCAGGGACCGGTTCGACGAGCTGGCCGAGTGGATCGAGGCGAACCATCCGTACGACGTACCGGAGATCGTGGCGGTGGCGGCGGAGCGAGTGAGCGAAAGCTACCTCGCCTGGGCGCTCGGGCAGACTCGCTAGACGGCGACACTGGCGACGCAACAACCGGGGCGCGGAAAAAACGCGTCACGGGGTTCCATCGAACGGCTCGGCTTGCAGATGTGGCCGGAGGGGCTTGAGGCCTGAGGCCACGCAAGCCTCGCCTCGGAACTCGCGCCAATCTGGGGTGGTTGCTGTCTTGCAGATTGTCACTCGTTACGTCGACTCCACCCCATGACGCGTTTTTTCCGCGCCCCTCCGTACGGAGACAGGCCCGCCAGGCTTTCCAACGGCAGGCGGCAGCGCGAGCCGGAACGGCGAAGCCCGGCGCGAACGCGCCGGCAAGGCAAAGCGAAGCGAATGCCGCGCCAGGGAGGATTACGGGTGGGGGTGGGCGGGGCGGTTCAACCAAACCGTACCAGGCAACCCACCCAAGACCCGCCCCCCCAACACCTGCGGCAGCGCGCCCCGTTCGACGTAGCCCCGTGTCGCGCTTTTTTCCGCGCCCCGTTTGTTACGCCTCGCCGATGCTCCGTACATTCGGCGCCACGTCGAACACTCCGCGGCGCTTCGCCTTCGCGAGAATGCGCAGCGCGTCGCGGTAGCCCCGGCGAAGCATCGTTCGGGCGTGGATACGCGACGTGAAGGGCAGGCGGCCGAGATCCGGGGACACGACCAAGACCTGGATTTGCGGGTACATCTTGTGAATGAGGTCGATGCCGCGCTTCTCTTTTTCGTTGAGGATGATGTTCAACGACTGACGGACTACGGCGAGGCCACCCTGGTGGACCAAGGACGGGCTGCCTACCCGACCGACGTGCGGACGGTAGACGTTCGAGATGATGACGACGTCGGCGCCGGCTTCGACGGCCAGGTCGATGCTGAGTGTGCGCACTACCTCCCCGTCGATGTAGAAGCGATCGCCGATGCGATATGGGCGAAAAAGACCGGGCACGCAGCTCGAGGCAGCAACCGCTTTGCTGATCGAAATGTCGTCGCGGTAGCCTCGACCGAAGACGATTCGACCGCGACCGTCGACGTCGGCAGCCGTCACCATGAGGTGCTTTTCGAGCTTCCGAAAGTCGTTGTGCGGCAACTGCTCGGCCACGAAGGCCTCGAAGCGGTCGATCGAGAAAAGGCCGCTGCTGAGGTAGCCCAAGCTCCGCCGCTGCTCCTGATTTGGCAAGCCGAGGAAATAGCGGGCTTTGAGCGGCGGGCGCTCGAGCCCTCGCTGCCAAAAGGGGCGAAACCAATCGATCATTTGCTCGGGCGTGTAGCCCTCGGCGTAAAACGCGCCCGCGATCGCTCCGGCGGACGCGCCGACGCAGATGTCGGCTTCGATGCCCAGCTCCTGCATCGCTCGGAGCACACCGACGTGAGCCACGCCCTTCGCGGCGCCGCCTGAACCTACGAATGCAACCCTCGGCCGTGCCATCGGTTATCAACGTGGCACAGGTCGGCTGCCGCGTCGACACGCGATGTCAGCTCGGCCGCTGCTCAGGGGCCGCTGACGGGCGCCGCCGCTGCCTTCTTTCCGAGGTACGCCTCTCGCGTCACTTCGCGAAGCAGCGGCCTGGCGTCGCGCGAAAGCGCGGACCTCGGCCACTTCTTGATCAGCAGCTTGAGCGCGTCACGCGCGGTGTCCAGGTCACCGATGTCCCGGGCGCAACGTGCCACGAGCCACAAGCCGTCTGGTTGAAGCGCAAGGTCGGTCGTTTGGTCCGCCACCTGCTCGGCATACACGAGCGCCTCCGCGGGACGCTTCTCGCTCCGCAACGAGAGCGCGAGGCTCTGTTTGACAGCAGGTATGTGCGAGCCGTTCGGGTGCCGTTCGAGAGCCTCTTCAAATCGCTTGATCGCTTCGGCGTGCTTTTTCCCCTCGGCGAGGGCGAGCCCCTTTTGATACGCCTCGAGCGAGAGGTCTTGCCGGAACTGCTGCTCGAAGTCTCGGAACACAGCAGCCTCGGCGGGCGACAAGGCCTCCTTGGACATGGCCGGGTAGTCGCGGACGACCTCCGCGCGTTTCCGGGCACGAATCAGATCGTAGTACTTGGCGGCTTTTGCGGCCGCGGTTCCTCGATCCGACGCTCGGCGAACTTCGTCTCCCAGGTCGCTTCGAAGCTCTTCGGCCGCGGTTTCCGCCGCCAGTTTGTCCGATTGCATCGCCCCCGTCTGCGCATCGAAGTAGAGCTTCAGCCCTACGAACGAAAGCACACCGATCACCGCAATTGCGACGCCGCTATTCCAGTTGAGCCGCCGCTCGTAGCCCGCCTGACGCTTTGCGATCGACTTGATGTCCGCGCCTAGGGCATTGACCAAATTGTTGGTCTTGATGATCAGGCCGCGGCTTTCGACGATCTCTTTTTTGATTTGGCGTACCTCGTCGTCGACATCTCGCATGGAACCCGGAGTACCGCTGACCCGCACCGGAGGCAAGGGCAGGAGCTTGACGAGGCCAGACGGGCCGCCTACAAGCCGAGCCGTGGAGGTTTCCTTGGGGCTTCGCCTGATTTGGTTGATCGCGATTTTGCTGATCGCAAGCTGCAATGCGCTGGCTGACTATGCGCTGGTCGGCAGCGCCTACGTGCCTGCCGCACACGGCGAAATCGACATCGAGAAAATCGACAGGGAACAGATTCTAGTCACGGTCCTCTTGGACCACCTCGTCCCACCGGACAAAGTCGAGCCCGGGCTCACCCACTACGTCGTTTGGTTCAGCGCGCCAGGCGAGCTTCCCGTCCGTCAGCAGGCGCTCGAATACGATGCCGAATCTCAGACTGGCCGTGCATCGATCCCGACGAGCCTGCGCGAGTTCGAGCTTCGAATCACCGCCGAGAACGGCGACACTCCCAATCAACCGAGCGACCTCGCCGTCGCCTCCCAGCAGATCCGCGAGAACTAGACCCATGGCAGATACCTCGGACATCAAAAAAGGCTTCAAAATGCTCCTCGACGGCGTGCCATTCGCCGTGGTGGATCACCAGTTCGTGAAGCCGGGCAAAGGGCAGGCTTTCATTCGCACCCGCATCAAGAACATGATGACCGGAGCCGTGATCGACCGGACGTTCAAAAGCGGCGAGAAGCTCGACAAGGCCGACACCGAAGAACGCACGATGCAGTACCTGTACCCAGAGGGCGACTCGCGGGTCTTCATGGATACCCGGAGCTACGAGCAGCTCTCGCTGACCAACGAGCAGCTTGGCGAGAACGTGCACTACCTTCTCGATGGCACCGAAGTCGACGTCATGCTGTTCGAGGGTCGCCCCATCGGAGTGACGCCACCGACCTTCGTCGAGCTCCTTGTCACCGAAACGGAGCCTGGGTTCAAGGGCGACACGAGCAGCAACACGACGAAGCCCGCAACGCTCGAAACGGGTCTGCAGGTGAATGTGCCACTCTTCGTCAACGCCGGCGACCGGCTGAAGGTCGACACGCGAACCGGCTCCTACGTGGAACGCGTCAAAGGCTGAGCGCCGAGTGCTAGAGCCCGCTGATGCCACAGTGCTTCAGGTCCTCGAGCTCCGCGCCACCCTGCTCGCGGCGATTCGACGCTTCTTCACCGAGCGCGAGTTCATCGAAGTAGAAACCCCGGCCATCGTGCCCTCCCCGGGCCTCGACCTGCATCTGTCGGCATTCGAGGTCCGAAGCTCGAGAGGCGAGCCCGTCGGCTGGCTCGCGACGAGCCCCGAATATCAGATGAAACGGCTTCTGAGCGCAGGCGCGCAACGAATTTTTCAACTCTGCCGGAGCTACCGCGGCGAGGAACAGGGCAACCATCACGAACGCGAGTTCACGATGCTGGAATGGTATCGCGCGAACGCGACATCCGAAGAGGTGATCGCGGACACCGAAGAGCTGGTCTCATTCGCCAGTCGCGCACTGGATCAGCCTGCCCCCGAGATTCAGCCGCCTTGGCAGCGGATGACGGTGGACGAAGCGCTGCAGTTCCATGCGCACCGGACTCTGGACTCGTTGAACGACGACGACGAGCGCTTCTTTCGGATCTGGGCCGAGGAGGTGCAACCGCGTCTGGGAAACGAACGGCCGGTCATCGTGACCGATTGGCCGGCGTCGATGGCATCGCTTGCAAAGCTCAAGGGCAACGGGATGGCCGATCGCTTCGAGGCGTTCTTCCGAGGCGTCGAGCTCTGCAATGGCTTTGGTGAGCTCACCGACGCCACCGAGCAACGTCAACGGTTCGAGCGAGATCAGGCAGAGCGCGAAGTGGCCGGAGTCCCCGTCTATCCGATCGACGAACGGTTTTTGGCAGACCTCGAACGCGGCATGCCGCAGAGCGGTGGCAACGCGCTCGGAGTGGACCGCCTACTCATGCTGCTGTTGGGCGCAGCCTCGATCCAGGCGGTCATGCCGTTTCCCGAAGAGCGGCTCTAACGGCCTAATCCGGTTGCGTGTTCATCGGGCGCTCTAGGTGGCTGGTTCAGGCTTCGCGCTCCACGGCCTTTGCGCGCTCCCACATCTCGTCTAGCTCGGGCTCGTCATAGTCTCGAAGGCTCTTGCCATCGGCCTGGGCTGCGAGCTCGCAGTGCCTGAAACGCGAAGAGAAGCGATTGAGCGAACCGCGAATGGCGGCTTCCGGATCCAAGCCCTGTTTCCGACCGTACGTCGCCAGCGCGAACAAGAGGTCGCCGAGCTCGTGCTCGAGGGCAGCCATGTCTCCGCTGTCGGCGGCGTCGTCGAGCTCTTTGAGCTCTTCGCCAATCTTTGCACGGGGACCGCCGGCGTCGGGCCAATCGTAGCCGACAGCGCTCGCCTTCTCCCCGATGCGGACGGCGCGCAAGAGCCCCGGCAAGGCAACCGGCACGCCGCTCAGGGCACCGCGGTCTTTCTTCTCCTTGGCCTTGATCGCTTCCCAGCTGTGGATGGCGCCACTGGCGTCGTCGACCTTTTGGTCTCCGAACACCCATGGGTGCCTGCGGACGAGCTTCTCGCAGATCGCATCGACTACGCCGTCGATGTCGAACCAGCCTTTTTGATCGGTGAGCGCAGCTTGAAAGACGACCTGCAGCAGGAGGTCACCGAGCTCCTCGCGAAGCATCTCCGGGGTACCGTGATCGATCGCGTCGGCGACTTCATGGGCCTCTTCGATCACGTACTGCCGAAGCGTTTCGAGGGTCTGCTCACGATCCCAGGGGCAGCCTTCGGGCCCGAGGAGGGTGCGCATCAGCTCGACGAGGCGCGTTAACGACTGACCTTGTTCACTCACCGTGCCGCTCTAGCACAAGCGGTTGACTGGCCCCAGGAGCAGGCGTCATGGTCGGACGTTCATGGCGTACGCAAAGAGCGCAGTCAGCTCCCAGCAAATCGTCGACGCGGCTATCCGGGTCCTCGCGCGCCAGGGCTATGCCAAAACCAGCCTGCTCGACATCGCCAAAGAGGCGGGCATGAGCAAGGGCGCCCTGCACTATCACTACCCGACCAAAGAGGCACTCATTCACACGGTGCTCGAGACCGCATGCAACGCCGTTCAAGCGCGCACGATGCAGGCCTGGTCGCCTTCGGACAATCCCTTCGCAGCGCTTCGGAAGTCCCTCGAAGAGCTTTGGGCGACCCGTGCGGAGCGCAGCGACGAAGCCCTGGTGGTCGCCGACCTGCTCGCGCTCAGTCTGTCCGATGAAAGTCTTCGTCCGAAGCTGGCCGAGTTCTACGAGCTCGGCGCCCAGCAGATCCGCGCCTATCTCGAAGAGAACCTGATGTCGCTTGGACTCGAGCCTCGGATCTCACCGGACATCCTGCCCCGGATCGTGATCGGGCTCCTCGACGGCCTGGTGATGCAAGCGTTCGTCGACCCCGATGCTCTCTCTCCCGACGAAGTCGTCGACGCCATCCAAACGATCGCGATTTCGATCTTCACCGGAGGGTCTGGGAAGTGAGTGCGCTCGATGCCGTGCGGGCGCAGGACGCAGCGGTGCTCGCGCTCACACGGGCGCGAGAGCAAGGCCGGCTGGCTTCGGCTTATCTTTTTGACGGCCCGAGCGGCGTGGGCAAGGAGCTCGCCGCCTTCGCTTTGGCGACCGACATCGTCGCCTCGGGCGATCCTCACATGGTCGAGCGAATCGAGCTCGGGACTCATCCCGACGTGCGCGTCTTCGGGCCGCGAGATGAAGGCAAGCGCAACATCCAGGTCGAAGTCCTTCGTACGGAGATTCTCCCGCTCGCCCAGTTCGCTCCTTTCGAAGCCGCAGCGACCTTCTTCATCTTTCCCGAGGCGGACGTATCATTTCCGGTGTTTCAGCCGGAGGCAGCCAACGCCTTGCTCAAGACACTCGAAGAGCCCCGGCCCAACGTCCACTTCATTCTCACCTCTGAACGTCCGGACTCGCTGCTGTCAACGATTCGTTCGCGCTGCCAGCGGGTTCGATTCGGGCGCCTACCGGATGCGGTGCTTCGGGACATTCTGAGCTCCGAAGGAGTCAGCGAAGATTGCATCGCCCCGGCCATCGCGCTGAGCGGAGGCCGGGCGGATGTCGCATTGGCACTGGCAAGCGATGGCGCGGTGGAAGCGCTGAGCGAGTTGGTGTTTTCGATCGACGATGCGATTCGCAGCTCGGGCCCGGGCGTTCTGGTCGAGCTTGCCGAGCAGTTGGCGCGACGGGACGACCTCGAGCTCGCGCTACTCACCCTCCAAAGCTTTTACAGGGATCTCGCGGCGACGTCGCTCGGCCTTCCTGCCGAAGGTTGGGGGCTCTCCAAACGCGGCGAGGAGCTGCACGAGCGAGCGGCCCCGATTTCGTCGACGTCTGCTGCTGCACATGTCTCTCTCATTCACCACTGCGTGCGATCCATGCAAAAGAACGCCAACAAGCAGGTTGCGCTCGACTCCTTGCTCTTTGGTCTTCGAAATCTGCGCTAGCTGGCGTCTCGGCCGATTTTGGCTAGTCTCGGGCGCGAAATGGCTCGTCCCTTCTACGTCACCACGCCGATCTACTACGTCAACGATCGGCCCCACATCGGGCACGCGTATTCCACCGTCGCCGCGGACGTGGTGTCGAGGTACCAGCGCCTCCGCGGTAAGCCGGCGTACTTCCTGACCGGCTTGGACGAACACGGGCTGAAGATCGAGCGCCGCGCCCAGGAAGAAGGGCTCGCCCCACGCGACTTCGTGGACAGAATGGCGGCGCCGTTCCGGATTGCCTGGGAAGAGCTCGGCTGCGCCCACGACGGCTTCATCCGAACGACTTCCCCGCAGCACCGGGAGAACGTCCAGGCCCTTTGGAAGCGGATGGCCGCGCGCGGGGACATCTACCTCGACGACTACGAAGATTGGTACTGCGTCGGCTGCGAGTCCTTCAAGACCGAGAAGGAGCTCCTCGAAGGCAATCTCTGCCCGATTCATCAAAAGCCCGTGGAGCGAATCAAGGAGCGCAGCTACTTCTTTCGATTGAGCAAGTACACTCAGCCCCTACTCGACTACTACGAATCAAACCCGGAGTTCGTCCGGCCCGAAGCGCGCTTCAATGAGGTGAAGTCCTTCGTCAAGGAGGGGCTACGCGACTTGTCGATTTCGCGGACCAGCTTCCGCTGGGGCGTCCCGGTGCCAGATGACCCGGAACACGTCGTCTACGTCTGGCTCGATGCCCTGATGAATTACGTGAGTGCGCTAGGCGGCCCCGCAGAAGAGGGCGAGGCCCCGCTCTACGACGAATTTTGGCGGTCGTCCGAAGCGATCATTCACATCGTCGGCAAAGACATCCTTCGCTTCCATACGGTTTACTGGCCCGCGTTCTTGATGAGCGCCGGCATTCGCCTTCCAACCCAGATTTGGGCGCACGGATGGCTCACGGTCAACGGCGAAAAGATGTCGAAGTCTCTCGGCAACTTTCTCCCTCCTGGCCCGCTGGTCGAAGCGGTGGGCGCGGACGTGTTGCGCTACTACTTCATGCGCGAGGTCGGCTTCGGGCAGGACGGCGACTTCAGCCACCGAAATCTGCTCAATCGATACAACGGGGAGCTCGCCAACGGCCTCGGCAATCTGATGAACCGAATCGTCGCGAGCATTCTTAAGAAAAACCTCGACGGTCGGGTGCCAAAGGTCGACCTCGAGCATCTTGATCCGGCCGATCGGCAACTGATCGACAAGGCCAAGGAGGCGTCTGCGAAAGCGGCCGAGCACTTGGAGGCGCTCGCGTTTCATCGCGCGCTCGACACGATTTGGGAGCTCGTTTCGGCCACAAACAAGTACGTCGACTCGACCGAGCCATGGCGGCTTGCCAAGCAGGACGACAAAACCCGGCTTGAGCAGGTTTGTTACACCGTGCTCGAAACGCTGCGATGGCTTTCGATCATGCTCTTCCCGGTGATGCCCAGGAAGTGCAACGAGCTGCGTGCCCAGCTCGGGATGCCCCCGCTTCTACCAACCGAGCAGGTCGACCTCTGGCCGAGCGCGTGGGGCGGGCTCAGGCCTGGTACGCAGACGCAAAGCGCCACACCGCTCTTCCCCCGGTTCGACGAGGCCCAGGAGCGCTCGATCTTGGAACGCCTTGGCGTCGAAGCTCCCAAAGCAGAACAGAAGAAGGCCGCAGCGATGACACAAACCGACAAAGTCAAAGACGAATTCATCGAGTTTGACGACTTCATGAAGGTCGACCTTCGGGTGGCTCTGGTGAAAGAAGCGGAGAAGGTCGCCAAGAGCAAGAAGCTGATTCGGCTCGTCGTCGACGCAGGCGAAGCGGAGCCGCGCCAGATTCTGGCCGGCATCGCCGAGCACTACCGCCCCGAAGACCTCATCGGCCGACGAGTCGTCATCGTGGCCAACCTCAAACCGCGCAAGCTGATGGGCCTCGAGTCGCAGGGAATGGTGCTCGCTGCAAGCGACGAGAGCGGTCTGTGTGTCCTCGGCGTCGACAAAGACGTCGAACCCGGGTCGCCCGCCAAGTGATCCCACCGCTCCCACCGACGTTCGACGCCGCACTTCGGGACGTGAGCGCTCAACAGCCGCGATTCCGCGGCGCGGCGGCAGCACGGCTTGCCGAGCCTCCACCCGACCGAAGAGACGAAGCGGTAGAAGGCCTGCTGAGCCTCGCAAAGGATCAGGTTGGCGCCGTGCGTGAGGCGGCATACGAGTCACTCGGGACGCTCGGCGCCAGTGAAGCGTTGAGCAGACTGCTCGAGGCCTTCGAGGACGAGCACATGGGGGCCCGCCAAACGGCAGTGCTCGCGGTCGGACGCGTTGCCCCAGAGGCAGAAGTCGATGCGATCGCGGCCTTGCTCGACGATCCCCGGCCAGAGATGCGATTTTCGGCGATTTGGACCTTGTCTTACCTGGGTGCAGAGCATGCCGATCGGATCGCCAGGGCGCTCGACGATCGAGACGACGAAGTGCGTACGCTCGCAATGCAATGCCTGGCCGAGCTCGGCGCGACGGGAAGCGTCGACGAGATCGCGCGCGCATTGGACGACGCTTCGGACTCGGTTCGCTTTGCCGCGGCGAGCAGCCTCGCGAGCTTGGGCGACTCGAGGGGCGCGGCAACGCTTCGCGCATCCCTGAACCAGCCGGATCGAGCATTCGGGGCTGCGGTCGGGCTAGGCGACCTCGCCGACCGCGACTCCCTGCCGGCTTTGACCAAGCTTGCGAAGCATCGGTGGCGCTCTCCCATCCTCCGAGCAGCAGCGGCGCGCGCCCTCGTCCGTCTCGGCGATCCGGCTGGCGCCGAAGTCATTCGAAGGATCGTGCGGAGCTGGCGGATCGAAGCGCGACAGTACGGCGTAGAGCTCGTGGGGGAGCTCGGCCTGACTTCGCTGCTCCCCGATCTGACCCGCGCGCTGCGCAAGAGCCGAAAGGCCGAACTGCCGGTGTACGAAACCACACTCGAGCAGCTCGCACCGAAGAGCGAAGAGGCGAAGGCCTTGCTTGCTTCCCTTCGCCGGACGGACCACCTTTCCTAGTGAATCGCGCCATGCTCTTCGACACGCATTGCCACCTAGATGATCCTCGCCTCTCGGACGATCTCGACGCCGTGCTCGAGCGTGCGGCAGAAGCGGGGGTACGGCGCATCACGAGCATCGGCTGCGCGAGCGACGCGGCCTCGGTTCGATCGGCGATCGAAATCGCCCGACGACATCCCGACCGAATCTCGGCTACGGTCGGCGTGCACCCGCACGATGCAAGGCATCTCGATGACGCGCTCTGCGATGCGATTCGCGACGCGGGCAGCGACCCGTCGGTCGTTGCCATCGGCGAAACCGGTCTCGACTTTCACTACGATCACTCGCCCCATCTTTCCCAAGAAGAAGCGTTCCGAAGGCAGATCGCGATCGCGAAAGAACTCAAAAAGCCGCTGGTCATTCACACGCGATCGGCCCCGGAGGACACGCTCCGGATCTTGCGCGAAGAGCAGGCAAAGGATGTGGGTGGCATCATCCATTGCTTCAGTGAGGATGCCCCCTTTGCAAGAGCGGCGCTCGATCTGGGTTTCGTATCGTCCTTCAGTGGAATCGTGACCTTCGACAAAGCGGTCGCGGTTCAACAAGCAGCCGTCCAGCAGCCTGCGGACGCCCTTCTGATCGAGACGGATGCCCCCTACTTGGCCCCGATCCCGAAGCGTGGAAAACTCAATGAACCCGCGTACGTAGCCCATACGGCAGCTCGGATCGCCGAGCTCCGCGGCGAGGACCCCGAGGCCCTGGCCCAGGTTACCTACGAAAACGCCATCCGAATCTTTGGAATTCAAGAGTGATCGGCTGCATGACGAGGCCGGACGCATCCGCCTTGACTCGCCCCCGCGCATCACTATCTTTGCGGCCCTTTTCCCGGCGAGAACAGTTGTGAATACGAACCCCGGCCTCATCGGCACCAAGCTTGGCAACACCCAGATCTTCCTCGACGACGGGGAGGTTCGCCGCGTCACCGCAATCAAGGCGGGGCCCTGTGTGGTCGTAGGCAAGCGCACCCCGGCAAAAGACGGCTACTCTGCGCTGCAGCTTGGCTTCGGCAGCCGTCGCGAATCGCGCGTGAGCAAGCCCGCGGCCGGTGCGTTCAAGAAGGCCGGCGTCGACGCGCAGCGAGTGGTTCGCGAGTTCCGCGTCGACGAGTCGCTCCTCGAGCGCTTCGAGGTCGGTCAGACTCTCGGCGCCGCCGACATCTTTCAAGATGGCCAGTTCGTCGATGTTTCTGCCACGAGCAAAGGCCGTGGGTTCACCGGCGTCATGAGGCGACACAACTTCGCTGGCGCCGGCACCGTGGGTCACGGCACGCACGAGTCCAAGCGCGGTGGCGGTTCGGTCGGCATGGCGACGACCCCAGGCCGCACCCCTCGCGGTCAAAAAATGGCCGGTCAGCACGGGAACAAGAAGGCGACGATCTTGAACCTTCGCGTCGTGAGAGTGCTCCCGGACGAGAATATCGTCCTCGTCGAGGGCGGCGTTCCGGGTCCGCGCAACGGTGTCCTCACCCTGAAGGGCGCCATCAAGAAGGCAGCCGTCCCGCTTCCTGAGCGCCCCGTCCAAGAAGAGGCCTCGGCAGAGGCGCCGGAAGCCACCGACGAGGGCTAGCTGAGCCGCCGCCGCCAGCAGGATCACCACGGGCGACGCGCGCGGCGCGAAGGTTACCCCGCTCGTTCGGTCTACAAGCTGCAGGAAATCGACCGACGTGTCGGTCTATTTACCAAAGGCCAGCGCGTTCTCGATCTCGGAGCCAGCCCTGGCTCCTGGACACTCTACGCAGCCGAGAAAGTCGGTCCGAGCGGTCGCGTGCTTGGGATCGACCTCAACGACCCGGATCTCGCGCTACCGGCCCATGCAGAGATTCGCACGCTGGACGCTTTCGAAGCCGATCCGAAGAGCCTGGGAGGCCCGTTCGACCTGGTCATCAGCGACATGGCGCCCAAGACGAGCGGCCAGCGCCATGCCGATCAGTTTCGAAGCTACGAGCTCGTGATCCGCGCGCTCGAGCTCGCCAAGGCTGTGCTCGAGCCGGGCGGCAGCTTCGTCGCGAAGATCTTTCAGGGCGCCGAGTTCGAGGACGCACGCCGCGCGATGCGTGAAGTGTTCGGCAAAGTCCGGACCATCCGTCCCGAGGCAACGCGTGACGAAAGCTACGAGCTGTTCTTGGTCGGCCTGGGATTCGAGCCGCTCAATCCTTGAGCGCCTCGAGACGGGCGCGGGCGCGCTCCGCGTAGGGCCCATTCGGATCGAGCTTCGCGGCGCGCCTCAAGTGGGCGCGAGCCTTCCCGAGCTGTCCCTGTTTTGCCAAAATTGAGCCGTAGGCGTACTGGAGCGCCGGATCACGCTCGTTCTGTCCGACCGCGCGGCGCATCGTCTCTTCCGCTGCGTCGAGCTCCCCGCTGGCGTACTGCGCCAGGGCCAGCTCAGCGAGAAGCTCCGTCGGGGGCGGCTCGGGCGCCTGCCGCAGCGCTGTCTGCAGGACCGGCACCGCCTCAGCCGGCAACCCAGCCCGACGCAAACCCTCTCCGACAGCGATCGAGAGCAACACGTCACCGCGGACCATCGGACGGACAGCCCGGAGCTGCGCCACTGCGTCGTCGGGCCGCCCTGCATCGAGCAGCATCATCGCCAAATTGATTCGAGGGATTGGATCGTTGGGGAGCTGCTCGATGGTCGCGAGATATTCGCGTTCGGCATCCTCGTGGTTCCCGAGCTCTTCGTAAGAGAGCGCGAGGTTGAACCGCGCAGCGGCGAGCGCAGGGTCCAGAGCGACTGCTCGTTCGAGCATCGCTGTAGCCTCTGCGAGCTTGCCTGCCTCGCGCAAGAGCACGCCGAGGTTGTTGAACGCCTCGGCGAAGTTCGGGTCGAGGATGGTCGCACGTCGGTACGCCTTCTCGGCCAAGGCCCAATCGCCGGCCTCCTCGTGTGCGAGACCCAAATCGAGCCAGGCCCGGGCGTCATCCGGGTCATCGGCGACTGCCTTCTCCAACACGGCCTTCGCCTCGGTGACCTTGCCTTCGGCGAGCAGCCGCTCTGCGCGAAGCACGTCGGGGCTGGCGGAAGGCCGACTGACGATGGCGCGTGTGGGCACTTCGGCCGGGGCCGTTGGACCGGAGCCGCAACCCGCGAAGAGCGCGCCGAGGATCGCCGCACCAAACGGCAAAGCGCGCAGCGGCTTCACAGAGCTCCTGCGCGTGCGTGAAGCGCGAGAATGCGATCGTAGAGCACACGCTGCAGGCGCTTGAGGCGCTCATGGTCGTGGACTTTGTTCCCGTCGGCGTCGGAAACGTAGAACACGTCCGCGACGCTTTGGCCTTCGGTGTTCACCTTGGCCAGGGCGATGGTCAGATCGAGCTGGTGCAGGGTGCGCGCGATCTCGTGCAAGAGGCCGATGCGGTCGCGCGTGAAGACGTCCACGACCGTGTATCGCAGAGAGGCGTTGTTGTCGACACTGATCTGCGTAGGAACGTCAGGTCCGCGGCGCACTGACCAGGGAGGCGGGGTGCTTTGTCGCGCGATCAAATCTTGGGCAGAGACGCGGTTGGTGACGCGGTGCACGATGTCTTCTTGGAGCGCCTCGGCGAGCCTCGTGGGCGATGGCGTGTTGTCTCCCACTCGAACCCAGAACACGTCAAACACCTCGTCGCCGCTGTCCCGTTTGCGGGTATAGAGCTGCGCCGCGAGGATCGACAAATCATGCGCCGCGAACACTGCGGTGAGATCTGCGAGCAAGCCGGAGCGGTCGGCGGAAACCACCACTACCGATTCCACGTCTTCACTCGGGCCAGGGTCGACGCGAACCGTCGCAAGGCCTTCATCGCGGTCGCGCGAAATACGCGCATGGCGCCGAACCACGTCCACGGGATTGGCGAGGAAGTAGCGGTCTGGCATTTCGTCGATGAAGCTTTGAAGCTCGTCCTGGCCCGCATCGCCCGCGAACCCCACGACGGCCTGCAGTTTCACATCCAGAACACGGTTTTCGGTTAGTGCCGAGGCACCACCCGATTCGAGTTGCGCGAGCGTCGCAAGGTAGAGGTCCTCGAGCGCTCGCGCCTTCCAAGAAGTCATCGCTTTTGGATTCACCGTCGAGACGACGGAAACGGTGCAGAGGAACAAGTCGCGAAGTCGCTCTGGCGTTTCCACCATCTTGACGACCTCGTTCAAGCCTTGCGGATCGTGGATGTCCCGCTGGGTCGCCCAGCGGTAGAGCGAATTCTGCTCGCGGACGAGCCAAGCGACGTGCTGGGCGTCGACGGGGGCGAGGCCCAAACGAAGGGCCACGGTTTCTGCGAGACGCGCGCCTGCTTCTTCTTGCTCGCGCCCCCGTGTGCGTCCGAGCGAGTGCAGGAGCACCGCCAAGAAGAGCGGAAGCCGCCGCGGGGCCTCGGCGGCGAGGCGAGCCGAAAGCGCGCGCCCGCGGCTCTCACCTCGGGTCAGCGCCTGTAGGTGCTCGAGCGCTTTGACCGCATGGATGTCGGCCGTGTAAGTGTGGAAAACGTCGTGGTAGACCCGGCCGACCAGGGGCTCGAACTCGGGAATCATGGCCGAAATCAGCCCAACCTCATGTAGCTCGGCAACGGTGGAGCCACTTCGGAACGGCGACTCATCAATGTTGTTGAGCAGAGACAAAAATAGCTGCGTCGCTTCTTCGGAGTCCTGCAGCCGGAGACGCCAGCGCTTGTCCGGTGCGATGCGAGCGATTGCATCCAAGGCAGAGTGGTCAGGCCGCTTGTGATAGCGGAGAGCCTGTCGGTAGAAGCGAAAGGCCAGCGCTGGGTCGCCGTCGAGCCGTTGCGGTTTCTCCAGGCTGATGCTCCCGTCCGCCAAAACGATCCCATGTGCGAGCTTCCGAAACGTCGCTGCTCGCGTCCGATTGCGCGGGCGAGCTCGGTCGAGCATTCGTTCCGCCGTGAGCGCGACGATGCGGGCGTGCCGATAGTAGGCCTGCATGAACTGCTCGACACCGAGGGCGACGCCATCGACGAAGCCGAGCTCCTGCGCAATGTCTTCTTGATCGCCAAATGTGAGTCGGTCCTGTTGGCGGCCTGCACGCAAGTGCAGAAGGTTACGGACGCGCCAGAGCATCTCTCCAGCGTCTTCGAGCTCCCGAACCTCGCGCGCGAGAAGTGCCCCCGTTCGCACGTAGTCCTGCTCGTTTCGCGCGCCCCAGCGGGCTCGTGCCGCCCATTCGGCGACGTCCATGTCCCGCAGCCCGCCGCGCCCTTGCTTCACGTCTGGCTCCAGAAGGTAGAGGCTGCCGCCGAAACGGCGATGGCGTGTCTCGGTGTCCTGCTCGAGCGCGCCGAGGAACTCGACGAGGTGCGGCTCGAAGACCTGTTCACGCGCTCCACGCTCTAGCTCATCGAGCAGCGAGCCGCTGCCTGCGACACGCCGGAAGTCGATCAGCGTCGTGGTGGTGCGGATGTCTTGGCGAGCTAGGCTCAGCGTCTCTTTGACGCTTCGAACGGCGTGCCCGATGTCGACCCCGAGGTCCCAAAGCGGGTAGAGCAACCCCTCGGCAAGCGCCGCGACAAACGGGTCGTTCGAATCGTCGCACAAGAACACCACATCGACGTCGCTGTTGAGACCGAGCGTCGAGCGCCCGTAGCCTCCGACCGCGACCAGAGCGACGCGCCCGCTCGGCTCGAGACCCAGCGCCCGCGTCGCCGCATCGGAGGCGCAGTACAGGGCGCTCAGCAGACCGTCGAGGGCTCGGGCATGGGAGCGGGCGGTGTCAACGCCGGGGTCTCCTCGGCGCACCGCATCCTCGAAGGCCTGGCGATAACCACCCAAGTATCCGCTGCAGGTCTTGCCGAGCGAAGGTGCGAGCCCACCCAGATCGACGACCGGACTGGAACCATCCGACAAAGGTCGACGAGTATGACCGTCGGCCCCGCGATCGGCAAGCCATTCCCTTATCGAGTCAGAAGGTACGACGCAATGCCCGATGCGATGCCATCGGACAGGGCGCGGCGATATCGATGCTTGGTGAGCGCACGCGCCTCGGGCTCGTACGTCAGAAAGGATGCTTCGAGAAGCACCGACGGCATGCGAGCGCCCACCAAAACGTAAAACATCGCTCGCCGCACGCCACGATCGGCGAGATTCGGGAGAACCGTGCGGCCCCGTTTCAGGGTGTGTCGCTGAATCTTTCCGGCCAAGGTCAGGGAGCCCTCCGCCTGGTTCTTCCGATGATACTTCGCGAGCAGACTCTGAATGCCGGTCACCTCGGCCACACGCGTGCCGTTCTCACGGGCAGCCAGACGAAGTGCCTGACGGTTGTTCGTCGTGTCCAAAACGAAGGTCGTGACGCCTCCTTTGCGAACCTCTTCCGAGCTCGCGTTTAGATGGATCGAGACGAAGACGTCCGCCTCCATGGCGTTGGCCAGTGCGCAGCGTTCTTCGAGCGAAAGATCGACGTCACTCGACCGCGTGAGCATCACGCGCGAACGCGGCATGATCGCACGCAACCTAGCTGCGGTCAGCTGGGCCAACTCGAGCGCCAGCTGCGATTCGACGAGCGCGTACCGATCGTTGGCGGCACCCGGCTCTGGACCACCGTGCCCGGGGTCCAGGACGACGAGCGGCCTTCTCCTGGTACGCGACGGCCGTGCGGCACTAACGTCGACGACGATCCGGTACGGGTCGGTGAGAAAGAAGACGCGGCCGGTCGCGGTCGGATACAGATCCAGCACGACGCGAGGGTTGGGCGTGGCGAGCCGGACGCGTTGGAGCCCTCCTCGCTCGACCGACTGAGACACCGGGACATTCGCGTCCCATTCGGCGTCCTCCAGCTCGATCGCGATTCGAGGCGGCAAGATCCCCTCGGCCGGAAGCTGCTTGTGTTTGAACAGAGGCACCCCGTCGAAGAGAAGCACCACACGTGCGCCGGCCGCGTTCTCGGTCTCCGCGCCGTACACATCGATGCGCTGCAGCCGGGCCCTTTGAACGCGAGAATTGGGCGGCTCGATCGGCTCCACCATCGGCGATGAAAGCTCCTGCTGGCGCCGCGGCGAAGAGTCGGCCTGGCAGGCCGAGGCGGCCATCACGAGCCCGAGCAACAAGAGTCTCGATGTGTCTGCCCCGCTTCGGATGGACGGGTGTTTACGCGACGAGCGCGCGAGCGTCAACGGAGCTTCGCTCGTTGACCCGCTCGGGTCGATCGCCTAGCTTCCGCGGCATGGCGGGGTTGACCTATCGTGACGCCGGAGTCGACATCGAAGCGGGCGAGGAGCTCGTCGAACGGATCAAGCCGCTCGCCCAGTCCACGCGTTCGGAATACGTGCTCGGGTCCCTCGGCGGGTTCGCAGGCCTCTGCTCGCTACCGACCGACATCGAAGACCCAATCCTCGTTTCCGGAACCGACGGCGTCGGAACCAAGTTGAAACTGGCCTTCGAGCTCGGACGGCACGATACGATCGGCATCGACCTCGTGGCAATGTGCGTCAACGACATCATCACCGTGGGCGCCAAGCCGCTGTTCTTCCTGGACTACTTTGCTACGTCGAAGCTCGACGTGGACCAGGGCGAGGCGGTCGTGAAGGGCATCGCCGAAGGGTGTCGCCAGTCCGATTGCGCACTTCTCGGAGGCGAAACGGCCGAGCTCCCGGGCTTCTACGCATCCGGCGAGTACGACTTGGCGGGTTTCGCGGTGGGCGTCGTGAGTCGCAAGCGGATCGTCGACGGAAAAGCCACGAGGCTGGGCGACAAGCTGGTCGGCGTCGCCTCCTCGGGATTGCACTCGAACGGTTTCTCCTTGGCTAGGCGCGTGCTCATCGAAGGCGAAGCGCCGCTCTCGCTGCAGAGCTCCTTCGGGTCGCTCGGGACGCTCGGCGATGCCCTGCTCCGGCCCACGCGAATCTATGTGAAGGCCGCGCGAATTGCGCTCGAGCACGATGTGCATGCGATGTGCCACATCACCGGCGGCGGGCTGCCCGAGAACCTGCCTCGCGTCACGCCCGAAAACATGGGGGTAGCGATCGACGTGGGCGCCTGGAAGGTCGATCCGCTCTTCTCTCTGATTCAGGAGCGGGGAGCCGTCGACGATGCGGAGATGCGGCGTACCTTCAATATGGGGGTCGGGTTCACGATGGTCGTCGCGCCCGATCGTGCCCGGCAGCTGGTGGACGCACTCGAGGCCATTGGCGAACGCGCCTTCATCATGGGTGAGGTCGTCGGTCAAGACGGCGTTTCGTTTCACTCCTAGAGCCTTCCATGGACATCGTCGTTCTCGTTTCCGGTCGTGGCTCGAACTTGAAAGCAATCTGCAGCGCAATCGACGCAGGGACCTGTGATGCAAACATCGTCGGCGTGGTTTCCGATCGAAAGAAGGCTGCCGCGCTCGACTTCGCAGACGCGCGAGGGATCCCCAGGCGACTCGTTTCACTCCGCAAAGGAGATGACCGCGACCTTTGGAACGACGCGCTTGCCGAGACGGTAGGTTCGCTGAAACCGGACTTGGTCGTCCTGGCAGGGTTCATGCGGGTTCTGGGCGCGCCGTTGCTGGAAGGGTTTCCGGGTCGCATCATCAACGTGCACCCTGCCCTGCTTCCAGCCTTTCCCGGGCACAACGGACCGCAAGACGCTCTCGAAGCAGGCGTGCGCGTCGCCGGATGTACCGTCCACATCGTGGATGCCGGCGTGGACACCGGTCCGATCATTGCACAAGCCGCCGTCCCCGTGATCGACGGCGACAGTGCGGAATCGCTGCACGCGCGAATCCAAGTTCAGGAACATCGACTCCTGCCAGCCGTGATTCACCAGATCGCGATCGGGGCAATCACGCTCGACCCATTGAGCGTGAGCACGCCCGTGACCGATCCCTCTCGATCGCTCACCGTGCCGGACGCTTAGACCCGTGCCGACGAGCTTCTACGACGTCGTCGTCCTGGGGACCCGACTGGAGCCCCTTCTGTGTGCCGCCTTGCTGGCGCGCGAAGGCCTTCGAGTCCTGGTGCTCGGGCAGGGGGTAGCAGAACCGTCCTACTGCTTGGCCGGCGTCGAGATCGAACCATACGGCTTGACGATGGCAGGGGCGCAAAGCCCGATCGTTCAAAGCACCTTGGAGGACCTCGCGCTCAAGCAGGACCTGCGGCAGCGCACCGCGGATCGGGTCAGTGCGCTTCAGTTGTTGCTCCCCGAACATCGCTTGGAGGTCTACCCCGAGCCGGAGAAGTGGTTGGCCGAGATCGGCCGGGAGTTCCCCGGCGTGCGGCGCCAGGCTACCGATATCACTCGGACTCTAGCCGAGGTCCGAAGCGAGCTCGATGCTGTGGTCGCGCGAGGGCTCGTTTGGCCTCCAGAAACTTTTCTGGAACGCCAGCGATTTTCTGTGAACGCCATGGCGCAGCGTTTCGACCGGCAGGGGCAAGGGTGGACATCGTGGAACCAACTCGCCGTGCGGCACCCCTTGCGGACGGCGTTCGAGGCGATCCTTCCCCACCTCTCGGGACTCGCTCCCGCGCAGCATTCGGACGCCACTCGCGCGCGCTTGCACGGGCATCTGCTGTCGGGCGTGAGCGAGCTGAGTGGCGGTTGGTCTTGGTTCCGCGACGCGCTAGTTGCGCGCATTCAATCGTGGGGCGGCGATGTCCGAGCGCGCGATCGGGTGGATTTCATTCGCCACGAAGGCCGGCGGGGGCACAGCATTCATGTGGCGCGGACCGACGAGGAGATCGGCTGCTCGCAGATCGCTCATGGGACGCCGGTCGGCGAGCTCTCTCAACTGCTCCCTGAACGCGGCTCCATGGCCGCGGTATTCGAGCGCGTAGGTGAACCTCGTGTGCGCGCGTACCGCTGCGCGGTGCACTTCCTCGTCGAAAAGCGAGGGATTCCGGACCCACTCGGGCCGCTTTCCTTGCGGTGTACGAGCGCAACCGACCCGAGCCAGGTCTTCATGATGCGGAGTCGCGATGTAGAATCCAATCGCACGCTGATCTCCGCAAGCCGCCTCGTTGAAGAGCACCTCATCGATACCGGATCGTCACCACTCCACTTCGTTCGAGAAGAGGCCACGGATGCAATCCGCGGTGTCGTCCCGTTTTTCGACGAGCACGCGATCTGGGTAGACAGCCCGCACGATGGCCTGCCTCCTCGTGCGTTCCGCGCCGATACGGAGCTTCCGTGCAGCGACCCGTGGGCCCGAGGACCATCGACGATGAGAGCCGTGTACGACTATCCGACGCGACGAGCGCTGGGCGTGTGTGCGCTGACTACACGCACCCCCGTTCGGGGGGTCTTCCTCTGTAACGAACAGGTCGCGCCCGGTCTCGGTTTGGAGGGGTCTTTTCTAACCGCCACCTCGGTTGCCAAGATCATTGGCTCAGAGTACCGACGACGGGATTGGCTCCGCCGCGGCCGATGGGCCCACCGTAGCGTTTAGGGCAAAGCGTCCGCCGCTCTGATATGCTTTAGCGCATGGCGGCACCACAGGAGGCACCAAGGCTCACCCTCAGGCAGTTGCTTCGACTCATGGTCGAACGCGGCTCTTCGGATTTACACATCACGACGGGGTCGCCGCCGCAACTGCGCATCGACGGCTCATTGATGCCGCTGCGGACACCGCCGCTCAAGCCGCGCGAGAGCAAGGCGCTCTGCTACGAGGTGATGACCGAAGACCAGCGCCTACGCTTTGAAAAAGGCCATGAGATCGACTTCTCTTTTGGCGTGAAGTCGCTATCGCGTTTCCGAGCCAACGTCTTTCTACAACGTGGTGCGGTCTCTGGCGCGTTCCGAGCGATCCCATTCGAAATCCGGCCTCTCGATCAGCTCGGGGTACCGCCGGTCGTCGCAGAGCTCTGCACGCGACCGCGTGGCTTGGTTTTGGTCACCGGTCCGACCGGCTCCGGCAAATCGACCACGCTCGCGTCGATGATCGACAAAATCAACAGCGAGCATCGTCATCACATCGTGACGGTCGAGGATCCCATCGAGTTTCTTCACTCGAACAAGCTCTGTGTGGTCAACCAGCGAGAGGTTGGGTCGGATACTGCGGGTTTCAAGGACGCACTAAAATACGTCCTACGCCAGGACCCTGACGTCGTCCTGGTTGGCGAGATGCGAGACCTCGAAACGATCGAAGCCGCGCTCACCATTTCCGAGACTGGCCATTTGGTGTTCGCGACGCTCCACACCAATACCGCGGTTCAATCGATCAACCGTATCATCGACGTGTTTCCTTCGGGCCAGCAGAGCCAGATTCGAGCCCAGCTGTCCTTCGTCCTTCAGGGCGTTCTAAGCCAGATGCTGCTCCCGCGCGCCGATGGGCCGGGCCGCGCAATGGCCTGCGAAGCGATGGTGCCAAACGTGGCGATTCGAAACCTGATTCGCGAAGACAAGGTCCATCAGATGTACGGCATCATGCAGACCGGTCAGGGCACCTCGGGCATGCAAACGATGAATCAGTCGCTCATACATCTGGTCGCCCATGGGGCGCTGGACCGCGATGTGGCCTTGATCCGATCGCCCGAACCGGACGAATTCCGTCTAATGCTCGATCAATTGGACAAGAAGGGCTACCACCAGGCCATTCGCACCGGCGGCTGATTCGGCTTCCCCGGAGATTTTTACTATCGTGAACGATGGTATCTTTGTGATGGGACGCACGACCATAGGCGGCGGTTGGATCGCGCCGGCCGTTCTGACATCTGGCTTCTCACGCTCCTCTGCGGCCGAGGGACGCCTCTGATGAATGCGCCCGCCAGCTCTCGGGGATCCCTGCCACCTTCCCGACCCATGGCGGGTCGGCACCTCGGCCGGTACGAGATTCTAACTCAGCTGGCATCCGGTGGAATGGCGTCCGTGTACGCCGCGCGTGCCCAAGGAGTGGCGGGCTTCGAACGGCTCGTCGCCATCAAGATGCTGCATCCTCACCTGGCGTACGAGCAGGAGTTCATTTCGATGTTCCTCGACGAGGCGAGGCTCGCAGCGCGGATTCGCCACATGAACGTCGTGCCTACGCTGGACATCAGCGACAGCCCGGGCGACGGCTACTTCCTGGTGATGGAATACATCGAAGGCAATCACCTCGGCGCTCTGCTCGGGCGTGCCGCAAAGCGTGGTGAGAGGCTTCCCCAGCCGTTCGTCTGTCGCGTGCTGATCGATGCATTGCAAGGCTTGGGCGCGGCCCACCGTCTCAGCGACGAGGGCGGCAAGCCCCTGAAGCTGGTCCACCGGGACGTCTCGCCGCACAACATCTTGGTCGGCACCGATGGCGTTGCTCGGCTGACGGACTTCGGGGTTGCCAAGGCCGACGTACGCATGGCATCGACCCGAGCAGGCCAGTTCAAGGGCAAACTCTCTTATATGGCGCCCGAGCAGGCTGCATCGAGCTCGACCGACCAGCGCTCCGACCTCTTCAGCGTCGGCATCATTCTCTGGGAATCGCTAACCGGCAGGCGGCTCTTCAAGGGTGAATCGAACGGGGCCACCCTCAACAAACTACTCAACGATCCGGTACCCCGGCCGTCTGAGCTCTGGCCCGAGCTCGAACGCTTCGACGATGTCGTAGTGACGGCGCTGAGCCGAGCCGCCGACGAGCGATTTCAAAGCGCCGACGACTTCGCCGAAGCGCTCGAGGGAGCCGTGGGCTCTGGGCGTCTTGCCAAAACACGCGAGGTTGCCGATGTCGTTCGAGACTTGGATGCCGAGAAGCTCCAAGACGAGCGCGAGCGGATTCGTGACGCCATCAAGATGCTTGGAAGCACGGACATTGGCACTTCGATCGTTCCCATGCCCCGCGAAGGGGCCCCGATGGACACCCAGGGCTTCGCCACACAGGGCAACACTGCGTCTCACGTACACGGAACCGTTTCGGGAGTGCTCGACGACGGGACGCCGGTCGTCCTCCGGCGCGCATCGGAGTCCGACGCGCTGAAGTGGTTCGTGATGGCCCTCGCGATCATGGTGTTCATGTATGCGGTCGTCTTGGTCTTTCAGTTGATTCGTCCCCCCGCGGCGCCGGCGTCTGTGCCTGACCCCGCGCCAGCGGAGGCTCACAGACCCGACGAATCCAGCACGCCAGAGCCCAGGATTCAGCCGTCGACCGCGACCAAGATCCCCTCGGGCGAGGCCTCGCCCGCACCGGAACGCGCGAACAGCACAGCCCCGGCTCGCCCAGGCAGACCTGGCCGCTCGGAGGCCCGTCAGTCGCGCCCGAGCCCGCCTCCAAAGCGAGAAAAGCCTGCGAAGTTGGAGCCTAGCGAGCCGCCGGCTCAAGCGAACGAAGCTGAACCTGTCGACATCGACATCCAGAACCCATCTGGGAATTAGGCATGCCTTTTGACCATGCGATCCGAGATCAGCTAGGATTTTAACTGGCCCGGAGGGGATCGGGCGGAGAATTCATGGCCGAGTGGGTATACGAAGCGCGCACTCGCGCGGGCGAAGTCCAAACAGGGATTATCGAGGCGGACAGCAAGGAAGCCGTGCAGTCCAGGCTGCGTGCGCGCCAGCTCAACCCCGTCAAGATCAAGAAGAAGGGACGCCAGCTCAGCTTGGCGTTCGGCTCTGGCGTCGATGCAAAGGAGCTGGTCATCTTCACTCGCCAGTTTGCGACGATGATCGATGCTGGCCTTCCGCTCGTTCAATGCTTGGATATCCTCTCTAGCCGCGGCGAGAACAAAGCGCTCAATGCAATTCTCAAGGACGTGAAGGACTACGTCGAACAAGGCGGAACTTTCTCGGACGGCCTCGCGAGGCATCCCAAGCTTTTTGACGAGCTCTTCGTCAACCTGATTCGCGCTGGCGAGATGGGCGGTATCCTCGATACGATTCTCAACCGTCTCGCGGGGTACATCGAGAAGCGGGTCAAGCTCGCGCGCCAGGTCCGCGGGGCGATGGTCTACCCGGTTGCGATTTTCTTCGTGGCCATGATCGTTGTGGTCATCATGCTTGCCTGGGTCATCCCGAGCTTCAAGGGCATGTTTGCGGAGTTCGGCGCCGCTGATTCGCTGCCGGCACTCACTCAGTTGGTCATCGCCGCCTCCGAAGGCTTCATTTCCAACATTCATTGGATCGTCTTGGCAACGGCAGTGCTGGTGTTCAGCGCCACGTGGTTCTACCGTCAGCCGGCGGGCAAACACTTCGTTCACAGAGCGCTTTTGGTTCTGCCAATTCTCGGCCCGGTGATCCGAAAGGTCTCTGTGGCTCGGTTCACGCGTACGCTGGGAACACTGCTCTCCGCAGGTGTTCCCATCCTCGACGCGCTCGATGTGGTGAGCAAATCGGCGGGCAATGTGGTCGTGGAAGCCGCAATTCAGAGGACGTCAGACAAGATCCGCGAGGGTCGAACGATGGCCGAGCCGTTGATGGAAACCAACGTGTTCCCGCCAATGGTCGTTCAGATGATTGGCGTTGGCGAGCAGACCGGCGCACTCGACACCATGCTGAACAAGATCGCAGACTTCTACGAAGAAGAGGTCGATGTCGCGGTTGCGGCTCTCACCTCGCTGCTGGAGCCCCTGATGATGGTGTTCATCGGCGGCATCGTGGGCACGATCCTGATTGCCATGTACCTGCCGATCTTCTCGATCGCGGGTAAAGTCAAAGCGGAGTGATTCAACCCCGAGAGATCCCGACCGTCGATCGAGAGGAGTTCAACTCGAATCGACGGCTTCAGTGGGTTCTCGGGGGGCGACTCATCATCGCCACGGTGCTGCTCGGCGCCACGATGTATCTGGCGCTCGATGCGATTCGATATGGGCGCTTCACGCCGACCTTCCTGCTGATCCTGATCTCGGCGATCTACGGTTCGTCGATTCTGTTCGGCGTATGGCTCCTTCGCGGCCGTCGTGAAACGCGCGTAGCGGCGGCAATCACGACGCTGGACGTGCTGCTGATCACGGGACTGGTGTACCTGACGGGGGGCGCAGGAAGCATTTTCTCCTTCCTCTATGGCGCGCAGATTCTCACCGCTGCGCTCACGCTTGGAACCGGCGCCGCCTACTACACCGCGGCAGCAAGTCTTGCTTGCTACTTTCTACAGGCTCTTGCGCTGAACGTCGGCTGGCTTCCGCCGCCGCCAGACCAGCCCCTGAGCCAGTACGTCCTGAGCTCGCGCGATTTCCAGCTCGCCTTGGTGAGCAACATGGTCGGCATCGCCGCCGTTGCACTACTGGCGACCAATCTCGCAAGGCGCGCACAAGTGGCCGGCGCCCGCCTAATCGAAGCCGAACAAAGTGCGGCGCGTCTGGTCCGGCTCAACGATGACATCGTCCGTTCGATTGCCTCAGGTCTCATCACCGCGGGCGACGACGGACACATCTTGGGGCTCAACCGAGCCGCCAGGGAGATCCTGCGGGACCAAACCGGCTCGCTCTTAGGGCAACCGCTCTCAAAGGTGCTCCCGCACTATGGTTCCAAGCGTCTGAGCGAGCCTCCACGGCGCGCCGAGGCCACCGGGACGCGCGCGGACCGAAGCGAGTTTCCCATGGGCTACACGCTCAGCTCACTGCTCGACTCCGAGGGGAATCCGTCTGGCTTGCTTCTCGCCTTTCAGGACTTGACCGAGATCAAGACGCTGCGCGAGCAAGCGGAACGGACCCAGCGCCTCGCAGCGCTCGGACAGCTTGCGACCGGCTTGGCCCATGAGATTCGGAATCCCCTCAGCTCGATCTCCGGCTCGGTGGAAATGGTCCGCGATGGCAACGCCCTGAGCCGAGAGGATGCGCGGCTGCTTGGCATCGTCATCTCGGAGGTCGAGCGACTCAATTCGCTCGTCACCACGATGCTCCAGGTCGGCCGGCCCAGCCAGATTCAAACCGAGGCGCTCGACCTGCGTTCGATCGCAAGTGAAGTGGTCGCCGTCGCCCGCGGCGAAGCGACCGCGAGCAACGGCTCGGAGATCGACGAGATCGAACCGGATGAGCCGATCGTCGCAATCGTCGATCCCGACCGGATGCGACAAGTGGTTTGGAACCTCCTCAAGAACGCGCTGCAAGCGTCACCTCGCGGAGGCAAGGTCGAGGTGCGGACCGGCCGAGATCCGCGAGGCCGCGCCTTCCTCGAGGTTGCCGACGAGGGTCCGGGCATCGAGGAAGCTCAGCGGGAGCGCCTCTTCGACATGTTCTATTCGGGTCGACGTCACGGTGTCGGTCTTGGGCTTGCCCTGGTGCGGCAGATCGTCGACCAGCACAAGGGGCGCATCGAGATCCTCGATCGCGACGGACCGGGTACTTGTTTTCGGGTGACGCTGCCGACGGACGAAGAGTCGGTCAGACCGCCCCCAAGAGCTCCGACAGCCGAGCGCCCGGGTCCTCGGAGCGCATGAGGCCCTCGCCGATCAGCACGGCATCGGCTCGACCTTTGGCGACCTCGCGAAAATCGTCGGCCGATCGGACGCCACTCATGAAGACGGCGACGCACCCTTCTGGAATTCGCCCGATGCATTCGCGGGCCGCGACCATGTCGACTTGGAAGGTGCTCAAATCGCGTGCGTTGACACCAACGATGGTCGACCCCGCCGCGACGGCCCGGTCGACTTCGACGGAGCTGGCAGCTTCCACGACCGGTTCCATGCCGAGCCCCCGAATCTGCTCGATCAGCGCGTGCAGCTCTTCATCCCCGAGAGCACGAACCAAGAGCAGGACGAGCGAGGCGCCAACGTCGTACGCCAGCTCGACTTGAATGGAATCGAGGACGAAACCCTTGTAAAGGACCGGAACGCCCACCGCCTTGGCGACTCTCCGCACCAGTAGGGGCGAACCCCCGAAGCCGGGGCCGTCGGCAAGGACGCTGATGGCCGCCGCTCCAGCACGTTCATACGCCTGCGCGACCCGCACACCCTCCCCTGCGGTCCACGGACGGATTTCACCCGCGCTCGGGCTTCGAAACTTCACCTCGGCGAGCACCGCGGGAGCCGCACCCGGAGCTCGGCGCAGAGCTCGAATTCCTCGTTCAGACCTCTCTCGCTGGGGCGGTCGTTCGACGGCTTGCAAGGCGGTGAGGTGGCGCCGGCGCCTCTCGTTTTCGCGCCGTTTGCGCACCAGAATCTCGGAAAGAAAATCGGTCATGCGCTTTGCGAGAAATGAGCCCAGCGGTCGAGCATTCGTTTGGCGTCTCCGCGGTCGATGGCCTCGGCAGCCCGTTCGGCTGCAGCCCTCAGATCTCCAGCGAGCCCGGTGACACGTAGCGCGGCCGCTGCATTGAGCAGTACGGCGACACGTGGCGGCCCCTTCACACCGTCCAGGACGTCGCGAATGATTTCTGCGTTGCGCGCTGCGTCCCCGCCGGCCAAGGCTTCGACCGGTACGTCCGAAAGCCCAAAATCACTGGGACGGACTTCAAACTCGCGGACTTTGCCGTCCGCCCACTCTGCCACCGAGCTTGGCCCCGCTGGTGACACTTCATCGAGCCCGCCCTCGCCATGGACGACCCAAGCGGCGGTCAAACCGAGGGAACCGAGCGCCTGGGCCATCTGTGCGAGCCGTCCACGGTCGAAGACGCCGACCAGTTGGTGGCTCGCCGAGGCCGGATTCGACAGCGGCCCGAGCAGATTGAACAGGGTGCGAACCCCTAGCTCCCGTCGGACGGGTGCGGCGTGGCGCATCGCGGCATGATGGCTTGGCGCGAACAGGAATCCGATCCCCACCTCCTCGATGCAGTTCACGACCTGCCGTGGCGTGAGGTCGATGCGGATGCCCAGGGCTTCGAGTACATCGGCGCTTCCAGCCTTCGAGGATACGGCGCGGTTTCCGTGCTTTGCAACCGCGACGCCGGAGGCCGCTGCCACGATGGCCGCGGCAGTGGAGATGTTGAACGTGTGCAAACCATCTCCGCCGGTTCCACAGGTATCGAGTAGCGGGCCGTCGACGTCCGGGTGAATGGCGTCGCAGTGCTTGCGGAGCGAACGGGCCGCTGCGGCAATTTCGTCTGCTGACTCGCCTTTCATGCGGAGCGCGACGACGAGCGCCGCGATCTGAGCGGCCGAGGCTTCGCCCTCGAGGATCGTGTCCATTGCAGACTCGACATCGTCAGGAGACAGGTCGTGGCCTGCAACGACCTCCTTAATCGCGTTGGAGATCATGGCGCCCCTGCCCCCGGAAGCGACGACAACCAGTTCTGAATCAGCTGGTGGCCATTCTCGGTCAAGAACGACTCGGGATGAAACTGCACTCCCTCGATCGGAAGCTTCGAATGACGGATGCCCATCACTTCGTCCTCGGCGGTCCAGGCGGTGACCTCGATGTCATCCGGAATCGTGTCCCTTTTGACGATCAGAGAGTGGTAGCGCGTCGCGGTCAGAGGGCTCGGCAGATTCACGAAGACGCCGCGGCCTTCGTGAAGGATCTCGGAGGTGCGCCCGTGCATCAGTCGGTCGGCTCTCACCACCGACGCGCCGAATTGCTGTGCAATGCTCTGGTGGCCGAGGCAGACGCCGAAGATCGGAATCTCCGACCCCAGCTCGGCAATGAGATCGAGGCTGACACCAGCTTCCTCGGGCCTTCCGGGGCCGGGGCTGATCAGCACGCCGCTCGGTCCAAGCTTGCGAACCTCATCGACTGTGATGGCATCGTTTCGTCGAACTACGACCTCAGCCCCGAGCTCGCTCAAATATTGGACGAGGTTGTAGGTAAAAGAGTCGTAGTTGTCGATGACGAGAATCATGGCGTTCGATCGCTAGCGGCTCGCCGAGAGCGCGTCAACCAGCCCCCGGCGGAATGGCTTCGTAGCCGCGCTCGCGGAGGAACTTCTCGAGCCTCAAGTTGATCATCTCGGGGTACTCGAGAGCTGCGTAGTGAGTGGCCCCGGGCAACAGCATGATCTCCGACCCCGGGATGCGTCGCGCCATCCGCTCCGCCGCGGACCTAGGGGTGAAGACGTCCCGGGTGCCGGCGATGATTAAGGTTGGCACATCGATCAAGGGAAGCAGATCCCAGCCGTCGTGCTCGCCCATTCGCTCCAGCAGATGGATGAACGCATCCATGTTCAGGATACGGAGCTTGGCGACCAACTCGTTGGCAAGCTGGTCATCGAGCGTTCCGGCCGTCAAGCCAATCCGTTTCACCCACTCCCCAGGCTCGGGGATGCGCGTCGCCTGACGTACGACAGTCTGTATCGTTCGAGGAATCGATCGGAGACCCCGAAGGAACGGCGGGAGCAGGCGACCGACGAGATTGAAGTTGAAGACGTAGTCCCAGGGCCGCCCCGCGACACCGTTGAGAAACGCCAGCGAGGCGACTTTCTCGGGCGCGAGGCGAAACATCTCGAGACCGACCTGGACCCCCATGGACCAGCCGAGGATGGCCGCGCGCTCCACGCCCTCTTCCCGGAGCAGCTGGAGGGCGTCCCGCGCATGATCGGCGATCCGGAGGGCCTCGTGGTCCGCAGGCGCCGCGGAGCGATAGAGCCCTCGATAGTCCCAGGAAAGAAGTCGGTACCGGTCGCGAAAGTATTGGATCTGGTGGCTCCAGGCCTCCCAGCTGCCTCCGAGGCCATTGCAGAGCAGGATCGGGCGTCCCTGGCCGATCGCCTGGTAGGCGATTTCGGTGCCATCGAATGACACAAAGCGGCGTTCTTCGACAGGGGGTGGCATCATGGCTGGGGGAGAAGCCTAACAGGGGCGAGTTCTTGGCGCTTGCCTTGACAGGATCGGCCTTAGGCGGATAAATTTGAAATAACTGAAATGTCAGACGAACTCCAAAAATCCAAGAAAGTCCGCGATATACGCGAGCGACTTGGCCGGCACACGGCCCCGCCGCCGCCAACGGCCGTCGAAGAAGGAGGCCTTGCGCCGCCGCCACCGACGCTCGGAGGTGTCGCGCCTCCGCCCGGTTTCGTCGGTGGGCGGGCCGCAAAGCGATCGGGCCCATTTGGAGGTGCGTCCGCAGATGCACCTGAGCGGCGCGAAGTCCGTATCGTCGTCGACGAGCAGGCGGTCGCCACGGCGCACGAAGGCAAGAACCGGCGCGTCCGCAAACTGATGATGATGAGCGGCGCCGGAGCGGCTATGCTCGGCTTGTTTCTCGGTGTTCTCGCGACGACCGTCATGAGCAAGCGCACCGCCTACAATCTGGCCGTCCGCGACGGCAAGGCTGTTTATCAAGGTGTTCGTGCCGCAGCAGACCAGGTCACAGAGGCCAAGCGGCTTCTCGACCGGGCAGCCGACGCGGCGAAGTCGAGGCCAGGGGAAGGCCCCACCGTCGACTACGAGGCCATCGAAAGACTGCGCGCCTTACCGACTCCGTTTACGGCGGCTGATTTCACCGGACTAAACTACACGAAGTTCAATGCCGAGACCGTCAACTCCTTGTTCCTCTATGCACGCCAAGTCGGCGAGCTTTGGGATCGGTTCGACAGCTTGGCCGCGCGGGTTCTTCCGGAGCCGCGACGCGTCGAGCTCGATGAGGCCGCACAGGACGAAACAGCCCTGACCACGAGCCCAACGGGATGCGTGCCGACGCTCGGCGAAGGGGGCTTTCGCTGTGGCTTGGTCTATGTCGACATGCCTGACTCGGAGGCCGACTCGAAAAAGCTCAAAGTCCGGGCGACA
This sequence comes from uncultured delta proteobacterium, assembly GCA_963712235.1. Classification (GTDB taxonomy): domain Bacteria; phylum Myxococcota_A; class Polyangia; order Polyangiales; family Houyiibacteriaceae; genus SG8-38. The sequence continues at coordinate 96,534 of CAVQHC010000008.1, forward strand.
CGTGGGAGCAAGCCCTTCGAGAAGGAGCTCTACGTGGGGCAAGATTTGCGACAAAGCGCCAGCAACTACGTGATTCTGACCAATCCAGACCAATCGGCGGGCGTCCTCGGGCAGCGCAAGAACGCCTTCGCTTCGTATCGCAGGGACTTGACCAATCTCTCCCGCCTCATGGACTCGACGCTCGAGACCCAGGGCAGCCTCGAGAAGGGACTCGGGGCCGTCGCCGGTCTCGAGGAGATCGCGAACTTCTAGCCGGGCTCTCACGCTGGGGCCTCGGAGTTCTCGCGGCAGTTCATTCGACCAGCGGACGAGCCAACTGCTAAACTGCGAGCTGGGGTGGCACGATTTAGACTGCGATATCAGTCGACCAACATGGAGATGCCTCTCGGGGAGTTCACCATCGGTCGAAGCTCGGCCTGCAACCTCGCGTTGGCCGATGGATTGGTGTCTCGAAAACATGCCATGTTGCACGTGGGGCCGGATACGGTCGTGGTCGAAGACCTCAGCAGCCGCAACGGCGTCGCGGTCAACGGGGTTCGCATCAACGGACCTCGCCGGATCGAGCACATGGACCGCGTCTATATTGGCTCGCAGGAGCTCGTTCTCATCGATGCCTCGAAGCTCAAGGAACGTTCAACCCAGACCGGCGACTACGTCGTCTGTGAATCCTGCGGCGCGATCAATGGTTCGGCGAAGCGCCGCTGTGGCGATTGCGGAAAGCGTCTCAACTCCGACGCCTCGAAAACCCTTGCCAGCAAACGTAGCGTCGATTCGAGCTCTCACGCATGGGGTGCCGAAGATACGCGAACCCAACGCGCACTCGACGTAATCGCTGGCATCGCCAGCAAGGCGATTGCCATGGGCCGCTTTGAAGAAGCCGAGCGCATGCTGCTCCCGCACCTCGATACGATTCTGGAACGCGCGGTAGCAGATCGGCCATTGAGCGAATCCGAGAAGGATGACCCCGACGCCCTGTTCGCGGGAGCGACCGGGTATGCGCTACAGCTTGCGCAAGGCCTCAGCAACACGCGATGGATCGACTGGGTGTTTCGCATTCACACGGCGACGGGTCGTCTGATGGAGGCCGAAACGATCGAAGCTCTGCACGACCTCGTTCGCGCTCACAAGTACTCCCAAACCAACTACCTTCGCGCGTACCTGAACGTCATCCGGGATCACTCGGCGGGCTACGGCGCGTCCGAACGCTTCCTCGTGGGACGGCTCGAAGGGCTCGAACAGGTCATTTCCGCCAACTAGGCGCGTCAACCCGCGCGACGCGTTCCGGGGCCGGCCCGGCGCAAGTCGCTAATCGCGGCATCCAACCGCACGTCCGCAGGCAACTCGTCGACCAGCGTGAGCACCTCACGTGACGGTGCCTCTCCGCCGCGCCGATAGAGTCGGGCCCCGATCCCAATCCAGCGTGCGCTCCGAAGCGCACAGCCGAGTCTGGTCGAGCATTCGGCGACCTTTGTCACATGAGCCGATTCGACCTCGATTCCCTCGGCGAGTTGCTCCTCGAGCTCGGTGACGCCTCGGGACATCATTCGCTCGGCGTCGGTCAGTCGCCCCTGGTCGATCGCGCGGGCGACGACCTGAGACAGCAAGTGGAACGTCCAACCGGACGCCACGACGTCGCGCACTTCCGTGCTCCCGCCTTCGGCGTCCTGGATGGCTCCGCAGTGCGGGCAGTGTGGGCTCCGAGCCGGATACGGAATCGCACAGCCGCCGCAGAACCGAAGCGCACTCGTGTTTCGATCGTTGTTGGTTGCGCTTTCTGGAGCCACAAACACCAGCTCCTGAGTCCCGATGCGAATTCGGTCCCCATCGGTCAAGGTGGCGCGGTCGACGAGCGTACGCCCGTTGAGCTGGGTGCCGTTGCGGCTGCTGAGGTCTTCCACGGTCGGCGCGGTTCCGGAGAGATCGATTCGGACGTGGCGGCGAGAAAGCATCGGATCGTCGATGGTAATCTGCGCCATCTCGCCACGGCCGATGATGATCTCCTCACCAACCAGGTCGACCTCTTGTAGATGAAACCTTAAACGATACCGCACGCGGGGTCCCTTCAGGACTCACAAGCGTACTCGCGAGACGAGGGCGGTGTAAATCCTACCCCGACCTACGTCGGCGCTACTTCGGGTCGACGACTTCGGGCCGGTCGTGACGTCGAATCTCGCCGGTGATGCGGTCGGCGATGTCGGCGTTCTGGTCTTCGCCGCTCTGTTCCTCGACCATGTCGACCAACCCGCCGCCAGCTTCGGCCTCCTCGGCTCTATTCTTTCGGAGCTTGCCGAGTTGGGCGACGGTTTTCGGATCTTCGAGAATCAGGCAGTAAAAGCCATAGAATTCATTGTTGTCCACGGCACGAGCCAGAACACTAGGCTCTCTCCACTCCAGCCATTGCGTGGATGGCGTCCCCGGCACGCGGACGCCGTTTTTCGTCTTCGCTTTTCCGTAGCGCTCCTGAAGTGCGGTCGCGAAGTCCGCAAAGCTGGCGCCTTCGAACACGGAAGCATCGAACGCTCGGTATCTTTTCCAAAGCCGCTCGTTGATGAAGAAGAAGAAATCCTGTGTGTTCTCGGTTCGCAAGCGAAGCAGCGATTCGCCATTTCTGTGAGTGAACTCACCCTTTAAGTAGCCCGAGTCGTACGCGCTGGGCGTACCATCGAACTCCAGGTACGAATCGCGAATCTCTCGAGTCTCTTCGGCCATTTTGTGGCGCAGCCGGTCCTCCTCGATGGCGTCGGTCGTCTTCGAGATCGGCTTCTGGTAGGACGCTTCGATTTCTTTCTTGAGCTGGCGATACACCTGCTTCGGAGACCAGCCCCATTGGATGTCGCCCATGGATTGCTCCAGGACGCTCGGCGACCGGGCACTCGCCAGCCCCGTGTCGGCGCGCATGCCGAAGCCGAACAACAATCCAAGCGCCAACAAGAGCGCCCGATAGGATGAACGTTTCATAAACAAACCCCTCGCCTCCAAGTTAGCACCGAGCCGGGCCAGTCGACAAAAAGCAGTAGAATCCCTTACCTTTCGGTCGCTTCGAGCTCGATGAAAAGCATCGTCCCGCCGGCCACGGCGGCTGGCATGAAAAGCAGATTCACCAGCGGAATGAAGAGGAAAACCCAGACCCCGGTCCCAAAGCCGGCAACAGCAGGCAGTTGGCGGCGAGTGAACCGGACGCGATCGCCGACCGACCAATCCCTTCGGGCAGCCGGCCAATCGACGTAGTCAATGCCCAGGTAGACCGCCGTGAGCGCGAATCCGACCAACGAGATGACCTGTCCCACTCCGGGGATGAAGAACGAAGCTAGGAACATCGGCCCCACGACCACGACGTAGAGCAATGCCTTGCCGAGCTCGAGACGGACGGTTCGTACGATGTCGGCGAGCATGCGACTGAATGAAAACGGTGGCGCGGGCTTGCCGGTCAGAATGTGTTCCACCGCCTCGCTGAGTGCATCGTTGAAAGGGGCCGCCACCACGCTCGACATCAGGAGCACCACCACCAAGCCGAGCAGAACGATCAGGACGGCAGCAATCAGCTCGACGACCCAGCGCAAGGCGCTCAGCAAGCCCCCGACCCAGCCGGTGGCCTCGCTCCAGCTCTCGGGGAAGAGCGACCAGAGCGCGGCGCCGATGTCTTCGTTGTAGCTTCCGGCGCCATAGAAGACGGCGAGGAGCGCGAAGCCAGTAATCAGTATGGGGAAGAGCCAGTAGCGCGCGAGCCTGGGGTGCTGAAGGTACACAAAACGCATACCGCGCAGCGCGTACGACAAACCGCGAGCGAACCCTATGGGCGATTTCACGACGGCGCCGGCGCCTCGCGCTACCCCCCTCATAGCGCTCCGGTCGCGAACGGTATCAATGGCTTGAGGTCCTGGTCGTCGAAGCGCAGTTGAAGGCCGAAGAAGTAGTCGCGGCCGCCGTTCAGCACATTGTCGATACCAGCGACGAGCGAGAATCGACGAATGATCTCGAAGGCCGCGCGAATTCGGAGCCGAGGATAGATCCGGAAGCCGAACTCGAAGAGGTCGTTGTTGATTTCGAGCCGATCTTGAACGAACTTGAGGTCCAAGCCGAGCCCGCCGCTCGACTCGATGATGCCGAAACGAAAGGTTGCAAACGAGATGGTCTTGCCGAACTCCGCCGAAAACCTCACTCGATTGCTGCGTGTGATCTCGGTCCGCTTGTATTCGTTCGGATAAAACAGCGGCGGGGGGCTCTGACGAATGATGCTCTCCGAGACGCTGATCGATCCTCTCGGGTCATCGACGACCTGGAAGAGGAAGTACCGGCCTTCGCGGGGCTTCAAGTAGATCGAGAAATACGTCTTGAACGCGTTCGCCAGCGCGTAGTACTCGCTTCTGAGCCCCACGATGGTTTGGAGCCGGTTCAGGCCACCCACGAAGTTGTTCAAGCCTTCGGCGACGCCTTCAACTTCATCGATGAGCGCTTCGTCCTGCGTCAGGCGACCGATCGTGCCCTCGCCTCGCGCGGTCCGGCCGGTGACCTCTTTCACGTCCGCGAGGACGTCGTTGAGTTGATCGGCTGCGCGGTGAATCGAGGCGATCGTGTCGTCGACCTCCGCAACCCCGCGGTCGATGTCGCCTTTCCGCTTGTGGATGATCTCGCTGAGATCATCGGTGGCGAGCTCGACGTTCTCCATGATGCGGACGATTCGCGGACCCGCTTCATCCGTGACCTCTTTGATGTTCTCTAGCGCGTCGCTGAGATTGCGAAGCGCGCTCTCCATTCGGTCGCCGGCCTCCTCAGTCCCAAAGGCTCGTTCCATTTGGGTCGTGATCTTCTTCACGCTCTGGGCGATGTCGTTGACCGTCACCATGATGTCGTCGGTCTGTACGCCCTGCTCGGTGCCGCGGATCTCTCCTCCGTCCGGAATGACGGGCAGCCCGGGAGTGCCCGGCCGGAGCACCAAGGCCCGTTCCCCGAGCAGCGAGAGGCTTCGCATGGTGACGCGGGCATCTTCGTAGAGCGTGAGGTGCCCCTCGATGCGGAGGTCGACTCGAGCGCGGGTCCCCTCCAGCCGGATCGAGGAAATGTAGCCAACGGGGATACCGGCAACCAGGACACGAGACTTGGCGACCAGCCCCTGAACGTCCTCGAAGTACGCGTACACGCCGTAGCCGGAGTCTGCGGACGATCGCTCGTCGACGTAACGATAGACGGCAAAAGTGACGACCAGTCCAAAAACCACCATCAGGCCAACTCGGGCCGCGTGCCAGGTCTCTCGCATGAAGCCGGGCGAATCGTAGTCGAAGCAGAACGAAACAGCCATCGCCCCCTGCCCAAAACGCCTCGAGCCGCGGTCCTTGCGGCGATGCACGACAGCCGCTAAGGCTTGCCACTTGTCTGAGGGGATCGATGCGCTGACGGCCGCCGCACTGGGCGCATTGCAGGGGCTGACCGAATTCCTGCCCGTCTCGAGCAGCGGGCACGTTGCGATCGGCGCGCACTACTTCGACATCGGCGGGAGCTCACTCGCACTCGTCATTCTGCTTCATTTGGGCACATTGCTCGCGACAGTCCTACTGTTTCGGCGAGACATCGCTGCGTTGATCCGTGAAGCAGGCGCAGCGATACGCAGGCCCGAGCGCTTCGTCAGCACGCCAGAGGGCCGAACGCTGGTCGGGATTCTCCTCGCCACTCTCGTCACCGCGACGCTTGGACTGTTCCTCCGCGACACCGCTGAGGTCTTCGCGACAGATCTTCGACTGGTCGGCTACGGATTCCTCATCTCGGCGGCTTTTCTACTCGCGAGCGGCGTTGCGCGAGGATCGAGCGACGAGGTTTCCTGGCCCCAAGCGATCGGCATCGGACTCGCCCAGGGGGTGGCCGTTCTCCCCGGGGTCAGCCGCAGCGGGGTCACCATCGCTGTCGCAATGCTGCTCGGGGTCCAAAGCAACGCGGCGTTCCGATTCTCATTTCTGGTCTCCCTGCCGGCCATCGTCGGGGCCGCGGCGTTCGAGGCAAGCGGCGCCGAAGGGCTCGGGTCCCTCGGGCTCGGAGCCTGGGCGGGCGGCGCTACGGCCCTGGTGACCGGATACATCTCGCTTGTTATCCTTCGCCAGATCATTCTGGTCGGACGGATGTGGACGTTCGCGATATACCTCGTGCCTCTCGGAGTTTTCCTGATTACGCGCTGAGGCAGAGGCCGGTTCATGACAAACAGTGAAAAAGCATATGCAGTGATCATGGCGGGAGGCTCCGGCACTCGCTTCTGGCCGCTTTCGCGAAGCGACCGGCCCAAGCAGTTCCTCGCGCTTGGCCCCGATGCCCGCTCCTTGCTTCGCGCGACCGCTGAGCGCGTTTGGGACGTGCTTCCGGCGGAACGCACGTTCGTCGTCACCTCGGAGCAGCTCCGCGAGCAGGTAGAACGAGAGCTTCCCGAGCTGCAAGCTCATCAGATCCTCGCCGAGCCGGTAGGACGCAACACCGCTCCGTGTATCGGATGGGCGGCGACCCACGTGAAGCGGCTCGACGAAGGCGCGATCATGGCGGTCCTTCCCGCCGATCACTACATTCGGGAAACAGACGCCTATGCCGACACCCTCCGGCGCGGGCTCGAAGCCGCGACACATGGCGACTACGTCACAATTGGCATTCGCCCTGGGCGAGCAGAGACCGGCTACGGCTACATCGAGGTCGGCTCAGAGCTGGACCCAGGGGTCTTTCGAGCCCGCCGATTCGTCGAAAAGCCGAACCGCCAACGAGCCGAGCAGTTCGTCGCCAACGGGAACTTCCTTTGGAACAGTGGGATGTTCTTCTTTCTCGCCTCTCGGATTCTCGAAGCGATTGATCTGCACCTTCCAGGTCTCGGTCAGGAGCTCAAGCGCTACGATGAGGCCGCACGATCGGGCAACGAAGCTGCGCTAGTTCGGCAAACCTACGGAGAGCTCCCCGCGGTCAGCATCGACCATGGCATCATGGAGAAGGTCAGCGCAGTCAGCGTGGTTCCTGGCACGTTTGAATGGTCCGACCTCGGGAGCTGGACTTCGGCATGGGAGCTTTCGCCCCAGGATGATTGCGCGAACGTCCTGCCCGAGGGCGCAATTGCGGTCGACGCCAGCGGAAATTTCGTGGCGGTGCCCGATGGAAAGCTCGTTGCACTGATTGGCGTGCACAACCTCGTCGTGGTGGACGCCGGTGATGCGCTTCTGATCGTCCCGAGGGAACGCGCCCAAGACGTGCGCGAAGTCGTCGCCGCCCTTCGTGAAAGAGGCGACCACAGGCGGTGATGTGATGAATCCGCACGTCTTTCGTGAATACGACATTCGAGGACACGCCGAGCGCGATTTCGGCGACGCGTTCGTACGAGCGTTGGGTCTGAGCCTGGGCACCTTCTTCGCAAAGCGAGGCTTGAACCGAATCGGAGTTGGCCGCGACTGCCGCCTGAGCTCGCCACGCCTGCACCAAGCCCTTTGCGGCGGGCTGATCGAAACCGGCCTTCAGTTGGTCGACATCGGGGTCGGCCCTACGCCGCTCTTGTACTTCGCCGTCCATGAGCTCGACCTCGACGGCGGGGTCCAAATCACCGGAAGCCACAACCCCCCCGACGAAAACGGGTTCAAAATGATGGTGGGCAAGGGCTCGCTGTACGGCAACGATATCGACGAGCTCCGTGAGGTGATGGAAGGCGAACGCTTCCACCGGGCTCCGGGCGGCACGATGGAGACGATCGACCCGACGCCGGCCTATGTGAAGAAGGCAAAGGACGACATCCAACTCGGGAGACGAGACATCCGATTTGCAATCGATGCAGGAAACGGTGCAGGCGGTCCCCTTGCCCTGGAAACGACGAAGGCCCTCGGCCTCAACCCCGTGGCAATGCTTTGCGAAATGGACGGCACCTTTCCCGTTCACCACGCCGATCCGACAGAACCGGAGACGCTCCAGATGCTAATCGAGCGTGTATTGGCGGACGGGCTCGAGCTCGGCTTCGCCTATGATGGTGATGCCGACCGGGTCGGAGTCATCGACGCTCGCGGTGAGGTGATCTGGGGGGACAAGCTCATGATCATACTTTCGCGCGATCTTCTCAAAAAGCAACCTGGCGCGACGATCATCGGCGAAGTGAAATGCTCGCAAACGATGTACGACGACATCGAGGCGCACGGCGGACGAGGGGTGCTTTGGAAGACGGGCCACTCACTGATCAAGACCAAGATGAAAGAAGAAAAAGCGCTCCTCGCCGGAGAGATGAGCGGGCATATCTTCTTCGCGGATCGCTACTACGGTTTCGACGACGCGATCTATGCGACACTCCGAATTCTAGAAATCGTTTCCCAAAGCGACGTGCCGCTTCACGAGATGTTGGCCGACGTGCCCGAGACATTCGCCACACCGGAGATTCGCGTCGATTGCGATGATTCCCGGAAATTCGATCTGGTTCAGCAGGTGGTCGACCACTATCGGCCTACGCACCCTCTCATCGACATCGACGGGGCGCGCATTCAATTCGACAGGGGCTGGGCATTGGTTCGCGCGTCCAACACGCAGCCCGTTCTGGTCCTACGGTTCGAAGCGGACACCGAGCAAGGGCTGGAGTCGATTCGAAGCGAAGTGGAGTCAGTTCTCGAGCATTTCCGGAGCCGCTGAGGTCGGGAGTGCCGGGAGCTCGATCTGCAAGGCGGCGCTCTGAGCGGTCTCGCCCTCCGCCATTTGCCAGTCGCTCGGGCCGATCACGCCGCGGCGAATCTCGTGCGCCGGATGAAAGACGAGAATTTCTTGGCCCTCGTGAATCGATCCCGCGAGGATCCGTAGGCGTGGCCCGACTCCTGCGTAGCGATACACCTTCGCGCCGGGCGGATTCGTGATGACGCGGACCCTGGCGCTCCCTAGGGCGCCAACCGAAGACGGCTTCGTCTGCGCAGCGCCAAAATCGAGCTCGTCTGATGGGTCGGTGACCGCCTGAGCTTGAATCGCGAGCTCGTAGAGCAAACCATCCTCGGTGCTCGCCCAGCTCGCGCCGCGGGGAACGATAGCCCTGGACGGGCGGAGACCGCGGTCGAAGACGACGAATTCGTGAGCTTCGTCGACCGCAAGCCCGTCTGCGATGGCGGGACCCCGTCCAACGAAGACGAAGACCTGCGCATCGCTCGGCGTGACCGTGATGTCGATGACCCCAGGTGTGACCGACGCCGCCGGCGCCGGGGCGGGCCGAACCAGTGCGTCCAGGGTGCCCGTGCTGATGAGCGCATAGAGGCCGAGGCCTACGACCGCGGCAGCAAGCAGAGCTCCCAAGCCGCCGCGGCGCTTCGGAGGCTGGGGAATGGCGGAAGAGCGCCGTTCATAGGCCGGCTCGGGCGCAGCCGCAGACTCCCGCGCCGGCAACGGCGAGGGAATGGATTCGGCGTGGGATACGGACCCCGTCCCGAACACAGACTCCGTCGGCGTCTCCAAGAGGGTTTCGGACACAGCCGCATTCACCTCCCCGAGTCGCCTGGCGCTGGCTTTGACACTGGCGCTGGCGCTGGCGCTGACACTGGCGCTGCGGCGCTGACGCCACTGCTGATCCTGACTCTTCCTCGGTCGACCACTTTCGAATCGTCGCCGTGATGGGCTCAGGTCCCGGCTGGGGTGCTTGTTCGCGAGGTGCGGCAGCGGCCAAGGCCGAATCGGGTGCCGAGGCGCCTCAGGTCGGGGACGGACGCCGAGCTTCGCGCGACTGCAGGTCGCGAGGGCGGAACCGGCAGTGTCTCGGGCTGATCATCGAGCTGGGCCCGTCGGCGCAGGGCAGCTGGAACGCGGATTTGCTCTGTGATGGGCTCTTCGGTGTTCCATTCTTCCATTCGCGGCCCGGCCTGTGTGGACTCCAAAGTCCTCGTTGCGGGGTCGCGCAGCAATTCCTCGAGCTCGGTGTCGAGCTCGCGAGGATCGACGTGGACGGGCTCGGGGACCGGGGGCCGGTCGCTCTCACGAACAAGACGAGCGAGCACGCGTCGGGATGCACCGCGGTTGATGGGAATGAGCGACGCCTCGATGGCGTCGTGCAGATGTCGAAGGTCGCGGGGGTTCTGCCCCGTCACGTTCTCTTCGACGAGCTGAAGCAGATGCGGTGGGACGCCCGGGCCCGCTGCGACGAGCAGTCGAGCCAGCACAGAGACGAAGAGAACGAGCTGCCTCATCGGGATCCGCCCGCTCGGCCTCGCCGGACAGCACCACGGAGCCTTCCAAGGTCACTCGGACGTCATCTGCATCGAGCTTCACAGCCTCTAGCAAGAGATCCTCACAAGCCTCGAGAGCGACGAAGGCACCGATCTCGAACGGGAGGCGATCACCACGCCGCTCCAGCTCCTGCACCAGTTGGCCTACGCCGACGTCTCTGCCCATCGTTACCCCTCAATCCCGCTCAGGCGGGCGCACACATACCCCATGGTCGAGCAGGTACTCCTTGACCTCGGCCACAGTGTAGTGACCGTCGTGAAAGATAGAAGCCGCAAGCGCCGCATCGGCTCCTCCGGCTGCCAGACCTTCGTGCACGTGCCCCAGGGTTCCCACGCCCCCGGAAGCTACAACCGGAATCGAGATTGCGTCCACAACTGCGCGAGTTAACAGCAAATCATAGCCATCCTGTGTCCCGTCCCGGTCCATGCTGGTCAGAAGGATTTCTCCGGCTCCGTAATCGGCCATCTGCCGGGCCCAGGCGATCGCATCGAGGCCGGTGTCACGCCTTCCTCCGTGCGTATAGACCGTCCACTTCTCGGTTTGGCCAGGGACCCGCTTTGCGTCGATCGCTACCACAATCGCCTGTGAGCCGTATGCCTCGGCCATCTCTTTGATGAAGTCCGGGTTCGATACGGCAGCGCTGTTGATCGAGACTTTGTCTGCCCCAGCGTGCAGGAGATCGCTCACATCGCGCCGCTCTCGCACGCCCCCGCCAACCGTGAGAGGAACGGCGACGGTCGATGCCGTGCGGTCGACCAGGTCGAAGAGGGTCCGACGGTTCTCGTGCGACGCGGTGATGTCGAGGAAGGTGATCTCGTCCGCCCCACCTGCGCTATACCGCTGCGCCGATTCGACTGGATCGCCAGCATCCCGAAGCCCAACGAAGTTGATACCCTTGACGACGCGCCCTTCTTTGACGTCGAGACAGGGGATGATTCGTTTCGCCAGCATCAGGACTCCTTCAGCGCAGCGAAGGCTTCGGATAGGGTGAAGGCGCCCGAGTACAGCGCGCGCCCGCAAACCGATGAGCGAACGCCCGCCGCACGAAGCGCGCGAAGATCGTCGAGCGAGCCAATGCCGCCCGAGGCGATCACGGTCGTCTCGACCTGAGACTGCAAGCCAGCCGTGCCTTCCACGTCCGGCCCCTCGCGCGTCCCATCCTTGTGGATGTTGGTGAAAAGGATGGCGCCGATGTTCCAACCATCGACTTTCTTCGCGAGCTCCGTGACGTCCTGCGCGCTTTGCTCCTGCCAGCCCTCGACGGCGATTTTGCCGTCGCGCGCATCGAGCGCCATCACGACGCCACGAGGATAGCGATCGCAGATCGCCCGGGCGACATCGGGTTCTTTGACGACCACGGTGCCCGAGCACGACGCGCGCAGCGCCCGCATCCATCCATTGCGCTGCAATATCTTCGTTGCGAACGCCCCCGCCGATCTGAACCTGAAGCTTCGTCTCGCGCAGGATGCCTTCGATGATCGGAACATGCGCAGGCTCACCTCGGCGCGCGCCTTCGAGATCGACGACGTGGAGCCGCTCGGCGCCCTGATCTTCGAAGCGCTTTGCCATCGCGACAGGATCATGGTCGTAGACGGTGACGTGATCGTACTTTCCCTGATGCAGACGCACGACCTTGCCGTCGAGCAGATCGATCGCTGGAATCAACTCCACGCCACATCTCCCAGGAAGTGTCCGATCATTCGCGCACCGGCATGCTGGCTTTTTTCGGGGTGAAACTGGCACGCCAGGACGTTGTCTCGAGCGATGGCGGAACAGAAGGGCCCTCCGTAGTCGGTCGTCGCGACCACGAGGCTCTCGTCGGCTGGCACGCAGTAGTAGCTGTGCACGAAGTAGTACCATTCGTCGTTCTCGAACACGGCGTGCCGGCTTTCAATCTGATTCCATCCGATGTGCGGCACCTTGAGCCTGCGCCCCTGCGCATCGCACAGGTCGGTCGCGAAGCGCTTCACGATTCCCGGGAAGATGCCGAGCCCCTTCTCCCCCGGCGCCTCTTCGCTCTCGTCGAACAAGGCTTGCATGCCGAGGCAAATACCGAGGTAGGGGCGACCACTGTCGATCCAGGCGCGCACCGCCTCGCCCAGCTCTCCCGCGAGCGCATGGGCGCACTCCTTGAAGGCGCCCTGCCCCGGCATCACTAAGCGATCGGCTCGCAGAAGGACGTCTGGATCGGAGCTCAGCTCAGCATCGGCACCCGCACGCTCGAATGCCTTGGCCACGCTGTGCAAGTTACCGAGACCGAGATCGACAATCGCTACACGGCCTGTCGTCATTCGGTCAACGTGCCCTTGGTCGAAGGCACACCGACGACCCGAGGATCGATTTCGGTCGCCTCCCGAAGCGAGCGAGCAAAAGCCTTGAAGCTGATTTCGATGACGTGGTGGAGATTTTCGCCGGCGTGTTGGCGCATGTGCAGGTTGCATTGGCTGCCGCGCGCGAAGCCCTCGAAAAAAACCTCGGCGAGCTCGGTATCGAAGTCACCCAGCTTTGCCTTTGGGAGCGTGACGGCCCAGACGAAGTAGGGACGACCAGACAAATCCAGCGCGCAGGTGACGCAAGCTTCATCCATCGGCAATGTCGCGGAACCGAAACGACGAATGCCAACCTTGTCCCCGAGGGCGGTGGCGAACGCCTGCCCGAGCGCGATGGCCAGGTCCTCGGTGGTGTGGTGCCCATCGATGTGCGTATCGCCGACGGCGCGCACCTCGAGGTCGAACAGCCCGTGCTTGGCGAGCTGTTCCACCATGTGCGTGAGAAACCCGATCGGAGTCTCCACCTGGTATTGGCCGCTGCCGTCGAGATCGAGCACCACGCGGATGTCGGTCTCTTTGGTTCGACGTTCTATCGTCGCTGTTCGTCCCATGACGCCGCTACCATAGCCTGGAAATCGTTCCAGGCTACCAAACTAGCCCGACTTCATCCGTTGGAGAACTTCCTCGAGCTTGGCCTTGAGGTCCTCGTTGTCGGGCTCGTTCTGAATCGCCATTTGGAGGTTGAGCTTGGCTTGAGCCCAGTCCTCGGACTTGATCGCCCGATGCGCGCGCGTGAAGAACGCCCGCGCCTTACTGGAGCGCAACGCAACTCCGCCGGGCGCTCGGATCGTCCGACGCTTCTCCTCGGCGCGATCCTCGGAATAGCGAAGCAGGCCCTTCTCGAGGCCTTCGTTGTAGAGCTTGCGCTTCATCGGATCGAGGAGGATACGATACGCCTCGCTGCCCAGCCGGTAGAGCTCCGTGTGCCGCGCCGCTTCATCCGGCGCGCCGACGAAGTTGTCCGGATGATGCTCGCGCGCAAAACGATGGAAGGCGATTCGAATCTCGTCCGCGCTCGCGACGGGAGTGATCTCCAGCACCTGGTAGTAGTCGAAACGATCTGCGGCGTCCGACATGGCTCAGCCTCCGAGCTTCGCCTCGTGGCGCTCCCGAAGCTGCGTGATTTGTTCTTCGGGCAGCTCACCGATGAGCTTGATCGCGATTTGCTGCTGCTGGCCGGTTCCAACGTCTTGCGCCCTGACCTGGAGCGTGCCGTCGGCATCGATCATGAAACGAACGGCGATTTGAACCTTGCCGCGAGCAGCCGGGCGCAGTCCGTCGAGCACGACTTCCCCAAGGAGCTGGTTCGCAGAGACCCTGCGGTCCTCGCCCTGACAGATGCGAACGACGACGGTCTCCTGCCGATCGCGGGCCGTCGTGAACATCTTGGTTTGGCCGGCCGGAATCGCCGAGTTGCGGCGGATGATTCGCTCGCAGTAGCCGTCCACGGTTTCGACGCCCAGCGACAGTGGCGTGACATCGAGCAGGAGTGGCGCCTGCGGAACTGTCTCGGGGGGCGCGACCGCGGCAATCGCGCCAGTGACAGTGTCGACCTCTTCGTCGAGCGCGGCACGGAGCGTCGCCGGGGCCTGGCTTCCGAGTTCCAAGTCCACATCGGCGTGCGAGACATCGTCCATAGGGACCGAATCCCGACCGAAGGCATCGTCTCCAAGCTCCATCATGAGGGATGAGCGCTCTTCGTCCGGGGCTCCGAGCCCCTCCTCGGCCTCGAGTCCGATCTGCATCAGGAGCCCAGACGCATCCTCGGTGCTCGAGGGCTTGAAATCGAGCGTGCCGATGCGCGTGGGCTGATCGGTGTACCGCGGCTCGCGAGCGCGCGTCGGTGCATCGAGCAGACCGTCGTCGGCGAGCTGGTCCGTCATGGAATCGAGCGACACGGGGGGCGGAGGAGGCGGGGGTGCCTGCCCGGGCAGGGTCGCCTTTCGCGCCGCCCGCGCAACGGGCGGCGGCGGAAGGGGAGGAAGGGGCGGACGATCTCCGACATTGGTGACTTCGTCATCGAGGTTGGCACCACCCGCCATTCCGGGCGCGTCGCCGCTCGATTGAGCGACCTTCTTGAGCGAGACCTTGGCGAACGGCGCTTTTCGCGCCGGGACGGAGAGCGACTGCGCGTGAAGCGCCGCGCCCTGCGCAACGACTAAATCCGGATCGATGTCCACTCGAGGCTCGCGACCAAAGTACTCGGCAACCATTCGCTGAAGCAGTGGAATCCGCGTCGAGCCGCCAACCAAAATGACGTTGTCGAGCTGAGTCGGACGCAAGCCGGCCGCCTTCATCGCGTCCTCACAGACGTCGAAGGTCCGAGCAACAAGAGGCTGGCACATGTGTTCGAGCTGCTGCCGCGTCAGCGCGTAGTCCAAGTTGAGCGCCGCACCGCCGTCGCCGTAGGCCAACTCCTCGACGCAGAGTTGGATATCGGGCTTGCTCGAAAGCTGGATCTTCGCCCACTCTGCGGCGGCCCTGAGCCGTTCGTAGGCTTGGACATCTTGACGCACATCGTAGCGATGCGCCTCGAGGAAACGCTCGATCATGTGGTCTGCGATCGTCGTATCGACGTCATCGCCGCCGAGGAACGTGTCGCCAGCCGTTGCGAGCACTTCAAACACGTCTCCGGCAAGCTGAAGAATGGTGATGTCGAACGTGCCGCCACCGAAATCGTATACGGCGACCCGCTCAGTCGAAGTCTTGTTGTATCCATATGCGAGCGCCGCCGCGGTGGGCTCGTTGACGATGCGAAGCACGTCCAGACCGGCAACGCGTCCGGCCGCTTTGGTCGCACTTCGTTGCAGCTCGTTGAAGTTGGCCGGCACCGTGACGACCGCCCGGCCGCACTCCTTGCCTAGCGCCTGTTCGGCAACTTTACGGACGTGTCGGAGGACGAATGCGCTGATCTCACTGAGCGTGTATGTCTCGCCACGCGCAGCGACCAGCACGCCTCCGCTCGGGCCTTCCGAGAGCTCGAACGCAAATCGCTCTTGCGCATGTTTGACCTCGTAGCTGCTGAACGGGCGACCAATCAGCCTCTTGACCGAGTAGACGGTGTTCTTGGCATCGAGCAGGCGCCGCTCCTTTGCAGGCGCGCCCACCAACACATCGCCGCTTGGATGAAATGAAACGACCGACGGGGTCAACGTCACCCCGTCGTTGTCCGCGAGAACCCGCGCTCCTCGCTGGTCTGCAACGGCAACCACAGAGTTGGTCGTACCCAGGTCGATCCCGATGACGGGTCCGCTACTCACACTCCCCTACCCCTCGCAAAACACTCCCCAAAATGCTCTCACAAGGATAGCGTGTTGTTCTAGGGATTACACATTTCCAGTCGGGCTGGGGCTAATTTCCCTGGGGTTCTTGGGGTTCTTCCGAGTCCACCACTTCGTCGACCCCCTCGTCGTCCTCCTCGCCCTCGGCCACAGGCTCGACGTCGACGACTTGCTCCCCATCCCGGAGGCGAATCACGCGAACTCCCTGCGTGTTGCGGCCCGTCTCGCGAATCTCGCTGACTCGGGTCCGAATCACCTGTCCGCCGGTCGTGATGACCATCAGCTGGTCCTCCGGAGACACGAGCCGGAGTTTTACCAACGCTCCGTTACGCTCGGAGGTGTCCATTGCGATGATGCCTTTGCCCCCTCGGTTCTGAGTGCGCCATTCCGCGACCTTGGTGCGCTTGCCATAGCCGTTGGCACTCACGGTGAGCACCTGCTGCTCGCTCTCATCCTCGATGGTGTCCATGCCGATGACGAAGTCGCCCTCGCGAAGGTCGACACCCTTGACACCCATCGAGTCGCGGCCCATCGCCCGCACGTCTTCGATGGCGAAACGAATGCTCATACCGCCGGACGTACCGATGAGGACGTGCTGGGCCGGGGTCACGATTCGGGCGGCCAGCAGCGCATCGCCCTCGACAATGGCAACGCCGATGATCCCCGTCTGACGGATGTTCTCGTAGGCGCTCAGACTGGTTCGCTTGACCCGGCCTTTTCGCGTGCACGTCAAGAGATACCCGTCATCGACAAACTCGCGAATCGGAAGAATCGCGGCGACGCGCTCATCGGGCTCCATGCCCACGAGATTGACGACCGCCCTTCCCCTTGCCGCGCGGCTGGTTTCGGGAATCTGATACACCTTCTTCAGGTAGGCTTTGCCCTTGTCGCTCAAAAACAGAACGTTTGCATGGGCGTTGACGACGAAGACCCAGCTCACGAAATCCTGATCGCGAGTATCCATCGCCCGAAGGCCCTTGCCGCCACGGCCCTGCGCCCGGTATTCGCTCAGCGGAACGCGCTTGACGTAGCCCGCGTGCGAGACTGTGACGACCACTTCCTCGTCCGGGACGAGGTCCTCGATCGAAATGTCTCCTTCGGCTTCGACGATTTCGGTCCGCCGCGCGTCGCCGAAGCGCTCCCGGATTTCGTCGAGCTCCGCGACGATGACCTCGTCGAGAAGCACGCTGCTGGCTAGGATGGCCTCGAGCTCGGCGATCAAGTCGCAGAGGCTCCCGTACTCGGTCGCCAACTTCTCGCGCTCGAGACCGGTCAATCGCGAGAGCCGCATCTCGAGGATGGCCTTCGCCTGCCGCTCGGAGAGCAGGTACTCGCCGCGGTCCTTCGCCGCTTGGATCTCGGTTTCGGGACGGCCTGCGCGCTTGACGAACTCTTCGAGGCCCGTGAGCGGCAGCTTCATCAACCGCGCGCGCGCCTCCTCCGGATCGTTCGAGGAGCGGATCGTATTGACCACCAGATCGATGTCGGTGACCGCCATCCCCAGGCCTTCGACGAGCTCGCGCTGCGCCTTGGCCTGGCGAAGGTCGTACCGAGTTCGTCGAACGACGACTTCACGCCGGTGGTCGATGAAACGAAGAAGCGCAGTGCGTAAGTCGAGGACCTCGGGACGCTTCCCCACGATGGCCAGACAGTTGTAGCCAAAGGTGCTCTGGAGCGCCGTCATTTGGTAGAGCTTATTGAGCACGATTTCGCCGTGAGCGTCGCGCTTGAGCTCGATGACCACGCGTAGGCCGTCGCGGTCCGACTCGTCGCGGATGTCGCTGATGCCCTCGAGCCGCTTGTCCCGCACCAGGTCGGCGACCTTCTTCAGAAGCTCCGCCTTGTTGACCTGATACGGGATTTCGGTGATGACGATCATTTCGCGGTCACCCTTGCCGGGGAGCTGCTCGATGTTTGCTCGCGCCCGCATCACGATGCGCCCGCGACCGGTCCGGTAGCCGAGATGAATGCCAGCGCGGCCGTAGATGTAACCCGCGGTCGGGAAATCGGGGCCCTTGACCCCAAGCCGTCCGGTCTCGTCGTCGTCCTGCATCAGGTCGTCAACGGTGAGTTCGGGGTCCTTCATGAGCCGCACGGTGGCATCGACGATTTCGCGAAGATTGTGGGGGGGAATGTTGGTCGCCATCCCGACAGCGATACCGCCCGAGCCATTGATCAGCAGGTTCGGAATCCGGCTCGGTAGAACGAGTGGCTCACTCTCGGAGTCGTCGAAGTTCGGACCGAAGTCTACGGTTTCTTTTTCGATATCGGCGAGAAGCTCCGACGCGAGCCGGTGCATCCGAACCTCGGTGTAACGCATCGCCGCGGCGGGATCGCCATCGATGGACCCGAAGTTCCCCTGCCCGTCGACCAGCGGGTAACGCATGGAGAAATCTTGCGCCATGCGAACCAGGGCATCGTAAACCGCGCTATCCCCGTGGGGGTGATACTTGCCGAGCACGTCACCGACGATGCGGGCGCTTTTTCGGTACGCGCCGTTCCACTGCACTTTTTGCTCGTGCATCGAGTAGAGAATGCGTCGGTGGACGGGTTTCAAGCCGTCCCTGACGTCCGGAATCGCTCGCCCGATGATCACGCTCATCGCGTAATCGAGGTACGAGCGCCTCATCTCGTCTTCGAGGGTGACCGGATGCTTCTGTGGAGATTCCGCCATGAACTACTGCTCCCGCGCGCCGTTCCCCAGAGCTGCGACGCCGGCGCGAAGCTACCACGTGTGCACCCCCGCTGCACGCCCTCTTGGGAGATCGGAACTGCTGTTTTTTGGCTGCTTCGAAGGAAGTTTCGTAAACCCCAGAGGAGGCCTGGAGCGAAACACAAAATGGACACTGCAATGCGCGATCTGGATCGGATCGAAGAGCGATCGTCGAGTGAAGGGCGAGGCGTCTTGGCGCTCTCGGGCGTCGGCCTCGTGGTAGCGATTGCCGTCGTGGTGGCTGTGGTCGCCGCGCTGCCGGATGGTGGCGAATCAGCGCCCCAAGACCCTCTTCAGATGTTGGCTATCGCCGAGGAAGCCGACGCTCAAGCCGAGGCCGAAGTCCAAGAGGCTGCGAAGGAGCCCGTCCCCGAACCTGCGATCGACCCCGAGACCTTGAGCTTCCCAACGACCCTCGTCAGCGAGACGCGGCCGGAAGTCGCCGCGGCCATGGCGGCCGCAGCCGCCGAGCTCGCACACCTCGACCCGCTGACCAAGCGGCCACCGCGTTCCGACATCGCAGCCGGCTTGCCAGCATCGGTCACTGCGGGCCCCGATCGCACGGTGGTCGAGATGGCGGCGGTGCGCGACCCCCTGGTCGCCGCCACGGTTCCCGCAAACACGGTCTCCGTACCGGCCGGGCATGAAGGCCGCTACACGTTGCAAGTCATCAGCTACCGCGATGCGAACGAAGCCCGGGTGTTTGCCAGCGCCCTTCGCAAGCGCGGACACTCGGCCTACGTCACGACCGGAACCGTCGAAGACCGCGGCACCCACTGGCGAGTCCGCATCGGTCCGTTTGAATCGCGGCAAGAAGCGCAGGTCTATCGGACGACATTCGAACGCGAAGAAGGCATGAACACCTTCATCGTCCGGAATAAGGACTGAGCGTAAGCACCGGGGCGCGGAAAAAAGCGCGACACGGGGCTGCGTGGTACGGCTCGGTTACACCGCCCCGCCCACCCCCACCCGTAATCCTCCCTGGCGCGGCGTTCGCTTTGCTCTGCCTTGCCGGCGCGTTCGCGCCGGGCTTCGCCCTTCGGGCTCGCGCTGCCGCCTGCAGTTAGGAAGCCTGGTTCGCCCTGTCTCCGTATGGAGGGGCGCGGAAAAAACCCGTCATGGGGTGGAGTCGACGTAACGAGTGACAATCTGCAAGACAGCAACCACCGCAGATTGGCGCGAGTTCCGAGGCGAGGCTTGCGTGGTCCCGGCCCCCAAGTGCTTCCGACCACATTTGCAAGCCGAGCCGTTCGATGGAACCCCGTGACGGGTTTTTTCCGCGCCCCGGTTGTTACGATTACGGCAGCTCGTCGAGCCAGCTCGGATCTTCAAACCACTTCGCGCGAAGTGCCGAGAGAATGCCGGTGGCTTCGATCGCTTCGATGTAGTTGTCGATCAGGTTGTAAAAGCGCATGTCCTTGGCGGACACCGCGATGCCCATGGGCTCGACGGAAAGCGGTTCTTCGAGCGTGACGAGGCCTGCGTCGGGATTGCGCAGGACGGCCAGGGCGCACGCGGGCATGTCGGCGATCATGGCGCTCGCCTTCCCGTTGATGACCATGGCCACCCCCTTTTCGTAGTTGTCCACGGCAAGCAGCTTGGCCTTCGGGATGTTCTTTTTGACGAAGGCGTGGCTCGTCGAGTTCTTCAGCGCAACGAAGGTCACGTCCGGCTGGTTGATGTCATCGACCGTTTCGGCGCCGGCCAGGGCCTTCGAAGTGGTCACCAGCGACTTACCCGACAGGAGATACGGGCCGACGAACAGGAAGTCCTTGGTGCGCGCAGCGGTAATGTCTACGCCGGACATCACCATGTCGACCTGGCCCTTCTTGAGTGCGCCGAGAAGCTGACCGAACGGCTTCTGCACGATCTCGAGCTCGAGCCCAAGCGCATACGCAATCCCGTTGGCAAGGTCGACCTCGAGTCCGATCATCTGGCCGCTCTTGCTCTTCACGTTGAGCGGCGGCTGATTTGCGGACATCCCGACCCGAAGGGTGTTCGTCTTGACGACACGATTGAGCACTGGGGCCTGTGCGGTCACGGTGGTTGAAGCGAGCAGGGAGAAAGCGGTCATCGCGGTGAACGCCAGAAGTCGAATGCTACGAAACATGAAGCGTGGCCTTTCTTGAGAGTGAAGCGGGCGGCAGCCTAACTCAGCCGAGGCGCACCGCAACGCCCTAGCGGGCTGTTTCGAGCCTCAGCTACCGCAGCAGGTAGTTTCGCAGCGCTTCCTTGGCAACGTAGCTCGCTTTGATGCGCCAGGTGGGCTCATTCACGACGAGCACGGCGACCGCGATTTTCGGATCGTCGACCGGCGCGTAGCCGACCCACCAGTTGTACGTGCGGTGCGGGTTGTAGCGGCTGAGAGTGCCGGTCTTGCCGGCGACGCGGATGCCAGGAAGAAAGGGACGTCCCTTCGAGTCCCAAAACGCCTTCTTCGACGTTCCTTTGGTCACGGTCCGGGTCATCATTTCGCCGGTCAGACGTGCCGTGTTCCGCGGCAACACCTGTCGAAAATTGCGCGGCACGTGCTGATAGAGCGTTTCACCGGAGCCGCTTTCGATTCGATCGACGATGGCCGCATACGGCATCTGGCCATCGTTCGCGATGGTCGATGCCAGCAATGCGCCGTGCAGCGGTGAAAGCTGGCTGTGCCAAAAGCCGGCTGCCATGCGGGCGCGTTCGAGCCGGCTGTTGGGCACGTCCACGGGGCTTGGCGACACCGGAAGATCAAACGGCAGCCGCTGTCCGAATCCGAAGGCGGAAACGTACTGTGTCATCCGGGCTTCGTCGATGTGGCGGTCCGCAAGCTTTGCGAACACCGCGTTGATCGAATAGCCGAGCGCGTCGGCCATCGTTGCGCACCAGCGATCGCGCTTGGGGCTATCGACCAGGTCGGCCGCCACCAATCCGCGCATCCCCCCGCCGTAGCAAACCGAGGTCGAGCTCTTCACGCCCGCGTCGAGTCAGTGCCGACGCGGTGATGATTTTGAACACCGACGCGGCCGGCGGCCCGGCATCGGTCGCCACCCGTGCGCTGTCCCCCTTGCCCGCTTCGTATCCGACGAAGGCAAGCACCTGTCCTGTCTTGGGATCGAGCGCGACGAGGCCGCCCGCTGGAACATCGTAGCGACGGAATAGGCTTCGCACATGGGACTGCAGATCGTGATCGACCGTGAGCACCGCCTGGGTTCCGTCGCGCCGCGCAACCACCCAGCCTTCACTGCCGGGCTTTGCCCTCGAAATATCGACATCCGTGAATGGGGGCGTCACCACCCGCGCCACGTTGGTCGAGGCCCGCTGGGCCGTAGGCGGACTCGCCGTGAGAGCCAAGGGCGTACCGAGAACCAGGGCGAGGCTCGCCAGCCCCCACGCCCAGGAGTGAGAAATTACGTCGCGCACATCTCTACGCTATTGAACCGGCTTGTGGGGGTCAACAAAGGCATCAGTCCGCTGTGACTGCAATCTCCTGCTGCTCATTTTAACGCAGGGCCCTGAACGCTGTATATTGAAAGCGTGCCCTTCAAGGATCAGACGACGAGTGCCAGTCAAACCGTCCTCACGGAGGTCGAAGAGGCTCGCGCGCCGCGTCCTTCCAACCAGAACGGCTGTCTGATCGTCATTTACGGACATGAGATGGGCCGGCGTGTGCAGGTCGGCACTGAACCTCTGACCATCGGGCGTTCGCCCAACTGCGAAATTCCCGTCGACCAAGAGAGCGTTTCGCGGAAGCACTGCAGGATTGAGTTCGAGGACGGAGAGTTCGTGGTTTGCGACCTCGGCTCGACGAACGGGACCTACCTGAACGACGACCTCGTGGAACCTCGAGGGCGACTTCGACACGGTGACCAGCTCAAGGTCGGTCGCACCATCTTGAAGTTCATCGTCGGCGACGACGTAGAAGTCCAGTACCACGAAGAAATCTACCGGCTGATGACCACCGATGGCCTCACGCAGCTCAGCAATCGGCGATACTTCGACGAAATGCTCGACCGGGAGGTTGCGCGCGCGAAACGTTACAAGCGGACCTTCTCTCTGCTGGTCTTCGATCTCGATCACTTCAAGCGTGTCAACGACCGCTTGGGCCATTTGGCGGGCGATGCGGTTTTACGGCAGCTCGGCGCGGTCCTGCTCGGCAGGCTACGCGTCAACGATGTGCTGGCCCGAATTGGAGGCGAGGAGTTTGCCTTGATCACCCCCGAGGTCAGTCTCGATGGCGCGAAAGAGCTCGCCGGAAAGATCAATCGTTTGATCGGAGATACCCGTTTCGAGTTCGAGGGCTCAGCCGTCGAGATCACGGTGAGCGTCGGTGTGGCCGAGTGGCAACCGGACTACGATGACGCCTGGGACCTGTTCAAGGCCGCCGATGACAAGATGTACGAGGCCAAACGAGCCGGCCGAAACCAGATCTGCTTCTGAAGAGCGGGTCCAAAAACGCCCAATTCGGGTACTCCGAGCCTTCAATCGACGATGTGCGCCCACGCCGTCCTTGACGCGCCCCACGAACGCCACAAGTGAGACCCTTGCCAGGAAATTGGTGCGTGGCTATGTTCGCCACAGTATTGGAAAAACTTGGGTTCCGCAGGACTTGGAGTAGAACAGCACCATGAGCGACGAAGAGGAAACAATTACATCGATCCCGCCGCCCGACACGGGGGAAATCGAGTTCGGCAGCGAGCTTCCGGTTCTCCCGATTCGTAATGCTGTGCTCTTCCCCGCGGCAGTGGCGCCCTTCGATGTGGGCCGCGAGAAGTCGGTTGCGCTCGTCGAGGACATCGAAAACCTCGATCAGCCCATCATTGCGATCGTGGCACAGCGCGACCCTTCGACCGACGATCCCGACCAGAGCGATCTCTACCCGGTCGGTGTGGCCGCGCGCGTCCTCAAGGCACTCAAGCACAGCTCCGGCAACTACAGCCTCATTCTTCAGGGCCTGGTGCGCATTCGGCTCGAACAGGTGGTGACCTCCGAACCCTACATCCGCGCTCGCGTCTCGCGTCTCGAAGAACCTGCGGCCGAGGATGTCGAGAGCGAAGCGCTCGCCATGAGTCTCCGCGATATCGCCAAGCAGGTCATCCAACTGATGCCGGAGCTGCCTCGCGAGGCAGGCTCTCTCATCGACTCGATTCAGGAGCACGGGCAGCTCGCCGACTTGGTGGCCGCGAATCTCGACGCGCCGGTCGAGGAGAAGTCGCAGCTGCTCGAAACGCTCGACGCAAAGGAACGCATTCGCAAGGTCTTGCGCCTGCTCACCCGTCAACTCGAGATCCTCAAAATGCGGGAGCGCATCAACTCCCAGATCAAAGAGGAGATGGGCAAAAACCAGCGCGAGTACGTGCTGCGCCAGCAGCTCAAGGCCATCAAAGAAGAGCTCGGCGAAGAAGAAGGCGATCAGGGGGACCTGGATGTTCTCGAGGAGCGCCTGGCCAAGGCAAACCTGCCTGGCGAGGCCGACAAGGTCGCACACAAGCAGCTCAAGCGACTTCGGCAGATGCAAGTCGGGTCGGCGGAATACACGGTCGTTCGCACCTACATCGACTGGATACTGGATATCCCGTGGAGCAAGCAGACCGCCGACAACATGGACATCGCCGCCGTTCGAAAGGTGCTCGACGAAGACCACTCCGGCCTCGAGAAGGTCAAAAAGCGCATCGTCGAGTACTTGGCGGTCCGCAAGCTCAAGAAGGACAAGAAGGGCCCGATCCTCTGTCTCATCGGGCCGCCCGGTGTTGGTAAGACCTCGCTCGGCCGTTCGGTCGCGCGCGCGCTGGGCCGAAAGTTCCACCGAATCAGCCTCGGTGGCGTTCACGACGAAGCCGCGATTCGCGGTCACCGGCGCACCTACGTCGGCGCCCTCCCCGGCCAGGTCATCCAAGGGATGAAAAAGGCCAGCACGATCAACCCAGTCTTCATGCTCGACGAGATCGACAAGATTGGCCACGACTTCCGCGGTGACCCAGCCGCGGCGCTCCTCGAGGTCCTCGACCCGGAGCAAAACGACACCTTCAGCGACCACTACCTCGAGATTCCGTACGATCTTTCGAAGGTGATGTTCATCGCCACAGGCAACGTGGGCGACACGATCCCGGCGCCGCTTCGGGACCGCATGGAGATCATCGAGATCCCGAGCTACACCCGCCGCGAGAAGGCCGACATCGCGCGCGTCCACCTCGTTCCAAAGCAACTCGAAGAGCACGGCATCAAGGCCGAGCAGGTCACCCTGCAAGCCGGCGCGATCGAGTCGATCATCGATCACTACACACGCGAAGCCGGCGTGCGTAACCTCGAGCGACAAATCGCCAGCGTCATTCGGGGGGTTGCCGTCAAGGTGGCGGAAGGCGAAGAAGGCCCATGGGTCATCTCCGATGAGGAGTCCCTGCGGCCTTACCTCGGCGCACCGCGCTTCAGCTCCGAGGTCGCGGAGCGCACGGCGGAAACCGGAGTCGCGACCGGCCTCGCCTGGACTTCGGTCGGCGGCGAAATCCTCTTCATCGAATGCACGAGAATGCATGGCACCGGCAAGCTGCAGCTCACCGGGCAGCTCGGTGACGTCATGAAGGAGTCCGCTCAGACGGCGATGAGCTACGTCCGGACACGTGCCAAAGCATTCGGCATTCCCGAGGATTTCCTCGAGACGAGCGACATCCACATCCACATCCCTGCCGGCGGCATGCCGAAGGACGGACCGAGCGCAGGCGTCACCATGATGACAGCGATCGTCTCGCTGCTGACTGGAATCCACGTGCGGCACGACGTGGCCATGACCGGTGAGATTACCCTGCGCGGGCGCGTGCTTCCGGTCGGAGGCGTGAAAGAGAAAGTTCTCGCAGCACACCGTGCGGGCATCAAGCGGGTGATCCTTCCAGAGCGCAATGCAGCAGACCTCGACGAGGTCCCAGAGGAAGTTCGCGAGACACTCGAGTTCGTGCCCGTATCGAAAATGGACGCCGTCCTGGCGAACGCGCTGCTCGACCCCGATCGCCTCACGCTGGACCTCAGCGACCCGCGCCCCGACAAAGCCAAGGGCGTTCAGCCGTCTGCCCCGTAAGATGCGAGCCGAACTCCAGTAATGGAAGGCGGGCGCTTTCGGCTCTGGTACCTGATCCTGGTTCCCGCGATCCTGGTCGCCGCCGGCATTCTGGGGTTTTACACCTTTCGTTCTTCGCGTCAGTACACGCAGCTGGGCGATGAAACGATCGCTCAGTCGCTATTGAGCGTGGCTCAGCAGCGCGTAGAGCGAATCGAGCGCTACATCGTCATCGCAGACGGCACCGTGTTTCGCCTCGTCGATCCGAACGATTCGAGCAGTATCGACACCGTTTGGCTTCCGCAGGCCGAAGCGCAGACCCCGAGTGTCAGGTCGGTGCTTTTGCTCGACCCCGACGGTGAAGTGATTCAGTGGGCGAGCAGGGAAGAGAAAAAGACCCGGCGGGCCTTTTTGCGAACGTTTCGGCAGCAACTGCTGGGGACACTGGACCTCGACTCGCCCGAGCCATACGTCCTTCGTCACGTCCACGTTCACAGCGATGGCGACGAAGGCAACTACCTCCTGTCCTATCGGGCGTTCGACACGCGCTTGGGCCAGATGACCTACATCGTGGCCGTTCACGATACGCAGTACCTCGTCGACGAGGTCTTGCCGCGGATGTTCAGCTCCGATGCATCGGCCCAGGTCTACAACATCGTCAACGAAAGCAATCAGCTGGTGTTTGGCCCCGACCTGTCGGAAGTCGGAGTCTACACGGTCGACCATCGGTTCCCGACGACACTCGATGGCTGGCGTCTTCAAGTTGCGCCTCGCCAAGCGGCGCTCCTTCAAGCTCAAGGGCGTTCCCGGATGCGCGGGGAGGCGACACTGCCTTTGATGTCCTTCGCGATCATTCTCTTGAGCGCGATCTTCTTCATTTACGCCGCGGAGAAAGAGCGTCGCCTCAACGAGCTCAAGAGCGAGCTCATGGCCAACGTGTCCCACGAGCTAAAGACGCCTCTATCCGTCGTTCGAATGTTCGCCGACATGCTTCGCTCCGACCGTGTCCCGAGCGAGGAGCGCCGCATGGAGTACTTGGATATCATTTGCCGGGAGTCCGAACGACTCAGCTCCTTGATCGACAACGTCTTGGATTTCTCCGCACTCGAGGGCGGCAAGGGGCCGTATCGGCTGAAACAAGGCGACCTCGGACAGGCGGTCGGCCGCGCGCTCGAAGCTTTCCGCTACCGGAGTGAGCAGGACGGCGTCGAAATCCATCTCCAGAGAGCCGATGAGCTACCTCCCGTGTTGATCGATCAGGAAGCGATCGCCCTAGCCGTCATCAATCTACTCGACAACGCCCTGAAGTACGGGGGACAAACCCCAGTCGAGCTCGAGCTCATCGCGAAGCGCCACTCCGTGGACGTGGCCGTCCGGGACCATGGGCCCGGAATCCCCAAGGACTCGCTCCGTCGCGTGTTTGAGCGCTTCTACCGGGGTCCGCACAGCAGCCCTACCCGCGGCTCCGGAATCGGTCTGTCCCTGGTCCAGCACATCGCCCAGGCCCACGGGGGACGGGCGTGGGCGAAAAACGCCCCAGGAGGCGGCGCCGTCGTGGGCTTTTCCATTCCGGTCGCCGCGCTCTGAGCGAAGCATCTTTGCCGCCCCGTGAGACAGCGGGTATCTTCGCGGCGATGTCAGAAGACGGACGCGGTATCTTGCTCGTGGAGGATGATCCGGCACTCGCGCTCGGGCTCTCCGACAGCCTGCGGTTCGAAGGGTATCGGGTCGTCCACACGCCAAAAGGGCAAAAGGCGATCGAGCTCGCCGCCACGGAGGGCATCGACTGCGTCATCCTCGACCTGATGCTGCCCGACATCAACGGCTACCAGGTTTGCGAAACCATTCGCAAGACGGACCCGATCGTGCCCATCCTCATGCTCTCCGCGCGGGGGCAGGAATCGGATAAGATCCGCGGTCTCGAGGCAGGCGCCGACGACTACGTCACCAAGCCCTTTGCGATTGGCGAGCTCGTCGCCCGCATCCGGGCCCTCTTCCGGCGTGCAGGAAGACCCATCCGCCCCTCACAGGCTGAAATACGAATCGGGGAGATCAACATCGAAACAGGGGCCCAAACCCTGACTCGCGGCTCCGATACGATGCATTTGTCGTTCTACGAAGTGGAGCTCTTGAAATTCCTCTGGGAGCGCGAAGGCGAACCCGTCTCGCGAGACGAGATTCTCGAAAAAATTTGGGGCTTGGAAGCCGGCCCCAACAATCGCACCGTCGACAACTTCATCGTCAAGCTGCGCCGCAAGATAGAGCCGAAGCCCGATCGCCCCGTGCACATCCTCACCGTCTACGGCGTCGGCTACAAGCTGGTGTGCTGATCGGGTGGGAACCGGACTCACCACCTTTCTTTGGTACGGGCTCTGCGGCGGCGTCGTGGCCCTCACCATCCTCGTCAGCGTCGGCCTTTTCATGTGGGGAACGCGTCGTGAGAAGCAGAAACGCCGCAACCCCCCGCCGTCTTGACCTAGTGCAAGCCGGTCGTTACAACCAATCGGCTCTTGAGAGAACACGGGTGGACGAGGACTGTCTTTGCCGCGAAAAGAAGAACGAGGCGGGCTTGGCCGCCGCTTGGCCGTAGGCATCTACTCGATTGCCCTCGCCTATTTGGTCATCGTAGGCTTTGCCTCGGTCATCCCCCAGGTGTTCTGGCCGAAGACCGACGCTAGTTTCGATCTGGAGTGCGCGGACGGCCTGCAGCTGCTTCGACACGAGGTGGATGAGCTACGGCTCGCCTACCTCGCCATGAATGCGACGGATGAAGCCGCGCTCCAGAAATCTCTCGCATCTTGGGATCTTCGGCTGAACGAGCTGGCCACGCGCTGCAGCGAAGAGCACGTACATTTGCTGACTCAATACCGACACCGCGTCGAGCTCGGCCTCCGGAGGTACATCCGAGAAGACGCGCCTCTCGCCAATCGCGTGACCGAGGCCCTCGGCTCGAGGTCGGATACACAATCACCTCAGACCCCGGAGCCCAGTCCATGACCGAGTCGCCCGAAGCCGAGTTACCCGAAGCCGAGCCGCCCGAAGAGGAAGGCGCCAAGACGTTCGCAGAACTTGGCATACACGAGGACGTCCTAGCAGCGATCGATGAAATGGGTTGGGAAACCCCGACGCCGGTGCAGCGTGACTCCTACCCGCTGGCCATCGCCGGACACGACATCATCGTTCAGTCTCGAACGGGAACGGGAAAAACCGGTGCGTTCGGGATTCCGCTCGTCGATCGACTGCTTTCGGACGACGGGGACGCACAGGCGCTCGTACTCGCGCCGACGCGCGAGCTGGCTCTGCAGAGCGCACGTGAGATCGCAAAGCTCGGAGCGCGCCGCGACATCGACGCCGTCGCCGTCTACGGCGGCGCTTCGATGGAGCAACAAATTCGCGCACTCGAAAAAGGGGCGCGCGTCATCAGCGGAACGCCTGGGCGGGTCCTCGACCACCTCAAGCGCGGAACGATCGAGGCATCTCGGCTGCGCGTCTTGGTGCTCGACGAAGCCGACGAAATGCTGTCGATGGGCTTCGCCAAAGAGCTGCACGCGATCATCGAAAGGCTCCCCAAAAAGCGTCAGACTTTGCTGTTTTCGGCGACCGTCGACCGCGCGATCAAACGGGTCGCCGAAAAGCACATGCACGAACCTCAGTTCCTGGGGCTCTCGGGAGACCACGTCGGCGCCCTTGGAATCGAGCATTTCGTCTACATGGTCAGTGGCGTTGGACGCGTTGCAAACCTGATCACCGTTCTCGAGATCGAAGACCCGGAGAGCGCCCTCATCTTCTGCAACACCAAAGCCGAAACCGAAGAGGTCTCGGCGGCCCTGCAGCGTGCGGGGTTCAATGCGGAGTGGCTAAACGGCGACCGGCCTCAACGGGAGCGCGAAGAAGTGCTCGGCCGTGTGCGCCGCGAAGAGCTTCGCTTCCTGGTGGCGACCGACGTCGCTGCGCGTGGGATCGACGTATCTCACCTCACCCATGTCATCAACTTCTCGTTGCCAACGAATGTCGAGCAGTATGTGCACCGCACTGGGCGGACCGGGCGCGCCGGGCGAACCGGCACCGCGATCACGCTGGTGGGCCCGACGGAGCTCGGGATCCTCTACTATCTCCGGCTTCAATATCGAATCTTCCCCGTCGAGCGGACGCTACCGAGTGAGGGGGAGCAGCGAACGCGTCAAGAGGCCGACCGAATTGCGATGATCGACGCGGCCTACCCCAATGCGCCGAACGAACACGACCTCGCTTTGGTACGGCGTTTCATGAGCCACGCCAACGCCGAGCGGATGCTCGCGGGCCTGCTCTCGGCGTTCTTTGGCGAAGAGACTGGAGATGTCGATAAGGTCGCCGCGACCCGACGGAGGCGCGGCAAACAGCACCCGGACGATCACAGCATCGTCAACGGCGACTCCGAAGAGCCGACGCCCGAAATTGACGAGGAGCCTCCCACGGCGACGCTGTACGTTAACGTAGGGCGGCGCGACGAGCTCAGGGCCTCGGAGCTGGGCCGCATGCTCCGAGACCGGACCGGACTGAAACGCAAAGAAATCGGGCGCATACGGGTTCGTGACAAGCACTCTCTCGTCGATGTTCCTCAAGATCGGGCCCAAGATATCATCGAATCGATGGCAGGCGCCGTGCTGGGCGACCGGGAGCTCGAGCTGAAGTTTGCCAAGGGCGACTGACCCCTGGCCCCTCGGGCAGCCCCTGGGCCGCTAGCCCCAAATTTGGGACGCCCCGCTCCGGTCGTCTATCTTGTTTTTCGGAGATGGCTCAGGGGATTGCGTCGACGAGGCCTGCCACAATGGGGTTACACCCAGGCGCTGTGGTTGGGGGAAGATTCGAGGTCGTCGATCAGATCGACGAAGACCCGCAGGGCGTCGTCTGGTCCGCCAGAGATCGGCAAACCAAGCGCGCGATTCTGGTTCGCGTCATCAAGCCGGATTTGGTCCCTGCATCGGCCGCGCCCGAGTTTCGGGAAGCATGCCGCGCTGCCGCGACGCTAACGCACCGCAACATTGCACGTGTCTTCGGCGTCGGCCGCACTCCCAAGGGCGAGCATTTTATCGCTAGCGAGTGGATCGACGGCACACCACTTTCGGAGTTCATTCAGGCCCGTAACCGCAACGGAGATCCGATCTCTCTGCGCGGCGTTTACAACGTCATCGCCCACCTCTGCAGCGCGCTCAGCTACGCGCATCAAAAGGGCCCGCACGGGACCTTGCGACCCAGCGTCGTCTCGGTGACGCGGGGCGGCCGAGTCAAAGTTCGTGACTTCGGCGTCGGACAAGTGCTCTTAGAAGCCGCAGGTCCAAGCGCGTTTTTGGACTCTGACCACGCCTGCCTTGCACCCGAGGTCAAGCGCGGCGAGCCTGCGACAGCGCGGAGCGACGTGTTTGGCATCGGCGCCATTCTCTACGAGCTACTGACCACGCGCAGGCCGGGGTCCGACTTCGTCGCGCCATCGGAAGTTCGGGACGACATTCCACCAGAAGTCGATCGCATCTTGCTCGACTGCTTAGCGTCCGACCCCGCCGAGCGTTTCGACTCTCCCGAATCTGTGCGTAACGCTCTTCTCCCATTCGCGAAGGAGGCCAATTCGTCGCCTCCGCCGCCGGATATCGGCGTCAGCGTCGAAATCGACATTCTCAACTCGGTCGCGCCGCCTCCGGACATCGACGTTCCGATGATCTCGCTGGCGCCGCAGGAATCGTTTTCGCCGCCGGCACCGCCGCGGCGCGGCCTGATGAGCCTCGATTAATCAGCTCTCTTCGGATTCCAAGCAACGATGGATGGTTGCCCAGAACAAAATGGACCACGGTCCGTTTAGCGCCCGCGAGCTCATCGAGCGGCTCAACGTCGGCGGCTTCGCCGGCGACGACGTTACCTTCAACATCGACACCGGCGAGCGCAGGCAGCTCCGCGAGTGGCCGCAGTTTCGCGAGTTCATCTTGCAGCGGGAGCACCAAGACACCGCGGCGGCTGAAGAGGCAGCCCGTGTCAACGCGCAGAGATCCGAAAAGCGCTCTTCGGCGATGAAGCTGCTGATCGCGGTTTCCATCGTTGGCCTCGCGGTCATTGCGGTAGGCGGTTTCCTTCTGTCGCGCTCGAGCGACGTTCGCGAAGTCGCCTCGACGGAGCTCGACGACCTTTTCAAGCTGGGAAAGATCACGACGGGTGAAGCCGGCCTGCTTCCGGACCCTCCTGCGCGGCTACGAAAGCGCAGCTCGAGCGCCGCTCCGCCGACGCGCCGCAGCGGGAGCGGGTTTTCGAGCTACGACGACGCGATGAGCCGCGCCGTGGAGCTCGGCGATGCTTCGCAAACCGGCGGCGAGGGACGCCTCACCGGCGGTCAGGTCGCTAGCGTCATGAATCGGAGCCTCAATCGATTCTACAACAGCTGCGTGCTTCCCGAAGTGAGGAGCGGCGGCAAACCGGGGACCGTCAAAGTAGACCTAGCGATCGCAGGCAACGGCTCGGTGCTCGGCGCCACGGTCCACGGCGGCAGCGCCGGCTTCCAGGGCTGCATGGGCAATCAAATCAAGAACGTCCACTTCCCGACCTTCGGCGCCCCACGAATGGGCGCACGCTACAGCTTCACGGTTAACTAGAGGTACAACCGGGGCGCGGAAAAAACGCGTCATGGGGTTCCGCCGAACGGCTCGGCTTGCAGATGTGGTCGGATGCACTTGGGAGCTTTGACCACGCAAGCCTCGCCTCGGAACTCGCGCCAATCTGGGGTGGTTGCTGTCTTGCAGATTGTCACTCATTACGTCGACTCCACCCCACGACGCGTTTTTTCCGCGCCCCTCCGTACGGAGACAGGGCGAACCCGGCTTCCTAACGGCAGGCGGCAGCGCGAGCCCGCAGGGCGAAGCCCGGCGCCGAAGGCGCCGGCAAGGCAGAGCGAAGCGAATGCCGCGCCAGGGAGGATTACGGGTGGGGGCGGGCGGGGCGGTGTAACCAAACCGTACCACGCAGCCCACCCAAGACCGGCCCCCCAACACCCGCGGCAGCACAAGCCGTTCGGCTCCGCCCCGTCCGACGCAGCCCCGTGTCGCGCCTTTTTCCGCGCCCCGGTAGCCTACGGTTTCAGCACAGCCGCGACCTGCGGAATTCTCGCGAAGCTGTCTTTGTCGGCTGCCTTCTCGAGGGCGTCCTCTGGGCTAACCTTGCCGGCTTTCACGAGCTTCTCGAGCACGGAGTCGATGCTCTGCATGCCGTGCGACCCCCCGCTTTGAATCAGGCTCGTGAGCATGGAGGTCTTGGCTTCGCGAATGGCTGCCGCGACGCCCGATGTTCCGATCAGGATTTCCTGGGCCGCGATTCGGCCGCTTCCATCTGCTTTGCGCAGAAGCTGCTGGGCCACGATGCCAGCTAGCGAATCAGCGAGCATGCCCCGGATTTGCGGTTGCTGGCTCGCAGGGAACGCGTTGACGAAACGGTCGATGGTGGCGGGCGCTGAGTTGGTGTGAACCGTAGCGAAGATCAAAATGCCGAAGCTCGCGAGCTGAAGCGCCATCTGCATCGTATCGCGCCCGCGTAGCTCGCCCACGAGGATCACGTCAGCGTTCTCTCTCCCGGCGCTTCGAATCGCATCGGCGAAGCTCGGCGTGTGATCCCCGACTTCGCGGTGGGTAATCTGGCACTTCTTCGGTGTATGAACGAACTCGACCGGGTCTTCGATGGTGAGGATGTGCCCTTCACGGTTCCGGTTGATGTGATCGAGCATGGCCGCGAGCGTGGTGCTCTTTCCGCTGCCGGTCGGCCCAGTGACCAGTACCAAGCCCGCACGCCTCTCGGCCAAGTCCACGACCGCGTGCGGAAGCCCAAGCTGTTCCGCCGTCAGAATCTCGCTCGGAATCGTTCGAAACACTGCGCCCGGACCAGTCGTCTTGTAGAGATAGTTGGCTCGGAACCTCGCCTTGTCTTGGTATCCGTATGCAAAGTCGAGGTCACGATGGGCATGGAAGTGGTTTCGCCGGTCTTCGTTGATGAGCTCATCCATGAGCCGAACGATCGTCCTGTGATCGAGCGGCCGGTCGTCGATCGCTACGAGCTCACCCTTGGCGCGGATCATGACCGGGTAGCCGATGGAAAGGTGGAGGTCGGACCCTCCCCTTTGGAGCAATACGTCGAAATAGCGATCGAGAGCTGGCACGGCCTATGGACCCTTTTTCGAGAAGAGATTGCGCATCGTGCCCTTGGCGCCCGGTGCGGGTGACGCCTGGGGCGAGGACACCGGTTGCTTCGGTGAGTGGCCGATGACGCGGGGATCATCGGCAAAGTTTTTCGCGGTTTCGATGGAGATGACGCCCGAGGACACGAGCTCGTTCAAAGAGTCCTCGATGCGAATCATCCCGAACGCCCGGCCGCGCTGGAGCAGGCTCGGGAGCTGGAAGAGCTTATCGTCGCGGATGAGGGTCCAGAGCGCCATCCCGCCGGTCAGAAGCTCAACCGCGACGACCCGACCGTTTCCGTCCTGCCGCGGCACCAAACGTTGGCTCACCACGAATTTGAGGACACCGGCCAAGGTCGATCGAACCTGCAATTGGTCGTCCGGGGGGAACATGTCGATCAAGCGTCCGATTGTCCTAGCGCCCGATGGCGTGCTCATCGTCGCAAACACGAGGTGACCGGTTTCCGCCGCCTCGAGAGCTTTCTCCACAGTCTCCCGATCGCGAAGCTCGCCGATCGCAATCACATCGGGATCTTCACGGAGCGAGCCCTTCAGCGCGGATTGAAAGCTCTTGGTGTGGATTCCGACTTCCCGCTGACTGACGATGGCCTTCTTGATTGGATGAATCACTTCGACCGGATCCTCGACGGTGATGATGTGTACGCTTCGCTCCGTGTTGAACAGGTCGACCAAAGCAGAAAAGGTCGTGGTCTTTCCTGCGCCGTTCGGGCCGGAGACCACCACCAAGCCCTGATGGTAGTTCAGCATCTGGCGGAGCTCGCTCGGAAGACCGAGTGACTCGAGGGTTGGAGGCTCTTGCATGATGAGACGAAAGCAACCTTTGATGCCGCTTCGCTGCTTGTTCACGTTGACCCGCAATCGGCCGACGCCTTCCAACTGGCAGGCGAAGTCCGCGTACCCGAGCTCGTCCAACTGCTTGGCATTGCGCGCGTTCAGAAGCGGCATGACCAAGCTGCGCGCCTGTTCGTCGGAGAGGGACGGCCCAGCAGCACACAGTTGCCCTGCACGGCGAAGCCGCGGCTGTTCTCCGGACATGATGTGGACATCGCTGGCGGCTTGGTTCCGCGCTTGCAAGAGAAGCGCACGCAGTCCGGCAGGCGCGGGGACTGGGAGATCCGATCGCACGAACTCACCGAGTGGCGAGACTTCCGCCGGCGGTCGATGGGAACTTCCGGGCGAAGACTCCGTAATCGGTGGCGCCGGAATCGACGCCGGGGCGACGACCGCCGCGCGATCCTTTGCGGGCATCGGTGGAGGCTCGTAGGACTCGAGGGCTTGCTTCTGCTCTACCGCATCGGACGGGAGTGAGATCCGGACAGGCGCAACGGCGCCAATCGGTGCCGCGGGCAGTTGTGTGTTCCGGCCGGCGCGACGAACCCGGAGCAAGAGCATCGCGCCCGAGCGCGCCGCGGTCACGATGTACTCGGTGCCATCGATCACGGTCGAGGTAGGGGCGGACGCACCATCGTCGCTCGGCACCAAACGCTGCAGAGGTGTGTCGCGCACCAGCTTGAGAATGTGCCTTGCGCTCATCGGCGCACCGGTCACCGCTTTAGACTTCCCCCGCTTCTTTGCCGTAGCGGCGGCACCGCTTTGGAATACGATCTCGGTCACGTCACCCCGATCGAGGTACTTGAGGAACTCCTGGAGCTGACTCACGGTTCCAATGATATCGCTAAATTATACTGTGTATCAAATCACAATGGGTTTCGGTGCTTGGTCGCGTGGCGAGGTTCCTGTGAAGCTGGAAATTGCACGAAATCATTGGATTGACAGCACTCTGTCGCGGTTGCTAGCGTTTCGAGTTGGAAAAAGGCGTTCGGGCCCCTTGTCCGTAGCCAACGGAAAAGTGTAATATAACTAGCATCATGTCCGAGGAAAAAGAGTCTTCCGTTCTCTTCAATCTTCGCGAGCTCATGAATCTCGAAGAAGATCGTGTTCGCAGCGAAGAAGAGGAGCGTCTGCAGCGCGAAGCGGCGGAGCGTGAACGTCTCGCGGCCGAAGCGAAGGCACGCCAGGAAGAGGAAGCCGCTCGGCTGCGCGCGGAAGAGGAAGCCCGACAGGCTGAGGCGAAACGAATCCGTGAAATGGAAGAGCTGACCGTGCGGGAGCGCGAGGAAGCAGAGCTGCGCGTCCGTTTGGAGCAGGAGGCACGTGAGAAAGCCGAGGCCCACGCCCGAATGCTCGATCACGAGCGGGAGCTGGCCGCCATCAGCGCCCAACAGCGCAAGGGTGTGCACCCGGGCTTGCTGGCTGCAGCGGCGGTCCTAGTTCTCGGCGCCGGTTTCGGCTCCTACTTCGGTTACTACAAGCCGAAGATCGAGCATCGCGAGGCTGCGGCCTTGGCGGCGAAGATGGAAGCAGAGCGCGCCGCACGCGAGGCCGAACAAGCCCGTGCCGCCGCAGAGCTCGAAGCACAGAAGCGGGCCGAAGCCGAAGCAGAGCGCGCCCGCCTCGCGGAACAAGCAAAGCGCGAGGCACAGGCTGCCGCCGCCGCACGCAGGGCCGCGGCCCCCAGCGCCCCTGCGAAACGGCGCGGGAGCTCGAAGCGACGCAAGCCCGACACCGACGATCCGCTAGCGGGGCTGGACAGCCTCTAGTCTGCACCGTAGCGTTGCTGCGGTGATTCATGGATGAAGACGACCCGCGGTCGCGCATCGCTCTCGCGCTCGATGTGCCAGACCTCGATTCAGCCAAGGCGCTAATCGAACAGACACAAGAACACGTTGGCGCCTTCAAGGTGGGGCTGGAGCTCTATACCGCTGTCGGTCCCGCTGCCGTCGAAGCGGTGCACGACGCCGGCGCCCAGTGTTTTCTCGACCTCAAGCTTCACGACATCCCTGCGACGATGGGGCGCTCGGTTGCTCGAGCGACATCGATGGGGGTCGCCTACCTCACCGTGCACGGCGCCGCAGGGCACGAATCCCTTCATCAAGCTTGCGTCCACGCAGGCGCGACTCGCCTCTTGGCGGTCACGGTGTTGACCAGCCTCGACGCCGCAGCGCTCCAAGCGATTGGCCTGGCCGGCGGGCCTCGGGACGCAGCGGACAGGCTTGCGAGGCTCGCATGGCGAGCTGGGGTTCGGGGCTTCGTGACTTCTGCGCACGAGTGCGCAACCTTGCGCGCGGCCCTCGGAGAAGAGGCGTTCCTCGTGACACCGGGGATTCGACCCGCGGGCGTGGACGCCGGGGATCAGAAACGCGTGATGACCCCAGCCGACGCCATCGCAGCGGGCTCAGACCTGCTCGTCGTGGGAAGACCGATTCGTGATGCGGCTGATCCTGGTCGTGCGGCTGCGGAGATCGAGCGTCAGGTGCGAATGGCAATTTCGCAATGACCCGCGTCCTTGCAGGACGGCGGCCAGTCCTTGAAGGTATGCGCGGCAACGCCAAGATCCGCAAAATCTACACCGAACCGCAGCGCGCCTTTCCAGACGTTCTCGAAGCCGCAGACGCTCAAGGCATTCCGGTTGCGAACCGAGACCGTGCGCGTCTCGACAAGTTGAGTGATGGTGTGAGACACCAAGGCGTCGTTGCGCTTGCCGACGACTATCAGTTCTGCGAGCTCGAGGAGATCCTCGCCCATGCCGAGGGTGCCGCTGCGCTGGTCGCCCTCGATGAGGTGACCGATCCGCAGAATCTGGGCGCCATCATTCGAAGCGCGGTGACCCTCGGCCTCGACGGCGTGATCTTTCCCAAGCATCGCGCCGCTGGGATCACGAGCGCAGTGGTTCGCGCTTCGGCCGGAGCGACCGAGCATGCGTCGATTGCGCGTGTCACCAATCTTCAACGGACCCTGCTCTCCCTATCTGAATACGGAATGGAGATCATCGGGCTCGACGCGGGCGCGGACATCGACATCCGCGAGCTCGAGCGAAGCGCGGCAGGGCGGATCTTGGTGATAGGGTCGGAGGGGAAAGGACTCCGGCGAATGGTTCGACAACGCTGCGATATCGTGGTTCAGATCCCTCAGAAGGGTCCGATGGACTCGCTGAACGCGTCCGTGGCCGCAGCGATCGCGATGTACGAGATTTTGGGGAAGAGAGTCGCGAATGACCGATGACAACCTCGCCCGCGAGCAGAAGGAGGAGACGGTCCGTCGCGTCCTCATCCTGACCGGCGGCGGGGACGCTCCGGGCCTCAACGCCGTCCTTCGCGCCTTCGTCAAGACAGCGACCGGCCTGGGCCTACAGGTCTACGGCTCCGAGGATGGTTTCGCAGGCCTCATCGAAGAGCCCAATCGTGTCGTCCGGCTAATGCGATCGGATGTTCGAGGCATCCTTCCAAAAGGCGGCAGCATTCTGGGCTGCTCCGACAAAGCCAACCCCTTCGCCTACGGGGCGACCAGCGCGGACGGAGGTCCGAAGACCATCGACGTGTCCGATCGGGTCGTGGCCAAGCTCGACGAGCTCGAGATTGACACCTTGGTTCTCGTAGGCGGCGGCGGAACGATGAAGATCGGGATGCGCTTCGCAAAACTCGGCGTACAAGTCGTGGGCATTCCGAAAGCCATCGGCAATGACCTCGCCGCAACAGACCTGACTTTCGGTCTAGACAGCGCAGTCGCCACCGCGACGTCAGCCATCGACACCCTCCATTCGACGGGCGAAGCTCACGACCGAGTCATGGTCCTCGAAGTGATGGGGCACGACGCGGGTTGGATCGCACTGATGTCGGGCATCGCAGGCGGTGCGGACGTCATACTCATTCCCGAGATCCCCTATGACGTCGATCGGGTGATCGAGAAGATCGCAGAGCGTTCGTCTCCTGCGGACAACTTCAGCATCGTCGTCGTCGGAGAGGGCAGCAAGCCACTCGGTGGCACCGTCTCGAGCATCACCGAAAAGCACGACCATCTCCCCCAGCGTCTGGACGGTTCGGGCTTTCAGGTGGCCCGGCTTCTGGAAGGACGAATCGATCACGAGATCCGAGTGACTGTGCTCGGGGATTTGCAGCGGGGTGGCTCACCCTCCTCTTTCGACCGGATTCTCGGAACGCGTTTCGGGGTGCGCGCGGCCGAGCTCTGCTACCACGACAATGCGGGCCAGGTGGTGGCGCTTCGAGGCCAGGACATCGTCTCTGTGCCTCTGGAGGCTGCAGTCGCAAACCTCAAACGGGTGCCACCCGACGGAGAGCTCGTTGCGGTTGCCCGTGCCCTTGGAATCGAGCTAGGCCAGGAGTGACATGCCTCGTACCGCCGCAGCCTTGGTCATTGGAAACGAAATCCTGTCCGGCAAAATCGTCGACACCAACACGACCTTTCTCGCGCGCACGCTGTTCGAGCTCGGAATCGAGCTTCGGCGTGTCGTCGTCTGCCCTGATGAAGTCGACACCATCGCGGAGGACCTCAGCGCACTGCGCGCCAGCCACGACCTCGTATTCACGAGCGGCGGCGTCGGACCGACCCACGATGACGTCACCATCGACGGCGTGGCCGCATCCTTCGAACGGCCCGTCGTTCGTTCGGAGGCCGTCGAGAACATGATCCGCCACTACTATGGGGACC
Organism: uncultured delta proteobacterium; assembly: GCA_963712235.1. Taxonomy (GTDB): domain Bacteria; phylum Myxococcota_A; class Polyangia; order Polyangiales; family Houyiibacteriaceae; genus SG8-38. The sequence continues at coordinate 135,778 of CAVQHC010000008.1, forward strand.
GCGCTACCGAGGCGCATTTTCGAATGGCCAACATGCCCGAGGGAGGAGAGATGATCCGCAGCGCGGACGCTCCCTGGCCAACCGTCGTCATCGAAAACGTCTTCGTGCTCCCCGGTGTTCCTGAAATCTTCGAGCTGAAGCTCGCCGACCTCCGCAAACGCCTCGACCAGGGGCATGAGTTCCATTCCCAAGCCGTCTACACACTCAGTGGCGAAGGCGAAATCGCAAGCTTGCTCGAACGCATCGCCAAGGACTTCCCGGCGGTCATGGTTGGGAGCTACGTCAAATGGAAGGCCGAGGACTACCGCACCAAGGTCACCTTCGACGGCAACGACCCCGACGCCATCTCCAAAGCAGCCGACACCCTCGTCAAAGAGCTAGCCCCAGCGCAATTCGTGCGGAGAGAGTAAGTCGCGGGAGAAGGGCTTGTGCTGCCGCGGGTGTTGGGGGAGAGCGGTGTTGGGTGGGTTTGCTGGTACGGCTTGTTGACACCGCCCCGCCCACCCCCACCCGTAATCCTCCCTGGCGCGGCGGTCGCTGCGCTACGCCTTGCCGGCGCATTCGCGCCGGGCTTCGCCCTTCGGGCTCGCGCTGCCGCGGGTGGATGGGGGCGGGGTGATGGGTGGGTTGCGTGGTGAGGTTTGATTGAACCGCCCCGCCCACCCCCACCCGTAATCCTCCCTGGCGCGGCGGTCGCTGCGCTACGGCTTGCCGGCGCATTCGCGCCGGGCTTCGCCCTTCGGGCTCGCGCTGCCGCCTGCAGTTAGGGAGCCTGGTTCGCCCTGTCTCCGTACGGAGGGGCGCGGAAAAAACGCGTCATGGGGTGGAGTCGACGTGTGAGTGACAATCGGCACAACAGCAACCACCCCCGATTGGCGCGAGCTCCGAGGGGCGCCTTGCGTGGCCTCAGGCCCCATGCCCTTCCGGCCACCTCTGCAAGGCGCCCCGTTCGATGGAACCCCGTGACGCGTTTTTTCCGCGCCCCGGTTAGCGCCAGTTCAACTTCTGTTTCCCCGGGTCCGTGATGACTTTGGCGTCTTCTGGATCGGCGGGTTCCTCTTCGGGGTCTTGGCCGGGTGTTTCCTGGGCTGCCTCCGCCGGGTAGAGCCTCACCGCAGTCACCGTGTCGACGCGAACCAGCTCGGGCCCGGACTCGGTCTGGGTGTTGATGCGCATTTGCGAGGTCGACTCGGCCTCGGAATAGGGCGTGAAGTAATCTAGGCGAACGGCGGCCGAGCCGATAATCGACGCCTGGTAAGCCTCGAGTCGGCCGTTGCCGATGGCCTGGGGCTGAGCGGTTTGGCGCGCCGTGATCTGCAGCTGAAGCTGGTCCTTATCCATTTTGTCGATTCGATAGGTCACGACCTGGTCGACCCAAACGCCGGAGAACTGAAGCCGGCGCTCGACCTCCCACTGCGCCCGCGCACCGAGGGGCTGGTCGGGAAAGGGCACCGTGAGAAGCGCGCTCCGAATGTTGCCGAGCATCGTGCGAAGCGTCGGCGGTACGTCTTCCATTCCGCGGAACTCTCCTCGGCGAACTCGTCCCTGGACGTCCATTTCGCTCCAACCTTGGATTTGCAGAAGCGGCGCCAAGGTCTGTTCCATCTGCTCGCGCTGAGCCGGACTCATCTGCTCGGCCATCTTCGAGATCCGAACCTGGGTGATCTGAATGGGGTGGCGGATGAAGCCCTGAGGCGTCGGCTCGGCGGGGCCCATCTTCACCTCGAGTTGGATAGGCGGAATGCCGCTCTGGGCGCCCTGGCCTTGCGCCTGCATCGACCGCCCACGCACCAGCTCCAAGAGAAGCGTTTCAGTTTGCCCAGGCGCAACCCTGTAGCGAAGCGGAACCCGCGGAGTCATGCCCGCGTCCACGACCCGAATCTCGGGCAGAACACGCTGCGGCGGACCGGGGTCTGCCACCTGCACGGTCTGCGGCTGGAATTTCGTTCGGCAAGAGGTCGTCGCCAGCAACACGCTGGCGAGCATCACGATACGGAACATGAAATCTACCTTTCCTTCTTCGAAGCGAGTCGCAGGATCGTTCGTCGCGCGGACATCAAAGGCTCCGTCTTTTCAGGGGAAACCAACGCGAAATCGGCCGCGGAGCTCGCCTCGAGCGAAGCCTCGAGTGCGAGCGGAAGACCGAGGTCGGCAAGTGCGAAGCCCCGCGCATGCATTTCGTAGCTGCGAACGTGCATCTCGAGCTCGGGGTTCAGGTCGGCAACTTGAGGAGCCGCAGTCTGCTGCACCGTGACCGTAACGCGGAACCGATCCCCGACGCGATCGGTCAGCTCGTATCGAGTCACTTGGGTCACGCGCGCGCTCCAGATCCGAAGCGGCCTTCGAACTTCCCAAACCGCGCCGATTCCGACCGGCTCCAGGGGCAAGGGGATGGTGGCGATTGCCGAGCGTACGTTTCCGATCGTGATCGCGACCCGGGGGTGGATGCGTACCTGGCCTTGCGCCCAGGGAACGTCCGCATCGACGACGATGCCTTGCGTATTGATATCGAAGCGGCCGCGCATACCACGAAGCGCCTCCACTCCTTGCTCGGCTTCTTGGGCTTGACGGTCGGTCACGCCCTCTGGAAGCACCGACTCCGCTTTGGAGATACGCAAAATGTAGCGCAACCCTTTCGGAATGATGACAGTTGGACCCGCGTTCAGGAACAGCGTGAAACCCGGGAGCACCCCAAACGCATCCTCGGAATCCTCGGTTTGTTCCGCCGAAACCTCGTCTTCGCGGATGTCCAGCAAGGACCTTACGACGGTATCCGCCGGAATCGCGTAGCGCAGCGGCTCGAGCGGTGCCTGCCCAGGATCGACCAGCGTGACCGAAAGCTCGGGCGGAGGCGGCGTGGTCTTGTTTTTCTTGCAGCCCCCAACGGCAAGCGCAGCGAGAAGGCAGGCACCCAGGATGATGTTTTTCATGTGTCGGCGAAATCCTCTATGGTCCGCTGTCTTCTAGAAAGGAATGGGCTCCGGGGCAAGTACGGATTGGCAAGGTCGCTCAATACCAGCCGCCGACGCCGAGCGAGAAAGACCTGTACGTCCTCGCGATGTCGAAGGCGGCGCTGATCTGCCAGCGATAGTCATCGGGCCAGAGCCCAAACACATTCCACTTGAAGAGGCTGATGTCGCAGCCGAGCGTTCCGTGGACGCGTAGGGTCGACTGGGCGAAGCGAGTCGGCTCTAGGTAGGTCCCTGCGCGGATCTTCATTCGTGTAGGCACGACCTCGGTTTCGAAACCGAGTCGCGGCGAGACCGTGATCTTCTCTCCCGACCGTTGGACGGTTTGGAAGAGGAGCGACTCCACCCCTACTGCGTTGTCGACCCGACCATTGAACCAGAGGTCGGCGGTGAGCAAGTAGTACCGGCGCGGCCAGCCCCAGCGGTATTGCTTGCGCAACATGTCCCAGGCCAGCTTCCTCGTTTCCTTCCGGCTTTGTTTGATCCGCGCATACTTCCTCGCATACCTCTGCTCGACCGCCTGCACGCAGAGCTCGACATCGGGTCCGCCACGCGCACGCACCGCCGCGATCTCTTCCTGCTCCGCTTCTTTCGCGGCCTGCTTCCGCCGGTCGAGACGTTCGAGCTCGTCGGCCGCTAGCGCTCCAGCACTCACCCAGGGCGGATTCGGGGGCCGCGGCCCAAACTGGTATGAAAAACCGACGCTGCCCGTCGTTGGGATCTTGGTCGAACGGGGGAGAAAAAAGTCGCCTACGACGATGTCCCCGTCCGGATTCGGCGTGATGTTGCCCTTGGTTCCAACCCCCGTGGAAATCGTCGGGAAGAGCGCTGCGCCGAGGCTCCAGCGCTTGTCGTGAGGCCTGAGGATCACTCCGACCTCTGCGCCGAGCCCCAACGTCTTATACGCGTCGCCGTCGCTCACAATCCGATTCGATTGAAACGCGCGCTGACGCAAGATGCGCAGCCCTCCACCGATTATGAGCTGCCCATCGAAAAATCCGTATCCGGCCTGAATGTGGAACGTCGTGAAGCGCAAGCGCAAGGTCTCTCGCTCCATGGTTGCAGGGTTGACGACCCCTTTGAGCCGAATGAACTGCGAGTCGATCGTGAGGCCGATTCCGAGATTCCACATCTGGAAGTAAGCGCCTGGGATCAGAAAAAAGGTGTCGTTCGAAACGGCTCCGGTGTCCCCGGCCACTCGACCGCTGTTGTAGAAGTCACCGGACTGGAGCGGAAAGGTCGAACCCAACGCCAACCAGTAGTCGTACCAATCGGGCCATTGCGGGCCACGGTAGGCAACCGCTGCTGGGTTCTGCAGTCCGCCCTCTACGCCTTGCGCCAACGACGTCGCTGCGCCCGAGAGACCGATGACGCGTGAGGTGCTGATCACCACTCCGCGTGTCAGGTCGACCGTGTAGTTCGACGTGGTGATCGGACTGCCGTCGGGGCCGAGCTGGCCCTCGGCGCTTGCGGGCAGCCATACGCTCCCCACCAAGGTCAGCAGAAGCAGTGTGGGTTTGATGGGTCGCTTCGTTCTCACCGCGGGTGCGCCCAAGGCTACACGTGGATGCGGCTCGGCTCACTAACGAATTGCGCCGACGCCCGACTGCGTAGCGCCTTGGAGGGCACCCTGGTCCTCGTCGTCCAGGTTCCCTGGCTTCGTCGCCTTCAGCCTTTCGACCTCTTCGTCGGCTTCCTTGGCGCGTTGTTCCGCTTCATCGCGCTCTTTGCGCGCTTCAATCGCCCTTTGTTGAGCGGCCTTGATGTCCGGGTCCATCTCGGCTTCCATTGCCGCCTGTTGGGCCTCGCGGTCCGCTTCGTTCTCCGCTTCGAGCTGTTCCTCGGTCTTCTTTTCCTTTAGGCGGGTCGTCACCACGTCCGCGGCCTGACCGATGTCGCCGCCGATCGAGATGATGAGGATGCGCTCCTTGACCGGTACTCGGAGGAAGTTGGTGTCGTTCTCGAAGGCCTGCTCGGTAAAGTCGAGACCATTGCCCGTTCCCTTGCCAAACAGCACCGACACGCCCGCCGAGAGACCTTTGCCGTTCTTGGCGCCGCCGATGGAGGCGCTGAAGCCGTAGCGATCGATCTTGGCGGGACGAATGAAGTCTGCAGAGCCCGAGGCGTCGGGTGCGCTGCTGTTGTCGGTGAGGAAGCCGAACCGGGTGAACAAGAACTTGTTGATTTGAATCTCCGAGCCGATCGAGACGTTCCAGGTGAAGTCTCGCTTGGTCGAGTCCGTCAGCAGCACGCCCGACGTGTTGGCGCGATTCTCGAGCTGCGGAGTCCCCGGCGCGATCGAGCCATCCGCGACGCGACCGACGAACTGGACGTCGGCTGCGACGGCCACCTTGCTGGAGATCACATACGACACGCCGAGCCGCAGCTCCCAGGGAATCGGCGAGCGCGCGCCGCTTTCGGGTTCGGCGAAGACCGAGTCGGAGAGATCCGGGTTGACCGGTTCCGTGCTGGACACCACGTCGCTGAGCTCGAACCTCAAGTTGGACTTGCCACCCACTTTGAGGCCCGGAGGTTGAAACATGATCCCGACGCGCCATCGCTTGCCAATGAGGTTCAGCAGCCCGATCCGAAGGGTCAGGTCCCAGGAGTTCATCTGGAACACCGTGTTGCGGTTGATCTGGGTCGCATCGAGCACGCAGAACGGGATGGTCGGGCTCGTCGGACAGGGGCTTCCTAGACTCGGATCTTGAGTTCCCCCGACCGCGAGCGAGGCCGTTTCCACGTGCTCGATGACGCGGTTGCGGGCCAGGAGGGTGATGCCCCAGGAAAAATTCCGCGTGGGCCGATGACCGATGGCTGCCGCGAAGTAGCTGGCACGATCGTCTTGGTAGAACTGGAGGCTGTTGGTGCGCCCGAACTCGTCTTGAAAGTTGATGTCACCGCCGACCGAAACGTTGTAGAGGACGAACGCCGAGATCGCGATCTGCAACGGCTTTCGATTGTCGAGCTCCTCCTTGCGTTTACCCAAGGCAAAGCTCGCCACCGCGAATCCCGGCAGGTTCGGATTGGATTTTAGGTTGAAGTCCTCGACCTGGTCCTCGCCCCCGGGACCGTCGGGCCCGTCGCTGACGAGCGCACCCGAGTACTTGAGCGTCCGGCGCTGAATCAACGACAGGCTGCCCTGCAGAAGCCTCGGCTCGAGCAAGCGGAAGGCCGGCCGGGTTGAACCAAATCGCGGCTCCGTCGGCGGCAAATGCGGTGTAGGCGCCAGCCATGCCGCGCGAGCGTTCGCCGAGCTGCAGGGTTTGATAGTGGGTGCTGTCCGCTTGAGCCTTGCCGGAGCTTGGAGACAGCAACGGCGCAGAAAACGCGGCGAATAGCAGCAGCAGACCCATCGTCGCGAAAACCCCTCGACGCATGACGCGGAATGTATCCGAAAGCGCCGATGTTGTCGGCAGCAAATCAGCAAAAGCTCACCTTCGAACGAGCCGACATCGTCGATTGACCTGCGGTCGGTCTGCTTCTAAAACCTCGAGCGATCACCCTGCTAGTCGGACCAAGAACCCCAAGGAAGGCACAAATGAAGCTGCCCCTGGTCGAGTTGTTCAATCTCTGTCTGTGCTCAGCCCCAGCGATCTTGCTATCAGCCTGCGGATCGAGCGGGGGGCCACCTTCTTATGCCACATCGACAGCGGTCAGGGCCGAGCCATCCCAAGTCTTCTGGGGCGATACGCATCTGCACACGAGCTACTCGCCCGACGCGTACTTCTTCGGAAACACCACGGCAGATCCGGACACCGCGTACCGCTACGCCAAAGGCCTGCCGGTCCTCCATCCCTACCACCACGGGAAAATCCAGATCGGGACGCCGCTCGACTTCCTCGTCGTGGCCGATCACGCAGAAATGATGGGCGTACCGCTGAGGCTCTTCGAGGGCGACCCATCGCTCACCAAGACCGCGAGCGGAAAGCGCTTCATCAAGATGATCGAAGCCGGGAAAGGCCAGGACGTGTTCCTCGAATTCGTGGGCGCGATCAACGCAGGGAAACCCTACGACGACCTCAATGGCGAAGAGATCCGTCGCTCGGTCTGGGCTGACATGGTCGGAATCACAGAGCGGCACAACGATCCGGGCCGCTTCACCTCGTTCATCGGCTGGGAGTGGACGTCGACGCCCGGCGGCAAGAACCTCCACCGTGTCGTCTTCATGCCCGAGGGCGGCGAGGTGGCCTCGAAGTTCATTCCATACAGCTCCTTCGACAGCGACAAGCCGGAAGACCTCTGGGCCTGGCTCGAGGAAACCTCGCAGCGCACTGGAGCAAGCTTCACCGCCATCCCACACAACTCCAACATCAGCGGCGGCCTGATGTTCAACGACGTCGACAGCGAGGGCCGCCCGATCACCGCCGCATACGCGCGCACGCGCATGAAATGGGAGCAGGTCGTCGAAGTCACGCAGATCAAGGGCGACTCCGAGACCGATCCGATTCTCTCCCCGAACGACGAGTTCGCTGCGTTCGAACCTTTCAGTCACGCGATCGACGCAGAGGCCCTGGGCGAAGGAACCAAAGCTGCCGTCGGGCCCGGCGACTTCGTGCGCTCCGGGCTTATCCGCGGCCTCGCGCTCGAAGCGAAGGTGGGCGTCAACCCGTACAAGTTCGGCATGATCGGCTCGACCGACGCGCACACGGGCATGTCTTCCGCCGAGGAAGACAACTTCCACGGCAAGACGGCCTTTGATTCGACGCCCGCCAATCGCTTCGACTCCTTTCTCGGAATCAAAGGCTTTGGCGCCGACATGTCGGCCGCCGGCATCGCCGGGGTTTGGGCCGAGGCAAACCAGCGCGACGCCCTCTTCGATGCCTTCCGACGCAAGGAAGTGTACGCGAGCACGGGGCCACGCATTCGTGTCCGCTTGTTCGGCGGCTGGGGCTTCGACGACAAAGACGCGGGCAAAAAGGACCTCGCCCAAATTGGCTATGCGAACGGAGTCCCGATGGGCGGCGACCTGACCCAGGCGCCCGAAGGGAAGTCGCCTCGCTTTTTGGTCTACGCGATCAAAGACCCGGTCGGCGCCAACCTGGACCGCGTTCAAATGGTCAAGGGCTGGCTTGACGAAAACGGTGAGCCTCAGGAAAAGGTCTACGACATCGTCTGGTCGGATGGACGAGTCATCGGCAGCGACGGCTCGCTGCGGCCGGTCGGCAACACGGTCGACCTCGAAACCGGCGCGTACCGCAACTCGATCGGTGACGCGCAGCTTTCGGTCGTGTGGCAAGACCCCGACTTCGATCCCGACGCGCGAGCCTTCTACTATCTCCGCGTCCTCCAGATCCCGACGCCGCGCCACACCCTCTACGACGCCATCGCACTCAACATGGACCCCGCTGAAACGGGCCACCCCTCGACCATCCAAGAGCGAGCCTACTCCTCGCCCATTTGGTATACCCCGTAGACGAGGGGACAGGCCCCTTTTCCAAAGGGCTAACCCGTTTTGAAGAGGTTTCTAAGAGAGCCGCTTGTGCATTTCCTCGCAGCGGGTCTCGGGCTGTTCGTCTTGTTCGGTCTCGTGAATCGCGGCGACCAGGATTTCGACCCGAACGTGATTACGGTGGACCAGGAGGCGCTCCTCACGTTCATTCAGTATCGAATCAAGGCCTTCAATCCTGACCTCGCCGAGAAGAAGCTCAACGCCCTGTCGGACGAAGAGCTTCAGACGCCTAATCGACGACTACGTTCGAGAAGAAGTTCTCCATCGGGAGGCGATTGCGCTCGGCCTCGACGACGACGACTACATCATCCGCCGCCGACTGGTGCAAAAGCTCGAGTTCATCACCGAGGGCTTCGCCGAGGCCGGGGCCGACGTCGATGAAGCCGCCCTGCTGCGCTACTTCGACGCCAACAAGGCCGACTACTACGTCGAGCCCTACGTCACCTTCACGCACGTCTTTTTCCAGACCGAAGATCGACCGCGGGAGCAGGCCCGGGCGTTGGCCGAAAAAGAGCTTCAGAGGCTGAACCGGAACAGCGTCCCCTTTTCCGACGCGCCGCAACACGGAGACCGCTTTCTCTATCATGTGAACTACGTCGAGCGGACACCGGACTACGTCGGCAGCCACTTCGGCCCGCCGATGACCAGGGCGCTTTTCGAGCTCGAGCCCAATGAGTTCGTTTGGCGGGGCCCATTCGACTCGCCCTACGGCGTGCACCTGGTTCTCCTGACGACAAACGAGCCAGGACGCGAGCCGGAGCTCGCTGAGCTCGAAGGGCGCGTCCGCGAGGATGCACGAAGGGCGAAGGTTCGAGAAGAGACCGAAGCGGCCATCGCTGACGTCGTCGAGGCCTACGATGTCCGAGTCGTCTACGAACGCAATCCCTCGCCGCGGGTCCAAGAAGGAACCGGCGACCGATGACCCGCGCGGCGACCTTGTTGGCACTGGCGCTCGCTGCGACCGCCACAGTCACTAGCGCGGCGCGTGCACACGAAAGCCGCCCGCTCTACATCGAGGTCACCGAAAAGGCGCCGCTGCTGTTCTCGGTCCGATGGAAGATCCCGCCTTCGGTCGACGTGCGCAACGCGCCGGAGATTCGGATGGCTGAAGGATGTGTCGCGGCAACCGGCGAAGCAGCCGTAGCCGCGAATCGCGGAAGCGTTCGTCGACGAACCTATCGATGCAACGTCGATCCAGCGGGCACCGCTCTGCAAATCCGCTACCCGGCATTCAACCCTTCGGTCTCCGCGCTGGTTCGCGTTTCTCGACGGTCGGGCCAAACGCACTCGCTCTTGGCTTCCCCAGAGCAAACCGAGGTCATCATCCCCGAGGTCGAGAGCTTTGGCGCGGTGGCGCGCGACTACCTCACGCTGGGCGTGAGGCACATTCTCGAAGGCTACGACCATCTCTTGTTTCTGGTGTGCTTGATGCTCATCGCCGGCACGGGCCGCCGGATCTTGATCACGATCACCGGCTTCACGATCGCGCATTCGATCACGCTCGCGCTCAGCGCCCTCGGTCTGGTCCGCGTGCCCATCCCCCCGGTCGAGGCCGCCATCGCGCTGAGCATCGTCTTCCTCGCGGTCGAAATCGTGCGAGGCGACCAAGAATAGCCTGACGTACCGCTACCCGATCGCGGTCGCCGCATCGTTTGGGCTGCTGCACGGCTTCGGCTTTGCGGCCGTGCTCGGTGAAACAGGTCTTCCCCAAACCGAAGTTCCGGCTGCCTTACTCTTTTTCAACCTCGGCGTGGAGCTCGGACAGATCCTCTTCGTGCTCGCCGTCATCATCGTGTACCAGCTCGCGCGCCTCGCCGCCCGGGCACTTGCCAACTACGACCTGTCGATCGAGGCGCTCCGCCGATTTGAGCACGCCGGCGGCCTACGCGGTTGGCATTCTCGGCTCCTACTGGATGATCCAGCGGGTCGCGACGTTCTACTAGCTCTGGCCGTCTGGGCTCGAGGCATTGAGCTCCAGCGGGTCGCCCGCTTCGTTTGTGATCCGAGTCGTCGACGTGGGAGGCACCAGCTCGACACCCGCCTCTGCAAATCGGCGGACAATCTCTAGGTTGATGCGCTCGGCGAGCTCACAGAACGCCCAGTAGTCCGCCGGCTCGTACCAGTAAAAGATGACGATGCTCAGCGAGTCGGGGTTGAACTCGTCGAAATAGACGCGGGGCGGCCGGTCCGCGGGCATGCCCTCGTGGTCCTCGAGGATCTGCTTGACGATGGCGAGAGCCTCACGAATCTGCGCCTCGGAGGAACCCACGGCCATCCGGAGCCGGGTCTTGCGGCGGATGCTTTGCCGTCGATCGACGTTTTCGATCTCCATCGCGGCCATCTTCTCGTTGGGTATGGACGTCACATTCCCGTCGAGCTGGCGTATCCCAGTGGACCGGAGCCCGATTCGCTCGACGACGCCATCGTAGCCGCCCGCGATGATCCGCTCGCCGACCCTGTACGGCTGGTCGATGAAGATCGTCAGGCTGCCGAGGACGCTCTTGAGGGTGTCCTGGGCTGCAAGCGCGACCGCAAGGCCGCCGATACTGACGCTCGCGATCAGTCCCATCAGCGGGATTCCGACCGCCGTGGCGCCTCGAAACACCAGGACCACGACGACGGCGATCGCAATCAGCCGAGCGGTCAGGCGAATGAGGCTCGCGTCGAGGCCCTCCGTTTGGATCCGTGGGCTGCTCACGACCCTTTCCCCGAAGGCGAGAATCAGGATCCAGAGCGCCCAGGCCAGCGACAGGTAGGCGACCGCCGTGGTGCTGAGCTTCACCCACCTCGCAACATCGCCGCTCAGCAATATTTCCTCGGCGAGCCAAGGAAACAGGAACGCCGCGACCATGAAGAGCAGCACCGGAACCGTGAGTCTCGTCAGGTAGCGCCATCCTGAGCGGTGAACGGCCGCGGCGGCGCGTGAATCGAAAAACTACAGCGACCAGAAGCAGCGCCGCAAGGAGCGATCCGAGAAGCGTGACCCACTTCCAAATCGCTTGCGCCCAGGCAACCGTCCGCATCGGCTCAGGCAAGGCGTCGACCCATGTGATCGGAATGTTCCATCCACCGTACACCTCGCGAAAAGAGCCGACGTTCTCGATGGGGGGCGGCTGGCGGTAGGGCAGATGACGAGTGCGCTCGTAGAATTCCCGGGCGCGATCGGCCGTTCCTGGATCAAAAAGAAACTCGCCGGCGCGCGGTCCCTTCGCAATGCGATGAATCCTGATCTCCGTGTGAGGCACGGTCCAGTTCTCGAAGTCGGCACGGTTCTCCACGTCGTCGTTGCCCGGAACCTCTTCGAGCGGCGGAAGCTCGATCCGCGTCAGCACCTCGTAGAGGTAGACACTCACATCGTCGCCGGTTGCAGAGCGAGCCTCGGGCGCGACCTCACTGAGGTCGAGCGTTCCTTTGCGGCGCGCGTCGAGCGCGAGGACCTCCTGAAACCCTTCTTTGGTGCGCTGTCCCTCACCTTCGTCGCGAACCAAAGCCCACATGGACTCCGAGGCATCGAGAAAGGTGCGGAGGGTCTCGCGGGGGCTCGAGGTCACCGCAGGCTCGAGCGG
>CAVQHC010000009.1:0-209370 GCA_963712235.1 uncultured delta proteobacterium
GCTTTGGGATCGGCTGGTCGTCTTTGCGGGGCTTCGCTATCACTTCATGCTTCGAGGCGACGCGAGCGGACTGCCGCTCGGAGCTTTGCAGACGCTCGTTCCGATCGGCCCTGGTTTGGGGGATCTACGGATCGGAGCTCGGGTTCGAGCCTGGGGCGAGAAGAAAGATCTCTTTCAAATCGCCGCGCAGGGTGCGCTCCAGGTTCACACCGCGTCCATGGCCGACGGTGATCAGAACTACCGTGGCGGACCGACGGACAGTCCGCGTCTCGGTGGAGATGTCGAGGTCCTCGTGACGTTCAATCTCACTGACGACGTGCATCTGTCGACCAACCTTGGTTACTTGTTCCGCAGGGACGTCGTCCTGCCGCCTGACGCAAAGGTCGGTGATGCGTTCACCTTTGGTCTTGGTGCGATTTGGGAGCTACTGGACGACCGGCTTGCACTGATCGCAGAATTCTCAGGCAGCACCGGGTTCGGGAGCCGGCAGGAAACCCCGCTCGAAGCGCTTGCCGGCGCGAAGTATCACCACAAGGTCGGCTTCACCGCAGGCCTGGGTGGCGGCGCTGGCGTGTCCGGCGGAATCGGGGCGCCGGACTACCGGCTTCTCGGCATGCTTGGTTACACGATGCCCCAGAAGGTAAGGCCCCCTCGCATCAAGGACCGAGACGAGGACGGCTTGCCCGACGGAGATGACCGTTGCTCCAAGGAGCCCGAGGATTTCGATGGTTTCGAGGACGATGATGGCTGTCCTGATCCCGACAACGATCAAGACGGCATCCTCGATGCCGATGACCGCGCTCCCAACGAGGCGGAAGACCGGGACGGCTTCGAAGACGAAGACGGCGTACCGGACTATGACAACGACGGGGACGGTATCCTCGACACGGACGATCGCTGTTCCAACGAGCCCGGCGTTGCCGTCACGAAGGGTTGCCCGGACCCGGACACCGATGAGGACGGTGTGCCCGACCGCATCGACAACTGTCCGAATGAAGCCGGGCTTCGGGTCAACATGGGTTGCCTCAAGCCACAGCTGGTGGAGATCCACTACGATCGCCTCGGGATCAGCAAGAAGGTCTACTTCGGGACCGGCAAGAGCCGTATTCAGAAGCGGTCATATGCCTTGCTCGACAACATCGCGGCAGTGCTGCGCGCCCACCCAGAGATCTTGATCATAAGAGTGGAAGGGCACGCGGACCCACGTGGAAGCGAAGAATTTAATTTGAAGCTCTCCCACCGGCGTGCGGTCGCAGTCGTTGCCTACCTCGTACGCAAAGGCGTCGAGGAGGATCGACTGATTGCCAAAGATCTCGGGGAGGCTGCGCCCGAGCGACCCGACGCCGTCACCGACCAGGAGCACGAGGCGAATCGCCGCGTGCAGTTCAAAATCTTCGCCCGCGCGACCGGACAGGTCGAACACGTTGACGACCCCACGCATCGAAAAGTCTACTGAGCGTTCGACATTCGACCGTTCAATCGACGTCGAGCGAAATGGTCTTCGTCGCATTGGCGACGACGGTGACTGGGAGAACTAGCGACTCGCCGCTCACCGTAGACTTCAGCCTCAGCTTGTGCGTTCCTGCCGGTAGCGTGAGCAAGGTGGGCGCCTTTCCGAGCAGCTTGCTGCCCTCATAGATCTCGACGGGGTGGCCCTTGGTGACAATCTTAACGTGTCCTGGGAGCCCTGCGGCAGCTGGTTCTGGCTGCGTTGGCTTGCTCGGCTTCTTTCGATAGCGTGTTCTTTTCGCGGCTGCTTTTTGCACAGAGGCCTTGGGCGGCTCCGGCTTGGGTTGCTCTGCGGCGGGCTGGATCGCCTTCGGCTCGACTGCCGTGGATGCCGGCTCATCTGAAGGAATGTCGGTCGCCAATCCCTCGGTGCCGGTCGGCTTCGATGGAAGCGGCTCCGCGGGTTCAAGCTCAGTTGGCGAGACCGTAGTCTGCACCACCCGCGGCGGGACCTCGGCCGATCGGGGCGCGTTGGGCCCCAGTTCCTGAAAACCCCAGACGACGGCGACAGAAACGAGAAACACTCCAAGCGCAATCGCCAAGCCGAGCCGCTTCCAAGTCGGCCTCGTTGTGGACACAGCGTCCGGCTGGATCGCGGCCGTGACCGTCAGCGCTCCGGTGAGCTCAGCATCTAAATCTTGCGGCGGCTGGAGGGCTTGAAACCCCTGGGTCAGCGCGAGCTCCATGATCTCTCGCTTCTGTGCCTCGCCCTGCGGAAAGAGCCCTTCCATCCAGTTGGATAGCTCCGCTGCGCCCACTACAGCCGACTGTTTCGACGCGAACGCACGGAGGGCCTGGCCCATCTCCCTCGCGGTTTGCCATCGCTTGGCCGGATCGCGCTCGAGCGCTTTCATCACGATGGTATCGAGCTCCGGTGGGATGTCTGCCCGCCGGTCAGAGGGCAGGGGGATGTCGCCCACCAGCACGGCGTACATGGTTTCAGCTTCCGTCTCACGACGGAACAAACGCTCGAGTGTCAAGAGCTCCCACAACACGACGCCGAGACTCCAGATGTCGAGCCGCCGGTCCGCCCCAGCGCCCGTCACTTGTTCGGGCGCCATGTAGGGCATGGTGCCCTTGAGCTGTCCGGTCGCCGTACGATGCACACGCTGTCGTGCGCTCGCGATGCCGAAGTCCACGACCTGAACGACACCGCTGTAGGTGATGAACAGGTTCCTCGGCGAAACATCGCGATGAACGACGTTCAGAGGCTGGCCACTGGCGTCTCTGGACTCGTGTGCCGCATGCAAGCCTTCGCAAGCTTCTTCGATGATCCGGGCCATCTTCAACGTGAGCAGCGGAGATTCGCGCTGCTCCGCGCTGGCTGAGGCGCGTCGAAAGAGCCGGGCCAGCGGCTCGCCGACCAGGTATTCCATCGCAAGGTAGTACTCGCCGCCGGACTCACCAAAATCAAAGACACTGCAAACGTTGGCGTGGGTAATGCCGGAAGCGATGCGTGCCTCATCGAGAAACATTTCGACGTAGCGACGGTCGCTCACCAAATGCGGATGGACTCGCTTGAGGGCGACCAGCTTCTCGAATCCATGTGGGCCATCCATCCGCGCGAGATACACCGTCGCCATGCCGCCCGACGCAAGCTCAAAACAGAGCCGATACCGCCCGACCTGCGTCAGCTCCATCTCTCTCGGAGCTCGAGAGTCCAGCGGGACGGGCTCGTTGCCCGTCATGCCGGACAGTTCTGTCCACGACTCCGTCATTTCACCCCACCAACATTCTATGGGATGGACCCGGCTGGATGCACAAAGATCTGAAGATGAACCCGAGTCGGGATTCGCGCGCTCATGAAACCAATGTATTTCAGGACTTGACGTGGATTTTCACCCTTGGCGCCAAGGCGTCCCGCCCGTGATGGCCAGAGCAAAGTGCCGGGCGGTCGAGCAGTGCCCTGTGGTATCTTATTCCCCTCATGCCCCGCACGAGCCCCGAACGTTTCGGCGACTACGAGCTAGTCGAACGCCTCGGTATCGGCGGCATGGCCGAGACCTTCGTCGCCACCGACGCGGCCCTGGTGGCTTCGAGCAGCACGTTTGCCTCAAGCGAATCTTGCCGTGCTACGTCCATAGACATTCTTAGGGTCCCTGCTCGCAACTGCGACACGCCGGTAATCAAAGACGAAATCGCCCCACCCTGCCCACCGAGCCCGAGCTAGCTCGGCCCAGCCCAGTGTGGCAGACACGGAGCGATGCCGCAGCTCCCGCGAAGCCGTCGTAGCTACGACCATCGGATCCGAGAGATTGTCTGCCAGACCGGCAAGCGGCGGATCTTTCAGCGCCACCGCATTCCGCGTTTCACCACCGCCAGTTGGCTCTCGCGCGGACGCCGCAGCGTGGTTTCGCTCGATGGGCAGCACGACATCGCGTCCCTATTGGACGAGAACGAAACGCTCAAGCCCTCGGGGTTTCGTCTCGATGAGCAACGTCTGCCAGACGGGAAAGCCGAGGCCAGAGGCTTGCGTGGTCGGCCGCTGTAAGCACGCCCTTCCTC
The DNA here is from genome assembly GCA_963712235.1 of uncultured delta proteobacterium. Classification (GTDB taxonomy): domain Bacteria; phylum Myxococcota_A; class Polyangia; order Polyangiales; family Houyiibacteriaceae; genus SG8-38. Next base: position 4,015 of record CAVQHC010000009.1, read on the forward strand.
TGAAGTTCGCCCTCTGCCTGGTCCGCCTGTCACTGGCCCGGTATCAGACTTGAAGCGAGCCGAGAAACGCTGCGAGCTCGATGGCCGATCGAGCTGCCCGCGCTCTCATCCAACGCGAGCTTCACGCTGCTCAAGGTTGATCGATTTCTACGTCCAGGTGCACAACACCCAGATGCCCCATTACGCGTTTGTCAGACAAACACCCGATGAGATCTCCGTCGACCAAGCCGATCGTGTCCGGAACCACCTCACGGCCGCCCGGCTTGAGGCTCGTCAGGCGAGAATGGCGGCAAACCGAGATGAGTCATGTCGCGTGTGCACACTACCCACTCAACAATCCATGAGTGTTATCACCGCCGTCGCAAATGCGCCGCCGTGACTCCAGAATGTTCCCAGACGCAGCACGGTTAGATCTTTCTGACTAGCGTCAGTCGGGGTTGCCCGCGACCAGTGGGTACACGATGCCGCCGATCGCGCCGCCGATGATCGGCGCCACCCAGAACAACCACAGTTGCTGAAGCGCCCAGGGCTCTGCAAAGACGGCGACGGCCGTGCTGCGCGCGGGGTTCACCGAGAGGTTGTCGACCGGAATGCCGACCAAGTGAATCAGGGTGAGGCACAAGCCGATGGCCACCGGGGCAAGGGCGGCCGGCGCGCGCTTGTCGGTGGCGCCGAGAATCACGAACAGGAACGCAAACGTGAGCACGATCTCTGCGGTGAGGGCCGCGGCCATCGAGTAGCCACCGGGCGAATGCTCGGCGAACCCGTTCGATGCAAAGCCACCAGCTTGGAAGCCATCTTGGCCGGACGCGATGAAGTAGAGGACTGCGGCGCCCGCGAGGCCGCCGAGGACTTGGGCGATGATGTAGGGCACCAGCTCCGACGCCGGGAAACGCTTGCCGACCAACAAACCCACCGAGACGGCCGGATTGAGGTGGCAGCCGGAAATGTGGCCGATCGCGTAGGCCATCGTCATGACGGTCAGACCGAATGCCAGGGCAACGCCCAAGAACCCGATCCCGAGCTCGGGAAACCCCGCCGCGAGAACCGCGCTCCCGCATCCGCCGAACACGAGCCAAAACGTACCGATGAACTCGGCCGCAATCTTGTTGCCTAGCGCCATACTTCCTCCTTCGCCCCGATGAGGAGCCGCGCGCATAGTGGCACCGGAGCCCGGTCGCTGTAAACCCACCCCAACTACGCAGCAGGGCTCGCGATCCTCGGTGCGCGATTCGGTTTTCTAGATACCAAACTAGACACCGGTCGCAAACCAAGGGACCGCGAAACGCGGTTTCCCTTGGTAGGCACGGGCAGGATTGAACTGCCGACCCCTACCGTGTCAAGGTAGTGCTCTCCCACTGAGCTACGTGCCTGTTCATCATGTCCACCCAGGGTGGCAGCGGCGTCTTAACCCTGACCCCAAGGGGTGTCAACCCCGCGTAAAACCAACGCTTCGCGTCGGCCACGGGGCTCTGCCGCACCCTCTTATTACTGGAACGCTGCGGCGGCCCCTCGGCGGCACAGTCACTTCACGGGCTGGGCTTTGCTTATTGATTGGGGCGCTGATAAGCCGGGCGTTCGATGAGCGCCGATCCTTCGAGTCCAAAGGAACCTAGCGGGCTTCGGCCGCTGCCCTCGGTCAAAATGGCGCTGCTGCCGAACGAGCTTCGGGCGCGCCGGACCCGCCGACTCATCGTGGGAGCCCTGGTTGGAGCCGTCGTCTTTGGAACGCTGTTGCTCTGGATCGCGCGCAGTGTGATCCCGAGCACCTGGGCATGGATGGAAGAAGCACTCGGCCGGCAGGATGCCCAGCTTGCGGCCGACCTCGGGGTCGGTGACGGACTGTTGCCCGAAGACCCGGACGCAGGAGTCGAAGAAGAGCTCAGCGAGGAGGAAGCCCTCGCACTTGCCCGATCGCGACCCAACGCGCGCTACGAGACTCCGTTTGGAGGCGTGCCGAGCTTTCGGGGCGCGCTTCTCAACGCCGGGCTCGAACCCGACGAGTGCACGGCTATCGAACGAGCGCTGCAACACATCGTCGACTTCCGACGCTGCCGCCCCGAGCACAGGCTCATCGTCGAGCGGGACGAGAACGCGGAGCTCGCGCGATTCGAGTATCATCCCTCTGCGACCGAATTCGTTGAAGTGACCCGCGGCGAGGACGGCGCATTTCGGGCCGAACAAATCAGGGTCAAGGTCGAGCGAACGCCGATCGCGCGGGCCGGTTCGGTGGAAATCTCGATCGGCGATGGCCTGCTCGAGCTCGGGCTCCCAGCCGGACTTGCGACATTTTTCGTGGAAGCGTTCGAGGGTCAGATCAACTTCGCGCTGCAGGCCCGAAAGGGCGACGTCTTCCGAATCGTCGTCGACGAAGAACGCGTCGACGGCGAGTTTCTTCGCTATGGCCGCGTGCACGCGCTCGAATATGACGGGCAGCGCACCGGAAAGGTGCAAGCGTTCTACTACGAAGCAGGGGGCGCAGTCGGCCAGTTCTACGACGAGAGCGGCCGCGCGATGCAAGGCGGGTGGCTGCGCACCCCGCTCCGATACGACCGGCTTTCCTCTCGCTTCAATCCGCGGCGTTTTCACCCGATTCTCAAACGCACGATTCCCCATCTCGGGGTCGACTATGCGGCCGCTACCGGCACGCCAGTCTGGGCCGCCGCCGACGGACGGGTGACCTTTGCAGGACGCAGGGGTCCGAACGGAAACCTCGTGCTGATCCGTCACAGCGGCGGATTCGAAACCGCCTATGCGCATCTCCACCGCATCAAGAGCGGCATTCGCCCCGGCACCTACGTAAAGCAGCGCGAGCTCATCGGGTTCGTCGGGTCGACCGGCCGCTCGACCGGACCGCACCTGCACTTCGGCCTCAAGAAGTACACGAGGTCGATCGATCCCCTCACCGAGCTCAACGGGCCTGGCCTGCGAATGGCGTCGCGCGATTTGCCTTCGTACAAGAGCGCACTTACGGAATGGCAGGCGCTATTGGGGGGCATCGAAAACGTGCCGACGGTCGTTGCAGGCGCCGATGAGCCGCTCGTCGAGCAAGTCGACGAAATCATGGACTGAGACCTGGGCCAAGGCTAGGCTGGCCGCGGTGTGGGACAGGTCCGTCGCGCTCGATCGATTTGTGCTCGCGGTCGTCTCACTGCTGACGGTTTGGGGAATCTGGTCGTTCGGCATCTGGGACCCCTGGGAGCTGGACGCCGCGAACGCCGCCCGCTTGCTCTCCGAAGCCGGTCCCGACCCTACCGTTCACACGGGCCTTTCCACCCGCCTGATCGCCGTCGCCTTCGAGGTCTTCGGCATTCACGAATGGTCGGGAAGACTTCCGGGTGTGCTCGCTGCTTTGCTGAGCTGCGCGTTGACGTTCGTGCTCCTGCGGACGAACTACGGTCGGCGCACCGGCGCGATCGGCGTCGCCGTGATCGCATCGACCCCGCTGTTCTTGCTCAACGCGCGGCTGCTCATGGGGGCGGCGATCGAGGTCTTCGCGCAGACCGGGGTCGCTCTGGCCGCGCTCGCCGTCTGGACCTCGCCACGGGTCAGCCGGCGTACGCCTGGGAGCTATGTCCTCCTTGCGCTCGGGCTCGCGTTGAGCGCCAATGCGAGCGGGGTGCTCCTCGGCCCGCTGCCGCCGATCCTCGCGATTGCGACTTTGAGCCTGCTTTCCGACGACGAGGGTCGCGGAAATCGGTTGGCTCGCTGGCTCGTGCCTGCAATCGCCGTGGTCCTGCTGCTCGGGGTGACGCGGGCGGTGTCTCTGGACGATCCGGCGTTCAGCATCTGGCTTGGAGGAGGCGCCGTCGGTGGCAACCCGCCGAGCTTCGACAAGGCTTTCGAGCTGATCTTTCATGGATTCGCACCCTGGAGCGCCGCTCTTCCCGTCGCCGCTATCTGGGCGCTGGTTCCTCGGCGTCGCCGGAGTGACAGCGCGCAGAACCTGGCCTGGATGCTTCTGCTCTGGGCCGCGTTCGAGCTCGTGTCGTGGACCATCGCCGCGTCGCGCTACGGAACGCCGCCCTACCTTGCGCTGGTCCCCTTGGCGGGATTGTCTGCAATCTGGATCTCGGAGGTCAGCGAAGAACCGGTCACACGTTGGCCTTCCGCCGTCGTAGCCGCCCTCCTGCTCGGCCTCCTCGTTCGCGACTACGCCCTGTATCCAAACAGTCCGCTTGCAGCCCTCGCCGTCGACGGGCTCGAGGTCCCGGGCGTCTACGACCCGAGCGCGCAGTGGGCGCTCTTGCTCGGGGTGAATGCGCTGCTGCTTTGCCTGATGTTGCTGAGCCATGAACGGATCGACCGACCCAAGGCCAGCGGGGCCGTGAATTGGATCCGCGCCCAGTGGAACATCGGTGGCGTGTACCGCGCGTGGCTTCTCCTCGCATCGCTTCTACTCGCCTCGTGTTTCGTCTTTGGCGTGATGTGCTTTGTGCTCGACCTCCGGATCGCGTCACTGGCTCTGAGAGTGGGCCGAGCTCTGCTGTTCGTTCCTTTTGTGATGGCGGGCTTGGTGTTGGCCTTGCCGTGGCTGCAATTCGCATATGGGCGTCTTGGACATCAACGCGTCTATCCTGTGCTTGGAGGAGGCCTGCTGGTTGCCGGGTTTCTCGCTCTCTCATTTCAACCTGCGCTGGGCCAGCATTTCTCACCCAAACCGGTTTACGACGCGTACGCCGAGCTGAGCGCAGGCGATCCCACGCCGCTTGCTGCCTACAAGCTACCGTCGACCGCAGCGCGCTACTACAGCAACGCGACCATCGAAGAGATCGACCGCCAAATCGATCTCTTCGACTTCCTGGGCAAGGACGGGCAACGCTTCGCAGTCATCGAGGCCGCTAGCCTGCCAGCTCTCAATCGCGCATACCGACGCACGACGGGCGAGCACCTCTTCGTCGCGGACGCGCGTAGCGCACGCCTGCTCCTAATCGCCGCTCGAGCGATCGACGGGCGCGCGAATCAGAGCTTCATCGCCTCTGCCCTCCTCGATGCCGAACCTGAACCCGAATACCCGCTTGGGGCCAACTACGACGACCGAATCGAGCTCGTCGGATACGAGCTCCGACTTCCGGGCGACAACGCGGTGGGCGCAGGCCAGCCATTCGGGATTACCTGGTATTGGCGAGTCATGGGCAAAGCCCCCGCCGGGTACCAGGTCTTCGTCCACATCGATGGCTTCGGCCTGCGGCTCAACGGTGATCATGTGCCCGTTGGCGGTCGCTACCCAACCAAGCTCTGGGACGACGGAGACCTGATTTCAGATACCCAAGAGCTCACCGTGCCTGCGAACTACCCCGTCGGCGACTACGCGATCTACGTGGGCTTGTTCAGCGGAAACACGCGCCTCGAGCTGAAGTCGGGCGCGAACGACGGAGAAAACCGGCTGAACGTCGGCACGCTGCGAGTTCGCTAGGGCGGGGCTCAGTCCGCGAACACCGAAGCAGCCAGATCGAGGCCGCCGGGGAAGGCGCGCTCGGCTCGCTCTAGGTCCGGTGCGCGCGCCGGAGCCTTTTCGATGGTCCGAGAAGGGGGACCTTCGTATTCGACCGGGAGCGAAGGAGCAGCCCAGCCGGCGACGGTCCGACCGGGATTGAGTGCTGGCTCGTAGGATTTCGCCACTCCGACGGGAACACCCGTCAGCGTGCGCTGATCCAGAATGAAGGCCTCCTGTGCCCGGAGACCACGCATGCTGAGCGTCAGACGCCGGCGCTCGTCTCGCCGAAGCGCCTCGAATGCGACGCCCATGCCGACTGCGTTCCCATCCCCCGGTCTTCGTTGAAACTCGACTCGCTGGACGCGGCCCGCGACGTAAAGCGGATCCTCCCAATCGGGAGGATAGAACGTCAGGGTCACCTGGCTACCGGGTTCGAGAAGGAGATCGGTTTGAATCCAGAGACCTTCCTCGCTCACATCGGTAGCCCGATGCGCGATCGCCTCGCCCCAGAGCTCGGAGTAAACCTCGCACTCGAGGTCGACGAGCCGTCGAACCGCGCTGCGCGCCTCGCGTTTGGCCCCAAACTGGCGAGCTGCCATAAGAAAGCTTGTATGCGAGCAGCGCCTCGCACGCCAAATTACGGGTTGAGCTCGATGAGCTTGTCGGGTTCGAGCACGTAGCGAGTTTGATCCCAGCTTCCCGGTGTGGCCGTGGCCCCGCCCGCGCCGATCTCGTACATCCAAAGGCCCTCCCGACCCGCATGGGTGGTGCTGCCCGAGCAAAACAAGTCTAGCGGGGTCTCCGGGACTCGGATGTGATAGCGCCAGTGGATGTGGCCGTGCAGGATCGCACCGTTTCGCGCCGCAGCGCTGATCCCCAGAAGCTCGTCGGCGTTTTCGAGTCCGTGCGCCGGCCGGTCCGGCCGGCCGTTGGCGAGCCGCGGTGCGTAGTGGGTCGCGATCATCACGAAGGGCTCGAAGAGGCGCGGATCGTCCAAGATCCGCGCCAGCGCGTCGAGCTGATCGTCCGGAATGCGTCCGCTCGAATAGGTAGGCTTCGGGTTTGCCCGGGCGCTGTTGATTCCGATTAGCGCCAAGCCCTGTGCGGGAAACCAGACCTGCGGCCAAACACCGTCCACCGAATACTCCGGAAGCTCGGTCTTCATGAGCCCGCCGAAGTGCTGGTCGAACCAGCCTGCTTCGACCGTGTCGCGCAGATAGAGATCGTGATTGCCCGGAACCGTGAAAAAGCCAAGCGGTGCATGGGTCAGGGGCTCGATGATTTTTCGTGCGTAGGCGATCTCCGGCTCCGTCCCAAGTGCGGTGTAATCCCCCGTGCAGATCACCAGTTCGACGCCCTGCTCTTTGGAGAACCTTGCTAGCGCCTCGACCTTCTGCTCCGCGTCGGCGAAGACGCGCCGGCGCCTGAAGCTGAGATTTGCGAGGCCTACGATGCGCTTGTTCAAAAAGCTGCTCAACGGCACCCCCGGGAAGCCGTCCTCGAGGTGCAGATCGCTCACGTGCAGAACCTTAATCACGGCCATTGCGCCGGTGCCTGCAATCCCGCCCCTTCGTCGAGGCCGAAACGGACGTTGAGGCACTGAATCGCCTGACCGGACGCGCCTTTGACGAGATTGTCGATCGCACTCATCGCAATGATCGTACCGCCAGGGCGATCCTGGGCGTAGCCGAGGTGTACCCGGTTGGACCCCCGCACCCAGAGCGTGTCTGGGTGCAGGCCTTCGTCGAGGACCAGCACCGAAGGAGACCCGTCATAAAGCTCGCGGGCCGCCTCGATGCACTGAGCCGCCGTCAGGTTCGAATCCACAGGCTGCGCATAGCAGGTGGCAAGAATCCCCCGCGTCATCGGAAGCAGATGGGGAACGAACGCGATCCGAATCGGGGCTCCTGCGAGCCTACTCAGCTCCTGCTCTATCTCAGGACCGTGCCGATGCGACCCAGCCTTATAGGCTCGGACGCCCTCCGCCGTTTCCGGAAAATGGGTCGCGCTCGAAACGCCGCGCCCGGCGCCCGATACACCACTTTTGGCGTCCACCACGATTGCTTCTGAACGGATGAGACCGTTCTTTACCAGGGGCGCGAGCGCAAGCGTCGAGGCGGTTGGGTAGCATCCCGGCACCGCGACGAGATCGGCGTCACGGAGATCGTCCCTGTGCAGCTCGACCAGGCCATACACCGCTTCGGACAAGCGCTCTGGCACAGGATGCTTGCCGTACCAGGTCTCGTAGACCGAGAGATCTTCGAATCGGAAGTCGGCCGACAAGTCGAACACTTTTTGGCCTCGTTGCCGCAATGCGCTGACGGCCTTGGCACTGGCCGCATGAGGTAGGGCGCAAAACGCGACATCGGCCTGTTCGGCGATCGCGTCCGGATCGAAGGGCTGCACGTGGCCCTGCACGATGCCCCGAAGGCTCGGCAAGACTTCCGCGACCGGTTTGCCGGCGCTGGCGTTGCCCACGATCGAAGCCAGCTCCAGCGATGGGTGAGCCAGGACCAGACGCACGAGCTCCGCCCCGGTGTAGCCGGTTCCTCCAACGACGGTGGCGCGTATGGGCTTCGGGGTCATCTGCTCAACTCCATCCTGATACTGACATGTCCGTTGTCTACGGCATTAAGCAAAAAAGCCGCGGCACTGAAGGCGCCGCGGCTTGAGATTGAGATCCGAAGTACTCAGCGCTTGGAGTACTGGAACTTCTTGCGGGCGCCGGGCTGGCCTGGCTTTTTGCGCTCCTTCTTGCGAGCGTCGCGGGTCATGTAGCCAGCCTTCTTTAGGACCGGCTTGTTGTCTTCGTCCATTCCGACGAGCGCTCGGGCGATACCGTGCCGAACGGCCTCGGCCTGCGAAGAGACGCCCCCACCGGAGACGTTGACCTGCACGTCGAACTGGCCCTGCTTGGACAGGGCAGCAAAAGGTTGCATCGCAATGATCCGGAGGATCTCGCGGGGGAAGTAGTCTTCGAACGTGCGTCCGTTGACGGTCACGTTGCCGCTGCCCGCACTGAGGAAGACGCGCGCAATCGCGTTTTTTCGCTTCCCCGTGCCGTAGTTGCGTCCGTCTATGACTTTAGCGTGTGTCATCAACCAATACTCTCGAGATCAAAGGGGAAAGGGCTCGGGCTGCTGGGCCACATGAGGATGCGTGCCTTCGGCGTGGACCTTCAGCTTGCGAAACATCTGACGGCCTAGGCTGTTCTTCGGAAGCATGCCTTTGACGGCACGTTCGACCACGAAGGCCGGTTTGCGTTGAAGCAGGTCACCGTAACTCTCGGAGGTGAGGCCGCCTGGGTAACCGGAATGACGCTGGTAGAGCTTGTTCGCGAGCTTGTTGCCCGTGAGACGGACCTGGGCAGCGTTGATCACGATCACGAAGTCGCCTGTGTCGACGTGCGGCGTGTACTCCGGACGGTGCTTGCCGCGAAGAACATGGGCCACCTTGGACGCAAGACGGCCAAGCGGTTGGCCCGCTGCATCGACGACATACCATCTGCGATCGATTTCAGACGCTTTGGCACTCTGAGTAGCCATGAGATTCGCTCCTAAGACCCTGTTTAGGGGCGCGTTTCCTAGCCGCCGGTCTAGCTGGTGTCAAGCGGGCTGAGCGAGAGAACCGTCGGCCGAAACCCTGGGTTTTCGAGCCCTCGCCAATCGACTGCCCACCCTCGGCGCGAAATGGGTTAGAACGGGTAAGAGGTGAGAATTCTTATTCAATCGGCTGGGGCACCGAGGGCCTGCGCCCTGTCGACATCGATGCCATGCATCATGATCGCGGCCGTGCTTCTGTTTGCAGCGGGAGGGGCCAAAGCCCAATCGGGCGCGATCCTATGCTCGGTCACGGAGAATGGCGCGCCTGCCCGCGGCACGGTTTCGGTGACGCAAGATGGCAAAGAGCTCGGCGCAGGCTCCTGCGGAACCAGCCTTCCGGTGCCCGCCGGAAAGTGCAAGGTCACCGTGAGGTTGGACGGCGCACTCGACAACCCATCCAAGGTCGTCGACGCAGAGGTCAAGCCAGGACAAACCGCATCGGTCACCGTCGACTTCCAAACCGGGGTGCTCGAAGTTCGAATCGAAAGCAAAGTGCAAAGCGGGACCGGACTCGTCACGGTCAACCGCGGCACCCAACGCATTGGCACCCTCGGCAGCGGTGTCACCGCGCGTCTGAGCGCGGGAAAGTACCAGGTCGTCGTCCGGCTTGGGGGCCAGGAGCGCCGCTACGAGGTCGATCTGCGCCCTGGGCAACGACGCCTCGTTCGCGCGCAGTTCTAAATCGCCTTCCGACAAAAAGGCGGAATACGAACGAAACTACGTATACTCGACCCGATCTCGCACACTGCTAGGGTCCTACTCAGCGATGACCAATCTGCCGGAGCTCGCGCGGCGGTCACCGACGCCAGCGCCTTATTCGCCCAACGCGATCCTTCGATGGCTCTACCGGCGCTTCTTCGCACACATCCGAGTCGACGAAAACTGGAGCCGGGGCGTGCGAGAGGCCGCGAGCCAGGGGGTCGTCGTCTACGTAATGCGATCGCTCTCGTTCCTAGACTTTCTGTGTCTCGACTTCCTCTTGAAGAAGTTCGGTTTACCTTTGGTTCGATTCGTCAATGACCTCGGCCTTTGGATCCTCGAGCCCTTTGGCAAAGGTGAGCGCCGGCTGAGTCTCAGGCGACAGATTCCCGAAGCGCAGGCGCTGGAGCAAACCGTTGGTGATGGGTACAGCGCGCTGCTCTTCCTGAGACGGCCACCGAAGTTTGGCAGCCAGACTCGCCGTGGCCGTGAGCTCGAAGTCGATCTCATCGAAACGCTCGTGGCAAAACAGCGAACCAACCCGCAACCGATCCTTTTGGTCCCGCAGACGTTCGTCTGGAGCAAACAGGCCGGGACCGCGAGCCCGAGCCTGCTCGATCTGCTGTTTGGACCCGTGCAGTGGCCGGGCCGGGTCCGTGTGTTCTGTCAATTTCTGCTGAACTACCGGGACGCCAAGCTGCGTTCGGGCGAGCCTTTCAACCTTCAAGACTTCCTCGAGAAGAATCCCGGGCTGACGGACACCGAAGCGGCCGACAAGATCCGCTACGCCCTACTCCGGCGGATGGAGCGCGACCGGGCCGTCATCATCGGCCCGATGAAAAAGACGACCGCTCGCATGCAGGACGAGCTCTTGCGGAGCCCGCGGGTACGGACCCACATCGAGCAATATGCCTTAGAAAAGGGGATTTCATACGCCAAGGCCGAAAGCATCGCCCACAAACAGCTCCGCAAGCTCTGCGCCAAGCAGAGCTTGTTCGTCGTCGACGTGATGCATCGGTTCCTCACCTGGGTGTGGTCGAAAATGTACGACGGCGTCGTCATCGACAAAGAAGGCGTCGAGCGCGTCCGTGAAGCCGCCCGTGATGCCTCTCTCGTTCTTCTGCCCAGCCACAAGAGCCACATCGACTACCTCGTCCTGAGCGACATGCTCTACGGCAACGCGCTCATGCCCCCGTTGATCGCGGCCGGAGAGAACTTGAGCTTCTGGCCGATCGGCGTTCTTTTGCGCCGCGGCGGCGCCTTCTTCATTCGCCGAAGCTTTCAAGACGATTCGCTGTACCCCGCGCTCGTCGAAGCCTACATGCGAAAACTGATCGCCGAAGGCTTCACTCTCGAGTTCTTCCTCGAGGGCGGCCGGTCGCGGACCGGCAAGGCCCTTCCTCCGAAGTACGGCCTGCTGTCGATGGTCTTCGACTCGGCGTCGAAGCTTCGCGGCACCAAAGTCAAGCTGGTTCCAATTTCAATTGGCTATGAGCGCATCATCGAGGAGCGATCTTTCGTCCACGAGCTCTCGGGCGGTGACAAGCAATCGGAAAACGTCGGAGACCTGATCAAAAGCTCGAGCATCCTCCGTTCGAAATGGGGCCGGCTCTACGTTCAGTTCGGCGAAATCATCGACTTCGACGAATTCACCGAAACCTTGGCGAAGCGGGCGGACGGCGGACTGCCGAAAGCCGGCGCCACGACGGCCGACCAGACGCGGAACGCCGTGCGCGCCCTGGCACACAAGGTGATGTACTCGATCAACGAGGTGACCGTAGTGACGCCGGCGGCACTCGTAGCCACGGCGCTGCTGAGTCATCAGAAACGCGGCATGACGCGAGCCTCGCTACTCAGCGCTTGCCAAGACCTGCTTGCCACGCTCGATGTGATGGACGCTCGAATCGCCCATCAGCTACGCATCGGAGATGAGCGCATTCGCGAAGACACAATCGACGAAGCGCTGCACTTGTTTCTGGACGCGCGGCTCATCGTTGCGCACGACACGGGTCCCGAGCCGATCTACACGATCGATTCAGAGCGCCGAATCGCCCTCGAGTATTACCAGAATACGATCATTCACTTCTTCGTGCCGCGCGCCCTGATCGCGGCCGGACTGCTGGTGGACACGGATCAAAGGGTCGACATCGCGCGCCTCAACGACCGCGTTCAGCAGCTCTCACGAGTGTTCAAGCACGAGTTCATCTACCGAACCGATGCCACGTTTGACCAAATTTTCGAAGATGCGCTTCGCGAAATGGTGGAGGCTGGCGAGATCGAGATTCGAGAGGGCTATGCGCAAGCAACCGAGGGCGCGATGAGGCATCGGCTCGAGCGGTACGCCGTCATGCTCCAAACCTTCTTCGAAAGTTATTTACTCGCGCTGCGCGGCGCCGAGATCGTCCTCGATGGGCCGATACCAAAGAAGGATTGGTACAAGCGCACGCTCGCGCTCGGGCAACAGATGTACCTCGCGGGCGAGATTGAGCGCCGCGAGTCCTTGTCCAAGCTCAAGCTCGAAACGGCGCTCAAGGCGCTCGAAGACTACAAGCTCGTTCGGCTGAGCGGCGACATCCTCGAACGCGGCGAGGGCGTCGAAGGCGTGAGCGACCTTCATGCGCTAGAGCCGAAGCTCACCGGTTTTCTTCGCTGAACGACTCGAACGGCTCTTCTTCCAGACGCTGCAGACGTCCCGGAGAACACACCGCTCGCATTTGATCAAGTCTCGCCGGCTCGGGCAGTCCCGCGAGACGCCCAGGTGGCAGAGCGCGAAATCGTATTTGACGGGATCCGCCGAATCGAACTTTCGCAGCGCGGCCGTGATTTCTTCGGCGGTCGCCCAACTGGCGGTGCGGCGATTGGTCAGACCGAGGTTGAGGCTGATCCGGTGGATGTGCGTGTCGACGGGAATCAGGAGTACCGAAGGGGAGATCGGCCAAAGGCCGAGGTCGACTCCATCGGCCGGGCGAATCATCCAGCGGGCATAGAGCACGAGGCGCTTGCAGGCGCTGCCAGCCCGGGGGTCACTGATGAGATGACGCAAGCTACGGCTTCGAGTGTCGCCCCGAAGCGCATCGGCGAAACGGGCCAGACTTTCGCGAAAATCTCCATCGCTCGCCCGGTGAAACTCTGCAAAGGCATTGCCGAGGCTTTCCTGGTCGCGCAGCAACGCGCCTGCACGCGCCAGCATCGAGGCGAGGTGCTCACCGCGATAGATGCGGTGCGCGAACCCCTGAAGCCGATCGCGAAGCTCCGCCTCATTGGAGCTCGTGACGATTCGCGACGGTTCCGGGCCGAGAGCCGTCAGCACTCGATCAATGCTTCGCCGGGCGGACACGGCGTTTCCAAAGGCTAGGCTTGCCGAGATGAGACCGACGATCTCCTGGTCGCGAGAGCCATGATAGCGATGGACGAAATCGACTGGGTCGCGCCGGCGTGTAGACTCCGCGTCGCAGCCAGCGAGCAGTCCGTCGAGGCGTTCTTGGATGCGGTCCACTTCGCTCAGGTTCTTGCTATATTGCCGAGCCAGCTGCAATGACCACGAACCGTCGTCCCAAACGCGCCCTGTGCCTCATCACGATCTTCGTCGTGATCGCCTCGGGTTGCGCGCGCGATCCAAGCAGCGCTCGGGCGACCACACCGGGACCGCGGTTGGGTCCCAGGCTCGACCTCAGCCTGCGTTTGACCGACGGCCGCTGGGTCGAGCTAGCCGAGCTTCGTGGCACCCCGGTGCTTCTCTTCGTGTTCGCGACCTTTGACGCGGTCAGTCAGGCATCGCTCAAGTCGCTTCGACCCTTCGTGCCGCAGCATCCAGAGCTGGTCGTAATCGGGGTCGCGGCGCAGCCGAGAGCTGGCCAACTCGTCGAAGCGTGGGACTACGCGCTCGATCCACCCTTCGCTCTCGGTACCAATCCGTACGGGCTCGTCGAAAACGGAGAGAGCATGCTCGGAAAGATTCAGGCTGTGCCGACGTACATCCTCTATGATGCCAGCGGGTACGAAATCGCTCGAACGACGGGCTTACTGAGTGAAGCAGATCTCGCTCAACTCGTGAAACCCGTGTCCCGAACAATCGACTAGATGAGCCCTTGGTCTTTCCACAGAGTGCCTAGCGAGGGCCCGAGACCGTCGAGCAGCAGCTGTCGAACCGCGTCGGCGGAAACGCATCCGAGGGCGTCGTGCGCAACCTGTGCGGCCGCCTCGAGATCGAGATTGCGAATCACTGCACGCGCAAGCGGCACGACGCTGACCGGCACCGAGACCTGGCGGTAGCCTAGTCCCAACGCCAAGCCTAACGAAACGGGATCGGCGGCCATGCCGCCGCACATCGAACAAGGAATTCCCGCTTCGCGCGCGGCAGCGATGGTACGTTCGAGAAGCGCTAGAACGGCGGGGTCCAGCGGCCCGGCAGCAGGGCGCCCGCCGTGCCGATCGACAGCTAAGACGTGGTGCGCCAGGTCGTTGGTGCCCACTGCGAAGAAGTCTGCATGCTCTGCGAAGCGATCCGCCAGCAACGCCGCCGATGGCACTTCGACCATCATCCCCACCGGCAGAGGCGGGAGTCTGGCGGTTTGATCGAGCAGCATCACTCTGCATTCGTCTACCAGAGCGCGCGCCTCACGGAACTCGGTCAGGGTTGCGATCATCGGGAACATGAGCGCAACCGGACCCTCCGCGCTCGCACGCAGCACCGCCTTGATTTGGGTCTTCAGCCACGCTTCTTCGCGCCCCGAAACGCCGTCGAGCTTCATACGCTTGTCTCCCCGCCAATCGAAGGTACGGAACACGACTCGCTTCGGAGCCATCGCTCGGATGACCCTGCGGTACAACTCGAGCTGATCGTCCTCGGATGGTGGCTCACGCCGGTCGAGGCACATGAACTCGGTCCGGTAGAGGCCGATGCCGTCGGCCGCGTTTTCGACCGCGGTCTCGACCTCGGTCGGCAGCTCGATGTTGGCTGTGATCGATACTGACACGCCATCGCGGGTGACCGCGCTCGTCGAACGCTCGGCCTTCAGGAACGCGGCGAACCGGTCTCGCCGCCGCTCTGCCGCTCGTCTTTCGTCCGGAGACGCGCCCAGCGTGACCTCGCCAGAAAAACCATCGACCAGGACCAGGTCGCCATCCTCAATCTCGCTTGGCATCGGACCCAGGCCGACGACAGCCGCCACGCCGAAGGTGCGCGCGAGTATCGCGGTATGGCTGCTGCCGCCACCCTGCTCTGTCACGAGCCCCACCGTAGGCGGCGCCAAGACGTGGACCGCATCGGCTGGAGTCAGGTCGCGCGCGATCACGACCGTCGGACCATCGACGGGCGATTCGCGTCGCTCCTCGCCACGCAGGTTACGGAGCAAGTGCTCTTTGACGTGTTCGATATCGCTCGCGCGTTCTTGGAAATACGAGGAAGCGTCTTCGAGAAGCGGCTTTTTGAGTCGGTCGGTAACTTCCGACACAGCCCACTCCGCATTGACTCTCTCGTCGACAATCATGTTCGAAATCGCATCGATGAGGAGCGCATCGCCGTGCATCAGGAGGTAGACGTCGAGGATCGGTGCATAGGTGGGACCATGCTTTTGCGTGAGCTTCTGCTTGGCCGCTTCGATCTCGGCGCGCGAGCTCGATACGGCCGTGGCAAATCGCGCGAGCTCGGCGGAAACGGCTGCCTGCTCGATGTGT
This sequence comes from uncultured delta proteobacterium, assembly GCA_963712235.1. Lineage (GTDB taxonomy): Bacteria > Myxococcota_A > Polyangia > Polyangiales > Houyiibacteriaceae > SG8-38. Next base: position 19,429 of record CAVQHC010000009.1, read on the forward strand.
CGCCGGGGGCGACGGCGATGTTCCCGTCCGATCAGCCGGGCCCGGCCTACGGCCACGCCGATGGACGCTGCGATTCCCCTGAGGCGCGATGGCTGACTCACTGCAGCTCCCCGAAACCATCGGCGACCAGAGCACAAAGCGCAGCGAGGGCAGACTGTGCGTCCGCGCCAGTCACCTGGAAGGTAATGTTCGCGCCCTGCCCACCACAGAGCAGGAGCACGCCCATGATGCTTTTCGCATCCGCGACCTGATCACCTTTGCTCACCTCGATGTGAGACTCGAATCGGTTCGCCAGATTGACGAGCTTCGCAGCGGCCCTCGCGTGAAGACCCAGGCGATTTGGAACCTCGACGGTGCCGGACAGCGTCGCGGTCACGAGCCTGCCCGCTGCGCGTCCCGATGGGAAACTACAACTTCGTGAAGGCTGCCGAGCTGCCGGCCGAGCTCTTCGGCCATCGCCACGGACCTGTGCTTGCCCCCGGTACAACCGACGGCCACCGTCAGATAGGCCTTCCCCTCCCGGGCGTACTGCGGAAGGACATAGCCGAGCAGCGGCCCCAGGTGCCCGAGCAGCTCCTGGGTCTCGGGAGCGCTCATCACGTAGGCGAACACCTCGGGGTCCATCCCCGTCTTGGGCCGCAGCGCATCGACGAAGTGGGGATTGGGCAAAAACCGTAGGTCGAAGACCAAATCGGCGTCTACGGGTACTCCGTACTTGAAGCCAAACGAGAGGAGTCGCACGACCATCGAGGGCCGGTTGAGATCACGTCCGACGTAGTCGATGAGGCGGTGGCGAAGGTCGTGAACGCTGAACTCGGTGGTGTCGATCACCACATCGGCGCGAGCTCGAAGCCCGGCGAGCCGCTGGCGTTCCCGGCTGATCGCGCCGTGGAGGTCACCCGTACGGGAGAGTGCGTGCGGTCTCCGCGTTTCGCTAAAGCGGCGAACGAGCACGTCGTCCGCGCAATCGAGAAAGATCACCTGCACTCGATGCCCGCTTGCCTCGAGCTCCGAGAGGGTTTCTTCGGCACCGCTGAGGAAAGCTCCCGTTCGAACGTCGATTCCCAAGCCAATTCGCTCGAGCTTCCCCTCGCGGTCGACCAGGCCGATCAGCGCCGGGGCCAAGCTGGGAGGCAAGTTGTCCACGCAAAAAAAGCCAGCGTCCTCGAGCACCCGAAGCGCAGTGCTTCTTCCAGCGCCCGAAAGGCCCGTCACCACGATGATATGAGGGCGTTCGCTCACCGGGCAGTTCCCGGGTCGGGGTCTTCCACGTCCTCCATCAACGTGTTGATGAATTTCTGCGCACCGTGATGCCCGGCGGCCTTCAGGATGTGATTGCGGGCCGCGACTTCGAGAATGACGGCCATGTTGCGCCCCGGGCGAACCGGGATTCGCAGCATTGGAATCGGCACACCAAAGATCTCGATGGTGGAGTCGTCGAGGCCAAGACGCTCGAAGGGCTCGTCGTCGTTCCAGGGGCAGATCTCGACCACGAGCTGCACCGTTTTTTCGGACCGGACCGCATTCGCTCCGAAAAGATCGCGAACATTGATGATTCCGATACCGCGCACCTCCAAATGATTGCGCAGCGGTTGGGGCGCCCGACCGAGGATCCGCTCAGACGGAAGCAGCGAGAGGATCACCTGATCATCGGCGACGAAGCGATGCCCGCGCTCGACTAGAAAGAGGGCGCACTCGCTCTTCCCGATGCCACTTGGCCCTAGGAGCAGCGTACCAATGCCATGGACATCCATCAGTACGCCGTGACGGGTTTCGGAGGGCGCGAGAATGCCATCGAGCACCAAATGGATCGCCTGAATCGTCCGGCTGGACCGGGGCTCGGCCACGGCGAGCGGCGTTGAGGTTGCCTTCGCCACCTCGACCAACGCGGACGGCGGCTCGATGCCACGCGTGACAACGACCAACGAGAGCCCTAGCCCAAACAGTATTCGTAGGCGCTCGAGTCGCTCGTCAGGCGACAAGCCTTCGAGGAAAGTGATCTCGGTTTCTCCGAGGATCTGAACGCGGGTGGGTACCACACCGTGCGTGTGACCGACGAGCACGAGCCCCGGCTTCTGTACCCTCGGATGATTGAGCGTGCGGTCTTGCCCCTCATGGCCGGCGACCAAGCGGATGATGGCATTGAGGCGCGGCTCGGCGAGCAAGTGTGCGACCGTAATACCGCGTTCGACACGCATACTCGGAAGGCCGCCGTGGCGCGAAGAGGAGGACTGGGTCACGCACCCATCATACGCGAGTGCGCCCCAACTGTCTGCCCATCAGGGCTCGGTCAAAAGGCGATAGGCGTCGGCATTGTCGACGGCACGCAGGAGCGCACTGCGCTTCTCTTCGTTTCGAAGAACGCGAGACACACCTGCGAGAGCTGCCAAGTGCTTCTGAGGCATGGACTTCGGTCCTACGATGCCGACCAGAATTCTCACCGGCAATCGGTCGACCGCATCGAAGTCGACGCCAGAGGGGCAGATTGCCACGGCGGCTCGAAGCTCCTCGACGCCGTCGTAGCGGCCATGCGGGATCGCGACGCCGCTGCCGATGCCCGTGCTCGCCAAGCGCTCCCGCTCGCCAAGGACGTCGTAGAGGACTTCTTCATTGACCGCTCCCTCGGGCATCGTGAGCAGCGAAGCGATGACTCGCAAAGCGGCATCCTTGTCGCCGAGCGCAAGGCCAATCCGGACGCGTTCAGGATGAAGGAGGTGAGCCAGCATGACGGGCAGGCGATACACCAGCCGTCACAGGGGTGCAATGCGGATCAGTCTTCAGGATTGCGAAGGGACTCGCCGCTGTGCCGCCGGCGGTTCGTCTCTGTTGCCTTGGTGTCACGAACCTGGCGGTCGATCTTGTCGACGACCTGATCGATGGTCGTGTACATGTCCTCGGACTGACCGTGACCCGCGTATTGATGACCGTCGCCGGTCAGGTTCAAATCGACCCGGTGAAGGTGCCTCTCCATGGAAAAAGTAAACTCGGCGTGCAGAGGCGACCGGATATACTTTTGAACTTTGGCAATTTTTTCCGATGCGTGATTTTTGATGGCGTCGGACGACTCCATGTTGCGAAATGTGTAGCTAATGCGCATCGATCCTCCAGCAGCTAAAAGTACTTCTTCCGTTTGGATGAGCTAAGAATACCGAGCATCTCGCGATACTTCGCGACTGTGCGGCGGGCAATCTTAATGTCGTCTTGACCGAGTATTTCAACGATTCTTTGGTCGGAAAGCGGAGCCTTCGAATCTTCAGCCCCGATGATTGTTTTGATCGCCTGCTTGACGCTCTCTGAGGCGATGTCGTTCTGGTGGTCTCTTCTTATGGCGCTGTTGAAGAAGTACTTCAACTCGAAAGTACCCCGGGGCGTATGGACGTATTTGTTGCTGGTTACGCGGGAAATCGTGCTCTCGTGCATCCCCACCGTCTCGGCGACGTCCCGCAAAATCATTGGCTTCAGGTACTCGATGCCTTTGTCGAAAAAATCTTGCTGCTTCTCGACGATGCACTCGGTGACCCTGACGATGGTTTTTCGGCGCTGGTCGATGCTCCGGATGAGCCACTGCGCGCTTCGGAGCTTGTCCTGGATGTACTCCTTGGCCTTCGGATTGTCGGCCATGGCGGAGCGGTAGAAACCGCTAATCTTGAGCTTCGGCATGCCATCGTCGTTGGCTACGACGTAGTACTCCTCCCCTACGCGGTGCACGTAAACATCGGGGGTGATGTAACGTGGCTCCTCGGTCTGGAAACGGCGAGCCGGGCGCGGCTCGAGCTCGGCGATGATCTGCGCCACGTCGTACACCTCGTCGAGCGCGCAGCCACAGGCTTTGGCAATCGCCGGGTAGCGGCGCTTTTCGAGGTCCCCCAGATGGTCCCTAATCACGCGGAGCACCAGCTCGTCCATGCCGTAGTGCTTCGCTTGTATCAGCAGGCACTCTTGAAGAGAGCGCGCGGCGACGCCGAGCGGGTCGAACTGCTGAATCATGGCCAGGACTTCTTCGGCGTCCTCCGCGTCGAGGTCGGCCTCGGCGGCGAGTCGCGGCACCACTTCGTCCGGCGCTAGTCCTTCGATCTTCAGATAGCCGTTGTCATCGAGGTTGCCGACCACGAGCCCGGCGAAACGGCGTTCGTCCTCGACGAAATCGCCCATGCGAACCTGCCATCCGAGATGATCATCGAGGCCCTCGGCGCTCGAAAGAGTTGCTTCGAGCCCAGGCATCTCGTCGTCCGGTCCGCGGCGGACCGACGGCATTGGGGCTTCGTTCGACTGGTTCTCCAGGTACCGCTCCCAGTCGATCTCGTCTTTCTTCTGTTCGTGTGCCTTGACCTCGGCTGAAGGCAACTCGTCGGCGCCAGGGGTGCTGGAATCTCGGGATTCCGGACCCTCTTCGAGCACGGGGTTCTCGAGCAGTTCTTCTTGGACCAGCTCGGTGAGCTCCATGCGAGACATCTGCAACAGCTTGATCGCCTGCTGCAATTGCGGCGTCATGATTAGCTGCTGCGATAGTTTGAGTTGCTGCTTGAGCTCCATTCAGGTCCCGCGCCACCGGAAGTGCGCCGATCGGCAGTATAGACGCCTCCTGCCCTCAGGGAAACTCGCAGACCAAGCCTCGCGAATCTTTCTTTGCTCGGCTATTGTGTCGGGGTGGGGACTGCTCGAGCCGTGGACAAGGCTGTGGTCGTCGTGGCCGATGACGATCGGGCCGCGCGGGAGCGGATATCCGAGCTACTTCGTGCTCGAGGCTTAGTCGTCGTCGCGGCGAACAGCGGCCAGAAGGCCATCGACGCCGTTCGCGCACAGCCCGTAGAGCTCGTCGTCCTGGAGCTCAATATGCCGGGTCTGAGCGGAATCGATGCGTGCAAAGTCGTCAAATCGATCGCGAAGGATCGTTTTGTACCCGTCGTTTTGCTGACTTCCATGTCCGAGGCGAGCGCACGCATTCTGCGAAGTGGCGCGGACGATCACGTTTCCAAGACACTCGAAGACGAGGATCTCGTGGAGCGTCTAGAGAACATGATTCAGGTGAAGCGAACACATGACGAGGTGCAGTTCGCCAGAAACGAGCTCGACCATGGATCCGTTCACGGAGCGCACCACGAGCTGCCAGATCATCGCCATTTCCACGACCGCCTCGGAAGCGAGTTCGACGAGGCCCAGAGGCACTTGGATCCGCTGGCCTGCTGCATCGTGGCGGTCGATGAGTTCCGAGACCTCGTCTCCGAGCGAGGGTCGGATTTTGCGGCTCGGATTCTCGAAGAAGTTTCGTCGCGACTGCGGCACACGATACGCGCGACAGACATTGCAGCGCGCTTCCGGGTTTCCGAGTTTGGTCTTCTGCTGCCGAACACGCGACCCGCAAGGGCGCTCACTTTGGCGGACCGCATCGTCTCGGAGCTTGCGCTCCGACCTTTCGAGTTGAGCGCGGCAAGCATCGAGCTGACGATTTCGATCGGCGTGGGCCTTTACCCGAGCGGCGCCATTCGTACCCACAGCGAGCTATTGGACGCGGCGAGCATCGCGGTCGCTCGCGCACGGGTCGCTGGCAAGAACCGCATCTGCGTCGTCCAGCAGCAGGGGTACATCTACCGGCCGACATTGCCAGGCGCAGCCTAGCGGCTCGCCCCAAAGCAGCGGCTTCCAAGGGCGGCCACCAAGAGGCCAGCAACCATGAGCCAGAGTCCCCAGAGCCAGTCCGCCGTTGCTCCTTGGACCTCTGCCACTAGGCCGATCCGGCGGCAGGTGTAGATGAGAGGCAAGAGGCCTCCCAGTGCGAGCCCGAGCATGGCGGCCCTCGCGGCGCGCATCGTATCGCGGCTGCGTCGTTGCCACAGTATCCACAGAAGCACGATGGCCGCTCCTGGAGTGAACCAGAGGTTGCCAGCACCATCAATGGCCACTTCTAGGGCCGACGCCTCGAGCTCCGAGGAGCGCACGAACGGAACGCTGAAGCCTAGAAGAACGAGCGCGGCCCCAAACAATGGAGCGCCGCGCCCGAGACGCGGGTCCAGGAAGAACCCGACCTGGTCCAAGGCGCGATCCGAGCGTCGCGGAAGCTCGTCGAGGGGGATCAGCGTCAGCTCGTGCTCGGGGCAATCGACGCGGCCTTCGAAGCCTTCGTGACAAAAAGGACAGAAGGAGACCTCCGCGCGCTCCGACGACCCTTGGGACTGAGACATGGCTAGATCTGGGTCTCCGTGCGTTTTGCTCTTGTTCGTGTTATCCGCCGTCCTGGACGATGGAGATTCGGGGACTCACCAAAGCCGACTACGACTATATCATCTCGGTGCTCGACCAGTGGTGGGGCGGGCCGGCCGGAAGGCGCGCTGATCCCATGTTCTTCTACGAGTTTGGCGAACACGCGCTGGTCGCCGAGCTCGACGGGGAGCTGATTGGCTTTCTCCTGGGAGTGATGCTGCCCGGGCCGTCGGCGACCGGATACGTGCATCTGGTTGGAATTCACCCAGACCACCGACGTCGCCAGGTGGGCAAGAAACTCTACGCCCAGTTTACCGAACGGTGCCGGGCCGCCGGCATGAAGAGGATCAAATCCCTGGCTTCTGCTGGGCACGAGGGCCCGGTCCGATTTCACGAGTCCATGGGTTTCGAGAGCACTGAAGTCCCCGACTACGCCGGTCCAGGCCGCTCCAGAGTCGTCTTCGTGAAGGAGCTTTGACCTGCTGGCGAGTCCCGGTATCCTTCAAGCTAGGTAGACGGGGGAAGGCCAGGCATGGGTTACTCATCGGCGAGCGAGGCGCGGCAAGCTCGTGAATCGCTCGGCAAAGCACTCGAAGCACTGCAACAAGATGCGGACGTTCCCGAAGAGGTTCTCGGGCTGACGCAACACGTGGCCAAGTCGATCGGCGCCCTGTTCGAGGCGGAGTACGCCTCCACTGAGCCCGATGGCAAGACCTGCGTAAAGAACGCCCTTGGCACCCTCAGCCAAACTCTCGCCCTGCTCCAGGACGTGAAAAGCGACCATGCCGCGGTGCAGAGCACGACCGAAAGCATCGCAGACGTCATCAGTGTGCTGTTTCCACTGACGACTAAACCAACGCTCAGGCCAGAGGGCGCGTCAGAGCCCCCTTCCGCGGCGAGCGCACCGCCGGCGAGCGCACCACCGGCGAGCCGACCTCCGCAAGGTGTCAATCCCTCGGAGCGTCCGATTCCGCTTCGCTCTGCGCTGCGACGATCGCCTTCGGAGCGCTCTCCGTCACAACGCTCTCCGTCACAGCACTCTCCGGCGAGCGCACCACCGGCGAGCGCACCACCGGCGAGCGTACCGCCGCGAGCGTACCGCCGCCGAGCGTGGCGCCATCTGCGCGCGCGGTGGCGAGTCGGCCTGCTTCGCAGAGGCCGGTTTCTGACGGGCCTGCGCGGGTCCCTACTTCCTTGCTCCCCCCTCCTGCGCCAATTCCTGTGAGTCAACGACAACGGCTCGAGGCCAACCTTGGCGCAACCACGCAATCCAACTTCTACGTGGGCTTCAGCGGCGAGATCGCCCATGGTGGAGTGTTTCTCGCCACCTACGAAGCGTTCCCGAAAGACACCTCGGTCCGGATGCTCGTAACCCTGCCCGGCGGATTCGAATTCGAATGCGACGGCTATATTCGCTTCGTCAGAGATCCGATGGACTTCGCATCGGAATCCGAGCCCGGCATGGGCATTCAATTCGAAGGGCTGTCCGAAGAGGCTCGCGAATTGGTGATGCGCTTCATTCGCAAGCGGCCCCCGATCTTCTACGACGTCTAGGGCTTCCCTCAGCCCTCGCCAAGGAGCTTGCTCATGGATGCTTCGTCAACCGGCGTGAAGGAGTAGGACTCCATCTCCTCCGACGTGACCCACGCGTAGTCTTTGACGGCGTGGCAGTGCAGATGCTCACTCAGCAACTTGCACTCGTAAAGATACAAGTCGACGGCGTACTTCTCGTACGGATGATTCACGAACGAGATCAGCTGACCCACGTCGACGCGGGCGCCAAGACGCTCCGCCACCTCGCGCGCCAAAGCGGCTTCGTCGGTTTCGCCGGTTTCCACGCGACCGCCCGGAAAGTCCCAGAGCATTGGAAGCACAGCGGTCTCACGCCGCTGTGTGATCAAATACCGCCCATCACGTTCGACCAGGGCCGCAACCACGCGAATGGTCTTCATCTCCAATGACACGAAGCGGGATATAGCACCCCCGCCCCCACGTGTTCACATCGGATAATCGTGAACGACGGCACGTGGAGGGCGCTCCACGTTGAGTACGGGGCTGGTGATCAGATCCCGACCGGCGGCGATGAAGAAAAGCGACTCGCCAACGGTAGGAAGCCCCTCCGACGCACTGATAGCGCCGTTGTCATGGAACTTGAGGCCACCCGAAACCGTGCTTCGAAGCGCGAGGTGGCCACCCAGCCACTCGCCGCTTCGGCGGTCTCGAACGGCCACGCAGACGTTCCGACGCACGTGGTATTCGCTGTTGCGAGTGACGAAGATGCGATGAATTCGACGTTCTTTGCCCAAATAGCCCATCCAAAACCTCCCGGGGGCGCTACGATAAGATTCGAAGTCACCTTACATGTGGGATAAAGTAGGACCAAGAAATTGGCGCCGTCCGCTCCTTTTGCGTCCGGACAACTTCACGCCGCCCTCTCGGACCCCCTGGGGGGGCCGACGGATCCGCGAGCGTCTGAAGGCCGACGCCCAGCTCCAGCCTGGCGGTCCGGTGGGCGAGGCGTGGGAGCTCTCGGTCGAGCCTGATTTTCCGAGCCGGCTCGCCGATGGACCCACCCTGGACGAGGTCCTGCGCGCCGACCCCGCCCTCCTCGGCGCCGAGGCGCCAAACGGATCGACCTCTCTGCTCGTCAAGTTGGTCGACGCCGACGACGATCTTTCGGTTCAGATTCATCCTCACGACGACGACCCGGCGCTGGCGGTCGACGAGAGCGGAAAGCCGGAAGCCTGGTACATCATCGACGCGGAACCCGGCGCGGGTCTGTACCTCGGGTTTCGCGAAGGCGTGTCGCGACAGGACGTCGAAACGGTGATCGACGCGGAGGGGGACGTCTCCGCGCTCATGTCGTTCGTCCAGGTGTCTCCTGGCGATCTGTTTTTAATCGGTCCGGGAACACCGCATGCGATTGGCAGGGGAGTCTTGCTGCTCGAGCCTCAGCGTGTTGCCCCCGGTAAGCGCGGCGTAACCTACCGGTACTGGGACTGGAACCGGAAGTACGATGCCGACGGGCAACTGGACCCCAGCGGTCACCCGCGCACCCTTCACCGCGACCGCGCGCTGGACGTGACCACGTGGGAGGGCACAATGGACGCCGAGCGCATCGATCGGCTGAGTCACCGAGCCGGGCCGGCGCCTATCGACGGGCCGGCCAGTCTCGAAGTCCTCATGAGTCACACTGGACCGCTCCGGTCGGACATCTTCTGCGTCCAACGCTTGGCGGGCTCGGGCGCGCTCGTGCTCGACCCGGCGGATCGATTGCGCTCGCTCACGCTTTTAGACGGTCGCGTGAAGCTGCACGATGGACAAGCGGTATTGAGTCTGTCGCGCGGACAGACCTGCGCATTGCCCGCCTGTCTCGGTTCGCTCCGCGTCGATCTCACTGCCGCGCACGCCGTGCTCTGTAACTTGACTTGACGCCGTCATCTCGACGTAAGAGAGTGCCGCGCCTTGGCTGAGCCCAGAACCGTCCCATCGATCTCAATCGTAATTCCCGTCTACGACGAGGAAGCGATTCTGCGCGCGGCCATCCTCGAGCTATTTGATCGCCTGAGCTTACTCCCCTGGCCCTATGAGATCTTGATCGCAGAAAACGGATCGACCGACCGAACCCTCGAGATCGCAACCGAGCTCGCTTCGCGTTTCGACGCGATCCGCTGCCATCACACCACGGCGCCGAACTACGGCAAGGCGCTCCGAGAGGGTATCCTGAGCGCCGAGGGTGAGATTGTGATTTGCGACGAGATCGACCTCTGCGACACGGACTTCTACGAGCGCGCGCTATCGCTGCTTCGAGACCTATCGGTGGATTTCGTCGTCGGTTCCAAAGCCATGGAAGGCGCCGTGGACGGTCGCCCCTTTTTCCGGCGGCTCGGAACCTTGGTGATCAACTCCATGCTGAAGGCTGCACTCGGATTCAGAGGCACCGATACCCACGGGCTCAAGGCCTTTCGAAGGGAGAAGGTTCAACCGATCGCACGCGCTTGCCTGATCGATCGCGATCTGTTCGCGTCGGAGCTCGTGATCCGAGCAGAGCGGGCCGGCCTAGGCGTGCGCGAAATTCCGGTGCGGGTACAGGAGAAGCGGCCGCCAACAGTTGGGCTCGCCCGGCGAGTTCCCAGCGTCCTCCGAAACTTTGCAAAATTGTTCATCGCGATTCGGTTCAAAAGGTGATGCGGAAACTGGCTTCGATCTCGGTGGACTTGGACGAGGTGCCTCGCTACGCGGCGATTCACGGAGTCGAGGCGCCAGCGGGGCCAGGCGCCCGCGCCGTGTATGAGAAATGCGTGCCACGACTCACGACCTGGTTCGATGACGACTCGATTCGAGCCACCTTTTTCGCCATCGGCGAAGACCTCGAGCGAGAGGAGAACCGCAACACGATTGCCGGGCTTCACGCTGCAGGACACGAGATCGGAAATCACTCGTATCACCACCATTACGATCTCACCCGTCGCGCGGCCGGAGACATCGGAGACGAGATTCAACGCGGCGCGACGATCATCGAGCAGAGCTGCGGCACGCGACCCGTCGGGTTTCGCGCCCCTGGCTATACGGTCAGCGACGTGCTGTTCAGTGCGCTCGAAGCGTGTGGCGTCGAGTACGATTCGAGCGTCTTTCCATGCCCGAGCTACTACGCCTTCAAGGCCGCGGCGCTGGGGGCGATCAAGCTTCGGGGCCGCCAGAGCTCGAGTATCTTGGACCGACCCGGGGTGCTGCGCGCGCCGAGGGAGCCCTACCGAATCGGGCGGCCGTTTTGGAGAAAGGGGGACGGCATGATGGAGCTGCCGATCGGCGTTACGCCGCTGCAGCTCCCGTACATCGGGACTTCGCTCGTCCTTGGCGGAGACCAACTGGCCGAGCGGCTGAGCAGGCAGATGCTCGAAAGGGAGTTCATCAACCTCGAACTTCACGGGTTCGATCTGGCGGACGCCTCCGAAGACGGGCTCGAGGCGCTCAGACCGTATCGAGCGGACCTGAGGCGGTCGGCAGCGGAGAAGCTTCGCTCGCTTCGAACGGCAGTTCGGGTGATTCGAGACGCCGGCTACGAGCTCGTCGCGCTCGAGGAAGCCGCGCGGCGCTTCAAGGCGAAACCCAGCCCGTAGACGACTTGTTCTGAACGGCGCGGACGGCGAGCTCGTCGGCCTCTTCGTTGAGCCGTACGCCCTGGTGGCCGCGAACGTGAAATAGCTTGGCGTCGGGATGTGCTTCCAGCACCTTTCGCACTTCCCCGACCAGCTCCTGGTTCGCACGGACCTTCCAACCCTTCGTCAGCACGCCGATTGAATACGTCGAATCGGTGTAGAGCCTCAGCGGCCTGCCGAGCTCCGTTGCAAGCTCTGCGGCTCGAAGAATGCCCGTCAGCTCGGCGATGTTGTTCGTCGCCTCCCCGATGTACTCGCTGAGCTCGCGCTTCTGATCGGCCCAGAGCGCGACCGCGCCGACGCCAGCTGGGCCCGGGTTACCGCTGCAAGCCCCGTCGGCGTAGACGAGCACTTCGTCACCATCCGGCTTTTCGGGGGCGTCCGATGTTTTTGAGGAGGTTCCACGCGAGGGCTTTTTGGATGACTTGGATGACTTCTGCACCGCTTCGCCCGGCGCGCAAAACGAATCGGGCTCGATCTCCGAGGCGGACCCAGAGGGCTTCAAATTCGAAGCGCTTGCAAAATATGCCCTGCCGTCCTTGGGTTTGTACCGGACCTCGACCCTGCCTTCGCGTGTAACGAGCTCCCCGCTCCCATCGCAACGGGCGAGAACCTCGGCATTGCGTAAACGCATTCGGCGCCATGGCATGGAGCACGCGTTAGCACGAGGACTTGCCCCGTGAAAAGAACTTCCTACCCTCGGGCTATGTCTCGCTCGCTCAAGGTGGCGGCTGTCGTATCGATCAGCATGGCGGGCTTGCTTTTCGCGGCGATGCAACAGGCCAAGACACTGCGAACGAGTCGGCTGCTCCATCAGCTTCCGAGCACCGCCCGGGCCATCTTGAGGATTGACGTTGCATCGCTCGAAGGTACGCCTGCAGGCAAGACGCTGCTGGCTGCGTTCGTTGGCGCCGAGCAGCTCAGTGAAATCGAAGCGGTCTGCGCGCTCGATCCGATCGAGGCACTGAGCGAAGTCGTCGTCTGGATCCGCGGGCCTGACGATCAGCCGCTTCAATCGATTGGCGTGATGCTGAGGGGACGTGCCGCAGGTGCCGCAACCCTCGCGGCCTGTCACCGTGCGCTCGTCGAAGGCCGTGGTGGCACAGTCGTGCGCCTCGACGGTCCCTCCGGGCCCATCTTGGCCAACCGCGATCGGCAGAGCGCGATCGCAGTGGTCGACGACCGCACGATCGTTGCCGGCTCTGTGACGACCGTGACGGAGGCCATTGGAGTTTGGCGCCGCACCGTGCCTGCCCTCGTCGAACGGCGCCCCATTGCATCGCGTTGGCCGCTCTTGAGCCGCGGGAGCAGTATTTCAGCGATCTTGGAGCCGCCAAACCACTGGATGTCTGCACTGGAACGGGTCGCGAAACGTTTGGACGGACCATCGGCTCTGGAGGGCGCGCAAACCATCGGCTTGTTCGTCGAGTCCGGGAGCGCAGCAGCCGTGACCGTGTCCATCGAAGTGAGCAGTGCCGAGCTTGCAGCGAAAGATGCAGCGCGCATTCGCGATTGGATTGCGTCGCCGCCCGAACACCTCGAGCAGCCATGGACGAGTGTTCTGCGAGACGGCTCGCGTGTCGGCTCACGAACGCACCATCGAAGTGACGGTCGACGTGTCTAGTCTTTCGACGCCTCCGTAGGGCCGATCGTCTCGGCCTCGCGCCCAACGAAGAACTCCGACCTTCTGTACCGGCCGTCGATTCGCTGGATCAGAATCTTGATGACCGCAGCAGCGGGAACGGCAAGCAGCACGCCAGTAAAACCCAGAAGCTCGGCGCCCACCAGCAACGCAAAGAGAACCGCAATCGCGGAAATCCCGACGGTGTCCCCCATGATCTTCGGCGTGACTACGAAGCCCTCCAGGCCCTGCACGATCGCGTGCACACCGAGCACCCAGAGGACCTGCGTCCAACCCTGCCAGTCGAGCGCAGTCATCAGCAAGGCCGTGCCGAGCGCGAGGGTACTCCCGAGATACGGAATGAAGGAAAGCAAGCCCGCCATGATCCCGATCGGCAGCGCCAAGGGCACCCCGATGGATCCGTACCCGACCGAATACAGGACCGACAAGATGGCCATGACGGTGAACTGACCTCGGAAAAACTGACCGAGCACCTCGTCCACCTCGTGAAAGAAGCCGTGCGCCTCCGGCCGATGGCGCGGAGGAATCAAGTCCGCGGCTCGGGCCACGAGGGCGTCGAAGTCGTATAGAAGGTAGAAAGCGAACACCGGGATCATCAGCGAGGCGACGATTGCGCCGACTGCCGATGCCGTCCCACCGAGAAGCCATTTCGCAACGGCCGTCGCTGGGGTGTAACCCTTGGTGACGACCGACTGCAGGTCGAGGTGGAGCTCCTCGAACGCGTCGCCCACCGAGTTGGGCACCTCCAGGCCGTACCCGAGGAGGATAGGTTCCCACTCCGCCCGACTTCGTGCGACGAGCCCGGGCAATCGCTTCACGAAGCTCGCAATTTCGTCGTAGACCATGGGAAAGATGACCAGGAGCGAAACGGCTGTAATCGCGAACACGCCGAGGAGAAGCACAGCAATGCCGACCGCGCGGCCGATCGAGCGGTCGCGAAGCAGCCGGCTCTGTTCGATGCGGTCGACCAGCGGGTCGAGCATGTACGCGATCAGGAAGGCAAAGAAGACCGGCGCAAGCACGCCGCGCAGGGTGAAGAGCAGCCACCCGATGACGAGTGAAACACCGAGCCACAGAACCCAGCGCGGAGCCTTGTCTCGTTCAGACATATCGGCCTTCTAGCACAGCCATCAGGCCTGACGCCGGAAGCAATCGGGCGCAATGCCCAGGCGGCGGCGCGAAGGTTCGGTCGTTTCGATGAAGCGCGTGGTCACCGGGTCGTGGTACCCGCTTGCGAGCGCCAGGCCTGGGAGGTCGTTTCGGTAGAACTCGCCGATGCGGTGCATGCAGACCTCGCGGACGTACTTGCCCACGATGGAAGCCAGCGCCACCGGAAGGTGCCGGGCATCTGCATCGACTTCGAAGCGAAGCTCGCCGACACCGTCGACGGCGTATCTGCGTTGGCCGTCACGGTTGGCGAGAGCCTCGACCCGATTGGAGTCAAAGCGGCCGAAGCGAGAGGCGTAGTCGCGGATGCCGCCGATCATTCCGCAAAGGACGAGCAGCGGAGAGTCTTGGCGAACGCAGACCGACGCGATCAGATCCTCGAACAGCTCCAGATCGACGGCGAGCTTGTTGATTCCATCCAAGAGCTTCGCATTGAGCAGGCCGGCGCAGGCGACGCGGCTTTGAACCTCGACGATGCGAAGGTTCGATCGGCCGATCAGCTGATCGAGCAGCCCCTTGCCGTCCGCGACGTTGCCGCCGAACATGGGCAGCGAAGGGTCGACCGCCCAGCACTGCCGCGCGGTCGCTTCGTCTGGACAGCACGCCCGAAGCCGCGGGCGCGACGTAGGCGCAACGCGATCGAGAAAGTCATCTGCCGAGGTCGGGAGCCGGCCTACCCCACGTTCCACCAGCGCCAGGGCGACCGATTCGGTGAACGCCATCCTTCCGAACCCACCGGTCTCCTTGCTGTCGGTCAGCCCGAGGCCGAGCCCGCGCTTGCACAGCGCCGCTCTGGCATACCGGGAGGTCTCGAGAACGACCGAGGTGGCCACCAGAGGCCCCAGTCTCGGCCCCAGACCGTTCTCGTCGACCCCCATCACGAGCATGTCCGCGATGTACCACGCCGGCCCCAAGCGGTACCACCCCGGGGGGTTTGGCCTCATCGCGAAATCACGGTAATATTACGATGTTGTGGTAGCTCGCATCCACTCTGCGTCCGGGGACGAGGATCAGGGGCAAACGGAGAACCCGATTGCCCGGATGGTCCGAGAAGCGATCGAGAGCGTCGCGACGCCCGAGGTGCGGGTGCAGATCCTTCATCGCGCCCTGCACATGGCACGCGAGCATGAAATTCCGGCCGCGGGGGATCGCCTGCACCACTTCGTGGACAAACACCTCCGAACCTCCCTGGAGTTCTATCTCGGGAACGCGGCCACGGATGCCGTGATGCAGAACCTCGAACCAATGCTGATGTTCGCAGAGACGATCGGCTCTCGGCCGCCACAGCTCGACGAGCGCGAGGACCCGACGCGGGACCTCGGCCGTGAACGGGCGCGCTCGGGCGTCAGCAGAAAGTACAGCGGTCATCCATCGGAGCCGAGCACCTCGAAGTACCCTACGATCGAACCGTTGGGCTCGGCGCTACCCATGGTCTTCGTCGCCACGCGCAACCGATCGCGGTTCGACGCGATCGCCGCGAAGGTCGGCTCCGCCGCGGCCGTGCAGCAGATCGAGGACGTCGTAGCGTTTCTCGACAACGTCAAGGCGACCGCAT
The DNA here is from genome assembly GCA_963712235.1 of uncultured delta proteobacterium. Lineage (GTDB taxonomy): Bacteria > Myxococcota_A > Polyangia > Polyangiales > Houyiibacteriaceae > SG8-38. The sequence continues at coordinate 35,150 of CAVQHC010000009.1, forward strand.
CGTTGAGCCCACTGCTCGTCATCGATTGTGTCGAGGCATCGGTCCAGCCATCGACGATCGCGACATTGGCACACGAGCTGCCGAAAAACTCCGCCGTCTTGATTTGGGGCGCTACCGAAAAGCACCGGGCTCTGACCGACCTAGCGACGGGCGATCGAGGATGGTTTCGCTGCGGCGTCGAGGCCAAGCCGGGCGATGTCGCCGCCCTCATCCAAATGCTCCTCGGCAAATAGCCAACGAAGGATGCCTCTATCGTTGGCGGCGACAATGGCGCTGTCGTCCTCTTTGCGCGCCGGGTCACTCAGCCACGGCCAGTGGGGTGCTTGTTCCTCGCAACCAAGACGCCGCTCCTTGGATCCACAGCCCACGCGGAGATGAAAGTGATCGTCGTGTGATTCGCCACTCGAAGGCTGATGAAGGACCCAGGTCGCGCGAACCACTGCCTGAGGCGAACGCTCGTGACGCGCGGCGTAGCGGAGAAGTCGGACCTTGAGCTCGTTCGAGCAGAAGAGCCACTTCACGCGGGCTTCATCGTCCATGACCAAGCTGCGCACCAAGTGCCAATTGCGTGCATCGTCGAAGCGAAACGATTTGCCCGGCAGAACCGCGAACCCAAACCGATCGAACCGAAGCCAGGCATTGGAGCTCGCGGTCAGCCCGGCTGCGTCTCTCGCAAAAAACAAAAGGTCTGCGTCGCGGCCGCTGCGATGGGTGCGATGCCTGGCGTGCGAGCCGCCATGGTCGCTCGACAAATCGCCGATCCGAAGTGGGGGTCCAGCTGGAAATGCGTGCGCTACTTCACGCGCCGCCCGCTCGATCGCGCCAACGAGCGTCGGTGTGCCGTACTGCGTACGGTCGTGGGGCCGGAGCCGCTGGTAGCCCTCCCCCCTGTCCTCGAGGCGAATCGCGTCGTGAAGGTAGCCGTGATCCGCAGTGCCAACCGAGATCGTCTGGCCTGCCGGCAACGGCTCGGTCACGCAGGAGCAGATCACCATGATTCCCGCCATCGGGAAAACCCTCATCATTTCAAATGCAGGATAGCCTACGGTTCCGCTTGACGTCCCAAAGCCGCCACGTAAGTTTCGGAATTAGTCATGTCCGAGCCCATCGAAGGATTCATGGACCGCCTCAGCGCGCACCTCGACCGCGGCTGGGAATTGGTCACGCAGGGTGACTTGAACGGCGCTATGGCGTCGGCCGAGCAGACCCTGGAGCTCGACGGCGATTCGCCGGACGCCCATAATCTCATTGGTTACATCCACGCCGCCAATGGCAATCTGGACATGGCCCTCGAGCACTACCGTCAGGCCATCGACCTCGACGAGCACTACCTCGAGGCCATGCTCAACGCGGCCGAGCTTCTGATTCACCCCTTGGGAAGCTTGGCAGAGGCAATTCGCGTCCTCGACCAGGCGCTCGAGAGCTGTCAGACGGCAGACGACATCGCCGATGCCTCGGTCCTCAAGGTCGATGCACTGCTTCAGCAGGGGGACCGGGCCGCGGCTGCCGAGCTGCTCCTCGGGCTGCCAGAAGGGCCCTACGAAAACGAACAGCTCGACTTCTTGATCGGGCGCGCGCACTTCGAGCTCGAGCAGATCGATGCAGCGGCGGTTTTGATCGAACGGGCTGCCTCACGCCCCGACGCGTCGCCGGACGTCCTCTACTACCTCGGACTCCTGCGCGACCGGCAGGAGCGTAGCGGCGAGGCCTCGTTAGCCTTCCTGAAGACGCGACATCTCGACGGCCTTCTACCGAGCCCCCCGTGGTCACCCAGCCATGGGCGCTTCGAAAAAATCGTGCAGTCCGCCCTGCGTGAGCTTCCGGAGGAACTCGCGAAACGGCTCGAGGGCAACCTGATCATGGTGAGCGACCTGCCTGGGCTGGAGGTCGTGGCCGAGGGCGTCGATCCACGAACCCCCCTCCTGCTGGACGAAATGGCCACCACCGCCGGAGGCGAAGAGCAACGACGCCTCTTCGTCTACCAGCGAAACATCGAGCGGCTGATTCGACACCCCCTGGGGCTGCAAGAAGACGTGAAGGAGATCCTGCATCGCGAGCTCGAAGCCCATTTCAACAGGCCAAAAGACGAGCCGCCGGGTACGAAGTTCTCGACCAAGCGTCAGGGCTGAAGGTCCGAGGCAATCCCACCTAGGGCGGTCCAAATCCGTCGCATGTCGGGCCGTGCGGCCGCCTCAAACCGCAGGGCGGCGCCGCCCGATGGCGACGGGAAGCTCAGACGAGCGCAGTGGAGCATCACCCGCCTCGCCGTGACGACCGTACCGTCAGCTAGGACTTCACGCCGCTTGCCACCGTACGCAGGATCGCCAAAGAGCGGAGAGCCGGAGCGGGCTGCGTGGACGCGAATCTGATGCGTTCGACCCGTGATGGGCATCAGCCGAAGAAGGGTCGCGCCCGAGCTGCGCGCGCCGACGCGGTACCGCGTCAATGCGCTTCGCTCACCGGGGCCGCCCTGTGCGACCCGGAGCTTGGGGTTGCTTTGATCGATGGAGATCGGCCAGGCCCAGTCGCCCGCTTCGCCGGAAAGCTCATGAACGGTGATGCCGAGGTAGACACGCTCGTATGCGCCTGCGCGTCGAGCGTCGTGCAGCGTCCGGTTCGCCTCAGAACTGAGCGCAAAGGTCACCAAACCACTGACTTGAGAATCGAGGCGAGAGGTCGCGTGCGCGTGAAGGTCCCCAAACTGCTGAGATACCCATTGAACGAGCGACCGCTCCTCGGCGTGGGGTGCCGTCGTTGGGAGGCCCGGAGGCTTGTGAACGATCAGGAGATGCTCGTCGTGATGGATGATCTCGGGCTCGGCGCTCTTCGCCTCAGGCACCGAGGATCTCCACCGTGCCCGCGTCACCATCGATTCGAACGATGTCGCCATCGGAAAGCGAGCGAGTGGCGTTCGCGACATTCACGACGGCGGGTACCGCGTACTCTCTCAATATGATCGCCGCGTGAGAGAGCGGGCCGCCGAGCTCGGTGACGACACCCGAAGCGGCCAGGAACAACGGTGCCCATCCGGTGTCCGCGGCTGCCACCACCAGCACCTCACCGGGCTCGAAGTCGGCAGCCTGGCTGGCATCGCGGAGGATGCGCACCCTGCCCTCGGCGACCCCGCGGCTCGCAGCAAGGCCGCGGAGGCGCTTCGCCTTGGAAGCAGCGCCCAGTTCATCGGGTGGGAAGCCCACGAAGGTCGTAGGCGGGTCAGGCAGCGCGCGGTTCCGTTCGTACTCTAGGCGGCGTCGCTGGACGCGGATCGCGACACGCTCATTCTCGACGTATAGAACCCGCCGCACTTCCCCGAGTGTCAGAAAGAACACGGCGTCCGAGCCGGCCTCGGGCTCGCGCGCTTCGATTCGACGGGAGGCCTCGAGGGCGACTCGACGAAACATGCCGAGGACCTCTACGACGTGGCCTCGCAAATGCTCTCGAACCCGGGTGAAATGACGCACCAAGTCGAGAAGCTTTGCAACCGCAGGTCGAAGCGCGAAGGGAACGCTCTTCTTGAGCTTTTCCTCGGCCTCTTCCCGGACGGCCTGCAGGTCGCGCCCACGCTGGACCAGGTCGACCGTTCCTGCGAGATGCGAACGCATCGTCGCGAACATGAGTGTAGGATCTTCGGACCAGCGCGGCGCCGCGATTTCGGCTTCGCGAATGCCTCGGAAGCCGTAGTCTCGGAGGAAGCGAGTCAGTGCGTCCCGAGTGCGACCGCCGGGAAGGGCAGAGACGGTGAGCTCGTTGAGGTCGGCTGTCCGGATGCGTTCGGCCAGCTCGGGCTCGTCGCGTGCAAGCTGGGCAATCTGCCAAAGCACGAACCCGGGACGCGCGCTGGCGACGTCTTGCAGGCCCGAAAGCAGCTCGCGGTAGACGCCGGAGGCCTGACTCCCCGCGAAGGCTCGCAGCAAGCCGTTGAGCAAAAGTACGGCGCTGAGCAAGTTCGCGTAGGCTGTCAACATGATCGAGCCCGTCTCGTCCAAGAGGTGTTCGACGTCGCCGAGCATTCGGTCGAGGCCGCTTGGCTCGAGAAGGCGAGGGTCGATGCCGTTGATTCGCATCCGCTCGTCCGAGAAATACATTTCAAAGTCCTCGATACGAGCCTTGAGGCGAAAGTTTTCGCGGGTGTATCGTGAAACGGTCTGAGGCAAGCGGAGGAAAAAGCCCGTCGAGCTCCGCTCGTCCACGACTTCATCGAGCTCGGAGGCGTATTGTCCGCCCCCAAGTCGAACCAAGGTGGCCGGATGGATCCATGGAACCTGAGAAAGGATCGCGCTGAATTCGGTCAGATTGAGGTAGATTCGCCCGCGGAAGTCGCCGACGAGCTCGGCGTCGCGCGGGACCGCACAGCCCATGGCGCCGAACGCACGGCGAAAACCGAGCTCGCTAAACTGGCTGAGCACAGACCAGGTAAACGGCGTGGCAACGCCGGGGAGCGCCTCTCCGACGTTTGCATTGCTCCAAACGATCTTGCGGCGATCGACGGGACGATCGCGTCGCGAGCTGCGTCGGGTTCGCATGCTTGGGACCACGATCGGCCGCGCTTGCAGGACGTACAACTCGTGCTCGGCGAACGCCCACTCGACGTCGCGGGCATTTCCAAAATGGCGCTCGACGCGGGTGGCCAGATCGGTCAACTGCAAGAGCTGCTGCTCACTCAACGCCGGTGCTTCGCGCTCTGCGGGAGCGACGTCAACCTCGCGAACGCCTCCCGATCGATCGAGCAAGGTTTGCTGGGCCTTCTCGCCGATGATCCGATCGCGTAGCTGGCCGGTCGCCTTGTCGACTCGATAGGTGTCCGGCGTCACGCGTCCATCGACCACGGACGACCCGAGCCCATACGCGGCGCTGATCACGACCTCTCCGGCATCCCCTGTGAGCGGGTTGACCGTGAACAACACCCCCGAAACCTCTGATGGAACCATGGCTTGGATCACCACGCCAACCGAGACTGGGATCTCCTCGCCGAGCGCGCGCAAGTACGAGAGCACCCGAGGGCGAAAAAGACTCGACCAGCAGGCCTTGATGGCATCGAGCACCTCGTCTTCGCGCATCAGGTTGAGCAGAGTCATGTGCATTCCCGCAGCCGACGCACCTTCCTGGTCTTCGTGCATTGCAGAAGAGCGCACGGCGAAGCTGATGGCGCCCTCATCCCGCATTGCGAGCAAGGCGTCCGTGACGCTTCGAACTACATCCTGCGGAAGCGTCGCATCCCGTACCCGCTCGGCGATCGCTTGCAGTCGCGCATCGGAGACGTGCGGTGTACGCAGAAGCGCCCGCGGACGATCCGCGATGTCGAGAACACTCGAAAAAAACGAATCACCAACCCAGCCAGGCATGGCGTACGCGGCAGGCACGGGGAAGCCCCCTCGCGCGAGCGCCGCGAGGCCACGGGCTTTGCCGCCAAAGCCGGAGGCCCTTCGCGGCACGACCGATTCAATTCGCTTCAAAACCCGTGGCATCGCAATCGGCGGGTTCTAGCGCACGCCCGGACCGAGGGCATGCTGGAGTCATGGACGCGGGGGGGGCCGGGCGCTATGAACGCGCCGTGTGGTGGATGGACGACGATCATTTCCATGATCAATGCGGCGTGTTTGGCGTATTTGGGGCCGATGAGGCTTCAAATCTCGCCTATCTCGGGCCTGCACTCGTTGCAACATCGAGGGCAAGAGGCCGCTGGCATCGTTTCGAGCAACGGCGAGCAGCTCTTCGTGCACCGCGGAATGGGCCTGGTGCAGGACGTGTTCACGGCCGATCAAATCGACAAGCTGCCTGGCAGCAGCGCCATCGGTCACGTCCGCTACACCACTGCCGGCGGCAGTCACATCAAGAACGCGCAGCCGCTTGCAGTCGACTGCGGCCACGGCTCGATTGCGGTCGCCCACAACGGCAACCTGACCAACGGCTTGGCGCTTCGTCACCAGCTCGAAAAGGACGGCTCGATCTTCTCGTCGGACAGCGACACGGAGGTTCTCGTGCACCTCATCGCACGCTCGAGGGCTGAAACCATGATCGACCGCGTCGCCGACGCTTTGCATCAGGTCGAGGGCGCTTACTCCCTCGTCTTTCTCTCGCCCGACGAGCTCGTCGCGGTGCGCGACCCGTATGGGTTCCGTCCCTTGTGCCTCGGACAGCTCGACGACGCATACGTCATCGCTTCGGAGCCGCCCGCGTTTCAACTGATCGGCGCCAAGTTCATCCGTGACGTCGAGCCCGGTGAGATGGTGGTCATCAACGAGTCCGGCCTCCAAAGCCTACGGCCCTTCCGGACCAGCGCCGAGCGGAGGTACATGTGCATCTTCGAGTACGTCTATTTTGCGCGGCCCGACGCTTCCTTCGACGGGATCAGCGTATACGACGCCCGTAAGCGCATGGGGCGTGCGCTTTGGGAGGACCAGCCGGTCGAAGCCGACCTGGTCGTGCCCGTGCCAGACAGCGGTGTCGCCGCGGCCCTCGGCTATGCGGAAGCCGCCGGTCTCCCCTTCGAGCTGGGCCTGATCCGAAGCCACTACGTCGGCCGCACCTTCATCGAGCCTGCCCAGTCGATTCGACACTTCGGCGTCCGCCTCAAGCTGCACCCGGTGCAGAGTCTGCTGAAAGGGAAACGGGTCGCCGTCATCGACGATTCGATCGTTCGCGGCACGACCAGCCGCAAGATCGTGAAGATGATTCGGGAAGCCGGCGCCACCGAAGTCCACCTTCGAATCAGCGCGCCGCCCACGATCTGGCCGTGCTTCTACGGCATCGACACCCCGACCCGTGAAGAGCTGATCGCCGCGCACAAAACGGTCGAAGAGGTCAACGAGTACGTCACCGCCGACAGCCTCGGCTACCTTTCACTCGACGGCCTGAAGCGCGCAGTCGGCGGCGGGGGTTTCTGCAGCGCCTGCTTCAGCGGCCGCTATCCGGTTCCGGTGACAGACAACGTCGGACTGCGACGTCAGTTGCCTCTGGTTGGCGTTTAGGCGCCGTCACATGCGCGGCAGCGGCTAGTGCCCTTCAAACCACCGAACAATGGCGGCATTCACCTCGCGGGGACGCTCCAGATGAAGGAAGTGGCCCGCGTCTGCGAGCTTCACCATTTCGAAGAGCGCGCTGAAGTGATTCTCCTGGCCCTCCGCGATCTCGGGACCGATGCAGCCGCGCGCTCGCCGTGCAGGTAGATCGTCGGAACGACGATGGGGTTCGCCCCCAGCATTCGACGTACCTCGAGGATGACCTTCGGCGAGCGCAGCGCCCGATAGTATTGGATGGGGGCCGGCATGCTCGAGCGTAGGCAGACCTTGAGCTCCTCAAAGTACTCGTCCCCGGGATCGTATTCCGGAGACCAGGCTTCCCAGAGGCGCTCGATGAAACGAAAATTTCGGAGCCTCACGATGCGATCGGACAGAACCGGCAGTTGAAAGAAACCCATATAGGCGCTTCGCCCGAGCTGACGCGGGTAGCGCTCGATGTTTGCTTCGATGGCCAACACATGAGGGACCGCGAGCATGGCCGCGGCGCGAAAACGTTCTGGCCGCAGCGACATTGCGCATTGGGTGATGAACGACCCCCAATCATGACCGACGATTCGAATTGGCGCCGACGGCGAGAGCTCGTCCACGAAGCGCAGGACCGTCTGTGCAAGGGTAACGGCGTCAAAGGGCCCCTGGAGCGAAGACGGTGCGTAGCCCGGTAGCCAGGGGCACACCACGCGATAGCCGGCGCCGGTGAGACGCTGCGTCAGTGGCGCCCAGGTTCGCGGAATGTCGGGAAAGCCATGCAGGCAGAGCACCAAGGGCGCGTCGTCCGCCCCCGAGGAGAGGTAGGAGAGCCCGGTCTGCTCGGAGCGAAGTCGTCGCATGAGCGCAAGCTTAGGAGAAGAATCCCGCGAGCGCCTCCACAAGCCTGCCCGAGAACGACTCGTCGACGATTAGGTCTTGGCGCGCCTCGATTTCGAGCGCGCACCGCCCGAATTCCTGGGCATGGCGCACCGGTGAGTAGGCGAGCCCGACTTTGCCGGACCATGGCTCGTTCGGTGCTACGTGGAAGCCGGCGTCTGCCAGGTGCTTTACGAGCCGGTAGGCCGGCTCTTCGTCGTCGTCGAACAGAACCCCAATCTCCAAGTGGCGTTTTTCGCCTTCGTAGTCGTCGGTGAAGGTGTGAATGGAAAACACCGTGTCGCATGCGCTGCGCTCGACGATCGAACTGACCGCGGCGTGATAGGGCTGGTAGAAACGCTCGATTCGACGGGCTCGCTCTGCCTCGAGGAGCGCTTCGTTTAAGTGAACCGTCCTGCCCTCGGCGCTCTCGCGGAACAAGGTATCCGAGTCGAGCGGCCTGTTTGGATCGATCAGGAGCCGCGAGAAACGCGAAAGCACGGCTGGCGCATTCATGCGCGTGGCGACACGTCGCGTGAAGTCGGCAGCTCCGATATCGATCGCCCAATGCGTGTCGACGATCCAGCTGTCCTGCTGCGGCCAGGTCCATGGATCGGGAAGCGCCGCGGAAGCGTGCTCGCAGGTGAACACCAAGCGACCGTCGAGGTCGCCGTCGATGAGCTCCGCTGCTTCAGTCCAATCCATCCGTCGAATTGTAAGCAAAGTCTCGAAAAGTCGAGCTCTTCGATGACACTGAACAATTGAGCGGTATACTCGAAAACGAAGCCGATGGGGGCGGTGGAGAGACAAAAACCCGTGCCGCACCCCGATGACAAACCGGACCTCCCCGGAAAGGCCAGACGCCGACCGAGCCATTTCCGGAAAAAGCGCAAGGACACCACGACCAAAGTGGTGCGGGTGATCCGAAACCCCACGTCCGAACACCGTGGGGTCGCCGTCGTGGACCGAAGTCGCATTGTACCGAGGCCGCGGGTACGCCAAGAGCAGTGGAACGACGTGGTCAACCCAGCTCCCGCGCTTCCCGACCCGAGCCTGCACCGGCCGATCCCGCCGCCCGCGCCCCTGCCCTCAGAGGCCGCGACACCTGCGCCCAGCGTCCCAGGCTCGCTGTCCGAGCCGGCGCGGCGGAAGCGGCTGGAGGACATCGTTGGCACCGTGGTCCTCGCACTCATGGTGGCCGCGATGCTGGTCGCCATGTGGTTGCGTATGACGGAATCCTAGAAGGGACCTTCTCACGGGGTGGCAATGGCGCCGCAGCTACCGGGGCGCGGAAAAAGACGCGACACGGGGCTGCGTCGGACGGGGCGGCCTGCAAAGGTGGCCGGAAGGGCTGAGGGCCTGAGGCCACGCACGCCGCCCCTCGGAGCTCGCGCCAATCGGAGGCGGGTTGCTGTCTTGCCGATTGTCACTCACACGCCGACTCCGCCCCATATCGCGCCTTTTTCCGCGCCCCTCCATACGGAGACAGGAGAACAACCTTCCAACCGGCAGGCGGCAGCGCGAGCCCGAAGGGCGAAGCCCGGCGCCAAAGGCGCCGGCAAGGCAGAGCGAAGCGAATGCCGCGCCAGGGAGGATTACGGGTGGGGGTGGGCGGGGCGGTGTAAACAAGCCGTACCACGCACCCCCACCCAACACCCGCCTCCCCACCCACCCGCGGCAGCGCGAGCCCGCAGGGCGAAGCCCGGCGCGAAGCGCCGGCAAGGCGGAGCGCAGCGACTGCCGCGCCAGGGAGGATTACGGGTGGGGGTGGGCGGGGCGGTTCAATCAAACCTCACCACGCAACCCACCCAACCCCCCGCCCCCAAACACCCGCGGCAGCACAAGCCAAACGCCCCCCCCCCATCCACCCGCGGCAGCGCAAGCCCAAACGGCGAAGCCCGGCGCGAACGCGCCGCCAACCGCGAGCGCAGCGATGTGCGCGGCTGGGCGGGCGGTGTAACCAAAACCGCCCCTAAAATTCCGGCCGATCCTGATGCTGCCCAAACACCTCTCGAAACACGTCGCAGATCTCCTGCTCGGTGCAGTACACCTTTGCGGCTTCCACGATGCCCGGCATCACGTTGCGATCGGTGCGGCAGTCCTGTGCAATTGCGGCCAGTGCCTTGGAGACCGCCGCGTCGTCACGCTCGGCTTTGACCTTCGCCAAAGCCTCGACCTGCTCTTTTTGAATTGATTCATCGACGCGAAGGGTTGGAATGTCCGGCTGTTCGTCCTGTTCGTATCGATTGACGCCAACGACCGTCTTCTCGCCGCGTTCGATTTGCTGCTGGAGGCGGTATGCCGAAGCGCCGATCTCGCGCTGCGGGTAGCCCTGCTCGACCGCCTCGACCATACCGCCCTGCTCGTCGATCTTGCGGATGTAGTCCAACGCCTCCTCCTCGAGGCGATTGGTCATCCACTCTACGTAATAGCTGCCAGCCAAGGGGTCGATCGTATTGGCGACGCCGGACTCTTCGGCGATGATTTGCTGAGTGCGGAGCGCCACGGTGACCGCTTCTTCGGTCGGAAGCGCGTAGGTCTCGTCGAGGCTGTTGGTGTGAAGTGACTGCGTCCCGCCCAGCACCGCAGCGAGGGCCTGAAGGGCTACGCGCGCCACGTTGTTGTAGGGTTGTTGGGCGGTGAGCGACACGCCGGCGGTCTGCGCATGCGTCCTGAGCATCAACGAGCGGGGATTCTTTGGACTGAACCGCTCTTTCATCAATCGAGCCCACATCCGGCGCGCGGCGCGGAACTTACCAATCTCCTCGAAGAAGTCGCTGTGGACGTCGAAGAAAAACGAAAGGCGTGGCGCGAATTCATCGACGTCGAGGCCGCGCTCGACGGCCCACTTCACGTACTCCAGACCATCGGCAATCGTGAAGGCGAGCTCCTGGGCTGCGGTCGAACCGGCTTCTCGAATGTGATAGCCGCTGATGCTGACGCTGTTCCAGCGTGGCACCTCTTTCGCGCAGAATTCGATCGAGTCGGTGACGATGCGCATCGCCGGACGTGGGGGAACGACCCAAGCATGCTGGGCGATGAACTCCTTTAGGCAATCGTTTTGGATTGTGCCGCCGATCTTATCTCGCGGGATTCCACGCTTATCGGCCAGCGCGACATAGAAACCCAGCAGAACGGCTGCGGGGCCGTTGATCGTCATCGACGTGGTGACCTGGTCGAGCGGAATCTCGTCAAAGAGGACTTCCATGTCGCGAAGCGTGTCGACCGCCACGCCGACCATGCCGACCTCGCCGAGCGAACGCGGCGAGTCGCTGTCGTATCCCATCAGGGTTGGGAAATCGAACGCGGTCGACAGCCCGGTCTGCCCCTGATCGAGCAGATACCGAAAACGCTCGTTGGTCTGCCGCGGCGTTCCAAAGCCCGCGAACATTCGCATCGTCCACAGGCGCCCTCGGTACATCGTGGGCTGAACGCCGCGCGTGTAGGGAAACTCACCGGGAAAGCCGAGATCACGATCGTAGCCGTCGTCGAAGTCGGCCGGCGTCAGCAGGTCGGGGACCTCCAGATCGCTGTGCGTGACAAAGCGCTCCTTGCGCAGCGGCTGGCGGGCCACAGCCGGCTCGACGGCCCGATCCCGCCACTGGGCAGCTCGTTCACGCACCCGCGCTTTTTTGTCATCGGACGGCATCTCAGCTGCCAGCTTTTTGGCGGGATCCGCTTTCATCGCCGTCTCCTCTTAGTTCTCTACCGTGTCCTCGGCGCCAGGAAAAGGCAAGACCTCGCCCCGTACGACCTGCAGCATGCCCTCGACTTCGAGGGCAACTTCCAACTCGGGGCTCGTTTCGAGGAAACGTTCGAGATAGCGTTTCGCCGCCTGGTTCTCGCCTTTTTGGAAGTGCGCCGCGCCAACGAGGAACAAGCCGTCACCGTCGTCTTGCTGGATATGGAGCACGCGCTGACCCATTCGAATCGCGCGGTCGTATTCGCCCATCATCCGAAGCGTCTGCCCAGCGCCCAACATCGCACCGACGTAGTCCGGCGCGAGCTTCAACGCTTCCACGTAGCTCTTGAGCGCCTCTGGGTAAGCTTCCTTCTCGAAATAGGCGTGACCCAGGAAGTGAAATGCATATTCGTTTTTCGGATCGTCGCGCGCCACGCGCAGGAGCTCGTCGATCGCCAGGTCCGGTTCACCAGCGTGCAAGAGCTCCATCCCTTCTTCGGCAGCTTCCCAACGTTCGGCCTGGGCGTCGTCCACGGCTCTCTCCTCAGTCACGGTTGCCGTAGTCGATGGATCCTGCGCGCGTTCGGTCCCGCGGCCGTACACCCGAGGCCAAGGCGCCGAGCGCAATCACCAAGAACAACACGCCTCCGATGAGAAGCGTGATGCCCATCAGCTGTCGGTTGTCGAGCACCCAGTAGCAGATCGCGGCAATCGCCAAGGTCAGGACGGCAACGGCTGCAGAGACGCGTATCTGCAAACGACGACGTTGCTGCGCGCGCTCTTGGGCTTCGCGTTTGGCCTCTTTGGCCTCTTTGGCTCGCTCCTTGCGCGCCTGGCGCCGGTCGTTCTGCTTTTTCGCCATCGGCGAAGCATACTACTGAATTGCTCGACGGGCCCGATCCGACAGGGAACCCCTCGGCACGAGCTCAAGATACTTCTCGTAGGCTTGCCGAGCCGCGGGGCTGTTGTCACTCGAAAGCGCTTCGCCCAGGTAGAACCAGGCCTCTGGTGGGGTGGCCGGAAGAGAAATCGACTGGCGGAACAAGCGACGGGCCGCATCTCGCTCACCGCGCTCGTAGTGGACCCGAGCCATTTGATAGATCGCGGACGCTTCGAGCCCAGGACGCGCGTCCACCCCGCGAGCGAGCTGCAGCGCACGGGTCGCGTTCTTCATCGCGTCGGAGTACTTCTTCGCGCGCAGGATACTTTGGCCCATGCCCACCAGCGCGGGTGCGTAGTCCGGATCGATCTCGAGCGCGCGACGGTAGTAGCTCGCAGCCAGCGCCGAGTGGCCCTGGGCGTCGAGCGTGTCGGCGCGGTTCGTGAGCCCACGGGGATCGAGCGAGCTCAGCTCTGCGCGAACGGTCGCATCGCTCGGGGGCTCAGGGATTGGCGGAGCAGCGGGCCCGGGAGAAGAAGACGGAACCGAGCGAGCGCGGCGCGGCGCGGCGGGCGCTGCCTTCCGGGAAGTGAGCGCGGAGGCCGCTTTGACCGGCGGCTTCGAAGGCTTCGGCGGATCGGACACCGCGGGCGCAGCGCGCTCGGCAAGCACCTCCACAGGAGGCTCGACGACCTCGACCGCGATTGGATCCTCGGGGGTCTCGACGTCCACGACCGCGGGCGGCTCCTCGAGCTCCTCAGCCGAGTCCGCAGCCGCTGGCTCCTCGACCACCGTGGCCACCGAAGAAGGGGCGGTGGCGGGCGGCGGCTGAGCCGCTTCACGCGGAGACGTCAACCGTACGATACCCGCGATCAGCGCCATCAGCGCGAGGAGTGCGAACAAGGCGAGGAAAACCTGCCGGGGCGTCAGCGCCCCTTGCGTCTTTCGCTCCCGTCGCTCCGCGAACGCGATCAAGTCGTCTTCGGCAGCTGGAGCCATCGCATCCAGCGGCACTTCGCTCTCGCGCGACTTGACCTCCAGCAAACGGGCCTTGGCCCACAAGAGCTCAGCCTTGTCGTGCTCACCACGCGCCGCGAGTAGCTCGCCTAGTCCATGCAGTGGTCTCGGGTCCTCCGGGGCAAGCCTAGCCGCACCCTGCAACGCTTGCTGCGCGCGCAGCGTGTCGCCATCCGCCCACCAAGCCGCGGAACAGAGCAGCAGGTACTCCGGGTCGTGGTCCAGCTGAGCGTGGTGCGCGCTCAGCAGATCGAGGGCCTCACGCGGTCGACCGGTCGCGATCAGATCGCGTGCGATCTCCAACGGATGCGGCTGCCCGGAGGTCTCCAGGTCGTCGAGCGCGTAGGCGTCGAAGCCGAAATCAGACACGGCGGCGATTCTAACAGAGTCGCTGCAGAATCGATGAATTCCCGCCAAATCCCGAGTCAGGTCGGGCCTTCTGCCCTAAAGCTTGTATACTCCCGCCCAATGTTTGAGGTCGCATGTTCCGGTTTCCCCATGCCGGTCAGCCGATACTGGCGAGAGTTCGATGCGGTGGAGATCTCGGACACCGAAATCGCCATTCCCGGCGCCGGCACCGTGCGGCGCTGGATTCGCGAAGCGCCAAAGGGCTTCCTCTTCACGGTGGTGGCCCCCGGCTCGGTGAGCGACTCGGGTTTTCGGCGCACCAAAGAGAACAAGGCGACCTGCGAGGAGGTGGCCGCGCTTGCGAGCGACCTCAAAGCCAAGGCGGTGATTTTTCACGCCGATGAAACGTTCAAGCATGGCAAGGCGAACCGGGCCGCACTTCGAGCGTTTCTAGGTTTTCTTCCATCGAACATGCCCCCGATCGTCTTCGACCTGGAAGCCTGGAAGCCTGCCGACATCGCTGCGGCATGCGGAGACCGGCCTGCGATCGCCGCCTACGATCCGCTGACCGACGACCCACCCCCGGACTCGAAGATGGTCTACCTTCGCCTGCCGGGGCCGGCCGGCCATCGGTCGCGGTACGACGAGGCGTCGGTCGCCAAGATCGCCGACCACTGCAACAAGCTCGATCCCGAGCTGGGCATCTGCGTTTTCCGCAACATCGACATGCAGACCAACGCCCACCAGCTCATCAAGAGACTCGAGTAATCGATGTCGGAATCGGCGCCGACGCCGACGGTCCTCACGCTCTCCGCCGACGACGCAGGGGAGCGCATCGATCGCGTCCTGGCCCGCCGCTGCCCTGAATTTTCGCGAAGCGCGCTCCAGCGCTGGATCGAGCAAGGGCGGGTGGAGCAGTCCGGCGAGGTGGTCTCCCGCAAAACTAAGGCCGTGGACGGCGGCGAGGTGTTGATTCTCCCTGCCCCGCCCGAGGCGATGAGCGCCAAGCCGCAGGCGATCCCCCTGCAGGTTTTGTTCGAGGACGACCAGCTTATCATTCTGGACAAGCCTGCGGGCCTCGTGGTTCACCCCGCTCCGGGTCACCCCGACGGCACCCTCGTCAACGCGCTGCTGCATCACGCCGAGGTGCAGGGGGGCTCGGACCCGCTTCGCCCCGGCATCGTGCACCGACTCGACAAAGACACCAGCGGCGTGATGGTGGTCGCGAAGACTTCGCGGGCCCACGAGCGCCTGGTCGAGATGTTTCAGCAGCACAGCCTCGAGCGGGCCTATCTCGCCATTGCGCTTGGAAGGCCACCGCAGTCGATCCGCTACGAGACCCTGCATGGGCGGCATCCGGCGAATCGAAAGAAGTTCACCTCGCGCTCCGACCGCGGCCGACGAGCGGTCACGGATCTAGAATCGATCGAGCTTTTGCACGGAAGCGCCTTGGTTCGTTGCCGTCTCGAAACAGGACGCACGCATCAGATTCGGGTGCACCTCGCCGAGCACGGGCACCCTGTCTTGGGCGATCCGCTCTACGGGAAGTCGATCAGAGACCCGGAGCTTCGCCGCGTCGGCGCCGAGCTGGGGCGCCAGGCCCTTCACGCGGCGGTCCTTGCGTTCGACCATCCGATCACCGGAGAGGCGATGCGATTCGAAACCGAGCCTCCGGAGGATTTCCAAAAGGCTTTGCGCGCGCTTCGGCGCGACTAGTCGGCCCGCCTACGGCTCGGGCTCGCGCGCGCACTGCGGGTAGCCGTCGAGGACGGTCTGGCATTGAACCTGATCACACTCGCCCACGACGGAATTGCAGTTCTGGAAGAAGACCGGATTGATCAGAGTCGCCTCGCAGCACTCTAGAAGTTCATCACAGGTGTTCCCGCAGTCGCGCTGCCTGGAGATCGACGCCGCCCAGCCGACCCGACAATTCGAATCGCCCGCGTCCCGCGCGGCGATGCCCGAGGCCGACTCACCGACGAGCTGGCCGGAGAACGCATACACCGCGTCGTCGCCCAGCACTCGGATCTCAGAAGCTCGGAATGAATTGCCCTCCTGGTCGATGGGGACGGGATCCGCGTACGGAAGCCTGAAGCTGCACGGCTGCCCGTTTTCATCGACCCCGACGAGCTCGACCGCTAGGTCAAAAGAGTACGCCGACTCCCCCGAGAGACTGCAGTTGGGGCTCGCTTCGAGCTTCAAGCCGTCGCCCGCAATGTGAAAACAGACACCGACCCCGCGGCTCTGTCCCTCCCAGAGGCCAGGGAACTGCGGTGGTGCCGGAGCGCCACCCATGCCGCCCGCTCCGGCCGCGCCGCCGCTGGGGCCTAGCTCGTCGCCGCATCCCACGCCGGAGAGGGCAGCGAGCAAGGTAAGGCAGCCGGCCGCGGCCAGCCACCGGGTATGGATGAGGCTCATGGAAGTCGCTGGCCTACCACATCGGGGATTCGACGTGTGCCTTGGAGCGGACCAGAAGATCGATGATGGCGCGGTCGTAGAGGTTCCGAGTGAGAAGCTCGGGCGCGACACGACTTTGGTAAAGGTCGCGTCCTTCCTGAATTTCCTCCTGCATCACATCGAAAAGAGTATCGTTTCGAATCCCCTCCGCAATCTTGTCTTCGTTGTAGAGAGCAAGGTCGCTCGATATCGCCCTGGCCAAGCGACGTGCGGCTTCCTGAGTTTCGATTAGCGCCATCGGTCCTCCGTGGGCGAAGAGTGACGCAGCAGGCCCACCCCTGTCAAAGAGCGGTCGGGTCAATCTCGATGGCGCCCGCCCGAAGGATCGTCATCGGGGTCCGGGTCGCGTCGATCAACGTCGAGGGGGCGCCTCCTGGAGAGACGCCGGGAACCAGGCCCCCGAGCCCCTCGGCCAGCTCGCCGGGCAGGTCCGCCGCCCTTCGGAGCGGTGATTCCCCGGTCCGGTTGGCGCTTGTCGCGGTCACCGGGTGGCCAAACGCCCGGACCAGGTCGGCGGCCGGACTAGGGCCGGGCACTCGGACGCCGACCTTGCCATCGCGGCAAAGCCGAGGATTCAAACCGGGCTTCGCTGTTAGCAGTATCGTCAGCGGGCCCGGCCAATGACTCGAGATCAGGGCCCGTGCCGCTGCACAGGGGGCCTCCGCGACCGCTGCCACTGCGCCGGCGTCCGGCAAAAGCAACGCGATCGGCATGTCCGACGGCCGTCCCTTGAGCTCGGCGACGCGTTCGACGGCCTTCTCGTTTCGCGCGTCCGCCAGTAGACCGAGCCAGGTTTCGGTCGGACAGGCCACCACGCCACCCTCCTCGAGAACCCGAACCAGCGCGTCAAGCTCGTCCATCAGCCGCGGCGCGCCCGCCAGCCGATGTCGCGGCGAAGCTGCTTGCCTTTGAAATCGATCTTCTCGACGGCTCCGTAGGCGCGGTCGGCTGCTTGGTCGATCGAGTCACCGATCGCGGTGACGGACAGCACGCGTCCGCCGGAGGTTACCACTGTGTCGCCCTGGAGCGCGGTGCCCGCATGGAACACCGTCACGTGCGGGAGCGCCGATGCGGCGTCGAGGCCGTGGATCGGCGTCCCCTTTTCGTAACTGCCGGGATAGCCCCCTGCCGCGAGCACGACGCAAAGCGAAGCCGGCGCCTCCCACTCCGGCGTCAGCCCACCGAAATCCCCCCTGGCGGAGCCTTGAATGAGCGGCAGAATCGAACCCTTCCAACGCGTCATCAGCGTCTGACATTCGGGGTCGCCGAAACGCGTGTTGTATTCGAGAACCAGTGGCTCGCCGTCGACGATCATCAGCCCCACGAAGAGCGCCCCGCGAAACGGTCGCCCTTCGGCAGCCATGCCACGAAGCGTCGGCTCGACGACGCGCTCGAGAATCTTGCGCTCGATTTCGGCGGTCACGACCGGCGGAGGCGAGTAGGCGCCCATGCCGCCGGTATTCGGGCCCCGGTCGCCGTCGAAGGCACGCTTGTGATCTTGCGCCGGCGCCAGGGGAATGAATCGCTCGCCGTCGGAAACGACGTGATAGCTCACTTCTTCGCCGACGAGGCACTCCTCGATCAAAACCCGATCACCCGCATGGCCGAAAGCGCACTCTCGCATGATGCGATCGACGCCGGCGACGGCTTCGGCGGCATTCCTCGCGACGATGACCCCCTTGCCTGCAGCGAGGCCGTCGGCCTTCACTACGAGCGGTCGGTTCGCCTCTTCGATGTAGCGCGTGGCCGCATCGGGATCATCGAAAACAGCGAAGCCTGCGGTCGGGATGGCATGGCGTGCCATGAACTCTTTGGAAAAAATTTTGGACCCCTCGAGCTGGGCGGCCTCGCGACTGGGACCAAAGGCCTCGATGCCGTTGTCTCGGAGCGCGTCGACGACTCCCGCGACCAGAGGCGCCTCGGGGCCGACGACCACGAGGTCCGCAGACTCTTTCTTGGCAAGCGCAACGACCTGGTCGGCGTTGCTCGGATCGACCGGCACCGTTCGACCGAGCGCTGCGATCCCCGCGTTGCCGGGCGCCCCAATGACCTCCACTTCGCTGTCCTGCGAAAGCCGCCAAGCAAGCGCGTGCTCGCGCGCACCCCCTCCAACGATTAGAATCCGCATCGTCAGTGCCGGAAGTGGCGTACGCCGGTGAAGACCATCGCCATGTTGGCTGCGTCGGCAGCGGCGATGACTTTGTCGTCGCCCTTCGAGCCACCGGGATGAACCACCGCGGTGATGCCAACTTTGGCTGCGGCTTCGATGCCGTCGGGAAATGGGAAGAAGGCGTCCGAGGCCATCACGGCTCCCTTCGAAAGCTCGCCGGCTTTCTGTGCCGCGATGCCAACGGCGGTGACGCGCGCCATCTGCCCGGCGCCGACGCCCACCGTTCGGTCAGGCTTCGCAAAAATAATCGCGTTCGACTTCACGTGTTTGCAGACACGCCACGCAAAGTCGAGTGCGCGCATTTCATCGTCGCTCGGCTGACGCTTCGTGACGACCTTGCCGGCACGAACCTCGCTCGGCCCAGTGGCGTCGCGATCCTGGACGACCAAGCCACCGCCGACGCGCTTGAACTGGAGCGCCGCGTAGTCGGCGGGAAGCCATTCGCCCGTTGCTAAGATACGCAGGTTCTTCTTCTTCTGGAGGCGTTCGAGCGCAGCAGGCGCGAAGCCAGGCGCGATGATGCATTCGATGAAGGTCTCGGCGACTGCATTCGCGGTCGCCTCGTCGACCTCACGATTCAAGGCGACGATCCCGCCGAACGCGCTCTGGGCATCGGCTTCCCGGGCGATGCGGTACGCCTCTTCGAGGCTTGCGGCAGTGGCCACGCCACAGGGGTTGGTGTGCTTGACGACGACCGCAGCAGGCGCCTCGAACTCGCGTACCGCTTCGATGGTGGCATCCACGTCGACCAGGTTGTTGAAGGAGAGCTCCTTGCCCCCTGCGCCAAGCGACTGAGCTAAAGCCAGGCTACCGTCACGGGCGTTCCGCTCGACGTAGAAGGCGCCCTGCTGGTGTGGGTTCTCGCCGTATCGAACGTCGTAGGCCTTGGTGAAGCTGAGAGTGAGCGCCCCAGGAAACTTGGAGTCGGTTCCCTGCGAGGTCAGATAGGCGGAGATCGCGCCGTCATAGGCGGCTGTCTGGGTGAACGCCTTGGCCGCGAGGCGTGCGCGGAGCGCCGCGTTTGGACCATCGCCCGACTTCACGGCGGCAAGCACCTCCGCGTAGTCCCCCGGCTCGGTCACGACCGTGACGCGCGCCTGATTCTTGGCGGCGCTTCGCACCATCGACGGGCCGCCGATGTCGATGTTCTCGATCGTTTCCTCATGAGACGCGCCTCGCGCGACGGTCTGCTCGAAGGGATACAGGTTTACGCAAACGAGATCGATCGGCTTGCCACCGATCCGGCCGAGCGCATCGCGGTCCTCGCGGCTATCGCGCATGAGAATCCCGCCATGCACCCGCGGGTGCAGCGTCTTGACACGGCCGTCCATGATTTCGGGCGATTCGGTGTACTCCGATACGTCGATGACCTCGACTCCGCCCTCGCGGAGTGTCCGGGCGGTGCCGCCGGTCGAAAGAATCTCGACGCCAGCCTCGGAGAGCCCTTTGGCAAACTCGACGACGCCTGTTTTGTCAGAGACCGAAATCAGTGCGCGTTGGATCTGTGTCATGAGGGTCGGCCCATACCGCGCGGGTAGAATGTCGTCAATGGAATCTGGGCGAGACCCGGCTCAGGCGTCCGGGACGCCGATCTCGTCCCCCTCGTCGATCTGCGCAAGCGTTGCTTCGACCCAGGGGCCAAGCTCGCCGACGCGAATCATTTCGCGCGCTTTGCCCATCAGCGCGCCGTAGAAGTGCAGGTTGTGGAGGGAAAGCAGGCGCGGTCCGAGCATTTCGTCCGCCTTGAAAAGGTGCCGCAAATAGGCCCGCGAATAGGTCGTGCAGACGGAGCAATCGCAGCGGGCGTCGAGGGGGCTTTGGTCGTCGCGGTGCCGTGCCTGTTTGAGATTGACCCTCCCTGCCCAGGTCAGGGCTTGCCCGTTGCGCGCGTTCCGCGTCGGCAGGACGCAATCAAACAGGTCCACTCCGCTCGAGATCGCTTTCAGCAGATCGGTCGGCGTGCCAACGCCCATGAGGTAGCGGGGTCGATCCTTGGGCATCTGTGGGGCGATCCGATCGAGAAGCTCGTACATGCGCGCCGTTGGCTCTCCGACTGAGAAGCCGCCGAGCGCGACGCCGTCGAAGTCGAGGGCGGCGATCGCCTCCAGATGGGACAGCCTCAGGTCGAGCTCGGTTCCGCCTTGAACGATCCCGAAGCGGGCTTGGCCTTCGGCGGGCGCGGATTGCAGGCAACGCTTTGCCCAAGCGGTCGTCCGCGCCATCGCACGTTCGACTTCGGCTCGGGGTGCATCCCCGCGGGGGCATTCGTCGAGCACCATCGCGATATCTGAACCGAGCAGCGCCTGCACGCGCATCGCTTCTTCGGGGGTCAATCGGTGCAAGCTACCGTCGAGGTGGGAACGGAAAGTGATGCCGTCGTCGTCGATGGTTCGATGCTGGGCGAGCGAGAACACCTGATAGCCGCCGCTGTCGGTCAGCAGGGCATGCGGCCAGTTCATGAAGCCGACCACGCCGCCGTGAGACGCGATCGACTCGGCGCCGGGGCGGAGCCAGAGGTGGTAGGTGTTGGCGAGGATGATGCGGGCGCCCGTCGAAGCGACCTCGTCCGGTGTCAGCGCTTTGACGCTGGCCTGGGTTCCCACCGGCATGAAGGCAGGGGTTTCGACCAGCGCTCGGGGTGTCTCGAGCGTTCCGTTGCGCGCTGGGCCATCAAACGCATCGACTCGAAATGAGAATCCAGCGGTGGGAAGGCTCATCGCGTCCCCCTTCGAATCAACATCGCATCGCCGTAGCTGTAGAATCGATACCGCCGCTCGGCGGCTTCCCGATAGGCACGCCGGGTCAGGTCCGTACCCGCAAAGGCCATCACCAAAGCGAGAAGGGTCGACCGAGGGAGGTGGAAGTTCGTCAGCAGATGGTCGACGACTTCAAAACGATGCGGAGGGCGAATGAAGAGACGCGTCGTTCCAACCCCGGCGAGCGGATTTCCGTCCGCGTCGACCGAAGACTCGAGCGTGCGGACGACGGTCGTGCCCACCGCGACGACCGGCCGACCCTCGACGCGCGCCCGGGCGATGGCAGCGACGGTGGCTTCCGGTAATTCGTAAGCTTCTTCGTGCATTTCGTGTTCGTCGAGGCTGTCCGCCTGCACCGGGCGGAATGTGCCGGGACCCACGTGCAGAGTCACGTAGGCCGTTTGGTGTCCGGCCGCTTGTAGCGCAGTCAAGCTGGCCTCGGTGAAGTGAAGACCCGCGGTGGGAGCTGCGACCGCGCCCGATGTCTTCGCGAAAACCGTCTGATAGCGCGCGCGGTCCGATTCGCAGGCCAGGCGGTGGATGTATGGAGGCAAGGGAATCTCGCCGGCCTGCTCGATCAGTGCGTCGACCTCGCTCTCGGAGCGGAGCTCGACTTCCAGCTGCCCGTGCTCCTGTGCACGGATGACCCGCGCACCGAGCCGTCCGTCGCAGAGCTCGAGCTCCATTCCTTCACGGAGGCCTTTGGACGACCGCCCCATCGCCAGCCAACGGTTGGTTCCTTCGGCACACTTCCGGACCAATAGAAGCTCCACTTTGCCCCCCGAGGCTTTACTTCCGCGAAGGCGCGCTGGAAAAACCCGTGTGTCATTGAAGATGAAGAGGCTGGGCGGGAGCAAACCGGGCAGCTCCACGAAAAGGCGATCTTCGACGTCATCGGCGGGCACGTCCAGCAGGAGCAAGCGTGACGCATCTCTCTTTGCCAGTGGCTCCTGCGCGATCAGCTCGCTGGGGAGCTCGTAGTCGAGGTCCGAGATCCGCATTCAGTTCCCAGGGGTCGTGATGAACCGCACTCCGTAGGTCTCACTCGTCTGCGCCACGCGGCCGCCCTCTTCCCGTGGGTCGGCCGATACTTCGACGCAGAGCTTGCCGGCTTCCGCATTGCGCCACTTCTTGCTGGTCTCGCCGCGCCCCACGCCTTTGTCATCGAACTTTGCACTGCGATCCGTTCGTCGATCGACCACGCGAAGAACCAGATCGACCTCCGGCAACGCGCTGACCTGCGCGATGACGTTCTTCGCGTCGGTATTCAAGCAAAAGGTGTCCACGTCCCCCGACCAACCGATCCAGCCGCGCCGCTCGTCGCCGAGCTCGAGAGGCTCAGCCAGCTCGAGCGAATCGTTGAGCTCGCGCTCGAAGGCCGCATCCTCCGCGAGGAGCCGCCATCGAACGTAGTAGGCATCGGACACGTTCTCGGTGGGCAGCTCGCCTTCCACGCTGTGCGCACGCACGCGAATCAGGTGCATGCCGGGCTCGATCGCAACGTTTGGAAGCCGCTCGCCCTCCCCGAGGCCCCGAGAGTCAGCAACGGCGAGAGGCTCGTCTTGATCGGGCGTGAGGAGCTCGAGAACGATGTCCATGTTGGGGATCGAACTGACTTCCAGCTCAGCGGCGCGTCGTTCGGTCCCGACGTGCTGAATCTCGAACAGATCGATGTCGCCCAGCTCTTCGCTGAGGCGCTGCCCGAGGTAAGCTTCCATTTGGACGTTCTCTGGTAAACGCGTTGCGATCTCGGCTGTGTGGTTGGGTTCTTTTTCCGAGGGCCCACGGGTCGCGAGCTGCCACGCGAGCAGGCCGGCGCCGGCCAAGAGAAGCACCCCTAGCCCCCACCACAACCTTCGCTTGGGTCGAAAGATCGAGTCGATTCGCTCGACGCGACGCGAGCCGCTTCCGAACGGCGCTTGGCCTACGCCACTCAAACGCCAATCTCCGGAGCCGACCGCCGTGAGGTAATCGACCAAATCGCGGCGGAGCTCCTCCGCGGTCTGGTAGCGGAGCTCAGGGTCCTTTTGAAGACAGCGCATGATGATCTCGTCGGCCTCCGCGGGTACGGAGAGAGGCGACCGCGCCGACGGCGGCAAGGCTTGTTCCGACAAGTGCTTTGAAAGCACGCCCACTGGATTGGGCGCTTCGAACGGCGGGTGCCCAACGACGCACTCGTACATGATCGCGCCCATGGCATAGATGTCGCTTCGTCCGTCGAGCTCCTGCCCGTGAATCTGCTCGGGCGACATGTAGTACGGAGTCCCAACGATCGTGCCGCTGCTGGTCACCTGGGTCCCAACGTTGCCCTCGAAGAGCTTCGCCAGCCCAAAGTCGAGCACCTTGGCCGTCTCGCCATCGCGGCCTTCGGCGATGACGATGTTCTCCGGCTTGAGGTCGCGATGCACGATCCCCGCGGCGTGCGCATCGGAGACCGAACCCGCCACCTGGGCGCAGAGGTAGGCCACGCGTCCGAACGGCAGTGCCCTTTCTTTTTCGAGGACTTTCGAAAGATCATCGCCGTCCACGTACTCCATCACCAGGTAGAGGGAGCCCGACTTCGTCCGACCGAAGTCGAAGACGTGAACGGTGTTGGGGTGGTTGAGGCGAGACGCAGACTCGGCTTCGCGGTGGAAGCGAGCCACATTCTCCGGTTGCTCTTGAAGCTCGCGATGCAGCAACTTGATCGCCATCACCTTGCTAATCTGGGTGTGCTCGACTCGATAGACGGTGCCCATCGCGCCCCGCCCAATCGGCGCCACGACGCGGTAGCGCTCCGCGATGATGTCGCCGGGCTTGGGCAGAGAGGAGCCGAGAGACGTTCCGCACTTTCCACAGAACTTCGATTCGGGCGGGTTGCGCTCGCCGCATGCCGTGCACAGCGCCGGGCGGTCTGGCGCCGTACTAACCATTCAACGTCAAGTAGCGGTAACCGAGCCAGGCTGCGGCAAAGACGACGAGCACCGCAAGCGCGCGCAAGGCCTTGGCTCGTCGTTGAACTACGGGGAGGGGCTCGTTGGCGCTGTCGTAACGAACGCGAGCCCGTACGCGATGACTCGGAGCTGCGGGCTCGGACACCTCGCCCTGCTCGCCGCCTGGGGAAAGATCTTGATTCGAATCGGCTTGCCCGGCTGGCACCCGATCGGCGGCGGGAGCGATCGGTTCGGGCGGCCGCATGCCGATCATCGTCTTTTGAGGCGTGCGCCCTTGTCGTGCCGCAGAAATCGGGGTGGGAGGAGGCGAGGGAATGGGTGCCGGGGCTGGAACCCCTGCGGGCGGGGCCCCTGGTTGAATCCCTAGCACCGTCTGTTTGCGAACCCGCTGCTGTGACGATGTTCGGCTCGGCCCGTCGTCCGCCGACGGGTCGGGGCTCTCGTGCACGCGGATGCGTGACTGGTCGAGGCGATCCGGGGTCTGATCGCGGCGTGCGTATCCGCATTTGCCGCAGAACGCATCATCCGACGGAACTTCAGCTCCACATTGGGGACAATCCATAGCGCGTCCTTACCGTATCAGATTTCTTTCGCCGCTGCGCCTACCGGGGAATCCCCATCACGTCGGCCATGTCATAAAGGCCGGCGGGTCGGCCGACGACCCAGCGCGCCGCACGTACCGCCCCTCGGGCGAAGATCGAACGGTCCGTGGCACGGTGGGTGAGCTCGATGCGTTCGCCCTCGCCGACCAGGTAGAGGGTGTGCTCGCCAACGACGTCACCGCCGCGCAGCGCCATGACTCCGACCTCCTCGAGCGGTCGGGCGCCAACCTGACCGCTCCGTCCGTGGCTCACCACGCGCTCCGGGTCGAGTTGCTTCGCTGCGGACACCACCTCGGCGAGCCGGACCGCCGTGCCGCTGGGCGAGTCGACCTTGTGCCGATGATGAATCTCGACAATCTCGGCATCGAATGCCTGGCCCAAGAGCTCGGTCGCGCGTGCTGCGAGGAAATACAATGCGTTGATGCCTTGGCTGTAGTTGGGCGCAAAGACGATCGGCACGCGCTCGGCGGCCCTTTCGAGGCCCCCCGGGTCGATGCATCGAGCCCGGTCGTTCCGATTACCATAGGGATGTGCTGCCCGGCGCACAGCGGCATGAGCTTTGTGGTGGCCGAGGGGATGCTGAAGTCGATGACGACTTCGACGTTGCTCAGAAACTCCTCGACGTCGGATGTGATGCAAACGCCCGAGGGCGCCGCTCCGATGAGCACACCCATGTCCCGGCCGATCAGCTCGCAGCCTTCACGGTCCATCGCGGCGACGAGATTGGCGTCGAGGTCGTCGGTCAAGACCGCAGCAATGCTTTGCCCCATCCGGCCCGCTGCTCCGTGGATCGCAACTTGCGCCATGGCCAGGGCATCGCAGATGCGGCGACGAGCGTCAATCGACTGGCTAGGTCGAGGAGCGGCCGGCGCTGAGCTCGACCAAACGGTCGATGAGGAAGCCACTCTGCTCGAGCGCTTCTTCGGTGAAGGCACCAAAGAACGCGCGAACGTCGACGAAGACCTGGTCGAAGGCATCCTGGTCGCCGTCCGCCAGGATCTGCGCCAAATCGGTCGCGGCCGCCCGAAAGACTTCGATCACTCGCTTGGAGTCGGGGTTGAACATCTCGATCGGCCCGTAGAGGTCAGACGACTGAGCGAAATGTCGGCCGGTCACATAGGCTTCGAGAAGGTAGGCCGGCGAGGTAAAGCGAAGCGTTTCCTCGAGCGTCGCACCCGAGCGGCTCAACGCCATTCCCAGCACCTGTGTCTTGAAGTGGTGCAAGACCTGAACGATCGCCATCATCGAGTCGTGGTCGGCCGGGGTCGCTTCGGTGATGACCAGACCCCGAGCGCTGAACATCTGCCGAACCCAATCGAGCCAAGCGTCCCCGCGTCCCGGACAGATCACCACCCTCTGCCCTTGATAGGTATTGACACCCGGGCCGAACATCGGGTGGGTGCCGACGACGCTCGCCTCGGTCGACGCCAACATCGCCGCCACCGGGTCGGCCTTGATCGAGGTCACGTCCATCAGGAGAGCATCTTTGCGCACCAGCGGGCCTAGCGACTCGATGACCGACCGTGTCTCCCGAATTGGCACACTGATGATCACCACGTTCGCTTTCGACGCGGCCTCTGCAGGCCGCAGCTCGGTGTGGAGGTCGGCGCTCAGCACCTCGTGCCCAAGATCGGAGAACAAGGTGCGGAGCGAGCTCCCCATGCCCCCCTCGCCGCCGATGATCGCGACCGTCTGCGACTGGACGTCCAACGGGACCTCCGTACGCAGCGCTGCTTGCCGCTCACGGCTCATGAGCATCAGCTGGCGCCAAATCGACTCGATGCTCTCGGCGGAGAGCCCAAGCTCATCGGCCCGTGCACAGCGATCGTCGAGAACCCGGCGCTCACGGGCGAGGTCGCGGATTCGAACGCGGTGTGAACGCTTGCGCGCCGCGATGTCCGCCACGATGCTCATTCGCCGGACCAGCAGCTCCAGCAATTCGTGGTCGAGGGCGTCGAGCGCTCCTCGTAGCTCCAGAAGCGGGCCTTTGTCTGGATTCTCGTCGGTCATGGCTTGGTTTTACATCGAAGAAGGGCGTACGCATAATGCGCGCCCGTGAGACGACTGCAACTCCATCATTGGATCCTGATTGCAATGGGTCTAGGCGCGGCCCTCGGGCTGGGTCTCAACTGGGCCGGTGCCCAGGGCCTGGTCGATGCGAGCATCGTCGGCGACGTCGCCACGGTCGGCAAGCGGATCGGGGACCTCTTCCTCCGGCTCCTGCAGATGCTGGTCGTCCCTCTGATCGTTTCGTCGCTGATCACCGGAGTGACCGGCATGGGAGACCTCCGCACGCTTGGCTCGATCGGGGGGCGGGCCATCGGTTTCTATCTAACGACGAGCTTCCTGGCGATCGTCACGGGTGTCGCCGTGGTGAACATCATCCGTCCCGGCGAAGGGGCCGAGCTTGCCCTGCTCGAAGAGGGTGCCGCCACCAAGCCGCTGTTGATCGAGACGCCGAGTAGCATCGGTGTCGTCCTTTGGGAACAGCTCGAGAGCTTGATCCCGAAGAACCCGCTCGCCGCGGCAACCGAGGGCGACATGCTGCCCGTGATTTTCTTCTCCTTGCTGATCGGGGTTTTCATCGGGATCGCTGAACACCGCGAGGGCTCGAAGGATGCCAGCGTCGTCCGGCGTTTCTTCTCCGGCCTCTTCGACGTGATGATGCAGATGACGCTCTTCGTCGTGAGGTTCGCGCCGATCGGCGTATTCGGCTTCACGCTGTACGCGGCCGCGGGCAAAGGCCCAGCAGCGTTTCGGGTCCTCGGCTGGTACGCGCTCACGGTCTTCATCGCCCTCCTGATTCACGCAGTCGTCACCCTCCCGCTCATCTTGAAGCTGCGAACCGGCCGCTCGCCCATCGAGTACGCCCGTCAGCTCCTGACCGCACTGGTGACGGCGTTCAGCACAGCCTCGAGCAACGGCACCCTCCCGCTAACGATGGAAAACGTCGAAAAGGCAGGAGTGAGACCGCAGGTCACCTCGTTCGTTCTGCCGCTCGGCGCCACGATCAACATGGACGGCACCGCACTCTACGAAGCGGTGGCGGTTTTGTTCATTGCGCAGGTCTATGGGATCGACCTGACGATGACGCAGCAAGGTCTAGTCGCCTTGACGGCCCTGCTCGCGAGCATCGGCGCAGCGGGCATCCCGCACGCGGGGATGGTCATGATGGTCGTCGTCCTGAACGCAGTCGGACTACCCACCAGCGCGGTCGCCCTGATCCTCGCCGTAGACCGCATCCTCGATATGCTCCGAACAACGGTGAACGTCTGGTCGGACTCGATCGCAGCCGCCGTCGTCGACGCTGGGGAGCAGCGCTGACGCTGGGACTGGCACCGACACTGACGCTGACGCTGACGCTGGCAAAGACCTACCCACCCCTCCCCGAGTTCGATATCCTTTGCAAAGGGGGTTGCCGTGCAGAAAGAACCGGGGGCGAGACAAGGCTGGGATGCGATTCGCGGGCCCCTGCTGGTCACGCTCGGCATCACGATCGCGCTGACCCTGCGCGTCGCCCTGGTGTGGTCGGAGCTACCCGAAACGATGGCCTCCCACTTCGGCGCAGGTGGCAGACCGAACGACTATATGTCCAAGGTGCCGTTCTTCTGGTTGTTGGCTGCGTCGGCGGGCGGGAGCGTCGCGATCGTGTTTGCCGCCGCGGGGATGCTCAAACGGCTTCCCGCGCGCTGGATCAACATTCCGAATCGCGACTACTGGCTCGCAACCGACGAACGGCGTGAAGTCGCGATGAATCGCATCGCCGCCCCGATGGCTTGGATCGGGCTACTCACCGCCGCCCTCCTGGCGGTCGCCGTGGAATTCACCATCGAGGCGAACCTCGAGCAGAGCCATTTCGCAAACGACGTGTTCATCGTGATGATGGTCGGGTATCTGCTCCTGGTTGCCGCGATCACGATATGGATGGTTCGGGACCTCTCGAAGTTAACGAACACCGGCGCCGACGCCTGAGCTCCGCGCGACGCCCTTCGCCAACCGACTCGGCAACCACGGCCCCTCGTAAACGAAGGCCGTGTAGATCTGTACCAGGGTGGCTCCGGCATCGAGCGCTTCCCTGGCCTGTTCCGGGGTTTCAATTCCACCGACGGAGATCAGAACCATTTCGCGGCCCACTCTGGCGCGCAGTCGCTGGAGTACCTCCATCGAGCGCTCCCGCAGCGGCGGACCGCTTAGTCCGCCGGCGCCACAGCGTTCGACATCGTTCGCAGAGCTTGCGAGACCGTCCCGCGAAATCGTCGTGTTGGTGGCAATGATGCCGTCGAGAGCGAGTTCGAGCGTGAGGTCCGCAACCGCATCGACGTCCTCGTCGGCCAAGTCGGGGGCGATTTTGACCAGCAATGGGACGGGCCGGCCCGGAGACACTTCATTAAGTACTTCCTGAACCGCGCCGAGCAGCGGGCGCAGCTTTTCGGTGGCCTGGAGGTTGCGTAGACCCGGAGTGTTGGGCGAGCTCACGTTCACTACGACGTAGTCGGCGTATGGCCCCACCCGCTTGGCGCTCGAGACATAGTCGCCGACCGCTTCCTCGTCGGAGACGACCTTCGTCTTGCCGATGTTGACCCCGACAATCGTTTGGTGCGGTTGCTGCAATCGGGCCACCGCATCTGCCGAACCGCGGTTGTTGAAGCCGAGGCGGTTGACCAGCGCCCGGTCCTTCGGAAGCCGAAACAGGCGCGGCTTGAGGTTTCCGCGCTGAGCCTGCCCCGTGAGCGTTCCGACCTCGACAAAGCCGAAGCCCATGGCGCCCAGCGCCTCGTAGCCGACCGCGTCTTTGTCGAAGCCTGCGGCCAAACCGATTGGATTGGGGAAGTCGAGCCCGAGGGCGCGAACGCGCGCCGAATCGCCCGCCTGGTGAAACACGCGTCGCATCAAGGTGAGCATCCCCGGAATTGCGGCGAGCAAGCGGAGGCCGCCAAACGCCAGATGATGAGCGGCCTCTGCGGGCAAGAGATACAGCAGTGGGCGAATCAGCGCCTTGTACACAGTCCCCTCAACGGGCGAGCGCCGACCATTTGGTGTCATCCCCTAGGCGCTGATCGATACGCACGTCGAACGCCTCTTCGATCGGTCCGAGAATCCCTGGATCGGTGGCATGAACCTGGCGCAACGCGTCCCTGCAATGCGTCACGGCGGTCGCACTCATACGCCCGAGCGGTGGGCGCCTATTGGGAGAGATCATGCCGAGGCCGGCCATCATCGTTTTGAGCGGCACTGGGTTTCGGAACTTGTCGGTGACCTCGACGCTTTTGCCGTTCGGGAGGGTTCGCACAGCGCCAACCGAGCAAGTCACCAACCTGAGGATGGGCGCCAGCGCCGCGGCGAGCCGATCTGTCTCCTCATTGTCCCCGGAAACTTGGGAGCGCACCATGGACCCGATGGCACCCGGAACGATGTTCGATAGAACGCTGATCACGCCGCTGCCGCGGATCTCGTCGTCCCGCATCATCGCGAGCGTGAGGTCATCATCCCCCGACAGGATGCTCAAGGCAGGCCCTGCGAGCTGACGGTCCAAGCGCATGCGATCCATGTCGCCGGTTGCCTGCTTGACCGCGGGCACCCGCTGAGGGTCGTTTAGGTGCAAGATCGCCAGATCGGCGGCGGAAAGCGCGCAGCCGCTGCGCCCCGGAATGATGTAGGGGACGACCGGAATGTCGGGAACGCCCTCCAAGATGGGCTCGTAGTACTCGGTGCGCAGCTCGAGGCTCGAAGGGCCGTTGTAGTAGCAATCCACGAGCAGCACCGCATTGGCTCCGGCTTCCTTCGCCTGAGTCGATGCGCGAATGGCTTCGTCGGTATTGTTGCTGCCCGTGCCCGCCAAGACGCCTGCGCGCCCTTCGACGGCACGTGCCGTTGCCTCGACGACGGCATCGTGCTCCTGCCAGGAAAGGGTTGGGGACTCGCCCGTCGTACCGCAGGGAAGAACGCCGTCGACGCCTTCTTCGATCTGGAATTCGATGAGCCGGCGCAACGAGTCGTAATCGACCTGCTTGTCCGCAGAAAACGGAGTCGTCAGGGCGGTCCACACGCCATGAGGTCGGAAGGTCCCACTCATGCCGGGACCTTAGCGTTTTTCATCGCAAAGGAAAGCGGGATTGTACTTGACCAAAACGCGAAAAAAGCCCACCAACGCGACAAATGGCAGCCTTGGCCGCAGCTCTGATCCTCGGTGCGTTCGTGATCGCGTATCGATTCTACGCGCGATTTCTTGGCGAGCGCGTCTTCGAAGACCACGAGGAGCTCGTCACTCCCGCACACGCGCTCGAGGACGGCGTCGATTTCGTCCCCACGCAGCGCGCGGTGCTCTTCGGCCACCACTTCACCTCGATCGCTGGAGCGGCGCCGATCATCGGTCCTTGCGTGGCAGCCTATTGGGGCTGGGGTCCCGCGCTCGCCTGGGTGGTCCTGGGGACGATCTTCATGGGCGCCGCACACGACTTCGGCGCACTGGTCGCCAGCGTGCGGGAAAAGGGCCATTCGATTGCGGAGATCACGGCGAAGACGATTAGCAACCGAGCCCGCATTCTGTTCATGTGCTTCGTCCTGGTCCTGATTTGGCTCGTTCTCGCGGTCTTCTCCATGGCGATCGCGGGGCTTTTCGTCAGCCAACCCACGAGCGTGATCCCGATCAACATTCAAATCCTGGTTGCCATCGTGATCGGCTGGCTAGTCTACAAGCGGCGGGTGAGAATCCTTTGGCCGTCCCTGATCGCCCTCGCCGTGCTCTACTTCTTCGTGTGGGTCGGAACCGAGGTGCCTATCGACTTCGTCGCGATGGGCTTTGACAAGCACGCGGTCACGACGGGCTGGATCTTATTTCTGCTCGTGTATTCGGCCATTGCGAGTCTCTTGCCGGTCTGGCTGCTGCTGCAGCCTCGCGACTACATCAACAGTCACCAGCTCTTCGTGGGCCTCGGCCTGCTGTTTCTCGGCGTTCTCATCGCACACCCGAGCTTCGACGCTCCGATGTACCGGACGGCACAGGCCGGCGCGCCGTCGATCTTCCCGATCTTGTTCGTGACCATCGCATGCGGTGCGATTAGTGGCTTTCACGGCCTCGTTTCGTCCGGGACCACGTCGAAGCAGCTCGACCGCCTGCCGGATTCTCGCATCATCGGCTACGGCGCCATGCTCGGCGAAGGCTCGCTCGCCCTCGCCTCCACCCTCGCAGCGGTCGCCGGGATTGGTCTGGTCGGCGCCTGCGCGCTTCCCGGCCAAGGAGTCGTCGATGATCTGAGCTGGGCGGTTTACTACGACAGCTGGGCACATGCCGGTGGCAACAAGGCGGCCGCGTTCGTCCTCGGCGGCGGTGCGTTTCTCGAAGCGGTGGGATTGTCCCCGGAGCTGGCGCGCACGCTGATGGCGGTTTTGGTAATCGCGTTCGCAGCGACCTCACTCGACACCGCGACACGCATCCAGCGTTTCATTCTGAGCGAACTCGGCGAGGCGCTTCGAATCAAGCCGCTGACCAACCCGTATATCGCGACCGTCATCGCGGTCGTACCGGCGATGTACCTGGCGCTCGCCGAAACCCCAGACCCCGCGACCGGGCAGGCTAAGGCGGTCGGATGGGTGCTCTGGCCCATCTTCGGGGCGAGCAACCAGTTGCTTGCCGCCCTTACCCTGATGACGCTTTCTCTCTACTTCTTCGCGCGGAAGCGACCGGTTTGGCCGCTGGTCATTCCAATGCTCCTGGTCATGCCGGTGGCGGGCCTCGCGCTCGTCACGAAGCTCCAACAGTTCCTCGCCGAAGGCAACGCCCCACTCACAGCATTGGCATCCCTTCTACTCGTCCTGCTTCTGTGGATGATCGTCGAGGGGTTGATCGCGGTACAGCGCTTGAGACGCGTTTGACGGGTGGCGGCCGGCTCGCGCTGCCGCGGGTGTTTGGGGCGGGAGTGTTGGGCTCGCGCCACCGCGGGTGTTTGGGGGGGGCGGGTGCGCGTGTCGCCGTGCGGCTTTCGCTGCCGCGGATGTGGTGGGGGCGGGAGTGTTGGATGGGTTGACTGGTTTGGTTTAGTTACACCGCCCGCCCACCCCCACCCGTAATCCTCCCTGGCGCGGCATTCGCTTTGCTCTGCCTTGCCGGCGCCTTCGGCGCCGGGCTTCGCCGTTCCGGGCTCGCGCTGCCGCCTG
Source organism: uncultured delta proteobacterium (assembly GCA_963712235.1). Taxonomy (GTDB): domain Bacteria; phylum Myxococcota_A; class Polyangia; order Polyangiales; family Houyiibacteriaceae; genus SG8-38. The sequence continues at coordinate 68,011 of CAVQHC010000009.1, forward strand.
CCGTTTGGGGCGGTTGGTAGTCCTGTCTCCGTATGGAGGGGCGCGGAAAAAACCCGTCATGGGGTGGAGTCGACGTAACGAGTGACAATCGGCAAGACAGCAATCACCTCCGATTGGCGCGAGTTCCGAGGCTCGGCTTGCGTGGTCCAGGCCCCCATGTGCCTCCGACCACATCTGCAAGCCGAGCCGTTCGATGGAACCCCGTGACGGGTTTTTCCGCGCCCCGGTACGCCTAGCTCTTCTTCACCCGCCGATAGACCCACAAAAGCGCCAGCGAGCCCGCAATCGCGATGGCAAAGCTCCGGACGTTGAACCCCGTCACGTCGCCAAAACCGAGTTGGGTGCCGATGAAGCCACCGACCAATGCGCCCGCGACACCGAGGGCGGTCGTCCGGATGAAGCCGCCGCCGTCCTCACCTGGCATGACGAACTTGGCGAGTATGCCCGCAAGCAAACCGAACACGATCCACGAGATGATCCCCATTGAAGCCCTCCTCACCGGGGAGTGTTGAGCAGGATTGGTGTTGAGGGCCAGTGTTGGTGTTTGTTACACCGCCCGCCTCGACCCGAGCCTCCGGCGGCATTCGCTTCGCTCCGCCTTGCCGGCGCATTCGCGCCGGGCTTCGCCCTTCGGGCTCGCGCTGCCGCGGGTGTTTGGGGGGCGGGTCTTGGGTGGGGGGCGTGGTGAGGTTTGATTGAACCGCCCCCGCCCACCCCCACCCGTAATCCTCCCTGGCGCGGCATTCGCTTCGCTCTGCCTTGCCGGCGCGTTCGCGCCGGGCTTCGCCCTGCGGGCTCGCGCTGCCGCGTGTTTGGTGGGGGGAGTGTGGGCTGGGTTGGTGTCAGTGCCAGCGTCAGCGTCAGCGTCAGCGTCAGTGCCAGCGTCAGCGTCAGCGCCAGCGTCAGCGAAGCATGAAATAGATTAGGACACCGGTGATGGAGACGTAGAGCCAGATGGGAAGGGTCCATCTCGCGAGGCGCTTGTGTGTTGCGAAGCGCTGTCGCGCCGCCAAGAAGAAGGTCGTCAGGATCATCGGAAGCATCACGATCGACAGAAGCACATGGCTGATCAGAATTGAGAAATACACGATCCGTATCGTGCCCTCGCCCTGGTAGGTCGTATCGCCGTGTGCGTAGTGGTAGAGAACGTAGCCCACGAGAAAGACGGCGGATGCGGCAAAGGCGGAAACCATGAGCCGCTTGTGAACTTCGCGTCGGCCGTTTCGAATCGCAACAAGCCCGGCAACGAGCAGGGTAGCCGAAGTCGCGTTGAGCCCAGCGTTCACGCCCGGCATGAAGCTCAGGTCTGCGTTGACGCCGCCGCCTTCCCGGACGAGCAAGAGCCAGCCGAGAAATCCGACCGCCGCGCTCGAGACCAGGGCGTTGAAGATCCAGAAACTACGATCGCTTTGGCGAGCCATCGCGCGAACCTAGGCTCAAGCACGCAGCTCGGCCAGGGATTGGTCTACTGCCTCGAGGACGCGGGGAATTTCATCATGAGCGTTCGGCCAGTGGGGCGCGAGGCGCATCAGGCCGTCCGGTGTGTTGACGATGACACCGCGATCGCGAAGCGCGGCGGCGAGCTTCGAGAGGCGGACGTCGGCCGGCACGGTCACGCCGAGCAGCGTGGAGCGAAGCGCGGGCGCCGTGGCCCGATGACTCTGAAATCCCCTCGCTACAAGACCCGCTTCGAGCGCTTCGAGGTAAGCATCGACGTGTCGGTGGATGGCCGGCACGCCCAACTGGCCGAGCAGCTCGAGCGACGCGCCGAGCGCAGCAAGCCCGATGACGTTGCTGGTGCCGGTTTCGAGCGCCGGTGCGCCTCGCTTGAGCGGATTGTCGTAGCGCAGCCGCGGCTCGTCGCTCACCAAGAAGGCAATTGGGTCCTCATGCCCGAGCCAGCCTGCGAGCCGCGGCTTCATCGCGGCCGCGCAGCGCTCGGCCACGTACAAGAATCCCGTTCCCTCGGCCCCCATTAGGTGCTTGTGGCTACCTGAGCTCAAGTAGTCGATTCCCCAGGACACATCGACTGGCGTTGCCCCGAGCGCTTGAATCGCGTCGACGAAAATCTCCGCGCCGTATTTGTGGCAAAGCGCCGCCATCTCGGCGAGCGGCATCCGAAGCCCCGTCTTGTATTGAACGGCGCTCACCGCAACGAGGCGGGCGCCCCGCCGGAGGTCCCGTTCGAGCGCGGCGAGGCCTTCATCGACGGAGCGATGAAAGCCGTCGAGCGACAACCAGCAAAGCTCCAGGCCAAACTCCTCTGCGGCCTGTTGCCATGGCGTCACGTTCGCTGGAAACTCGCCGTCGAAAAGAACGACGCGATCGCCCTTGCGCCAGGGCAGCCCGAACGCGATGTCGATGACGCCCTGCGTGGTGTTGGCCACAATCGCAATTTCACCAGGACTTGCCGAGATGAGCGAAGCTAAATCGTGCCGAACTTGCGCAAGCCGCGGCGCCCAGCGGACGAAGCCCGCCATCCCGCCGCAGGCGTAGTCTTCGGTCACCTCTCGAATACGCTCGCAAACCGGAGCGGAGAGAGGCGAAATCGCCGCGTGGGCGAGGTACGCGACCCCTTCGAGCTTGGGAAACAGTGCCCGGTCACCGAGCTGAGGCTCCACCATGCTCCTACCTTAGCACCACGGAGTTCGCTGCTAGAGCGTGCTCTGAAAGAAACGCCAGGCTGCGATGGACGCATCGATGTCGCGGCTGGTCGCACCGATCAAGCTCTCGGGCAGGTACTGCCAGCCCGACGGCCAGGTGTGACCGGCGCCTTGGACCGCAAAGAGCTCGACCTTCGCGTCTCCGCGGCAGCCGGTTGCTTTCGTGCGTTCTATACGGGTGCCATCTTGCGGAACGAAGTCAGGGATCAGCGTCACCGCCTCGCTCGTGCAAGCGGCCTGACGCTTCCAGAACGCGAAGGTTCGCTCCGTGGAAAGAACTTTACCAAGCTTCTGCCCGTCAAACTCGACGGCCCCGCCGTCGGAGGGCACGACCGGGTCCTCGGTACCGTTGATCATCAGGACCGAGAGAGCCTCTTTGCCGCAGCGGCCGCGTCTCCGCGCCACGTTGTAGGGCATAGCGCCGATCACTGCGGTGAACGCACGGAGCTTGTTCGTCCGCTCGCATGCGAAGCGATGCGCCATCATCGCTCCATCCGAGACCCCGACGACAAACACTGCCTCGGGATCTACGCTTCGCTTCTCGACTAGCTCGTCGATCAAAGCCGTCAGGAAGCCCACATCGTTGACGCGCTCCCGTTGAGCGACGTAGGCCTGCACGTTGCGGCCGTCATTCCAATGCCCGCCGATCCCTTCGGGATACACGACGAGGAAATCGTCTTCGACCGCAAGCTCGTTCAGCTTCCCAAAGCTCAGCGCCACCGTGTCGTCGTCGTCTCCAAGGCCCCCATGCAAGACCAGCAGCAACGGGCGAAGCCCCGACATCGCCCGTCCCCTCGAGTCGAACACCCGGACGTCACGAACAATCCCCTCGTGCTTGAACACGAAGCCCTTGAGCCGCCGCGCATCCTCAGCGTCGCTCACCGGCGCCCCCGACTGACACCCCAGCAAAAGCAGCAACAGCAGGGGACACTCTCTACCCACACAAACCTTGGAAATCACTTCAACTCTCAGCCAAAGATCGCAGCGACAGGATGACATCGCCTCGTACGACGTCATCGCCCTCGTTCGGCACGACTCTTTCTACCTTCGCCGCATCTGGCAGGGCGTCACCCTGGTACACCAGGCGGTTAAACGTCTTCATCACCTCGAGGAGCCCGAGCGTTTGGCCTCGTTTCACGATGTCCCCTGCCGATACGAACGGCGGCTCGGACGGAGACGGTCGACTATAGAAGCGGCCGCTCATCGGCGCGGTGAATGCGAGCGCGCCTTTCGAATCGGCCATTACGGACGAGTCTGCGTCGCTCTGCTTTACCGTCGCTGTCGTCGAGACGGAGAGCAACACGTCGCCGTACTGAACGGGAACGCGCGCTCGGCCGCCGCCGATGCGCGCGCTCACTCGCCCCTCCACATTTCGTGGAACGATGAGCTCGCGCCGCACACCGAGCACTTCGATCATCCCAATCGACTGTCCCGAAGCGAGCAGCTCGCCCTCGGCGACCCTGGCCATGAACACGCCGACGCTAGGCGACAAGAGCTCACTTCCCTCCCCGTCGATCCTGCGGGCACGCAGTACGTAATCGCCCTCGCTCACGCACGTCCTCCATTCATCAAGACGTTGAGGTCGTGCAGGCTCCAAATTCGTGGGTTCTTGACTCGGCGGTACCCGACGCCCTGATAGCTCATCTCCACCAAGACTTTCAGCCAGTCCCGAAGCTCGTCCAAACGCACGATCTCATCGGTGTCCATTTGCGTGGCGGCTACGTAGGGATCCATGTCTGCTTCGATTCGAGCCTCCACCTCCGCCATGCGCGTTTCGATCTTGGCGCGCTCCTCGGGGTCGGTCGTGACGATCTCGAATTCGTCGTCGAGCTTGCTGTTGTACGAGGCGATCGCGAGCGTGCGACCCTCCATGACGCTGAGCCGGGAAATGGGGGTCGAAAGCTGCACGACGGGATCGTAGGGAAGCCCCGCCATCGCATAGTAGCCAGCGCCGGATGCTTTTCGCAGCAGCACCGTGAACATCGGTGTCTCGTTGGTGCTGTTGGTGTAGATGAGGTTGGAGCCGTAGGCGAGAAGCCCGTGGCGCTCGGCCTCGGCGCCGATATCGAAGCCGCTGATGTCCTGGAGCCAGATCAGCGGAATGCCATCGCTGTCGCACGCCCTGCTGAACGCGCTGATCTTGGCGATGCCTTGCCGGTAGAGAATCCCTGCCGGGCGCGGCTCGTCGCTGGTCTCCGGATCGTCGATCAAGCCCTGCCGATTGAGGACGAAACCCGCGTACAGCCCACCGACGCGAGCGATGCCGCAGATCATCTCCCGGCCTACCGACGGCAACACCTCCCAGAAGAGGCTTTGATCGCAAAGCCGCGCAAGGATTTCGGTCGCATCGTAGGCCTGACGGTGGTCGACCGGGACTAAGCCTGGAAGCTCCGCAGGCGAGTACGCGGGCTCCATCGAGTCGACGCCCCCTCGATAGAACGCTGCGCCCGAGCTTGGAAGGCGTCCGACTTCCCGGCGCAGGCAGTCGATCAGCGTGACGTCGTCCGGGACGCGCTCGTCGGCACAGCCGGACTGGTGCACGTGCACCTCGGGACCGCCGATGTCGAGGGAGGTGATGTGCTGGCTCTTTGCGCCTTTGATCAGCGCAGCGCCGGCGATGACCATGTAGGCTTGCTCCGTCATGTACACTCGATCGCTGATAATCGGCATGTACCCCCCCCCGGCGATGCAGTCTCCGAACACGCCTGCGATCTGGGGGACGCCTTCTGCCGAAAGAAGGCTGTTCATTTTGAAAATGTGGCCGGCGCCTGTTGCTCCAGCGAAGCTCCTGCGTTGCTCCGGCAAGTACAGCCCGCTGCAATCGACGAGGTAAAGCGCCGGCAAACGCAACCGGCGGGCCATCTCCTGAGCCCGTTGGATCTTCTCCGGTGTCTTCGGCCACCATGCGCCGGACGCGACGGTGTTGTCGTTGGCGATCACGACGCACCAACGGCCTTGCACCCGGATGAATGCCGTGATGACGCCGGCCGCCGGCGAGTGGAGCCCGTCGAAGTCGACGCCGTAGTTGACGAAAGTGCCAACCTCGAACATCGACGAGCCGACGTCTCTCAAACGTTCGAGCCTCTCGCGCGTGGTGAGCTTGTCTTTTTCGTGGACCCGAGCGACGTATTTGTCCCCCCAGCCCGCTTGGACCTCGGCGCGACGCTCATCGAGGCGCGCCTGCAGGGGCGCATGACCGGCCTGTTCGCGCGCGTAGCTCGCCTGATCGACGATTGCCTCGCGGGGTTTACCAATCGGAACTACCGGAATGCGTGCCATCAGCTCTCCCAACCCGGCACGGCGCGTGTGTCGTACCGATTCGACCGGAACTCCTTCGAGCTCAGGACCGCAAGGTGCATGGGGATCGTGGTCGAGATGCCGTCGCATCGAACGCTCTTGAGCGCTTCAGCCAGACGATCGCAGGCCGCATCGCGGTCTTCACCCCATGCGATGACCTTGCAAATCAAGCTGTCGTAGTGGGGCGGAACCTCGTAGCCGGACTCGACATGGGTATCGACTCGAACGTGCTCATCCCGAGCGAGCGCAACGTCCCATCGCTCGATGACGCCGGGGCTCGGAGCAAATCCGCTAGACGGATCCTCGGCGTTGATTCGGCACTCGATGGCGTGACCGCGAAGACGGACCTCTTCCTGTGAAAACCAGAGCGGCTCGCCGCCCGCAATCCGAATCTGCGCTTCGACGAGATCGATGCCCGTTCGCATCTCGGAAACAGGGTGCTCGACTTGGAGGCGCGCATTCATTTCCATGAACCGAAGCTCGCCGTGCTCGTCGAGGAGAAACTCCATCGTGCCTGCGCCGACGTACCCAATCGTAGAGGTGGCGCTCACGGCTGCCGCAAGCGTCTGCTCGCGCTCCGCCTCGCTCAAGACCGTGGCCGGCGACTCCTCGATGAGCTTTTGGTGCTTGCGCTGTACGGAGCAGTCCCGCTCTCCGAGGTGCACGACCTTTCCGTACTTGTCGGCGAGCAGCTGAATCTCGATGTGCCGACCACCCTCGATCAGCTTTTCGAGGTACAGCCGGCCGTCGGCGAAACAAGCGAGCGACTCAGACTGCGCCGAATCATAGGCAGCTTTCATTTCGCTCGCCTTGCGGACGATGCGCATTCCGCGACCGCCGCCGCCGCTCTCGGCCTTGAGCAAGACCGGGAATCCAATGGCATTGGCGACCTCGCGAGCCTGCTCGACGCCGTGCAACACGCCGTCGCTGCCCGGAATCAGTTTCAACCCCGCAGCCGCCATGGAAGCCTTGGCCGGAGTTTTGCGGCCAAGCTTTTGCATCACCGCGGCCGGCGGGCCGATGAAGGTGACACCGTGTGCTTCGCACAGGGACGCGAACAGCGGATCCTCGGCGAGAAATCCCCAGCCTGGGTGAAGGACGCTGCACCGGGTCTGAACTGCCGCTTGGACGATCCGCTCCCTGGCGAGGTAGCTCTCGCTCGACCTGGCCGGTCCGAGAACAATCGACTCACGACCGCGCAGGTACGGTGCATCGCGGTCGGCCTCCGAGACGCCAAAGACCGGCGTAACGCCGAGCTGGTCGCAGGTCCGTGCAATGCGCGCGGCGACCTCGCCTCGGTTCGCGATGAAAAGACGCCTAAATCGCTTCACGGGCGCGCACCTTAACACTAGGCCCGCGTTCTGAACAGCAGAGGGGGCATCGCGGCGCGGTTCGTGTCAAAATGATGGAGCCATGTGTCGTTTATTCGGGTTTCGCAGCGTGATTCAGAGCCAAGTGCACCGCTCTTTGATGGACGCGGACAATGCGCTCGGCGCTCAGAGCAACGACCATCGCGACGGTTGGGGCGTGGCATTCTACGTCGACGGCTCCCCTCACATCACGCGCAGCCCCGCGACGGCCCTCGACGATGCCCTCTTTCATCGTGTGAGCGGCATCGTCGCCTCCGAAACCGTGCTGGCGCATGTACGGCGCGCGACCAACGGCGAGCTCTCCGTGCTGAACTGCCATCCATTCCAGTACGGCAAATGGATCCTCGCGCACAACGGTGACATTCAAGATTTTGCCAAGCACCGAGCCGAGCTCCTCGAGCGCATCGCGCCCAGACTTCGACGCTACATCCTCGGCGATACCGACAGTGAGGTCTTGTTCTTTTTGTTCCTGACCCATCTGGCGCAGCACGGCCCGTTACAAGGTCGCATCGGAGTCGAAGAGACTTCGATGGCTCTTCAATCGACACTCGAGCACGTGCGTTCGATTTGCGACATCGATCCTCAAAAAGAGCCGTCTCTGCTCACCGTCATCGTGACAGACGGAACGACCATGGTGGCGGCTGAAGGTGGCAAGGAGCTCTATTGGTCGACCTACAAGACGCGCTGTGCCGATCGCGACACTTGCCCCAGCCTTTCATCTGAGTGCGAATCGCCTTCCGAGAGCGGCTACGTAAACCATCTCATCTTCTCGAGCGAAACGATCATGGGTGAAAACATCTGGCTGCCCTTGGAGCCTGGCGAGCTGATTGGCGTCGACTGGCGCATGAAGTTGCTACGAACCCGCGGGCAGCGCCGTCTTGCGGTCGTAAACTGACAGCGGAACGGAGGCCGCCCCCTCTCCGAAGGACCGATACTGCGATGGAGCAGGTGTACAAGAGCGAGCTGAATCGCGATGTGCCGTTGGCGAGTCCCAACGAGTTTGCGGCGGTCGACATCGGTCCGCTCTCGGTGTGGCCGCCGGTCGTCCTGGCCCCGATGGCGGGGGTGACGAATTGGCCGTTTCGCAGGATCTGCCGCCGCTTTGGCGCGGGTTTGTACGTCAGCGAGATGGTGACCGCCCGCCCTTTGGTCGAAGGCCGAGCCAAGACATTGATGCTTGCCGAGTTCGGTGAGGATGAATCTCCGAGAAGCCTTCAGCTCTACGGCGTCGACCCGCACTACGTGGGCGAAGCGGTGAAGTGGCTCGTGGGTGAGGGTCACGTGGATCACATCGATATGAACTTCGGGTGCCCGGTCCCAAAGGTCACGCGAAAGGGAGGTGGCTCGGCCATTCCCGCGAAGCCGCAGCTGCTCGCCAAGATCGTTCGAGCTGCGGTGCAAAACGCCGGCGAGATCCCCATCACGATCAAGTTTCGCATGGGCATCGACGAGACCCTGCTCACGTACGAGGACGCGGGTCGCATCGCGGAACAAGAAGGTTGTGCGGCCGTCGCCCTGCATGCGCGGACTGCCGCCCAGCTCTACGACGGCGAGGCACAGTGGGATGCCATCGCGAGATTGAAGAAGCACGTTCGGACGATCCCCGTCCTCGGTAACGGGGACATTTGGGAAGCCCACGACGCGCTCCGCATGATGCGAAGCACCGGCTGCGACGGCGTCGTCATCGGTCGAGGCTGTCTCGGCCGACCTTGGTTGTTCCGAGACCTCGCGGATGTGTTCCAGGGGCGTGAGCCTCAGAACCCACCGGCCTTCGGCGAAGTCGCCGAGATCGCAATCGAGCACGCCGCGCTATTGAGCGATTGGGCGGGCGAAGCACCGGCGATGCGGATGTTCCGAAGGCACAGCAGCTGGTACACGAAGGGGTTTCGAGGCAGCGCGAAGCTCCGGGCGCGCTTGATGCGCGTAACCACCCTGCACGAGCTGAAAGAGGTCCTCCGGGCCGCCGATCGATCGGAACCCTTCCCCCCGGACGCCATGCGCGTCCCGCGTGGAAAAACCGCCGGCCGGCAAAAAGTCTCCCTCCCCGAAGGCTTCCTCCGAAACCGCCTCACCGACGACACCTCCCCCGTCTACGTCGACCCGGGCAGCGGCGGCTAGGCGGGGACACTCTCCACCCCTCTAACCCGCCGAAACTATGAGGGTTCTGACGCAAGGATCGCAGCGCCGAATCCTTCGAAGGGTTGTACCGGGCGACGTGGCGCTGCGATCTTTGACTGAGAAAGGTTGTGATTTCAGAGGTTTATGGGGGTGGAGAGTGTCCCCGCTTGGAGACGACCCTAGGGTTATTTTTCGGAGGAGTACGGATGTCAGAGCACAAGGCCACCATTCATTGGCATCGCCAAGGGACTGCGTTCACCCACAAAGAATACACGCGCGACCATCGGTGGAAGTTCGACGGCGGAAGCGAGATCGGAGCCTCGGCGGCGCCGCAGTATTTCGGAAACCCAGCGCTGGTCGACCCGGAGCGAGCGTTCGTCGCAGCGCTCTCGAGCTGCCACATGTTGACGTTTCTCGCGCTCGCGGCGCGCGGTGGTTTTGTGGTCGACGAATACACCGACGAAGCGGTCGGAATCATGGAACGCAACGCAGAGAAACGCGTCGCGATCACCCGTGTCATCCTCCATCCGAACATCGCCTGGGGAAGCGAGCCGCCCGACCAGGAGCAGCTCGATGCGCTTCATGCGAAGGCCCACAAACACTGCTTCATCGCCAACTCGGTGACCACGGTGGTGGAAATCGCGCCGCCTACCTGACGGTGATGGTGGGACCGTCAGGTAGGCGGTTCGAAGTACGATAGTTCAAGTCTTCAACAGACGGCGCCCTCTGGGAGGCACTCCCAGCTGACCCAGCAGTACCCGCAGTACTCGCCGTCGCCGCAGCCGGTGGCGCGGCAATCGAACTGTGAAAGGCACTCGTCGAGCTCGGGGGTTGGGGTCCAGCCACATTGCCCCCAGGGCTGGACTTCGCAAATGCCAACCTCTCGGTAACAGGCGAACTCGGGCAGCGCGACACAAGGAGACGCCATGTCTTGGTTCGCGCAGATCTCACCGTTGCAGCCGGTCGGGCGGCATTCGTCAGGAGGGAGACAAGCCCCCGCGTTCGGCGCTAGACAGATCCACTCGGCCTGCCCGTCGGGGGTCTGGCAGTAGTCGCAGGTCCAGCCTTCTTCACAACCGTTGGTTCGGCAGTCGCCGGCCGGCGGCACGCACCAGCCCACGCAGACATCGCACTCGGGGCAGGCCGGATCCTGTAGGCACACCTCCGAGGCATTGCAGCGTTGCTCGTCGCCGCACTGCTCGGGGCCGTAGCACTTCGGAACGCACTCACCTTGGAAGTTTCGGATGTGCGTTTCGACGGGACAGTCGCTATTGCACTCGCCCTCGTAGGCGACGCGAACATGCGCACAGCGCGCCTCACAGCCATTGCCGTAGGTCTGTCCGTCCACGCCGCAGACCGGTGAGTAAATATCGAGGCAGCTACATCGTTCGCAGACGCCTCCTCGCTGCGGCGCTCCCAGAATGCCTTCCTGACAAATCCAGCCGACCGGACAGTCGTAGTCACTCTCGCAGAACGGGTGCTGCGGGATGCACTCGCCCAGCTCGCAGACATAGCCGGGCGCGCAATCGATGAGCGCGCACAAATCGACGCACATGCCAGGCGGCGGGGGCTCAGGAATGCTCGGGTCGATGACGCCGTCGTCGGGCCATCCGCCGAAACGCTCGCAGTAGTGGCCCGGAGGGCAATCGCCGTCGTCCAAGCACTCGCCTGGATCCGTTTCGGGCAAGATCTTGCACTGCACCTCTAGATCGCCGAGGGGCGTCATCATGACGAAGCCTTCGAATCGGGTCTGCTCTCCGTCGCAAACCAGCAAGCCTTCACCGAAGTACAGGTCATTGAAGATCGGAGGATCTAGGAGCTGGAAGCTCGCACCGAACGGCTCGCCCAGGCGCATCATCTCGTGGGGTGAGATCGCGAGGATGCCGGTGATGCCTGGAACCTGAGGGCTTTCGCATTCCGCTTCAAAGCCGTCCTGCCAGCGCGGATCGACACGGCACATGCCTTCGCCAAACCGCTCCAAGCATTCGACGAGCTCGTACGTGGGCGTGAAACCACATTGGCCGTTCGGCTGCCGGTCGCAGCTGGCGTGCTGGTAGCACTCGTAGACCGGGCGCCATTCGCAGGTGCTGGCGATATCCATGCCCTCTTCGACGCAGAGCTGAGCGCTGCAGCCCGCGCGAACGCAGCCTTCTCCAGGCGGCTCTTCGCAGTACCCCTCATGCCGAATGCCGACCCCCGCGCAGGCCGCCTCACATGCATTGATGTAGTTGCGGCCGTCGCCCCCACACACCGGCTCGAAGACGCCTGGGCAATTGCAGCGGGTGGGTCCTGGAATGCACCAATGTGCGCTCGGGTCGGAGGGGAAGTCTGCTGGGTCTGCGCCGGGTTCGTTCACATCGCCACCTGCGGCCCAGGGCACGGGCAAACAGGCATCCCCGACGAAGCAGTCGATCGGGGATTCACAATGCATGGGCGCATCGCAGCGACCACGGTGCTCCACGTCGTGCTCACCGCGAACGGCATCTTCGACCGAATACGTCGAGCCGTCTTTGCCGCAGACGAAGCCCTCGAGAGGGGCAGCGCTGTCGCTCGTCGGTTCTCCACAGCCCGCAACCGTCAGGACGACGACACCGAGCGCTACACAAGCCAACCAAATTCGATTCATTGCTTCTCTCCAGGCACAGGGGGGCCACGCGACTAGCTAAAGCAACATCAGTGCCAGCACGAAGGTCCGAAATCCAAAGTGATTTCGCCAATCGAACGATACGCAGCTGTGCCAGCCCGTGCCAGTGGTGGAGGCTCGCGTTGCAAAAAGTTCAGATTGGAGCGCCCAGCCGCCGCTGGAGGCGGGCCTGCCTGCGCCCGGCCGCTTCGTCTCCCTCGGCCGGCGCCGTGCCCTTTGCGTGCTCGAGCGCCCGGGGCAGGTCTTTGAGGCGGTGCTCGTAGAGTTTGGCAAGTGCGAGCTGAACGACCGAAACGAGGAGCTCGTCGTCCGCCGCCCGAAGTGCGTCGAGGAGCGCTCGTTCTTCGTCGTCGACATCGCCTTCGCGCCGCGCCATCCGCGCATTGAGCAAGCAGGCTTCGACGGTGCACGCCGACTCCCCGCCGCCCTGGGCCGCTGCGTCTGCGAACGAGCGCGCGCGAGCCCGATCACCGGTGCGCTCGGCGACCCTCGCGTAGGCCAAGTGGTCGCGTGGGTCATCGCTTCCATGCACCTCGTCAAAGTGTCCCACCAGCTCGGACAGAAGCGCGGCCAAGGCGATCAGATCGTTTGCATTGTGCTCGATGACTTTCGCCATGGGAGAGACATCTCCGCCATCGAGGTAGTCGAAGTAGAGTTGAGGGATCAATGCCCCCGAGACGTCGTCTTCCCGATACATGCCAAGCACCCGACGCTCGAGCTCGACCAGTCGCACCGACTTCAGCCGAGGCCGCAAAACTCGGCGCGCGCAATGAAGCAAATCGAGGTGCGGAGGCAAAACCGGTGCGCGAACTCGGTTCAAGACGAAACGGTTTCGCAGCAGCGGCCAGTCGAAAGTCTTGCCGTTGAAGGAGACTACACAGGAGCTTTGCTGCACCCGCTCGCGAAGCCAGTTCAGCATCGGCCCCTCCTGACCGAGCTCCGGGAGAAAGAGCTGCTGAATTCGCATGGATTGGTCTTCGAACCAGGCGATGCCGATCAGAAAAGGCACCGTCCCCGTTCCGCCGGCAAGCCCGGTCGTCTCGGTGTCGAGGAACAGGGCACGCTGCAGGTCGATGCGTTCGAGTGAAGGATCGAGGGCGAGCTGAGCCAAGCGCTCCGTCGACACGTCCAGCGCCTTGGCGATGGGCGATCGGCCGTGATGATGCTGCGGCTCGAGGTACTCGTCGATCAGATGCAGCTCACCGTGCTCCGTTTCGCGACGCCGGCCCGGCAGCGCGCCTCGAACGCTGGCCACGTCGAGTCGTCGGGGGGTCGTTTGCGCTAGTCGCGCCAGGCTTCGTTTGATCGACATGGGCTCTCAGTGGGTGGCGCTCACGCCGACGGCATCCAGCAAGCCGAGCACCAATCGCTTCCGCGCCGCCTCGGGCTCGTCAACACCAGAAGCATCCGGCCCTATGCAGCCCGGGCAACCTTCTTGGCATTCGCAGCTTTCGATCAAATGTCGCGCGCGACGCAGGAGATCTTCACGCTCTTCGAACAAACGCGGAGCTAGGCCAATCCCGCCCGCCACCGTGTCGTAGAGGAAGATCGTCGGGTCGAAGCCCGGCCCCTGTCCCTTACCGGGTGGCGCTTCGTCTTCGCTGCGACTTCCGAGCGTGCGTCCGAGGTCGCGCGGGTCGATCATGAGGCCCACCGCACCTACCAGATGCATCGCTTTTGAAAGCCCGCGCAAGGCATCGACGACCACCGCCCGCGGCTCGGGCTGACTCTGCACGAAGTCCTCGGGAAAGGTGAGCCAAAACGAGGTCGTGTGCTTCTGCATCTCGGGAAGGTGCACCTCGCCGTAGCCGACGTTCTCGTGCGTATGGAACTTGATTTTCTTGTAGCCGACGACCTTTTCGATGACGCTCACATCACCGACCGCCGCATCGAGCGGAACTTCGCCGAGCTCGACGGTCGCGCTTTGGTCCTCTTCGAGCACCGCAACTTTGCTGTGCGTCATCGCGGTCGTGTAGTAGTCCGGCTTCACCCGCCGGACGAAGGCCTTGTGGTTGTCGAAATCCAGACGTTCGACTTGAAATTGCCCGCCCTCGTGCTGGTAGATCGCCTGCTCGTGCAGCATCGTGTGTGTGCTCCGCCAGTCCATCTCAGCAATCGTGCGGTTTCCATCGAGGTCGATGATGACGAAGTTGTCCCAGCTCGCGCTTCGGAGCGACACGTTGTTGGCGGGGTAGCTGTCCGAAGCCCAGTGGTAGATCGAACCGGCCGCCGTGGCGCTAGGGTGGACAACCCCGTTGTCAGCCAGGTAGTCGAGCGCTTCGCCGAGTGCGTCGTCTGGGATGTCGCCGTACACGTCGTCCGGCTCGAACGGGAGCTCGAAGGCGGCACACTTGAGGTGCTGAATCAGAATCTCGATGTTGTCCGGGTCGATCCGGGCGTGCTCGATGGGTGCCGAAACCAGCTGGCGTGGATTCCGCGCCATGTACTGATCGACCGGATTGCTCGACGAAACCAAAACGGCCAGCGAAAGATCGCGCCTCCGCCCTGCCCGGCCGAAGCGCTGCCAGAGCCCCGCCATCGTCCCCGGGTACCCTGCGCAGACGACCGCATCGAGCGCACCGATGTCGATGCCGAGCTCGAGGGCGTTGGTCGCGACGACGCAGCGAATCTCACCGGCCCGAAGCGCAGTCTCGATGCGCCTGCGCGTCTGAGGCAGATAGCCGCCCCGGTAAGCGTGAATCGCCGCAGGATCGATTTGGTCGCTCGCCAGCTTGTCGCGCAGGTATTTGAGCATCACCTCGACCCCGTTGCGGGAATTGCCGAAGACCAGGGTCGGCACGCCGGCCCGCACGAGATCCTGGGTGAGCCGCACTGCCGTCTTGATGTAGCTCTGCCGAATGCCGAGCTCGGCATTGACCACGGGCGGATTGTAAACGACGAGCTGACGCCGCCCTGTCGGCGCGCCGCTCTGATCGATGAGCTCGACCGGCGCGCCGCAAATCCGGGACGCGTGCTCCCTTGGATTGCCAATCGTAGCGGACGCAAACAGAAACGTGGGGGACGAGCCATGAAACCGCGCAATGCGCTGCAGGCGGCGGACGACGTTGGCAAGATGCGAACCGAAGACACCTCGATAGCTGTGGAGCTCGTCGATGACGACGTACTTCAAGTTCGAGAAAAGCCGCGCCCAACCGGTGTGGTGCGGCATGATCCCCGCGTGCAGCATGTCTGGGTTGCTGAGAAGCACGCCGGCCTGCTGTCGCGCAGCTCGCCGCGCATCGTTGGGGGTGTCTCCATCGTAAGTGATCGCGCCAACGCTCAAACCTGAGTCGCGCATCATCGCGCGCAGTGCTTCTTCTTGATCGCGAGACAGCGCCTTGGTTGGAAAGAGATAGAGCGCCGTGGCGCTCGGGTCGGAAACCAGCGCCTGGAGGATCGGCAGGTTGTAGCAAAGGCTCTTCCCCGAAGCGGTGGGGGTAGCGACGACCAGATGCTTGCCCTGAGATGCGAGCTCGAACGCCCGGGCCTGATGACTGTAGAGCTCGCGGATGCCTCGCTGGTGCATGGCCTTCACGAGGGCTGGCGCGAGCGACCCGGGCATGGGCACGGCGCTGGCCTCGTGGGGCTCGACGGCATGACTCCACGTGACGTTCCGCCACGTCGAACCGGACCTCCAGCGCTCCAAAACCTCGGCCGCCCCCCGGGGTCGCGCCCAGGGCTCGTCTACGCGTCGAAAAGGCCGCAGTTCGCGGCTCGCGTTCCCCCCCACTGCGCTCATGCACAGCACTGTACGGTTGTTTAGCGGCTTGGGTCAAGAACCTCGAATCGGTTTGGGCGGATGAGGTTTCAGTCCTACTGTGTTTCGCAAATGAATGTGTGCGGGGGCGACTTCGTCGAGCACACCCAAACGGAGGAAGAGAATGAGAATCGTTCCATCTTTATTGATCGCGTCGGCGTTGGTTTTCGGCGTGTCTGCCGCAACAGCACCGACCGCAAGAGCCGACCACCACGAGGAGGCCGAGAGCGCAGCGAAGAAGGGGGCTGACAGCGCAAAGGGCGCCTCGGACGCGGCCAAAGGCAAAGCCAAGCAGGCCAAAGGCGAAGCCAAGCAGGCTAAAGAAAAAGCCGAGCAGGCTGAAGCGAAATCCGAGCAGGCTAATGAGAAAGCCCAGAAGGCCAAGGCCGAAGCGCGCAAGGCCGAGCAAAAGGAGAGGGCCGCCGCAGCCAAGGCTGCTCGCAAGGAGCGCGCGCATGCCCAGGAGGACAAGCGCCACACCACGCAGCTCAAGGAGATTCAGGGCCGCCGCGAGCGCGTCAAGGCCCTCTACGAAAAGCAGCTGCGCAACATCGATGCCGCCGAGGCCCGCGAAAAGGCGAGGCACGAAAAGCGCGGCGCGCAGATCGACGCTCAGTAACCCTGCACGACCAACTCGGAAAGCCCGTCTCCTTCGAGGAGGCGGGCTTTGTCGTCTTGGGAGGCGCTAGCGGCGCCTAGCTGTGACCTGGAAGCGGCGCGTTTGGGTCGTAGGGCATTTCCTCGCCGGCCTCCATCCGCTCCTGCATCTCGTACTTGGAGGGGCAGCGCGGAATCACCTGGTTGGCGAGAAACACGCCGTCATCACCTAGCTCACCCTGCACCGTCACTTGGATTCCCATGCCGTCGCGGAACGTATCGGGCACGACGCACTGCGGGAAGCGTACGGGCATTTCCTTGTCCTCTTTGTAGAGAACGAAACGCCACTCGCACGGGTCCTCCCGAAATTCAATCGAACCTTGCCGCAGCTCGCCCTCGACCCGCAGACGGCGACCTTCGAAGGAATCCGGGGCTCCCATCACCTCGTGCACCAGCTTCGAATACACGAACGGGTTGTCGCTGCCGGAGAGCAACCAAGCGGCCGCACCGACCAGCACGACGAACACGATGCCGGCTTTGACGCCACCGGAGAGCCCTCCCTTCCGGGGAGGCTCGATTGCGGGCGTCGCGTCGGACGGGTTCGTCATCGTCACAAGTATGGTGCCGGAAGTCGTTGCCCGCCAGGGCGCACCTCAAATGGCACGCCCTGACGCACGCTACGGCTTACGGCTGCACCTGAAACGCGATGACGAGCGCGTAAATCGCGAGCGATTCGATGAGCGCCAGACCTAGGATCAGCGGGACGAGGATCTTGCCCGACGCGTTGGGGTTACGAGCGATGCCCTCGAGGGCTGCGGCCGCTGCGCGACCCTGACCCATGCCGCAGCCAAAGGCTGCGATGCCGATGGCCAGACCGGCGGCAAGCGCGCGGCCTGCAATCGCGGTGGCTTCAGCCTCTGTGATCGCCGCATCCTGTGCGAAAGCGGTCGCCGTGAGAGCGAGTGGTGCAGCAAAGCTGACAAGTCGCAGAGCCAATTTCTTCATTTTCGGGAGCCTCCTCAAGCCTCTCTTCCGAGAGGGAAATTTAGTGTTCTTCTTCGTGTTGAATCGCGAGGGTGATGTAGATCACGGAAAGCAAACAAAAGACCAAAGTCTGCACGGTGATGACCAGGCAGCCCATGACGTAAAACACCACCGGAACCGGCAAGAACTTCAGGCCCATCGTCGCGAACAAGCTGACGAAGATGCCGAGCACGAGGTGGTCGGCCGTCATGTTGGCCATGAGACGAATCGCAAGCGTGACCGGTCGAACGATGTGGCTAATCAACTCGATGAAGAACATCAGCGGGTTGATGAACCAGGCGATCCACCAGGGCACTTTCGGCCCGAAGAAATGCGAGAAGTATTTGACGAAACCGTGTTCTTTCACGCCGTAGATGTGAGTGACCACGAAGATGATCATCGCCATGGCGAACGTGGTGTTGAGGTTGTCGGTCGGCGGGAGGAAGCCGGGAATCAAGCCAAGGGCGTTCGAAAAGAAAATCACGAGCGCACAAGCCCCGATGAGCGGCAGGAAGTATTTGGCGGGCTTGGGGCCCATGAGGTCGGCCGACATGTTGTAGGTCGCGCCCACGATGGTCTCGATGAACCCGTAAAACGTGACTTTCCCATCGGGAAGAATGCTTTCCTCGGTGTTCTTGAGGCGGCGACTCACGTAGACGCCGACGCCGATGAGAAAGAGCACGACCACGGTGTATGCAATGACGTGCTGCACGCCGAGATGCGGGTTGTGCTCCATGTAACTGGGGCCGAGCGCCTCCGCCATCGCGTGTTGAAGCGAGTCGTAGAAGGGCAGAAAGCTGAACCATGATTCGCCGTGCGGCATGGCCTAACCCTCCCCCGCCATTTGGGCTTCACGAGCCGCCTGGGCTTCTTGGACGGACAGGTCGGCGCCGCTGTAGAGCATGCCGAGAACCAAGGCGCCGAGGCCGACGGAGAAACCCAGAGGGTCGACGCCCCATCGGCCGAGCAAGGCCCAGCACACGGCCAGCAGCACGACCAGCTTCGCGCCCAAGAGCGCGGCAGCGAACCCGCGGCTGATGAAGCTTGCGCCGCTGACGATGCGACCGGCCAACCAGGTGATCGCCCATGCGTCCAATGTAGCCAGGATGCCTCCAACGGCCGCGCCGACCCCGATGGTCCCGCCGCCGAGGACGAAGGCCAAACCGGTCAGCACAATCGCCGCAACCGCGACGTGGCGTGGGGTTCGCGTTTTGAGTTGATCGATCACGGGGTTTCGTCTTCGTCTTCCATCATCCGCTGTGCGCGGCGGACGACCCTGTAGAGGCTTCGAGCGCCGGCGGCAAGCCCAAAGCCGAGGCCAATCCACTTGAGCCAAGGTTCAGTCCCGAGCTTGCCATCCAACCATTCGCCCCCGAGATAACCGAGCGCGATCGAAAGGCCGAGCTCGAGGCCGACCGTGGACAAGCTGCCCATCTGTCGGAGCTGCTCCCGTTGTTCCCGGTTGAGGAGCATCGGCTGCACATCGTTTCCCTATAGTTCCAAGGATCCACGCCCAAAGAGCGCGCGGCGTATAGCACGGGGTGTTATGGGGTCAAGGTTGGTCAAAGACCACTTCCGCGAGCGAAATTGGGCGCGATTCGGCTCTCAGACCGCCGCGAAGGCGGCTTTGAACGCGCGGCCAGTCTTCTCGAAGGCGTCTGCGTCGTGCGAGAGCGAGATGAACGCCGCTTCGAACGGACTGCAGGGCCAGTAGACGCCGTGTTCGAGGAGCGCCGCGTGCCATCGCGCAAAGCCTTCGCGATCGGTGTCGGAGGCTTCGTCCCAGTTCCGAACCGGCTTGCCTCGGAAGAAGGCGGTGAGCATCGAGCCGACCCGCTGCACGGTGATCGGGACCCCGGCCGCGCCGGCGTGCTGTTCGAGGAGCGCTTGAACCTGATCGCCTTTGCTTTCCAGGTCTTCGTAGACGCCGGGACGGAGCAGCTGCTCGATGGTCTCCAGGCCTGCGGCAACGGCGAGCGGGTTGCCACTCAGGGTGCCCGCTTGATACACGGGGCCGAGAGGCGCGACTTTGCTCATGATTTCGACCCTTCCGCCATACGCGCCGACCGGTAGGCCGCCGCCGATGATCTTCCCCAGACAGGTCAGATCTGGCCGGATGTCGTAGAGGCTTTGAGCGCCTCCCCAGGCGACTCGGAAGCCGGTCATCACCTCATCGCAGATCAGCAGCGCGCCGTGGTTCTGGGTCTGGCTCCGCAGCGCCGCCAGCCAGACCGGGTCGGGAGGGATGCAGCCCATGTTACCGGCCACGGGCTCGAAGATCACCCCGGCGATCTCCTTGCCCCGCTCGGCGAAGATCTTCTCGATCGCGTAGGCGTCGTTGTAGGGGACCACCAGTGTCGTGCCTGCGATCGCGGCGGGGATGCCGGCGCTGTCCGGCTCCCCCAAGGTGGCAAGGCCGCTCCCCCCTTTGACCAGCAGATAGTCCGCGCCGCCGTGATAGCCACCGATGCACTTCACGATCAGATCCCGCCCGGTGTAGCCGCGGGCGACCCGTATGGCGCCCATCGTTGCTTCCGTGCCGCTCGAGACGAGGCGCGACATCTCCATCGATGGAACGGCATCCCGAATCCGCTCGGCCATGACGATCTCAGACTCGGTCGGCGCTCCGTAGCTCGAGCCCTTCTCGGCCGCCCTCTGAATCGAGGACACGACGTCCGGCTGGGCGTGCCCGAGGATCATCGGACCCCAGGACCCGATGTAATCGATGTATTCCGTTCCGTCGGCGCCGACCAGCACCGGCCCATGGGCTTCCTTGATGAAGACCGGCTGCCCGCCGACCGCAGCAAAGGCGCGAACAGGCGAATTGACCCCCCCAGGAATGACTTTGGAGGCGCGGCGAAAGAGCTCTTGGGAGACGGGGTCGGACATGGCCGGGAGCCTTTAGATCCGGCAGCCCCCTGTCAAGCCGTCCCGCCAAACCGCGTTCGCTGGCGCAGACGCTGGCCCTGGCACTGGCGCTGACACCCGGCTCCGGAAACCCCCGAAACCCGAATAATCCCCCCGACCCAGCTGTTGGTGGTGGGGGGGTCGCCGTGCTAGCTCGTGGCCCCAAGGAAAACACATGTCGAACGACGTCCGTGCCATCAACGAAATGGTCCAGCGCGAGAGCGCATTCATCGATACGATTCTTCACGAGGTCCACAAGGTCGTGGTCGGCCAAGACGTGATGATCGAGCGCATCCTGATCGGGCTGCTGACCGGGGGCCACATTCTGCTCGAGGGCGTGCCCGGCCTGGCCAAGACGCTCACGGTGAACACGATTTGCAAGACCATCTCAGCCAAGTTCCAACGCATTCAGTTCACCCCCGACCTCCTGCCTGCCGACGTCATCGGGACCGTCATTTACAACCAGCAGCGCGGGGAGTTCACGGCGAAGAAGGGGCCGATTTTCGCGAACTTGGTGCTGGCGGACGAGATCAACCGAGCGCCAGCCAAGGTGCAGAGCGCGTTGCTCGAGGCCATGCAGGAGCTGCAGGTGACCATCGGGGACACGACGCACCCTCTAGGCCAGCCGTTCATGGTGATGGCGACGCAAAACCCCATCGAGCAGGAAGGCACCTACCCGCTGGCCGAGGCGCAGGTCGATCGCTTCATGCTTCATGTCCGGGTCGACTACCCGAGTCAGGACGAAGAGAGGAAGATCATGGACCAGATCTCCGATCACTTGCTGCTCGGAAGGGATGCAGGTGCGGGGTCCGGCGTGCAGAATGTCGCGACCACCGCGCAGCTGCTCGAGGCCCGAAAGACGGTCGGCCACGTGTACATCGATCCGAAGATCAAGGACTACATCGTCCAGATCGTCGCCGCGACGCGCCACCCAGTGCGGGTGGGCCTGGGAGACCTAACCGACATGATCGCCCACGGCGCGTCTCCACGCGCATCGATCGCACTCAACGTCGCGTCGCGCGCGCACGCCTTCATGCGGCATCGCGGCTACGTCACTCCAGAAGACATCAAGGCCATCGGTCCCGACGTGCTCCGCCACCGGATCATTCGGTCGTACGAAGCGGAGGCAGAAGAAATCACCAGCGACCAGATCGTGCGCCGCATCTTCGAAACCGTGGAAGTCCCCTGAGCAAGGCCCACCGTGATCTCACGCGAGCTCGTCAAGAAACTCAAGAAGATCGAGATTTATACGTCGAGGCTCGCCAACGATCAGCTCGCGGGCAGCTACCATTCCGTCTTCAAAGGTCGCGGCATGGCGTTCAGCGAAGTGCGTCAGTACCAGCCCGGCGACGATGTTCGCTTCATCGACTGGAACGTGAGCGCGCGCATGAACGACACCTACGTGAAGGTCTTCACGGAGGAGCGCGAGATGACGGTCATGCTTCTGGTCGACCTTTCGGCGAGCGAGCGCTTCGGCTCGACGGACAAGCCGAAGATCGAGACCGTCGCGGAGGTGGCTGCGCTCCTCGCGTTCAGCGCGATCAAGAACAACGACCGCGTGGGCCTGATTCTATTCACCGACCGGATCGAACGCTTTGTGCCCCCGAAGAAGGGCCGCTCCCACGTGATGCGCGTGGTCACGGAGATCCTCAACGCCAATCCCGAAGGCGAAGGCACTGATCTCCGGGTCGCGTTGGACCTCCTCGGCGGGATCGGAAAGCGTCGGACTGTTGCGTTCGTGATCAGCGATTTCATCGCGGACCAGTACGAGAAGGCACTCAAGGTGGTGGCCGCCAAGCACGACGTCATTCCGATTCAAATCTTAGACCCGCGCGAGGATGAGCTCGCAGATGTCGGCCTCGCCCTCGTCGAGGACTTGGAAACAGGGGAGCTGGTCGAAGTCGACACCTCCAACTCGAAGGTACGCGTCGAGTACGCACGCGAGGCCCAGCGTCAGCGTGCGGCACGCGAGCATTTGTTTCGCCGGCTGCAGCTGGACCACGTCACGGTGAGCACCGAACGCGACTTCGTCAGACCATTGACCGAGCTGTTCCGTCTGCGGCAGCGGCGACTCACGGGCTATCGGTGAAACAAGCGGCCGCCATCGTCTTGTGTTCCTTGCTCGCGCCCACGATCGCCTTGGGGCAGACGCCCAGCATTGCGCTCGACGCGCCGCTCGAAACCGCGATTGGCGATGCGATCGACGTGATCTTGACGGTCAGTGCCGCTGCCTCCGACGACGTCGCTGTACCAGAGCAGTCGTTCGAGCCCTTCGAGATCCTCGGCAAGAAGGTCACGGTTGTCCCTTCGCCCGACGGCACATCCAAGACGTTCACGTTCGAGCTTCAGCTTCTCTGCTTCGAAACTGGGCTTCAAGAGCTCGGTCCGATTCGGGTGCGCATCACGAGCGCCGGCGGTGATCTCCTCGAGCTCGATTCGAACAGCAGCCGCATCGAAGTCCGCTCGCTGCTCGCGAACGAGCCGGACGCACAGCTCAAGCCGCCAACCGAGCCCGCGGTCATCGAGCAGGACGACTACAGGTTGCTGATGATCCTCGGCGCATTGCTCGCCCTCGCGATCGGAGCGCTGCTCGCGTGGTTGTTCATGCGCTGGTGGCAAAAGCGGGACAGGCCCGAGCCCGCACCGCCGCCTCCGCCGCCCCCCTGGGAAACCGCCTTCGAAGAGCTCCGCGAGCTCGAGCGAGATCGCGCCAGTGCGGTCGCCGAAGACCGAACCGAGCAGTGGGTCGACGCCGTCAGCGATTCGGTTCGAGTCTACCTCGGCCGACGCTACGGTTTTCACGGTCTCGAAAGCACGACCGATGAAATCGCAAGCCAGCTCGATCTCGCAACCTCACTGGCCGTCGCTCCAGGCGAGGTCATTGGGTTTCTAGGTCAATGCGACCTGGTGAAATTTGCGAAAGCGTCCCTGGCCGATGATGCCTCGCACAGCTTGATCGATGATGCGCTTGCACTCGTCGATCGGACCCGCCCCCCAACCGTGAGCCAGGTTGGAGGCGCCTCGTGACCCGCGCAGAACGCCAAGGTTGGGCGTTCGCCTGGCTTGGAGCGGCCGCGTTTGCCGGGCTGGTGATCAGTCTGCGCTACCTCGAGTCGAGGTATCAGCTCTTGATCACCGACGAGCAGCTTCGCTTCGAGCGTCCCTGGGCAGCCTTGCTCTTGCTCGCTGTCCCGATGGTTTGGTTTGGCCGTGTCTGGGTGCAGCGGCTCGCGCGTCCGCGGCTTCAGTTCAGCCGGGCCGCCGCGCTGCGGATCCCGGAAGGGAGCTGGCGCACCCGTCTCGCGGACCTGCCGGGCGCGCTACGAGCGGTCGCGGTTGCGCTCCTGGTGATCGGGCTGGCGGGGCCCCAGAGCATTCACGCGCGCGATACCGCTGAGGTCAGCGGCATCGAAATCATCCTCACCCTCGACATGTCTCGCTCCATGGAGGCCTCCGACATCCGGCCAACCCGGTTCAAGGCGACGAAGTCGGTCGTTCGGGAGTTCATCAATCGTAGGCCGAACGACCGGATTGGCGCCGTTGTGTTCGGGGTCGACGCATACACCCTCCTCCCACTCACCACCGATCGTGAAGCGCTGCGCACGGCGTTGCGTGGCCTTCAGCTCGACCAGATCGATGGACGCGGCACCGCGATCGGCAACGCGGTTGGTGTCAGCCTAAACCGACTCAAGCGCTCACGCGCGAAGAGTAAGGTGATGATTCTTCTGACCGACGGTGAGTCGAACGCAGGGAACGTATCGCCTTCGCAGGCCGCGGACCTCGCGAGCGCGATGGGCGTCAAGATCTATCCCATCCTGATGGGCGTCTCAAGTGCGGCGCCCGTCCAACGGGGAACGGGAGTCTTCGGCCGCGCGCTGTTCGGCACTGGGAACTACCCGGTCAACCCGGAGCTCCTCGATGAGATGGCCGACAAGACCGGCGGCGAATTCTTCCTGGTTAGTGACCGCGAAGCGCTCGAGCAAAGCTTCCACCAAATCCTCGACGCGCTCGAGAAGACGGACATCGAGGACGCAGGACGAATGTACACCGAGCTGTTTCCCGCCTTCGTAGGCCCCGCCCTACTCTTCTTGCTGATCGAGCTCCTGTTTGTGCTCTGGCTCAGGAGGTGGCCGTGACCTGGGCTGACCCGCAGCTTCTTTGGCTTCTGGTCCTGCTGCCCGCCGCCGTCGCGGTGCTGGCATGGAACGCGGCCCGGCGAGAACGCGCCACGGACCTTTTCGGCAAAAGCGCCACGGTCCTGCCCTTGATCGCAGGCCGCGCCAAGTGGTGGCGGAGCACGCGGGCCGTGCTCTGGCTGCTTGGAGCGGCGCTCGTGATCGTCGCGTTTGCAGGGCCTCAGTACGGAAGCAGGACCCGAGTCCTTCGAAAGCGTGGAATCGACATCGTCATCGCGCTCGATTTCTCGAAGAGCATGCTCGCTCGCGACGTGCACCCGAGCCGAATCAAACGCGCCAAGGGCGAGCTCGAGCGGCTCCTGGCGGATCTCGATGGAGACCGGGTCGGCCTCGTTGCGTTTGCCGGCGACGCGATGGCGTTTCCGATGACGGTCGACTACTCCGCCGTACGATTGTTCTTGCGGGACCTGGGGCCGATGGACATGCCTGTCGGCGGAACCGCCATCGGCAAGGCGCTGATCGCTTCGAAGCGGCTGATCGAAAGCTCCAACGAAAGCCGCAGCGACGAAGGCAATCCGGACCGCCGTTCCAAGGTCGTGCTCTTGTTGACGGATGGAGAAGACCACGAAGGCGATCCGATTGCAGCCGCCGAAGAGCTGAAGGCCGCGGGAATAAAGGTCTACGCCGTAGGCATTGGTTCGGGCAGCGGTGAGCCAATTCCGAGCTACACTGCCGACGGCACACTCACGGGACATATGAAGGACGCGAATGGCAGCCTGATCATGACCGCTCTTAGCCCCGAGAACGAAGAGACGCTGGAAGAAATCGCATCGATTACGGGCGGGGAGTACGTTCGAGCCGAAGAAGGCACCGTGGGCGTCACTGAAATTCGAGCCGAGCTCGCCAAGCTCCAAGCGTCCGAGAGAAAGGCGCGGCGAGTCACCGTTCACGAGAACCGCTTCGCCCTGGCACTTCTCCCCGGATTCCTGTTCATCGTACTCGAAGCGATTCTGCCGGAGGCCTGGATCGTCCGCCGCCGAAGGAGGAAAGCATGAGGCGATCCGCTCTGGTCCTGGTGGGCGCGGCGGCGCTGGTCTTCCCTGCAAGCGCATCCGCTTGGACACCTCTTCGCAGCGAGAATCCGAACGCGAAGAAGGGCAACGCGCTGATGGCTCAGGAGCAGTACGGATCTGCCCTCGAAGCTTATGACGAGGCTGCCCGCGAGCTGCCAGAGGAGCGAGCCGTGCAGCTCAATCGCGGGCTTGCGCTTCTTGGCCAGGACCTGAGCGAGCAAGCAAAGGAAGCCTTCGTCGCCGCCGCAGACCCTTCGGCCGCGCCAAACACGCGCGCCGACGCGTACTACGACCTCGGAATCGCGTTTGCCCGAGAGGGGGACGCGCTGTCAGAGCAGGAATCCTACGAAGAGTCGTCGGCGCACTTCCGCGAAGCGGCGGACGCCTTCAAACGGTCACTCCGCGTACGGCCCGGGGATCGCAACTCCGCGTGGAATCTCGAATACGCGCTGAAGCGAATTCGGGAGGAAGAGGAAAAGCAACAGCAGCAGCAGGAAGAACAGGACCAGCAAGAGTCCGAGAACCAAGACCAGCAAGACTCCGAGAACCAGGACCAGCAAGACTCCGAGAACCAGGACCAGCAAGACTCCGAGAGCGAGAGCGAGTCAGAGTCCGGCAACGAGAGCGAGGACCAGCAAGACTCCGAGAACCAGGACCAGCAGGACTCCGAGGACGAGTCCGAGAACGAGTCGGCGAACGAGTCCGAGAACGAGAGCGAAAACCAGTCCGAGAACGAACAGCAGCAAGCCCAGCCGATTCCCCGCGACGAAGTGCAGCGCTTTCTCGACGCCCTCGAGCAGAACGAAGAGAACCTTCCCCTTCAGCGCGCCCGCCGTCGAAGCGCGGGCCGTCCGCCACCGGAGAAGGATTGGTGATGCGAACCCTCGCACTGTTGGTGGTGGCCTTGTCCGCGAGCCCCTGGTCGGCCAGAGCGGCCGCCGAGCCCGAGGTCACCGTGACGCTGAGCGCGACGCCAAACGAGGCGCAAGTGGGCGACCCGGTGCGGCTAGAGGTTCGGGTGCGCGCCCGCGGCGGCAACATCGAGGACCTACGGCTCAACGATCTAAAGAAGCACCTCGAGCTCGAGATCGTGTCGCATCAGACCATGCGCCCAATGCAGTTCAGCTTTGGTTTCGGCTCCGGGGTCCAAAAAGAGTCGAGCATTTCGAACATTTACGTCTTGCGCCCGAGGGCGGCCGGAACCTACGAGTTTTCGCCCGCCGTCGCAAAGGTCGACGGCAAAATCTATCGAAGCGAACCGCTGACTTTGGTCATCCGCCCAAGCACGAGTGACGCCCGTGACCCCTCCAACCCAGCGAGCGCGCCGGACAGCGCGCCGGGCGCCGACTTGTCGGGCGCGCGCTACGACCCTCGCGCGTTCCTGAGGACTGTCGTCGAGCCGACGGAGGTCTACCTCGGCCAGCAGGTCAACATCACCGTTTACCTGTACACCCGAATACGCCTCGCTCCGCAGTCCGTGGTCCCAAGCAAGCCATCGATGGACGGGTTCTGGGTTCACGAAGATCCGATCACCAGCCTGCAGTTCGAGACCGTTTCGGTGAAGGGGCAGCAATACCGCGCCTATCCAATCCAGCGGTCCGCGGCATTTGCGCAGCGCTCGGGCGAGCTCACGATCGGCCCGCCCAAGATCGCGTTCGATGCGGGCACAGGCAACTTCTTCGACGCTCCCCAGCGAATCGAGCGCGTCGGAGTTCCGGTCACCGTTCGGGTCAAGCCCCTTCCGCCGCCCGTGCCTTTCAATGCCGTCCTCGGAAACTACGCGATCGACGCGCGGCTCGACCGAAGAACGGTGAAGACGGGCGACGCGGTGACCCTTCGCGTCAATGCAGGGGGGGTGGGCAACGTGAACGATCTGCGCATCGACCTGCCTCCCATCGCAGGGGTGCGCACGCTTCAGCCAGCGATTCGAGACCAACAACGGCTCACCAATGGCCAGCTATCCGGCACACGATCCTGGGAGTGGATCTTGATCGCGGAATCGCCGGGCGAGCACCGCGTTCCAGCGATCGAGCTACACTTCTTCGACCCCGACACCGAGACCTACCAGTCGGCTCGGACGCCGGCTCTAAGCTTCAGCGCGACGGGCGCGGCCAAGGCCCCGGAGCCGACGATCCAAGCGGTCGGTGCGCCTCCCAAACCGTCGACCGCGACCTTCGGACCGATTCGCGTATACAGCGCGCTGACACGGGACCGGACTCCCGTGCGTGACCGTGGCTGGTTCGCGTGGCTTCTTGCATTCCCGCCGGCGCTCTTCGTTCTGCTCTGGCTGGGAGCTGCTGTTTCGCGGCGGCGAGAGCGACGCGGAACCACAGCCGGCGCCGTTCAGCGAAAGCTCCTTCGTGAGGCCGAGAGCGCGCTCCAAGCAGACGATCCGCGGACTTTCTACGACCGTATCGTCGCCTCGATCACTCATGCCTTGGACGCTCGGCTCAACGAGTCCGTAGCCGGCCTTCCCCACACGCAGCTGCTGGAGCGACTTAGTGCTGAAGGCTTTGACGACGACTTGAACCAGCGGCTGATCAACGAGCTCGAAGGCGCAGACTTCGCACGCTTCGCCGCGTCCGGCGTGAACCGGGATGAAATGGAGCGCTGTTTGAAACGGACCAGCGCGATCATCGAACGAATCCAACGATCGGTGAGCGCGAGCTGATGCGCGTCTCCTTCATCGCCTTCGTACTCATTGTCGCGCCACTCCTCGGCTGTGCGACCGCGTCCGCCCAACAAGCGCCTCGAAGGACCGGCGGATCGTCGCTGACCAAGATCTTCGAATCGGCGAACGTCGCTGCCTCGAGGGGCGACCACGCAACCGCGATTGCGAGCTACGGCAAACTGATCGAAGCAGGGGTTCACGACCCAGACGTCTACTTCAACCTCGGAACCTCCTTCGCCCAATCCGGTGACTACCCGCGCGCCATCCTGAACTACGAGCGAGCTCTCGTACTCCGCCCGAACGAAAGCAAGGCCACGGAGAACCTCCGGTATGCCGAAAAGGCCCTCGAAGAGGAACGCGCCGAGCTCGAAGGCGAGGCGACGATCCAACGAAGCAGCTCGATCAGCGATGCGGCCTACGGCACGGTCTCGGAAGACGCGCTCGCCTATGCACTGCTCATCGCAAATTTGGTGTTCTTCGTGGCTCTTGCCTCGGTCTCGATTGGGCGCCGAAGGCATCGCTGGATTTACGCTCTGCTGCTGGCTTCGGGAGCGCTTCTTCTAATCAGTGCCCTTGGGCTGGCGACCAAAGCGGGTTTGCTACGGGACGGACCACGGGTGGTGACCCTCGAAGATCGCCTCGTCCTGCGCGAAGGGCCTGACCCACGCGCTCAGCCTCGGGGGGAGGCGCGCGGCGGGGATCGCGGGGAGCTGGTCGATCGGGATCGCGATTTCGTGAAATTGCGAATGGTTAGCGGACTGGAGGGATGGACGAGGGCTTCGGGCGTGGGACCGATCGACTCGGACCACGGCCGCCATTGACAAGCCGCGTCAACAGAACGAGGATGCGTCCCAACCTGGGGTACGCAGGAGTGATGAAACGATGACAACGGACGCCAAGACCAAGATCCTGGTTGCTGATGATGACTTGGAAATCTTGGCGTTGGTGGCGCGGCATTTGACCGCACTGCCAGCCGAGGTCGTCGAGGCCTCCGATGGCGAAGAAGCGCTTCGCCTCGCTCAGCGCGAAAAACCAGACCTCGTCGTGCTCGATGTGATGATGCCCGGTATGAGCGGCTGGGAAGTCTGCCGCGCGATCCGCGAGGACGAGGCTTTGAACGGCACCGGGGTGATCATGCTCACCGGCATCGGGGAGCGACTCAACGAAATGACGTCGCCGCTCTACGGTGCCGACGGCTTCCTCGACAAGCCCTTCGAGCTCGACCAGTTGAGCGACAAGGTTCGCGAAGTCCTCGACGAGCGAGACTCCGACTGAACTTTGGCGTCGTTGCCACGCATGCGGTATATGCTACCCGGCTGACGATGTTCTGGAAATCTGCCGTCATCATCCTGCTGCCGCTCGTCGCTCTGAGCGGCCCCATCGCGGGGGGCTGCGCGAAGCAGGCTGAAGATGCTGCCCCCATCGAAGAGGAGTGGCCGCAAAACGGGCTCACCGAAGCGCAGGCCAACGAGGTCCTGGCGACGGTGGGCGACCGAACGATCACCGTTGGGGAGTTCGCGGACCGCCTCGCATCACAGTCTCCCTATCTTCGTGCACGCTTCGAGAGTCCCGAGCGCCGAAAAGAGTTTCTCGACAACCTCGTTCGCTTCGAGCTCCTCGTCTATGAGGCGAGGCGGCGCGGCTACGAGGAGAAGCCGGAAATCAAGCGGGCCCGGCGGAACGCCATGATTCAGCAAATGATGAAGCAGGAAATCGACGCGCC
Source organism: uncultured delta proteobacterium (assembly GCA_963712235.1). GTDB lineage: Bacteria > Myxococcota_A > Polyangia > Polyangiales > Houyiibacteriaceae > SG8-38. Next base: position 97,990 of record CAVQHC010000009.1, read on the forward strand.
TCTCGAAGATGCACCGATCAGCGAAAAAGAGGTCAAGGCGATCTACGATGCAAATCCGGCGCAGTACAACCGCCCGGCTCAAGTCCGTGCAAGCCACATTTTCATCGAGGATCGCACCCGCGCGCAGAAGGTTCTCGCTCAGGCCAAAAAGGCCGATCTCGCCGGTTTTCGCAAGATGGCGCGCGAGCAATCGCAGGACGAAAATACCAAGAGCAGCGGAGGTGACCTTCAGTTCTTCGCGGCCGATGAAGAAGGTCCGCCAGCCAAAGCGATTCGCGACGCCGCCTTCACGATCGCGAACGTCGGTGTCGTTTACCCCAATCTCATCGAACAGGGGGGCGGGTACCACATCATCATGCTCACTGGAAAGCGGGCGCCGCTGACGAGAGCCTACGAGCAGGCCAAGCGCGCGATCCGCCACAAACTCAAGCGCGAGCGAAAGAATGCGGCGGTCGCTGCGCTGACCGAGCGGCTTCGGAAGGACATCGAAGTCCAGATCGACTACGAAGCTCTGCAGGCCATTCAGATCGCAACCGAGGATACGCCAAAAAGCCCATGATCCGCAGCCTCGCCACCATCGCGATTGTTGTATTGGTCACGGCCAGCTCGGCCGGTGCCGATGTCATCGAACGCGTGGTCGCCACCGTGAACAACGAGGCGATCTTCCTGAGCGACCTTCGAACGCGTGCCGTTCCCTTTCTTCCGCAGGTTGCCGAGGCACCGACGGAAACCGAGCGGATGTCGCGTCTCAAGGAGCTCTACGATGAGCTGCTCAATTTCCTGATCGATGAACAACTCGTTCGCCAATTGGCAAACAGCAGCGGAATCCGAGTGACTGATGCCGACGTCGACGGCGCCATCGAAAACCTCCGAATGCAGAACAACATGACGGAGGAGCAGTTCCAAGAAGCTCTCGATGCACAGGGCTTCACCATGACGCAGTACCGAAAAGACCTGAAGCGGCAGCTGATTCGTCTCAAGGTGGTGAACGAACGCGTCCGCTCCCGGGTAAACGTGACGGAGGAAGAGGTTCGCGCACGCTACGAAGAGCGCGCCCGGGGAGAGGGGGAAGACATACGGTTTCACGTCTCGTACCTCGTGGTGCCCGTTGGGGAGGGAGCGTCGGCCATCCAGGTGGCTGCCAAGCGTCAGGAGGCGGTTCAGCTCCGGGCCACCCTGACCCCCGAGAATTTCGAAGCCCGCGCGCTGGAGCTTGGAGGTGGAGACCTCGGTTGGCTGACGGAGGGTGACCTGCCCGAGGAGTTGGAGCGCGCGATACTTCCGCTCAGCGCCGGTGAGATCAGCGAACCGGTGAGAGGCTCCAAAGGGTTTCACATCTTTTTCTTGGCCGAGCGTCAGGTCGGCACGGGCTTCCCTTCCTTCGAAGAGATGAAACAGGAGCTGTTCCGCGAGATGCTGGATTCGGCGATGATCCGGCAGGAAAAGATCTTCCTCGACGAAATTCGCCGCAGCGCCGTCATCAATCGGATGCTCTAGGCTCGATGCCCATGAGCGGAGAGGTGAGAGTCGAGCGAGACGGGCCGATTGCGCGAATGGTTTTCGACCACCAAGAGCGCCGAAACGCCATCACCGTCGGCATGTGGGACGCGATCCCCGACGCCGTCCTGACCCTGCAGGAAGACCCCCAGGTTCGAGCCGTGATCATGCGTGGCGCAGGGTCCGAAGCCTTCGTCTCGGGCGCGGACATTTCGGAGTTCGAGAAGACGCGCACTGGAGACGCCGGACGAGATTACGACGCGCTCACCGCGCGCGCATTCGCCGCTTTGCAGGGTCTGGAAAAGCCGCTGATCGCATCGATCCATGGCTTCTGCATCGGCGGCGGCGCAGCCATCGCCCTCACAGCCGACCTTCGCTATGCCGCGGACGATGCCCGCTTCTCAGTCCCGCCGGCCCGCCTCGGCCTCGGCTACCACACGGCCGGCATCCGCACCTTGATCCGAACCGTTGGCTTCTCGGAAACCGCCGACTTGCTATTCACCGGACGAAGGGTGGACGCAGACGAAGCACGACACATCGGACTGGTGAACCAGGTCTTCGCCAAAGATTCGCTCGACGCGAGGGTCGATGAGCTAGCTCAGATGATTGCGAACAACGCCCCGCTCACCATCCGCAGCGCGAAGGTCAGCCTGCAAGAGCTGGCCAAGCTCGAAGCCGAACGAGATACGGCGCGCATCAACGATTCGATCGAGCGCTGCTATCAGAGCGAGGACTTCAGGGAAGGTGTGAGGGCATTCCTAGAGAAGAGGAAACCGAAGTTCACCGGCAAGTAGCCTCGGTTACCCGGGGGCGCAGGCGAACGACTGGCACGAGCGCTGTTCGGGACCTAAAAGAACCCTCCAAGGAGAAAGGCGATGTTAGACAAGCAATCCACAGGCCTTCTGGCCTTCTGGCGTGAGTACGATCGCAAGACCTACGTAAAGGCCGCCGTCCTGGCAGACCGTCTGGGATACGACTCGTTCTGGCTTCCCGAAGTTTGGGGGTACGAAGTCTTCTCCCTCCTCACCGAAATCGCTCTCAAGACGAAGCGGATCAAGATCGGCACCGGCATCATCAACGTTTTCAGCCGGTCGCCCGCGCTCATTGCGATGCAGGCCGCCACGCTCGACGAGATCAGCGCTGGGCGGTTCATCCTCGGGATCGGCACCAGTGCAAAGAACGTCGTTGAGGGTCTGCATGGCCGGGACTTCGAAAAACCGCTCACGCAGACTCGAGACGTCATTCGCGTCGTCCGTACCCTGCTCGACGGACGTCCTCTCAGCGAAGCCGACACCAAGCTTCGTCGCTATCGGCCGTTCACACTCGATTTTGAGCCAACGCGCCGGCACATTCCCATTTATGTGGCGGCTCTAAAACAGAAATCGATCACCAGCATCGGGGAGATGGCGGACGGTTGGATGCCGATTTTCTGGCCGTACAACCGTCTCGGCGATGGCCGTGCCTGGATCGCCGAAGGTGCCGCCAAAGCGGGGCGCAGTGCCAACGAAATCGCGACCGCACCTTTCACCACCGTGATTCCGATTCCCGGGAAAGGTGCTTCGAGGAAAGCGCGAGAACTCATCTCCTTCTACATCGGCGGGATGGGCGATTACTACAAGCAGCTTCTGAGCGGCTTTGGCTATGCCGACGAATGCGACGAAATCGCACGCCTGTATACCGACAAGGCGACGCGCAAGATGGCGCCGGATGCCGTGACGGACGATATGATCGAAGCGCTCACCATTTCGGGCGATCCGATTTATTGCCGCCGCGAGATCGCGCGCCGGCGTGACCTCGGCATGGAACAGCCGATCATCAACCTGCCGCCTGGCATGGCATGGCCCGGGATGGCTGCATTCATTACAGCATTGGCTCGAGCGTAACATCGCGCTGAACAGGTGAGAGGCGATCCGGACGTTTACGCAGTAAGCATAGACATTTGCAGACGGTTTCCGGGTCACGCGTAAACAATTACGTATGGGTGGTGAACAATTACGTATGGATCAGATTTGGCAGACGACCTATACAAGATCCAACAGGGGCTAAGCAGACAGAGATCCAAATCGTGCGCTCAGCCACCTGCTCGACTCTTGAGTTGGGCACCGACGCGGTCAGTCGGATAACGGGCTGACTGACCGCGTCGTCTTTTTTAAGTCGCGAGTGGTTCAGCGGTCGTAGCTCGACCGGATGGCCAACTCAGGCGTCGTCACCTTGGTTTGCGGCGTCTTCGGTCATGATCGCGATGAGCTCGGCCTGTGAATTGACGTTGGCCTTCCTGAAAATGGCACCGAGCTGCGTCGTCACGGTGCGAAGGGAAGCGTTGCGCCGCTCGGCAATCTCCTTGATGGTAAGACCCTCCAAGACAGCATCGATGATTTCGTGCTCCGCCGATGTCGTGCCTTCCGCATAGCGCAGCTGGGGAAGCGGGACGCTCAAAACGAGGATATCCTCGCCGCCCACCCGCATCCGGCTCACGCGCGGCCCTTCGTTCGAGTCTGGAGTCGAGGGCGGACTCGCGCCCTCAGGCGGATCGTTTTCGTCGTTTGAACCAGAGTCGGCGCTCACAGGGGGAACTAAACAAACCACAGCCGACAGGTCAAGGTTCGAGTGGCCCGCGATCATGAATCCAGGTGACCTCGGTCGTCGAACGCGTGCGAGCAGTTCAGGGAAATCGGTCAGCGTCGTGCGACCACCGGAGCCGCCGCGTTAGAGCCCCATCTGCTTGGCGATGATCACCTTCATAATCTCACTGGTGCCGGCATAGATTCGCTGCACGCGCGCATCGACATACGCGCGGCTGATTGGATACTCGAGCATGTAGCCGTAGCCGCCGTAGAGCTGAAGACAGGCGTCCACTATGCGGCCCTGCATTTCGGTCTGCCAAAGCTTGGCCATCGAGCACTCCTTGACGAGATAGTCTCCTGCCAGGTGCCGTTCGACCAGGCTGTCCAAGAACGCCCTACCAACCTCGATTTCAGTCGCGCATTGCGCCAGCGTGAACTGGGTATTTTGGAACTTGGAAATCGAGCGACCGAAAGCCTTGCGCTCCTGCGTGTAGGCGATCGCGTCTTCGAGTACTATCTCTGCGCTGGCCTGCGAAAGGATCGCGACGCAGAGCCGCTCTTGCTGAAGCTGCTGCATGAGCATCATGAAGCCCATGCCTTCTTGACCCAGCAGATTCGAGGCGGGGATTCGACAATCGTCGAAGGCGAGCGCCGCGGTGTCTTGGCTTTCCATACCCATTTTTTCGAGCTTGCGGCTCCGGATGAAACCCGGAGTATCCGCTTCGACGACGAACAGCGAGACGCTGCGATGGGGGTCGTCGGAATTGGCGGTTCGGGCCGCGACGACGACGAGATCGCAGCTCATACCGTTCGAGATGAAGGTCTTCGCGCCGTTGATCACGTACTCGTCGCCGTCACGTTTGGCGCTGGTCGTAATCCCCGCTACGTCGGACCCGGTCCCCGGCTCGGTCATTGCCAAGGCGGTGACGGTCTGACCGCTGGCACAGCCCGGCAACCACTTGGACTTCTGCTCGGCGCTGCCAAAGGCATGAATGTAAGGAACGATGATGTCGGAGTGCAGGCTTGCCGCCCAGCCGGACTCGTAGGCGCGGGAGACCTCCTCCATGACGATCACCGAGTGGAGGAAGTCACCCCCAGCGCCGCCGTACTCCTCTTCCATCCATGGACACAAAAAGCCCGCCTCACCCGCTTCGAGCCAGATCTCGCGGTCGACCACCCCCTGAGCGCGCCACTTGGCTTGCTTGGGGAGGACCCGGGTTTCGATGAACTGCCGGAAGTTGCTTCGGAAGATCTCGTGTTCCTCGGAAAATAGGCGTCGCTCCATGGTTCTCCCTTAACTGAATCGCCATTCATTTACCCCAGCCATCCGTCGCTGGCAAGCGCGGCCCAGAGCGGCTGCCTTGCCCGCGCAGACCTCCGTATCTATGGTCCCGCGCGATGCGCCGCCGACCGGCTCGGTTTTTCGTTCTGCTTTTTCTGTTCGCGGCGATTCCAGCCACTGCGCTGGCCAGCGGCGATGGTCACGGACTGAGTTACGAGGTCTGGCTGATCCTGGCCGCGATGATCCTCGCGGCGAAGCTCGGCGGCGAAGTCGCGGTGCGTCTGAATCAGCCGTCTGTGCTCGGAGAGCTCTGCGTCGGTATCGTGCTCGGCAACCTGAATCTCCTGGGCATTCACACGTTCGACGGCGCGGCCGAGCTGGTGCCGGTCGAGTTTCTCGCGGAGCTCGGCGTCGTCTTGTTGCTTTTCGAGGTAGGCCTCGAGTCGACCCTGACCGAAATGCGCGCGGTCGCACCAACGTCCGGGCTCGTAGCGATCATCGGCGTGGTCGCGCCCATGGCGCTCGGCTACGGCGTGAGCCTCTGGCTTCTTCCCGACGAGCCCTTCTCGCTTCACCTCTTCATCGGCGCGACGCTTGCCGCGACGAGCGTGGGGATCACGGCGCGCGTCTTGAAGGACCTCAATGCGATGGCCCGCCCCGAGACGCGCGTCATTCTTGGTGCCGCGGTCATCGACGATGTCCTCGGCCTCATCGTGCTCGCGGTGGTCGCCAGCATTGCCGAGTTTGGTGCAATGCCAGGACCCCTGGATCTCACGAGGATCATCGGGCTGGCCGCCGGCTTCCTCATCGGCGCGCTCCTTCTGGGCGCATACGTCATGCCCGGCGTCTTTCGTTTCGCGTCGAGGCTTCGGACCCAGGATGTCCTGGCCGCGGTCGCGATCGGCCTTTGCTTGCTTCTCGCCGGCATTTCGGGCGCCGCGGGCCTCGCGCCCATCGTCGGGGCCTTTGCGGCAGGCCTCATCCTCGACGAGGTTCACGTGAGGCCGTTTGGCCGTAAGTCGGCTCACGACCTCACCGAGATCATCGGACCCATCGTCGCTGTGATGGCCCCGATCTTCTTCGTTCGCACAGGCATGATGGTGAAGCTAGGAGGCATCGGCACGGAGCCGTTACTCCTGGCCCTCGCGCTGACGATCGTCGCGGTTGTCGGCAAGCTCGTGTCGGGCTTGGGCGTTCGGGGCAAGACCGCGGACAGGCTCACGGTCGGCATCGGCATGATCCCTCGCGGTGAGGTCGGGCTCATCTTCGCCAACGTCGGCGCGGGCATCAGGTTCGAAGGCGAGCCGCTCATCGCGGCAGGCGTGTACGCAGCCATCGTTCTGATGGTGATGGCCACTACGGTGGTGACGCCTCCGTGGCTAGCCCAACGCATCCGACAAGTCATGCGCAAACAACCCGATGTCGCTTGAAGCGGCGCTAGAGAACGCGAACGCACCGATTCGTGAGCTCGTCGAGTCGCTCGGGTCCGATGCGCGGATCGACGTCGCATCGATTCCGCGCGGCGCCCTCGACTGGGCGATCGCAGCCGCCGCGTCTGCTCATCTCGATCGACGCTTCGTCGTCGTGGCGCCGGACCTCGAAGAGGCCTACCGCCACGAGGCGAACCTCCGCTTCCTCCTTCCCGACGAAAACGCCGACGTCCTGCTGTTCACCGCGGCAGATACGAGCGCGCTGCTCGATGTCGTGCCGGACCGACGCGCGGAGATGCAACGCATGGCCGTCTTGGCACAGCTCGCCGAAGAGCAGCCTTGGCGCGTGCTCATCGTTCCGGCTCCCGCGCTCCTCCGCCGCGTTCCGCCGGTCGACCATGTGAAGTCCGGCCTGCTTTCCATCGAAATCGCTCAACAGATCGAGCGCGACGACCTCGTCCGGCGTTTGTTGGAGCTCGGCTATCTCAGAGTCCCGCTCGTCGAGGATAGAGGAACGTTCTCAGTGCGCGGGTCCCTGGTCGACGTCTACGGTCCGGACGCCGCCCTCCCCTTTCGCATCGAGCTGGACGACGATCTGGTCTCGCGCATTCGCCGTTTCAACCCAGAAGATCAGAAGTCTGCGGACGAAATCGACTCGCTCCAGCTTGCCGCCGCGCGAGAGGTTCCCGACACGCACGTCGCCATCGCTCGAGCCAAGGCAACTGTCCGCGAGCTATGTGACGAAATCAACATGCCCACGCTGCAAGCGCGAGAGCTGGTGGCCGAGCTCGACCGGGGCTCCGGTGCTTTGACGTCGAACGCGCTGCTCCCGGCTTACTTCGCTCGGCTCGACACGCTCTTCGACTATCTGCCCAAAAACCTGCGACTGATCTTGTCCGATCCTCTAGGCATCGCGAGCTCGGTTCGTGCCGAGCAGCAACAGGGTAAGGACGAGCATGCGGCGCGCCGCGACCGACCCACATTCGACCTGTCCGCATACTACCTGAGCGAAGAAGAGCTCAGTCGACGGCTACGCGACTACCCCGTGATGGTCTCCCACCGCTTGGCGGTTCACGGTGCCGCGGGCGACGACGAGGGGCCGATCGTCGGCGCCTTTGCTCCTCCTCCCGGGGACGCCGTGATTCGAGTGAGCGCGTCGGACCAGCAGCCGCTCATCTCGGAGCTGCGCGCGCAAAAGGGACACGGCGATCGAGGACTGCAACCCTTGGCCGACCGGCTCCGGGAATGGAATGAGCAAGGCCTGCGGGTTTCTCTGGTCGGAAGGACCCAGCACCAGGCCGACCGCCTGGTCGATCTGCTCAAGAACTACGGCGTCGCGCCACGAATCCTGGCCGAAACGACCTTGGGAGAGCTCCGCGACGGATTCGTCCTGTGGAGCGAAGGCATCGCCTATGTGACGGAGGAAGAGATTTTCGGATCCCGGGTTCGGCAGCGCCGTAGCCAGCGTCAAACCCGCCGCCAACAGAAGCGCTTCCTCGAAGACCTCCGAGAGCTGAGCCCAGGCGACTTCGTCGTTCACGTCGACCACGGAGTAGGCAAATACCTCGGTCTTCTGCACAAGGAACTGAGCCTCACCGCGATGGACCGGCTCCACGGTCGTACCGCGCAGACCGTGGAGGTGATGGTCGTCCAGTACGCAGGTGGCGACAAGCTATTCGTCCCGGTCACCCGCCTGGGGGTGATCCAGAAGTTCAAAGGTGGCGAAGGACACGAACCGAAGCTCGATCGGTTGGGCGGCACGACGTTTGGAACCAAGAAGGGGCGCGTACACAAGGCGGTGCAACAGATGGCCGAGGAGCTTCTGAAGCTCTACGCCGAACGGACCGCGGTCGAGCGCACGCCGCTGGAACCCGCTGGCCCCGCCTATGCGGAGTTCGAAGCGACGTTCCCGTTCGAAGAAACCCGCGATCAGGAAAAAGCCATCGAGGACGTCATGGCTGACCTCGAACAGCCGCAGCCGACGGACCGGCTCGTCTGTGGAGATGTGGGCTTCGGAAAAACAGAAGTTGCGCTTCGGGCTGCGTTTCGCGTGGCGATGAGCGGACGGCAAGTAGCGGTCCTGTGCCCGACGACCGTTTTGGCCCAGCAGCACTATCGGACCTTCTCATCTCGCCTGGACGGATACCCGCTTCGCGTCGAGGTGTTGTCGCGATTCGTGTCGCGCACCAAGCAGCTCGAAGTGCTGACCGGCCTCAAAGACGGCACAGTCGACGTCGTCATCGGAACGCACCGAGTTCTCTCGAAGGACGTTCACTTCGCCGCGCTTGGACTCCTGGTCGTCGATGAAGAGCAGCGGTTTGGCGTCACGCACAAGGAGCGCATCAAGAAGCTTCGGACCAACATCGACGTCATCACACTGAGCGCAACGCCGATCCCGCGTACGCTACAGCTGGCTGTCGGGGGCATGCGCAACCTGTCACTGATCACCACCGCTCCCCAGGACCGACGCTCAGTGCGAACCTTCGTCTGCCGCTGGGACGATCATTTGATCAAAGAAGCGATCGAGCGAGAGCTCAGTCGTGGTGGTCAGGTGTTCTTCGTCTACAACCGAATCGACGGATTGTACGAACGCGCGCAGCGCCTTCAAGATTTGCTTCCAAATGTGCGAATCGCCATTGCGCACGGCCAGATGAAGCCCGCGCTGCTCGACCGGACCATGACCGACTTCGTGGAGGGTGCGTACGATGTCCTTTGCTCGACGGCCATCGTCGAGAGCGGGCTCGACATTCCACGCGCGAATACAATTTTGGTCGACCGTGCGGATACCTTGGGACTGGCTCAGGTCTACCAACTTCGAGGCCGCGTTGGCCGCTCGGACCAGCGCGCGTATTGCTACCTGATTACTCCACCGCCCAACCAAATGTCCGAAGAATCTCGAGTTCGCATGGAGGCGCTCGAGCGGTTCTCCGGCCTCGGCGCGGGCTTCAGGGTCGCGACCCTGGACATGGAGCTTCGAGGGGCCGGCAATCTATTGGGATCGGAGCAGAGCGGCACTGCGTCGCTCGTCGGCTTCGACATGTTTGTACAGATGCTCAATGAAGCTGTCGCGGAGCTCAAAGGCGAGCCGCTTGAGCAGGAAATCGACCCCGAGCTCTCCGTCGAAATCGAACACTACCTCCCCGAGGACTACATCGACGACATCGGGCTCCGTCTCTCTTTGTACCGGCGCTTTGCGACCGCGGTGGACGGGGCCTCAGTCGACGAGCTCGCGATGGAGATGGAGGAGCGCTTCGGAGCGCCCCCGCCTCCGGCGCGCGCGTTCATTCGCCTGATGTCGCTCAAACCGCTGCTCCGGGAGCTCCGTGCCCTCGGCTGCGAGGCGGACCGCAGGCGGGTGACGCTGCACCTGAGGGAGGACACCCCAATCGACCCCTCCAGGCTCATGCCTCTAGTGGCAACGCCGGGCGCAGGCTGGAGCCTTTCACCTGACATGAAGCTCACTCGGCGCTATCGAGAAGAGGATTCAGGCGATGCTGTGGATCGCGTTCGATCCCTGATCGTCGAGCTCGAGCCGATGCGCTCGACGGGGCGCGAGCCCTGAAGGATGGTTCGAACCATGTCACTTTCCAATGAGCTCAAGCGTATCTTCGACTCCGATCGCGCACTGCGAATGGCGGAGCTTGGCCTACTTCGGCACAAGGACGCCGAGGAGCTCGTAGCGCTGCTGGAGCGGGAAACCGAGCATGCCCTCTCGATGGACGACCGCGGCGAAGCCACGATGCGTCTCGAACGCCTCGCAGATCTTTGCGCACAGGTTCCTGGCCCACGGATGACGGACGCTCTGATAGCCATATTGAACGACGCGGAGCCGCGGGTGCGCGTGGCGGCAGGCGAAGCGCTGAGAGATCTAGGCTACGAGCGCTACGCTGAGGTGGCCCGTGGTATCGAGCGCGCCTTGGATCGTAAGGCGAATGGGCTCGCGATGTCCGAGCTCCCCTGGGTACTCGCCGAGATCGCCGAGCCGAGCGCCCTCGCATTGCTTCGCCGCTTTCTCGAGCATCCGAACGCGGACGTCGTCGCCGCGGCCATCGAATCGCTCGCTCAGCTACGCGACCCCGAATCAATTGCAGACCTCGAACGCTTTCTCAGTGATTCGCGCGTCGTGACCATCGAGGACTTCGAAGACGAAACCAAGACGACGCTCGGCGATCTAGCAGCGGACGCGCTCGATATCGTTCGCTGAGCGAATGGGGGTGCCGCCTAGGGGCTCTCACGCGTCCAGAGCGCGCGCCGCTTCGCCGCCTTGGCGCGGGCGCGGTCCTTCGCGAAGAGCGTCAGGTAGTCCTCTTTGACGGTGTCGACGTCGACCTGATCGGGAAGCTCGGCGCGCTCCGACTGCAGGGCCTGCACCAGGGACTGGAGCGGCCCCGCCGCTTGGCCGAAGGTAGACGGCTCGATGGTCTCCGAGACCTCGGACATCCGATCGACGACGTCCTTGCTCAGGTAGCCCCGTCGGCAAAGGTCATCGAAGCTAGCGACGAGAACTTCCGGGTTGAACGTATGGGCGACCACCAGGTCCGCTCCAACTCGGAGCACCGCTTGCGCATCGAGCGCGCCGTCTTCGAGCAGGACCAACGCCGGTTGAAAGTAGTTGTAGAAGGGGCACACGCGCCGCCCGAAATCACCAAACCCAGCGGTGGAGGAGACCCGCTCGAGATGGATGAAAATACGTCGCACCGTATCCCCACGAGGTACTCGGGCTGCGATGCGGACCAGCTGTGGGATATCGTTCGGATACACCTCTGCGGCTTCTGCAATCTTCATCAAGAGCTCTTGGCTCACCCGACCCGCGACGATGTCCGCGTATAGCGAGTAGATGAATGCATCGCCTTCGGCGTCGTCGCCGAAGAGGATTTCGTCGGTTTCGGGGGACACGTTCGTCCGCGAGCGAAGGAGCGCGGTGAGCTTGTAGCTGAGTTGGTCGCGCAAGAATCGGAACTTGCCACGGACCAGGTTGCGCAGGCTCGGCTTGAGCGTGAATCCGTCCCAGCGAATACCATCGAGCCTGAGCTTCGCCTCGAGCACACTGCGCATTTGCTCGGGGCTCCCGGATAAGATGAAGATCGCCGCAGGATTGGTGGCTCGGATCTCGCGTAAGAGCGTGCTCGCGCCGGGATAGGCTCGTTTGCGAGAGGCAGGTTCGAACGCGGTTCGCACCAAGTCGCGCAGCGTGTCGAACTCGGTACGAAGGTACGTCTTGTCGAGGTCCCAGCGATAGACGATCTCTTGCCTGCGCTCGCTCAAGTCCGGTGCCACCGGAGGACCATAGCAGCCAAGTGCTCGGAGATGCAGACGCAGTCGAAGCTGATATGGTCGGAGTATGGCTCTCCACGCGGTGCACATCGATGAGCGGACCCTGCAGCGCGGCTCGGAAGCTCAGCGGGTCGAGTGGGACGCGATCGTCCGAGAGCTTCTCTCGAGGGCTAAGAGCAACATCGAAGAGGCCGCTAGCCTCGACGTGAGCGTCACGGAGCAAGGTTTCGTGATCGGGTTTCAGACCGATCGGCAGCAGGCACTGGGGACAATCGTCATTCCGCACCAGCTTCTGTCCGAGCACATTACCGAATACATCGATATCGTTCGCCAAATCGCCGAGGCGGACGGCATCAATCAAATGGAGGCGCTCGATATGGCGAAGAAGGTGACGCACGACCGCGCAGGTCGAGTGCTGAAGCGCGAGCTCCGCGATTTCGGCTTCGATTTGGAAACCTCGCGCCGCTTGTTCACGCTCCTCCTTTCTCTGAGGGTGGACACGACGAGAATCGTGGGGATCCACGGGCACCGCACGATTCGCTAGCGGCCGGCCCGGGGCCGTGAATGCCCGAAAATACCGCGCTTTCACTCCTTCCGGGTGCCAAGTTTTGCCGCAGGTTCGACCTTTTTCGTCATTTGTTGAACACTGAATTGCGAAGGGGGTCATGACAGCGTCGCTAAAAGAGTCGGTCCGTCCGCCGGCCGGGGAACCACACCCTCAGGCACCGAGCGCTACCCACTCCAAGCGCGACGAGGATTTCCTGCGCCTTCTGCACGCCGCAGGTCTCGCCGGTGAGCTCGACGCAGGAGCAGCTCCTGGGAATCGCCGCTGACCTCGAAGATTCGGGAATCGATTCCCGCCGGATGGACATCCTGGAGCTCTACTACCGCGGCAATGACGACACCTCCGTGGCTTTGCGCCGCCGCTCCAGCGATCGGTTCTTCATGCACAACGACTACTTTTCGGTGAACGCGCATCAGCTGGTGGCTTCCTTGGCAAGCCTCAATCCCGAGGTCGCTCCGGTCGAGCTCCAGCGAATCGGCACCGACGACGGACCTTTGGTCCTTCGAGCCGGCGAGCACTTCAGCGCCGTGGCGGATGAAGACGACGAGGACTCCGAGCATGGCACTGTCGCGGTCCGAGCTTTGATCCGCGCGCTCAATGTGCTTCTCGCCAAAGCGGGGGTCGCCGAGAGGCTCGTTCCACTCGTGCCCGATGATTCGCGTGAGCTCTACGTGGGCGTCACCCAAGAAGGTGCCATGACTCTGCTTCAGGGCGGATGCACGGAGCTTTCGGGGCCGGCGACTCTTCGCGAGTTTGCGGGCTGGTAGTTACCGCCCTAGGTGAGTGACCATGATTGACTACGATTACGACCTCTTCGTCGTTGGCGCGGGATCGGGAGGTGTGAGGGCCGCTCGTGTGGCAGCCGAGCTCGGCGCAACCGTGGCGATCGGAGAAATTGATCGCATGGGTGGCACCTGCGTCAACGTCGGCTGCATCCCAAAGAAGCTCTTCGTGTACGGCTCCCATTTCGCACACGACCTGAACGACGCCAAAGGCTACGGATGGTCGACGCAGCCGTCGTTCGATTGGGCCACGCTCAAGGAAAACAAGGATCGCGAGATCGCCCGCCTCAATGGCATCTACGAAAATCTCCTCGCACGCGCGGGGGTCGAGATTCTGCGCGGAAGGGTGCGGTTGCTGGATGCGCACACGATCGAAATCGGAGGTCTGCGCCGCTCAGCCAAGAGAATCTTGATCGCCACGGGCGGCAAGGCCATCGTGCAGGACATTCCGGGTCGCGAATACGCCCTGACCTCAAACGCGGCGTTCTCGCTCGAGACGCTGCCGAGGCGAATGATGATCGTCGGGGCGGGCTACATCGCACTCGAGCTGGGTTCGATGTTTTGCGCGCTCGGGGTCGATGTGACCCTGATTCACCGCGGCGAAGAGATCTTGCGAGGATTCGATCATGACCTTCGGTGCCATCTTCATGCGGAGCTCGAGGCGAAGGGGATGCGGATCGTTCTGGAAACGCAGGTTACGGGGATTCAAAAGAAGGGCTCGGTGTTCGAGGCCCAACTCGACAGCGGCGACGTTCTCGAAACAGACTTCCCCATGTTCGCAATCGGACGCGAGCCGAATGTCGATGGCCTTGGGCTGCAGGAGCTCGGCGTCGAGCTCGGTCAGCGCGGAGGGATCGTCGTCGACGAGAACTACAGCAGCTCGGTCCCGTCGATTCACGCCGTCGGCGATGTCATCGATCACATCCAGCTCACTCCTGTCGCCGTCGCCGAAGGGATGCACTTCGCTCACCATTTCTACGGCCGGGGCGAGCACCGCATCGACTATGTCAGCATTCCGACGGCTGTGTTCTGTCAACCAGAGCTCGCGACGGTGGGCCTGACCGAAAAGGAGGCTTGGCACCGCTGTCAGGATGTGCGCGTCTACAAGTCGGTCTTCACCCCCTTGAAGCTCGCGCTCAGTGAACGAAAAGAGCACACCATCGTGAAGCTCGTGGTGGACGCGTCCGACGATCGAGTGCTGGGCTGCCACATGGCGGGCCACGGCGCGGCGGAGATCATCCAGGGCCTCGCGGTTGCCATCAAGGCGGGTGCGACCAAGGCACAGTTCGACGCCACCATCGGGATACACCCGACCGCAGCCGAGGAATTCGTCACACTGCGATAATAATTGACCTAATAAGTCAACAATATTTCATGGCTTGATCGGTAAAAAATCCTGTATTTTTCGGGTTTTAGAGCCTAGACTGGGCGCTCTGCCCTGGACGCATTGCAAAAGCGCAGCAGACTTGTCAAGTTACTCCGAGTTGCCATGGAAGTTGCCCGCATCGCCTCAATCGATTCCGACCTCGATGAAGAGAACCGAGCTGTCGGCGCCTCCACCGCCGAGGAGCTCATCGGCTGGGCCTCGGATCGCTACGGCGAGAGGCTGATCGCGTCAACTAGCTTTGGCGCGACCTCAGCGGTGATGCTGCATCTAGTGCACCGGGTGGCTCCCCGAACGCCGATCATTTGCGTCGACACCGGCTACCTGTTTCCTGAAACCTATCAATTTGCCGAAGCGCTGATCCAGCGCTTGAATCTCGACGTTCGGTTCTACTCCGCACAGATGTCTCCTGCACGTCAGGAAGCGCTCTACGGAAAGCTCTGGGAGCAAGGCGAGGACGGCGTAAACCGCTACTTGCAGATCAACAAAGTCGAGCCGATGCAACGTGCGATCCGTGAGCTCGGCGCCGAAGCTTGGATGGCTGGACTCCGTGCCGAACAAACCGAGCACCGCGCCGGGCTGCGCCGAGTCGATCGCCAAGACGGCCGAATCAAGCTTCACCCCGTCTTGCATTGGACCGGCGAGGATATGACCGCCTACATGGACCGTCACGACCTCCCCTACCACCCGATGTTCGAGCAAGGGTACCGCTCGATTGGTGACCACCATTCTACGATTCCGACCACGGCGGACATGGATCCCCGCGACGGCCGTATTCTTGGCAAAACACGGGAGTGTGGGCTTCACCTTCCGCTCACCGAAGAGCAAAACCAGAGCCTGAAGTCGAGCGGCTTGTAAGAAGCTGGCCCATCGCACTCCGCTCTGCGTAACCTCAATTCGAGGAAGCGAACGGTGACTCTGCTTCGGATTGTGATTAGCGACCTGCATCTCGGGACGGGAACCCGGCGTGGCCAGTTGAATCCGCTCGAGGACTTCATCCACGACGACCGCTTCGTCGAGCTCCTGGCCTTCTACCAAGCTCGCTGCGGCCCCGAGGGAAGCATCGAGCTGATTCTGAACGGGGACATCTTTGATCTCTTGAAAGTGAAGATCGCTGACCACTGGCCCACCGAAGTCACGGAAGACATCGCGATCGCCAAGCTACAGCAGTGCCTGGAAGGACACCCGAGGTTCGTCCTCGCGCTCCGCGAGTTCATTCAAAAGCCCACCAACCGGATGACCTATCTTCCGGGAAACCACGACATCGATTTCTGGTTCGCAGGTGTTCAAGAGCTCTTTCTTCGCTACGTTGCGCCGGGTGAGGCTGCCGAACGCGTCCACTTCGTGACTTCGTCCGACACCTACTACCTCCCCGAAGGCATCCAGATCCGTCATGGACATCAGTTCGAGCGCATTCACCGCGTCGACTACGGGCAGATGACGCGAACGCGCCGAGACGGAACCGAAGTGCTGGCCTTGCCCTGGGGCAGCCTTTGGATCCTCGAGGTGATGAATCCGCTAAAAGAGATTCGGAGCCACATTGATCGAATCCAACCGCTGAGGCGATTCCTTTGGTCGTCGGCGTTGCTGGACCCAGGCTTCGTCCTCAAGTTCCTGTGGCGTTCGACGATCTATTTTCTTCGGCACCGCGTATTTACGATTCAAGCTTGGCGCGAACGCATCCTGAACTTCCCGCGGCTGGTGCGCGAAGAGGTGCTCGAAGTCACGAGCGGCGGCTACGATGAGCGGGCGATCCGCGCACTCAACAAGACGCGCGGCGCACACACACTCATCGTCGGCCACAGCCACGGCCCACGATTTCTCCAGCTCCCGAACGACCGCATCCTGGTCAATACGGGGACCTGGGTGAAGATGATCAACTTGGACCTGCAGTACCTCGGCCAGGACAGCGGATTGACCTACGCGGTGATCGCATACGACGACGACGGCCAACCGGAGACCACCCTGATGCGATGGCAGGGCGCCCACGAGGCCTGCGAGGCGATCCCGTACGCGGACTGACGCGCGATCCGGAACGCGATCGTCTCAGCCATGCAAATCGTTGCCTGTTTTGAGCGCGCCCGTCGCGAGCCGTTTTCCGCTTGATAAGTGGGGGCAGCCCAATGCTATACTTTTGTTCAGTGCCCCGCTTTCGCGAGAACCCGCCCAATCGCTTTCAAGAAGCCCGCATCGACTGGGAAGGTGAGGCTCCGCCTGCCGACCTCCGTGTCCACGAGGAGAAGGCGAAGACCGCGCTGTCCGAGAACAAGAGCCCGGACGTTGGCTTTCGGTGGAGCGTCAATCCGTACCGCGGCTGTTTTCACGGCTGCGCATATTGCTACGCGCGCCCGACGCATCCTTATCTTGGCTTCGGCGCGGGCACGGATTTCGAGCGGCAGCTCGTGGTGAAGGTCAATATCGTCGATCGACTGCGAGCAACTCTTCGCAAGAGGTCGTGGAAGCGGGAGCTAATTGCGTTTTCCGGAAACACCGACTGCTACCAGCCGATCGAGTCGCACTATCAGCTCACGCGTCGCTGCCTCGAAGCTTGCGCAGAGTCCCAAACCCCAGTGACGATCATCACCAAGGGCAAGCTCGTCCGGCGTGACGTCGATGTACTGCAGACACTGCATCGCGAGTCGTCTTGCCGAGTCACGCTCAGCATCCCATTTGCAAACGATGCGCACGCGCGAGCGATCGAGCCGTTTGCAAGCCCGCCCAGCAAACGTTTCGAGACGCTGCGTATTCTTTCGGATGCGGGAATTGAGACGGCCGTGGCGGTTGCTCCAATCATCCCCGGTCTCAATGACGATCAAATCCCGGAGATTCTGAAACGGGCCCGAGATGCCGGTGCCTCGGCTGCGTTCAAGATTCTCCTGCGGCTGCCGCTCGAGGTCGGCCCGGTCTTCTCGGCGCGGCTGGCCGAAGCGTTTCCGCTGCGGCACGCCAAGGTCATGAGCGCCATTCGCGACATGCGCCGAGGTCAGCAGAGCGACCCGCGCTTTGGCGCTCGGATGGTCGGTCAAGGGCCGCGCTGGGCGATGACCGAGAAGTTGTTTTCGGTGCACTGCGACCGACTAGGCCTCGAATACCTCGCCGGCGAAGCTGCCCGCCCTGCGCCGCGCCGTCCGTCGGACCGGGGGCGTCAACTTCCCCTGCTCTTCTGACCTGGCCCGTAGATTGCATCCCACTTCTGGTGTGACGGTGCAGAGCCGCCGGTCTGCCTGGAGATAAATCAAGTGATTACAGCTAGTTATGTGGCCGCAGAAGACTTGGACGCCTTGTCATCGGGTGACATAGTGTCAATGGTACCTGCCAGAGAGTCTCAAATGACCGATTCTACCGAGATCTCGGTGCTCGTCGTCGACGACGAGGCGCCGAACGTCGACTCGCTTCGACGCATCTTCGAGCGCGAAGGGTTCAAGGTCCTCACCGCTACGAGCGGGAAGAAGGCCCTCGACCTTTGCCGGCACCATTCGGTGAACGTGGTGGTGAGCGACTTGATGATGCCAGGGATGAACGGCATCGAGCTGGTCAAAGCCCTGAAGACGGTCGTTCCCGATGCCGAGGTCGTTCTGATGACCGCGTTTGGTACGGTCGAAAAGGCGGTCGAAGCCATGCGCGCAGGCGCCTACGACTTCGTCGAGAAACCGTTGAAGCGGCTCCAGATGGTCAAGACCGTCCGCAAGGCTGCGGAGCGCCAGCAGCTCGTGGTCGAGAACAAAGATCTTCGACAACAGCTTTCGCAGCTCAGCGATCGGAGCATCGTCGGCTCGGCAGCGTCACTCCGAAGCGCTCTCGAGATCGCCACCCAAGCGGCGCCGTCCTCGGCGAATGTGTTGATCCTCGGAGAGAGCGGAACCGGCAAGGAGTTGCTCGCACGTCACATTCACGAGCGGAGCGGAAGGAAACAGTTCGTTGGCGTCAACCTCTCCGCCCTCCCCGAGACGATCGTCGAGTCAGAGCTTTTCGGCCACGAAAAGGGTGCCTTTACGGGCGCGATTGCGCGACGCGGCGGTCGCATTGCAGAGGCTCATGGCGGCACGCTCTTTCTCGACGAAATCGGCGAGCTGTCTGCGGCAGTGCAAGTGAAACTGCTTCGCGTTCTTCAAGAAGGCGAATACCAACCGGTTGGCGGACAAACCAAGACGGCTGACTTCCGCTTGATTGCGGCGACCAATCGCGACCTTCACGCTGCGGTGGAAGCGGGGGAGTTTCGCGAAGACTTGTACTACCGGCTCAACGTCATCGCGCTCACCAGCCCTCCGCTTCGCGCACGGCGTGACGACATCCCGTTGCTGACGGAGCACTTCGTTGCGACCTATTGTGAAAAGAACGAGAAGGAGCCCTTGGCGGTTGATCGTGACGCGCTCCAACAACTCGTCGCGTACGACTGGCCGGGAAACGTTCGTGAGCTCCAAAACGTGATTGAACGCGCCGTCGTTCTGAACAAGAGTGGCGTCATCAAGCTTGCCGACCTTCCAGACCCGGTCGCGCGCGCGGAGCCGCAGTTCGATGCGTTCACCTTCCCTGTTGGAACCGCGCTGAGTGAGGTCGAACGACGGGTGATTCACGGCACCTTGAAGCACACCTCGGGCGACAAACAGCTCGCCGCGCAGCTCCTCGGCATTTCTGCGCGGACGATCTATCGCAAGCTCGGGGCCGACAAGGGCGACGAGGCTGCCTGAACGGCCGCTCCTCCCCCCGGTGTCATTTTGTCAATCGCCGAGGATCCGGCCCGCCACGTTGTCCATCGGCCTGGGTCAGAATTGGGTCCCGAAGCACGAAATCATTGGTGTTTCTCTGGTTTTGATTCGGCACGGTGGTTGCTCTACTAACCGGCGGTGGCAACTCCACGACAAAGACGCATCTCGGTTGCGATTGTGCTCGCAACGCTCGCGCTTTGCGCTTTCTTCCTGGCGCAGGGGACGACCCGCGTCTTGGCGGCGGAATTGCTCGCGCCGAATGCCGTTGCCGCAAAGCCAGCCGGAAAGCGTTTCACGGCGACCCAGCCGAGATTTCTTCGCAAGCGCGATGCCGCGACGATCCTTCGACGGAACATCTTCGATTCGGCCCGCGGCGACCTCACCGCGGAGCCGCTCCCCGAAATTCCGCTCGGCGAAGATGGGCAGCCCATCGATTCCTGGGACCCGAACCGGCCACCGCCGAAGTGCGCGGGTAAGTTGCGGCTCGTCGGCTCGGTGGTGAGCCCGGTGGCCCCCGACTGGTCGTTTGCCGCCATCGCCGGTTCGAGCGACGGAAAGACGATGCTCTATCGCGAGGGCTCGGACGTAGACGGTTCCCGGGTGGTAGCGGTTCACTCTTCGAGCGTGGTGATGAGCGGCTCGACTGGAGTTTGCCAACTTCTGATGTTCGAAGAAGAAGAGACGGCGGCAGCGCGGGCCCCGGTTGCGCAGAAGCCCGCGGCTGCCAAGCCTGCAGATGCCAGGAGCGCTGGCCTCAGCGCGGAAGAGCTCACCGACGGCATCGAGAAAATCACCGACACCAAGTTCAACATTCAGCGAGGCCTGGTCGACAAAGTTTTGGCGAATCAGGGAAGTCTGATGAAGTCCGCTCGCGTGATTCCGCATGAGGAGAACGGACGTGTCGTAGGCGTCAAGCTCTACGGCATTCGCCGCAACAGCCTACTCGGCCGCCTCGGCGTTCGAAACGGCGACATGCTGCGCACGATCAATGGGTTCGACATGACGAGCCCAGACACCGCGCTCGAGGCGTATTCTCGTTTGCGAAGCGCAGACAAGCTCACGCTCGCGGTCAAACGGCAGAACAAAGAAATTACCATTGACTACAACATCGAATGAGACGCCATCTTGGAACTTCAGGCGGGGAATGAATCGTGACCTTTAGAAATCAGCTCATTTGCTTGCTCGTCGGCGCGCTCCTCCTGAGCACGGGACATGGCGCGGTGGCCCAACAGAACGAAGCGAAGCCAGCAAAGCCGCCTGCGCGGATTCCCTCCCCGCCCGTCCCGCTGCGACCGGCACCACCGAAGGCGGATGCGACCGCAACTCCCGGACCTGGCCCCAAAGCAAAGCCTGAGCCCGTTCCTGAAGACGAACCGGAGCTCGAAAACGAGCTGCCGCAGTTCGAGACAGGAGTCGAGTTCAAGGCCATGTCGCCCCGCACTCGGGTGACGTTCAACCTCGAGGACGCCGAGCTTCCGGACTTGGTTCGCTTGATTTCGAATATGACGGGGCGCCGCTTCATTCTCCCAACGAAGCTCCGCGCGATCAAAGCAACCGTATTCGCGCCGACGAAGGTGACGGTGTCGGAAGCGTATCAGGCGTTCTTGTCTGTTCTCGAGGTGAACGGCTTCACCATCGTACCCGCGGGTCGATATTTGAAGATCGTGGAGGCCCAGCAGATCGAACGCCAAACGGTCCCCATGTACGAGGACGGAAGCTCGGTTCCTTCGACCGACCGCTACGTCACGCGGATCCACCACCTGGATCACCTCTCGGCTGAAGATGTCACCACCCTGCTCGCGCGCTTCGCGTCCCGGACCGCAAACATCACGTCGTACGCCCCTACCAACATGCTGATCCTCACCGATACTGGGGCCCAGATCCGCCGCATGCTTCGTCTGATCGCGGCGATCGACCTACCACGCAGCGGAACACAGACCTGGATCGAGCCGATTCACTTCGCCAATGCGCCCGACCTCAGCGCAAGGTTGCTGGAGATCTTCGCCGCCGACACCGAAACAGCGGCCCCGAAAACCACCGCGCGGCCCACCGCGAAGAAGAACGAACCGCCCGCCGTGCTCGGCGGCTCTTCGTCCGGGCCAACCATCCGGAACATCATCGCCGACGAGCGGACGAACTCCCTCATCATCATCGCAACGGAACGCGCATACCTGCGCATCCTCGAGATGATCCGGCAGCTCGACGTTGCGCTCGAAGGTGAAGGTCGCATCCACGTTCACTACGTTCAGCACGGTGCTGCCACGGATATCGCCGCTGCGCTGACGGCGCTCGTTGGCGCTTCATCTGGTGCACGACCGACACCTCGAGCCGGTGCACAACGGGGCGCGGCCGCACCGGCCGCCACGGCGTCGCTGTTCGAAGGACAGATCGCTGTCACCGCATACGAGCAGTCGAACGCATTGCTCATTACAGCCTCTCTTCACGACTACACGGCGCTCAAGAAGGTGATCGAGCGTCTCGACGCGCCTCGGAAGCAGGTGTTCATCGAGGCAGTCGTCATGGAGCTCGGCATCGAGCGATCGTCTGACCTCGGTTTCGCGTTCCACGGAGGCGCGGGCGACTTTCCGACCGATGGCTCTCTCTCGCTGTTTGGATTCAACGCGCCGTCGTCGATCGACATCACCCAAAACGACCTGAGTGGCTTGGCGCTCGGCGTTCGTGGACCGACCATCGAGAACTCGCAGCAGCTCGTCGGGTTCTCGGTACCAGGGTTTGGCGTCGTGGTGACCGCGCTCGCGAAGTCCGGTGACGCGGACGTGCTCTCGACACCGCACATCATCGCGATCGACAACACTGAAGCGGAAATCAGCGTGGGCGAGAACATCCCGCTGCAGACAAATGGGGTTGCGCCGGGCACCTTCGCGGGCGCAGGAAGCCTCGGGGCCTTGGCCCAAGCATCCGCGGGCGGGCAGGATCTAGGCAACCTGGCTGGGCTGGCCGGTGGGCTCGGAAGCGTCGCCCGTCAGGACGTCGGTACGACTATCCGAGTCACGCCGCACATCAACGAGAACAACGAAGTGCGGCTCGAAATCGAGGAGGAGATCTCCGAGCAGGGCGCCACCTCGGGTACGCTCGGAGTCGTCTCGATCAACCGTCGTACCGCACGAACTGAGGTCATGGTCCGGGACCAGCAGACGATCGTGATCGGCGGTCTGATGCGCGACGCGATTCAGAACAGCGAAGACAAAGTTCCCGTCCTCGGCGACATACCAATTTTGGGAGCCCTCTTCCGCAAGACCAGCAAGCAAAAGCGCAAGACGAATCTGCTTCTCATTTTGACGCCGTACATCATTCGCGACCCGGGCGACCTGCGGGAGATTTTCGAGCGCAAGATGCAAGAGCGGCAACAGATGATCGACCGTTACTTCGTGTTCGGAGAGGATAAGTTCGAGCCACACATCGACTACACCCGCACGCGCGGTCTCGTCGCAGAGATCGTAAACGAGATCGACGGCGTCGAAGAGGAGATCAAGCTGGCCCAGGCTGCGGAGCTCGAGCCTCCGCCCGACCACGTGCCGCGCTCGCCGATCGGCCCGTACAGCGGCCCAATTAGCGTAGAGGAGGACACCTACGTGATCGGGCCGAACGGGGTGGAATTGCAAGAGCAGACCGAGTCGAACCTCACCGAATCGATCCCACCGACCGCGGCAGACGAGCAAGAGGGAGGCGGGGCGCCCCCTCCACCGATTGAAAGCCCGCATGGAGCGGAGCCGGAGTCTCCGCCCGAACCCGAGCTCCCCGACCAAGCGGAGACGGCGGCCGACGCACAAGGGCCTGAAGAGGTCATCGAGCCGGACGAGCCTCCATCCGGACCGGAGGGCGCAAACGACAGCGGCGAACCTGCGGGCGGCTCGACCGAAGAGGCACAGACGCCAAGCAACGACGAATCGGACGGCACCCCGCAATGAGCTTCGAGCAGCGATACATCGGTGAGATTCTGGTTCGGCGCGGAGCACTCGAGCCCGACAAGCTCGAGGCCGCACTGCAGACAGCGGCGGATCGATCCCTCGAGCTCACCGACCTCTTGGTTGCGACGCACGCCGTCGAGGAGGTCAAGCTGGTTCGCGCCTTGGCAGACGAAGTCGGCATGGAGTTCGTGGAGAAGCTCGCTACGGAGCTGATACCGGAGGAGCTGATCGATGCGATCCCGATCAATTTCGCGCGCCAGAACCACATCCTGCCGCTGACGCAAACGGATGACAGCGTGCGGGTTGCCGTCGCCAATCCGCTTGACCCATTCCCGATCGACGACCTGCGGATTCTTCTGGGCAAGACCATCATTCCGGTCGCCGCGTCGGAGGAAAGCATCGATGACGCGATCAACCGCGTCTACGAGCGAAAGGACGAAACGGCCCTAGCCGAAGCCAAGGAAGGCGAAGAGGTCGAGGAGCTTCGCGACCTGATCGACATGACTGACGAAGCGCCCGTGATTCGCTGGGTCAACAACCTCTTCTACACGGCTGTCAAAGAGCGGGCATCGGATATTCACATCGAGCCAACCGATGAAAAAGTCATCGTTCGGTATCGTGTCGATGGCCGCCTCATTCCCCGCAAGGAAGCGAATCGCGGATTCCTTTCGTCGATTGTGAGTCGCGTGAAGATCGAGGCGGGCCTCAACATCGCAGAACGCCGCCTGCCCCAAGACGGGCGCATTACCAAGAAGATCGCTGGCAAAGTGATCGATGTTCGTGTGTCGACGATTCCAACCGCAAAGGGCGAGCGCGTCGTCATGCGCTTGCTCGACAAAGAACAGGTTCTGCTGAATCTCATCGACCTCGGCTTCGCACGCCGAGAGCTCGACCAACTAGAGGGTCTCATCCGGCGTCCAAACGGCATCATCCTAGTCACCGGACCCACAGGCTCCGGAAAGACAACCACGCTCTACGCCTGTCTGAACCAGATCAACACGCCGGAGAAGAATATCCTTACGGCGGAAGATCCAGTCGAGTACGAGCTTCGCGGCATCGGCCAGATGCAGGTTCAACCTAAGATCGGCCTGACGTTTGCGTCGGGCATGAGGAGCTTTCTTCGTCAGGACCCGGACGTGATCATGGTCGGCGAGATTCGCGACCACGAAACCGCAGAGATCGCGATTCATGCATCGCTGACCGGACACCTCGTGCTTTCGACATTGCACACCAACGACGCCCCCGCTGCGATCACGCGCTTGGTCGACATGGACATACAGGCCTACCAGCTGTCTTCTTCGATTCTCGCAGTCCTGGCTCAGCGCCTCGTTCGACGGCTCTGCGACCATTGTAAAACCCCCTACACACCAACCAGCCAAGATTTGCGCGAGCTCGGGATCGACGCCGCAATCGCTCACGAAAAGCTCGTAGAGCTGAAGAAGCTGGCGGCCACCACGGTGATCGGAAACAGCAACCCCCCGATCCTGCCAGCTGCCGCGGGCGCAGACTCCGGCGAGCTGACCTTCTATCACCATCGTGGTTGCGACGAGTGCAGCAACACCGGCTATCGAGGCCGGGTCGGCATATTCGAGCTCATGATGATCGACGAACCCGTGCGCCGCGAGATATTGAACAACAGCGATTCGAAAACGATTCAGCGCATCGCACAGCAACAGGGCATGCGACTGCTCCGAGAAGACGGCGCACGGCAGGTCGTCGCAGGTGTAACGAGCGTCGAAGAGGTGCTCGCCGCGACCCAGGCGGCGGAGGTCTGATCGATGGGGGTGTACGCATACAAAGGGATCGACGCCCGGGGAAAGTCGGTCAAGGGCGTCCGAGATGCGGATAGCGCAAAGGGGTTGCGCACCCTGCTCAAGCGAGACGGAGTCCTTGCGACCGAAATCCTCGAGCAATCGGAGGCGGCTCTTAAAGCCTCGCGCGACATCAATTTTCGGCGGTTCTTTCAGCGCGTCTCGCCCGTGGAGGTTGCCGTAGC
The DNA here is from genome assembly GCA_963712235.1 of uncultured delta proteobacterium. Taxonomy (GTDB): domain Bacteria; phylum Myxococcota_A; class Polyangia; order Polyangiales; family Houyiibacteriaceae; genus SG8-38. The sequence goes on from CAVQHC010000009.1 coordinate 123,399, forward strand.
AACACGGCAGCTCTCCGTATTGCTCCGTTCAGGCGTTCCCTTGGTCGAAGCCGTGAGCGCTTTGATCGAACAGCTCGATCACCCAGATTTGAAGAACGCGTTCACCGACACCCGCAACAAAGTCAACGAAGGCAGCACGCTCGCCGACGCGCTCAAGGCGCATCCCAAGATTTTTCTTCCGCTCTACGTCAACATGGTCGCCGCAGGAGAGGCGTCCGGAACGCTCGAAGAGGTGCTGGGACGACTCGCGGATTTCCTGGACGAGCAGACCCGGCTTCAGAGCAAAGTCCGCGGCGCCCTCGCCTATCCGATCGTCATGGCGGTCGTCGTGGTTGCCATTCTCTTCTTGATGATGTCGGTCGTGGTCCCCAAGGTCACCTCGATCTTCGAGAACTTCAACCAGGCCCTTCCTTGGTATACGAGCGTGCTGATTTGGGTGAGCGACATCTTCAGCAACTACTGGTGGCTCCTCGCCGCACTGATGGCCGGGGCCATCTACTGGTTTCGTCGCTGGAAAGCGACGGACGAAGGCCGCAGGAAGTGGGACCTCTTCATGATTGAAGTGCCGCTCTTCGGGCCCTTGATGATCATGGTCGCCGTCGCCCGCTTTACTCGAACGCTAGCCACGCTACTGGCGAGCGGGGTTCCCGTGCTCGCCGCCATGGACATCACGCGCAACGTTCTTGGGAACACCGAGCTGATGCGAATCGTCGAGGATGCACGGGAAAGCGTCCGAGAAGGCGAAGGCATCGCCAAGCCGCTGCGGCAGGCCGGCAGGTTTCCGCCGATCATGACCCACATGATCGCCGTGGGCGAGCGCACGGGCCAACTGGAGGAAATGCTCATGCACGTCGCCGACGCCTACGACCAACAGATCGAAGTGCGAGTTAGCGCGATGACGTCGATCCTCGAACCCGTGCTAATCGTGGTCATGGGCGTCGTCGTCGGCGGCATTGCATTCGCCATCCTCATGCCCCTACTCCAGCTCAACGAGATGATTCAATGAGAGACGCCGATGACTCGACGATCGCAAAGAGAACGAGTTTCGCTGCCATGGGAAAGCCGTGGCGGCCGCTGGCGCAATGCGCTCAGCAACACACGCTGGCAGGCACTGCTCGGGGTGCTGCTGCTGGTCGTTCTGGGCGTCGGGTTCACGCGCTACGCACGGCGTCGAGCTCAGGTGCGCGACACACGGGTTGCGGTGGCCCAAGTGAAGCAGGCCGTCGATCGATTTCGAGCGGATGTTGGTCGCTGCCCGAGCTCGGAAACGGAGCTGCTGCACCCGCCCCTATCTCAGAAGCACTACCTGCATTCGATGCCGAAGGACGGCTGGGGGAGACCTCTCACGATTCGCTGTCCGGGTTACTTCGAAGACGAGGCCGACGTGATTTCCGCGGGCCCGAGTGGCTCGCTCTCGAAGGACGACAACATTCAATGAACGAAACGGGAGGCTCCATGCCCAACACGACTGACACGCGCGCACAACGACGACTGGCCCGCCGGAGGCGCCAAGAGGGCTTCACGCTGATCGAGATCATGATCGTCATCACGATCTTCGCGATGATGGCCGGCGGCGTCGCGGTGGCATTGCTCCCGCAGCTCGAGAAGGCGCGACTCAAGACCACAAAAACCGACGCTCAAGGATTGCGTTCGGCCGTGATGCTCTACGTCGCGGACAACCCGAGAGGTTGCCCAACGGTTGAAGACTTGGTGAGCGAACGATACCTCGACGGAACCCGTCGGACGACGGACGCTTGGGACACGCCGTTTCAGATCAGCTGCGAGGACGGTGATATCGCGGTCGTATCGGCGGGGCCGGACCTGCAGTTCAACACCGAGGACGACATCTAACGGCTCATGCTCAACCGCGTCCCATCCCGAACGAACCGAGGATTCACCCTCATTGAGGTGATCATAGTGATCGCAATCATTGCGGTCGTGGTCACGGGGGCGACGTTTGGCCTGGGAGCAATCACACGGACCCGGCTCCGTTCGTCTGCCTTCAAAGTGATGAGCGCCGCCCGATTCGCCTACAACCGTTCCCTGACGCAGGGCACGACGACGCGACTCCGCTTCGACTTCGACAAAGATACGATGGCTATCGAGGAGACCCTGACACCGGTCACTCTCGCAACGAGTGAGCAACTCGAAGACGAGGACGGTCAGGCAGTGGACCCCTGGGACCTTGCGAGGGCCAGGCTCGAACAGCCGCTGACCCCGGTGAAGCCCACGTCGCCATTTCAGCCAATTTCGAACCAAAGCGGCAAGGTCATCGAGCGCTACACCGCCAAACCGGTCGGCGACGCAATTTCGGTGCACGCTTTGATCACACCGCACGAAACGGACACTCGAACCGATGGCGAGGGCTCCGTTTACTTCTTCCCGGGTGGGCTTACCGAACACGCTGTCATTCAGCTGAGCGACTCCAGTGACACTGTCTACAGCATCGAGATTCATCCGCTCACCGGGAATGCGCGGATTCACAACTTCGCCTACGAGCCGCTGGACGAGCTCGACGACGAGGGAGAAGTCGAGGATTCACTGTGAATCGAAACGGTTTCACCTTGTTGGAAGTGATGATTGCCGTGGCGATCCTGGGCCTATCGCTCACCGCCATTTTCTCGAGTGAGGTAGGTGCCGCGAACATCGCCGCGCGCGCTCGCCGGCAGAACGTCGCTGTGACCCTTGCGCGCTGCAAAATGGGCGAGATCGAGGAGATCATCGGAATCGAAGGCTTGCCCGCGCTCGAAAAGAAAGACACCGATTCTTGCTGCGAGCATGCGCCCGTCGAGGGCTTCGAGTGTGACTGGATCGTCGAACGAATCATCCTGCCGGAATTCGGCGCTGGAGACGACGAAAGCGACGACGACGAAAGTAGCGATCGGAACGACCCAAAGGACATCGTGAACTCCGTCGTCGATGACGTCACCGATTCGGGCGGACCAACGGAGCAAGTGATCGCCGGCGAGGCGGGGAACCTGGCGATGCTTGCACTACAAATCGGCTTTCCAATCTTGAAACCGTTTCTCGAAGAGCAAGTCCGAAGGGCCACGGTGACCGTGCGATGGACTGAAGGGTCCAAGCAGCGCGGCTTCGACGTCACGCAGTACCTCGTTTCGGACCAACCAGCACGGACCGACGACTCGGCAGAGGAGGAAGAGTGAAGAAATCTGCTTTCACTCTGCTCGAAGTAATCCTGGCAGTTTCGGTGCTCGCCTTGGTGGGCACCATGATCTACGGGGGATTCGCTCAAACAGCCCTCAACAAGGCTCGGGTCGAAGAGAATGTCGACGAGTCCCGCGTCGTGCACATGGCGCTCGAGCGCATGGCTCGGGAGCTCACCATGGCGTTCGTTTCGACCCACACCAACCCCTCGCTCGATCTCCGCGTCGTGGAGACGGCTTTCATCGGAAAGGACCGCGGAAAAGAGGATCGAATCGATTTCACTTCGTTCTCGCATCGACGTCTGTACCGAAACGCGCGCGAATCCGATCAGAACGAGCTCAGCTACTTCGTGACCCAAGATCCGGACGACCCGGACGTGCAAGTCCTGGCCCGCAGAGAGCAAAACCGGATCGACGATGACCCGCGAAGGGGAGGCACTTCGCAAATCCTCGTTGAGAACGTCGAGGAGTTCAACGTCGAGTACTACGATCCTTTGTTGAGCGAGTGGGTCCAGACCTGGGATACCGAGGACGTGCTCGCACAGCCGAATCGACTCCCCACACAGGTGCGGATCCGCTTGGCCGTCAAGCGCCCAGGTCGCCGGGGTAAGACCCAGGCGTTCGGCACCAGGGTGACGATTCCACTGACCTACGCACTGAACCACGCGAACTACAACCCATGAGCCACCGCCAAACGACATCGCGCCCCAAGCGCTCCGAAGAAGGCGTCGCGCTGATCATGGCGATTGCAACGATCGCAATTCTATCGGTGATGCTCGTGGACATGCACGAGAAGACCGGCACGGCGTTTGCGGTCTCGACTTCGCAACGAGATACGCTTCAGGCCGAATACATGGCCAAGAGCGCTACCAACCTGACTCGCCTGCTGATCGCAAAAGAGCCAGAGGTGCGGCGCTTCGTCGATCCGTTGTACAGAGGCGCTACCGGCCGCTCCGCGCCGCAGCTGCCGGTCTGGAACTTCGTCAACGAGCTGCTTGCCCCGTTCTGTACGCCTGAAGACCAGCGAGACACCTTGATGGAGCTCGGAGTCGATTTCGGCGACACGGTCGGGTTCGAAAACCTCCCGGGTTCATGCCAGGTCCGCGCCGTAAGTGAGAACGGCAAAGTCAACGTCAATGACCCGCTGTTCCTCGACGGGGAGCAGGCGCGCAACGGCGTAGCGATGCAGCTCTTTTCGCTTACCGGTGGGCAACTGCCGGAAAGCCCCTACGATGCGCTCTTCACGAAGGAAGATGAGACCGGCACCTTGACCACGCGGATCGATCTCATCACTGCGGTAATCGACTGGTGGGATCGCGACATTCAACGAACCGACTTCGACCCTGGTGCAGGCGAAACACGGACGGGGGCCACCGGAACGGAAGATGATTCGCTCTATCAACTGAATGACAATCCCTACCGGAACAAGAACGCCCCCTTCGACTCGATCCAGGAGCTGCGCCTCGTGCGAGGCTTCAACGATGATTTCTGGGCCACGTTCGTCGAACCAATCCCGAACGACCCAGCCTCCCGGCTCATGACGATCTACGCATCGGGCCTCGTGAACGTGAACGAAGCCAGTCCCCAAGTTCTACTCGGGAGAATCTGCTCGTTCGCCGCCGAGACCAGCCTTTGCACCGATCCCCTCGAAAGCCTCAAGTTCATACAGATCCTCACCACGATTCGTCAGCTCATCCCGATCCCCCTGTTCAGCCAGCCGACAGACCTCATCAACTTCGTCGAAGGCAAGGGAACAAAGAAGGATCTGTACGGGATGCTCACGGGTTTCTTGGGTCCCGAAAGCGAGCTGATTTTCACACCCATCGAAATTCCAGCCGATCAACGAACCCCACTCGCCCGTTCCTTGGCGACTTCGGCGCAAATATTCACCATCGAAGCGATCGCTTTAGTCGGTCATTCCCAGGTGCGAATCGAATCCGTCGTCAACTTTCACTCCCGCTGGGTTCCACCTCCGCCCAATACGGGACGCATGCCAGGATTGGGCGTGTTTCACTACTATCGGATGAATTGAAATGTCTTTGGTTTTGGGATTAGAAGTCACAAGCCGGGTGGTTCGAGGCGCGTTTCTGAGAACCGCGCTGCGCGGATCCGAAATGGAGCAATACGCCGAAGCGCCGCTCCCCTACTCCGCAGAGTCGGATTTGGAGCCAGGCGTGCTGCAGGCGGCGATCGCCCAAGTTCTCTCTGCGGGCGCGCGGCCGCCCGATCGCATCATCGCATCGCTGAACGGGGAGGCCGCCTCGCTGAGGCTGATCGACCTGCCGGCCGGCATCGAAAAGAAGGCCGGAGAAGTCCTGCCCGGCGAGCTCGGCTCCCTTCTTCCTTTTGATATCGAAGACGCGATCGTCGACTACCAGATCGTTGGTCGCGGCGAGTCGACGATTCAGCTCATGGCCGTAGCCGCGCCTCGGCGAAACGTCGCGGCTCGGCTGAATGAGCTCCGGTCGGCGGGCGTCGAACCCACCGAGCTCGCCGTTGGAGCGGCTGCGTTCGACGGCCTCGGGGCGCTGCTTGGTGAGTTGCTCGCGAACAAGACGGTCATTGTCGTCGACGTGGGCCCCGAGAACACCGACTTCGCGGCACTGACCCACGGCGGCTGCACGTTCGCGCGAACGCTTTCGGGAGGGATGGACCTGGTCGAGTCGGGCCGGCGCGCGGAGCTTGGCGCCGCGTTGCAGCGAACGCTGGCTAGCTACCGGGCGCAGCGCTCCGAAGAGCCGTCCATGGTACTGCTTTCGGGGGAGACGGCGCCCATGGAAAGCGCGCGGAGCTGGCTGACCGAACAACTCGGAATCGCCTGCGGCGTCGCTCCGCTCCCCGAGGCGCCCGGCGCGGACGACGAAACGCGGCCGAAGTTCGCCAAGGCGGCGGCGCTAGCGTCGCGAGCCATCTCACGGCGAAAGCAACTCAACCTGCGGCGAGGCGAGTTCGCATCGGCGGCAGCAGCGGGCGAGCTTCGGACGCACGCTCGCTTGATCGCCGTCTGCTTCGCTGCAGTCGTTCTTGCCTTTGGCGTTTCGTTGCTGGCCCAGTACCGGGTAGCTCGGGCTGAGCAGGAACGGCTCACCGCAACGCTGGTGGAAGTCAGCAACGACCTACTGGGAGAGGAGGCGCGGAGCGCGCTTCACGCGCGGGAGCTGCTCACCGCCGGACCTCGCATCGACGATCCGCTGCCTCGCTTCGATGCCTATGACGTTCTCGAGGGAATCTCCGAAAGCATTCCGGCAGACATCCAGCACGATACCCGTCGGCTTCTAATCGAGATCGACGATGACGGAGACAAGGGTCGTTTCGAGATCCAGGGAACCGTGGGCTCCATCGCCGATCGGGACAGGCTCGTGGATGAACTTCAGGCACATGCTTGCTTCGCCGAAGCCGAGAAGGGGTCGATCTCAAACGCGGTCGGCGACCGCAAGGATTACAAGCTCGTCGTCAAGGTCGACTGCGACAAAGCGGCGTCCCGCCCGAAGAAGAAGGAGAAATAACGTGGCCTTTGGAGACGCGTTGGACAATGTGCGCAGCTGGGCAGATGCCCTGAGCGGACGGGAACGTCGACTGATCGCCATCATGGCCGTCGTGTTCGTTGCGATTCTGATCGTGCTGCCGATGTACGTCGCGATCGCCAGCATTTCGGACATCGAAACGGAAAATGAGGAAATCGGACTGGTCCTTCAAGACATCCGCCGCTCGGAGCCCCGCCTACGACAAGAGAAAGCCGATCGGGCTCGCGGTCGAGAAGCTGTATCGCCAAAAGGCGCCTTCGCTGGGCGGCTTCCTCGAGGAGCGTGCCCAGCAGTACGGCGTGACCGGCCTCGGCATCACCGACCAGCCGAATCTAGACATGGGCGAGTATAGCCGGCGTTCAGTGCGTGTATCTTTGCCTGTGGTCGAGCTTCGACCGCTGATCGAAATGCTCGCGGACATCGAGAACAGCTCCTATCCTGTCGCAATCGAGCGTATTCAGATGACCGGCGGCCGCATGCGAACGGGATACACGGTGAAGTTGGGCGTCAACGCCTACGATCGCGAAACCGGCTCGGTGGAGCAGTAGGCCGTGGACCGAATTCCATTCAAGAAGATCCTGACGTGGACGGCGTACCCTCTGTTCTTCGTCTTCTGCTTTCTCTTCTTTGCGTACAAGACCTTCCCGTACGAGCGTCTTGCCGATCGCATCGTTCAAGAGGCATCCGCGCGGGGCTACCAGATCGAGATCCTCGACTTGACCCATGCGGGTTTGACCGGGCTCACCTTCGAAGGCCTCCGCTGGATCGTTCCGGCGGAGGAGGAGGGCTCGCCTCCGCTCGATCTGATTGTGGACGAGCTCACCGTCGGCACTTCCGTGTTTTCACTGATCGCAGGAACGAAGTCGTACAGCTTTGACGCGGAGCTGGCAGGCGGCGACGCAGGAGGCGACATCACCGTCGGAGAAAACGACTTGGAAGTCGATATCGAGATCGACGAGGTCGATCTCGGCGCGCTCCCTGCGCTCCGTCAGTTCACCAAAATCCCTCTGGGCGGAACGATCAGCGGCGAGATCGTGCTCGCCATGCCGAGCGAGGTTGCCGAATCGACAGGCAACGTCGCAGTCACCATCGAGGCGCTGAGCGTGGGTGATGGCAAATCCAAGCTCGAGATTCCAGATTGGGGCGGCTTGACGCTGGACCGTGCAGAGGCGGGGAACCTCGAGCTGACGGTCACCATCGACGAAGGGGTGGCGAACATCGAGCGCGCGACGGCCCGCGGCAAAGATCTGGAGCTCGAAGCGCTGGGCAGAGTGCGGCTCCTGCGACCGCTCAAGCGCTCCGATTTGAACGTGATGATCCGGGCCAAAATCCAGGATGCCTACAAGGAACGAAGTACCAAGGTGGCCACCATGCTCGAGCTCGCCTCCTCGGGGCTCAAGGCCGCGCAGACCGACGACGGCGCGATTCAATACACGATCGCCGGTGCAGTCGGTGGGCGTTTGCGACCTAGGGCGGCGGGTAAACAGCCCTTTCAAGCCCCCAAGTGAAGGCCGCCACTGGACGCCTCGGGGGGCTGTGCTTTAGAGAAGGCACTCACGGGCGAAAGCGATGACTGGAAAAGACTTAGAAGAATCGGACGAAATCGACGAGCTACAAGACGTCGAGATCACGGACGATGCGTCACGGCTGCGCGAGGACGGCCCCGACGGACTGGCACTGTCCGCGTCCGCACTCTCGCGGCGTGACCCGCTGGGTGTCTACATGCGCGACGTGCAGCGATATCCCCTTCTTTCGAAGGAGGAAGAGCACGAGCTCGCGGTGCGCTTCCTCGAAGAAGACGACCTCGAAGCTGCAAAGCGGTTGGTCACCTCGAACCTCCGTCTGGTCGTCAAAATCGCATACGACTATCGACAAGCGTACAAGAACATTCTGGACCTCGTTCAGGAAGGCAACATCGGCCTGATGCAGGCCGTCAAGAAGTACGACCCCTACAAGGGTGTGAAGCTCTCGAGCTATGCCGCCTGGTGGATTCGCGCATACATCCTCCGCTACATTCTGAACAACCATCGGCTCGTGAAGGTCGGCACGACACAGGCCCAACGAAAGTTGTTTTTCAATCTGCAGAAAGAAAAGGCGCGCCTTTCAGCGATGGGAATCGAGCCAACGGCCGAAATCATCGCCGAACGCCTGAACGTCCCTAAGCGCGACGTCGTCTCCATGGATATGCGACTGGCGGCCGGAGATGCGTCCCTCGATGCACCGGTAGGGATGGGAGAAGGTCGCACGGTCGCGCGGGTGGAGATCCTTCCTTCCCAGGACAGCCGCGCGGACGATACCTTGGCCGATGCCGAAATTGGCGATCAGTTCTCCTCGAAGATCCACGAGTTCGGAGAGTTTCTCGAGGGCAAGGAGAAGCAGATCTTCGACGACCGCCTGGTTGCCGAAGACCCAAAGACCCTGCAGGCGCTTGGAGACGAGTTCGGCGTGAGCCGCGAGCGTGTTCGACAGATTGAAAAGCGTCTTCTCGAAAAACTGAAGGCCTATCTGCGCAAAGAGCTAGGCGATACCGTCGTCGAAGTTTACGAATCTCCCTGACGGGCCGGGTCGCGAAGCCGCACAGATGTGGTAACGCCATTGAATGTCAGGCCGCCTGTCCGTGGTTGCGACGCCCATTGGTTGTCTCGAAGACGTTACGCTGCGAGCGCTACGCGTACTGAGTGAAGCGGACTTGATTCTCGCCGAGGACACCCGGCATACACGTACGCTTTGCACCAAGCATGGCATCTCCACGCCGTTGCGTTCTTTTCACGGGCACAGCAATGACGCCAAGGTGCTTCAAATCGTCGAGGAGCTCGCCAACGGCGCTCACTATGCCTTGGTGAGCGACGCGGGGACTCCCGTGGTGAGCGACCCGGGGGTCTACCTGGTGTCGCGCGCAGCCGAAGCGGGTGTCGCGGTAGAGGCTATCCCAGGTCCGAGCGCTGTCTTGGCCGCTCTTTGCGTCGCGGGGCTCCCCGTCCGCCGTTTCGTCTTCGAAGGGTTTCTCCCTCGCGGAGGCGGAGACCGGAAACACGCACTCGAACGAATCGCGCACTCGGAGGTCACGGTGGTGCTGTTCGAGTCGCCCCATCGCATCCACGCGACCTTGGACGATCTCGAGCAGGGGTTGGGCAGCGAGAGGCAAATCGCGCTCTGCCGCGAGCTCACGAAGATGCACGAGCAGACCATTCGAGGCTCGGTCCAAGAAGTTCGAGCAGGGCTCTCGAATCCGGCGCGAGGCGAGATCACTCTAGTCATCGAAGGCAAAGCCCCCGATGCAGCGATCGAAGACATCGACCTCGACGCTCTGTTGGTCGAGTGGAAACGCGAGGGGCTATCGACCAAAGAGATGACGCAAAGGCTCCAGCAAGATCTCGGTTGGAAACGTAACCGGGCGTACCGGGCGGTCCTGGACGCATCCAAGCCCGACCCGGCCTAGCGTGCCGATGTCGGAAGCGTCATGCACACGCGGAGGCTGCCGGCGGTCCCCGCTTCGGTCCAGATGCGCCCTCCCTGCACTTCAATCACGCTGCGGGCGACCGCGACCTCCAGCCCAAGCGCATCCGAGCGCGACAGCGGAGTTTCGAGCCTCTCGACGATCGCCAGCGTATCAGCGGACGAATCTTTGAGCGTCGCCATCAGATCGAATTGAACGAAACCCTTCCCGACCTGATCGCGTCGCGGCGGCGCAACACGCATGACGATGTCGGTCCCCGACGAGCGGATGACCAGCACCGCCAGGCTGACGAGCGCGTGGACGGTTCGATGCCGATCGACGAAAATACGGGGCAGCCCATCGGCGACGCCGCCGATCACGGAGATACCCTCGGCGCGCGATCGTGCAAACCCGATCGCCTCCGCGATCAGCTCATCGGGCACCACCCACTGCTGCTGCAAGCGAAGCGTCCCCGCCTCGATCTTCGACTGGTCGACGACGGTCGAAACCAGCCGGAGAAGCCGCTCGGCGCTGGCGCGGATCGTGCGAACGCTGCTCTCTTGCTCGGCGTTGAGGTCGCCGTCGACGCGCCCGAGCAGCATGTCTGAAAAACCGGTCACCGAGTTGAGCGGGTTTCGTAGCTCGTGACCGAGTGCGCCAAGGAAGCGCGCGCGTTGGCGCAAGCGCAGCTCCGGCTTGGCCGAGTGCGTTTCGATTGTCTCCAGCATCGAAGGGATGGGTGCGGCCACCGGATTGAACGGCGGGGACGGCTCCAGAGCGTTCAAAAGCCGCTCGACCGATCGCAACACGCCCGATCCCAGGAACAGGCCCACTCCCAAGACGAGAAATGCACCCGGGTAGCGGTCCTCGCCCGCAAACGACGCCCAGCAAGCCGCAAAGTAGATCGACACGGCAGCGATTCCCCAACGAAGTTTCGAAGCCGAAGGCGCTCGTCCGCGCTTCATGGTCCACCGTGCAGCGGCAGTCGAACCAAAAACCGGGACGGCGCATTGCCATGATAGAGCGATCCCTTGTGCCGCGAAATGACTTCGGCCGTGACGGCGACCGGCCAGCGACGAATCTCAGAGGCGTCCTCCGATGCAAGAACGCTTTCAGTCGTCGGAAGTGCATCAAACGAGAGGCGGTCCGAAGCGCCCGCGGTGATTTCGATTGCGAGATAGGCCCCGGTTCGAGCGAGACTCACTTCGATGTCGGCGTCTCGATGGTCGGTGGCCAAGAAATCGGCGAGCACGAGAATGGAGCGGCGAAGACGGCTCTCGTCGGCTTCTGTGACGCATGGCTCTTCGGGCAGGACGCACTTCGCGCTGCGCTTGTTCGACCAGAGCTGTCCGGCCTCGGCTGCAACCCGAGATACGAGCTCTCGAACGTCGATTCGGTCTGTGTTCAACCGGAGATGGTCGTCCGCGAGGTGCGAGAGATCGAGCGCACTGTCGAGCAGCAATTTCAAACGAATCCCCGATGCACGGATGATCTCCAGGTCTTCGCGCTGCGACTCGTTCACCTCTCCGTCGATGCCGCTCAGAAGCACGTCGGAGAACCCGAGGACGGCGTTGAGCGGTGTGCGAAACTCGTGGCGAAGCGCTGTAAGGTAGTCCACCTCGTCATCGTCGGGCGCCTCCTCCGCTTCGGCCCGCTCCGCCTCCGCCGGCGCCGCAGCGCTTCGATCGGACTCGAGCGCGCTGTTGGGCCGCATGCTCCCGAGAGAAAGGTGCAGCGCCGAGCGGGTGAGCCAGGCAAGCCCCGCCACGGCCGCCAGCCCTCCAAGCATGAACCAACCCCAGGACGCCACGTCGCGCATCCCTGCATAGAAGAAGAGCCCGAACCCCGTTAGCAGCCCCACGAACGTCGCATACGAAGCAAACCGCAGCATGACGGTTCGTCGCAGCTTCACCCCATCTGGATTCGGCATGCTCCCCACCTAGCGACCAATCTCGACCTCGGGCACGCGCGCAGAGCCTTCATCCCGCAGCCTCAGCGCCAAGTCGATCCTGGCCGCCGCGTTGATGAGACCGAGGTGACTGAAAGCCTGGGGGAAGTTTCCGAGGAGCGTCTTGCTTCCGGGCTCAATTTGCTCCGCGAGCAGACCCAAGTGGTTCGAGGCCTCCGCGTGGGCGACGAACACCTGCTGCGCTTCGTCAATGCGGCCGGCCATCGCCAAGACCTCCGCCAACCAGAAGCCGCAAAGAACGAATGCGCCTTCTTCACCGCCGACCCCGTCGTCGGTGCGATAGCGGTACACATACGGCCCATCCCCCAAGGTAGCCTGGATCCATTCGACGGTGCGAAGGACTCGCGGGTCGCTCGGCGGCAGAAAGCCGTGAATCGGCAACAGAAGCAAGGACGCGTCCGGATGCTCGTGGTCGTATGCGGCGACGAACCGCTTGCCTGTGCTGTCAAGACCGCGTGCGCATAGCTCGTCGTGGAGCTCATCGGCGACTTGCTGCCATCGCGCTCGGGAGGACTGATCGCCAAACAAGGGCGCAAGCTCCGCGCCGCGCCGTAGCGCGAGCCAGCTCATGAGCTTTGAATGCACATTGTGCCGCTTGCCCGCGCGCGGCTCCCAGATGCCATGGTCGGGCTCGGCCCACATGGCGACGACGTTCTCGACCACGCCCCGAAGCCGCCGCCAGCCGCGCGCGGTGAGTGAGCCGCCGCCACGCTCGTACACGTAGGCCGCGTCCATGAGCGCTCCGGCCGTGTCGAGCTGCAGCTGGTCACGCGCGCCGTTTCCAATGCGTACGGGTTTCGATCCGCGATACCCTGCGAAGTGCTCGAGGGTGTGCTCGTCGGGTACACGCCCGCCATCGACCGCGTACATGATGTGAAGCTCCCGATCGCGTTCGAGGGTATCCCGCACGAAGTGAAAGAACTCGCGCGCCTCCCGATTGCAGCCGAGCAGATTGGCCGCGCGAACCGCCATGGCCGTGTCGCGCGTCCAGGTGTACCGGTAGTCCCAATTGCGAACGCCGCCGATCCATTCCGGAATCGATGTCGTTGGCGCCGCCACCATCGCTCCCGTCGGCGCATACATGAGTAGCTTCAGCAGAAGAGCGGATCGAATGACGTGGTGTCGCCAAGGGCCGTCGTACTCGAGCTGTTGCGCCCAGTCACGCCAGCGGCGCCGAGTCTTGCGGAGCGCATCGAACGGGCGATAGGCCAAGATTGACTCGGACTCGGTAGCGTTCCAGCTGATGACGAGCCAACCGCGTTCTCCGGCCTTGAGGCGAAAGACGGCCTGCACGCCGCCTTCGAGCCGTTGTTCCCAATGGCCGACTCCGCCGAGAACCGCCAAGAGACGCTCTCCTGTTGCGCCCTTGGCCAGCGCCGAGCGCCCGTCGATCTCGAACGTCGTGCTGACGCGACCGTAGTCGAATCGCGGATCGAAGACGACCTTGACCACCGCCTCGCCCTCCACGCATTGCACGCGTCGATGAACTTCATGCATCGCCGATCGGGGATCGTCGGTCCAGGGCATGTAATCGGTGAGCCGAATGGTCCCGCGGCCTTCGATTCGAAACACGGTCTCGAGCACGTTGGTGCCCGGGTCGTAGCGCTGAAGACTCTCGAAGGGGTAGTCTACCGGGCTGACCGACGTGGAGCCTCCATTCTCCTCGTCGAGCAGGGATGCAAAGACGCTCGGGCTGTCGAATCGCGGCAAGCAGAGCCAGTCGATCGCGCCGTCGGTTCGAACGAGCGCGGCGGAGAACCCGTCGCCAATCAATCCGTGGTCGGCAATCGTTAGAGCCCGCGTGGATTGTTCGTCGGTGAAGACGAACGGCCGGTTGAGCCGCTTGGCCGCGCTATAGAGGTCCATTCGTTCGAGAGAATAGCAGATCGTGCGCTTCGCAACGCACATGCTAGAGGCACGTCGTGCAGAGGCGAAACTCGAACTGGTCCCTGCCATTGACCCTGATCGCCCTGACCTTCGCGTCCACGCTATTCTCCGGCGCGGTGCAGGTTCTTGGGGATATTCCCCGCTCACTAGCCCAGCTTGGAACCGGCTGGGCGTACTCCCTTCCACTCATGGCCATTCTCCTCGCTCACGAGTTCGGCCACTTCTTCGCGGGCAAGTACCACCGGGTCGACGTCTCCCCACCCTATTTCATTCCGCTCCCGTTTCTAGGCCTCGGCACCCTGGGGGCGGTGATCCAAATCCGCGAGCGCATTCGATCTCGAAATGCATTGCTCGACATCGGGGCCGCAGGCCCCCTCGCCGGCATGGCGGTCGCACTCCCGGTCCTCCTGTATGGACTTTCGAGCTCGCCGGTGGCGCCGGTTCCTGAGGGACCTCTGCTTCTCGAAGGCCATTCGCTTCTGTACCTTGCGCTGCTCTATGTGCTCAAGGGCCCCATTCCCGAGGGGTACGACATCATGCTCAACCCGACCGCGTTTGCCGGTTGGGTCGGCCTGCTCATCACCATGCTCAACCTCATCCCGTTCGGCCAGCTCGACGGCGGCCACATCGGCTACGCGCTTCTGGGTCGCCGACAAAATCGGATCTCCCGGCAGGTCATAAGGCTGCTGCCCCTGGTCGCCGTCCTGGTTGGCGCCGCGTACGGGATACCAGCTTACCTTCAGGGTATTCGCGGTGAGGCGCTGGGGCATGAGGTTGCTGCTGGCCTGTCTTGGCTGTTCTGGGCACTGCTCCTGTGGCTACTCACGCGCGCGACCGGCGCCGGTCACCCGCCCACCGACGACCCGTACCTCTCCCCTCGCCGCCGACTCGTTGGCTGGTTAACCCTTTTGCTGTTCGTCCTGTTGTTCATGCCCTCCCCGATGCGGCAGCAGTAGGAAATTTCACCGGAGGGCAGGAATTCCTTAGGTTCGGCTCATGCGCCCCAAGCTCGGTTCAGGCCTCCTTCTTTGCGTCTTCGCCGCCATTCTTGGTACGTCTTCCACTGCTCAGGCCTGGACCCGTACGGTGGTCAAAGGCGCTCGCGCGACGGTGAATATCGAGCGCGATGCGACGCTGAGCATTCTTCTTCGGCTGGACGTCGAGGTTCATGCTGGTTGGCTGCACGAGCTCGAGCTCGTCGACCTGGGAGACGGTGTCGAGCTCGATCGCTATCGGCCTCCGTACTTCCGTTCAGAAGAAGGCGAGATCTTTCGCCCGGAGGCGGAGGTTCTCGACGACGGCCGGATACATCTCTCATTTCCGAGGAGAGACGCGCCTCGGAGAGGCGAGTACCGGGTGTTCATGCGATACCGAATCCGAGGCGACGTGCGCGCCATCGAGGACACGGACCAGGCGCGTGTCGTCTGGTCGGTGCCAGCCTGGGAGACAGGCCTGCATGACGTCTCGGTTCAGATCCGCGCACCCAAGGGCTCCTCGGTTCCCAGCGAGTTCTCCGACACCCCGCCCGGTGTCGACTTCCAGGTCTCGGAGCACTCTGAACGAACGGTCGTCGAGTGGCGGCGAATTCATCTTCCGCGACTGACCGCGTGGCCGCTGACGCTCGACCTTCCCCGTGACGCGCTCGACCTTCCCTCGTCGGCGCCGGATGCGCCCACCCCAACGGGCTTTGTTCCTCTGAGCAACCCCGAAGAACGCCCGATCGTCTGGACGCTGCTTCTGGTGGGGATCTTGGTGCTCCTGAAGCGAAAAGCGGTTCAGGTTCGCATGGGATCGAATGCGCTTCTCGTTCGTTCGTCCTGGGTCTCCGTACTTGCAGTGAGCGTCATCGTGCTTGCCATCGGTCAATGGCTCTCGCCGAGCTACCTCTTTTGCGCGGCTCCGCTCATTGCCTTTGCGCTGCACCGTCCGGTCCGCTGGACGGCTGCGCCGCCACACCACGATTGGCGCCCTGTTTTCGCCAAAGAACTGCCCAAAACCGAAACCCGAGCGAGCGAGCTGCTCGATGCGACGAACACGACCGGTCTCGCAGTCCTGCTCGCCAGCGGTACCTGTCTGATCGCGCTCGGTGAACCAACCGCCGCCCTGCTCCTCTTGCCGGTGTTTGTGACGGGCACTCGATACCACATGCCGCCAACTGCTTCGAAAGCAACCGATGCGCTCCGCCGCTTCGCGTTGGAGCTGAGCGTGCCCGCCGAGGCCCCGGAGATGTCGTTCTCTTGGGAGCTATCGGCGGACGAAGCACCTCGGCTCCGAGCTCACCTACCGACCCACCGCGCCGGTCTCATTTCGCTGAGCTTCGTGCTTGCCTCGAGCCACGTCGGCTTCGTCCTTCGACGACAGGTCATGCTGCTGGTTCAAACACGGGCTCAATCGGACGCCGACGATCTGGTACGCCGCCGCACGAAGGGCGAACCAGACCTCCGCGGCCCCAACGGCAGCATCGTCCGACTGGTGGACTGGGATTTTCAGGCCATCGAGTTGCTGCGCGTGCTGGCTCACAAGGCCCCGAAGCCGATCAAGGCCTCGCGCGGCACCTGGCTGCTCCGCGAAATCTCCGAGCCTGGACGGAAAGCCGCGTAACGGGCTAGCGCGCGACGCGCGCTGCGAGTGGCGCCAAGACCTGATCAACCTGCTTGAGCTCTCGAATCACGTCTTCTTCGTCGAAGTCGATCTCGTCGATCAATGCTTCGTGAACCGCGTCGTAGAGCCAGGTGCTCGATTCGGGATCCTCGATAGAGTGCGCGGCTTCGTATCCCTGCTGATTCAGAGTCGGAAATTTCTTGGCGACTTGCTCGAGAACGGTGACCCGATCTCCGAGATAAGCATGCATCGCATCGAGCTCGTCGGAGAGCGGATCGAACATCTCCGGCGAGACCTGCGCGTGCTTGGCGAACGCCTCGGAAGACCGCTTGCGCAAGTCGCTCAACACGAGCCGAATCAGAAGTACGTCCCCCAGATGACGGAGCACTCCCCGAACGCCCGGAATGGCCCCGCTCGAGAAAATCACGTGGAGAAGCGCACCGGCCGCAGCGATTCGGCTCTCATCGTCGACGTCGGGGTCTTCGACGATCCGCAGGACCGATTTCAGATCCTGACTGAATCGAATCAGCGCTGGGGTCATCAACTCGACGAAGCGTTCGCGCGACATATCACCTCGGCACCAGAGAACGGCCGCGCGGGCATGTTACCTCAACTCCGGTGGGCCCGGTGTCGGTTTCGATGATCTTGAACTCCACGCGCCGGTTTCGTTCCCAAGCCTTCGCATTGTGATTGGGGTCGACGGGGCATCGTTCGCCGTATCCACCAGACCGCAGCCGCTCCTTGAGAACGCCCCGTTCGATCAGCGCAGTCATGACGGAGGCCGCGCGGGCCCGCGTCAACTTGATGTTGTAGCCGTCGCCGCCCCTCTCGTCGGCATGGCCCTGAATCTCGACCAGGGTGATCTGGGGGCTCGCATTCAGCGTTGCGGCGACCGCATCGAGCAGCGGGAAGCTGCGCGGCTTGATGATCGCGCTGTCGGTCTCGAAGTAGACCTTCTCTAGAATCGTGATCTGCGTGTCTTCGAGGATCACCAGGCCCTTGTCCGGGCAGCCATCCTCGTCTTCGTGACCGTTGTAGGTCTCCGGGTCATTCGGACAGGCATCATCGACATCGAGAATCCGGTCGCTGTCGTTGTCGAGATCCGGACAGCCATCTTCGTCCTGGAAACCGTCGAAATCTTCGGGGTCATTCGGGCAGAGATCCTTCTCGTCGGGAATACCGTCGCCGTCGTTGTCGGGGTCCGGGCATCCGTCCTCGTCTTGAAAGCCGTCGAAGTCCTCCGGCTCATCTGGACAGTCGTCGACCGTATCGGGAATTCCATCCCCATCACGGTCGCCCTCCCTGCCCTCCGGGCAGCCGTCTTCGTCGCGATCCCCGTCGTAGTCTTCCTTGACCAAGGGACAGGCGTCATCCACATCGAGGATTCCGTCGCCGTCGTTGTCGAGATCGGGACAGCCATCGCGATCCTCGAAGCCATCCTTGTCTTCCGCTTCATCGGGACAACCATCATCGTCGTCGGGGATCCCGTCTTTATCGCGGTCCCCGACGGCCGGCTCGTAGACGATTCCGAGCGTCGCGCGAACGTCGGCCGCTTCAAAGCCGGTTTTTGGAATCCCTGCACCAGCCGCGATGAACAGGAAGCTCTTGTTGGTGACGAAGTACTTGAACCCGCCGAGAACTTCCATGGAAAGGGTGCCTTTGGTACCAATTTCACGCGCGATTTGGCTTCCGTAAAACTCCACGATGAAGTCGAGCGAGTTGGCGATGCGGAAGGCTGAACCGAACCCGAACGTGATGAGGTCGTCATAGGTGAACCGTCGGCCGGCGCTGGCTACGTCGACCGGAGCGATCGCGACGTCGTTTAGATTGTCAATTGGGTTGGTGCTCGGATCCGAACGCCCGTCCCAGATGAAGCTCGCGCCCTGGCCGGAGGTCCATCGATAGCCGCCTTCGAGCGCGAGTCGGATTTTTTCGATCGGCTGAAACTCGAACACGGCCGTGGGCCAAAGAGAGTAGCCCGGCTCCCCAGCGAACTGCGTCGACTTGGCCGTCGGGAAACCCGCTCGCAGCGTCACCGCAATGCCCGCCGGGAACTCCCCGAGGTTCAGCAGGCGCGCCTTGGCAACGATGGTCAGGTCGCCTACCCCCTGTGACCGCAAGCCGCCGGCCTGGTAGTTGAAAAGACAACCGGCGGACGTTGCACCGGTGCAGGTGCCGCCGCGATCCGGGGTCTGTACGGCGTCTCCCCGAAAGAACGTAATCGGAAGCTGGATACCGAGTATCAACCGGTCGAACAGACCGTAACTAAACATGAACGTCCCGGTGAACGCCTGCTTGGCGATTCGGTTCTGTCGCGCGGCGGTGTCAGCCTCGCCTTGCGGGTTGTTCACGAAGCCGTTGTACCGAAGGATGCCGAAGCCCGCGTCGAGCACGAGCCCGAAGCTGAAATCCTTGTGAGGCATGACCTCGCTGCCGTTGACGCTGAAGTACCCTCGCGAATCGACGGCTGGTCGAAACAGGTGCAGGTCCATGCCGCCGTCGGTGAGGGTCGCCACCTGGGCCTGGGAGCCGCTCGGGAGAACCCATGCCCCCAAGATCAGCGCCGTCGCCCATACCGACCACGCGGCCGAAACCCGCTTCCCCTGTGTTCCCCCAAACACCTTGCCTCAGTCTGTCACGGGCAGAGCCCATTAATCAACGATTCTGCGCCCCTGCGTCACTTCGAGGCCAACATCGGGCGGTACTCCGGGGTCCTGGGGTTGTCCGGGCACCGTGGGCTTGGATTCTCGCTTGGAATCTGCCTTGGGATTCCGCTCGGCCGCCCGGACCCTGCGCATGAGGCGTTTGGCGTCGGAGCGCTGCTTGGAGGTGATCTCATCGAGGTCGAGGACGAGCATGGCTTCGCGACGCACCCGTTCGAAGTCCGTTGCCTCGAGCGCGCGCTCCGCTTCGCTGATGTGCGCCTGGGCGTAGCGATACCGGATCTCCCCGAACTCCGGTGTTTCTCGCAGAACGCTGTCAGCGGGCAGGTCGTTCGCAATGGCGTAGGCCTCGTCGATTTCTCCGCCCGCCAGGGCCTGTCGGGCCTGGACAAGTCTGTCCTCCCACTCCTGAGGCTCTTCGATCACTTGGCCGTCTGTGTTCCCAGCCGCGCTGACAACTCGTTCAGGTTGGGCTTCGACGACTGGAGGCAATGCGGCGGCAACGACTGGAGGAGGCTCTGAAGGAGCGATACGCTCAGGCGTGTTGCGCATCGTCGTGAGCACCGCGCCAGCCCCGGCGAGCAGCGACAAGCCGATCACCGAAACAGCAATCCCCGCCTTGCGCGACGACGCGGGGGGACCGTCAGACACGGTTTCGAAGGGAACCGGGTCCAAGCTTCGAGCGCCCTCGGGCGGCACGAACCGGAATCGAACCCGGCCGAGCTCGAGGATATCTCCGGCTTCGAGCACGGCGCGCGACACGGGCACGTCATTGACCCGCATCCCATTGGCGCTGTCGAGATCAAATATGGTCACGGTGCCGTCCTGCAATTGAACTTCCGCGTGCTCGTGCGAGATGGACTTGTCGTTGATCCAGATGTCGAGGCGTTCGTCGCGGCCGATTCGCAGCACCGGTTTCCTCAAACTGAACTCTGCGCCTGTCACGGGATCGCTGAGCACGATCAGCCTGGGAGGTGGTGCGCTCTGGGGCTTCGGCACGCGCGCAGGGATCGTCTTCGACGCCGCGGGCGCGTCGGATTGAAACGCGAGATCGTAGTCGCCAATCCCTAGCTGATCGCCGATGGCTAACTCCGCCTTTTCGTCGATTCGCTCACCGTTGACCGTGACGCCGTTGTACGAGCCGAGATCCTCCACAACGTAAGCTTCATTACGTTTCAGCAGGCGTGCGTGACTCCGAGAGACGTTTCGCTCGGTGAGCCGAATGCTGTTCCCGTCCTGTCGACCGATTGTGATCTCGTCGCGCAATAGCGGTACGACGGTCGTGTGACCTTTGTCGTCCGAGATGACGAGCTTATACATCGTTCCAGCCCAAGAGCAGTTTCCGCTACAGTTTCGAGGGGTTGAGCGAATGGTACCTCGGTGGGCCCTGGTGTCAATCTTGCCTCGGCGAAGGTTTGCGCTCCCGCAGAACCCGGCTATGCCCCTGCCCGAGGATGGGCCCGCAATCTCGAACAGCCGCTGCGCTCGCACTGGGCTTCGCTTTTCTCGCCTCCTGCGGGGGCGCTGGGCGAGGACAGCCTGCGGGCGGGATTCACGCCAAGCTCGGCTATTCAGAGGGCGGAGGCCTTCGCGTCGTCGAGGCGCCGGCAGGGGGAGCAGCGGACCTCGCAGGCATCCGAACAGACGACGTGATCATCGCGATCAACGAGGCTTCGGTCCGAGAGCTCGACTATGAGGAAATCGTAGAACGACTTCGGGGACCGGTGGGTTCGACGGTTCGGCTCGAGGTGTTCCGCGCAGGTGAGGTAAACACCGTGGTCGTCATGCGACAGGCCTACAGCCGATGAGCGAGACGCAGCGCACGCTTGGCGTCATCGGAGGCAGCGGGCTCTACGAGCTCGAGCAGCTGGCGAACGTCGAAGTATTGGAAATGACGACGCCGTTTGGGGCACCCTCCGACTCGATCGTCACCGGTACGCTCGGAACCACGCGCTTGCTCTTCGTTCCCCGTCACGGCCGCGGGCATCATCTCCCCCCGCACAAGGTAAACTACCGGGCGAACGTCCTCGCGCTCAAAATGGCCGGCGCCGAACAGATCCTCAGCATCTCGGCGGTGGGCTCGATGAAAGAGCATATCCACCCGGGCGACATGGTCGTCGTCGATCAGTTCATCGACCGGACGCGAAATCGTATTGATACGTTCTTCGAGGATGACGGCGTGGTGGCGCATGTCGGGTTCGCGGACCCGATCGACGCGCAGCTCGCAGCGGCACTGAGCGATGCGGCACAAAGGGTCCACGCGACGGTGCACCGAGGGGGCATCTACTTGAGCATGGAGGGCCCGCAGTTTTCCACCCGAGCCGAATCCGAGCTGTACCGGTCTTGGGGCGCATCGGTCATCGGGATGACAAACCTCCCCGAAGCGCGCCTCGCGCGAGAGGCGGAGCTGCCCTACGCGACGCTCGCAATGGTGACGGACTACGACTGCTGGCACGAGGTGCACGATGCGGTTTCGGTCGAGTCCGTGTTGGCGGTGATGCACACGAACGTCGCGAAAGCCAAGGAAATCATACTGGAGCTGGCGCGATCGGTGCCCGATCCAGCGAACTGCCCTGCCAGCTCGGCGCTTGCAGGGGCGATCCTCAGCCACCCCGATTCGCTCTCGGAGGCCGCCCGTGAAAAGCTGTGGCCCCTCATCTGCAAATACGTACCCTGAAAGCCACTATGTCATCGCTTCTCGTCGTCGGTTCCGTCGCTTTCGACACCATTCACAATCACCTCGGCTCGCACGAGCGGGTTATCGGTGGGTCGGCCACCTACGCTTCTCTCGCGGCAAGCCAGCTCGCTCCAGTCCGGCTCGTCGGCGTGGTAGGCAAGGACTTCCCCCGGGAAGCGGTCGACATGCTCCGGGGCCACGGCATCGATACCACTGGCCTCGAAGTCGCGAACGGAGAGACGTTCCATTGGGAAGGCCGTTACTCGGACGACCTCACGTCGCGCGAAACCATCAAGACGGACCTCAACGTTTTCGCCGATTTCAACCCCAAGATTCCTACGGCGTTCCGCGACTCCGAGTTCGTCATGCTCGGCAACATCGCGCCTCAGCTACAGCTGCACGTGCTCGACCAAATTGAAAACCCGAAGCTCGTCATCGCCGACACGATGAACCTCTGGATCGACACCGCGCTCGATCCGCTCAAGCAAGTGCTCAAGCGGGTCGACATCCTCGTCATCAACGAAGAAGAGGCGAGACAGCTCACGGGCTTTCACCACCCGCTCGCCGTTGCCGAGGCCTTGCGCACCTTCGGTCCGGAGACCGTCATCGTGAAGCGCGGCGAATACGGCGCATTGCTCTTTCTCGAAGAAGACATCTTTTGCGCGCCGGCCTACCCGCTCAAGGCGGTGGCCGATCCGACCGGCGCCGGCGACTCGTTTGCCGGCGGCTTTCTGGGCTACCTCGCAGAGAACGGTCACACCGACCTTCGCCAGGCCGTCATCTGTGGCTCCGCTACCGCGTCGTTCTGCGTGCAGGACGTTGGCACCGGCGCGCTCCAGGACCTGAGCCGCGATCACCTCGAGAAGCGAATCCACGACTTCCGTGAGCTCACCTGTTTCTAGCTCGCCGTTTTCTTGACCCTGGCGGCGCGAAACCGACACTGCGGTCTTAGGAAGGAACGGCTATGAACCTAGACGAGCTCAAGGTAACCCTTCGCGGCCTCGTGCGAAAAACGATCGAGACCCGCTTCAGCGGAGCCAATTACGCCACCCTGGCCCAGGCCCGCGGTTACGCCGACGGCTACATGCGCGCTCTGCTCGACGCCGGCCTAATCGACCAGAAACAGCTGCTCGGGCTCGTCAACGCCGAGCGCCGCCTCTTCGTCGACGAAGCGGGCAAGGCCAGCGGCGCGACGCGGGCGGCCTAGCGCGTCCCTGGGCTGCGCCCACTTGCGTACTCGGATGCTCCAGAACCGGGGCACGCAGGAGAACCCGCTCAAGCGCTTTGAGACGGCACGCCCTTTTTCGCTGGGGTGTCGAGTGGTTTGAGGGGCGGGTCAGATCGCCACAGCCGGGGCAATACCTTCGGTACGCTCTTTCGATAGGCGAGGTAGCGCTCGCCGAACTGGCGCACGAGGTCCCGCTCTTCGAAATAAAGGCCGACGAATACGTACGAAGACATCGCCGTCGCAAATACACAGTGCCCAACGGTCATGACCGGGGCCGCCCAGATTCCGATCAAGATGCCTAGTTGGATCGGGTGCCGTACCACGCGATAGATGGCTGGGGTGCGAAACTCCAGATGGGGAACCGATCGGCCGCGAAAAGCGCTCCATGCCTGCGTAAGGCCGAACAAGTGGAAGTGATTGAGCGCAAACGTCGCCCAGACGAGGGTGGTCCAGCCGACGGCTTGCACTGCTAGAATGAAGTAGAAGGCCACCGGCTGCTCAACGCGCCAAAGCAGCGTGGTCATCGGCGACCAGAACGCGAAGGCGAGTGCGAGACATGCAACGGTTGCAAGCACGTAAGTCGCTCGCTCGGCGGGCTCGGGAACGACTTTGGTCCAGGCCTTCTTGAATGAGCGCCGTGCCATCACACTGTGCTGCAGGCCGAAGAGCAGGACGAGGCCAAGGTTGATTGCAACGGCGGCGGCCCAGTGTCGTGGCGTGCCCGAGTTGATGGACGGAAGAATGGGGACGTCGTTGAGGAACATCACCATCCAGAGGAAGACAGCATGGAACCCCAAATAACAGACGGTCGCGTAAAGCAATATGGCCCAGCGGCTGAGCGCCGAACGCGGTGCGGCTGGGCGAGCTGGATTGGAATGATCAATGTGCGTCATGGCGTTCTCCTGTGTCGCGAGGACGGTCGTCGTCCTCTCCCAAGAGGCGCCAGGGCGGGTCGCGCGGCTCGCTAGACCATTCCTAGCGGGGTCAGACCCGCCAATCGACAGCCGTTTTCGGCTCGTAGCAGCAGAATGAGCCCGTACGGACCGCCGCGGAGAAGTGCTCGCCGGCGGCTGGGTGGGCCTCGGCGATGCGCTGGATGCTCTCCCGAATCCGCGCGGTTACTGCCTTGCGTGCGCGTTCGCTCGGGTCCTTGAGCTTGCGACTTCGACCTCTGAGCCCGGTTGCCGCGCGAAGCTCGGCGAAGATTGCATCGTGCTCGCTCTCGAGCCGCTGGATTCGGCCGAGGTCGTTGAACGACTGCGCTTCCTCGAGGTCCTCCTCGATGGCCTGCAAGCGCGCGCGGTATTCGTTCCGCGCACGCTCATCCAAAACCTCATCGCTACCCTCGGACGCCGTCCGCTGTTCGATTCCCTGCATGAGCGCAGCGGCCGCGACCTCTCGTCCCGGGGCCGCCAGCATTACCGCAAGGTCGGTGAGCCCCTTGCTGTGCTTGAGGTGCGTATGAACGCTGTCAAACGTGAGCGTCCAGACGTCGCCTTGGCGCACGAGCGCGTTTCGCTCGGAGTCGATGGTCCGCGGTCTGGCTCGAGCTCTTTCGCCCGTCCCGAGGAAGGCGAAGACCGCGTCCAGCACTGGACCGGTGTCGCCTTCCCACGGTGGATGGGCCGTGCCCTCGAGCGGGGTAAAACACGCGCCCGGAAGGGTCGCGGCGAGCTCGCGCCCAGCGTCGAAAGGAATGGCGCTGTCGTCGTGCCGGTGCAGCACGAGGCATGGCACACTAACCCGAGGCGCGATCGACGCGACATCGCCCGAGTAGGTCAGCGATAGCAGCTGCGCCGCGGTCTCGCTGTCGGCGGCATCACGTTGCATATTGGTCGTACGCCGAATTTGCTCGGGTGAAAGGTCTGGTGTGAAAATCGAGGCGAGCGTCTTCGAGCCGAGTCCCCAGCTTGCTCGAACGAGGCCCAGCATGGCTGCGCGCACCTCTGGGTTGCCGATGGTGCAGCCCCGAAGATACGAGCCGTGCAGAATGATGTTTCGAACCCTCGTCGGGTGCCGAACCGCGTAGGTGACTGCCGTTGGCCCGCCGCATGAAACCGCAAAGAGTGTGACGTCTTCGAGCCCCAAGTGGTCGATGAGGCACTCCAAATCCGCTACCTCGCGCTCGACGGTCATGTCGCGAGTTTCGCGTCTGCGGTCGCTGAGCCCTACGCCCACTCGATCGTAGCGAACCACGGAGTGATGCTGCGCCAGCGCGCTGAAGAATTCGCGAAACTGGTCGTGCTCCCAATCCTTCTCGGCGTGGCTGATCCACCAGGCCGGGAACAGGATCGCCGGCCCCTCGCCATCGATGGCATAGGCGAGCCGTTCTCCGCCAGTGGCCTCGCAAAATCGGATATTTGGCACGCTGGAATCCTATCTGGCCTGTAGGTCTAGGACAACGGCCATGCGCGAGCTAGCGGCCGCTTGTTCTTTTCTGGCGCCTCTTCAGCATGGCGCTGCTCCGAAAGAACAGCCCAACGTGCACTTACGCAGAAGTGCCAACTCGAAAGGCAAGTCATGACATATCCGCACGTCGTCGATCCATCAAACCCTGGGGAGCTCATGAATCAACGACGCGGTGGGCTCATCCGAGCCTATCGCAAGGAGCCCGAACGGGCGATGATCCAGGACAAGGCGCGCACTGCGCAGACACGATACGCGCCCGGCGATCCTCTCCACAGCGAGGTCGAAATCGGACTTGGATACGGTGGCGCAACGGCACAAGTCGGCGTGCACCGCGCGCTCGGCGGCTTGCACGATTTTCCAAACCCAGGTGACATGTTGTGCGCCGCGCTAGCGGTATGCACCGATTCGACGATTCGTCAGATCGCCGGCCAATTGCGTGTCGAGATTCGGACGCTCGAGGTCTCGGTCGTGGGCGATATCGATGTACGCGGCACGCTTTGCGTATCGCAAGAGGTCCCGGTCGGGTTTCAACAGATGACCGTGAGCGTGCGCCTGGAGTTGGGGCAGGACACTCCGCCGCGAATGAAGGCCAAGCTGTTGGCCGCCGCAGAGCACTGCTGCGTGGTGCTACAGACGCTTCGCGAAGGCGTGCCGGTGACGATCGAACTGAGCGCTGGCACTGACACGAGGCACTGGCACTGGCACGGTCGGCATAGGATAGGCGGCAGCGTCGGCGACGCTAGCGCGAAGGGTGAGGCCGTGCAGGCCACCCGATTTCCCTCGAGCGGTACACCCGTGGCGGACTTCGATGCCAGGTACGACCTGCGGAGCTGGCGCCTTCGGCGCTTCCCTGTTCGGTGGGGTAGTCTCGCCTCTTGATTCGCACAACGCCACCGGTGTTGACGGAGGCGTTGGGGGGTCGTAGGAACATGATCAAATGTATTTCAAGTTCAGAGAACCGTCTTTTCCTCAGCCTGATGGTGGTAGCACTGGGCGCCGCCACTGCCTGCCAGCGGAGCGCACCCTCGGAGGAGCGGCCGGAAGAGAGTCCCCAAGAAAGTCCCCAAGAGAGTCCCCAAGAGAGCACGACGACGGGGGCCGCGATAAAGCTCGACCCGACGGAAGCCAAACCCAACGAGTACTGGTGGCCGGAGTCGCTGAACCTCAAACCTCTCCGCGACAACTCGCCCGAGTCCAATCCGCTGGGCCCAGAATTCGACTATCGCAAAGAGTTTGCGAAAGTGGACTACGCCGAGCTCAAGAAGGACCTCGAGGCAATTCTTACGGACTCGAAGGACTGGTGGCCGGCGGACTACGGCAACTACGGGCCGCTCTTCATTCGCATGGCCTGGCACAGCGCAGGTACGTACCGAGTGAGCGACGGTCGCGGCGGCGCCGACGGCGGACAGCAGCGCTTCAAACCCCTCAACAGCTGGCCCGACAATACCAATCTCGACAAGGCGCGTCGTCTGCTTTGGCCGGTCAAGGAGAAGTACGGCCACAGCGTGTCGTGGGCGGACCTGATGATCCTCTCCGCAAACGTCGGTATGGAGCAGATGGGCTTCGAGACGCTCGGTTTCTCGGGTGGCCGCGTGGACGACTGGGAGGCGGACCTCGTGTACTGGGGACCCGAGGATGAGATGCTCGGCTCGAGCCCGGAGCGCTTCCACGGCGAAAAGGAGCGCACCGTAGCTCTGGGCCTCGGCGCGTCTCACATGGGGTTGATTTACGTGAATCCGGAGGGCCCGGACGGCAATCCAGACCCGGTCGCCGCCGCGTACGACATTCGAAGCACCTTCGGCAACATGGCCATGAACGACGAAGAGACCGTCGCTTTGATCGCCGGCGGCCACACCTTCGGCAAGTCGCACGGCGCGCGGCCAATGGACTGTGTTGGCAGCGACCCGGCTGCATCCGACATCGAAGCGCAGGGCTTCGGCTGGCACAACAAGTGTGGCAAGGGGAACGCGGAGGACACCACGACCAGCGGGCTCGAAGGCGCGTGGACCTCGGCGCCGATCAACTGGACCCACCAGTACCTCGCCAATTTGTTCAACTTCGAGTGGTCGCTGACCAAGAGTCCGGCCGGCGCGCATCAGTGGGAGCCTGACGGCGATGTCAAGACCGTCCCCGACGCCCACGTCGCCGGCAAGATGCACGAGCCGATGATGCTTACTACCGACCTCTCGATGCGTCTGGACCCCAAGTACCAAAAGATCGCCAAACGCTTCCTCGAAAACCGAGAGGAGTTCGAGGATGCTTTCGCGAAGGCCTGGTTCAAGCTGATCCACCGCGACCTTGGACCGAAGTCCCGCTATGTGGGCCCGGAGGCACCGGAAGAAGACTTCCTTTGGCAGGACCCGGTGCCTGCGGTCGACCACCCGCTCATCAACGAGCGGTGACGCCGCCCGCATCAAGAAGGACATCCTTGCTGCGGGCATCTCGGTCCCAGACCTGGTGCGCACCGCCTGGGCGGCCGCCTCGAGCTACCGGGACACCGACATGCGCGGCGGCGCCAACGGCGCCCGCATTCGACTCGCGCCGCAGAAGGACTGGGCGGCGAACGACCCCGCGACCCTCTCAGCGGTTCTCGACAAACTCGAATCGGTTCAGGCGGAGTTCAACGCCTCGATGACGGGCAACAAGCAAGTTTCACTCGCGGACGTCATCGTCCTCGGCGGCGCTGCGGCCATCGAAAAGGCAGCGGCGGACGCCGGGCTCGACGTCACCGTCCCCTTGGCCCCCGGGCGCACGGACGCGTCGCAGGACCAAACGGATGTCGACTCCTTCAGCTATCTCGAGCCGAAGTTTGACGGCTTCCGCAACTACTACGCGGGTGAAGGCGCCGACGAACGAGGACGGTCGCCCTCGCAGCTTCTCATCGAGAAGGCAGACCTGCTCGACCTCACGGTCCCCGAGATGACTGTTTTGCTGGGCGGTATGCGAGCACTCGACGCAAACGCAGGAGGGTCGAAGGCGGGAGTCTTCACCAAGCGCCCGGGCACGCTGTCGAACGACTTCTTCGTGAACCTCCTCGACATGGGTACCAAGTGGAACAAAACGGGCGAGAACGCCTACGAGGGCGTCGACCGCGAGTCCGGGGACTCCAAGTGGACGGCGACCGAGGTCGACCTGGTATTCGGCTCGAACTCCGAGCTTCGGGCGGTCGCAGAGCTCTACGCCTACGATCAACAGAAGTTCGCGAGCGACTTCGTGTCGGCGTGGACCAAGGTGATGCAGGCCGACCGCTTCGACCTCCAGTAGGTCGTCAGTCGGGCTGCGGCGGTAAACCGTCCGTCCGCACGGGAGAACGCAGGCAGCGATCAGCCGCCCTTGCGTGAGTCCAACGCGGTGCCGGGGGCGGGACTCGAACCCACACGTGTTGCCACGGGCGATTTTAAGTCGCCTGCGTCTGCCATTCCGCCACCCCGGCAAGGCGCGAATCATCGCGTTAATGAATGAGCTCGTCCACCCGTCGGGGCATCTGCGGGCCGGGCCGCTCTGGGCCCGTGTCGACAATCCGGTTCTTGCTGTCGACCAGCACGACCTTTGGTTTATGCGCTCGCGCCTCTTTGTCGGTCATTTCGCCAAAGGTGGCGATAATCGCCAGGTCGCCGGGACTCATGTGATGAGCGGCGGCGCCGTTGACGCAGATCACGCCGGAGCCTCGCGGACCCTCGAGCGCATAGGTCGCTAGGCGCGTGCCCTGCGTGATGTTCCAGATCTGAACTTCTTCGTGCTCGAGGATGCCTGCGGCATCGAGCAGGTTGGCGTCGATCGTTACGCTGCCTTCGTAGTCCAAGTCCGCGTGGGTGATCGTAGCTCGGTGAATCTTTCCGAGGAACATTCGTCGGCGCATGTTTTGAACCTCCGTAGCGTCCCGAAATGGGTACGCTCAGATGCCATGAGAACGTAACCCCTGATTCAGAACGCCGCAAGCATTCGCATCAATTGCGATCCCAGCGGCCAATTTTGAACAATTTCAGGCGGTAGGCGCGGTGATGAACTCGAGCCCCAGCAGGTAGCCATCCGGTCGGGCCTGGGACCAGACGACCCTCGCATGCTCGACCGTCGCGTGGTCGGGCGCCGTCCGGACCCGCAGCGTACAGACATGATCGAGAGGCACGCCCATGTCGACCGCCACCCGCAGGCCACCGACGCTCGCATTGATCGCCAGGCCGGCGCCTCGCGTTGGCGTGAGGAGCTCGATCTCGGCATCGAGAGGCCAGCGCCGGAACCGACGACGCGCACCGCGGTGCACGGCAACATCGACGCCGCCCTTCGGCAGAATCGAAGAGAGTCTTTCGGGAACGGGTGTCACGGTACCGCGGAATGTATCGAAGCGGACGATCGCTGGCTAGCGTTTTCTGCCCCCTCGCACGGCGCGAACGACCGCGCCGTTACCCTTCAGGCGGAGACACCCCGCTTACTTGTTCGGATACGCACCAAAACAGAGCCCACGCAGACGCGCTACCTGTTCGCCAACTCGCGCAATCGCCCCGGCAACGCGCGTGCCGTACCAAAACAAATCCTTTCCATCGACGGGCTCGACCAGCAGCGAGGGCGACACATCGAGCGCTCGAAATGCCATGGCGTCGTCCTCGCCAAACGCATAGGGCTCGTCGGGCAACAGAACCGCGCGCGCACCTCGTTCAAGGACTTCTTCCAAGCGAATTCTCGGATATCGCGTATCGCGTGCGTCCGATTTTCGTCGGCCCCGAGGGCTGGCTTTTCCAAGATCGGCGGCCAAGGGGTAGAGGCGCGGGCGTCCGGAAAAGACGTTGTGCGCGCCGCAGGTTTCGAGAAGATCGCTCGCGTACGCGCCGCCGTCGAACGTCATCCATGGTCCTTTCCAGATGGGAACGAACACCGGAACCACATTGCTTTGATCTTCGCGACGCGCGCGTTGCACAGCGGTGCGACACTCCGCTACCCGATCGGACCGGTCGGCATCGACAGCGAGGAGAAGAGCCAGAGACTTTAGGTATCTGAGGGACTCGTCCACGGTGCACGGAAAGCTGACGTGCACCGCCAAGCCGGCGGCCATGAGCGCTTGAACCAGAGGCCGGCTGTTCTCCTCCTTGTTGGCGAGGACTAAATCTGGACGCAGCGCTCGGACCGCGGCCACATCAAAGCCCTTGGTTCCACCCACCGAGGGAATCGTCTCGACCTCGCCCAGCGGCTCGACGCAATAGTCGGTCCGTCCGACCAGCCGCCCGACGCCCGCGAGATCGGCCACCGACATGGTCTCACTCGGGACGAGCGAAACCACGCGCTCCGCAGGGCCTGCGAGCCGGACCTGCCGATCCAGTGCGTCGATGACTTCGATCATGGGAACCTCGGAGCCCTCTACTGGGGTGCCTTTCAGAGTGGTAGCACCAACCAGCTGCTGATTTGCGCGCCCGGTATCGAGGGTGGTAGGTTTCTCGACCGAAACGCAGTTCGTCTGCGTATGGGTGGGAGGAAACCCTGAGGATTCAGGACATTCAGCAGGCGCTCGCTGACGCCGGCGTGGAGATTTACCAGGCCGAGGCTCGGGAGCTCCGGATCGCCGAACGCGTTCGTCTTCACATCATGGATTCCGGAGTCCGGGTCGTCCTGAACGGCGAGCTGGTCGTGCAATTCACCGCGCGCAGCCAGCTATCCGATGCCCCGTCCGCGCGGCCGGCCGAGCTTTTCCGCAGAGTTCGTCAGCAGATCGGCGAGCAGGCCGGCAGAAGGGGCTACGAAGAGCTCGGCTCGGAAATCGTCGAGGTAAAGGACCCGGTCGACGAGGCCCGCGTCCTCGACGTCTGGCATGAAGTCACGTACCGCAAACCGCTCGCAGCGGTCGACGACGCCGTGGTGGAGGTTCGTTGGGCGCTCGACCTCGAGAAATACGTTCAGCCCTGATCGACTAAGGGCAGAGCCGGACCACGCGCCAGCCGTTCCCATCTCGTTTGTAGAGCCAGCGATCGTGCAAGCGGTCATCGCGGTTCTCCCAGAACTCGATCGACGCTGGCGCGATGACGGTAGCCACCCCAAAACGGCGGGCGCTCGACAGGAATTCCCTCGAAGCGCTCGGCGGTCTTTTGCACGGCAGCCTCTAGGGACTCCCGCCTGTCGAGCTCGGCGCTCTGGCGTGACGCCCAGGCGCCGAGCTGGCTTCCACGGTCGCGGCTCGCGAAGTAGGCGTCGGCCTCTTCATCGGAAACACGGGTCACCCGGCCCCGGATTCGCACCTGCACCCCGGTCGTGTGCCAATGAAACGCCATCTCGGCCTGGGGGTTCACGGCCAGATCCTTTGCCTTTGCGCTCTCGAAATTCGTGAAGAAGACGAAACCGTGTTCATCAAACCCTTTGAGCAAAACAAAGCGGACCGCGGGCCGGGCTTCTGCATCGGCCGTCGCTACGGCACAGCGGCTCGCTTCGAATTCTTCGCTTGCCCCGGCCCGCTCGTACTCGCCCGCGAATCTTGCAACTGGATCGTCTTCGCTCATGACTGAGGTACGCTGCGCAGATGGTTGTTGGCGATATCGGCCCAGGAGCCGTCCGGCTCGAGCGTCAGGTACTGCCGCCAATGCGGCCGCGCGGCAACGCGCTCACCGCGCTCTTCGAGCGCCATCGCGAGGTTGAAATGGGCATCGGCAAACGAAGGGTCGCTTCGGAGCGCCTCGCGGAATAGCTCGATCGCCTCGTCCACTTCGTCGCGCTCGAAACAGAGAAAACCCAAGTTGTAGAGCGCTTCGGGCTGTTCGGGGTCACTGCCGAGCGCCTGGCGGTAGTACTGTTCGGCGGCTTGTAGCTGCTGGCGGCGGTATTCGAGGTTCCCGAGATTGGTGAGCGCATTGGACAGCGTCGGGTCGAGCGACAGGGCCTTCTTATAGGCCTGTTCAGCTTCGTCAAAGGTGTTCTCGTCTTCGTCGAAGCGGCAGCCCTCGAGATAGTGCTCGTACGCGCGAGCCCGATCATCATGGTCGAAGTGCAAGAGCCGAACGACGTCGGACGCCAAACTGTCGATGCGGAAGTCGAGCACCGCTTGGCCGGTCGTCGGTTCATAGGCGCCGGCTTCGTCCTGCACGAGGACGGTGCGTCCGTCCGCCATGACGCGAAGCTCGGATAGCGGTCGTGTCGTCTTTGGAAACGCCTCCCGCAAGGACTCCACCGTGCGGCGCACTTGACGAAGTGGCACGCCCTGCTCGAGAAGCCCTTTCGCTGCGCGCACCCCCACCAAGTCTTGAAAGCTGTAGTAATTGCGGCCCTCGACCCGCACCGACGGAGCAAGCACCCCGGAGCGATGCCAGTATCGAAGGCGCGTGGGCTTGAAGCCAAACAGCCGAGCCACCTCTGTCACGGTGTACAGTCCTGAATGCGGATCGCTGCTCGGCGGCGCCGGCTGCGAGGGCGCCGGCTCCAGGTTTGCGGCCCGGGTCAGCTTGCCATCCGCCCCGAATCCAACGCGAATTACGTTGTCCCGATCGCTGCCTTCGCTCAAGTCAGTCTCCACCGGGACAATAGGCCGAGCTTGCCGCCGTGCAAGCGTCGATGCCGACCCGCGGCACCCGGCCGACGGTGCTAGGGTTCCGCCATGGCGCACCCTCCAGCAGCGGGACCGATCGCGTTCCTTTCGGATGTGCACGGCAATCTCACGGCCCTCGAGGTGGTCCTGAGGGAGCTCGAACGGCTCGGCGTGAAGCGCGTCTACGTCGCTGGCGACCTCTTGCTCGGTGGCGAGGAACCGCTCGAAGTCTGGCATCGGCTGCAGGCCGCAGGGGCGATCTGCACGCGTGGCCCCTCCGACATGGCCCTCGGTTCGGTCGATCCGGGGAGCCTCGTGCCCATCGACAGCGAGCAGCGCAAGCAGGCCCGGCTCTTCGCGGAAACCAGGGCGGCGATCGGAGACTTGGTGGCGGAGCGCCTTCGCCGCTTGCCGGAGCAACAGCGGATTCCGCTGATCGACGGTCGCGAAATCTTGATGGTGCACGGCTCCCCCGCCGACAGCAGCCGCGAGATCGGACACGACCTGACCGACGACGAAATCCTCGCTCTGCTCGACGACGACCCGGCCGACATCATCGTCTGCGGCTCGACCCATGTGCCGTTCCAGCGCGCCGTCGAGGAGTATCACGTCGTAAACGTCGGCTCGGTGGGCGCTGCGCCCGAGGGGCAGGTCGCCCACTACACGGTCTTGACGCCACGAATGAGCAACGCGGAAATCCTTCAGGACTGGGTCAGCTACGAGGAGCCCGAAGCGTCCTAGCCGGCCGCGGCCTTGGGCTCGTCCGGCTCCTCGGTGCTGGCGCGAAGCATCTCGACCCGTCGAACCCGGCGCTCGTCGGCGTCGAGAATCACGATCCGGTAGGGCCCCGCAGCGAGCGTTTCGCCGAGGGCGGGCACCTGACCGAGGAGGTGGACCAGCATGCCGCCAAGGGAATCGAAATCGCCTTTGTCCTCGCAAATCGCTTCGCCCAGTTGCTCTTCGAGGTCGTACACCGAGATGCTCGCGTCCACGAAGTAATGCCCCGGGGCACGCTCGTAGACCAGGGGCGCCTCTTCGTCGTGCTCGTCCTGAATCTCGCCCACGATTTCTTCGACGATGTCTTCTAGCGTGACGATCCCCGCCGCTCCGCCGAACTCGTCGACCACCACAGCAAGATGCGAACGTCGCCGCTGCATCTCTCGAAGCAGGACGCCGATCTTCTGGCTCTCAGCGGCAAAGAAAACAGGCTTTCGCAACACGTCTGCCAAGAGGACGTCGGTCGTGCTCGAGCTACCGCCCAAGAGCTGGAAGAGGTCCTTGGCGTAGAGAATGCCTTCGACTTGGTCGATTTGTCCGCGGTACACCGGGTAGCGGCTGTGCCCCGACTCGACGATGCTCGCGAGGACCTCATCGATGCCGGTATCGATTTCGAACGCCACGACCTGCGTCCGAGAGACCATGATCTCACGCGCCACGGTGTTCTTGAACTCGAGGACGCTGCGGAGCATCTGCGCATGGTCCTCCGCGATGGTCCCGGTCTCCTCGCCTTGCTCGATGACGTGCTCGACGGCCAGCTGGGCGAGGCGGCCCGGGTCCTGCGGCTGGATGGGTGGTACGACCTTTCGAACCATCGCGTCGAGCCATCCGAGCGGCGCGGCCAGTGGTGTGAGCAGGACGTCGACGGGTCGGAGCCATTTCCAGATCAGGAGGGTGGCTCGCCCGGAACGCTGGCGCACCACCGCGCCTGCAAGTGTGGCAAGGACCGCGTAGGCCGCCGAGATGGCAAGCACCGCGAAGACCGCCGCGGCAACACCGCTCGACTGCAGAAGCGTATGGGCGACGAAGACCGCAGCGAGCGTCAAGCAGAGCACGCGCCCGGTCAGGAGCCGGGACTGCACGGCCGTGGGGTCTCTGAGGACGCGTTCTGCGACCTTGGCATTGCCGTCGTCGGCCTCCAAGACCGCCTGCAAGCCCGCTTCACCGAGCGCGTGCAAGCCGGCGCTAACAGCTGCAAGCAGCGCGCCTAGCCCGACGCCGCCGACGATCGCGGCGGCCAACTGTAAACTTGGAACGTCCAAGGCCTTGTGCGCTTTCAGACTACCGAGGACCGCAATCGGCCGCAACAGCCGGGGTCAGCCACCTCGGCGCTGGTCCCGAAGAGCCCGAATTCGCAAGCGAAGTGCGTTCAATCGGATGAATCCCGTCGCGTCCTGTTGATCGTAAACCTCGTCTTCCTCGAAGGTCGCGAACGCAGGGTCGTAGAGGCTGTTTGGGCTGCGCCGCCCCACCACCGTGGCGCTGCCCTTGTACAACTTGATGCGCGCCTCGCCCGTGACGTCTTTTTGGGCGTCGTCGATGAGAGCTTGAAGCATCTCCCGTTCCGGTGCGTACCAAAAACCGCGATAGACCAGCGACGCATACTCGGGGATCAGGCCGTCGCGAATCCTGAGCACCTCCCGGTCGCAGGTGACCGACTCGACCGCTCGGTGCGCCTTCTGAAGGATGGTCCCGCCCGGGGTCTCGTACACGCCGCGCGATTTCATCCCAACGAATCGATTCTCGACAATGTCGACACGGCCGACGCCGTGCTTCGAGCCAAGCTCGTTAAGACGCAGGATGAGTGCGGCCGGCGAAAGACGCTCGCCGTTCACGCTGATCGGGTCACCCTTCTCGTACCCGATGAGCACGTACTCCGGGGAACTCGGCGCATCCTCGGGGTCGGTCGTCCAGCGGAACATCTCCTTGAGCGGCTCGTTCCAAGTGTCCTCGAGCACGCCGCCCTCGTAGCTGATATGAAATAGGTTTGCGTCCATCGAGTACGGTTTTTCCGCCGTGACCTCGATCGGGATCTTTCGAGCTTTGCAGTAGTCGATGCAATCGCTCCGCGATTTCAAAGACCAGGTTCGCCAAGGTGCAATGACTTCGATCCGCGGGTCGATCGCCATCGCGGTGAGCTCGAAGCGGACCTGGTCGTTGCCCTTGCCGGTAGCACCGTGCGAAATCGCACTTGCGCCCTCTTCCCGGGCCACCTCCATCATCGCCTTGGCGATGACGGGGCGAGCGATCGAAGTGCCAAGCAGGTAGTCACCTTCGTAGACGGCGTTGGCGCGCAGCATCGGGAAGCAGAAGTCCCGTGCGAACTCTTCTTTGAGGTCCGCGATGATGCACTTCGAAGCTCCGGTCGCGCGGGCTTTCTCATCTAAACCGCCGAGTTCCTCGCCCTGGCCGACGTCGGCGCAAAAGGCGATCACTTCGGCGTCGTAGGTCTCTTTTAGCCAGGTCAAAATGACCGATGTGTCGAGGCCGCCGCTGTAGGCGAGCACAATCTTCTTCGGGGAGCCAGCCATGGGGCGGGATGGTACTGGTCCACTGACCCGGCGCAAGCGGGCGCGGCGTCAGGCGACCCGGATGATGGCCTTGGCGTCGAGAAGCTCGGTAAACACGCGAAGCGCCTCCAACCTGCCCATCTCGCAAATCTCGAGCACCTCGGCGACCGTCGTTTGGCCGTCCACCAGCGACAAGAGCAACGCCGCCTGGGGGTCGAGGCCCAGCCACTTCACCTTCGCCGATGGGACCGCGAGGTTGAAAACATAGTCGAGCGAGCCGATGCGGTTGATGTAGCGGGTCTCGAGGCGGGCCCGGCTGTTGACCGCATACTGCTGTGCGTTCTGGTCGTCCGGGTTGAGGCCGAGGAGCAGCTCGGCAGCGCTCAGCGACCTCGCGTAGTCGCCGAGCGCGAAGCAGTCGGCGATTTCGGCGTGCAGAACGTCGGGGCTCGCTTCACCGGCTTCCGGTGTCTGAGGCCGCGCTGGCGGCGGCGCGGTTGGCGCGAGGCTTCGTCGACCTCGATCGGCGACCCAGGCGTCTCCAGAGATGCGACGCGTCGGCCGCTCATGAATGTTCTGCGCCTCGGGCTCCGCAGCCAGGTCGATTGCGCCATCGTCAGCCAGCACGCCGGGGAACGACGAATCGCTGGACCCTGGTTTAACAGAAGCCATGGCTCACGCCGACTTGCCGACGACTCCCTTGAACATGCGCTGCGTCCGGCCGAGCGACTCGAGCTCGTCTTGGAGCGCTGCGATGTCGCCCCGCTCGAGCAGCGTCCGGGCATTGTCGACGACGCCCTTGGCCTTGTCGATGGCGTCACGCCCGAAGTCACTGCCCGCCACGATCGATTCGACCTCTGGAAAGAGGCGCTCGATTTCGGCGATCAGCGTTTCGGCTTCTTGGCGAACCTTCTCGGAAGCCTCGTCCTCACGCCGCGAAACGGCGAAATCCGATGCGTCGACCATCATCTCGTTGATTTCGTCCTCGGTGAGGCCGCTGGTCGCCGTCACGGTAATGGACTGCTCCTTGCCGGTCTCGACGTCCTTCGCATGGACGCTGACGATGCCGTCCGCGTTGATTTCGAACGTCACCTCGACCTCCACCTGGCCGGCGGATGCGCGGCGAAGCCCCGTCAAAATGAACTCGCCAAGGAGCTCGTTGTCCTCTGCGCGTCGCGACTCGCCCTGAAGAACCAGAATTTTAACGGCGGTCTGATTGTCGCGAACCGTCGTGAACGGCTTGCTGCGAGACGTTGGAACCGTCGTGTTCTGGGGGATGAGCTCTTCGAAGTAGCCGCCGACGACCATGATGCCGAGCGTGTGCGGCGTGACGTCGAGCAGCACCATGTCGAGCTCCGGAGAGTCGTCCACGAGCGCGGCACCCTGGATGGACGCGCCAAGCCCGACCACCTCGTCGGGATGCACGCCCTTGCAAGGGTCACGCTGGAAGAATTTGCTGACCCGCTCCTGGACCTTGGGCATCCGGGTCATGCCGCCCACGAGAATGATGTCTTCAATCTCGTCCTTGGTGAGACCTGCTTCACCGAGGGTGAGCTCGCA
Source organism: uncultured delta proteobacterium (assembly GCA_963712235.1). Taxonomy (GTDB): domain Bacteria; phylum Myxococcota_A; class Polyangia; order Polyangiales; family Houyiibacteriaceae; genus SG8-38. The sequence goes on from CAVQHC010000009.1 coordinate 161,302, forward strand.
GATCTGGACGGTTCGGTCGACGAGATCGGCCGTCAGCTCTTCGAGCGTGGCGCGTGTGAGAAGGCGCTGAAGGTGAAGCGCCTCGTTGCGTGCACTCGAAATGATGAACGGAAGGTTGACCTCCGTCTCGGTGACGGCAGAAAGCTCGCACTTGGCCTTCTCGGCTGCGTCTTTGAGGCGCTGCAGCGCCATCCGGTCTTGGCGAAGATCGATGTCGTGCTCGTGTTGGAAGCCTTCGACGAGCCAGTCGATCACGCGCTGATCGAAGTCTTCTCCACCTAGGAACGTGTCGCCGGCGGTGCTGATGACCTTGAAGACGCCGGTGCTAGCGATCTCGAGAATCGAAATGTCAAAGGTGCCGCCGCCGAGGTCGAAGACTGCGACCGTGCGATCGATGTTCTTTCCGAAGCCGTAGGCAAGCGCAGCCGAAGTCGGCTCGTTGATGATGCGAATGACGTCGAGGCCGGCGATCGCACCGGCGTCTTTGGTGGCCTGTCGTTGGTTGTCGTTGAAGTACGCGGGCACCGTCACGACGACCTTGTTGACCTCTTCACCGAGGTAGTCCTCCGCGACCATCTTCATCTCTTGAAGGACCATCGCGCTGATCTCGGGGATGCTGTAGACCTTGTCGCGCATCTTGATGCGGCAGTCGCCATGCGGCCCTTCCACGATGTGAAACGGCGTAGTCTGGATGGTGTTCTTTACCTGAGGGGTCTCCCACTTCCGCCCGATGAGGCGCTTGCAGGCAAACACCGTGTTCTCGGCATTCGTCACGGCCTGTCGCTTTGCGATGTGGCCCACCAAACGCTTTCCGCCCTCGGTCACGGCCACCATCGAAGGGGTGACCTTGTATCCCCCCCGATTTGCGATGACCACGGGCGTGCCGCTTTCTACGACGGCGACGCACGAGTTGAACGTACCTAGGTCAATCCCGATGACTCTTTCCATGCCCCACTTCCAAAGCGCTCAGATGCGTTTGTCGCATCACCCCGCGAGCTGCTCCCTAAGATTTTTCACCATCTCGTGCCCCGGGTCCAGCTTTGCTGCCTCATCGAGCTCTTTCGCCGCACTGTTGTCCATGCCGGCGTGGATGTAGATACGGGCCAAAAGCAGCCTGGCTTCGAGCGAATCCGGGGATAAGTCGAGGCTCCTTTGGGCAAAATCCCGCGCTTTTCGGAGATCGCCGCCGGCCCTGAGAAGGGCCCTGGCGGCGCGCCGAGGAGCAATTGGGTCCTCCGGGGCGGCCTCGGCGACCTTCGCCCAGGAAATGCTAGCGGCGGCCCAGAGGTTGTTGTCCTCTTCGTAGGTCGCCTGTTCCCGATGGATGTCGAGGAGCTGTACGCGAAGCCGCGAATTGACCCGGCGGTACTGATCTTGAACGTCGCTGCGACTCGAATCGAGAGTGATCGCCATTCGTAGCGCCGTGGCCGCTGCAGCCAGGTCGCCCTTGGCCTCCGCCATCCGAGCCGTTTCGATGTGATGCTCGGCGCGATCCACGCCACCGGTTAGCCCGGCTGTTTGCTTGAGCGAACGGGTCAGATCCCGGAGCGCGGTCTTCGTTCCGACCGTGTTGGTGGGTGTGGGCATCGATCGCACCGAGCCGGCGCGCTTCGACGGCCGCAAGGGTCGACCGCCGAGCTTTTTCTCGAGCAGCTCGCGCTTGCGTCGCATGCGTTCGTGCTCTCGCGTCCCCGGCACGACTGAAATGGGCTTCTTCGCTGGCGCCTTGCTCGGCTGCCATTGCTGGGACGGAGCCGCCGCGTCGACCGGCCCCGCTTGACGTTCGGCGATGGGCGCACGCGTCAGCGCCTTGGACATCGCCTGCGCACGCTGCTCGACGCGGCTGATCTTCTCTTCGGCGGCGGACACCACGACGCTTCTCTTGAGGTAGTGATCGTAGGCCTCACGCTTCTTTTGGCGACCGATGACTTCGTACGCATCCGTCACCTTCCGGAAGATCACCTCCATTTGCGCTTTGAACGAACCGAGACGCTTTCCGTAGTAGGAGTCGGGATGGAAGGTCTTGGAGAGCGCGAAATACGCCTTACGGATTTCCGTGCGGTCGGCGTCCGTTGCGACCCCGAGCAGCTCGTAGTGGTTGAGCCGGTCGGCCCGTTTGAAGGTCTGCAGGATCTTCTCCTGAAGCGCTTCATCGATCTCGACGTCCTCGATGAGCTGTGCGGCCGGTGGCGCGCTTGAGACCTTCGCGCCAACCCATTCGACGAGTCCGAGGGAGATCAGTCTTTCGATCGACTCGGTAACGAGCGCAGGTTCTAGCACCGTCAGGTCGGCGATGTCGTCGACGTTTAGGACCCCATCGACGCACGAATGCACGAATGCCTCCTGCGGGCTCATGCTGTGCGCGCCAAGGTCTGCCTCTTCGGCCTGTCGCGGAATTCGCTCCTTCGACATCGACTCTCTAGCTTCCCCCCGTCTGCAGAGTCTAGCTTGGCGCTTGGCTCGGCAGCCAGTTCGCCGGCGCTAGACCATGAGCCACTCCAATAGAGCCTTCTGGGTGTGTAGGCGGTTCTCGGCCTCGTCCCAAACCCGGGACTGCGGGCCATCGATGACCGCGGCGCTCACTTCTTCGCCACGATGCGCTGGCAAACAGTGGAGGAAAATCGCATCTGTCGCCGCCCGGCTCATGGCCGCCTCGTCGACGATGAAGCCAGCAAACGCGCCTCGTCGCTCCGAGGCCTCGTCCTCCTGCCCCATGCTCGCCCAGACGTCGGTGCTGACCACGGTGGCGCCCTCCAGGGCCTCCTCGGGCCGATCGACGACTCGAACCTTCGCGCCGCGCGCCCGCGCATCGGCCAGAACTTGCTCATCTGGCTGGTATCCGGCCGGGCATGCGAGCACGAGCTCGAAGCCTGTCAATCCGGCCGATACGATCCATGAGTTCGCCATGTTGTTGCCGTCGCCGATCCAGGCCGCGCGTGCACCGTCGAGCGTAGGCCCGAAGCTCTGGCGGATCGTCATCATGTCGGCAAGAAGCTGAACGGGGTGAAATTTGTCCGAGAGCCCGTTGACGACAGGGATGGTGGCGTAGCGCGCTAGCGCCTCGAGGCGGTCGTGCCCGAACGTTCGGTAGACCACGCCGTGGACGTATCGGCTCAACATGCGGGCGGTGTCTTCGACCGGCTCTCCGCGCCCAAGCTGGGTATCCTTCGAGTTGAGTGTGACGGGCTGGGCGCCGAGCTCGTGGATACCCACCTCGAACGAGAGGCGGGTCCGCGTGGATGCCTTTTCAAAGACGACCGCAATCGACTTGCCCTTTAGCGGCTGTGGGTGTGCGGGCGAGCGGCGAAGCGCCTTCAGCTCATCTGCCCGGTCGAGCACCCGAAAGAGCTCCTCCCGGCTCAGGTCGGAGATCGTGAGGAAGTCGCGCGTCATGGCTTCCTCGGCGCTTCGGCGAGCACCCTCGCCAAAATCGAAAGGCCTTCGTCGAGTTCCTCGCGAGTCACGTTGAGGGAGGGTGAAATTCGGATGACGTTTCCGCCGGCGAGCGTGAGCAGGAGCCCGGCGGAATGAATCGCGGCGAGCGTCGAGCCGGGATCGACGTCGTCGGCCAAGACGATGCCCTGCAGCAGGCCGAGGCCCCGCGTGCCTTGCGTAGCCTCGAGCTTTGCGTCGAGCTCAACAAGCCGTTCGGCGAGATACACGCCGAGATGCCGCGCGTTCTCGATCAGCCCTTCCTCGTCGATGATGTGCAGCACGGCAAGGCCCGCGGCACAGGCGAGCGGATTGCCGCCAAAAGTGGTTGCGTGGCTCCCGGGGGGCAGGCCTCCCGCAACTCGATCGGTCACTGCCATCGCGCCGAGCGGGAACCCTCCGCCGATGCCTTTGGCGAGCGAGCAGGCGTCCGGGATCGTGTCGAACCATTCCTGCGCGAGGAATCGACCAGTCCGGCCGTATCCGGATTGGATTTCGTCCAAGAAGAGCAAGGCGCCCCGCTCGTCGCAAATCCGGCGCGCGCCTCGCACGAACTCGTCGGTGCCGAGGATGATCCCGCCCTCGGCTTGAATCGGTTCGAAGATCACGGCCGCGGTGCGGTCGGTCACCGCTGCGTCGAGGGCGGCGAGATCATTGAAACCGACGAAGCGCACGCCATCCACCAAAGGCCCCATGCCTCTGTGGTACTTGGGCTGCCCGGTCACCGACAGCGACCCCATCGTCCGACCGTGAAAGCTGTTGTGGGTCGACACGAATTCCGTTCGATGCTTGTCGCCCCGGTCGTAGTGGTAGCGGCGCGCGAGCTTGAGCAACGACTCGTTGGCTTCGGAGCCGCTGTTGCAGAAGTAGACCTTGTCGAACGGAGTCCGCGCGCAAATCGCCTCGGCGAGCTCGATGGCGCGATCGTTGTAGAAGATGTTCGACACGTGCATTAGGCGAGCCGCCTGGTCCGCGATTGCCGCGGCCAGTGTCGGGTGGCTGTGCCCCACCGAAAGCACGGCAATCCCTCCGGAAAGGTCGAGGTATTCGCGGCCGGAGGCGTCGGTCACACGACGTCCGCGCCCATGCGTCAGAACGAAGGGCGCCGGTGCATAGTTGCCGAGCTGAACCTCTTTGGCGGTTCGGAGCATGTCTGCCTGCCTGGTCATGCGGTACCTTTTGGTAAGCTCGCGACATACCACCATTGCCCCGGGCCGTCGACCCTGGCACGGCCGGCTCAGCGTGTGATTTCGGTGCCGATGCCTTCGTCGGTGAAGATTTCGAGGAGCACCGCGTGACGGACGCGCCCGTCGATGATGTGCACCTTCCGCACGCCCCCGGCCAGGGCGCTCAACGCGCAGTCGACTTTCGGAATCATCCCACCCTCGATGACACCCTCCTGCTTGAGGGCGTCGATCTCGGCGGCGCTCAGTGAGCTCGCCACTTTGCCATCCAGGCCGCGTACGCCTTCGATGTCAGTGAGGAGCATGAACTTGCGGGCGGAAATCGCCTCGGCGACTTTGCCAGCGACCGTGTCAGCGTTGACGTTGAGCGACCTGCCCTGCGCATCGACCGCCACCGGCGCAATCACTGGAATGAAGCCGTCGTCGACGAGTCGACGGACGATGTCGGGGTTGACCTGCGTGACCGCCCCAACTCGACCCGGGTCGACCCACTTCCCGCTCTTGGTTTGCATTTGGTCGACCTTCGTTGCGCGAAGGAACGCGTCGTCTTTACCCGTGAGCCCGATCGGCCGGCCGCCATGACCTGCAATGAGCGAAACGATTTCTGAATTGACCTTGCCACCGAGGACCATCTCGACGACTTCCATCGTGTGATCGTCCGTCACGCGGAGCCCTTCTAGACGCTCCGAAACTACGCCGAGCGCTTTGAGCATTTGGTCGATCTGAGGCCCTCCGCCGTGCACTACCACTGGATGAAGCCCGACGTACTTCATGAGCACCACGTCGCGCGCGAAGCTGTCTCGAAGTGCCGGATCGACCATCGCGTGGCCGCCGTACTTGATGACGAAGATCTCTCCGTGGAAGCTCCGAATGTAGGGGAGCGCCTCTTGAAGGATCGCGGCTTTCTGGATCAAGTCGTCCACGGGGCGCCTATAGCATACCGATTAGGCGGCGGCGCTCTGCAGGCGACTCAGCGTGTCGAGGTCATCCACGATTTGGCGGAGATTCTCGGCGAACGCCTTTCGTCTATCGCGAACCTCCCGCCCCGTGCCTGAAAGCAGGCCGCGGTGCCCAGCAAGCGTCAAGGCGTTGCGGAAGAGCTCGAGGGTCACCGACTCTGCGCTGTGGAGCTTCGCCTGCAAGACCTGCTGCTGCCCAAAGCCGAGGCAACGCTCGAGGAGCAAGCTTTCGTCGACTTCACGATCGTGCGGCCAACGTGCGAGCTGGTCTGCAACCACACGGTAAGCGTCGAAGAACGGGCGCAGGATCAGGTGTGCGAGATGCGGCCGAGAGCGCTCGAACCAACGCTCGAGCTGCTCACGCGTCACCACCGGCTCTCGCACCTGCTGCCCCGCCCAGTCCGGATCGAAGAGCGCGACTTCGGCCCGCAGCTCCTCGTTGAACTCGGCGCGCGACGCGAAGAAGAACTCGAACTTGAGGAGCTGTCTCAGGCTCATGGCGTAGTTCCAGATCGACTCTCGCAAGTCGCCTACGCAATGTTCGCGGGCCATGAAGGTCGCAAGCTCGGCGATGGCGCGATTGACTAAGAGGTGGATGAGTGTGTTGCGGTAAAACGCGGCCACCAGGTGCTGCTCGGGTGCGATGTACCAGACGGTTTGGTCGCCGCCGGTGAATCGTTCGAGCACGCCGGATTCGGTGAGCTTGTCGAGCGTGCTCGTAATCCACCCTGCGTCTTCGAGTTGTGCGCCCAGAGTGGTGGGCGTCGTCGGGTGGTCTCTGAGGTAGCTCAAAATGGGCGCCATGGCCTCGAGCGTTTCGTCGAGGGTGAGGGCACGCTCGGCGCCCAAGAGCGCAAAGGTGACGATTGCCGTCGGTATGGCCGGGGTTGCGCGGTTGATGCGGTGACAGACTTCGACAGCGAAACGCTCGACCTCTTTTCCTTCGGCGCGAGGATCGCGCGCGATCTCCGTCAGGCGCGCCCGCATCCCGATCGGCTCTCCGAAATCGATGCGGACTCCACTCATGCGCCCCGGCTGCGTCCGCGCAAACCTCAGCAGCCAAGCGAGGCCTTCGGGCCTCTTGCTTCCACCGAGGGCCTCGGCGGTCATGGAGGCCACTTCCGCGAGCTGCTCGTACACTACGGACACGGGGACCACCATGGCGTCCGGGCCCTCGCTGGCACGCACTGCGTCGACCACGTAGCGCAACGCGCCGTACCGAGGCGGACGCAGCTTTCCGGTTCGGCTCCGGCCGCCCTCAATCGACCAGCTCAGGTTCTGCCCCGTTTCGACGAGGTGCCCGAGGTAGGAGCGAAGAGCAAATCGGTAGACTGGATTGTCGTGCGTGTCCCGGCGAATGTAGAGAACGCCCGCGCGGCGTAGAATCGGCCCGATCGGCCAGAAGTCGAGGTTGTCGCCACCGAGGACGTACGCCGGTCTGATGCCAGCCTCCTGAGCGACCTGCTCCAGATAAAACATGTCGAGGTACGAGCGGTGGGACGGAAGCCAGATGATCGCATGCTCTTTATCGAGCTCCCGCAACCTCGCCAAAGACTCGCGATCGACGTCGATCCTGTAGCGGCGCGAAAGAATCGCACCCATCCCTCGGTAGGCGGCGGTGGCCGCGGCGTCGTGCCGAGCGATCATCTCACCGAACGCACGTAGGGCGAGCCTCTCGAGCTTGGGCAGGGGCTCGTGGAGCTCCTCACTGAGCTTGATGAGCCCGCTGTGAAAGCGCTCCCCCTGCATGATGGTTGCGATGGTCGCCTCCACGGTCAGGCTCCCTTGGCCGACCCGTCGAGGATTGCGATGTAGCTGTTTCGAACTTTGCCAATTTCATCGTCGAGGCTGTCGAGCGTCCAACGAGACGTATCGACGGGCGGGAGGATCACAGCCTCGACAACTGCCGGGCGCACCACCAGAGCGCCTTTGGGAAGTGCGTCGAGGACGTTGCGAAACACCACTGGAACGATGGGCACGCCGGCGTCCATGGCCAAGCGGAATGCGCCCTTCTTGAACGGGCCAACCGCCGTCGTGGTCGAGCGCGTGCCTTCGGGAGCGATGATCAAGGAGCGCCCGTGGCGAAGGGCTTCCAAAGCAGGCCCGAGCGATTCGATGGCCTTGGCGGTGTTCGAGCGGTCGATGAAGACCGCGCCGGCGGCCTGGAACAGCGGACCAAAGATCGGATTGTGACGAATCTCTTGCTTGGCGATGCCCGTAAAATCTCGACGCAGGAGCTTGAGCAACAGGATCAACTCGAGCCCGCTTTGATGATTGAAGATGAAGACGGCGGGGCGATGCGACCAGAGGTGCTCCTGGCCCTCGACCCGCAGGTCGATGCCCGCAGCCGACGCGGCCAGATCTCCCCAGACCGACCCCATCACGTTGATCGCTTCGCGCTTGGAGCGGTTGAGGAGCCCGGCAGCGAGGCCGAACCCGACCGACGGCACGAGGCTTCCGTAGAGAAGCCCGGTGCGAACGATGTCCCCCATGGTCGGCCGGCCGCGGCTGGTGAAGCGGCGCACGGGCCACTGCCGCTCCTTGGCGATCTGTGCGAGCTTTCGATTTGGATTCAATGGACGCGGACGGCCCACGAGGTCGAACAGCGGCAGGTCCTCGTGACTGTCGGAATAGAAGTAGCTCTCGTCGAGGTCGAGGTCGTACTTCGCGGCAAGGCTCCGCCCGGCAATCGCCTTTCCTTCGCCGTAGCAAGTCGGCTTGACGACTTTGCCGTTGAGGATTCCATCTTCGACGCCGAGACGGGTGTAAAGCAGGTGTTCGATTCCGAGCTCGCGCGCGACCGGCTCGGCCTGGTAGCGGGTTGCCGAGGTGATGATCGCGACGGTATGACCCATGTCCTGGTGCGCTCTGACCAAGGCCCGCGACTCGGGGTAGATCTCGGTCACTAGGTAGTTCTCGAAGACGCGCTGCCCTGCCTCTTCGAGCACGCTTTCGGCCATCCCGCGATAGACGGCGGACGTGGCCGTCACGAACGCCGAGAATCCGGTTCGGCCCATCGTGAACGAAAGGGTGGCGCGGAGGGAATCGGCCAGGTCTCTGGGCGTGAGCCGGCCCGTCGCGAACTGGTCGCGCGTAAACGGAGTCGCGGAAAAGCCCGCGAAGAGCGTTTGATCGAGATCGAAGAACGCCCCGATTCCCGGGCCCGACGGCCCGGTTCGAATCTCCTCGGTGAGCTGCTGGTGGAGGGTCATGTGAGCCGGCAAGCATACCGCAACTTGGTTCGGTCTTGTCGGCTAGCATGGGCGTTGGGCCCGATTTTCTTCCGACAACGCTTCCGGGCTGGCGAGAAAACCCGTGGATCCTGGACCATGCTCTCGTTCGTGCTCATCGCCTGGCTCACGGGAGGCACGGCGCCAGCTGGCGCTTTCGGATGCCGTTACACGACGGCGTGAGTCGTGTCGCCGATGTTGAAGTCGGTGTCCGAGACCTCGAGGGTGGAATCGAGAAGGTACGCGATGGTGCAGCGGTACGAGGCACTCATGGACTTTGGGACACCCGCGGCCAAAGAGAGCCCGACGAGCAGGGCGAAAGGTCATTTCACCGTGACTGTGGTAAACGTCATTCGCGGAGATGTACACCAAAAGGAACTACTCGCTCAAAGACATGGCCTGGTGGACTCGGCAGGACACCTTTGTCCTGCTGATCATCGCGCTGGTCCCGGTCATCCTTTACGAGTTGCTCGATCTGCGATGGCTCCACCTGCCCTGGCTGCCCATCGCTCTCATCGGTACGGCCGTCGCGTTCATCATCAGCTTCCAAAACAACGCCAGCTACGACCGTGTCTGGGAGGCACGAAAGATCTGGGGCGGCATCGTCAACACCTCGAGAGCCTGGGGCATCGTGGTCAACGATTTCATCACGAACGACTTCACTTCGGATCACGTCAGCGACACCGAGCTTGCCGCAATCCGCGAAGAGCTCATCTTCCGACACATCGGCTGGCTCACCGCGCTCCGGCACGCGATGCGACAACCCAGGCCATGGGAGCACTCGATGCTCCACCCCTCCAACAAGGAGTGGGAGAACGCGATTGGCGTCCGTGAGCGGAGCCACTCGCTCGAAGAAGAGCTCGAGCCCTACCTCTCGAAGGACCAGCTCGACTACGTGCTTTCCAAGTCGAACAAATCGACCCAGCTGCTTTCGCTGCAGTCCAAACAGCTTCGCCACCTTCGAACGCGTGGCTTGATCGACGACTTTCGGCACATGGAAATGGAAAACATCCTCGTCGAGCTGTACGCGCTCCAGGGGAAGTCGGAGCGCATCAAGAACTTTCCCTACCCGCGGCAATACGCGACGCTAAACTCGTTTTTCTTGTGGATCTTCGTGCTCTTGCTGCCGTTTGGCGTGATGTTCGAGTTCGACAAGATCGGAACGTCGCTGAGGGACAGCTATCCAATCGTGAGCTCGAACTTCGTTTGGCTGAGCGTGCCGTTTAGCGTTCTCGTCATGTGGGTGTTTCACACCATGGAGAGGATTGGGCGCGTCAGCGAGAACCCATTCGAGGGCACACCCAACGACGTGCCGATTACCACAATTTCCCGAGGCATCGAAATCGACCTGCGCGAAATGCTGGACGAGGCGCCTGCAACGATCCCGCCTCCGATCGAGGCCCGATATCACACTCAGACCTGAGAGAAGCCATGAGCAAATACGACGAAGTCTTCCAAAACAACCGCCGATGGGTCGAGCAGAGCACCAAGAGCGACCCCGACTTCTTCAGGCGGCTCGCCACCTCGCAGGACCCTGACTTCTTATTCATCGGATGCTCCGACAGTCGCGTGCCTGCGAACCAAATCATGGGACTCGACCCAGGGCAGGTGTTTGTCCATCGCAACGTCGCCAATCTGGTCGTCGGCACTGACATCAATGCGCAGTCGGTCATCGAGTATGCGGTGGGCACCCTGGACGTGGAACACATCGTCGTCTGTGGGCACTACGGTTGCGGCGGCGTCGCCGCGGCCATGCAGCCGGCCGACCTCGGTCTGCTCAACGGCTGGCTCAGGGAAATCCGCGACGTCTACCGGATGTACCAAGATGAGCTCGATGGAATCAAAAATCAGGATGCCCGCTACCGCCGGCTCATCGAGCTCAACATCCAAGAGCAGTGCGTCAACATCATCAAAACCGCCGTGGTGCAGAAGACCTACCTCCGAACCGGACACCCCCTCGTGCACGGCTGGGTGTACGACGTTTCCAACGGCCTTCTGCACGACCTGAAGATCCCCTTCGATGAAATCCTCGGCAAGATCCAGAAGATCTACGACCTCGGCGCGAAGTAGGCGGCTGGCCCGCAGAGGCGGCTCCGAGCGCGGCTAGAGAATGTACCTGGCGAGGTCTTCGTCGGCGAGGATGGGATCGAGCGCAGCCTTTACGCGGTCGACGTCTACGACGTATTTCGAGTGCGCGCGCTCCGACGCGTCGTAGGAGAGCTCTTCGAGAAGCGCTTCCATGATCGTGTAGAGGCGACGGGCGCCGATGTTCTCGGCCCTTCGGTTCGCCTCGGCTGCGTAGCCAGCGAGTGAGTCGATGGCTTCGGGCTCGAAGACGACCTCGATGCCCTCGGTCGCCATCAGAGCCTGATACTGCTTGGTCAGCGCATTCTTGGGCTCGGTGAGAATCTTGATGAAGTCGTCCTTCTCGAGCGAGTCGAGCTCGACTCGAATTGGAAAGCGGCCCTGGAGCTCGGGAATCAGGTCCGAGACTTTCGAGACGTGAAAGGCGCCCGCTGCAATGAACAAAATGTGATCGGTGTTGACGGTGCCGTACTTGGTGCTCACCGTCGAGCCTTCGACGATCGGGAGCAGGTCGCGCTGCACGCCTTCCCTCGACACGTCGGGGCCTCCGTGACTGCGATCGGAGCCCACCTTGTCGATTTCGTCCAAGAACACGATGCCGGCCTGCTCGGTGCGCTGCACGGCGTCTCGCTGAACCTTGTCGTGGTCGATCAGTTTCTTCGCTTCTTGCTGCTGCAGAACGTCGAGCGCCTCGGGAATCTTCAGGCGGCGTCGCTTCGTCCGCCCTTTGAAGCCTGGCATCTGCGACATCATGTCCTGCAGGTTCACCTCTTCGGTGCCCTGCGCTCCGAAAATCGTCATGAAGGGGTTGTTGGTGTCGGTGACATCGAGCTCGACCTCGGCATCGTCCAACTGGCCGCTACGAAGCTGCTGCCGAATGTCGTTGACCTCGCTGTCCGAGTAGAAGGGCTGCGGCTGTGCCGCCTGCGGGGGCGAAATCTGAAAGCTCAAAGGCCCAAACTGGTGGGTTTGCGCGGCCGGCTCCGCCTGCTGTGCCTGGGTGGGCGGCCGTCGAGCGGCGAGGACCATCTTGGCGAGCCGCTCTTCGGCTGCGTCCTCCGCGCGCGTCTGCACAGACTCGAGGGCTTCCTTTTCGCAGATCTGAATCGCGTTTTCGACGAGGTCGCGAATCATCGACTCGACGTCGCGCCCCACGTAGCCCACCTCGGTGAACTTCGAGGCTTCGACCTTGACGAACGGCGCGCGCGCAAGCTTAGCGAGGCGGCGTGCAATTTCGGTCTTACCGACACCGGTCGGCCCAATCATGATGATGTTGCGCGGCGCGATTTCATCGCGGAGCTCGCTCGCCACCTGTTGGCGGCGCCAGCGATTTCGAAGCGCGATGGCCACCGCACGCTTGGCCTTGTGTTGCCCAATGATGTAGCGGTCGAGCTCGCCAACCGTCTCGCGCGGGGTGAAGTTCCCTAGCGTCATCCGCTCATCTCCTCGACGATGATTTCGTTGTTCGTATAAATGCAAATCTCTGCTGCGATTTCGAGCGAGCGGCGCGCGATCTCGACGGCGGGGAAGTCGGTGCTGCGCATCAGAGCGCGAGCGGCAGCCAAGGCATAGGACCCACCCGAGCCAATGGCGATGACACCCTCGTCCGGCTCGATGACGTCACCCGTGCCGCTGATCAAGAGGGTCGATTCGGCGTTCATCACGACCAGCATCGCCTCCAGCCGACGTAGATAGCGATCGGTCCGCCAATCCTTCGCAAGCTCGACCGCGGCGCGTTGCAGGCTACCCCGATGCTCTTTGAGCTTTGCCTCGAACCGGTCGAGAAGCGTGAACGCATCGGCGGTCGCTCCGGCAAAGCCAGCCACCACCTTCCCTTCGGCGATTCGCCGCACCTTCCTGGCCTGGCCCTTCATGACGGTCTGGCCGAGTGACACCTGGCCGTCGCCGGCCATGGCGGCTTGGCCATTTCGGCGAACCGCAACGATGGTGGTGGAACGAAAAACGGGCGGATCAGGCTGATTCATCTTGGTCGAAGCAACCTAAGTCGGCCTTTTGGGCTGTCAACCGTCGCTCGCTTTGTCCTTTGCAAGCGGGTGGGCGCGGTCGTAGACCTCCATGAGGCGATCGACGCTGACATGCGTATATCGCTGGGTCGTCGACAGGCTGGAGTGTCCGAGCAGTTCCTGTATCGAACGAAGATCAGCGCCCGCGTCGAGCAGATGCGTCGCACAGCTGTGCCGCATCGCATGGGGATGAAGGTCACTTCGCCCTGCCCCGAGCGTCCCGTGGCGCCGTACGATGTTCTGCACCTGCCGAACGCCTAGCCGCTTCCCGTTGCGCGAAAGCCAGAGCGCATCGGGGTCGCCGTCCTTGGCTTTCACCAGCAGGCCGCGCCGCGCGGGCAAGTAGACCTCGAGCGCTTCGAGCGAAGATTTCCCGAGCGGAACGATGCGCTCCTTGCCGCCCTTGCCTAGCACCCTAACCGTCGATTCGCTGAAATCGCAGTGCTCCACGTTCATCCCAGCAAGCTCGCCCACGCGCACACCCGTCCCGTAAAGCGTCTCGAGCAAGGCCTGGTCGCGTACCATGAGCGGCTTGGCGCGCTTCTCTTCTTTGGGAGGCGCATCCATGACGCGAAACGCTTGGTCGACGGTGAGAAACCGAGGCAACGACTTGGCTATCTTCGGCGAACGCAATCCCGACGCTGGATTGTGGTCGATGAGACGTCGCTTCAAGAGAAATTTGAAGAACGAACGAACCGCGCTCACCTTTTTTTTCATCGTGCTGGCCTGATTGGTGCGGAACAAGCTGCCTAGGAATCCCCTGAGCGCCACGATGTCGAGCTCGCGCGCATCGAGAGGCAGCCCCTCCTCGCGGACGAAGTCACGAAAACTTCGCAGGTCGCGGACGTAAGTCTCGACGGTACGCGCCGAGCTCCTTCGCTCATCCGCCAGGTATTGCGCGAAGGCGTCGATCTGCCGTTCGAGCGGATCCGATGCGCTCATCGTTGAACTCTACCACGCCGCTCAGCCAGGCCCCGAGATCTTGCAAGGCGCGCGCGGACTGCAGGTCTCGTCGGACGCGCTTGTTGAGCCGCCGACCTTCAACCGCTGGGACCATGCTGAACATCACGTTCGATGGCTGAAAGTCGTCGTTGGGCTGCCGCAGATGTCCAACCATCCCCCCGAGCATCGTCGTCGCGGGTGGAAACGAAAAGGCGAGCCCTCGCGCCTCGTGGGCGAGCTTCATCCCGAGCAGCATCCCGCAGGCCGCGCTCTCGACATAGCCCTCGACCCCGCTGATCTGACCGGCAAGATAGACACCCGGCCGCGACTGGAGCGCCAAATCATCGTCGAGCACGACAGGGGAGTTCACGAACGTGTTCCGGTGAATGCTGCCAAGCCTTTCGAACTCGGCGTTCTCCAAACCGGGGATCATCCGAAAAACCCGCTTTTGTTCGGGCCAAGTCATCCGTGTCTGGAAGCCGACCATGTTGAACGCAGTGCCCGCCTCGTCCTCCTGGCGTAGCTGAACGACCGCTTTGGGCCAGCGACCCGTGCGCGGGTCGGTGAGGCCGACCGGTTTCATGCAGCCAAAGGACAGCGTTTTGTGGCCCCTCGCCGCCATCACCTCGATGGGAAGGCAACCTTCGAAGTATCGAACGTTCTCGAACTCTCGCGCCGACACCTTCTCAGCCTCGAGCAGGGCTTGGACGAACGCGTCGTACTCCTCTTGGTTGAGCGGGCAGTTGACGTAGGCGTCGTCTCCGCCCTTGTCATAGCGCGAAGCCCGAAACGCCCGCTCGAAGTTGATGGAATCCGCCGAGACGATCGGCGCGATGGCGTCGTAGTAGGCCAGGTGCTCGGCGCCCACCGCCGACGCGATGTCGTCTGCGAGGCCTCCGGCAGTGAGCGGCCCCGTCGCGATGACGACGGGCCGGACGTCGGGAATCCGATCGACGACTTCATGAACCACTTCAATAAGTGGGTGCGCTTCGACGCGGCTTGTGATTTCGGCGCTGAACTTCTCGCGATCGACCGCGAAAGCCCCACCTGCAGGCACCTGGTGGATCGTCCCCACCTCCATGACCAGCGAACCTGCGCGGCGCATCTCTTCCTTGAGCAGGCCGACTGCGTTGTGCAAGGCCGCGCCCCGAAACGAGTTGGAGCAAACCAGCTCTGCCATTTGGTCCGAGTGCTGGGCCGGCGTGCGTGACCTGGGCTTCTGCTCGATCAAGCGCACCGAGACGCCGCGCTCGGCCAACTGCCAAGCACATTCGGTGCCCGCGAGGCCCGCACCAATGACGACCAGGTCTGCCATGGCCGAACCTTAGCCCGCGGCCGAACCTCTGGCAGGCGGGGCTTCCTCGGATTCGGCTTCGTCGAGCAGCTCGGACGGATCGTAGCTTCGCTCGAAATCGCAGGTCTCGTTGACGCACTTGAGCTTCGGGTTCTTCTTGCCGCCCATGGCGACCAGGAAGTCGGTCCCGCAGGTCGGGCACTTCTGCCCAATTGGCTTCTGCCACACCCGGAAGTCACAGGGCTCCTCGGAGCGATAATTGGTGCAGCCGTAAAACGGGCGCCCGCGGCCCTTGGGCTTGATCGGGACGATGTCGCCCGTTTTGCACTTGGGGCACTTGTACCCAAGCGGCACCGCGCGAGTGTGCTTGCACTCCGGGTACTTCGAGCAGCCGAGGAACCAGCCGTTTCGGCCCCAGCGCTTCGTCATTTTCGCGCCGCACTCGTGGCAATCGTACTCGGTGAGCTCCGGCTCTTTGGGCTCTTCGATTTCGCCGTCGGGGCCGATGTTGAGCGTGTAGCGGCACTCTGGGTATTTGGTGCAACCGATGAACGGCCCGTTGCGGCCCCAGCGCTTCACCAGCGGGTCACCGGACTCCGGACAGTTCTCGCCGATCTCGACCGGGTCGGGCCACCACTTTCCCTTTTGCTCGACCGCGTGCGCAATCTGCGCCTGCAAGCGGTCGTGAAAGGGCTGAAGCACGTCGAGGCGTTTGGCCCGCGCCTCACCCACCGCATCGAGGTCCTCCTCGAGCTTGCGCGTGAAGCCGATGTCGGCGAGGTCGAACTTGTCGGCGACGAGCTTCTCGATGACCAGCGTCCCGAGCGGCGTCGGCACGAGCTTGTTGCCGTCCTTTTCGACGTACGAGCGCTGCTCGACCTTGCTGATGATTTCCGCGTAGGTGCTGGGGCGGCCGATGCCTTCTTCTTCGAGCTTCTTGACGAGCGTCGCCTCGGTAAAGAGAGGCGGCGGCTCGGTTTTTTTGTGATGCCCTTGAACGCCCGGCGGAATCACGACGTTCAAAGCCTCGCCCTCTTTGAGCTCGGGCAGAGTGTCGTCGTCGTCGGTTCGGTCCTCGGGGCTCGGCTCTTCGCCTGCAAGCTCGGTGGTCGCGCCATACACGGCCCGCCAGCCGGCAACCTTGAGGACGCTGCCACTCGCGCGAAGCCCGTAAATGTGGCTCTCCGACTTTGCCTCTATCTCGACACCCGTCTGGTCGAATACGGCCGGTGTCATCTGCGACGCCACGAAGCGATCCCAAATGAGCTTGTAGAGCCGGCGCTGCGGGTCGGTCAGATACTTGCTGACCTCCTCGGGCGGCAAATCGAGACGCGTCGGACGAATCGCTTCGTGGGCGTCCTGAACGTTTTGCTTTTTCGTCTTGAAGACGGTCGGCTTCTCGGGCACCGAGTCCTTGCCGAACTTCTTGGCGATGTACGCGCGGCAGTCGTTCACCGCGTCGGGCGAAAGGCGCACACTGTCGGTACGCATGTAGGTGATGAGCCCGACCGTTTCGGAGTTCTTGCCTCGCCCGAGGGTCATCCCTTCGTACAGTTGCTGCGCGATGCGCATCGTACGCTTCGGCGGCATGCTCAAACGGTTGGCCGCGTCCTGCTGTAGCTTCGAGGTCGTGTATGGAGCCGGCGCCTTTCGCGACGCCTTGCGCTTGGTGATGGCCTTGACTGCGTAGTCGGCGACTTTGAGGTCCGACACGTAGCGCGCCGAGTCCTCCTCGCTGAGGACCGCGAGCCGCGACCCGACCTTGTCGAGCTTCTTGCCGTCGACGCTCTGCAGCAAGGCCATGAACGAATGGGGCTTCTCGCCCTTGAGCCGCGCTTCGACGAGCCAGTAGTCGACCGAAACGAACGCATCACGCTCGTGCTGGCGGTCGACGATGATTCGAAGCGCGGGCGTCTGAACACGCCCGGCCGAAAGCCCAAACGCAAGCTTCTTCCACAGGAGGCTCGAGAGCGGGTAACCGCCGATGCGGTCGAGCACGCGGCGGGTGCGCTGCGCCTCGTAGAGGTTCGAATCGAGCTCCCGCGGCTCGTCGAGGCCCTTTTGAACGCCGCGTTTGGTGATCTCTTCGAACAGGACGCGCTTGATTTCGGCTTCCTTGTTGGCCTTCTTCGCCACCTCCATGAGGTGATAGGCAATCGCCTCCCCTTCGCGGTCGGGGTCGGTTGCGAGCAGGACCTTGTCGGCCTTCTTTGCCGCAGCTCGGATGGCCTTCACGACCTCCGGTTTGCCCTTCTCCTCGAGCAGCTCGTAGGTTTCCTGGAAGCCCTTCTCGATGTCGACGCCGCCCTTCTTCGGGAGGTCCTTGATGTGGCCTTTGGACGCAAGGACCTCGTAGCCGTCGCCGACGTACTTCTTGATGGTCTTCGCCTTGGCAGGGGACTCCACGATGAGGAGGATTTTGGACATCGATCTCCTTTAGTAAGGCTGGCTCCCAGTTCGGCAACGTTGATACCGGCCGCCGGGCCTCTCCTCGATCAGCCCCCGAACGAGCAGCCGGAGAATAGACTGCTGGACCTCGAACGCGGCAATTCCGGTCCGTTGGCAAAGGTCCTCCGGATGGCGGGCCCGGCCCCCCAGGGAGAGGAGAATCGTTTGTTCTGGCTGGCTCAAGTTGTTGAGATCGTGAGTTTTTTTCGTTTTCTTCGGAGACTCGGGCAATCGTCCGCTCCCCGTCAGCGCCGTCTCCGATAGGACATCGGCGGTACGCGCGCAAATCCTCGCCCCCTTTAAAAGGAGGCTGAGATTGCCGGAACCACGTGGATCCCAAGGGGAAGCCGGCACCGCAAAAACAGGCCGGCCGAGCCTCTGGGCGAACCGCGCGGTCGAGAGCGCGCCCGACCGGGAGGGGGCCTGAACGACGATCGTCGAGCGCCCGAGCGCCGCAATCAAACGGTTGCGCGTGAGGAAACGCCCCGGCTGCGCGTCGGCTCCATCTTCGACTTCGGTGAGCAGACAGCCGGCCTGGCAGACCCGCCTAAACAGATCGTGATTCGCACGTGGATACGGCGCATCGAGCCCAGTTGGCAGAACGACGACTGTAGCCCCTCCCCCATCGATGGCCCCCTCGTGCGCAGCCCGATCGATCCCAACCGCCCCCCCCGAGACGACGGTGAACCCATGGAGCATGGCCTCACGCGCAAGCGAATACGCGAAGTCGAGCGCCTCGTCATCAGCCCGCCGAGTCCCGACGACCGAAATCGCCCGCCGAAGATCCGGCAGGTCCCCAACCACTCTGAGCTCCTCGGGCGCATCGGAGAGGTCTCGCAGTCCAGCAGGAAATCCCGCACAAGCAGAAGTCAGCAGCCGAGCACGCGTCGAAAGCCCCCCAAGCATTGCCCGAGTATCGACCAGCCGGCGACATCGTTGCGCGGTGCCCGAGAAGGACCGAAACGCGAATACCTCTAGTTTATGTTTCGGGGAGGACGGGCGAACCCTGCCGATCCCGAATTACGTGGTTCTATTCCTTAGGCCGACTTCGCCTTGCACTGCGTCAGGCGAACTAGAGTCATCTGGCGGGTCGCGTTGGCCATCGCTTGCTGCCGCATCGCGTCTATGGGCCACAAGCGACCAGCGCCAGTCGAGCTCGTTGAAGCTTGGCTCAGGGGAGCGGTATGAAGTCCTCCACGATGTCGCTCCAAAACGGCCTCTTCTTCACGAAGTCGTCGGTCCACTCGTTGAGCAGGACGCCGTCCGCATCCTGGCTGTAAAAGCGGGGCGACTGGAGCGCCGTGTGCGAGCTGTCACCGCTGACGATGAAGGTCTTGTAGCGGTCGGGGTACGCAGCGTTGAGCGCGCCGTGCTGGGTGAGTATTAGACCGCGATACTCAACCTGTGACAGTCCGAATATCCCATTCGCCGGGTCGAAGGGAACGACCGGTGGAAAGCCGGGAAGGTTCGCACTGGCAAAGCCGATGTTGGTCCCGTCCGCGTCGGTCTCGTAGAACGCTTCCCGGATGGTCCGGTCGTTTTCCAGCCGCCAGTCGACGATCGCCGTTTGCTGGCCAAACGCGCTGCACGCGGTGCAACTCGCAGGGTAGAACTGCGCGAACTGCCAATCATTGTCCCGCGCAGCGACCGCGTCTTGGGCAGCCAGATTGATTGCGATCGGGCCCGCGTCGTTGAAGACGGTGAGATGTGTGTTGTTCCCGTATTGGAAGCGTGCCAGGAAAGGTGCAAACGCTGCCGCGCCGACGCCTCCGGCGCTCGAGCCCGCGACCGTGATCGTGCTGGCATTCGGAAACGCCGCTTTGCCGACGTCCATGCCAGCGCTGAGGTTGCGCAGGCCGCGATGGTGTCGCACTCCCCCGGGGAAGCTCGCATCGTTGTCCACGGTGTTGTCGCCGCCGAAAACAGATCCGTCGCAGTACGGCATGTACACAATCGAGTAGTTTCTAAACGGGTTGTCCTTGGAGTCGAAGTCCCAGATTCCGACCCTGCCCACGGGTGGCTCCTGGTCTTCGGAGAGGAAGTTGCACCGGGTGAAGCCCTGCCAGCAAGCGCCGCCACCTTGAAGGAGAATGAGCAGCTTGGCCGGGTTCCCCTCTCGGGTGAACACCGAGTAGGGCGTGCCTGCGATGCAGATGGGACCGTTGCCGCCGTCGGGGTCGAACGAGTGCTTGACCCATCCGTCACCGACGTCCTCCGAACCGGCCGGCGTGAAGGCGCCCAAGTACTTGTCGACGCCAACGTCACGGAGCTCGTCCTCCGCCTCTTGAGTGAGACCCCTGTTCTTGGAGTCGCCTTCCGCGCCCGTTGGCACGAGGACGGCGAGTGACAGAGCCAACAGCCCCAGCGTGAAGTTGAAACGCATGCTTATCTCCTTGTGCCCGAATTCAGAGGCACTCTGGTTGATGCCGTCAATGGCGGAAGCGCAATGTCTAACGATTCGCTCCTCCCTGTCAATGCCGCTCGCGCGCTCTTTACGTGCGCGACGGTGACATCGTGAACGACAAGTGGGCGGGCACCTGGTTCAGCCAATGTCCGATTCCGGCTAGGACGACAAACCGCCGCGAGGTGTCTGCAGTTCGTCGTCCGGGACGATGACACGTTGCGTCTAGTCAACTACTCGTCACGCGCACGCGCACGATCGGGCCTTCCAATTCCTGAGTGACTGCGGCATTCTCACGCGGTCCGTCACGGTGGCGCACCACCCCCGCCGCCCATCGCCTCATACATTCCAGACCCGGAGACTCGATATGAAACGCCGCATTGGTTTCGTTGCAGCCATGACTGCGATGGTTGCTTTGACAAGTGTTGACGCCTCCGCGAAGTCCGGCACTGAGGTGCTCGACCTTCCGGGCCTCAAGAGCTCCGTTCGCGTGATTCGAGACACCGACGGGATTCCCCACATCTACGCGAACAACGCGAGAGATGCGGCGCTGGTTCAAGGCTACGTGATGGCATCCGACCGGCTCTTTCAGATGGACTTGTCTCGACGCGCGGCGACCGGCACGCTCGCCGAGCTTTTCGGCAGCGCGGTTCTGGGCGACGACGTGCAAGCGCGAACCATTGGGCTCCGGCGAGCTGCAGAGCGCACGCTGCCGGCGCTCTCGCCAGAAACGCAAGAGCTGCTCGAAGCCTTCGCCCAAGGCGTCAACGCCTGGGTTGCAGCAAACCCGCTACCACCGGAGTACGGGGCGCTCGAGCTGACGCAGTTCGAGGAGTGGATTCCCGAGGATTCCGTCGTCATTGCCAAAGGGTTGGCCTTCCAACTGTCTTTTGATCTCGACATCAACAACACGATCACGTTTCGGACCTACGCGGGGACCGGCGCTGCCCTTGGTTTCGATGGCGTCGCCCTCTTCTTCGAAGATATCTTTCGGTCGGCGCCCTTCGATCCGGCCACCACGGTGCCCGATGCAATGATGGCGAGCATGACACCCGACCTTTCGGGAACCGCATTGGCAAGTGCGTCGATGAGCTCTCCGGGGGATCTCTTGTCCAAACGCTACGTGGAGCGGATCAAAGATATGCCCTTCTTCCAGGACGCGCTTCGCCCGTCTGAGCGCGTCAAGGGAAGTAATGAATGGGGCGTCTCCGGCGACTACACGACGACCGGGCGCCCACTCATCGCCAACGATCCTCATTTGGCGCTCAACACACCTGCCACGTTCTACCAGAACCATCTCATCACTTCGAAAGACAAACTCGATGTGCACGGCAGCAGCGTCCCAGGTGTCCCGCTGATCGTCCAAGGGCAAAACGCATACATCACATGGGGCTCCACCGTGAACCCGGCCGACGTTACAGACACGTACGAAGAGCAGGTGGTGCCGTGCGCGACGTCCGCGGCTGGCCTGTGTACGATTTATCTCGGCGAACAAGAACCGATCGTCCCCGTTCCCGTCGAGTTTCGCGTGAACTTGCTCGACGGCATGCCCGATAACGTGGTCCCCGTGCCGCCCGGTGGCGGCATCCCTCCGGTCGTACTGATCGTTCCGCGTCGCAACAATGGCCCGATCGTCGACCTCGACTTGACGACGGGCACCGCGATCAGCGTCCAGTACACGGGCTTCTCTGCGACGCGCGAGATCGACTGCTTCCGCATCTGGAACTCTGCCAAGAACCTCGATGACTTCCGCGAGGGGCTCCAGTTCTTCGACGTGGGCTCGCAGAACTGGGCGTACGGCGACATCGACGGCAACATCGCCTATTTCACGAGCGCCGAAATCCCGATTCGCGAGGACCTGCAGGCAGAGATGATCAACGTCGAACGGCTGCCGACCTTCCTTCGGGACGGCACGGGCGGCAACGAGTGGCTTCCTGTCCAGAACCCGCAGCCTGGGCAGGCGATCCCCTATGAAATCCTGCCGATGGGGGAGATGCCTCAGATCATCAATCCGCCCTACTTCATCAACGCCAACAACGACCCCGCTGGAGTTACTCTCGACAACGACCCGTTCAACCAATTGCGACCAGGCGGCGGCATCTACTACCTGGAGTACACCTACGCGGACGGCACGCGCGCCGGACGCATCACGCAAGCGCTCGAAGACAAGCTCGCGATGGGAGATGTCAGCTTCGAAGACATGCAGGAGATCCAAGCCGATGTCGTGCTTCTCGATGCGCAGGTCTTCACGCCCTACATCCTCGCTGCGTTCGACAACGCCACCAATGGCTCCGCGCCCGTCGAGCTCGCGGATCTGGCCGGAGACCCGCGGGTCGCGGAGGCGATCGGCCGCTTGGCCGATTGGGGCTTCAACACACCGACCGGCGTCGAAACAGGTTATGACTCCAGCGACGTTGACGGCGTTTTCTCGTCGCCGACTGACGACGAGATTGCAGATAGCATTGCCGCCACCATCTACTCGGTCTGGCGCGGCCAGGCGCTGGCAAATATCATTGCGGGCACGCTTGCCCCATTCGGTCTCGGTACCCCGTCGAGCTCGAGCTCGGTCAAAGCGCTCCGCAACCTGCTGGACAACTTCGACACCAACCAGGGCTTCGGTGCCTCTGGGCTCAACTTCTTCGAGGTGCCAGGCCTGCCGGATGCCGATGACCGGCGCGACGTTTTGCTCTTGCAAAGCCTCGTCGATGCGCTCGACCTGCTGGCTGGTCCGAACTTCTCGGCAGCCTTCGGGGGCTCGAGCAACCAGGAGGACTACCGATGGGGGCGCCTGCACCGCATCGTATTCGACAGCCCACTTGGCGGGCCGTTCAACATCCCGCCGGCCGCTGGCATTTCACCCTCATTCCCAGACCTAGACGGGGTGGCCACCGACGGCGGCTTTGGTGTCGTCGATGCATCGAGTCATTCGGCCTACGCGGATAATAGCGAGCGCTTTCGGTTCGGCTCAGGCCCGAATCGGCGCTACGTAGGCGAGCT
Source organism: uncultured delta proteobacterium (assembly GCA_963712235.1). Lineage (GTDB taxonomy): Bacteria > Myxococcota_A > Polyangia > Polyangiales > Houyiibacteriaceae > SG8-38. The sequence goes on from CAVQHC010000009.1 coordinate 184,298, forward strand.
CGGGACAAAGCGCGGCTCGATTCGTGGAGAGACAATCCTTCCCGGCGGCGACAGTGGAGTGCTAGGAAGCCCATTCTACGGCAACCTTCTGCCGCGCTGGCTCACCAACGACACCTACGACATCCGCTTCAAACGAGGCGATGTGAACAGGGCGGCAGCCATCAAGACCGTCTTTGTTCCAGCGAAATAGCACGACCTTCCGGTCCCAGGTCGCAACCTTCCCACGTGGGTAACGACCGTCCCACGTTGAACTGTGAACATGATCCGTGGCCGGGCGTGGAGCGCGAACAGCTCAGCCGCACAGCGCAGAAAAGAGCTCATCCGTCAAGGCAAAGCACGATGGTTTCTGCGGAGAGGTCGCCCTTCTTTTCACGCGATCCAGCCGAACCCCGGAACGCTGGCACTGACACTGACACTGCCCTACGGCCACGGCCCTCCGGCCACCGTCCACCACTCCGGCCCACCCTCCTCGAAGCCCTCAGCTCTCGGTGCGGTTCTTCTCGAACGCGGCCTGCTGCTCCGGCGTAGCGTCGGTTTGGTACTTCGCTTTCCACTCGGCGTACGGCATGCCGTAGATAATCTTCCGCGCACCCGCTTTGTCGAGGCTCATGCCTTTTGCTTCGGCCGCCTCCTGATACCAGCGCGACATGCAGTTCCGGCAGAAGCCGGCGAGGTCCATGAGGGCGATGTTCTGCACGTCGGTTCGCTCCCGAAGATGCGCGACCAGCGTTCGGAACGCCGCGGCTTCGAGCTCGGTTCTCGTCTGTTCGTCTAACTCCATGGAGCATAACCTAAGGCCGTCAGCCGCCGAACGCCACGGGCATTCCGAATAGCCAAGTGCTCAACCAACCGTCCGAACACGGTGTGGCGACCAAACGGCCCGGCACGTTGACCAACGACTTCCTCGTGAATCTGCTCGACATGAACACGACGTGGCAACCGGATGAGGGGGCACACGGTGCATGTCCGACGCAAGGCATGCGTCTCTGGAAACGTTTGGCGCAGACGATTCGCGTTCGCCCGAGATGTCCGGTGCGCCAGCGCCAAATTAAACTGCTTTTTTGGGGCGTATCCAGCGACGTCGCACGATGGTACGAGGATCGCATGCATCCGTTGGTGGAGGTTCGCCATGGGACACATGAGCCAACTCAAGCAGGAGTACCGGGCGCTGATGGACCGCCTCGACCACCACGCGGTCGCCATGCCGAGGCCGGAGGATCAGCGCGCCCTCGAAGGCTGGCGTGAGTTACTGGAGGTCATGTACACGCCGGAGGAGGCCGAGCTGGCGTCGCGGATGCCGATGGTACCTACGTCGCTTCGCCGCTTGGCCCGTCGCTACGACATGCCCGAAGAGGAGCTGAAGCAGAAGCTCGAGCCGCTGTGTGACAAGGGGTTGATCATGGACCTCGTCAGCCCGAAGACCGGCGAAGCCAAGTACCTCCTCGCGCCGCCCGTCGTTGGCTTCTTCGAGTTTTCGATGATGCGAGCGCACGACATGTTCGACAAGTTGGCCGTGGCGAAGGCGATGGACGCCTACATGCACGGAGACGACACCTTCGCGCGAGAGGTGTTCGGCAACGATACGGTCGTCGGACGCGCCATGGTGCACGAAGACGTACTGGCCCAGGGCATTCCCGAGGTGCTCGACTGGGAACGCACAACCAGGCTCATCGCAGAATCCGACCAGATTGCCGTTTCGCACTGCTACTGCCGTCACAAGGCCGAGCACTTGGGCAAGGCGTGCGACGTGCCGCAAGAGATCTGTCTGTCGCTCAACGGCGGCGCGAACTTCGTCATTCGGCGTGGCTTCGGCCGTCCGATCGACAAGCAAGAGGCGCTGAGCATCGTCAAGAAGGCGCGGAAGCTGGGTCTGGTCCAAATCGCCGACAACGTGAAGAACGAGCCTGCCTATGTGTGCAACTGCTGCGCGTGTTGCTGCGGGCAGCTTTCGAGCATCAACGACTTCGGGCTCAAGGCCGTCAACCCGAGCGGATTCGAGCCGGAATACCACCCCGACGACTGCAAGGGCTGCTCGCGATGCTCTCGGGCATGCCCGGTCGCGGCGATCACGATGAGACCGGCGCGCACCGGAGGGCAGCGTAAGAACGAGCTGCGCGCCGTCTTCGACTCGGAGCTCTGCATCGGCTGCGGCGTTTGCGCCACGACCTGCAAGCAGCACGCGATCAGCATGGAGCGCCGAGAGAACCCGAGCCACGTTCCCGAAAACACGATCGAGCGTGTCGTGCGCCAAATGGTCGAGCACGGTCGTCTGGCCGACCTTCTGTTCGATGAGAGCGAGAGCCGCGGCGCAGCGTTCCTCAACCATGCCGTGCAAGCGATCACGAAGCTACCTCCCGCCGAGCGGGCGCTCGCTTCCGATCAGGTGAGGTCGCGCTTCGTTCAGTTCGTGGTGAAAAACGCGCCCGCCATCGAAGCCTAGGCTCCGGCCAATCAGGGCTGCGCTGGACGACGTCACCCGGGTTGGCGGCCAATCACGTTCCCTAAGCAAGGACCTGTCCGCGCGGCGACTCAAGCTCGCAAACCATTCGCGGTCGCCTTCGGCAGTGCAACGGCTGCGCCAGGGGTGTCCACCCGTGCGCGTAATCATAGCGAAACTCGCTGGCATACCCCATGCATTTGCTTCACTCGACTTGGCGCTGCCGCGTCGGCATGTCGCGAAGGCAAGGTGGGTCATGCATAGCTTCGTGAGAATCGCAATGCTCTGCCCCTTGGGCTTCATGCTCATATTGGGCTGCAGCGAGACGGTGGACAACGGCGGCAGCGGTGGCGCTGCTGGAGCCGGTGGCGTCGCGGGCGAAGGTGGCGCCGGCGGGGCGTTAGCAGCTTGTACCTTGACCGGTCAGTGGGAGACCGTCGGTTCCTGGGGTAGCGAGACGCTCGGCTACGGCAACGTCGCCCTTCTGCAGAGCCCGATCGACGACAGCCTTTGGCAGGTGGTCTCGCGCACAGACGGTGTCGATTACAACGACATTGCCCTGTTCCGATCCGGCGATGGCGGGGCCAGTTGGGTGGAGGAGGATGCCTGGGATTTCCCTCCCGGGCGTCGTGGCTGGACGACGGGGGCGGATATCACGGCCGGTGGAACCATCTTCGTCGTCCTTCATGAGAACTCGGACGCCAACACGGACAGAGACGCGACGCTCTTGCGTTACTCGCCGGGGACCGCTCTGACCGAGGTTGGGAGCTTCCTACCGCCGGGCAGCAACGACACCCGTCCCGAGAAACTCGCCGTGCGTGGAGATGAGGCCTGGTTCGTCGCGCGCGACGTCACGCAGCTTCCGCCAGACTACCATATCGTCAGGTACTCAAACGGCACGCTCGAATCGTTTGATGTCATCGAGTACGGCGACAACGTCTTCGTCCGCGACCTCGCCGTCACCCCGAACGGTAAGCTTTGGGCAGTCGGCCAAGGGCACGATGAAGCGACCGACACTTGGCGTGCGACCATCTGGGAGGAAGGCGACGCGGGGTTCGCGTTGTTGGCGGAAATCGAGCGGACCCCGGGCGTGGATGAATCCGATACGATCATGGCCGTGGCGTTCGACGAAGCCGGCCGGTACTGGGCCTCGTATTATACGATCGACGACGAGCAGTATCGCTGGCGGTCCGGGTCGGGGTTGGTCGACGCGCCCCAGACCTCGTTCGTTTGGAGTGATGATTTCCGTCTCGATCCCAGCAAGGCGAGTCAGACGACACGCATCGCGGTCCATCCATCCGGCGCTGTGTTCACCGGCGGCCACGCTACCGACGCACTCGATTGGCAATGGGCGATCGTTCGCGAGGGCACGACAGAAGGGTTCTCGCTCTCCGACAAGTTCATTCACGCGCCCGATGGCATCCATTTGTCGAATACCTCGAACATTCTGGTCGACAAGCAAGGCAACGTCTGGGCCGCATACATGTCACGCCCCGGGGTTTGGTTCCCGAAGTTCACGACTTTGCGAAAGATGGCCTGCCTCGATACCGAACCTCTGGAGCCCTCCTGCATTGGGTCGGGCGACCAGGACGACATCAACGAGGTCCTCAACAAGCCGGGCTCCCTTGCGGTGCTGTGCCAGGGCGCGGAGTTCGAGCTCAGCGCGCCGGTCGTGTTCACGGATGAAGGCCAACAAGTCTATACGGAAGGGCTTCCGACCGACGACCGGCGTGCAAAGCTGAGGGTCGCATCCGATTTGCTCGTCACAGCCGTCGACATGCTCGGACGCTCCAACGTGGTCCTGCGAAACGTGATTGTCGATGGGAGCCGGCCGGCGTTTGGCTATCGGACAAGCGGCGCGCTGATCCAAGCCGGTGGCAGCGTCTCCGGACAGGTCGTTCGCTCGGTCAAAGCCTTTGAGCCGCGGCACTGGTCCATTGTGCACCTGTTCGAGGGGGGTGAACCGCAGTGCACCGGGGCAACGGTAGAGGACAACGAGCTCGGCCCTGCCGGCCAGCCCGATGGCACCTGGGCTGACGGTATTTCGCTGGCCTGTAAAGACAGCGTCGTTCGGAACAACACGATCGTCGATGCAACCGACGGAGCGATCGTGATCTTCGCGGCGCCGGGCTCGATCATCGAGGACAACGTCATCCGTGCCGAGACTCGAACCCTGTTGGGCGGCATCAACCTGGTCGACTACGCCGTCTATGGGGGGAGCTACACGAATACTCGAGTGCGCCGTAACGTGATCGACGCGGCGGGCGCAGTGATCCGGATCGGGATGGGAATGGGCTGGCGTGTCTGGGTGTGCCTCGACCCAGCCAGCTCCGAGGACCCCAGCATCTACGGAGGCTCGGTGACAAACAACACCTTGATGGGTGACTACATGCAGTATGGGTTTGCGGTCGATGGCGTTCGAGACTGGACGGTGACCGGAAATACCGACCTGGCCACCCACAGCGGGACGCCCACGATCGACTGCAATGGGCAGCTTGCGTCACCGCCGGCCGGCTTCCAAATCCACAGCGCCCGAGCGCAGGGCACCTTTCAGCCGGAGTTCACCGAGGCCTTTCTCGAGCTCGCGCTCTGGGCTGTCGACGGAGCGCCGTAGTCGCCCGGAGAAATGGTCACTGGTTCTCGCGATGGGATGCCTGTACCTTAGACACCTGATTTTGACAGCGCGGGAAAAGCAACCATGAAAAGCATCGCCAGTATCAGCCTGGGTCCCCTCAGTCTCGACTGTAACTTCTCGACCCAATTCCTCGGCCACGATTTCAACGTCGTGCGCATTGGTACCGACAACGATTTCAAGGCAGCCCAAAAGCTCGTCATCGAGTGGAGGGACAAGGTCGATGCCCTCGGACTCGGTTTGGTGCACGATCACTACTGGGTGGGAACCCATCACTTTCATCAGCGCGATACCGCAAAGCTCGAAAAGCTTGCGGGCGATACGCTGGTGAGTACCGGCGCGCGACTTCGCGGGATCGTGCAGGAGTGGTCGTTGCGCTCGGCCCAGCATGAGCTCGGCAATTTCTTCAACAACGCAAAAGTGTTGTTCCTGTCGGGCACGACCAACTACCGCTTGGCGTCCGTCATGGCGGAATACACCGAGAACCTGTCCTTCGCCGATCCTGTTCTCCAGTTCGGCGCTCCGGGTCTCCTGCATTCGTTGAGTGCGCTGGAGTTGTATGCGGCGGGAAGTCACCCGGTGCGGCGATTCGGTCCTGAAAACGGGTTGCTGCCGTCCTTGGCGCCCGGGAAGGAGTTCAACAGATTCCTGCTGAAGAAAGCGGTCCGGGACGCGGATGTCATCGTCGCGTCCTACCATCAGCTCGAGCGATATGGTCCGGGCGAGCTCGAGGGGAAGGTCGTGCTGACCTCGACGATTTCCCCCGACCGGCAGGAGGTCCTGAAGGATCGGGGGGTTCGGGTCGTGATCGACTGCAGCATCCAGCTGTTCGAGCCGACCGTGGGCCTCAACGTCGTAGAGGCGATGATCCTGGCTGCCTTGGGCAAACCTGCCGAAGAGATCGCACACGACGACTACCTAGAAATCTTCACCGACTTGGATCTCAAACCGAGAATTCTCTATCCAATCGAGGGCAAGAAACAGATCAATCGCTTTGCGTTTGTCATCCACCCGCTCTCGCAAAAATACCTGACGAACTTGAAGCCCCTGGAGATCCTGTCGAAAGTGTCACCGCCGGCGGTGATGGATGTCGTCGAGAAGGCGATCGCCTACACGCCGCCTATGGTGTACTCGAAAGTGGAGGGGATTCGGTCTCCCTCTGGGGTGGAGGCCAAAGGCTGGCTGATTACTGTCGGGGGCACGCCCAAGCAGATCATGTCTCACAGCCCCGAGTTCACGTATCGCCAGCTGCTGGCGGCCGCGGACATGGCCAAGAAGATGGGCGCCCAGATCATGGGTCTCGGGGCCTTCACCAAAGTGGTCGGAGACGCCGGGGTCACGGTGGCCAAGCGCGCCCCCCTGCCTATCACCACGGGGAACAGCTACAGCGCGTCCGGTGCCTTGTGGGCAGCCCATGACGCCGCCGCCAGGCTGGGCCTGGTCGAGCTGGAGAAGGGTAAGCGAATTAAGGGAAAGGCGATGGTGGTGGGTGCCACCGGTGCGATCGGCTCGGCCTGCGCCAGGCTGCTGGCCCGGACAGCGGAGGAAGTCCACCTCGTGTCGCCGGAATCCGCAAAACTGCTGGTACTCGAGAAGTCCATCCTCAAAGAATCACCGGAGGCAAAGCTGGTACTGGCGTCCTATGCGGACGGTGACCGCAGCATCGGCGAAATGGATATGATCGTCACGGCAACCTCCGGGGCTGGCAAGAAGATCCTCGACATCATGAAGGTGAAGCCGGGCTGTGTGATCACCGATGTGGCGCGGCCACTCGACCTGCCCGCGGAAGAGGTGGCCAAACGTCCGGATGTCTTGGTCATCGAGTCCGGTGAGGTGTACCTGCCGGGCAAAGTGAGCATGAAGAAGATCGGTTTCGACGACCCCAACGTGGTGTACGCATGCCTCGCAGAGACCATCGTGCTCACGCTCGAAGGTCGGTTCGAAAACTTCACACTCGGCCGGACGATCGAGTGGGAGAAGGTGCATGAAATCTACAAGCTCGGCTTGAAGCACGGCATGACGCTGGCCGCGATTTCGGGTGTGAATGGCGTTTTCTCCGATGAGGATATCGCCAAGGTACGGCGGCTGGCCTTAGAGGCCCTCGACAAAGCAAAACGTCCCTCGGCGCAGCGGGCTGCAGCCCCCAGCAAGAAACCAGCGCAACGCAGTTGAGCTGGCCGCGTGTTCGCTCAGCCGACGGCGATCCAATGGCCTTCGGACGGGTCGCGAAGCTCCACTTGGCCCTCCTCGCCAATCGCGAGAAGGTGGATCCAGCCGTTGCTGACGAGCTCCCGAACGTTGTCGTGCTTCTCTAGGATTGTGTCGATCTGCGCCGTTGGGGCCTCGATCAGGACGTTCAAGCGCACCGGCTCATGGAAGAGTCGACTTCCGTCGTGCACGGCCTGCGACGGGAGACCGACCCGGAGGTCGCCGCCGTTGCCCTCGAGCACGCCGAGCGTTCCGACGACGTTGTGGAGCGTCTTGTTGCCAGAGCCGAACGCCTCGCGGTTCACGGCCGAGCCGTAGTACTGGAGGTTGATCCAGCTCGCGACGACCATGGGAGCCGTCATGATCAGCTCGAGCACCTTCCAGCCCTCGTCGGCCGTGCAGTCGTAATCGTGGAGGAAGGCTCGGCCTTCGAGATCGACGCCGCGAGTGCGCGCCCGGCGGGCCGCGATGAAGGCGGCGTTTCGCGCAAGTCCCCACTCGGGACGGACCTGCGACCAGTCCCGAGTCCTTCTCGCGATCGACTTGTCGAGATCGCCCGCGCCAACGTTGAGTGTTGCAGCGCGCTCGCGACGCGCGAGTCCCGACGCCTCGGCGAGCCAGCTCTCGGCTTGCTCGACATCGCCCGCGTGCGACTCCGGGATCGAATCGCGATCGAAGATGGTGATGTCGTCGGTGGTCGTGTCGTGGAGACAGCCGACGAACCAGGTGTCGTCCGGGATCGTGATTCCTCGGGAGCGAAGGGCGCCCCGCACCTCGGGATTGTTCAAGACCTCTGCCGCGATCCGTGCGTTCGCGTCCCCCGGGTGTCCGCCGCACGCGCCGCAATCGTAGCCGGCCGCGTGGGCGTTGTTGACCATCGTGCTCCCGTGGCCGGTCAGCAAGACGAGGCGGGCGAAGTCCTTGGTGAGCGACATGCCGCGCAGTGCGCCCTCGGCCAGGGCGACGCGGTCGGCCTGTGGGATGCCGGTCTTCCGTGCGCCGAGTGATCCTTCTTCGACGACGGGGACGATTCTCTTCAGAACTTCTTCATCGAGCCCGTCTGCGCTCGGGTGGGTGACCGGTCGGGTGAGGCCCGTCGCGTCACCGATGAGCTTTCCTGCAAAGGCGAGGCCCGCTGTTTCGACGTACACGAAGGAAGAAACCGCCGAGCTCTTGAACGACTTCCAAGAGTTCGAGGCACGCCTCCGCAGCAGTCGAAGACCGAGGATCTCGGTGGATTCGTCCTCGTCGGCGATTCCCTCTTTGACCACGAACTTCGGGTTGAGAAGGACCGGGCACTGTGCGGGCCCGCTCGACTGTCCCATCGAGACGTATTCGATCGGGAATCCAAAGAAGCCTGCGAAGCCGATCGTCTGGGCGCGGGGCGCGACCGACTCGAGCGCTCGACGATAGACCTCGGAGCGGACATCGATGCAGAACGCGGCCTGGACAGCCATGCGTCCCGCCGCTTGGCGTGCATCGCGGCTCGCGTTCAGCTTGGCGAGCAGTCCTCGACGGTAGGCCGCATCGAATGCACCCTGGAGAATCGCGTCGATGACCCGATCCTGGTCTACAGCCGGTGCGGTACTGGCCTTGTCCATCGCGCTGAGCGCGGCGTTCCACGCCGCCCGGCTGTGCTCGCTCTGAAGCGTCAAGAGGGCGTAGTCCCAAGCGAGGCGAATCGCGAGAAGCTCCGTGACCGTGCCGTCTTCCTGACCGTCGAGCTCGGACTTCCAGCCGAGGTAGCGTGCGTAGGCTGCCCAGCCTCCGACGCTTCCAAGCGCCCGGTGGAGGTATCCATCGAGCGCCGCCTCGCTGAGCCCGAGCGCATCGATGACGTAGTCGATGGCGGCGACCGGGTCTTCGGGCAGGGTTGCGATCACTCCCCGAAACCCTCGGAGTCCGGTCAGATCCGCAGTGCGGTCGATCGCAGCCGTTCTGCGCCAGGCCTGGTAGAGGGGGAGGTGTCGCCAAGGCATTTGCCAGGCCGACTGTCCGTCGTCCCAGTACGCGGCGCACCACTTGGAGATGTCCTCGAGCACGCGTCGGTTGCTCTCGCCTTCACTTCCGCCGTCGCACACGTCGGCCACCGTCTGGAACACGGCGCTCTGGTAGCTCGGTGTGTCGGCGAGCGCTGCGTGCAGCGCTTCGAGGGTCTGCGGCGCTCCCTCGACGGCCCGCGAGAGTGACAGCGCCTGCGCGAGGTCTTCGGTGGTGATCCTGCCCTCTGCGATCCAGGCGCGGTACTGTTCGCGGGGCATCAGCATGCTGGCTCCAGCCACGCGACCCAGGGTCTGGCAGGCGCTCTCGAAGCGTTCGCCCGAGAGCCCGAGGAACGGGTTGACCGCAACGAAGCTCTCGAGCGGCCACAGGGGTGCGACGCGCTTGCGTGCGTTCGACAAGACCGTCTGAAGGTCGCGGTGGTGACGGACCTCGAGCGCCTTGACCTGGTCGAGCGCAGGCTCGTGGGCTTCTACGAGGGTTCTTGCGAGGCCTTGGTTCATGCGTGTACTCCGTTGGCGTTGGCGTTGCTGTTCGAATCGACCGGCCACCAGCGCTGAACCAGTCGATTGGTGAGCGCGTTTACGTAGAGTCCGTTGAAGAGGTGGACGTAGAGGGCCTGCCATCGGGCATCGCCCATTCGGTAGGGCATCGTGTTCTGAAGGACCGTGACGAGGCCGAAGAGCGCGATCACGAGGCCGACGATCGTGAGATCGAGCGGCCCGCGCAGGGCTTGCTTCTCGGGAAGGGCGCCCACCATGAGCTGCTCCGCGCCGAGCTGAAGTGCGAAGTAGGCGATGGCGACGCCGACCGCGAGTCCGACCCCGCGGAGGATGACAAACGGGCTAGGCCGCTCGTCGATGGCGTTGGCCACCAGGTGGGTGACCCCCATCACCAAGATCGCGCCGAGCGCGAACACGCCGGGGGCGCGGGTGAGGGACGCGCCGAACGCAAAGCTCACCCCCCAGGTTAGACCCACAGCGCCGATCAGCGCGACCACCAGACGAGCCGGGTGCGGTTTACCGTGCGGCTTGGCGACCCAGGAGGAGCGCGAGATGTCGATTACACTGCCTGCCGAGAGGAAGGCATGCGCCTTGTAGAGCGAGTGGGCGACGATGTGCAGGGCCGCCGCGGAGAAGGCGCCGAGACCGCACTGGAGCATCATGAAGCCCATCTGCGCGATCGTGGACCAGGCGAGTGAAACCTTGAGGCTCGTTTGGGTGAGCATGACCACCGAGGCGAAGAGCGCAGTGAAGCCGCCGACAACCGCCAGCATCTCGAGAGCGGGCACTGAGAGCGAGACGAGCCCGCTCAGGCGCAAGATGAGGAAGCCGCCGGCGTTGATGATTCCAGCGTGGAGCAGTGCCGAGACCGGCGTCGGCGTCTCCATGACCTCGGTGAGCCATCCATGGAAGGGAAACTGCGCGGACTTGAGCAGGGCGCCGATGACGACGAGCACGGAGATAACGTGAATCTCCATGGGAAGAGTGGGTGCGCCTCGAAGCGCGTTGGCCTCGCTGAAAATGGTGTCGAAGTCTAGGCTTCCAAAGAGCTGGTAGACCAGGGTCATCGTCGCGATCAGGCAGAGGTCTCCCAGTCGGCTCGCGATGAACTTCTTTCGAGCGGCCAGCCTAGCGGCGCGACGGTCGCCGTAGAAGAGCAGCAGCTGATGAAGGCAAAGACTGCTGGCAACCCAGGCCAGCGTGAACTGCAGGATGTTGCCCGAGATGGTCAGTGTGAGAACGGCGGCGAGCGTGAGGCAGAGCCATTTGAAGAAGCGGCCCTGGTTCGGGTCCCCGTCGAGGTAGTTCCGGCTGTAGTCGATGACGATCATGCCGACGAAGGCGACGAGCACGGCGATGACCGCGGACAGCGCGTCGAAGTAGATGGTCACCGCGAAGCCGCCGAGCTCCACGAGCGAGCCCTGCAATGGCGTCGTGCCGCCCCATGCGAAGAAGGCCGCCGCCGTGACGATGGTCGCTGCGAGGGCGATGACCGAGGTCAGACGGGCTAGGCTCATCATCCGTTTCGGGTGGCTGTCCGCAAATCGGGACGGAATCAACCCCACGGCGATCAAGGACAGTGGGGCGAGGCTAACGAGCGGTATGGTCCAGTTTTCCAAGTGCTTCTCTCCCTTGCCCTCCTAGATGGGGCGCGGAGACACTTCTGTAAAATACAAAGATTGAAAATATTCGTTCTGTTTGGCAGAATCATTCCGTGAGCAGCCTGAATTACCACCACCTTCGCTACTTCTGGGCGGTCGCCCACGAAGGAAAACTCACGAAAGCGGCCGAGCGACTCAACGTCTCTCAGTCTGCGCTCTCGACGCAGGTCAAGAAGCTCGAAGACCAGTTGGGCCATCCGCTGTTCGAGCGTCAGGGCCGGGGGCTGCGGCTCACCGAAGCCGGACGCATCGCGCTCGACTACGCCGATACGGTGTTCGACGCGGGCGACGAGCTCGTGAGCACGCTCCAGAATCAAGGCGGCGCGGAGCGTCGGGTGCTGCGTGTCGGTGCGATCACCACGCTCTCGCGCAACTTTCAGATCGCCCTCTTGCGCCCCGTCATTGGGCGCACCGACGTCGAAGTGATCGTGCGCTCGGGGACGACACGAGAGCTGCTCTCTCAGTTGGAGGCGCATGCCATCGACCTCATGCTCGCGAACCAACCAGCCGCGCGGGACGCCAAAACGACCTGGCACAGTCAGCTCCTTCAAGAACAGCCGGTGAGCCTGGTCGGGCCGCCGAAGCTGGTGTCGCCCGAGGACCAGTACCCGGACATCCTCACGCGTATTCCCGTATTGGTACCGAGCTTCGACAGCGACCTTCGGGTTGCGTTCGATCGACAGATGGAGCTTTCCGGCGTGCGGCCGATCATCCTTGCCGAGATCGACGACATGACGATGCTTCGGCTCTTCGCACGCGAGAGTCAGTGCCTCGCACTGGTGCCGCCGGTCGTCGTCTTGGACGAGCTCATGGATGGCGTGCTCGTCGAGCATTTCAAGATCCCCGAGATTACCGAGCGATTCTACGCGATCACCCAGAGTCGTCGATTCCCCAATCCGCTCGTCAAAGAAGTCTTGTCACACCCGATCGAAGAGCCCGGCCTGTGAAACGACGATCTCAAACCCGTGGCGCATGCGCCGTCGCCGATTCGCTTTTCGACGACCTATCGACGCAAAAGCGACTCAGGAGGTCGCGGAGACGCTCTCTGAGTCGGCCGACGGGTGCGATGGCGTGGAACTCGCGTTTGCGGCGAGCGCCTTCGGCCGGGTGCCCTGACCGGTAATGAGGCGCGCCCCGCGGTGGAACGTGACGTAGGCGTAGGCCCACTCGATGAGAACCATGACCCGGTTCCGGAAGCCGACGAGAAAAAAGATGTGGATGAAGACCCAGAGCAGCCAAGCCAGCAGGCCGCCGAACTTGAAGCGGCCGATGTCGGCAACGGCTTTGCCCCGCCCAATCGTCGCGAGCGTTCCTTTGTCCCAGTATTCAAACGGCTTCGGTTCGCCTGCGTAACCACCCCGCCCCACCTGGTTCGCCAGCAGCTTGCCGACGTACTTCCCCATCTGAAGCGCCGCGGGAGCGAGCCCAGGGACCTGCTCCCCGTCCGTTTCGACATAAGCCAGGTCGCCGATGGCGAATACCTCCCGGTGGCCGGCAAGCGAGAGATCGGGCTCGACGTTCAGCCTCCGGTCGTCTCGCATGAACGCCTGAAGCCCTCGTTCGATCGGCGCTCCGCACACTCCGGCGGCCCAGATCACGTTGGAGGCAGAAATGCATTCGCCGCTCTGCAGGACGACGCCTCGCTCATCGATCTCGGTCACGTACGTCTCTAGGCGCACCTTGACTCCGAGCTTTTCGAGGTCGCGCTTCGCCAGCGCGGAAAGCTCGGGGGCGAGCGCAGGGAGCAATCGGTCGGCGCCCTCGGCGAGCACGATTTCGAGCGAGGACGGGTCGAGATTCCGAAACTCTCCTTGCAACACGCGTTTGGCCACCTCCGACATCGTTCCCGCAAGCTCGATGCCCGTCGGCCCACCTCCGACGATCACGGTCGTCATCAGACGCCGGCGCTCGTCAGGGCTGTCGCTGCGATCCGCCTGCTCGAACGTCAGAAGAAACCTGCGGCGAATCTCGAGCGCATCGTCGACGGACTTCAGCCCGGGAGCGTGGGCCGCCCATGCGTCGTGCCCGAAGTAGTGATGCGTGGAGCCCGTTGCCAAGACCAGGTAGTCGTAGGACAACGGTTCGCCGTCGATTTCGACGACTCTGCGCTCGAGGTCGACCAAAGTGACGTCTCCGAGGACGACCGTCGCGTTCTTTTGTCGCCGAAAGACGTGGCGGAGCGGGACCGCGATCTGGCCGGGCGAGAGCGCCGCGGTCGCCACCTCGTAGAGCAAGGGCTGAAACAGGTGGTGGTTACGCCGGTCGACGAGCGTAATCTGTACCGGCGTATGTTCGAGAGAGGCGACGACGCTCATTCCCCCAAAACCGCCGCCGACGACGATGATATGGGGCTCGATGTTCTCGGAAGCTTCGCTCATTCTACCTCACCTTTGGGTGGTCTTAGGCGAACGCGATGAATGCGCAAAGCGACCGCATGGCGACGGCCGGCAGCGAATGCAGCAGCTAGGCGGACCCGGAGGCTCGCCTGGCCGGGCGTTTGCGGCTTCCGTGCTTTTCGTACACCCGCTCGGACTCCTCCTGAACTTCGGGTCGCCGCCGTGCGGCCGAGATGCGTCGGCGCGCGGTCGCGTAGGCGGGGCCGTGCTCGACGATGGGCGCCGGATAGTCTTTACCGATGATGCAGCCAAGCTTCTGTTGGAGCGCGCTCGGCATCCGGTGGGGCTCGGCGATGTGCTCGGGCGGCACTGCTTCCAGCTCCGGAACGAAACGCTTGATGAACTGTCCCTCGGGATCTTGATCCTTGACCTGCTTGACCGGTGAGTAGATCCGAACGGCGTTGATTCCGGTGACCCCCGACTGCATCTGCGCTTGACTGAAGTGAATGCCTGGCTCGAAGTCGAGGAACTGGCTGCCGAGATGCAGAGCCGTCGGCCTCCATGGAAGCCATAGCTGGTAGCTGGCGAACGACATGAGCATCGCCCGCATCCGGAAGTTGATCCAACCGGTTTGATGCAGCGCCCGCATGCAGGCGTCGACCATCGGGTAGCCCGTGTGCCCGTTCGCCCAGGCCTGGAAGTAGTCGTCGCGAAGCTCGCCATCGCGAAGCCCATCGAGGTGCCGGTTGAGCGCCCTGAACTCGAGCTCGGGCTCGTCCTCGAGCTTTTGTATGAAGTGGCAATGCCACCGGAGTCTCGATTGAAACGAGCTCAGCGACTGAAGCCATCTCGGGTCGAGGTCCACCTTCTGTTTGCGAAGCTCTTTCACCTCGGCAGAGCGTGCGCGCGCTCGCTGGAAGACGGTTCGCATCGAGACGTTGCCCCATGCAAGGTAGGGGCTGAGTCGGCTGCAGGACTCCGACGCATGCAGCGGGCTCGACATCTCGTATCGGTATCCCGCGCCGCGCTCGGCGAGAAACGAGTCGAGGGTATCGAGGCCCAGCTCCTCGCCTCCGTGTTGGACGTCGCGCTGCGAAGGCGGAGACAAACCGAGGTCGTGGGCGGTCCGCAAGCCTTCGGGCTCGATTCCCGACTCGGCGTGGAGCGCGCCGGGGACGTCGAGAATCGGGCGCGACATGAATTTCGACCAGCGAGCCGACCAACCGTCCCGCGTGCCGAGCCTTCGAATCACGCCAAACTGATTGCGCTCGTGCCAGGGCACGCCGTGCTGGCGCGCCCAGCCGGCAACGCGAAGATCGCGCTCGTAGCTGACGCGGTTGCCGGTTTCGCGATGGCTGTAGAGCGCAGTGATCCCATGTTGGCGGCGGATGGCCTCGAGCACATCGGGCATGCGCCCGACCCGAAGGATGAGATCGGCCCCGCGCTCGCGGAGGCGGACGCGCAGCGCTGCGAGGGACTCGTTGATGAAGCGAAGGTGGAGCGCGCCAAGCTCGGGCGTGGCGAGAAGCTCGGGCTCGTAGACGTAGAGGCACAGCACTTTCCCCTGCGCCGCGGCGTCGAGCAGAGGGCGGTGGTCGTGAATGCGGAGGTCGCGTTTGAACCAGACTACGTGCATGCTCGACTATTGGCGGATCGAACGTAGAGTTGGGATCGATGGGGTCAACGGCCATCAAGACCTGCGCCAGGCGCGGCCGGTGAGGTTCGCGACGCTGTCCTCGACAAGACCGAAACCGCCGTGCGCTCAGACCTCGACGACGACGTTTCCCTCTTCCACCAGGACGGGGTAGGTTTTGAGCGCCTTCTCGCCGCGGAGCGCGTTCAGAAGCTGAATTCCCGGCGGGAAGTTCGCCCATTTGCACACCTCCCCGGTGCGAATGTCGAACTCCGCGCGGTGAAGGGGGCAGCGAATTCGCCCTCCATCGACGACCTTGCCTCTCGTCAGCGGCGCGAACACATGCGTGCAGCTGTTCTGCGTGGCGTAGACACCGTCCTCTAGACGATAGACGAGCACGCTCGTGTCCCCGGCCTTGAACGCCTTTTTCTGGCCCACCGAAAGGTCTGACTCCTTGCAAACCACGTGTCGCGTCATGCCGACCTCCAATCCAGCGGTTCGTATAGCAGAGATCCGGAGAAACGGTCGACGCCGTAGCCCGGCTTGCGCTTGGGACCGCCCGGCTCGACGATGGTCGGGTGCGAACCATCCTCGCTGCGGCCTCGCTGATCGTGGCCTACTGGCTCGTGCTGTCGGCAAAGGCCGATAACCTCGTGACGCTAGAATCGCTGCGGTGGAAGCATCGCGTGATTCTACTCGACACAAAGGAGACACCCTCGGATCGGGCGGATTGGGCCAAGCACTCGACCGCCTTGTCAGAGCGAAATCTCGTGCTCTTCCGGAAGGGAAGTCAGGGCTATCTTCAGCAGTTCCCAAAGCCCCCGAAGCGGGTCAGCCTCCGGCTCGCGCCTGAGATCGAAAGGCGGGCCCGAGGTCGAGTCACCCTGATCGGGAAGGATGGCAGGGTGAAGGGCCAGTGGACCTCGGAGACGGTGGATCTGCCCGCGGTCGTGTTTCAGCTCGTCGACCGGATGCCGATGCGACAGCGTGAAGCCGAGGAGAACGAGGCTGCGGGAGGAGACCTTCTCGGGACCCAGGCAAAGGAGTGGCTCGCCGGCCCAGAGTGGGCGAACTCGAGGCCGCTGCGGCTCGATGACCTTCGGGGTCGCGTGCTGGTCGTGCGCTTCTGGACCGACACCTGCCCCTACTGCGACGCAAGCCTTCCGGCGATGCAGAAGCTAGCCGAAGAGATGAAGGACGCGCCGGTGACCTTCGTGGGTCTCTACCAGTCAAAGCCTCTCGGCAGCGAGCGCCCCTGGAAGGGCGTCGTCGCGCATGCCGCTAAGCTCGGCGTGACCTTTCCCATTGCATACGATCACGACTGGGCAACGCTCCGATCGTGGTGGCTCGACGGCACTCGTCGGCGAGCGACCTCCGCGAGCTTCGTCATCGACCCAAACGGCAGGTTCGTCCATGTACACCCAGGGCCCGTCTTCTTCCCGAGCGAGGACCCCGCCGACGCCCGCGCCAACGCCGATTTCGAAGCCATTCGAGACGCGATCCGGCGTCATCTCCCCACTGCGGATCGATAGGAACGACATGACGCGCGCGGTAGAAAATCACTCCGTTTCCTCTCGTGCCCGCGAGTCCGCCCAAAGGCTCGCGGATTTCATCGCGCAGCACCCCAGAACCACGATTCTCACCGGGGCCGGCTGCAGCACCGCCTCCGGGATTCCCGACTACCGGGACGACGACGGGAAATGGAAGCACAGAGAGCCGATGCGGTACGCGCAGTTCGTGCGCGAGCTCGGCAACCGTCAGCGATACTGGGCCCAAAGCTTCAGCGGGTGGCAGCGGATCTCCCGCGCGAAGCCGAACGCGGCCCACCGCGCGCTCAGCGCATTGGAGAATCGGGGCCACGTCTCGTGCCTCGTCACACAGAACGTGGACGGGCTTCATCAACGGGCGGGTAGCCGTCAGGTCATCGACCTTCACGGTGTCCTTCACCGTGTTCGCTGCCTCGGCTGCGGACAGATCATGCCCCGCGAGGCATTTCAGCAGCAGCTTCAGGATGCGAATCGGGGCTGGCGGGCGGAAGTGCGCGGACACGCGCCCGACGGGGACACGAAGCTCTCACGGCAGGACTTCGAATCGTTCGTCGTCCCGGACTGCGCGCGCTGCGCCGGCGTGCTCAAGCCCGATGTGGTCTTCTTCGGCGAGTCGGTTCCCAAGGACAGGGTCGAAGCGGTGCACCGGCACGTCCAGGAATCCGACGCGCTCCTCGTGATCGGCTCTTCGCTCATGATCTACTCCGGCTACCGTTTCGCCGTCGCCGCGCACGGTGCTCGCAAGCCACTCGTCATCGTCAATCGCGGGACGACGCGGGCCGATGACCTCGCCACTCACAAGCTCTCCGGCGATTGCGCAGACATCCTGCCACGCGCCATCGAGCTCATGGCGAGCCGATCGCATCCACGCGACGAGCGAAAAGTATGAGCACCCTTGCCTGAAGGTCCCGAGATTCGACGCGCCGCTGACAAGATTGCCGCCAAGCTGACGGGCCAGGTGGTCGAGACGGTTTGGTTCGGGCTCCCGAGGCTCGAGCAGTTCGCGCCACAGCTCAGTGGGCGCCGAGTGGTCGAACTCGAAACGCGAGGCAAAGCGCTGTTGATTCACTTCGAGCACGGGCTGTCGCTCTATTCGCACAACCAGCTCTACGGACGCTGGTTCGTGCGCTCGCGCGAGAGTTACCCCAAAACCAATCGCTCGCTGCGTGTCGCCCTTCACACCGCCGAGGCCAGTGCGCTCTTGTACAGCGCTTCGGAGATCGCCGTGCTGGACGAGCGTGGACTCGGGGAGCATCCGTTCTTGAGCCGCATCGGCCCGGACTTGCTCAGCCGTGACCTCTCGCCACAGGCGTTGGTCGCGCGGCTAAGGGGACGGCAGTTTCGCAACCGCGCCCTAGGCAGCCTGTATCTCGATCAGCGCTTCGTTGCCGGCATCGGAAACTATCTGCGCTCCGAGATTCTCTACTTTGCCAGGGTACATCCCAAGCAACGGCCAAGCGACCTCGAGGCTGCCGAGCAGCGAAAGCTCGCCGCCGAGACCCTCGCCGTGGGTGCGCGTGCGTACAAGCTCGGCGGCATCACCAACACGCCGCATCGCGTCGCTCAGCTCAAGAAGAAAGGCTTGAAGCGAAGGGACTACCGCCACGCCGTGTTCGGTCGCGCGGGCAAGCCCTGCTATCGATGTGGGACCGAGGTCGAGAAACTCAGCGTCGCCTCCCGACGCCTCTATCTCTGCCCGACCTGCCAAGGGGTTTGACGGAGTAGGACCACGCGGAAGACCCCGCGGTGCCGTCGGGCAGGAACTCTAGGATGGCAAGGCAACCTCATTCGACGCGTGCGTCGTCAGCCGGAGCTCTGAGAATCTTCTGCTTCCGGCGAGGTGATGCTGTATTGCAGGTAGTATCGATAGGTGAGCAGGACGAGCGTGCCGAATGCGATCGCCAAGAGGCCGAGAACGACGTCATACGGCTTCTCCACCGCGAGGGAGAATCGCAGCAAGATCGTAGACACGACGAATGCGGCATTCCGAAAGACGAGCTCGTAGTGTCCAGCCAGGAGCAGGGAAAGAATCAGAATGATCGCATCGGCGAAAATCATGACGGTGAAGAGATCGATGTAGAAGATCGTTCGCACATCGATGGTCGGAGGAGCCGCAAACCTGGCGACGCTCGATACTTCGATGCACCAGTGAGCCAGGTTGAACGTGGCGAGGCCGAAAAGAAGCGCGGTCAGCAGGAGCGCGATCACTTTTTTCCAACCGATGAATGCCTCGACCCTCTCGCGTCGGTTGGGCTGACGCCCCACATGGCGAGGGATGCGCGCTGCCACATGATAGAACACCGCAACGAGTAGAAACATGAGAAGCCCGCCGCCCATGTCTAGAAGAACTGCGCCGAACTCCTCGATGTGATCGCTCAGGTCGGTCATCGACTCGAACTCCGCGATGTCTTTGAAGACGTTCCGGATTACGATGAGCGAAAGGATCTCGTACTGTTTTCCGATGGATTGAGTCGTGGACTCCGGGATCGACAGGATGAGCAGGAGCACTTCGTAGAACAAGACGAAGCTGAATGGGGTGTAGAGCGCGGAGAGGTAGTTCGTGCCGACCGCAGCAATGAGAGGAGGCGGGACGTCTAGAGTACGGGCTAGGAATACCAATCCGGCATGGACGCCGAGGCCGCCCAGAGCGAGGTAGACGATCGCTCTCCGAAAGACAGCGCGTGGCCGGGGACCGTAGAGATGGTCGAACGCAAGCCCGAGTCGGCGCCGGACCTTGTCGAGCGGCGCGGCCGACGGGGCCGGGGGATGGGCGGACTCCGCGGGGAGCTCGCGAGTTTGCGACTCTGGGCGCACTTCAGGCACATAGTCTCCCGTGAGCCGAATGGCAGGGGTCGATGTGCCCTGTTGACGAGCATAGGAAAAACGAATGTCCTGGTCGCGGCACGAGGCACGCGACATATCGACTGGTTATGCGCAATTGGGCCCTGTGCACGATCCGCATCGGCTGACGAAGATCGAGTGAAAGCGTGCCTGTCCACCGTGAACGACGGACCACAGCTGTGAGCTCTCGCCGTCGCTTCTCAGCACACCGGCTGATAAAACGCCGCTGATCTCCATGGCACACCGCTTGCTTGCTAGTGCAAATACCATGCTTCGAACCCTCGCTCGCCTGTTCGTCCTAGGACCGTGAGAGGCGACCCTACTAGCGCGGAGAGGCGGCGATGTTGCCGCCGTCGACGGTCACAACACAGCCGGTGGTGCTCTGGGCGAGCGCGAGGTGTAGGAACGCGTCCGCCACATCCTGCGCCAAGACTTCGCGTGCCAAGAGGTTGGAACGAAAGTAGGCGTCGGCATCGAGCCCACGCGCCTCTGCCCTCCGCGCGACGACTTCCTCCGGCAGCAACCCCGTGCGGACCCGATCCGCGTTCACCGCGTTGCTTCGCACGCCGATGGACCCACCCTCGAGCGCGTACTGTTTCATCAGCGCCACGACAGCCGCTTTTGGCACGGCGTAGGGGCCGAACCCCTTTCCTGGGTTGAAGGCCGCCTTCGAAGCGTTGAAGCACAGGAAGCCGCCCATGGCTTGCGCGCGGAAAACCGCGAAAGCTGCGGACGCCAGATACTGGTGCGAGAAGAAATTGATCTCGAAGCTACGTTTGAGCTCCTCGCTCGACAGACGTGTGATGTCCCCCTGAGGCGCGGTGCCCGCATTCGAGATCACACCATCGAGCCCACCGTATGCCTCGACGCAGCGCTCGATGCTGGCGCGCACGCGCGTCTCATCGGTCACGTCCACCACCTCGTGGCGCGCGCCGAGCTGCTCGGCAATGGCGGCGAGCGCGCCTTCGTCCCGGTCGGTCAGGTAGAGGGACGTACCCGCGCTCGCGAACGCAGCCGCCGCCGCCGCACCGATTCCAGAGGCCGCGCCGCTTATGTAGACCACCCGGCCTTGCATGGGCCTGGGCTTCGCCCGGCCGAGCTTGGCTTGCTCGAGCGACCAGTACTCCATATCGAAGAGATCGCTCGTCGCAAGCGGCGTGTAGCACCCGACGGCTTCGGCGCTCTCTATCACGTCGACCGTGTGCTCGTAGATATCGGCGGCGATGCGGGCTGCCTTTTCGGTGGGCCCTGCCGCGATCACCCCGATGCCTGGCGCCAGGATGATCCTCGGGTCGGGATCGAGCGGCGACACTTCACGTTGCTTGGAAGCAGACTCCCGTTCGACATACTGCACGTAGTCGCTGCGGTACGAAGCCAGGCGCTCCTGAACGTGCGCATCGATCGCCGCAGCATCCATCTCCGGCGTGAGCTCGAGCAACAAGGGGACGCGCTTCGTCCGAATGACGTGATCCGGTGTCGCCGTCCCGCGCTGGCTGACGCTCGCGAGATCGGTCCGCGCGAGAAACCCATCAATCGCAGGGCTGCGTCGGCGTTCGAGAAGATAGTACCGTGCCCCCTCCCCGAGCCTTCCTCGTAGAATCGGCGCGACCGATTCGTAAGAAGGCGCTGCCCGCTCGCCGCGCTCTACTCGGGACGTTCGCGCTTTCGCCGAGATATATCGCTCCGCAGCATCGACGGCTGCGATGTGCCGTTCGTAACTCTCTCTGGCGGTCTCGCCAAAGGTGAACAACCCATGCTTGAGCAACAGCAGGCCCTCGACGTCAGGGTCTCGCTCGTAGGTCTCTGCGGCAAGCTTGGCCAGGTCGAAGCCCGGCATGATGTAAGGCACCACGGCGAGCCGGCCGCCGAATATCTCGCGTGCGATGGCCACCGCCTCGGGTTGGTCGACGATGGCGAGAATCGCGTCCGCATGCGAGTGATCGACGAACTTGTGTGGCAGGAAGGCGTGCAGCAGGGTCTCGACCGAAGGGTTGGGCGAGCTCGAGTCGATCAAGCGCGTGCGCTGGGCGTTCACCATCTCCTCGTCCGAGAGCGCCTCGCGCTCGCGCAATGACCCTAGACTCTGCAGGCGGACGGCGGGAAGGCCTTCCGGCTCGATGTCGCCGAGGTCCCAGCCGCTGCCCTTGACGCAAAGGACCTGAACTTCGCGTCCGACGTCGTCCACGACGGCGGTCTTCACGGAGGTGTTGCCGCCTCCATGCAAGACGAGCCGAGCGTCCCCTCCAATCAGCCGCGAGGTGTACACCCGAAGGGCGATATCCTCGTTCACCCGCGGATCGGCACGATAGCGTTCGAGAGTCGCGCGCGCGTCTTCGTCATTCCACTGACTTTGCACGGCGCGATTGTGGCATGGAGATGGCCGCCGCGACAGCGGAGGCGTATCTCGCCGAGGAGGGGCCCTCGTGCCACGCAGGCACGCTGTCGGAGCATGGCAGCGACGGCGCATGACCAGGACCGAAAACCTCGCTAGCTGCGTATCAACCGAGTGCTATGGCGTCTACTACATCAACTGCGGCACGGCGCTCGGAGCGCCGATACCGGAGCACCGGTTGAAGTCTAAGTTGCACTCGTCGAAGACGCAATCCTGGCACGGCAACGTGTTCGACCCGCGCTCGTTGCAGACGTCGCCGCAGCCCGAGTCGATGCAACCTGCAAACGTCCCGAAGCAGCCGCCGCAGTTCCCAGAGACGCCGAACGCATCCTGCGCACACGTGTTTACAGACGCCTCGATGTCCGTGTCGGCCGTGTCGTAACAACCCCAGAACTCGTTCGCGTACTCCGGGTTGCTGATCGTCCCCTGTTGATCCGACTCGTTGTTGCACGCGTTCTGCAAGCTCCCGCCGGACCCGCCCGAGCCAGCGGACCCGCCCGAGCCAGCGGACCCGCCCGAGCCAGCGGACCCGCCCGAGCCAGCGGACCCACCTGAGCCAGCGGTCCCACCCGAGCCATTCCCGTCGCCGCCACAACCCCAGGCGCCAATGGCGCTAGCGATAAAGATCGCGATACATTTCGATCTGGCCATTCGAACCCTCCTCAAAGCCTGGTGTTCCGCGGCAGGCTATCACAGGCGACGCTCCTCGACGCCCCAAAACCGCCGCCCAGAACCACGCGCAGCTCGTCGAACGGCTCGACTGACGCCCCGAGCCTTCTTGATCATCTCCCTTCACGACTGCGGTTATCTCGTCCCTAAGGGACGAGATTGATGCTCATAGCCACAACCGTGGGGCCGCACGTGTCGCGGACGAAGGTTCGGAGAGGAGCGCGAGGAGGTCGCGCCGGGTCCCTTGGAATGATGTCCTAAGTTGAATCGACGATGTTCGGGTTCGGTATCTACGAGGTCGCTGGCGTAACGCAATCCTTTGCGAAATTAAAGTTCAAAAAGGGGCGACCCGGCACGGATATCGAGAGCCATTTTCGATGTCCGCTAGTCCATCAACAAAAACAACAATCTACAAATGATCGCAGGAGCTTAGCCGCTTCGCCGTGTTCAGGGTTCGTCACCCCATGTCATCTGATTTCACATCGCCACGTCAACCTCAGGTCAACGAGCGCAGCGCCATGTTGCGCCTGCAATCTCGTTCCGCGGGCCGTTCTACCCCCGAACCGGACATCGAACGAAAGCAGAAATCGCGAATGGTTTCGTTTCGAGTTGCCGACGACGATTTCTTCCGACTCGATGCGCTCGCTCGCCAAACGAGTTGCTCACGGGCAGAGGTACTCCGACGGTGCCTCCGGGGCGCTCGCCTGAAAAGCACCGTCGACGCACAAGCGCTTCACGAGGTGTCGCGGGTTCACGCGAATTTGAACCGGGTCGGCGGCCTTCTGAAGCTCGCCATTCGAGAAGGCGTGGGTGACCGTGCCGAACACTTCAGGCTGAACCACGAGCTTCGCGAAGCCGTCCGTGAGGTGAGTCGGGCAGTGGAGCAATTGGCCGGCCTCCTGTGATTGTCCGACACCAGCGGTCATCGGCATCGGGAAATGGCTTTCGTCAGCTCGCGCGCTACATCCGGGGCCAGAGCCACGCCCCCCGAGCAACCTGGTTCCTGGCTGCCAATCTCGCAGGTGTGACCACGGCCCACGACGTCGAGCTCGCCTGCCGACTCGTCGAGGCCGTCCAAGCGCAGAATACACGGGCAGGGAAAGCCCGCACCTACCACCTCGTCATCGCGCTTCACCCCAGAAGACCGAAGCCTCGACAGGAGGGAGCTCAGGCGCGTCGTGGAGCACCTGGTGGATGTCCTAGGGTTTTCCGAGCACCAGTACGTCGCCGCCCGCCACAACGACAAAGACCACGAACACATTCACGTGGCCATCAACAAGATCCATCCCGAGAGCTTTCGCATTCACTCACCAGCTTGGGATCACCAGAAGCTCTTCACCGCGGGCCGGGTCCTGGAGATGGAACTGGGGCTCACACCCCTTCGGACCGTAGCGAGGGAGCGGGAGAACCTGCCCAAAAGAGCGGCGGACTGCGAAGCGCACCAGGGGATCGACAGCTTCGCACGCTGGGCCCGGAAGACGCTCGCCCCGCTCTTCGAGCGACCGAGCTGCGAAGCTGGGACGAACTGCACAGCGTCTGCGGTCGCTACGGCGTGGTGGTTCGGCTGCATGGCAACGGGCTCGTCTTCGAGGATGCCGAGCAGGGCATTCGTGTGAAGGCGTCATGCGTAGGTCGCAACTTCAGCAAGCCGCGGCTGTGTAAGCAGCTCGGCGACTTTCGACCAGCGCCCGGGCATCAGCTGGAAGATGCTGGGCGCGTGGTTCAGCGGTATTCGCCCATGCCCGCTATGGTGCCGGTGAGCCTGTGGAAGGATTACACGCAGTTACTCGAGCGAGGCCGTCTTGAACGGGAAGACGCATGGAATAGGTACCGGGGCAACGCCTATCGTGACCGTCGGCGACTCAAGGAGAAGTATCGACACCAGCGGCGGCTTCTCGGCACCCTACCCGTGTCGAACCGAGACCGAAAACGCCTTTCACAACAACTGGCACTCCGCCAAGCCATCGAATCCCGGACCCTCAGACGAGAGCTCGCAATTCAACGGAAGGCTATTCAGAGGTCGCCGCACCCTGGCAGTTGGCGTCATTTCGTTTCCAACAGCGCCGCGAACCGCGACGCCCGTGCGATTCGACTTCTGCAGCGACGAGAGCGGCAGCGAGGTTCGCACGACCTTGAGAGAGGCTGTTAGTAACTATGGACGGTCCTTCGGAGCTCTTGGGAGAGTCGACATAACAAGCTAGTACCGCGAAACT
>CAVQHC010000010.1:0-76429 GCA_963712235.1 uncultured delta proteobacterium
GTTTCTTCCTCAACAGGCGCGGACGCAAGTCCGTTTAGCCAAGGACCGGTTCGCCTAGCCGCGTTTCCAAAGCGCTCCGACTCGCGCGAGCAGACCAGGGCGACTCGCGGGGCTCGTCTCCCGTGATTCCAGGTTTTCGGCGATGTTGAGCGTGCGTTGCGCGCTTTCGGTCATGCCGGCTGCGATGTACACACGCGCGAGTGTGCCCCGTATCTGGGCATCGTCGGGGGCGTTTGCAACGGCCTGCTCGGCGCGGCGCCGAGCCTGTTTGAGATCGCCTCCCGATGCGAGCAGCGCGTCCGCAACCCCTTGGGCTGCGCGGGCATCGTCAGGCTGTCCAGCCAAGACCTTTTCCCAGGTCTTTGCGGCCGTTTCCCACATGCCGAGGTTCTCCTCATAGGCGGCCTGCGCACGGAAGGTCGGCACAAGACTTCTGTGCATTTCCTGGCTCACCGTGGCCAACGCGCTCTCGAGCGCGGCGCAATCAGATACGATCGAGCTCGCCAGCCGCAGCGCGTTGGTCGCGCCGACGAAGTTCTCTGCCTCGCGTTCGATGATGGCGCTGCGCACCAGTCCTTCGGCGCGCGTCCGCCGGGCTCCGAGGGGCGCGTGCTCGCGAAGCGCCGTGACGAGATAGCACTCGGCGATCATTTCCTCCGGGAGCGTCTTTGGCGCGCTCAGGTCTTCTCCCATGAGTGCGCGCTTCGAGGTCCTCAATGCGGGAGCGGAGGACCGAGCAGGTGGCGGCACGAGCGAGGCCCGACGAACGCCTTCGGAAAGCGCGTCCTCGATTGCGCGCGTCTCGTCTCGGTAGAGCAGGTACTCATCGTACTTCTGTTTGCGCTCCGGGGACCGAAGCACCTCGTAGGCTGCGGAAACCCGTTCGCGAACGCGCCGCGTCCCGAGTCGCGCCGCCATGCGCGCCGCCAAGGTGCCCTCCTCGAGCGCGCGTGCCCGATCGTGACCGCGCTTGATGTCGTCAGGGCTGCAGTCCGCATGAAGACCGAGGAGTTGATAGTGCGTGAGTCGTTCGAAGCGCTCGAGGAGCCCGGGGGCGGGGGCGCGCACCGAGACGAGGTTCCGCTTGGTGCTCATGCGGGTTCCCGACACGCGGCGTCCGGGCTCTTCGGAAGCCGTCGTCGAGTCCTTTGGGGCCTCGTGGTCCCACTGGATCAAGCCCATCGCGGTCAGGCGGTTGAGAATCTCCGAGACCGTCGGGGCATCGAGGCCGCACGCATCGACGATTTCATGTGCCAGCGTGACACCGTCAATCCTCGACAATACATAGGCATCGGTCGAGTTGAGAGACATGGACTGGAGGTTTCCAAACGCGTGCCCCGCAAGTCGAGGCGCAGGCGGATGCCTCGGTGTGGCGCTCCTCTTGGTCGCTACCTTCATCAGGCGCGACACTACGAAAGACCGAGCCAGAAGGTCCAAAAACGGTCGATTTAGACCTTTCAGGCAACTAAATCGACCACAACGACCCGCCTATGTTCAGGGACACAAATATGAACGTGGTGACAATCGCAGGGCGAGATGCGGAATCCTACCACCCGACGGGGGTCCTCCTGGGTGATGCCTGCCTTTTCCGCCTCGACCTACCTACGGTGCGCGAGCTTCGCGTCTTCGCATGAAACGGCTCCGACCTTAGGGTGCGCCATCCCGGGATTCCTCGAGACGCGAAGTGAAATTCGGCGGTGTCGCGTGACGAACTGCGAACGGGCTGGTGTGAAAATGACCTGCCCCCAGAATTTCGGACCAGTGGGAACATGACAGGGCGCATCGTGACGCAGGCTCAAGGCACCGCGGCCACTCCCACAATTTCTCCCACACACCACGAAACAACCAGAAACGGCACGCAACACCCGGAAACAGGCTCCCCTTGGTTTTGCGGGGATTTCTCAATGATCCTGGTGACTCAGTCTATGTAGGGCAACTTTGCCATTAAGTGCACCGCTTTGGATGCTTCCCGCCAGGTTCGTGGCTTTCGCGATCCCGAAGTCGGCGAGCTTGATCTCGTCGGCTTTGCTGAGAAGCACATTCGCGGGCGAGACGTCGCGATGGATGATTCCGGCGGCGTGGCCTTCGTCGTCTGTCGTGTGTGCGAAGTCGAACGCGGCGAGCTTGAGGTAGAGCTCGGGGTCGACGCGGTTGACCTTCGCGGTCTCGACGAGCGAGTACATTATGGCGACGATCCGCTTCAGATCGATCCTCCGCCGAAAGGGCCAGGTCCCCCGGCCGGAGCTGTCTCCGGACTGAAGGAGCTAGAGTCACGACTCGCAACAGGCGTGCAGCAAATGAGGGCTTCACCAGTCCTCCCCTTTCGCGACGTCGAGCGCCCACGTCGCGAGCGCGACGACGGCGTCTACGTCGTCAGGGTGCTTGAGGACGTGGTTGGCCAGATTCTCGAGGTACACCCCGGGTGTAGAAAGGTGCTCGGCGGTGGCCACATTGGCCTGGTTTGGCCCGATGCCACCCTCGTCTTGGATACGCGAAAGCGGCCCTTGCGAGCCAAGCACATTCTTGACACGGTAGGGGTCGGCAGTTCAATCCTGCCCGTGCCTACCAAGTGACTGCAAGCACTTGGCGCGGTTTCTGTTTCTGCGCCGTTTGCATTTTCTGAAGCGGTGTGTCGTTTGGTCCAGCGCCCGCCCGTTGGTCTCGACTACGGCGCTGTCCAAGCGCCTGCCTCGCTCGCTCAGCACCGCGAACGTGCAACTCGTTGCGTGCGCATCCAATCCTATGTAGCGTTCCATCGGCTTCCTCCTCGACCGCTGACCTATGCGGCCTTCGGGTCAGCATCTGTTGTGCCCAGACGACTGAGGAGGGGCCACCGCTAATGCTTGCTACCAGGTCACAGGCTCGGCTGGTGGACGCCACCTTCCTACGATACCTATGCTCAGGCGCGTTCTCTGAACGAACCACATTGGAGATCGAGGTAGCATCGACGAGGCCGCGGAGCCGGGAACGTGCACCTCGGCGCTGCCCTCCGGTGGCGACGTTCCAGAGTGCCGTCGATCCGTTTTCGGCGACCCAGACAGCATCACCCAGCGTGGTCAGGCCCGCGACATTCGTCCGGGCCAGGTCGTCGGACGTCGCCAGAATCGATCATCGCGCCCACCGTAGTAGTCG
Organism: uncultured delta proteobacterium; assembly: GCA_963712235.1. Taxonomy (GTDB): domain Bacteria; phylum Myxococcota_A; class Polyangia; order Polyangiales; family Houyiibacteriaceae; genus SG8-38. The sequence continues at coordinate 3,133 of CAVQHC010000010.1, forward strand.
TCGAGCACGGCGTCCATCACGGCGGCGGTGCGCGCGCCGCTCTCCCCTGTGCTCGGACACTGGCCGCGGCCGAGCAATTCGTCGACGATCGTCTGGATCAACGGCTGCTGGATGGGCTGGCGATTGGGCAGGTCGAAGGTCTCGCTGCCGCTGCTCGTGTGCAATTCCACGGGCTCGTTGCCGAAGGTCGACAAGCCGACGCGTCCCCCGGTGCCGATGATGTTCATCCAGTCCTCGCGCGATTGCGATGCGAAATGCCACGTCGCCGCGCCAATCGCGCCGCCCGGCGTGGCGAAACTCATAGCGACGCTGTCTTCCACCTCATGCGCACTGGCGACGTTTGCCGCTGTACCGCGCACGTCGCCAAGCGGCTCGAGGATGAAGTCGAGGATGTCCAGCGTGTGTGGACCCAGGTCCATGAAGAGCCCGCCTCCGGCCTGTTCGGCGATCAGCCGCCACGGCAGGTCGGCCGCATCCAGCCCCTCGTGGGACGGCGAGGCGTAGTGATAGGTCACACCAGTCACGCGCCCGATGCGACCCTCGTCGATCAGCTCCTTCGCCTTCAAGAAGCGCGGCAGGGCGCGGCGATAGTGCGCCACGAAAAGCGGCACCCCGCACGAAGCGAAGGCCTCGACCATCTTCCGGCACTCCGGGTGGTTTCGCGCCATGGGCTTTTCGACGTAACACGGCTTGCCCGCCGCAGCGACACGCAGGGCATGAGCCAGGTGCGCGCCGGGGGGTGTGGCGATGTACACAGCATCCACTTCTTCATCGTGGATCAGCGCATCGGCATCGTCGTACCAGCGCGGCACAGCGTGGCGCGCGGCGTAGTCGCGCGCGGCATCGGCGCTGCGGCGCATCACGGCGACCAGTTCGCTGCCGTCCGCACCCCGAAACGCCGGACCACTCTTGACCTCCGTCACGGCCCCGCACCCGATGATGCCCCAGCGTATGGTCATGTTCGCGTACCGATCCAGGAAGTGAAACCGTGGGCTGAGACCATGTCAGACTTCTGTTCTTCCGCCACGGAGGAATGAATCGCCCCAGAGCCTTCGGCAATCCCGGGGTGATTGAAATGCACTTCCTGGGCGGCGAAGCGGAAACTCAAGCTGAGGACCTGCTGACGCGAATAGTCTCCGAGGGCAGCTCTCTTAGCCCTTGGGGAGCACTTTGAGAGCACAATTGCGCAGAATTAATAGTTATGTCCGACGAATCGCGAGTCCCTTCATCACTCGCCTCGGTCTAGATCCCAACCGCTTCGTTCCCGCTCTCGTTGCTGCACAAGTCGAGTCGCGCGGGCATCCCCTCCCGCGGCACGGCTGGCGATGAAGTGACGCCATGAGCCAGGGTGTGGGGTCTTCTGAATGAGCTTGCGTTGGTGTGCAAGCTTCCGTCTCAGGAGCCCCTTAGCCCGTCGGGTGGACGATGAGCGCCGAATTTCGCGGTACCAGATGTTATGTCGCGTCGAGAACCGCGCGGATAGGGGCTTTGTTTTTGCTACGCTCCGCGCACAACCGCACAACTCCCGGCACCGACCGGCGAAGCGCGCCCAGCGAAGAAGCGGCCCAGCTGGCCACCATGCTCTCGGACTAGGCGCCAACACCTACCGCGCTCGAATCGCAAAAGTCCTCCCCGCCCTCGGGCCATTTGCGGTAACCATCCGGGATGTCCACCAAGACAATCCTCCGTGGCCCAGCCGTGGTCATCCTGGCCTCCGCGCTTGGCTTCGCCGGGTTCGTCTGGTGGAAGCTCCAGCCGCACCCTGACCCCCAGCCGCTTCGGGCCGCTCTCATCTCGCTCGAAAGCCCGGAAGCCCAAGCCCTCCTCGAAGGCGCCGACGCGCTCGCCGACTACCCGCCTCTCTCGGATTCGTTTGAACCGCAAAGCCTCGCGAGCTTCTGCGGCGTCGCAAGTGGCGTGACCGCGCTGAACGCCATGGGTCGAGATCTCTCTCAAGAGACTTTCTTCAACGACGACACCGATGCGGTTCGTACTCGCTTGCAGGTGACGTTCGGTGGAATGCCCCTGCCCGAGCTCGCCGGCCTGCTCGAAGCGCACGGCGCCGCCGTCAGCTTCGACCACGCGGACTCCACCACACTGCAAGACTTCCGCGCCGCCCTCGACACCAACCTCGACCACGAAGGCGACTTCATCCTCGTCAACTACCAGCGCGAGGCGCTCGGCCAAGCCAAGGTTGGTCACATCTCCCCGCTCGCCGCTTACGACCGCGACACCGACAAAGTTCTGATTCTCGACACCGCCGGCCACAAGTACCCGCCCACGTGGGTGACCGTAGAGCTCCTCTTCACCGCCATGAACACCATCGACAACTCCACTGGCAAGACCCGCGGCTACGTCGAAGTCGCCCCGCTCAAAGCCACCCCGGCCAACGCCCCGCACTGAAACGGCTCCCAAGCGAAATGTGTCAGAACAAACAGGCCGCGCGGCTTCAGCGCATTTGATACCTGACGGCCTCTCCAAATATGAATCCCGCCCGGCGTCTCCAGCATTGCTGCCATGTTCTCCGGGAACCCCGACCCGAGCGCTCCCGCACCCTTTGCGCTTCCTCCATACCAAACGCTCTCTTAGCCCATCGGGCTCAGGAAAAGCGCCGAATTGCGCGGTACTCGATGTCATGTCGTGTGGCACGTGAACCTCAAAGGGCGTTTATGTCGACCATCAGCCGAGCCCCTGAGCAATGAGCCGAATCTACTCGAAAGCCCGCGAAAGATATGTAAACTTACAACTATATGGGAAGAAACGTCCTATTGATTGCCTCACTTTGGCTGGCGGGCGCCTGCGTGCTCGAATCCCGAGCCGTGGGTCCGCTCGATCGCAGCCTGGATGGCGGGTTCGGTGGTGCCGGTGGCATCGTGGGTACCGGCGGCGTTGGCGGAATGGCTGGCACGGGCGGCGTCGGTGGCATCGGCGGCGCGTTCTCGCCGGGAAGTCGGGCGGTCTGCGAAACCTGTGTCGGAGACGCTGACTGTGGAGACCTGGATCATCGCTGCGTCGAGATGCGCTACTTGAATCAGCCCTACCCGAACGCCCAGACCGGCTTTTGCCTGAAGATTGCCGTTCCGCTCTCCGAGGGCCCGCCTCCCGTGTACGACTGCCAGGCGCCCTACGTGACGGTCCTCGTCGACCGTCCGAGTCTCTCGGGTGGAGAGGTCGAGTCCTACTGCGGCATCCGCGAGGACTTCACCACCTGTGCCGCGGTGCGCGCCCATGCCGAGGCCTGGCCCTGCACGGGTGTGGGCGACGACGCCTGCCCCGACGGTGGGCTCTGCGATTGGGTGAAAGCCGGCACTGCCGGGTGGCAAGAGCTCTGCACGTATGCCTGTGATCTCGACTCAGAGTGTCAGGGGCCCGGCGGCGAAGCGTGTTCGCAGGATCGGTACTGCGGCTTCTGAGCATCACAAAGCTGCGGCGACAAACGTGCGGTCCCACCAAGCGGCGCTAGCGTGCCAATGCGCATCGCGCACTCAAGGGTCCTGTCCGCGCTGTGAGTCACGCGACGTGACATCGAGTACCGCGAAATTCGGCGCTCAGCATGAGCCCGGTGGGCGAAGAGGCCGCCAGGAAGATGCGCGAACGACTGCTTCGCATCGCATAGCAGCCGTCCGAAGATTCTGAGGCAACATGTCGGCTGATGACCCATTGCAGCCGGTCGTCGCGGAGCAATAGTTAGAGGCAAATCGACGCGAGTTTGGTTGTTCATCATCGCAATTCTGGTCTCTTCTACGTTTGGTGCCGATCCCGATACGACGGATGATGAGAACAGCGGTCGCCTTTGTCTTGTCTCTGTGCCCGAGCCGAATGACGATCCCAAATCTCTGTCGAACCCAAGCGGTGGCAATCCGTCAGTAACGTATTCGGTGAAAGTCGCAGATCGTGAAATCATTAGTCTGCGCGGCGACTACGGGACATGGGTCTTGGCACTCGATCATTCAAGAGGGCACCCAATCGTCAGTTTCGCCGATGGCGAACGAGTCGCTTCGTTGTTCCTGAATTTTGAGGACGCCGAAAACTCTATGTGCCTATTCCAAAACACCTTGTACGAAACGTGGCAATTGTGGCCATGGAAACCAACTGGACCGTGGTGTAATTGCGAAAAGTTGCAACTTCTCAACGGCGGCTTCTGCCCGGAAGCTGCCGTTCGTGAGTGTTGCGGAAGGATGACGGCGACCGACCCGATCGTGGCGGAGGCCATGCGAACGGTATCGGAAGACGAGATCTTCCACGCGGAGCTCTCCGCCAAGGTCGATGAGTTCCTGCACACGCGGCTGACGGAGTCGGAGCGAGCGTCGCTCGCCAAGGCCCGCAGGCGCGCAATCGCGGAGCTGCGCTTGGAGATGTCGATCGAGCCCCATGAAGAGATCGCCAAAATCGCAGGCCTGCCACCTCGAGAGCTGGCGCTTCGGTGGATCGACTGCCTTCAGCGAGACGTCTGGGCCGCGTAAAACACAGTCCTGTTCCCAGGGCCGGCACGAGACAAGCCCGGTAGCGCGAGCCCGTAGGGCGAACACCGTCGCGAATGCGGCCTCGTTTAACGGGGCGTCCAGGTGACCTTGAGCTTCCTCGAGCTCCGATCCAAGGAATCAAAGCGTCCAGACAGCCCCGTCGGTGCCCAGGGTGAGCCCGATGACCTTTTTGCTGATCCGGATCGCGTTGTTGCCTGTTCTGATTCAGCGGTCTTGCGCTCGCTCGACCGCGCTTTCAGGGGAGCGGTCCGGAGAAAGCGCCGCAGGACCGCTGCGCGCGAGGGTTGCAATCGACACGCCGTGTGTCAAAAAGCTCCCATCAGTCCCCTTTTTGCCCATGTTTGACCCTTTGCCACCATCGTTTTCGACAAGGGAAACGGAGGCCGGCGCGCCTGCGTGGCGCCTTGACACGGTAGGGGTCGGCGGTTCAATCCCGACCGTGTCTAGCAACCTGGAGATGACCCGGTCTTGAGCTCGAGCTACCAGTTTCGGTCCGTTGACCGATGATGAATGAAGCGAAAGCGCGCACGGCGCGCGAGGCGCTCGAAGAGCGCGGCGCGTTGGGAAACGACACGGTCGCTGCCCGGGTCGACGGCAAAGTTTACGATTTGCACAGCCCCGTCCCCGATGGCGCATCCGAGGTGAAGGCCATCGGCGCCCACGATGCCGAGGCACTTGCGATCATCCGGCACTCGAGCGCCCATGTGATGGCGGATGCCGTGCAGCGGCTGTTCCCCGGGACTAAGGTCGCGTTTGGGCCGGCCACCCAGGATGGCTTCTACTACGACTACGCGCGACCCGACGGCACGTTCTCCGAAGACGACCTCCGCGCCATCGAAGAAAAGATGGCCGAGATCGTCGACGCCGACAGCCCGTTTCGCCGCGAGGTGGTAACCCGGGACGAAGCGCGCGAGATTTTGCAGTCGCTTGACGAGGGCTTCAAGCTCGAGCACCTCGAGCGGCTCGACGATCCGATTTCGCTCTATCGCCACGGCGACTGGGTCGATCTTTGCGAAGGTCCGCATGTTCCGTCGACCGGTTTTTTGAAGGCGGTGAAGCTCACCAGCGTCGCCGGCGCCTACTGGCGCGGTGATGAGCGCAATCCAATGCTCCAGCGCATCTACGGGACGGCGTTCGCTTCGCCCAAGGCGCTGCGCGCCCATCTCAAGCAGCTCGAAGAGGCCAAGAAGCGCGACCACCGCAAGCTCGGGAAGGAGCTGCAGCTCTTCGCGTTCCATCCTCACGCGCCCGCTTCGCCGTTTTTCCTTTCGCGGGGCTCCACAATCTACAATCTCCTCGAAGGCTATGTACGCTCGCTCTACGCGCGCTACTGCTACGAAGAGGTGATTACGCCGCAGATCTTCGACAACGAGCTGTTTCACACCTCGGGGCACTTGCCGTCGTACGCAGAGAATATGTACATGGCTGCGACGTCAGAGAACCTCGAAAAGTTGCAGCAGAGAATCGAAGAGAAGCCGCCAAAGAACGCCGAGGAATGGACACAGGCGTTCGGCGAATCCCTGCGCTTCGGGGTGAAGCCGATGAACTGCCCGAGTCATTGCCTGATCTACGGCATGACCAAGCGTAGCTACCGCGACCTCCCGATGCGCATGGCGGACTTCGGTCGCCTCCATCGCTTCGAGCGAAGCGGGGTGGTGCAAGGTTTGACGCGCGTTCGCACGTTTGCGCAGGACGACGCGCACATCTTCTGCACGCTCGACCAAGTCCAGGACGAGATCAAGAGCTTCCTCGACCTGGTGTACGACGCGTACCGGGACTTCGGGTTCACAGACGTACGCATCGTCATCGCCACCCGGCCGGAAAAGCGTCTCGGCGCCGACGAGGTTTGGGACCAGTCGGAACAGGCACTCGAAGAAGCCGTCAAAGCCAAAGAGTTGCCGTACGAGATCGCCGAGGGCGAGGGTGCGTTCTACGGCCCCAAGATCGAGTTCCATCTCAAGGATGCCATTGGCCGTCCCTGGCAGCTGGGCACCATTCAGGCGGACTTCAACCTCCCGGAGCGATTCGATCTGAGCTATGTCGGAGAGGACAACACCGCCCACCGGCCCGTGATGCTTCACAGGGCAATTTTGGGGTCCATCGAGCGTTTTTTCGCCGTGCTCACAGAGCACGTGGGAGGCTCGTTCCCCGTTTGGCTCGCACCCGAGCAGATCGCGCTGTTGACGGTGAGCGAGAAGTTCAACGACTATGCGGTGAACGTGCAGCATGAGCTCGAAGAACGAGGCTTCCGTGTCACCGCGGATTTGGGCAGCGACAAGCTGGGCGCGAAGATTCGCCAAGCACGCATGATGCGGATTCCGTATCTTGGCGTGATTGGTCAAAAAGAAGTAGAGGGGCGGGGCTTGGCGCTTCGTTCGCGAGACGAAAACAAAGACCTCGGGTTCATCCCGCTGTCGGATGTTTTCGACCGCCTCGCGCAGGAGAACAAGCCGCCTTCCGCTACGAATTCAACAAGAGGAGATAGTCATCGCTAGACCACGTTTTGGATCGCGCGATCGGCCGCGGGATTTTGGTCCACGCGTCAACGATCGCATTCGAGTGCCCGAGATCCGCGTCATCGGAGCCGAGGGTGAAATGCTAGGCGTCTTGAACACCGACGAAGCACGCCGGATGGCTCGGGGTCTCGACCTGGACTTGGTCGAGGTGAACCCGAAGGCCAGCCCGCCCGTGTGCAAAATCATGGACTTCGGCAAGTTCAAGTACGAAGAGAAGAAGAAGCAGTCAGAGACTCGAAAGAGGCAGACGCAGATTGAGCTCAAGGAGATCAAGCTTCGCCCGAAGACCGACGATCACGACCTCGACTTCAAGACGAAGCACGTGCGCCGGTTCCTCGAAGAGGGCAATAAGGTGAAGATCACCGTCCGCTTCCGAGGCCGGGAGATCACCCACCCCGAAACGGCGCAGCGTCAGATCGACGCTATCGTCCAAGCCGTGGACGACCTGGGGATGATCGAGACTTCAGCTCGCCTCGAAGGCCGCACCATGACCGCCATTCTCGCTCCGCGCGTCAAGGCGACGAACACCGCGAAGTAGGCGCCCACTGGACACGCTTCGCGACCGGCGGGGGGCGAGCGGCCCTGGCCGCGTCGCGGATGCAGATTTCAGTTCCTGCCACCCTCGGCCAGGATCTGTTTTCGCATCTCTTTCATCGCCTGCGCCTTTCTCTGAAGCACTTTCGACTGCAGAGCGATCGAATTGAGTTGCTCGATGTCGCGCCCCACGATGGCCCGTTTCATGCGTTCGATCATGTCCCGGCTCTCGACGAGCGCTTCGATGCTGGCTTCGTGATAGGCCTCGCAGTCTGCAGGCGGGTTTAGGCTCTGCATCTCGAGTTCCATCTGTTTCGTATCCGCAATGAGCTGGTCGAACCCCGACGTTGCGCCGCCGAGGCCGCCCTTGATCAGGTCCATGGCGAACGCATTGGGATCCCCGGCACCCTCCTCCGAATGGATGAGGTCGACCTCTTGGAAGTAGGCCCCCACGCTCATTCCCTGCGGACCGGGACGAGCGTCGCCGGGCACGTTTGGCCTGGTCTGGGGCTGCGGTCGGTTCCGATTCTGGGTCGACCCGAAGCTGTCCGTGGGATCCAACTCGATTTGCTCGAAGACGCCTCTGCTCGAGTCGGCCGCTCGAACGCCCGAAGGGTCGTCATCGGTCAGATCCGCCCACGCCGGCCAGCGCCTGCCGCTCTCCTCTTCGGTCGAACGCTCGACCGGGTCAGGGTCGACGCCCGCCGGTCGCGACGCCTCTGTCGAGACAGCCTCCCGCCGGGCTGTCCCGGCCGATTCACGCCCTAGCAAGAACGCGATCAGAAGAAGCGCCGCTCCGAGCGCGATGCAAAGCGCAAGCACCGTTCGTCGATCGGAGCCTCGTTCACTCACGGCAGCTATCATAGCGCAGGGACACGCTCCCCCCTCGAGAACGATGTCCTTTCGCGCACTTAGCAGCCACAGCGCGAAAACCCATCCCGGCCCCGATTTTCGCGCTCTGGTCCTCAAGCATTCGAAAAAGCACGCCTTTTAGAGGTACAGCGTGTCCCCTTGACCGGGGAGGGGCACGCGCTACACAGCCTGCTCTCCGCTCCCTGGCCGCGGGTGCCGCTGGTTTGGGAGCTTCAAGTGAGGACAGTCAAATGCCTAAGATGAAGACAAAACGTGCTGCTGCAAAGCGGTTCAAGGCCACAGGTGGAGGGCGGATTCGTCGTTCCACAGCGGGCAAGCAGCACATCATGCGTGGTAAGTCCGCCAATCGACTTCGGAAGCTCAAGAAGAACTCCATGGTCCACCCGAGCGACGAACCGCGCATCCGGCGTTTGCTTCCTTACGAGCTCTAAGACTTCGAAGGAGAACGCCCCATGCCCAGAGTCAAACGAGGCTTCAAAGCCCGACGCCGACGCAATCGTGTGCTCAAGCACGCAAAAGGCTACTACGGAGCGCGCCGCAAAGCGTTCCACGTTGCGATCGAACAGGTCCACAACGCCTGGCAAGATGCCTACAAGCATCGCCGCACCAAGAAGCGTGAATACCGACGTCTTTGGATCGCCCGAATCAACGCCGCGGCACGCAGCAACGGCATCAACTACAGCCAGTTCATCTCGGGGCTCAAGCGCTCCAACATCGCGCTCGACCGCAAGGTCCTTGCCGAGATTGCGTACTCCGATCCGGGCGGGTTCAAAGCCGTCGTCGAAGCCATCGATTAACACCGTCAGGACGCGCTATGGCAGAGCCTGATGCGGTTCAGACCTTCGAGAACGGGCTTTCTGAAATTCGTGGCGCCTACGCGGAAGCGTTGCGCGCTGCGCGAAGCGAACCCGAGCTTCGTCTGATCAACGGGCGCTACATCGGACCACAGGGCGAGCTCACCAAGCTCCTCAAGCTCATGCCGAAGCTCCCAGGAGAGCAGCGGCGCGAGCTCGGTCAGGCGGCCAACGCGCTCAAGCAGGAAATTCAATCGATCTTCGACGAGGCCCTGCAAAGCATCTTCCGCAGCGCGCGCGAAGCAGAGCTCAACGGTCCCCCGCTCGATGTGACGCTGCCGGGTCGCTGGCAGATGCCCGGCCGGCTCCATCCAATCACGCGCGTTCGCAACGAAGTGCTCGACATCTTCGTTTCGCTCGGTTTCGACATCGCCGACGGCCCCGAGGTCGAGCTTTACGAAAACTGCTTCGACAAGCTCGGATTTCCGCCAGATCATCCCGCAACGGACGAGCAAGACACCTTTTTCATCGGTGCCGCGGGCACGGCCAACGCCGAAAGCGTGCTGCTCCGAACGCAAACCTCCACGATCCAAATCCGCGAAATGATGAAGCGCGAGCCCCCACTCGCGATCGTGTCGCCCGGCGCGGTCTATCGTCGTGATGATGACGCCACGCATTCGCCCATGTTCTTTCAGCTCGAAGGGTTCCTCGTCGACGAGGACGTCACCTTCGCCGAGCTCAAGGGGGTGCTCACGCTCTTCCTTCGTCGCCTGTTCGATGAGCACATCGCGGTCCGCTTCCGTGCGAGCTACTTTCCCTTCGTCGAGCCCGGCGGGGAGGTCGACATGAGCTGCGTCTTTTGCCGGGCTTGGGAAGGCGATCGTGAGCGCACCGCCGAGTGTCGTGTCTGCAAAGGTACTGGATGGATGGAGATCCTCGGCTGCGGCATGATTCATCCTGTCGTGTTCGAGAACGTCGGCTACGACCCGGAGAAGTACACCGGATTCGCATTCGGCATGGGTCTTGACCGCATCGCCATGCTCAAGTACGGCATCCCCAACATCAAGCTCCTCTACGAGAACGACGTTCGGTTCTTGTCGCAGTTTTAGGAAGAGCGATGCTGGTCTCATTTCGTTGGTTGCAAGAGCTCTGCCCCGTCGACGCGGATGTCGCCGAAGTTGCGCGACGCATTTCGCTTGCAGGTCTCGAGGTCGAAGCGATGGAAGAGAAGGGCGCGAACCTCTCCGGCGTGGTCATTGCCGAGATTCGCGCGAAAAGTCCGCATCCCAAGAAGGACAAACTGACCCTCGTCACCGTCTTCGACGGAGAAGACGAGCTGCAGGTCGTCTGCGGCGCAGCCAATGTGCCCGAGCCCGGCGGCCGAGTTCTGTTCGCCCGCACCGGCGCCGTTCTGCCAAACGGAATGGAGATCGGCGCCCGCAAGGTCGCGGACGTCGAGTCCAACGGCATGATCTGCAGCGAGGCGGAGCTGGAGATCGGCATCGATGCGGCCGGGATCTTCGTCGTCGACCCCAGCACCGAAGCGCTTCCCGGCACCAGCGTGGCCGACGCTCTCGACCTCTACGACGTGATTCTAGACATCGGCCTTACCCCGAACCGCCCGGATTGCCTGGGACACGTAGGGATCGCTAGGGAAATCGCTGTGCTCTTCGGTGTGGGCTTCAAGCTCCGCAAGGCCGCTGGGCCGCGCCGGTCGTTTGCCGCTGCCGGCACGTTTCAGGCGGGCGAGCCGACGACCAAGCTCGTGCCGCTCTGGGACAACGACAGTGAATCGATCGACGCTCCGAAGCTACCTGCGATTTCCGTGGAGATTGCAGACGGCGATCGCTGTCCCAGGTACGGCGCCGCGCTCGTCTCGGGCGTCAAAATTGCTCCTTCTCCGTTCTGGCTCCGCTACAGGCTTCACAATCTCGGGCTGCGGGCTCTCTCGAACGTCGTCGATGCAACCAATCTGATCTTGCTGGAGTGGGGTCACCCGATTCACGCCTTCGACCTCGCACGCCTCGCTGGGCCCAAGGTCGTGGTCCGCCGCGCGTCTCCGGGCGAGAAAATGGCGACCCTCGATGAAGTCGAGCGCACGTTCACCGAGGACGATCTTCTCATCTGTGATGCGGACGGTCCCGTCGCCGTCGCCGGCGTCATGGGCGGCCGTGATACCGAGATTCGCGCTGAGACCAGCGACGTTCTCATCGAATGCGCATATTTCAATCCGAGATCGATTCGCCGTACGTCAAGGCGTCTCGGCTTGCACACCGATTCGAGTCATCGATTCGAGCGCGGCGTCGATCCGGGGGCGGTTCCACGCGTTCTCGCGAGTGCCGCATCCCTGATCGCGGAGCTCGGTGGTGGAGCGGCTGCGACCACCGCCATCGATCGTACCGCGACGCCCTTCGAACCGACGTCGATCCGTTTTCGACCGGCTCGAGCGGCGCAGCTTCTCGGCACGCCGGTGTCGAAAGAACAAAGCCTCGAAATCCTCGAATCACTCGGCTGCCGCGTCGTGGAGCAAGGCGATGACGCGTTCATCGCGGAAGCGCCGAGCTGGCGACCAGACCTCGGGCGCGAGGTCGACTTGATCGAAGAGGTCGCGCGCGTGCGCGGCTACGAAGAGATTCCAACGGCGGTCCCACGGGTCCACCCGTCCGAAGCTGGCACTTCGGGCCTCCTCAAGTTCGTCGATCGCCTGCGTGAGGCGGCCATGGCGTCGGGGCTCTATGAAGCGGTAAATTATGGCTTTTTGTCGATCGACGACCTCCGTAAGGCCAGGGTGTCGACCGACGCGGTTCCGCTCGCGAACCCGCTCTCCGAGGAACGCTCCGTGATGCGAACGTCGCTGCTCCCTGGGCTCACCGCAGCGGCGACGCGCGCGCAGCGTCGCGGCGCGACCGAAGTGAGGCTCTTCGAGCTCGCGCGGACATTTCAACCGACGGACCAGACGCTTCCCCGCGAGAACACTGTGCTTGCAATCACTCTGGCCGGTCAGCGCGCGGGTTGGATTGGCGGTGAGCAATCGTTTGATCTGTTCGATGGCAAGGGGGTCATCCAGGCGATCCTGGCGCGGGTGTTCGGTCAGGCGCCCGAGCTCACCGTCGCCGAGGTGCCGAGCTTTTTGCATCCAAAGCGCGCCGCGATCGTCACTCTCGCGTCCAAACCCGTCGGTTTCGTCGGGGAGATGCATCCGGACGTCGGGGACGATCTCGAGCTCATCGGCCGCGTGATCTACGCCGAGCTAGACGTTCAGGTCCTTTACGCCTTGTCCCAGGAACTGGGACCGACGCAGGCTCGCGGCCTTCCGAAGTATCCGGCGGTGGCACGGGACATCGCGATGCTCGTCCGCGACCAGTTCAGCGCAGGCGAGATCGCCGACGCGCTGAGCGAAGCGTCGAAGGGCCTGGCCGAGTCGGTTCGTCTGTTCGACCTCTATCGGGGTGATCAGATTCCAGACGGACACCGCAGCCTCGCCTTCCGCGTGACCTACCGCGACCCGGAGGGAACGCTGACCGATAAACGCGTAGACAAAGTCCACGCGTCGCTTGCCAAGCTGGCGAGCGATCGCTTCGAAGCGACCATCCGATAGGCGGTATCTCACGATGTGCGAGAATACGCACCTTTCTATTGGCGAGGCCGCGCCAAACCCTTGAGATTCAAACCGATTTGTGCTTCTCTCCGCCATACCGGGCCTCTGGGAGGAACAGACCGAATGACGAAAGCGGAAATCATTGATGCCGTCTACGAGAAGGTTGGGGGCTTCTCGAAGAAGGAAGCGGCAGAGGTCGTCGAGGCCGTCTTCGACACGATGAAAGACGTCTTGGCCGACGGCGAGAAGATCAAGATCTCCGGATTCGGAAATTTCGTCGTGCGGAAAAAGAAAGAGCGCATCGGCCGAAATCCGCAGACGGGCGCCCCCATTCCGATCAGCGCGCGACGCGTGCTGACCTTCAAGCCCAGTCAGGTACTCAAAACAGTGCTGAACCCGCATCGCACCGATGAAGACGGCGCGGGTTCGCCGGACGGCATCTGAGCAAAACCATGACACGGCGCACCCAACTCCCTGACAAGTTGTTTTTCAAGATTGGCGAAGTCGCGGACATCGTTGGCGTCAAGCCTCACGCGCTTCGATACTGGGAAACCGAGTTCCCAGCGCTGCGTCCCAAGAAGACGCGCGGTGCGCATCGGCAGTACAGCCGCAAAGACGTCGAGCTCGCAATGCTCATTCGCCAGCTGCTCCATGACGAGGGCTACACGATCCCCGGAGCGCGCAAGCGCATCCGCGATCTGGGTCGCCATCAGCGCAGCAGCCCTCCCGAGCCCCGTGCACAGCGCGAGGTCGCATTGCGTGCCGAGCTCCTCGGCTTGCGCCAGCAGCTGTCCGACCTGCTCGACGATTTTTCCGGAGCACGAAGCGAGCCGGCTGAAGCGGCGCCGCTTCAGGTGACGGTCCACAAAGTGGTCCCGGTTGCAGTCAAGCGTGGTCCTGAGGCTTGAAGCTGCCTTTCGGGCGCTTCGGGCGGTCTTTGGTTTGCGTTCCAGGCCCCCTGGGTTAGACTCCGCCGCCTCTCATAGAGAGGTTGGACGGGGCGTAGCGCAGCTTGGTAGCGCACCTTACTGGGGGTGAGGGGGTCGCTGGTTCAAATCCAGTCGCCCCGACCAATGGCGGACCGGAGGGCGAAAGCCCGCCGGCCCTCCCTCAATTCGCCGACTTCCGACCGACATTGTGGCAGGCCAATCCCGTTGCCCGCGCGGCGCTTCCGCGATAGGTCGTTGAGCGCATGTCCGACCGCCCACTCCTCTTGGTTTCCAACGACGATGGGGTCGATGCGCCGGGTATCCTCGCGCTGCGAACCGCCTTGGCCACGTTTGCCGACGTGTACACGGTGGCGCCGCAGACCGAGCAGAGCGCGAAGAGCCATTCGATCACGCTCCATCATCCGCTGCGGTTTCACGAGGTCGAGGAGCATGTTTGGGCGGTGGACGGTACGCCGGCGGATTGCGTCTACGTCGCATTCTTTTTGAAGGATCTCTTGCCCCGAAGGCCGGATATGGTCGTTTCTGGGATCAACCACGGGCCAAACCTGGGCAACGACGTGCACTATTCCGGCACAGTGGCGGCTGCGCGAGAGGGGGCGCTGCGCGGGGTGCGCTCCATCGCCTTGTCGAACTCCTCGACCGACATGGAGGGCGCCGCGCAGTACGCCAAACGATTCTGCAAGCAACTCCTCCAGACCACGGCGCCGGAAGGCCAAGCCATTCTGCTCAACGTCAACTTTCCCTCGGTCCCGCCCAAGGGGGTGCGCGCGACGCGTCTTGGGCTTCGGCTCTATTCGGATGACGTCGAGGTGCGCGACGATCCACGCGGACGTCATTACCTGTGGATTGGCGGTCCGGGCGGTGCGACGAGCGAGCCGGTCCAAGGAGCGGACACCGAGGCGCTCGAAGAAGGGTTCATCTCGGTCACGCCCCTCAGCATAGAGGCCACACAGCCAGACCATCTCGGGGTTGCGGCGTACGTGGCCGGATCCAAAGAGGACCGATGACCCACGAACGCCGAAGCCTCCTGCGCTCGCGCATCCGAAACGTACCGGACTTCCCCACCGAGGGGATTCTGTTCAAGGACATCACTCCGCTCCTCGCCGACGTCGAGGCCTTCCGAGCCTCCATCGCGCTCATGGCGGAGGCGCTCGACGGGGAAGCCCCGCACGCTGTCGTGGGCATCGAGTCACGCGGCTTCATGTTTGGTGCGGCGTTGGCCGACAAGCTAGGCGTAGGCTTCGTTCCGGTACGAAAGCCTGGCAAGCTTCCTGCGGCAACTCATCGAGCCGAGTACGAGCTCGAATACGGACACGATGCCGTCGAGATTCACCAAGATGCCCTCAAACGCGGCGACCGTGTCGTGATCGTCGATGACCTCCTCGCCACCGGTGGCACAGCGCGTGCGACCAAAGAGCTCGTCCAACGCTGCGGCGCAGAAGTAGCCGCGTTCGTTTTTCTGATCAACTTGGTCGACCTCGGAGGTGCAGCAAAGCTTGCCCCGAGCCGCGTCATCTCGATCCTGGACTACTAGCGCGGCCGATCGGCGATGCGGAGCGCTTGGGCGAGCTCTCGAGCTCGAGCGACCAGCAGATCGAGGTCGCCCCCGAGCCAGCGGTCGCGCAGGGTTGCGACGAGCGCACGCCTCTCCGCTTCGAGGCGACCATAGAGCTCGACGAGGCCAGCCCATTCGCTCACCGAGGCCTCACGCCGCGCGCGTTCGAGGTCGCCTCTGCGCAAACAGTCGCGCAATCGACTCGCCTTCTGCTCCATCGAACCCACGAAGGATCCATCGATCTCGCGCATGAGCACGTGGACGTCGTTCAAGTCGCCAAGCAGCTCCTGTAGCTTCTTGCTCCTCTTCACGACCAGCTGAGCTTCCCCCGCATAGGCTCGAACCGGCTCGAGGAGATAGCGCAATCGCTTGGCGACGATCCGCGCTTCGTGGAGCTGCTCGGTGTGCTCGACGCTCGCAATCTGCCCTAGATTCACCAAAAGGTCGGTGGCGTGGCCCTCGACTTGGTTTGCCAAGGCTCGGGCAAAGCTCAGATGGGGCTGGTCGGCGAGCAGGTTCTGTTCGCTTCGCATGACGGCCAATCGCTCTTCGAGCTTCGCTGCGGTTCGCCTGAAGCTTGCCCTCAGCTCGGAGTCGAGTGACTCGGCACACTTCCTGCGGCGTTCCAGCATGAGTGACGAAAGCCAGTTCAACCCTGCGAGATGCTCCGTTGCGAGGTCGCCGTGTTGCTTCGTGAGCCACTCGAGCGCTACTTCGGCTTCGCGGCCAGCGCCCGTCGCTTGCTGGATGGCACGAAGCCGTTTTCGGTCCTTCGCGCGCACCGCGGTCTCGAGTTGCGGCCGGTACGCTCGCAATTGGCTCCGCAGTCGTCGGATTGCGACCCGAAAATCGTGGAGCGCCTCACGGTCGAAGCGATCGTCTAGCCGGCGCTCCGCGCTTCGGGCCGCCGCCAGGCTTTTGAGGGCGAGTCGCCGCGCTGACTCCTCTTCGCTTCGAAAAAGAAGATCGTCCGGCAGGGTGCTCTGCCGTTTGGCTTTGGGCGGCTTGGGGCGCCCCTCATCCGCCGCTGCAGCAGGGTTCGAAACCGCAATGAACGGTGCCGGGTATCGTCGTTCGCCAGTGATGGAGCCGCTCCTCAGTCGACCAGAACTAGTACAGGTGAGGCGACCGCGTCAACCGCTTACGGGCAAAGCCCCGTGACAAACGCGGGAGGCTAGCCTCCCGTATTTGCTTTGCGGGGCGTCCCCGGGAGGATTCGAACCTCCGACCTTCGGTTTAGGAAACCACTGCTCTATCCTACTGAGCTACGAGGACTTAGGTGGCGGCGTATAGCATGTGATTCGTCGCGCATCACGAGGCGAAAACCGGTATCGGGTTCACTTCTTCGCCCGTTCGCGCTATACGAATCCTCGTACGGAATGCGGACCCTTGTCTTAGACCAGGGCTATCAGCCCCATCGAATTATCAGTTGGCAGCGCGCCGTCTGCATGATTTTCGATGGCAAGGTCGAAGTCGTCGAAGAATACGACGAAGACGTCCGCTCGGTGAGCATCACCATCAAGATGCCAGCGGTCGTTCGGCTCCTACGAACCATCATCGGGCGCAAACGCGCGATCAAGTTCTCCCGGATCAACGTCGCGATGCGCGATGACTTCAAGTGCCAGTATTGCGGCGTTCGCCATCGACTTCGCGGTCTCACCTACGACCACGTGGTTCCCAAATCCCAGGGCGGCAAAACCAACTGGGAGAACATCGTGATGGCCTGCTACGGCTGCAACGAGAAGAAGGGCAATTGCACACCCCGACAGGCGGGCCTTCGCTTGCGACGCACGCCGGTCAAACCCAAGTGGCTGCCCGTCGTCGCGTTTCGCGTCGATCCCGCGAGCTCGATCCCCGAGGCATGGGCCAACTGGGTCTACTGGCACGGCCGTTTGGAAAGCGATCCCTAGCGGTCACCAGCTGCTCGACGCGCCGCCACCACCCGAGCTGCCACCGCCACCCGAGAAGCCTCCGCCCCCGCCGGACCAACCTCCTCCACCCGAGGACCAGGATCCGCCGGAAGACCAGCTCCCGCTCGACCAGCCGGAGCGTCGTCGTCGTTTGCCGCGTTTCTGTTTCTTCCGTCGCCGGCCGATGAAGGACCACGCGATCGGCGCCGCGATCAACCAAAAGGCCACAAAGAAAGGAGCGGAGCTTGGGGCGATCGCCGTGATGCCGCCGACGCCGATGAACGGGATCAGGAAGAAGTAGAGGAACCACTGAAAGGGGTTGGTGCTGATCACGACCCAGACGAATGGAATCAAGAACAGGAACCAGAACGCGCCGAAGATCCTCGGCGGGAGATCGGCCTGGGCGTCGCTCGGGCTCGGGGGAGGAAGCGTGCTCGTGCCGCGGATCAAGCCGTCGATCGCCTCGACGGCCCGCTCGATACCGCCATCGAAGTCTCCTGCGCGGAAACTCGGACGCAGAACCTGATCAAGAATCCGGATCGAGAGGACATCGCTCAGGACAGGCTCGAGACCGTAGCCGACCTCGAGGCGCATCTTTCGATCGTTCTTCGCGATGAGAAGCAGGGCGCCATCGTCCGGATCCGCGCGTCCCAGCTTCCAGGTCTCGAAGACCCGAATGGCATACTCGTCAATGGCCTCGCCTTGCAGGCTGTCGACCGTGAGCACGACGACCTGCGCTCCCTTGTCTCGTTCGAGCTGCGCCAAGAGCGCGTCGACTCGGGCCTCCGCCGCGGGAGTGAGCAAATTTGCGTAGTCGTTGACTCGCCCAGTGAGCTCAGGGACATCTAGAGCGAAGGCCGCGAGCGACACCGAGCATAGGAGAAGGGCGCCGAGAATTGGTCGCGCTCTATTCACGTCGAAACCTCGGCTCGTCGGAAAGTTGGTTCTCCTGATCCGCGCCCTGGACGCCGTGCGCCTCCAATAGTGCGGCACAGCGCTCCACCGCGTGAATCAACGCAGCAGCCGGTGTCCCGCGACGAATCCCGAGGGCAAGGTCGCTCGAGATCTCGTCCCAGGCCGCCTCGGCAACCCGCTCATCAATTCCCTCGTCGGCCAGCACCTGCACTCGATGCTCGAATAAAGCGACGAAAATCAGTACGCCGGTGCGTTCGCGGGTAGCGAACACCTGCTCGTCCAGGAACGCCTCGGCCGCGCGTCCGTCCACGCGGCTGTCGAGAGCTTCTTCCCCGATCAGTCTTCGAGCGATCGCATCGAAACGGCTCGCGATCCAGCCAGCCAGCAATCCGAGCTGAAATCCGATCAACATCCACAAGTGGTCGGGCGCCCCCCAGCCCCCGAAGCGCCAAATGGCGACACTGGCACAGAGCGCGCCGAGTAGGCCGCCGACCAACGAGCCCTTCCAAGCCACTTCCGGGTGCGGGTCGCAGCGTTCAGTCACAAAGACGACCAGCTCGCCTGCGGTCTTCTGTTCGGCAGCCGTCGTGGCAGCCTGGATCGCTTCTCGGTCGGCGCTTGAGAAGAAGGTTTCGATTCGCACGGGCACCGGGCGCGCTAGAACTCGACCTTAGGAGGCTCGTCCGCGCCCGCGGTCGACTCGAAGTACGGTTTGTCGCCGAAGCCCATGATGTTTGCGAGCAGAATGGTCGGAAACTGCCTGCGGGTCCTGTTGTAGTCCAGGGTCGCATCGTTGAAGCGCTTTCGCTCCACGCTAATTCTGTTTTCGGTGCCTTCGAGCTGCGCTTGAAGGTCACGGAATGCTTCGGTTGCTTTGAGCTCGGGGTATCGCTCCACCACGACGAGCAATCGCGACAAGGCCGATGACAATTGAGACTGCGCTGCCTCGAACTGTTTTAGCTGCGCGACGTCGGGCGCCGTTTCGAAGTTGACCTGCCCAACTTTGGCGCGCGCCTCCACGACTTGCGTAAGCGTCTCTTGCTCGAAGTCCTTGGCGCCTTTTACGGTCGCCACCAGGTTTGGAATCAGATCGGCCCTTCGTTGATAGACGTTCTCGACTTGGCTCCAGGCGTTGTCGACCCCTTCCTCGAGCTGCACGAGGCGGTTGTAGCTCCCAACCCCGGTTGCCACCAGAATCAGTGCGATCACCGCGATGACGCCGCACCCAATCACGCCCTTGCTCATAAGCTCTCCTTCATACTCGAGTCGCGCGAGGATGCGCGCACAACCCGTACCTGGTCAAGGCCCCGGCCTTTAGATGTCGATCCGATCGCCGTTTACCGGAGCGTGCACCGTGGGGAAACCGCGCTCTTCGAGCAGCGACTTGAGCGTATGGCGGCCCGGGTCTTCGCCGTGCACGAGCGCGATCTGCCGAAGCGGGCCCGCCGCGCGAACCGCTTCGGCGTATGCCAGAAGGTCGTCCTGGCCGGCATGTGCGCTGAAGCCGTTCAGCACGATGACCTCAGCATGCCGTTCCCGCTCGACACCGAATATCCGAACCCGCGTCCGCTGCTCCACTAGCCGTCGCCCGAGCGTGTGCTGCGCCTGCCAGCCGACGATGAGGACGGCGTTCTTTCGATTTTCGATGGTCGCGACCAAATGATGGACGACCCGGCCGAACTCGCACATTCCGCTTGCAGAAATGATCACACAAGGCTGGTCGCTTCGATCGATCGCCTTGGAATCCTCGACGGATGACACGTACCGAAGACCGTCGAAGTCGAACGGCGAGTCGCCTTTGAGAAGGCTTTCACGCGTTCTGCTGTCGAAGCACTCCGGATGCATTCGAAAGACGTCGGTCAGCTTCACCGTCAGAGGCGAGTCGACGTACACCGGAACATCGGGAAGCCGCCCTTTGTCTTTGAGCTTCTTGAGTGAGTAGATCAGCTCCTGGGCGCGTTCGAGCGCAAACGATGGCACGACCACTTTGCCGCCCCGTTCAATCGTGCGCGTGATCACCTCGTCGAGCCGGTCTTCCATCTCCTCGATCGGGTCGTGGTTTCGGTCGCCGTAGGTGCTTTCCATGATCAAGCACGACGCACCCGGAGGAACTTCGGGGTTGCGAAGGATCGGCATGTTGTGCCGCCCGAGGTCGCCCGAAAACACCAAACGCCGCTGTTCGCCAACCACGTCGACGTCGAGGGCCACCATCGCGCTTCCGAGGACGTGCCCCGCGTCGTAGTAGGTTAGCGTCACCCCTTGTGCGATTGTTTGGGGTCGATGGTAGGGAACGCCAACCATGAGCTCGAGTGTGCCGAGCACGTCCTTCTGGTCGTAGAGCGGCTCGACGGGTTTCATGTTGGCACCGTCTTTCGCGACCTTGCGGTTGATATAGGCAGCGTCCTGCGCCTGAATCTCTGCCGAATCCTCGAGCATCGCGGCACAGAGGTCCCGGGTAGCGGGCGTCGAGTAAATGGTCCCGCGGAAGCCTTGGCGATACAGGCGCGGCAGTGCGCCCGAATGGTCGATGTGAGCGTGGGACAGCACCATCACGTCGATATCCCTCGCGCGAAAGCCCAAGTCCCGGTTGCGTTCGATGGTTTCCGAACGGCGCCCCTGGAACAGGCCGCAGTCGAGCAAAATGCGCGCCTTCTCGGTGTGAACGATATGCCTCGAGCCGGTGACGTTGCCACCGACGGCTCCTACGAACTCAACTTGCACGCAACACCTTTCTCATGCGGTCGCCGATGAACTCTCGGACGACCGGGTCCTCTGAATCGAGAATTGCCTCGGGGGCGCCGGTCGCTGCCACCACGCCGTCATGGATGAGGGCGAGGCGGTCGCTAATCGCGAACGCTGCCTTGAGATTGTGGGTCACGACCACCGAGGTCACGTTCAGCCTCTCCTGGAGTCCGAGAAGCAAACGATTCACACGAGTGACGTTGATGGGGTCGAGCCCCTCGGCGGGCTCGTCGTAGAACACGACCTCCGGACGAACCGCGACCGCTCGTGCGAGGGCGACGCGCTTGCGCATGCCGCCGGAAAGATCCGAAGGGGACATCGACTCAATCCCCGGCAGGGCGACCAAAGCGAGGGTTTCGGACACTCTCTTTACGATTTCGTCTTGGGTCATCGTAGTCTGCTCACGCAGGGCATAGGCAACGTTTTCGAACACCGTGAACGAGTCGAACAGCGCAGATTCTTGGAACAACATGCCGATCCGGCGGCGAGTCTGTGTCCACTCACGCTCGGTCTGGCCCGTGACGTCGTCACCATCGAATCGAATGCTGCCCGCGTCGACTTCGATGAGGCCCATCATCGCCTTGAGAAGGATGCTCTTCCCGGAGCCCGACTCTCCGATGATCGTGAGGACCTCGCCCGCGAAAATGTCGATATCGAGCCCGCTCAGCACCAGCTGTCGCCCAAATGCCTTTCGCAGGCCTCGTACTTCGAACAGTGCCATGCCGCCCGTGGGTCAGCCCTTCGCCGCCCAAGAGTTGCAATACCCCAAGGGGTGGATTGGGCCTTTGACGAGGGTGCATCGCCCGCACTCATTCTTTTTGCCAGCTAGGTAGAACGCGCAGCTCTGGCAATTCTTGCTTTCGCCGTGCGGAGAGACATCTCGGTACTCGAGCTGCGCTCGCAGCGCCAAGTCGTCTTCGCGAAGCCCGCTCAGGTCTTCACAATGAAGCTCTGGCTTCGTGCAGGCGTGGAGAAGGGCCGGCATCGAGCCGATCACGGCCAAGCGCACGCCGTGACCAAGTACCTGGCGTCTCGTAAGGGTGCTGCTCCTCATTCCCGTCACTCCTGCGTGGAGGTTAGCACGGCCTCGCTCCAATCAGCGAACTGCGCCCATCAGTTTCAGAAACGCGTCGCTCTCCACCATTCCGGTGATGCGAGAGGCCTCCGAACCATCGCTATGATGGAGGACTACGAACGGCAGCCCGGGTTGTTCGTACGCCTTGAGCAGGGCCCATTTTTCGTCGGTCGCTTGCTCGGTGCTCAGGTCTACCCTCACCGTTACGAATCGTTGAGCCTCCGATACCACGCGTGGGTCGCTCAGAACGTCCCGCTCGAGCTCTTGGCACGCTCCACACCAATCGGCACCGAAGTCGACGAGCATGGGCCTCCGTTCGGCGACCGCCTGTGCCTTGCCAGCATCGAAGCTTTCGATCCACCGGATGTGCGCGCCCGGGGGCAAGGCCTCCGCCCAACCGACGATGCCCAGGAGGCCCACCACGCAGGCGGCTATCCCGATCGATTTGCGAACGCGCGCACCCCAGGCGTTGCTTGTAAACGACAGGTGAATCGCCCCGACGATGACCCCTCCAGTCAGCAGACCGAGAGCCACGGCGAGCCAGGTTCCGTCGCGGACCGTTGGACGCGGGTATGGAAAAATACCGCGCAGATAGTAGAAGGCTAGGGCGAGCATCGCGATTCCGAACGCGCTCTTCGTCCACTCGACCCAATGCCCTGACTTAGGCAACGTGATCGCGAACGTCCCGACGAACCAGAACAACACGCCTATCCCGATCGCGTAGACGAATAGGGCAAGCGCGCCAAACGCGACGTTCCCCGTCGTGGCTACCCAGGTCAGCAAGACGGCGAGAACCGGCCCGGTGCACGGAGCCGCGACGAGCCCGTTCACGAAGCCAAGAACGAAGGCGCCGCGCACCCCGAAGCCGCCCGCCTGAGCAAGCCTGTTCTGCACGGCCGAAGGCAGCGCGAGGTCGAACAAGCCAAACATGCTGAACGCCATCACAGCGAACAAGGTCGACAGAGCCCCGAGAACCCATGGGCTCGTTAGGGCGCTGCCGAATGCGCTTCCCGTCAGCGCCGATATGACCCCGAGCGGCGTGAAGAGTGCCGCGATGCCCAGGACGAATGCGCTCGAGAGCATCGCCGCCCGCGCACGGCTTTCCGCCTGCCTGGCGCCAAACACACTGACGGTGATCGCAATCATAGGATAGACGCAGGGGGTCAGCGAGGTGGCCAGACCCGCGAGGAAGACCAGGCCCAGCGCGCCCAGGTAGCTGCCGTCCGAAAGCGCGGTCGCAAAGGGTGCAGTGAGCTCGCTCAGGCTGTCCGCGGATGCATGGGCCTCCGCGGCCCAAGCGGCGACAAATCCCAGCAAACCGACTCCTGCGCTCCGTCGCATCTTCGAACTATGGTGCTCGATTGGTTGACCGTCCACGAACCGGGGACGTAGCCTTTCATCAGGGATCACTTTGCCGCTACTTTTCCTTCTGCTCATCGCCTTCGCCACCGGGGCGCTTTCGGCCTACGCCGGCCGCGACGAGCTTCGGCACAGCTCGGACCCGGTTTGGCGGATGGAGACGTTCCTCGCCTATACTCTCTTCGTCACCTTGGTCCTCTTACCAACCGCGATTTACTTCTATGTATTTCACGGCGACTGGTTTCTGTTCTACTGGGTCGACACGGCGCGCGCCCCCTGGTTCTGGGGCCTCCTAGGGGCGGTGCTTCTGTTGGGCGCGGCGTCGCTCGGTTTTCGGATCGGCTTGGCTCTCTGTCGAGCATCGCGTGATATGGCGACCCGTCGAATCACCGTCGGTACGGTTCTCATCGCCCTGGCGATATGGCCGCTCGCATGGAGCCGGCTGTCCGTCGTTGGCTCCCATCGGCAGTTCTGGCGCGACTATGGGCTCATCACCTTCTTCGCGAGTCCTGCTTTTTATTCGGGGCTCGCCATGGCGCTGATCATCGTGCTGGCCTTTGGCTGGTTGGTCTACCGCGTCGATCGGCATACCCGCGACACCGTCTGACAGGGCCGTAGCAAAGTCAGCGGGAAGGGATCATTCCCATGTGCTCGCGCAAGAACATCGCTGGCGGTGACGCCCAAAACTTAAGTGCGTCGATGTATGCCGGATGTTGATCGAAGGTCTCACCCTCGGCCTCTCGGTCCGGGGCAATTCGGCTCCGCACGTCCTGAACCAGCGGGTCGAGGTCATCGCACAGAAGCAATGCGGCGCGAATCGCGGTCCGCTGTGCCGCATGAACCCAACGGTCGAACTTCACTCGCTTGGCTTGCGAATATGCCAGGGCAGCGTCGCGGACCGACTTGCGGTCGCGCCGAGGGATCGCCCGTTGCAGCCTTCGCGTCTGCTCGTTCAAGAACTCTTCGCTGGTCAGGCCCGACCCGAAGTCGGGTTTAACGATTCGGGCGGCTGAGGCCAGCAAAACGTCCAGCTCTCGGGGCGTGAGCTTGTCGATCGCATGATAGCCGCGGGCAATTTGCGTCATCGGTTGGGCAAGCATGAACGTCTGGGTCTGAGGATCCTTCTCCATTATGACGGCCGGCACCAACATCGCGGGATGCGCGCCGAACTCTATCGTAATGCCGCGATTTCGTACGCGGTGTAGGAACAAGTCGAAGCTTCGAATGTCGAGGGCGGCGGCGAGATGATTTGCGATCTCACGAAGCGGATGATTGGCCTCGGTCGGGAGGCGGTCTCGCGTCGCGAGCCCGTAGCTCTGCAAGTCCGGGGGGTAGAGCTTCGCGAGGGCGGGGCTAAGCGCGGCGAGAAGAGCTCCCGCCGCTGCGTCCTCTGCACGTGGCGTGCCGAGTTGTTCCAAAATGGAGCCACGAAGCGACCTCGGTCGAACCCTGGCCGGCCACGGCTCCACCGCGGCGATCCGCGCGTCGTCCTTCTCGTCGTTCACACCCATCTGAAGCAAGGGCAAGCTCGCGATTCGGGCTTCTCTCGCGCGACCGTCCGCTTCGTAGGTGATCGCGAGCTCGCGCCAAATCTCCTCGCGCATCGGTTCCTCTGCCAGCACGGCTTGAAGCTGCTCGACGGCCTCTGTTCGTTGGCCGCGAGCCCGGAGTCGTGCTGCCAGCTCGCGTCGAAGGTCGGCGTTTCCGACGCCGCTTTCGAGCCCGCCTCGAAGCGCATCGATCGCCGCATGCTCGTCCCTGCAGTGGTCCGAGAGGACTCGGGCGACCTCAAGGGTGGTCGTCACGCGGCCCTGCTCATCTTTGGCCCGATGCTCACTCAAAGCGTCAGCATAGGCGCGCCAGTCGCTCGGGCTTGCACAAAGGGATTCGAGCGTCTGCGCCGCGTCGCTTCCTGGTCCTTCGAAAACCACGGCGCGCTGGAGCGCAACCTTTGCATTCTCCGAGTTGCCGGTGGCGTGCTCGAGCTGGCCAAGACGAACAAGCGCGTCTCCTCGTTCACGCCCCTCGCTCACGTCCAGCAGGTGTCGGGTGACCTCCAATGCCTGAGGCAACTGCCCGAGCGCTTCGTGAATCAAGGAAAGCTCTCGCAGCGCCTCAGGGTCCCCCGGCTCCGTCGTCAAAGCGGTTTCGACGTGGCGCAGAGCCTTGTCGGGCATGTTCAAACGCTCTCGGTAGAGACAGGCAAGGTCGAGCGCGGTCCTTCGCAAGCGGAGGTTCCCCGGTGCGGCGGCGAGCAGTTGCTCCATCGTTGCCGCCGCTTCGTGCCAAGACTGGTTCGCCGCGAAATGCTGTGCAAGGCGCTCCAAGGCATCGAGGTTGCGGGGCTGGACCTTCAGAACGCGTTGCAGCGTGCGGATGGCAGCCGGGAGCTCGTCGAGCTCCGTGCTCTGGACCCGCGCTACTGCCAGCCAGAGCGCGCTCGCTCGGTCCACCGACCGCGCGCTCGATGCGGCCTGGGAAAGCCGGTCGGCCAGCGAGGACCAGGCGGCGTCGATCGTGAGCACATCGACAAGACCCTCGGCGGCCTCCAAGGAATCAGGCCAAAGCTCTAGCGCCTGTTCGAAGTCGCGTCTTGCACCGTCGTGATCCCCGA
The DNA here is from genome assembly GCA_963712235.1 of uncultured delta proteobacterium. GTDB lineage: Bacteria > Myxococcota_A > Polyangia > Polyangiales > Houyiibacteriaceae > SG8-38. The sequence goes on from CAVQHC010000010.1 coordinate 29,052, forward strand.
TGCGCTCCAAGCGGACCATCGCGCTTTGCACGTACAGCTCCGATGCGGCCTTGGCGTCCCGCTCGGCGTCTGCTTCCCGGCGGAGCGCGTCGACGAGCGCGGTCGGATCGTCGGTCTCCTCTGCGACGCGGGTGAGACCTCGAGCGGCGCCGATGTGATACGGGTCCGCAATGGAGGCCGCGCGAAACTGCTCGATTGCCTGCGTGTCTTCCTGCCCTTCAACCCGCTCAGCCAGGCGCGCGCGGTGCGCGGCTGCGACAGCTGGATCCTCGGCCGAACGTACCACGAGGGTGTCGATCTCGCGCAGGAGCTCGGTGTCTCCGCGGCCCGAGGCCAAGCGCTCGAGCTCGAGCAAAGCGCCCAGGTCCGAAGGAGAAACATCGAGGACGCGTCGATACGCACCCACGATATCGTCGTACTCGCCGAGCCCTTGATGCTCCAGCAGGCGCGCAAGCTCGTAGAGAGCCGCAACGCGGCCAGTTGGGTCTTCGAGCACCTCGGATTGCGTCGAGTACACCGCGCACAGCGATTGCCATGCGCCGACCTGCCGATACAGTTGCTCTAGGGCTAGGAGCGCCCCGAGATTCGGCGGTTCGATCTCGAGCACCTGTTCCCAGGCTTGAATCGCTTGGCGGTGCTTGTCTTGACGCTCCAAGACCTGAGCTTTGCGGGCGAACAAGGCGATGCGCTGGTTCGGTTCCTCGCTGAGCTTGAGCTCTCGTTCGAGGTCAGAAAGCAGATGGGTCCAGTCATGCTCTTCTGCGCGAACCCGTGCGAGCGCGTCGACGGCGGGCCTGTAGCCTGCATCCGCGGTGATCGCGGCCTCGTATGCGGTCATCGCCTTGGGTCGATCGTCGAGATGCTCTTCGTAGACCTGGCCGAGCAAGAATGCGGCTCGCGCTCGGATGCGAACGGCGCTCGAGTTGCGAAGCTGGAGCTCCAAGACATCCACCAAGTCCGCCCAATCGCCTCGCTCCCGGAGTTGACGCGCAAGCTCTTGAAGGGAAGGTGCATGTGCAGGATCGACCTTAATCGCTTCGCGGTGATATCGGAGCGCGTCATCGTCGCTTCCCAATCGATCGCGGGAGATTTCGGCCATCTTCTGCAGAAGGGCCACGCGGCGGTGCTTGCTTGGAGCGAGCCTCAGCTCTTGGCCGTAGACGTCGAGCAAGTCATTCCAGCGCCCCGCCGCGTAGTAGAGACGCCCGAGGCTCGCGAGGGTCGGAACGTGACGGGGGTCTTTGTCGAGGGCGCGGCGGTAGCGGGCGATGGCCGCATCGCGGTCATCCAGATGTTCGTCGAGCACCTCTCCCGCCCGGTGCAAGAGGGCGACCAATCGGTCCCGCTCGACGGTGAGCTCTATTTCATAGTCGAGCGCCTCGAGAAGCTCGCGTGGCCGATGCGCTCGCGCGGCGGACCGTTGCCACGCTTGAACCGCCGTGAGGTGGGCCGAGTCCTGCTGCAAGACCCGCTTGTAGGTCTGAGCCGCAAGCGCTGGCTCATCGAGAGCGTCCTCGTAGATTTGCGCGATCTTGAGGAGGTACGACACCGCTCGGGAGCCGCTCGCTCGGTCCAGCGCGTTTTCGTAGAGCTGTATCAGGTCTTTGGGTTTCTGGACGTCCGAAAGCAAGCGCGCCAGAGCCTTGAACGACGTGGGGTGGTCCGGCATCGCGTTGAGCGAGCGATGATAGTGCTCGATCGCATCGTCGATGGCGTTGAGTCTAGTCTCGTAGATTTCTGCCGCGCGCGCATGTGCGTCCGCTCGGCGCTCCGCATCGGTCGTGTACCTCGCCTCTTGAAGGCACATCTCGACGAGCTTCGGCCAGGAACCGCGAATGCGGTACAGCAAGCTCAATGCTTGCAGGCTCGAGAGCGAGGTAGGATCGAGCTCGACTGCCCGTTCGTGCCAGGTGATCGCCTGATCCACGTCGCGGAGCTCTTCTTCGTAGAGCCGAGCAATGCGCTGCGTGTAGGTGAGCTTCTCCGCTTCGTCGCCGGTTGCTTCGGTCAGTGCTTCGAGGGTTTCGACCAGGGCCTCGAGGCGTTGCCCGGATTCGTAGTGGCGCGCCAGCTCACCAAGGATCAACGGATCGCCAGGCTGCAGACTTCGCGCCTGCTCCAGAGCCTGGATTGCATCGTCACGATTCCCAAGTAGCTCTGCATGGATCCGTGCAGCGCGGTAGAGCGACGAAGCCTTGAGTGCAGGCTCGGTCGCCAGCTGAGCCTCGGCTTCGAGCGTGCGGATCAAGTCGCGCCAGCGACGTTGCCCGTAGTACAGACGTTTCAGCGCTTGCACCGCGACGACGGAAGTTGGGTTGAGTTGCAAAGCCGTCTCGTAGAGCTCCGCCGCTTGTTCGGGCCGCTGTTGCCGACTTTCGAGCAACTGCGCCCGGCGGATGATCAACGCGGCGCGGTGAGCGTCATCGGATGTGGCTGCGTTGGCGAGCTCCGCCAGATTGCGATCGACATCCGGCCATCGTTGTTTGGCGAATGAGCGCTGCTCGGTCGCCCTCAGGATCGCCGCGTGCGAACGGTCCAGTGCCCGTGCCGTTTGGTATGCTTCCTCCGCCGCTTCTCGATTGCCGAGGACGTCTTCGAGCAAACGACCCTTCAACAGGTACAGTGTCGCCTTGTCGCTCGGCCGGCGTGTTACGCGTGCCTCGGCGTCAAAGAGAGGGAGCGCTTCGCTGAACATTCGCGAGCCGAGAAGGAGACGGCGCGTCGCGCGAATCGCCGGCACGTAGTCGGGCGCCCGCTCCAAAGTCGCCTGGTAGTATTCGAGCGCCCGTCGCACATCGTTCAGCGGCGCTTCGCAGCTGCGCCCCATCTCGAAGTAGAGGCGGGCCGCGCGGCGCGCGTCCGGGTCTTCGGTCAACTCGCGCTCGCACTCTGCGATCCACTCGCGGGCGCGCCGCGACCGGTCCGCATCCGACAGCGGGGGGCGTGTCGCCGCGGCAGACCTCGAGGTGCCGGGTAGGGCGGGAGGAAGCGCCGAGTCGGGCTCGTCGACGAGGTCGTCCTGCCCCAGCGCCTGCGTCACTTCACGGCGCAGCGCCGTGTTGTCCCCGTCCTCGAACACCATCGTGGCTTACATGCTACTCCGGCCGGGCCCAGATCGCATCGGCCCTCGTGGGGTGAGCGACCACCCTACATCTGAGCAGGTAGGTTAGGCGGCGGGCGCGAGGTCTCGAAGCTCTTCGGCGAGCTTTTTCTTCGCCCGGGCTTCGAGTTGCCGCGCTCGCTCTCGGCTCACACCGAGCTCTCGCCCGAGCGAGGCCAGGGAGGCCGCATCGTCGCTGAGGATACGCTTCTCGACGATCAGTCGCTCGCGGTCGTCGAGGACCGAGAGCGCGCCTGCGAGGCGCAGCTGGATTCCGCTCTGCCGGCGTTCGCGGCCAACGATCTGATCCTGAGGCTCGGCGTTGCCGGGGAGCATTTCGACCAGGGTTGACTCCGAATCATGGTAGGCCGGCGCATCGAGCGAGATTTCTCGCTGGTCGAGGCGACGTAGCAGTTCCGTCATTTTGGCCGGAGTCGTGTCGAAGTCGGAAGCGAGCTTCGCGATCAGCTCCTCTGGATCGGCGATCACGTTAGACAGGCGCGCCCGCTCGCGGCGAAGTCGGAAGAAGAGCTTTGATCGGAATGGACCGGAGCCAGCGCCGATCATCGTGCTCGAGCGAACGACCGCCTCGAGGACGAACGCGCGAATCCAGTAACCCGCGTAGGTCACGAATCGCGTACCCCGGTGGGGGTCGAACTTGCGAACCGCGGTGACCAGGCCGACGCTGCCTTCGGCAATCAGGTCTCCAAGCGTGATTCCGTAGCGCCGGTACTGAAGTGCGATGGCGACCACGTAACGTAGATTGGCTTCGACAAGGCTATCGCTCGCGGCCTGGTCTCCTTCACGCGCTCGGAGCGCGAGCTGGTGCTCGACTTCACGGGAAAGTTTGGGGATGGCCCGAACTTGCTGGATATATCGATCGAGGGAGGCGGATGACTGCATGGTGATGTCCTATATGCGCTGTATGCCGTTACGTTACGTCACTGTCTAGCCGGACGACTGTCCATGTCGTGTCCAACTAAGTGAACCGAAACTTAGACATAACTGAGACAAGCGCAAGTAGATATTTGAGCAAAAATCGCTCAGCGCAGACATCTGTCTGGAATTACAGGTGAATCAGGTGGCGAAACTAGAGCCACATCCGCAGGTTTGGCTCGCCTGTGGGTTCTGGAACTTGAACCCAGCGCCCTGAAGCCCCTCGACATAGTCGATTTCGGTGCCTTCGACGTACTGCGCACTCATCATGTCCACGTAGATCGGGATGCCGTGCGAGTTGAAGGTCTGATCCAAGTCAGAGGTTTCGTTCTCGAAGAACAAATCATACGAAAAACCCGCACATCCGCCGCCGATTACACGTACTCGAAGTCCTTGGTCGACCAGGCCTTCGGCGTCTCGGATTTCTTTCACTTTGTCTGCAGCGCGGTTGGTGAGAGTCAGCATGAGGCTCCTTTGGACAGAGACTATAAGGTCGCGGAGCGGATCGCGCCACCATGGTGGGTTCCGTATCGTCACGCGCGAACGGAGCTTACGGCCGGCCCTGTTTCCACGGGTCCGAGCGGGCGTGCGACGCGTCCAGCGATTCGGAAGCCTCCTTGGTCCTCCGATTCGTGTCCTCGTTTCAGAAAGCCCAGTGCCCGCACTCCTTTTTCACCCACGGCCGCTGACGTGACCTCGCCCACGACCCCATCGTCGAGCGTGATGGGGCTCCCTGCGGCGGGAACCACAGCGCCTTCGATTGCCCAACGCCAAAGAACCTTCGGGGCCTTGCCGCGGTTCTCCAGCATGACGACCGTCTCTTGTCCGATGTAGCAGCCTTTTTTGAACGAGACTGCGAGTCGGCTCAGCCCGCTTTCCTGTGGGTAGGTCCAGTCTCCGAAATCCACGCCGAAGCGCGGCCGTCCGTAAATGACATGAGCCTGCGCCCAGGCCTGACTGCCGACGGCGCCGCCACCAAGCTCGCCACTGCGCGCGATCAGGCTCGTCAGTTCCGACTCGAGCTCGGCGGCCGGAACGACCCACTCCCGACCTCCGAGGCCAAGCCGATCCGAAGGCCATCCATCGCCGCGAAGCTCGTTCGAACGCGGGCCCTGGGCGGCGATCACCTGGAGGTCTTTTCGATGATCGAGATCGACGTCCTCCATGATGATGTACCGATCGAACCGCTCGAGAAGGGCCTCGACCTGCGCCGCGGGGACGTCGAGCCACAGCTCGCCCTCGCGAATGAGCACGTAGACGTCTGCCAAGACTCGCCCTTTCAAGGTGAGCACGAAGCCATACACCGAGCTCCCAGGCTCGACGTCTTTGAGCTGGTTGGTGACCTGTCCCTGCAGCCAGTCGTGCGCGTCGTCCCCGCCGACCGAAATGATCGCGCGGTCCTCGAGGGCGAGAACGCCCACGGACTGTTCCAACCAGGCGAGCTCGTTTGCCTGAACCATCCTGGCAGTATTGGTGTGCGAGCCGTGTGCAGGCAAGCGCCCAGCTCAGCGCTCGAGGGGCTCGATGTGCGCAGCATGAAGGGTTCGAAGGCCGCCCGCCGTTCGCACCAGGGCTGCGCCGTCCTCATGGATGCCCTCGAAGACGCCTTGGTCATCTTCGAAGCGAATTCGTTCGCCGAGAAGCGCGAGGTTCGGTCGAAGGGCGTCTACCACGACGGCTGCGCCGTTCCTGGCGAGCCGGCTTACCCAACGCTCCATGTGAAACAGGACCGCTGCGAGCACTTCAGCACGGTCGATGGTCTCTTCGCCTGGCGCCTCGGCTCGCAGTGAGGTGGCGATGCCTTCGAGCTCCTCGGGCCATTGCATGCGGTTCACGTTGAGGCCGACGCCGATGATCACTGAATCGATGCGGCTCCCGACTGTCCGGCTTTCGACGAGGATGCCTGCGCACTTGCGTCTCTCGACCCAGATGTCGTTCGGCCACTTCACCCGGACGGTGCGGCCGGGTAGGAACCCAGCAGCCGCGTCGCGCACCCCGAGCCCGCTGGCAAGCGTGACCAAGGCGGTCGAGGCGGGTTCGACCTGCGGGCGGGCGACCACCGAGAAATAGAGGTCAGAGCCTGGCGGCGAGACCCAGTGCCGCCCATGCGCTCCGCGTCCACGCGTTTGTTCGTCGGCAAGTACGACGTGCCCATCGGTCGCACCTTCGGCTGCCGCCGAGGCGGCATCGTCCATCGTTGACGCGGTGCTCTGTTTGATGGTCAGCGACCTGCCCCAGCCGCCACGGAGCAACTGGCCGAGTCCCTCGGGCTGCAGGTCTTGGATCACGAGCTAGGCCCAGTCCAGACCGAGATCGCAGGAAGGCGACGAGTGGGTGAGCGCACCGACGCTGATCACGTCCACTCCGAGCGCGCCCAGTCGAGCGACGCGATCGAGGTTGATGCCGCCCGACACCTCGACCAGCGCCTGCCCGTTCACGAGCGCCAGCGCGTCACGCACCTGCTCGTCATCGAAATTGTCCAGCATGACGATGTCCGCTCCCGCGGCGAGCGCTTCTTGCAACTGCCCGGGAGTGTCGACTTCGCATTCGATGCGGCAGGTATGGGGTGCATAGGCCCGTGCTCGCTCAATTGCGGTACGAACTCCGCCGGCCGCAGCGATGTGGTTGTCCTTGATGAGGACGGCAGCTCCCAAGTCTTCGCGATGGTTGTGGCCGCCACCGCAGCGAACCGCGTAGCGTTCGAAGGCCCGGAGCCCAGGGGTCGTTTTCCGGGTGTCGGTAATTCGGGTCGACGAACCTTCGGGCAGGGCGTCGACGAAACGCTTCGTCATCGTTGATACACCCGTGAGCCGTTGCATGAAATTGAGCGCGACGCGCTCGCCGAGAAGAAGCGACGCCGCCGGCCCGGAAATCGTGACCAGGGTCGTGCCTGCATCGCACTGGTCGCCGTCCTCCACGTGCCACTCGACATCGACTAGGACGTCGACCTGCGCGTATACCTCTTCGAGAATCGGAAGCCCACAAACGATGACGGGTTCGCGAGCGTTGAGCTTGGCCTTCCCGATTGTGCTCGCTTCGACACATGCCTGGCTCGTCAGGTCTCCACGGTCGATGTCTTCAGAAAGTGCGCGACGAACCGTTTCGCTGAGAATGGTCGGTGCGGGCGGAGTGACCTGCATATGGCTGTTATAGCCAACTCCGCGCCAGAATCTCGGAATAAAGGTTGCTCATGGCGTGGAGCGCCAGCGCGGCGCCAATTCCGCCGCGCCATCCGCGCGTCCATCCGAAGAGAAGAGCGGGAAAGAACACCGCGAGCCGTGCGGGCTGGGGGTCGACGATGAAGTGGATCGCCGCAAACAGGATCGCCTGAAAGATCCAGGCGCGCGGGGCGAGCTTCACGCCGAGCACGTGCAGGCGTCTCTCCTCGAGGTCGCTCAAAGCCGTCTGCAAGTAGCCGCGAAAGAACGCCTCTTCGGGCAAGCCCACCACGATGAGCTGCGCCAGGACGAAGCTGGCGGCGTTCGGCGGGAGAGTGAGCGTGAAACCACCGACAGGCTGAGTCCACCAGTAGAAGCCGACCGCGTAGAGCGGGAACACCACGGCTGCGATCCCGAACGCCACGCCGAGCTCCACCGCCGCCGCTGGGAGCGCGTTGCGAATCGCGTGCCCAAGATCGAAAAGCCCGAGCGGACCTGCTGCGCGGTCATCGACCGGCGGCTCGAGCAGGCCCCCCAGCGCTAGGCCGAAGTGGGAAGGGTCGCTTCGTGTGAGCCGAATCGCGCTTACGAGGAAGATGGCCGCGACGGCGAGGTGGACGTAACGACCCAGCACAGCGATCGACTCGAGCCGGGTAACTGCGAAGACCGACGCGCACACCAGGGCATACATCCAAAGGATTCGCCGGAGTGGTGTGTGCACGGGGCCCATCGCGCCACAACTACAGCGGCCCGCGGCGCTTGCCAAGAACCAGGCGAAGCCTACACTGCCCTCTCTTCGCAGGGACAGCGAGCATGGGCGAGACGCGGCGGTGATTTCCGAAGACAAGATTGCTGAGATCCGCGACCGCGCGCCCATTGCTGAGGTCATCGGCAACTACGTCACGCTCAAGAAGTCGGGCAACAGCCTCAAAGGCCTTTGCCCCTTCCACAACGAAAAGACGCCGTCCTTCTACGTGCATCCAAGCCGCGGCTTCTACCATTGCTTTGGCTGCAAAGCGTCGGGCGACATCTTCTCGTTCTTGATGCACGTCGAGGGCAAGACCTTCCCGGAGGTCGCGCGCGACCTCGCCGAGCAGACCGGGGTTCAGCTGCCGGTCTACGATCCGCAGCGTGAGGCCGAGCACCAACGCAACAAGAAGCAGACCGAGCGCCTTGCTTCCTTGATGGAGCAGGCGACCGAGTTCTACTGCGCCCAGCTTCTCGAACATCCCGACGGCGGCATTGCACGCAAAGAGCTCGAGGACCGCGGAATCAGCGAAGAGTTCAGCGGCAAGTTCCGACTTGGCTATGCGCCTCACGGATGGGACTCGCTGGTGCGTTTTCTAGAGCGGGCCGGCGCGTCACCCGCCGACGCCGAAGCGGTTGGCCTCATCGTGCCGCGGCGCTCGGGTCGTGGCCACTACGACCGGTTCCGCCATCGGCTGATGTTTCCCATCGCCGACGTGCACGGGAAAGTCGTCGCGTTCAGCGGCCGTGCGCTCGCCCCGGCATCATCGATGGAAGAGCAAAAGGAGCCTCCCGCGAAGTACCTCAACAGCCCGGAGAGCCAACTCTATCACAAAGGAGAGGTCCTCTACGGACTGCACGAAGGTCGGGTCGAGATTCGCCGCGAAGACGCGAGCGTCTTGTGCGAGGGCAATTTCGACCTGGTCGCGTTGCATCAGGCGGGCTTTCAGAACGCCGTTGCGCCCATGGGCACGGCCTTCACCGAAGCACACGCCAAGCTGCTCAAACGCTTCGCGCAGAAGGTGGTCTTGCTCTTCGACGGCGACAAGGCAGGCCGCAAAGCGGTTCGCGAAGCATACACGGTCGTGGGCAAAGCCGGGCTCGACGCATACGTCGTGACGCTGCCGCAGGGGACTGACCCCGACAGCTTCCTCCGAGAGCAGGGAGCGGAGTCTTTGCGAATTCGAATCGTGAGCGCACCCACCATAATCGAGTATTTAATCGATGACGCGGCGACGAGCTCTGAATCAAACCCCCACGCGAAGGCGGAGTCGATCGCCAAACTTGGTCCGATTCTTGCCGAGGTGGAGAGCCCGATCGAGCGCGGTCTCTACGTTGAGCGCGTTGCCCGCAAATTTGGCATCACCGACGTAAGTTTGGTGCGTCGCGAGTTGCGTCGTGGGCTCGGTCGGCAGACCGATCGAAGCGTCGCTCGTCGTGACGCAGTGCAGCAGCCGATTGCAACGCCAGTGTCGGAGTTACAGTTGAAGTTGATTTCGCTGCTGATCGATCAGCCGACCTTGGTACAACACGAAGGGGTAGATAAGCTCCCGAAGCTTTTGACGAGCCCTGATCTTCAAGCCATCTTTGTTTCTATCTTGCGGATGGTGGATAGGCAGGGATCGCTCAGTGCTTCGGCTTTGCTCGATGAGTTGACCGAAAATCAGCTCAGGCCGTGGTTGGAAGCGAAGTTGGCTGTGCAAGAGCATGGCCTCGAAGAAGCACGTCAAATTCTCGACGAGGGCCTTCCACTTCTCGAACGAAAAAACATCGAACATGAGTTGCCCCGTTTGCAACAGCGCATCGTTGAAGCGCGCCGAGTTGGCGACGACGCGCTGGCGGCGGGGCTGACTCGAGAGTTTGTGGAGTTGACGCGCAGCGCACACAAGCTCAAGTCGAACACAAAGCAGAGGTGAAGATGGCGAGCAAAAGCTCAGTACGTGCCGAGGAATCCAGTGCATCCAAGTTCGACTCTGAACCTGTGTCGCGGGTAGTGCCGAAACTCAAAGGGCGCGAACGCAAAGAAGTGCAGATGCTTCTGGAGCGCGGGCGAATGCAAGGGCATTTGACCTACGACGAGCTGAACGAGGCGCTACCGCCGGATATGGTGACCTCCGACCAGATCGACGACCTCATGGTTTGGCTCAAGAGTGAAGACATCGATGTGGTCGACGGCGCGCCTGAAGGCCAGAGCAGAACGAGCGAAGTTCCCGTTGCTGCGACGCGGAGCTCGACGCGCCGAGCATCCACGATTCCGCCTCCTGCTGACGACAGCTACACGCAGAAGTCCAATGACCCGGTTCGGATGTACTTGCGGAAGATGGGCTCGGTTTCGCTTCTCACTCGCGAGGGCGAGGTCGAAATCGCCAAGCGAATCGAAGATGGCGAGAGAAAGATTTTCCAGGTGATTCTCAACTCTCGCATCGGTGTGAGCGAGATCCTCGAAATTGGTGAGACCCTTCGAAAGGGTAAGCTCCGCATCAAGGACGTCGTCCGCGATCTGGACAAAGAAGAGGAAGTCGACTTCGAGGCAGCGAAGGTTCGCGCCCTGAAGGTCTTCGACAAGGTCAAGCGCATCGAGTCGTCGATGACGAAGGTCCGCAGCGAGCTAGAGAGCAAGCTGAAGGTATCCGACCGCAGCAGGAAGCAGCACACCGCGCAGCTCGAGAAGCATCTCGAGGAGCGGATCTCGCTGCTGCGAGAGCTCAACCTCACCAAGAAGCAGGTTGATCGCGTCGTTGCAGCGATCAAGGCATACACGCGCCGCGTCGAGCGGGCGGAACGTGACATGAACGAAGCGGAAGCGCGCGTGGGAGGCCTTCGCTTCAAAGACATGAAGCGCGTGGTGCGCGACATGCAAGAGAGCAAGGCTGTCGAGAAGCGAGTTCAGCGCAAGTATGGATCCGAGGAACAGATTCTTCTCTCCGAGGAGCACATCCGCGACGCGCAAAAGGCGATCGGCGATGTGGAAGAAGCCATGGGGCAGCCCGTGGATCGGTTGCGCGAAACGTATCGGGCGCTTGCAGAAGGTGAGCGGCAGTCGGAGCGAGCCAAGGCCGAGCTGGTTGAAGCCAATCTGCGTCTCGTGGTCTCGATCGCCAAGAAGTACACTAACCGCGGCTTGCAGTTTCTCGATCTGATTCAGGAAGGCAACATCGGCTTGATGAAGGCCGTAGACAAGTTTGAGTACCGGCGCGGCTACAAGTTTTCAACCTACGCGACTTGGTGGATCCGTCAGGCCATAACTCGGGCCATCGCCGATCAGGCTCGAACGATCCGAATTCCAGTCCATATGATCGAAACCATCAACAAGCTGATCCGCACTTCCCGCTACCTGGTGCAGGAGCTAGGCCGTGAGCCCGATCCGGAGGAGATCGCCGAACGCATGGAAATGCCTTTGGAGAAGGTGCGGAAGGTCCTGAAGATCGCCAAAGAGCCGATCAGCCTCGAGACTCCGATCGGGGAAGAGGAAGACAGCCACCTCGGCGACTTCATCGAAGACAAAAACGCCGTCTCCCCGGTCGAAGCCGTCATCGGCGGGAACCTCGAAGACCAGACTCGCCGCGTCCTGAAGACCTTGACCCCTCGGGAAGAAAAGGTCCTCCGCATGCGCTTCGGCATTGGCGAAAAGAGCGACCACACGCTCGAGGAGGTCGGCCAAGACTTCGAAGTGACCCGAGAGCGCATCCGCCAAATCGAAGCCAAGGCCCTCCGCAAACTCCGCCACCCAAGCCGTTCGAAGCAGCTCCGTTCGTTCATGGATAACTAACGGGGCACGGAAAAAAGCGCGATACGGGCGCGCTCTGGCGGCTCGGAACGGCTCGCGCTGCTGCAGGTGTTGGGGTCGGATGCAGCTTGGCGGGCTTCTCGAGCGGCGATCGCAAGCTCTTGCCGCCTGCGGAGCTCGCGTGGGGGCCGGATCGGAGGTGGGTGTTGCTGTGCTTGGCCGATTGTTACACTCGCTCCGTCCACCCCCACCCGCAATCCTCCTGGCGCTGCATTCCGCTTTGCTCCTCCTTGCCGGCGCAGTACCACCGAGCTTCGCCATACCGGCTGGCGGCTGCCGCCTGCCCGAAGGGCGAAGGCCGTGCGTCCTGATCGCGCCGGCAGAGGCGCGAGCAAAGGACCGCCGCGCCATGGGTGGAGTCGGCGTGCGAGTGACGAGGCGGTGCAAGACAGCCGTACCCGCCCGATTGGCGCGAGCTCCGAGGCTCGGCGCCTGCGAGGCCCCGTGCTCGCACGCCCTTCCGAAGCCGACCCGTTCGATCGAACGCCCGCGTCGCGTTCCGCCGCACCCACGCGTACGCCCGTCGCAGAGCCGTTCTCCGATCGTATGTTGTCTTTGATTCGCGTTGGAGGCTGGATCGGGCTAGAAGTGCCCGCGAGGGCCCATAGCTCAATTGGTTAGAGCCCCCGGCTCATAACCGGGTTGTTCCTGGTTCGAGTCCAGGTGGGCCTACCGCTCAAAACCGCGACGCGGTTTGAGCGAGCCGCGTGGACGCCGCGAAGCGCCGACTCTCCAGCGCCACTTCCGATTCCGTTCTCTTGCACCTACTCTAAAGGCACGCTAAAGCCCCGCCAGCTCAGGTTGACCACGGAGGCTATCTTTGCGCGAAGAGCTCGTAGCCCTTGCAAAACTTGCTGAGATGGATGACTCGGCGCGTGACATCGACGCCGAGCTTAGGCAGATACCGCAGAGGCTCGAGGAGATGCGGAACAGTGTGCAGACGCTGGAGACCATGCTCGCCCAGGAGCGTCAGCAGCTTAGCGAAGCCGAGGCGCTGAAAGTCCAGCAGAGCGGCGAGCTCAAGGAGAGGACCGAAGGGCTTCAGCGTGCTCGCAGGAAGGTCGCACAGGCATCTAGCATCCGTGAAGCCGACGCGGCCGAGCGAGAGGTCGAGGCCAATCGTCGGGCCATCAAGGAGCGCGAAGACGAGCTCGGCCGAATCGCGCAGGCGATCGAAGCGAAGACAGCTTCGCTAGCCGAGCGTGAAAAAGACTTCGACGAGACCAAGACCTCCCTTCAGGCAGACGAAGAGTCTTCCAAGGCTCGCGTCGCCGAACTCGAAGAGCAGCGCGCCAAACTGCTCGACGGACGCGACGTGCTTGCGGCCAAGGTTTCGAAGACGATCGTCAAGCGCTACGAACGCCTGAAGACCGGAATCCCAAACGCTGTAATCATCATTAGCGACGGTACGTGCACAGCCTGCCGCATGGCGCTACCGCCCCAGCTGACGATTGAGCTTCAGCGGGCCAGCGAAGTACACCAGTGCCCACACTGCCGGCGAATCATCATTCATAAGAATGTGATCGAAGACTGAGCAGCGGTTGGGTTGCGCCGGGCTTCGCCCTTCGGGCTCGCGCTGCCGCGGGTGGTTGGGGAGGTGGGGGGCGGGTGGCGCCGTTTGGCTTGTGCTGCGGCAGGTGTTGGGGGGCGGGTCTTGGGTGGGCTGTGTGGTACGGCTTGTTTGCACCGCCCCGCCCACCCCCACCCGTAATCCTCCCTGGCGCGGCATTCGCTTTGCTCTGCCTTGCCGGCGCATTCGAGCCGGGCTTCGCCCTGCGGGCTCGCGCTGCCGCGGGTGTTTGGGCTTGATGGCTCCGTAGGGTAGGGACGCGGTTCGAAATTCTCCGTATGGAGGGGCGCGGAAAAAACCCGTCATGGGGTGGAGTCGACGTAACGAGTGACAATCGCGCCAGACGTGGGGGCGGCGGGGTGGGGCGCGCGGGTCCTTGCTTCCGGCTACCGTTTGTTAGCGGCGACGGACGAAATGCATTTCGCGCGCGAGTGAACCCTTCATCCCCACCCCGCCGCCCCCACGCGAGCGCCTGAGCCGAGCCGTTCGATGGAACCCCGTGACGGGCTTTTTTCCGCGCCCCGGTTAGACGATTGTCAACCAGTTCTCGTCCGGCACCTTCACTCCGCGCACCGCGTCGAAGTACGCGCTCTGCACCTTTTCGGTGATGGGTCCGCGGGAGCCGATGCCGATACTCCGGTCATCGAGCTCACGAACCGGGGTGACCTCGGCGGCGGTGCCGACCATGAACACCTCGTCGGCGATGTAGAGCTCGTCGCGCGAGATCAATCGCTCGTGGATGGTGAGCCCGAGGCCTTGCATGACGCGCATGACGGAGTCGCGCGTGATGCCACCGAGGATGGAGACCCCCATGGGGGGCGTGGCGATCTGGCCGTCTCGGACCACGAAGATGTTTTCGCCCGAGGCCTCGGACACGTAGCCCTGTGTGTCGAGCATGATCGCTTCGTCGTAGCCGATGGCCTGGACCTCGCGCTTGGCGAGGATCGAGTTGACATAGTGGCCGTTGATCTTGCCCTTGGACATCAGGGTGTTGACCCCGGCGCGTTGAAACGAGCTCACCTTCGCGCGAATGCCTTTGCGAAGGCCTTCCTCTCCGAGGTAGGCGCCCCAGCGCCAGGCGATGATCGACACCCGCGTGGCGTTGGATTTTGCACCAAGACCCATTTCTCCATCGCCCATGAAGGCAATCGGCCGCAGGTAGCATTCGTCGAGGCCGTTGGCCCGGACCGTTTCGAGGCAGGCCTCGACGATTTCCTCCGGGCTGTACGGCATGGGCAGCATGCAGATGTGCGCCGAATCGAACAGTCGTCGAATGTGCTCTTCCAGACGAAAGATCGCACTGCGCCCGTCTTCGAGCTTGTAACAGCGAATGCCCTCGAAGACGCCTAGCCCGTAGTGGAGCGTGTGCGTTAGTACGTGGACGTTCGCCTGGTCCCAAGGAATGAGCTTCCCGTCGAGCCAGATCTTGTCCACTTTGTCCACCATTGCTGCTCCTTACACCCCTACCCAGCGGGGGTCGCGCGTTTGTAGCATAAATCCACAATTCCGGTGAGTTGACCTGATCGGGGGCATGGAGTAGAAACGCCGGCGCTCGCGGGGCCCGGATAGCAGGTTGCATCCTGGCTCGACGCGCATTGAGGGTTAGTGGTGCTCTACTCTTTATTTCACATTTTGCTTCAGCCCGACGTAAGCGGCGGTCCAGTTCCAGTGGCTCCCACCGGTGGCGGCGGACCGGCCCCTGGGCCGATGGGCTGTGGTGGTGGAGGAACCGAGCAAATCGGTTTTCTCCTATTGATGTTTGCGGTCCTCTACTTCCTGATGATCCGCCCGCAGCAAAAGCGGGCCAAGCAGCACGACGCGATGATGGGCGCCCTCAAAAAGGGTGACATCGTCCGAACCAATGGCGGAGTCCGCGGCGAGATCACCGCGCTCGACGACCGCGATGTGACGATCGAGATCGCGGAACGCACTCGAATCAAAGTGCTGCGGTCTCACGTTGCCGGGTTGGACCAACCCCCCGAACAGAAAAGCTGAACGCACAGGCGAGGATCATGGATCGAGGCTGGTATTTTCGTTTGGCAATCGTTGTCGGCTCGTCCGTCTTGGGCTTCCTTGCCCTTTGGCCGAGCGTCGATCGATGGTTGCCCTGCCCGGACATCGTCAAAGAGACATTCGACAATCAGATCAACCCCGGCCTCGATATCAAGGGCGGTCTGCGACTGATGTACGAAGTCGAAGTTGATGAGTACATTCGAGACCGTCGAGACCGAATCGCCGAGCAGGTGCAGCGGCAGTGCGGTGTCTTGATCGGTGTCGTCCCCGAAGAGGAAATCGACGACATCGACCGCGCCAAGCTCGACGAGATTCGACAGCGATGCAAAGTCGAGCGCGTCGACAAGGACGGTGGCGCGCTCCGTGCGATTCGAATGACCTTTTCGAATCAAGAAGACGCGAGCAAGCTATCGAAGACCTGGGTCAAAGACTACTTTCGTGACCTTCGCGTTGCGAGTGGCGTGGGGGACCTCGTGGTGGACCTTCACATGCGAGAAGAGCAGCTCGCCAACATGCGAGAGACGGCGGTCCGCCAGTCGGAACGCACGATCACCAACCGTATCGACAGCATGGGCGTGCTAGAGCCGACCGTCATCGCGCGGCCCAACGATGGCGACATCATCATCGAGATACCCGGTGCGCAGGAGAGCTCGTTCGAGCGCATCAAGTCGATCATCAGCCGAACCGCCCAGCTGAGTTTCAAAATCGTCGATGACGAATCGGACTCGCGGTCTCTTTTTACGGCACCACCCGAGGGAATTGACCTCAACCAGGGCGCGCAGACCTTTGCCGAGGCGTTCGGCGAGGATGCCCGCGATCGTCTTCGCGCATACATCGCGACGCTGCCAGTGCCCGATGACCACGAGCTTTCCATCGGCCGCCAGGAGCCCGACCCCGAGCGGGGCGGCGAAGGCTGGCGCACCTATTACATGTACCGCGTTGCGGATGCGACCGGCGAGGACCTCGATGACGCGTCCGTGGGCTTCGACCCCCAGAGCGGAAGCCCGGAGGTCGATTTCACGATGAACACACGCGGCGCTTCGCGCATGGCTGACCTCACCGGCCGCAGCATCGGTAAGCGGATGGCGATCGTTCTCGACGACCGCGTGGAGTCCGCGCCGGTCATCCAGGGTCAGATTGGCGCGCGAGGCCGCATCACGCTCGGCGCATACCTCGACCGCAACGAGCTTCTGCAAGAGGCCAAAGATCTGGTCGTCGTACTTCAGGCCGGCGCGCTTCCTGCACCGCTTCGGCCGGCCAATGAGCAGCTCATCGGCCCGACGCTCGGTCAGGACTCCGTCCGAAAGGGCGCAGTCGCGGCGCTCGTCGGGATCCTGGCCGTCTTGGTGTTCATGGCTCTCTACTATCAGGTCGCCGGGCTGGTCGCGGACGCCATGGTTCTGCTGAACTTGCAGCTCCTGCTGGGCGTCATGTCGGGGATTGGGGCTACACTCACGCTACCGGGCGTGGCCGCCATCGCGCTTACCGTCGGTATGGCCGTCGACGCAAACGTGCTCATCACCGAGCGAATCCGCGAGGAGCTGAGGCTTGGGAAGTCGCCGCGCTCCGCCGTGGAACAAGGCTACGCTCGGGCGTACTCGTCGGTCTTCGACAGTCAGCTCACGACAGCCATTGCCGGCATCGTCCTTTGGCAGTTTGGCACCGGGCCGATCAAGGGCTTCGCCACGATGCTGCTGATCGGTATCGGCACGTCGCTCTTCACCGGCACGTTCTGCTCAAAGGTGCTCTTCGACTGGCTCGTGCGCGGCTTCCGCGTGCAGCGACTGCGGGTAGGCTGACATGGAGTTCATTAACCTGGCACCTATATCGACTTCATGAAGTACCGCGGGCCGGTCATGACCGTCCTCGGCATCATGGCGACCCTGAGCTTGATTTCACTGTTCTATCCCGGCCCCAACTACGGCATCGACTTCGCCGGCGGGACCGAGGTTCAGCTCGTCTTCAAGGGCGATACGAGCCCCGCCGAAGTCCGGAAGGCCCTCCAAGATTCCGGGTACGCCCGCCCGGATGTGATCAGCGTCGAAGACCGGCCCAACGAATACATCATTCGTGTTCAAGAGGTATCATCTTTGCCGGACGCGCAGGTCGAGAAGATTCGGGAGTCCGTAGCGGCAGAGCTTGGAGACGGCGTCCTGCAGGAGATGAAAGTCTCACCGGGAGGCGACAAGATCACGCTTCGCGTTTCGGGTCCGGTCATCGAACAGCAGCTCCAAGAGGCCCTCGTGGCTGGCGGTGCAAACGTACGCTCGATCAACGCGCTGACGGGTAGCCGCGATCCGCGTTACGAGGCCCAACTGGTCGGTGTCGCGGACGAGCTCATGACCCAGCTTCAGGAGCAGTTCGGGGAGCGTGCGCCGACCGAAGCGCTTCGTGTGGAGTGGGTGGGTCCAAAGGCTGGTGAGCAGCTTCGCGACGCCGCCATTCAGTCTCTCTTGTACGCGATCGCGTTCATCATGTTGTACGTGGCGTTTCGTTTCGACCTACGCTTTGCGCCCGGTGGCGTCATCGCGATGCTTCATGATGCGCTCATCACGCTCGGCATCTACGTCCTTCTACAAAAGGAAGTGAACCTCACTACGGTCGCCGCGCTGCTGACCATCATGGGCTATTCGATCAACGACACCATCGTCGTGTTCGACCGAATCCGTGAGAACATGGTGCGCGTCCGAGACAAGAGCCTCCGAGAACTCATCAACATAAGCACCTCGCAAATGTTGTCGCGAACGATCGTCACCTCGCTCACGACGCTCTTGTCGGTGTCCGCGTTCTTCTTCCTCGGTACTGGCGTCATTCAGGACATCGCTTTCGCGCTGGGTATCGGCATTCTCGTAGGTACGATCTCCTCTATCTTCATTGCGGCACCGATCACGGAGTTCATGGATCGGCGTCTCTTCAGTCGTTCGCGGGGCTAGCTTCGTGGATCGGTATCGCGTGCGGCCCCCCGACGAAGTGGTGGCCGGCATGCTAGCCGACGCCTCTGGATTGGGACTGACCGCGGCCCAGGTGCTCGTCCATCGGGGCATCCGCACCGCGGAGGAAGCTTCGCCCTTCCTCGACGCGACCTTGCGCAGCTTGAGCCCCCCCGGGGACATGGCCGACCGGGCGCTGGCGTCAGAGCGGATTGCTCGTGCGATCCGGGCGGGGGAGCGCATCGTCGTGTTTGGGGATTACGACGTGGACGGCACCACGTCGGCGGTGATTCTCAGCGAGGTGATCGCCGCGCTCGGCGGAGAAGTGCGGACGCTCATCGCCGACCGATTCAAGGGCGGATACGGACTCAGCTCGCAAGCTGTCGATCGCTGCCTGTCCGAGCGGCCAGGCCTGCTGATCACCTGCGATTGCGGCTCCAGCGATCACGAGCGCATCGCCGTGGCCAACGCCGTCGGGGTCGACGTCATCGTGGTCGATCACCACCTCGTCCCCCATGAAGCCCTGCCGGCATTCGCGTTTCTCAACCCTCATCGGCCCGAATGCGGGTTTCCGTACAAAGGACTCTGCAGCGCCGGTCTCGCCTTCTCGCTGGGCGCCGCGCTTCGTACCGAGATGGGGGCCGCGCTCGATCTCCGCGCCTGGCTCGACCTCGTCGCGATTGGAACCATCGCCGACGTCGCGCCGCTGACAGGGGACAACCGGCGGCTCGTTCGCGCAGGCTTGAGGGCGATTGGCACCCCCAAGGGTAGGCCGGCGCTCGCTGCGCTTCGGCAAGCGGCGAAGATCCCGGAGTCCGCGCAGCTCACCGCTCGCGACGTGGCGTTTCGCTTCGCACCCAGGCTCAACGCCCCCGGCAGGCTCGGCGCCGCAGACCTGACCCTTCGCTTCTTGACCGCGAAGAGCGCCAAAGAGGCCTGGCGCGCCCTCGAGGAGGTCGAGGCTCTGAACGACGAGCGCAAATTGCTCACTCAGCATGCGACCGAGGAGGCCTGCGCGCAGGTCGTCGAGCTCTACGGCGAGGCGCCGGAGGAGGGCGTGGTCGTCGCAAGCGAGTCCTGGCATCGCGGGGTCGTCGGTATCGTGGCTGCCCGACTGGTGGATGCCTTCGGGGTCCCTGCGGTGGCCATCGCCTTGGATGGCGACCACGGTCACGGCAGCGTCCGAACGATCCGCAACGTCGACGTCTATAGCGCGCTCGCCGACTGTGCCTCGCATCTGAGCGGCTGGGGCGGGCATCGAGCCGCGGCCGGGCTCTCGCTCTTGAAGCGTGACCTCGACGCCTTTCGTGCCGCCTTTCTCCACGCGACGCAGGGCGCGGCACAAGCCGATGCGCGAGAGGTGCCCGTCGACGTGGCCCTCGGCGGAGCGTTTCGAGTCCCGACGGTCGAGGACCTGCAGCGCCTCGGGCCTTTTGGCGAGGCGCACCCGGTGCCGACGTTCATGCTCGATGCGCAGGTCCTCGAAGCGACCGGCGTAGGGGCAGGCCGCGTACACGGGAAGCTCAAGCTGCGCGTTGGCGAGGATTCAATTCGCGCGTTCGCGCCCGGGATGTTCGCCCGGCTCGAAGGGCGTCAAGAGCTCAAGCTCGTAGGCGAGTTTCAGCCCGACCATTGGATGGGCGGGCGCTCCGTCGAGCTCCTGGTGAAGGACGTGCTCGACTAGCGTCCCGACCACTGCGGTTCGCGCTTCTGAAAAAACGCTGCGAGTCCCTCCTTGGCGTCTTCGCTCCCAAGAACCGCGTACAGTTGTTCGCGAAGATAGGGAAGCGCATCTTCGACGGACATCTTGCGTTGCTCGTTGTACGCGTTGAGGCCCATCCGCATCGCGGTCGGTGACTGCTTGGCAAGCTGGCCTGCGAGCTCCGCGACTCGAGCGTCGAGCCGATCGTCGGGCACAACCTCGGTAAGCAAGCCGATCTCTTTGGCCTTGGTCGCCGTGATCTTGTCACCCAAGAGCATGAGCTTGAGCAACTCGCGTGGGTGGACGACGCGCTGAAGCACCGCCATGATCATCATCGGGAACAGCCCGCGCTTGATCTCCGGTGTCCCGAGAATGGCGCTCTCACAGGCGATGGCGAAGTGGCAGCAGGCGACGATACCCATCGCACCGCCCATGACGTATCCCGGAATTCGCGCGACGATCGGCTTCTTCATCGTATCGAAGCGCAGCAGCAGGTCATCGAACTCGCCCTTCTTTTCGAGCTTGCCACGCTCCGCGGTCATTCCCTTCAGGTCAGCTCCTGCGCTGAATGCGTTCCCGGCGCCCGTGAGGATGATGGCACGCACCTCGTCGTCGGCTTCGGCATCGTCCAGAGCCCAGAGCAGCTCGTTGACCAGCTCCTGGCTCAACGGGTTCTTTTTCTCGGGCTTGTTGAAGGTTAGGGTGACGATGTGGCCGTCCTGCGCGACGAGCAGGGATTGAAAGTCTCGTTCCTCCATCGCGGGATTCTTGGGCGGCGATCCCGCGAATTCAAGGCAAATGATTCCCCGCGTAATGTCGCGTGGTTGCAGCAGTTTCGGCCTGCGTGTAACCTAGGCGGTGGAGCAGGCGGAGGGGGAATTGAACGTGCAACGAATCGGATGTGCCTTGGCACTGCTGGCGGCCATTTCGCTGTCGGCTGCGCCCCGCGCAGTCGAAGCCCAGGACTCCACCGTGGTCTTCGAGGACCTTCGGGCCACCCCCAAGGGCACCATCGGCTTGGGACTGGTCGGCGCCGAGCTCGGGCTCATCATCCCGTCGTTGTCGGGCCTCAACAACGCGTGGGCCCTTTCGGTGTTTCCGATCGTCGGTGCCACCGGTGGCGCACTGGCCGGGTACTTCGCCCTCGACAAGCCCGGCCGCTCGAAGGGTTCGGTTGCGGCGCTCGTCGTCGGCCTAGCCGGCGTGATGCCGGCCATCCTGGTGACCGTCAAAGGCGTCCGAAAAGAGCGGCAAGATAGCTGGGAGCCCACCCAGCAGATTCAGCTCCGAAGCGACAAAGAGCAGAGAGCCCTCGAGACCGCCGAAGCCGGGCCCGGGCTTCTTCGGCGTTCCCGTTCCGGCCTGCGCATCGCGGCGCCTGCTTTTTCTTTTTCTAGACGGGCCGTACAAGACGCCGAAACCTTGCGAATGGGTGGCCTTCGCGACCGAACGGAGATGCGGCTTTCCCTCGCGTCGGGCGTGTTTTAGCGTCCCTTCATGATCACCTCGACGGTGCGGCGTACCGTCCGCGAGCGCGGCCTGGTTTCCCCTGGAGATCACGTGCTGGTGGCCTGTTCCGGCGGGCCGGATTCGACGGCTCTGGTGCACGTGCTCCATCGCCTCCGCGGCGAGCTGGGCATCACGATCTGCGTCGCATCGATCGATCACCGCCTCCGGCCTGAATCGGCGTCCGAGGTCGAGCAGGTGTCGGCGCTTGCCAGCGACCTTGGCGTTCCCTTCTATGGCGCACGGGTCGAGGTGCCGAAGCAAGGGGCGTCGATTCAGGGCCAAGCCCGCGAGCTCCGGTACGACGCGCTCCGTGAAATCGCCCGGGCTCATGGAGCTACGTGCATTGCGGTGGGTCACAGCCAAGACGACCAGGCTGAAACGGTGCTCGCTCGGATTCTGCGCGGAGCCGGGATCCGCGGCCTCGGGGCGATCGAGCCGCGGCGGGCCGACGGGGTGATCCGGCCGCTCCTCGACTGCCGCCGCTCCGACCTTCGCGCCTATGTTCTCGCTCGCGGTCTTCCGTTCATCGATGACCCATCGAATCATCAGCGGGACTTCGAGCGGGTTCGGATTCGCCACGAAGTCTTGCCCGTGCTCCTCGCCGAGGATTTTCGTTTGGTCGAACACCTCAGTGCACTCAGCGACGAGGGCGCCGAGGTCAATGCCTACCTCGACGCACAGCTTCCCCAACTCCCCCCGCAGGGCGAGCGCACGGTCGAGATCAAGACCTTGACGCAGATCGCGCCGCCGATTCGGATTCGGTGGCTACGGCGCTGGATTGCGCAGGAAACCGGATTAACCCCGAACCGCAGCCACCTGGTCGACATAGGCCGACTTCTTACGGGTCAGGGGGAGGTCCTGCTAGGATCGGGTTGGTCAGCCCGTCGTCAGAGCGGCGGTCTTTCGTTGGAATATCGTGAGCATCGAAGAACACGCAGCAATCGCTCTTGAGCCAACCTCGAGTCGCCAAAGGGCGCGAAGGTTGCCAAGTGGGCTCTGCGGCCTCACAAAGATACCTAGGGGTTGTGGCTCCCAGCTACTTCGACAGCTCGGCCTCCCGTCCCGACTTACCATATGAAGCAAAGCCAAAAAACACTGCTCTTCTGGGTCCTCGTGATCCTGATGTGCATCGTCATCTTCAACTTCGTCGCGCGCGAGGAGCAGCCTCGGAGCGTTCCGTTCAGCGAGTTCGTGACCGACGTCTCGGCGGGCAAAGTTCAGAAGGTCAAAATCCGTCCACAAGACAACAGCGGCGAGTACACGTACTGGCTCAAGTCTGCAGACGAAAGCGCGCAGGGTCAGCGCGGCGTCCGCAACGAGAAAGTCACTGTTGGGATCATGGGCGAACAGATCAACCAGCAGCTGCTCGACAACGAAGTGAGCGTCGAGTACCTGCCCGAAGATCAGAACAGCCTCTGGACGAGCATACTCGTGACCTGGCTTCCCATGATCTTCCTAGTTGGCATCCTTCTGTTCTTCATGCGGCAGCTTCAGGCGTCCGGCGGCAAGGCGATGAGCTTTGGCAAGTCGCGCGCGCGCTTGCTCAACGAGTCCCAGAACAAGGTCACGTTCAAAGACGTCGCAGGCATCGACGAGGCCAAAGACGACTGCGAAGAGATCATCGCCTTCCTGAAAGACCCCAAGAAATTCCAGCGGCTCGGGGGCCGCATCCCGAAGGGCGTGCTGCTCATGGGTGCACCAGGCACGGGCAAAACGCTGCTGGCGCGTGCCATCGCCGGTGAGGCGGGGGTTCCGTTCTTCAGCATTTCCGGCTCGGACTTCGTCGAGATGTTCGTCGGCGTAGGTGCGTCACGCGTCCGTGATCTGTTCGAGCAGGGCAAAAAGCATGCGCCCTGCATCATTTTCATCGACGAGATCGACGCCGTCGGCCGTCACCGTGGCTCTGGCCTCGGCGGTGGTCATGACGAGCGCGAGCAGACTTTGAACCAGCTCCTCGTCGAGATGGATGGGTTCGAATCGAGCGAAGGCGTCATCATCATCGCGGCGACCAACCGGCCTGATGTCCTCGACCCGGCAATTCTTCGTCCCGGCCGCTTCGACCGCCGCATCATCGTGCCCCGGCCCGACTTGAACGGCCGTCAGGGCATCCTCGCGGTGCATACCCGGAAGGTGCCTCTCGGTGACGACGTTCAGCTCGACATCATCTCACGCGGTTCGCCTGGTTTCTCCGGTGCTGACCTCGAGAACCTCGTCAACGAGGCTGCACTCCTGGCCGCGCGCCAGGACAAAGACGTCGTCTCCATGTCTGACTTCGAGATGGCCAAAGACAAGGTCATGATGGGCTCTGAGCGCCGCTCCCTGGTCATCAGCGAACACGAGCGCAAGACGACGGCGTACCACGAAGCCGGTCACACGTTGGTGGCCTGGAAGCTGCCGAACCACGACCCCATTCACAAGGTCACCATCATTCCGCGGGGCCCCGCGCTCGGCTTGACGATGGCGCTCCCCGAGGAGGACCGCCTGAGCTACAGCGCCGACTGGGTGCTCGACCGAATCGCCATGGCGCTGGGCGGGCGTTTGGCCGAAGAGGTGGTGTTCGGCCAGCTCACAACCGGCGCCGCCGACGATTTCAAGAAGGCCACCCAGCTCGCCCGGTCCATGGTGACCGAGTGGGGCATGAGCGTGTCCCTCGGCCCGCTTTCGTACGTCGAGAAAGAAGAGTCTGGTTTTCTCGGTCAGTCGTACCACAAGGACTATTCCGAAGAGACGGCGAAGGAAATCGACGACGAGGTTCGGAGCATCATCAGCATCCAGTACGAACGCGCCAAGGCGATCGTCGAAGCGCACCGCACGGAGCTTGATGCGATCGCCGCAGCCTTGCTCGAGCGTGAGACACTCGGTCGCGAAGAGATCGAGGCGATCATGACCGGCAAGGACTTGCCGCCGTCGGTCACCGTGACCGTGCCGACCTACGCCGAGAAGCGCCGCGAAAACGAAGAAAAGCGAAAGGGCGCCATCTTTCAGCCCCGTCCGCGCGAGGTTCCCAGCGCAGGCTAGACGACGGAGGTCCTGATGCCCGAGCTGTGGGGCGTCCTCAATGTGACGCCGGATTCGTTCAGCGACGGCGGCAAGTACCTGCAGCCTGCCGAGGCGGTCGAACATGGCCGAAGATTGCTGCAGGAAGGCGCCGATCTGCTCGATATCGGTGGTGAATCGTCGAGGCCCGCCGGCCGGACCTACGGGTCCGGCTTCGAGCAGGTGCCGGCCGCCGAGGAGATTCGGCGGGTCGTGCCGGTCATCGCGGTGCTGGCAGGCCGGCTCGGGGCGCGCGTTTCCATCGACACCGTGAAGCCCGAGGTTGCCGCGGCGGCGCTCGCGGCGGGTGCCAGAGTCGTCAACGACGTGCGCTGCGCCCAAGATCCTGCGCTCGCCGAGGCGGCCGCGGCAAAGGGTGCCGACTACGTCATCATGCACAATCGCGGCCGAGGCGAAGTGCGCTCGCCGAACACCGACTATGGTGACGTCGTCGAGGACGTTCTCGCCGAGCTCTTGGCGGCCGCTGAACGCGTGGAACGTGCCGGGGTGGCACGGGCCTCGGTCTGGCTCGATCCGGGCCTCGGGTTCGCCAAGACCGCGGCCCAGTCGACCGCGCTGCTAAGTTCTCTTGGGCGTTTCCGAAAGACCGGATACCGTGTACTAGTGGGGCCTTCGCGGAAATCCTTCATCGCCGAGCTTGCGCCCAATCCGGGCGGAGAGCCGCCGCCCGCCGACGACCGCCTCGGCGGCACAGCGGCCGCGGTTGCAATCTGTGTGGCTGCACAAGTCGACGCGGTACGGGTCCACGACGTCTTCGTGATGCGCCAACTGATTCGCGTGACCCAGGCCGTTCATGAAGCGGGGGGAGGCGCACGGTGATCGAAGTGCTCACCAGCGTTTTGAGCGAGCTCAGCTCCGGCTTCGCAAGCTTCTTTCAGCGGAGCCCTTGGGACGTGCTTCACGACGTCCTGGACATCGGACTCGTTGCGGTTCTCATCTACTGGGCCTTGGTCATCTTGCGCGGGACCCGCGCGATGCAGGTGGCCATCGGGCTGTGTCTCGTTTTCGTCGGCTACCTCTTTGCGCGTCGCGTCGGCTTGGTGACCGTCACCACGATTCTGGACTCCGTGCTCGCCTATCTGGCGGTCATCGTCGTCATCATCTTCCAGTCCGACATCCGGCGCGCGCTCGCCCGAATGGGAAGGCGACCCCTGCTTCGAGGGCAGCGCACCGCCAAGGAGACGCAAACCATCGAAGAGGTGATCAAAGCTGCGGGAACGCTCGCGCAGAAACGCATCGGAGCCTTGGTGGCGTTCGAGCGAAGCGCGGCGCTCGACGAGTTCATCGAGCGGGGTACAGAGATCGATGCGACGGTTAGCAAGGAGCTGCTGCACAGCGTGTTCGTACCCAGCTTCGAGAACCCGATGCACGACGGCGCTGTCGTGATCCGCGAGGGTCGCATTTGGCAGGCGGGTGTGTTCCTGCCGATGGCAGGCTCCGCAGGAGGCGACCGTTCTCTGGGTGCTCGCCACCGTGCGGGCATTGGAATCACCGAAGAAACCGACGCGGTCGTCGTCGTCGTCAGCGAAGAACGGGGGGCGATTTCTCTGTGCTTCGACGGCAACATCGTTCGAAACCTCGACGTTGGCTCGCTGCGCGATGCGCTCTACGGCCTCTTCTACGCGCCCAAGCGCAGTCGCCGCAAAGCCGCGGATCGCCGCACGACCATGGCGCCTCCCGAGGCGACCCGTTCGCAGAGCCCAGAGGCCGTCATCACGGTGAAGAAGGCCGAGGAAACGCGGTGAGTACGGTCGTCGAAGGGCTGAATGCCGTCCGACTCTTCGTCACGGAGAACCTCGGACTCAAGGCCAGCGCGCTCGGCATCGCGATTCTCATGTTCTCGCTCGTGCACGGCGCCGAGGACATGGAGCGAAACATCTATGTCGACGTCGTCGTCCGGCCGCCACCCGACGCCAAGGATATGATCCTCGTGACCGAGACGCCGGACAGGGTCCGAGTGCGTATCAAAGGCAGCCGTGCCCGATTGAATTCACTCCGCCAGGAAGCGCTGCCGGCGGTCGACGTAGAGCTCAAGTCTCGCGAAGAATCGCGCTACTATTTCGAAAAAGAAATGTTCGATTTGCCCGCGGGCGTTTCGGTCATGCAGGTCGTGCCGCCTTCATTGATGTTCAAATGGGTGCCACGGGCGGTCCGCGACGTTCCGGTCGAGCTCTTTGTCGAGGGCAAGCTGGCTCCGGGCCTCGAATGGGCGGGGGAGCCCCAGGTGTTTCCAGAGGCCGTCGAGGTCGATGGACCACGAGATGTCGTCAACGCGATCCGCACCGTTCGCTCGATGCAGGTCGACGTCTCTGAGCTCGAACAAGGCGTGGTCCAACGCGAGGTCGAGCTGGTCGCCGCGCCGGTGAACACCAGCTTCGACACACAAACCGTCCTGGTGACGCTGCGGGTCCAACCCAAGTTGAAAGTTCGCGTGCTCTCCCCATTGCGGGTCGATGCCGAAGGTGTCGTTCCTCGTGCGCTTCGGCCTAGGGCGGTGGCAGCGCGCATCCGCGGCCCCGAGGCCCTGGTCGATGCCTTGAATCCGGCCTCGGTGCTCGCCATCGTGAGCCTGAGCGAGGCGTCCACGAAGAAAGGTCCAGTCGCGGTGCCCGTCGAGCTTCGCGGACTACCCGACGGCATCGAGGTCCTCGGCGTCGAGCCGCGGTCCATCACCGTCCTGTTCAACGAGCAGCTCGTCCCCCCGTAAATCCGCTGCGCGATCGCGGGGGTTTGCCCCTCGCTGGCTAGCGGGCGAGCTTGAACTCTTTTTTGACCTCCGCGGCGATTCCGTTGGCCATGGCTTCGATGCGGTCCTGTTTCGGGCCCTCGATCATGACGCGGAGCTTCGGCTCCGTTCCGCTCCATCGGACCAGCACCCGGCCGTTCTTGCCGAGGGACTTCTCCGCACGAGCGATCGCTCGTCGGGTCTTGGGCAGCTCCTGCAGAGCACGGCGATCGGGGAGGGTGACGTTCACCAGAACTTGTGGAACACGCTGCATCGCTTCGCTGGCCAGCTCGGAAAGCGGTCGGCCTTCGCGCAGCACGATGGCGAGCACCTGCATGGCCGCAACCAGGCCGTCGCCGGTCGTCGCATGGTCGAGAAAGATCAAATGTCCGGACTGTTCGCCTCCAAAATTGAGGCCCCGTTGTCGCATCGCGTCCACGACGTAGCGGTCGCCCACGTTGCACCGAAGGAGCTTGCCGCCATCCCCTTCGATCGCTCGCTCGAGGCCGAGGTTGCTCATGACGGTCGTCACCAGGGTCCGACGACGAAGGCGCTTGGCGCGGAGCATGCGTGTCGCGCACAGAGCCATGATCGCGTCGCCGTCGATTTGATTACCCTTTTCGTCGATCATGATGATGCGGTCGGCGTCCCCGTCGAGAGCGATGCCGAGATCAGCGCCACGCCTACGGACCTCTTTCGCGCAGGCCTCTGGGTGCAATGCACCCACCTTGTGGTTGATGTTCTTTCCATTGGGGCGGACCCCGATTGCATGGGTCGTCGCACCGAGCTCGGAGAAGACCAACGGCGCAGTTCGGTACGCGGCTCCGTGCGCTGCGTCGACGACGATTCTGACGCCCTCCAAGGTCAACTCGTCTGGGAAAGATGCCTTGACGAAGGCGACGTAGCGCCCCGGTGCGTCGTCCAATCGCTCCGCGCGGCCGACGCGAACTCCGGTGGGACGCTTCTTGTCGAGCTCCGAACCGAAGATCAGCGCCTCGATTTCTAGCTCGACCTCGTCGGGCAGCTTGAACCCATCCGGACCGAAGATCTTGATTCCATTGTCCTGGTAGGCGTTGTGCGAGGCGCTTATTACGACTCCCGCATCCGCGCGCATGCTGGTCGTGAGATGTGCGATGGCGGGCGTGGGCAGGGGACCAGATAGCATCACTTCACCGCCAAGCGCGCAGATGCCCGAAGCGACGGCGGTCTCGAAGAGGTAGCCTGAGAGACGCGTGTCCTTTCCGACGACGATCCTCGGCACGTGCTTCACCCGCTTGCCGGCCTGATACGCGATGGCGGCCCCGATCCGAAAAGCGACCTCCGGGGTCATGTCCCCGCGATTGGCTAGGCCGCGAATGCCATCGGTTCCAAATAGTTTGCGACTCATGCTTGCCTCATGGCTCCCAGGTGATGTCGATGCTCCAGTTCGACGGCGGAGCAAAGGTGCCGGTCGTCACGAAGTTTAGTGGCCAAAGCGCCTCGATCAAAAAACCAGGGCGTTGTGCCTGTGCGGTGGTGTTTGGGCCACCTTCGGCTCGCCGCGCCACGAATTGTCCTTCGACGTAGAGCCCCCGGATCGGAACATTGTCCGGAAGGACGCTGTCGACGTTGAAACCGACTTGGACAGCGGTGTCGCCTTCGGTGTCGTCGGCAGAAGCTTGTCCCTGCGTGATGCCAAACGTGGGCGCAAATCCGCCAAACTGAGACTGCAACGAAGCGGAGAACAGACCGGCTGCCACGCTGCTAAGGAAGTCCGTCGTGTCCTGGGACGCTTGTGCGGTCGAAGTGTTGACGCCGCGCTGTTGACGGGTGGTGCCCGTGACGAGCAGAGCGATGACCTGCGCTTGGCTAGTCGTCGGCACGCTGGACTTGAACTCAATCGTCGGGTCGCTGAGCCGACCCGAGACGACGACCGTCACGTCGTCGTTGCTACCGCGCAGGGAGTGCCGCGCTACCAAGTCGACTCTGGCGTCCATCTCGGAGTCGCCGTCGAAGATCATGTTGCCGGAACGCACTTCGAACCGTTTCCCGAAAACTTTGAAGCTGCCCGTGTGGAGCGTCACCGTGCCTTCTACGGAAAGCTCGTCGGCCATACGCGTATCCAACTTGGCCGACGCCTCGACGTAGAAGCCCTGGTCCTTGCTTCGGATGACGAGCCGATCCTCGGAGCGCACCTTCAGATTCACGAAGTACGCGCCGGAACTGCGATCCGGCTCGCTGTCTTCTCCGATGAAGAAGACCTCCGGATGCGGCGCCAGGTCTTGAGGTGTCGCCGAGGTTTCCGGGATGTCGAGCACAAGCTTTCGCAAGCTGACCTCTCCGTCGAGCCCTTCCTCTTCGAACTTTGCTCTTAGGCGGGCAGTGCCAGCGAGGCGCGCGATGATGGAGCCCTCCTGGCGCAGGGGGAAATTGTTCGCTTCGACCACGAAGTCCGCTTCATCGAGGTTCAGCTTCTTGATTCCAACGCGGCCGTCGAGCTTCGCCGATCCATTCGTATCGGTCACTTTCAGGTTGGTAACGGCGACGCCATCCTCGTCGAAAATCGCACGTCCTGACACGTTCTCGAGGGTCTGGCCTACGGCGCGAACGTTGATGCGACCGTCCGTGAGATCCACGCTTCCGACCAGAGTCGGGTCCTGCACACGGCCCTGCGCCGTTACGCTGCCCTGAAGGATCCCTTCGACGTTGACCACGCCGGCCATCCAGGCGAGCACTGCTTGAAGGGGCATCCGGTCGAAGTTCGCCTTCGCGTCGACGTCGCCTTTCTTCGCCAGCTCGGGGACCGGGTGCTTGCTGTCCCAAATCAGTGGCACTTTCGCGGTAATCGTAGAGGAGCCCCCATTCCACCAGCGCATATCCATGTCGATCGCGGCAATCCCGTCGTGGTACCCGCCCGAAACGCGGTTGATCGACGGCGGCGTTTCGACGATGGTGTTGACCATTCCGGCCCGCCGACCCGGCTCGAGGCGACGCGCGCGAAGCTCGTCAGAATCCATCGAGAACGAGAGATTCGGATCGTCGCTGAAGAGGCCCGTGGCTTTGAGCTGTGCGGAGAGGACGCCCGCGGCGTACCGACAAAGGTAGGGCAAGTTTTCCATGGGCGCATCATAGAAGTCCGCGCTGATTTGGGTCACCGGCCACGGCGGAATCTCGGCTCTTCGCAACCAATCGTCGAGCGGAGTGACCAACGAGGCCTGCAGGTCGAGCACTTTTGCGTTTCCCACGACGCCGTCCATGGTCAGCTCGGTAACCCCGTCTTCCAGTCGTGCTCTGACCGTCGCGCGCGGATGGGCCTCACTTCCGCAAAGCCCCTCCGAGGAGTCCGAGAGCCAATCGACGCTGGAATGGAAGTCGCCTCGAGTTCGGAATGCACCGCCGGCGAGTGTGAAGCTTGCGGCGAGCTGTAGACGGTCCGCGTCGGGTACGAAGAGCGCGCTGAGCTTCTTCGGATAGACGCTCAACCGTCGTGGCGGCATGCGCACCGAAACGCGCCAAGGCGACGTCGCCAGCGCCTCCACAGCCTCGCTCGGGTTCTGCGACAAGTTGACCAAGTCGACGAGCAGGCTGCCTTCGCCTTCGATCAGCTCACCTTCGCCATCCGCCATCCGAACTTGAGCGAGCAGAGCACCGTACTCGTAGCGGAAATCGGACGCGAGCTCCACTGGGCCCCAGCGGTCGACGATGAATCCAGGGATCTTGATCGTCCCCTTGAATGCAGGTGCATCGATTGGGCCCGAGAAGCGAATGCTGGCGTCCGCATAGCCACGCACGTTGGGCATGTCTTCCTCCAGCATCAGCTCGAGCAGAGTCAGATCCATAGCCCCCGTGCTCAGCGTGGTCTCGTAGACGCCTTCGAGCAGGGACTCAGCGACCCCGCCGGGCATCGGGTCCACGAAGCCCGTCGTGCTCAGCGTGAAATTGCCGCGCCCGCCGAAATCGACCTGCGCATCGGCGTCGAGCACCCCTTTGTCGTAGTTGATTAGATACGCGGCGTTGACCGGAGAGACCTCCCAGAGGACTGCGTCGGTGAGCGTGCCCTCCGCGACAATCGTGGGCTCCCGGTCGAGGTCGCCGCGGAACTCGAAGTGAAGGTCGACGCCCCCGCTGAAATCCGGTGCCGTTCGAGGATAGAGAATCTTCAGCACGGCCAAATCGAAGTTCTGGAGGTCGGCGCGGATGTCATCGGGCCCATCGAAAAGCCACACGCCCCGGGCGTCGAGACGCTGCGGACCATTGCCGATCAGGATTCGATCGAACGAGAGCCCCTTTTCGGGGTCCAGCGATGCATTGTTGACCGATCCCCTCCAGGAGAGATCGCCCACGGCGAGCTCCATCTCGTCTACATCGAGCCGATAGATGCCCTCGTTGGCCGCAACGCGAGCTTGAAACACGGCGTGGCGATCGACGGGGGCCTTGAACTCGCCGGTCGCCGTGTACTCCTTGGGACCACCCTTCAAAAGCGCCTGCCCGTTGCCAATCGGGTATCCCGCAACCCGGAGCGCCGCGCCGTCGAGCGCAAGGTCGACCTTGGGCTTCAAGATATCACCCCAGACTCGCCCCTCTAGAATCAGAAAGTGCGCGCTGAGCGCTCCGTACTCGAAGTGATCAAAGCGGACGCGGCCCTTGGCCTCGAAGTCGTCGCCCACCGTTTGGCGAACGCGCAGGTCGAACTCCGCGCCGCCCTCGATGCCCGGAACGAATCGCTCGAAGTTGAGATCGCCGCTCACCTCCGGAATGTTTCCCACGACGTGGATGTCCGTAGTCCCCGCGTACTCCACACGCCCGTCCAAGCGGAGGTCGCCGCCTGAGTATTCGGCCTCCACAGAGTCGATGTCGAGCCCGTCGTCACGCGCTCGGATCTTTGCAAAGAGGGCCGGGATGTGGATGTCGTCGTATGTAAAGTCTCCCGTTTCAATCTCGACCCCGAGGACGTCTGGGTTCTTCGGGTCGCTCTTCATCTCGATGCGACCGCCGACCGCGATTTCGGGTACGCCGCCAATTACTTTGCTTAGCTCGAGGCGAGGGCTGGCAATTTCGATCCGGGTCACGCCCACCGTTGGAAGGTCTCCGTTGATTCGTGCACGGCCTCCTTCGGTTTGTACGTCGGCTTGGAGGCGATAGTCCTCCTCGGGTCCCCAAAGGCGCACCCAGCCGGTCGCGTCTCCTTTGAGCGACTCTGCCCAGTCGAAGCCGACCTCGTAGAGGGTCTCCGCGCGAACCGGTTCCACGCGAACGAATAGATCGAGGTCCCAGGGGTCTTCGGGGGCGCTGTCTTCGCGTGGGCCGTAGACCAGCTCGGCGGTCAGTTTCTCCGGCCCACGGCTCGCTTCCGCGGTCACCTGAGTCCCTCTGAGATCCGTGTGTACGCTGCCGACGATGTTGTCGATGCTGGCTTCGAACGGGAAGGGACGGACCATACGGCCCTCGGCCGACCAGACCTCGATATCGGTGATCCAGTAAAACTCCATTCGACCCTTGGTGTCGAGGTCGACGACGCGGATGTCCTGCAAACCGAGCAGCTCGCCGGTCACATCGAGGTTGCGGAGTTCCATGTTGTCGACGATCGCGTGGAAGGGCTCTCCTACCGTGGGCGTTTGGTCGGCTGCCTCGAATGCCGCCAAGAACGTCGGCGCGCCTTCACCATCGTCGACGAGGTCGACCCAGCCATTGGTCAGCTCCGCATAGTAGAACCGGAGACGCCCACGGAGAGCCGCGATCGGATCGATGCCGAGCTCCACCGTCTCGCCGTAGATGATCGCTCTGCCATCGGGGTCATAGACGAACGTGTCTTTGACGATCGTATGCCAGAGCCGGAGCTGCGTGATGTAGCCGGAGTGCATGGTGCCGACCATCTGGTCGGAGACGAACTCGTTGAGCATGTCACGACCGATCCGTCGGCCGAGGTCCGTATCCAGGTGAAACAGAACGCTCGAGAGCAGCGAGACGATCGCCAGGAGCGGCCAGCCGAGAAACCAGCTCACAAGGCGGGAGATCCAGCGCATCAGTACGCCTCACCGATGGTGAAATGGAAGGCCCCCGGGATGCCCCCGCGAATGAAACGGAAGATGTTGAACGCGTTGGGCGGCGGCTCTCCGCCGACGACCTGCCACTTTGGAATCAGGAAACCAAAGTCGAGGCGGATGGGGCCCACTGGCGTCTGGTAGCGGAACCCAAAACCCGCCGCGGCCCGAATGTAGTTGAAGCGCCAGACGTCACCCCGGTTCACGTCTCCGAAGTCCATGAACAAGGCTGTGGCGAATGACTGTGTGACCGGAAGGCGCCATTCGATGCCAGCCTCCCAGCGGCGAAGACCGCCGTCATTTCTGGCGTCGAAGCCCTCACGGTTCAGGGAATCGATGTTCCCGGGGTCGCCGAGAAAGCCGCCGAAAAAGCCGCGGTGACTTGTGGGGCCACCCGAGCGGAGGCGGTAGTTCTGGGGCCCGAGCTCCTGTCCGATGAGGTCCAAGCGATTGCGGTCTCGGGAAAAGATGAACATGGCGCCCATGCCGAAGCGAAACGCCAGCGTCGACGAAAGAGGCAAGGGTGCGTAGGCGCGAACCTCGGGGGTGACGCGAACATACTGCCAAGAGCGCCGCAGCTTGGCCGGCGACTGCTGGCTTCCGACTTGAAAGAAAAACCCGGCGCGCGGGCTCCGCGAGTCGTCTCGAAGGTCGACGATGAGGCTTTCGTCAAAGAACACGACCTGGTAGCTCGTGGGGAATCTCGGATCCTGGTCGACTACACGATAGAGGTCGTAGTTCAAGGCGCCGACGAGCAAAAGCCGGCCGTCGAAGAACGGCCGCGATAGGCTTCCGCGAATTTGAAAGTCATGGCGGCGAAAGAGCTCGTAGGGATCTGGGCCCCAGTCGTGACGAAGTTGAATCGTTGACGTGGTGCGTGGCTCGAGGAACGCCGGCCGCCGATACTCGACGCGGACCTCGTTCCCGAAGATGAAGCCTTGGCCGAACCGAAAGAACGGGTCGCGGGCCACGATCTTTGGGCGATCCTCGATGCGCAGACGTCGGAAGCCGCCGATGAAATTTCGGTGCTCGAAGAGCCCGAACAAGTGAACGTCCGAAATCCGGGTGTCCTGTTCGAGGGTCAACGTCGCGATCGTGCCGCTCTGCACTCCTGCGCCGATGCCCCAGCGGATGTTCTTGCCCGGCTCGACGGCGATGTTGACGTCGACGACCCCCGTGCACTGTTCTTCCCCGTCGCGTCGTGGAGTCGACGTTACGTTCACCGATGCGAGCGCGCCCAGGGCGTAGACGGCGCGCTGGGCGTCCGCCACGTCGCTAAGGCGAAACACGTCACCCGTCTTCAGGTCCGCAACATCCAGAATCGTATCCGCCGGCAGCGTCGCGTTCCCTGTAACCGTGATGTCGCCGAGGGTGCACGAAGGCCCCGTCGCGACCAGGAGCGTGACCGAAGCCTCTCTGGTCTCCCGATCGATATCCACACGCCCCGACACGTTGCCGCAGGCGTAACTCGCCTCCTTGAGTTGGCGCCGGATCGCGCGCTTGCTCCTCTCGTAGACCGACTCGTCGAACGGTTTGCCGACCTCGAGCTCGACGGCGCTCTCGAGCTTCTTCCGATTTTCCGATTCCCAGTTTTCGTGGCCGTTTAGCTCGATCGATTTCACCAGGACGGGCTGCCCCTCTTCGATGTCGATCGCGATACTGAGCTTGCAGCCTTCGTCGGCGCCTTCTCGGTTGCAGGGGGCTTGGCCGCCAGGCCCCACCACGATGCGGTCGTCGTTTGCGGCCGAGGGTGGATTGAACTCGGTGCTGACCACGGCCGCGTCGTAGTAGCCGCGCGCCTGATACCAGCGCTCGATCCGCTGCATGTCACGGTCGAACACCGCGGAATCCAAGGTGGGCCAGCCCTTGCGGAGCTTTTTCCACAGATCAAACGACACCCGGTTCCCGTCGAAGGGCGGCACTCCGCAGTCGGGGTCCGCTCCGGTCCCAAACGCGAAGGTAACCCGGTCCCGTTCCTGGCTGGCGAGACAGGCCCTCAGGGCCTGAGGATCGAGCTGGTCCATCCCGTTGAAACGGATCCGGTCGATGCCGTACGCATCCTCTGGGATCGTCTTGCATCCGCTCGCCAGAACGAGCAGGAGGCAGATGCATCGCCGGCGAGCCATCTACCTAGGGCTTGTAGCGCGGGGAACCCCTCTCCCGCCAGCGAACTGCGTGATTTCGGCCGTTTGGCGACCGTCCTGCCGGCTGCTACAGCTAGCGCCACCTCGCCATGAAGCAGTACTTCGTCCAGACCTTCGGCTGCCAGATGAACGTCCACGACTCCCGTCGGATCGAGGAGGTCCTTCGGGCGAGCGGCTACCGTGAGGCGAGTGAACCTGCTTTGGCCGATCTCCTGCTCGTCAACACCTGCAGCGTCCGCGAGAAGGCGGAGCACAAGCTGATGAGCCTTCTCGGGACGTTTCGCCCCTTCAAGGAGGCCAGGCGAGGCACGATTCTGGCGGTCACGGGGTGCGTTGCCCAGCAGGAAGGCGAGCGATTGCTTCGAAAAGCGCCCTTCGTGGACATCGTCCTGGGGCCAGACAACATTCCCGAGCTTCCTGCGCTGATCCGCGAAGTCGAGCAGGGGGCGCCTCCGATCACCCGAACGGTGTTCGACATGGACGATCCTCAATTCCTTCGGGCCAAGCCCCATCCCGATCGCCGGGAAGTCACCGCGTACGTGACGGTCATGAAGGGCTGCGACGAGCGCTGCACGTTTTGTATCGTTCCCTATACACGTGGCGCCGAGCGATATCGCCCCGCCGATCAGATCGTCGGCGAGGTTCGCGACCTCGTTCAAGGGGGCGTGCGAGAGATCACCCTCCTCGGGCAGACCGTCAACTCCTGGCACGAACCCGGCGCGGAGGCGGAGGCTAGGAAGGCCGAGTCGAGGGTGGCGGCGTCCACGTCGCGCTTTGCCGGGCTGCTCCGGCGAATCGCCAAAGAGGCTCCCGACCTCTGGCGGCTTCGCTACACCTCTCCTCACCCACGGCACATCACCTCTGAGTTGCTGGCGGCGCACGCCGAGCTCGGGGTGCTTGCCTCGCACGTGCACCTGCCGGTGCAATCGGGTTCCGATCGCCTGCTCCGGCGAATGGCACGCCGCTACACGGCGGAGGAATACATCGCGCGGACCGACGCATTGAAGCAGGCCAAGCCCGGCCTCACGCTTTCTGCTGATTTCATCGTCGGCTTCCCTGGGGAAACCGAGGAGGACTTCGAACAAACGCTCGAGCTGGTGCGGCGCGTCGGCTTTGTCGCCGCCTTTGCGTTCAAATACTCGCCTCGTCCGTACACGCCGGCGCTCAAGCTCGGCGATGAGGTAGACGAAGAAGTGAAAGACGATCGCCTCGCGCGCTTGTTTGCCCTGGTCGAGAGGCAACAGCAAGCGCACCTCCGATCGCTGGTCGGCCGGGACGTTCAGGTGCTGGTCGAAGGCCGGTCGCCAGGGGACACTGGACGCTTCGCAGGGCGCAGCGAGCGAAACGAGATCGTGCATTTGATCGCGCCCGAAGGTCACGACCCGACCGGCGAGTTGGTCACCGTGACCATCGACGAGCCGTTTCGCCACAGCCTCTCCGGTTACATGACCGGCGCGCAGGGGCTCGGCGACCGTGGCCCGCGTACGCGTCTCTCGGTGCTCGGCGCTGGAGGCCTGGCTTGAATAGCGGCTCGCTTCTGGAGAGTCTTCGCGCGTGGCGCTTTGCGCTTCTGTACATGGCTCTGATTTTCGTGATTTCGTCGTTTCAGGTCGAAGTTCCGGGCATTCGGCACATCCCGCTGCGCGATAAGGGAATCCACTTCATCGAGTACGCCGTGCTCGGCTGGCTTTGCGCCACAGCATCGAGGCAGAGCTGGCCGTCCGCCCGGGCCTGGCGGACGGCAGCGTTTGCGGTCTTTGTTTCCGTGCTCTGGGGCCTGTCTGACGAGATCCACCAGGCGCTCGTCCCCGGTCGATCCCCCGAGCTCAACGACGTCGTCGCGGATTTGTTCGGCAGCGTCGTTGGCGCAGTCGGCTCACATCTTTTTTCGCACAGAACTGTGAGCTAGTGCACTGCAAATCGGGACCTGAAGCGACCGCTACCATTGACGCGTTCAGTCCTTATCTTTAGATTGTAGGTGCTGAAGACGAAACAGCTTTCGAAACGAAACAACAACATATTTTGCCGGTGGAACCCCCCCCATAATTCCTCCGGTTATTCGCCGCCCGGTCGTGTCTCCCCCCTCCAAACGACCGGGCGACCCTTTTTAATTCGCGAGGTTCAGTGTCAGCGCCAGTGCCCGCGGGAATGTTCATGGGCTGACCTGGACGCGAATGCGGCGCACTCCTAAGGTTCGCGCCATGACGTTTCGTAGAAAGCGCTTGCAAGCGCTTGGCTCGCTGCTCGCCGCTTTGTTCGTGCTGAGCTGCGCAAGCTCCCAAACACCTGGCACGGCCGAGCCACGGGCCAGCGTTGAAGCCCCAGCCTTCGTCGACCCGCTTCCCTCCTGGAACGACAACAGCACCAAAGCGCGGATCATCGACTTCGTTCGCTCCGTTACCGACCATGACGACCCCGCTTTCGTGGAGCCCGAGGATCGCGTGGCAACGTTCGACAATGATGGGACGCTTTGGGTGGAGCAGCCGCTCTACGCCGAGCTGGCCTTCGCGCTCCATCGGGTGAAGGACCTCGCCAAGGTTCACCCCGAATGGAAGGACCAGCAGCCATTCAAAGCCGTCATCGAGGATGACCGCGAGACGCTGATGTCCGCGGGCACTCGGGGCATCATCGAGATCGTCATGGCTTCGCACACGGGCATGAGCACGACGCTCTTCGACACGATCGTCGCGGAATGGCTGCGGGACGCCCGTCATCCCACGCTCGAAAAGCCCTACACCGAGCTCCGGTACCAACCGCAGCTCGAGCTGCTGCGCTACCTGGACGCCAATGGCTTCAAGACCTTCATCGTGTCGGGCGGAAGCGTCGAGTTCATCCGAATGTTTTCCGAAGACGTCTACGGGGTTCCCAAGGAGCGTGTGGTCGGTACCTCGATCGAAACGCGGTACGAGGTTCAAGGCGGTAAACCCACGCTCTTGCGCCTACCCGAAATCGACCACGTCGACGACAAGGCGGGTAAGCCGGTGGGCATTCACCAGCATATCGGCCGGCGCCCCATTCTCGCGTTCGGGAACTCCGACGGGGACCTCCAGATGCTGCAGTGGACCACCGTGGGCAGCCCGGGAGCACGCCTGGGGCTGCTGCTTCACCATGATGACGCCGAGCGCGAATACGCCTATGATCGCAACAGCAGAGTTGGAAAGCTCGATGAGGCGCTCGACGCGGCAGTCCAGTCGGGTTGGCTCGTCGTCTCGATGAAGAACGACTGGAATGTGGTCTTTACTCCGAAGTAGGGGTTCCAAAATGGCGCGACCGATGACCCATGGGATGGCGCTCGGGTTCGCATTGCTGGCGCTTGCCGCCTGCAAAGAAGCCAACACCGCAGCGGACGCCGCCGCCGCGGACCAGAGCGGGGTTCGCTTGCTCGACAAAGGCCAGAGGCCGCGCTTCGAGCTCCGCTACAGTATTTCGGCCGGGACGACGACCAGCTCGACGACAACGTTTCGGGTCGCAAGCCTTGCCACGAGCGAATCAAACGCGGAGCTGACGATCCTGCCTGGCCTTCGCCTCGACATCGTATCCGGCCCGGCAGAACCGACCGAAGGTGGCGTGAAGTTCAAGGTTGACGTCGTCCGCTCGGAGGCCGTGGTACCGGACGACTTCGACGAAGACTTGGCCGACCAACTCCGAGACGGAGCTGCGCTTGCTGAGAGCATCGGCGGTTGGGTCGAATTGGATGACCGCGGCCAACTCATTGCTGGCGGGCTCAACGAACGAGCCAAGCGCTCCGATGTCCCCGTGCGCTTGCTGCGGATGATCGTCAATTCGCGCGAAACATTGACACGCGTCCGGCTTCCCGAGGAGAAGGTCGGCCTCGGCGCGCGATGGGAATCCCGCAGGCAGATCAGGGCATACGGCTTCGACCTGCAGCAGGTGGACACCTACACCCTGGTCGACCGGGTCGGCGATGAGGTCATGCTCAATGTCACCGTGCAGCAGTTGGCGCTGCCGCAGACCATCGAGTTTCCTGAGGAGGAGATCGCAATCGCGGTTCAGTCGATGACGTCACAGGCCGAGGGGCAGATCATTCTCGATCTTCGAGCGCTCGAGTCCGACGCCTCGGCCAACGGCACGGCCGAGGATCACCTCCTGGTCAAGACGTCCGAGGGCGCCGACTCGATCGACATCAAGGAAGAGTTCGAGGTTCAGGTCGCCAACACGACATCGCTCGGCGACAGCCCGACAGTGCCGGATGACAGCAAGGCTCGGCGACGCACCAAGAGGCGCTAGTCATCTACCGAGGCGATAGCGTGGGGGCGGTGGGGCGGGACAAACCGACGGGCCGCAGGGTTCCGACCGGCATTCACTCATCGACCTTCAGGATGGCGTGGAACGCATCCTGCGGGATTTCGACGCTACCCACGGACTTCATCCGCTTCTTGCCCTCTTTCTGCTTTTCGAGCAGTTTTCGCTTTCGCGAGATGTCGCCGCCATAGCACTTGGCGGTGACGTCTTTGCGGAGGGCGCGCACGGTCTCGCGAGAGATGACTTTGGACCCAATCGCGGCCTGGATGATCACCTCGTACTGCTGGCGGGGCACGATCTTTTTGAGCTTTGCTGCAAGCGCTCGCCCCAAATAGTAGGCCTTGTCTTTGTGAACCACGGCGCTCAGGGCATCAACCTTCTGGCCGTTGAGCAGCATGTCGAGACGAACCAACGGGTTTTCCCGATATCCCGCTAGCTCGTAGTCCATCGAGGCGTAGCCCTTGGTCGCGCTCTTGAGCTTGTCGAAGAAATCAAAGAGCACTTCGGCGAGCGGCATCAGATAGGTGATGATCACGCGTTCGGGGGATGCGTATTGAATGCCCTGCTGTTCGCCGCGGCGGTCCTGGCAAAGCTTGATGACCGAGCCGACAAACTCGGACGGGACGTGGATCGACACGGTGAAGTAGGGCTCTTCGATTCGAATGCGACCGTCGGGAACCTGAGACGGGTTGTCGATGTCGAGTGTTTCCTCCTCGGTATGCACGCGGTACACGACGCTCGGCGCAGTGGTGATCAGCCCCAGGTTGTATTCGCGCTCCAGCCGCTCCTGGATGATCTCCATGTGCAGAAGCCCGAGGAAACCACAGCGGAATCCAAAGCCGAGTGCGTCGGAAGTCTCCGGCTCGTACATGAACGCCGCGTCGTTGAGATTGAGCTTCTCGAGCGCGTCGCGCAGCTCGGTGTACTGGTCGCTGTCTGTAGGGAAGATTCCGCAGAACACCATCGGCTTTACGTCTTTGAAGCCCGCGAGCGCTTGCTTGGCGGGGTTCTTCGCCAAGGTGATGGTGTCGCCGACCTTCGCGTCTTGAAGCGACTTGATGCTTGCCGCGAGGTAGCCGACCTCACCGGGTCCCAGATGATCGACCTCTTTTTGGAAGGGTGTGTACACCCCGAGCTCGGTGGCCTCGTGCTCTGCGCCGGTAGCCATCAGTCGGATTTTGTCGCCCTTGCGAACCGTCCCATCTTTGACGCGGACCATGCAGACCGCGCCTCGATAGCTGTCGTACCAGCTGTCGAAAATAAGCGCGCGCAGAAGGCCGCTGTCGTCCGTCTCGGGCGGTGGCACTCGCTCGACGACGGCTTCGAGAATTTCCCGCACCCCTTCGCCGGTCTTGGCGCTGCAGGCGAGCAGCTGCGAGCAATCGAGCCCGATCACTTGCTCGACCTCCTGGCGCACGCGGTCCACGTCCGAGCTCGGCAGGTCGACCTTGTTGAAGACCGGAATGATCTCCAAATCGTTCTCCACGGCCAGATACACATTCGCCAGCGTCTGTGCTTCGACGCCCTGC
Source organism: uncultured delta proteobacterium (assembly GCA_963712235.1). Taxonomy (GTDB): domain Bacteria; phylum Myxococcota_A; class Polyangia; order Polyangiales; family Houyiibacteriaceae; genus SG8-38. The sequence continues at coordinate 70,242 of CAVQHC010000010.1, forward strand.
GTGGCGTCGACGACGAGGAGGGCGCCATCACAGGCCGCGAGCGAACGCGAGACTTCGTAGCTGAAATCCACGTGTCCCGGGGTATCGATGAGGTTCAGTTGATACGTTTTACCGTCGGCGGCAGTGAAGGGAAGCCGGACGCCCTGAGCCTTGATGGTGATGCCCCGCTCCTGCTCGAGATCCATCCTGTCGAGCAGCTGCGACTTCTGCTCTCTGACGGAAATCGCCCCCGTCACGTCGAGGAACCGATCGGCAAGGGTGCTCTTGCCATGGTCGATGTGCGCGATGATGCAGAAGTTCCGGATAAGCTGGAGATCTTGCGCCAAAGTGCGACCTCTCTAGCCTCGTGCCAGGCCCGCAGCAACGCGCCGTGCTTAACCCTTTTTGGGTGGCGCGGCATCGAGCGACATTTGGCCCGGAAGCTCGTCCTGATGGCTTTCCAAGACGAGATCGATGCCCTCGCGAATGTAGACGGCGACCGGCACTTTCGTTCGCTCGTGCAGAAGCTTTAGCCGCTCGTTTTGCTCGGGCGTGATGTAAACCGTCGTCGAAATCTTTTTGCGCGCCATTCGGAACCCCGAGGTGGCATGAAGCTACATGGCACCATATATATTGTCAATCGGAGGGTCACTGACTTGCGCAGTTCCCTCGATCGCCCCTATTCTTAGCGGGTAAGCCGGATTTCGGGGTATCTCAGAAGTGGCCACAAACATGAGCGATTTCGCGCATGCGTGGGTTGGTCTCGCCATCTTGGTGAGTCTACCGGCGCAGGGCTGCGGCAAAAGTTCCTCGAGCACCGTGCCGCGCGGATCGATGGCCGACGCCGCCCCGTGCGAGGGGAATCAAGTCATCGCAACCGACGTCAATGAAGACGGACGGGTCGATATTGAACATGTCCAGCGCAACGGCCGTCGCTTCTGCACCAAGGCAGATATGAACTTTGACGGCAAAGTCGATGTGGAGCGGTTTTACGAGGCAGATGGCGTGCAGGTGGCCAAAGAGCGTCACGACTTCGACTTCGACGGCCGCTTAGACCAGCTGTCGTTTTTTCAGGCTGGCCAGCTCGTTCGCAAGGAGCTCGACACGAATTTCGACAACACGATTGATACCTGGCTTTGGTGCGAAGAGGGCTGGGTCGTTCGGGCCGAGCGCGACCGGCAGCGCGACGGCAGGGCCGACGTCTGGGAAGTCTACGAACAGGGCCTCATGACCGAAGCGAAGTACGACGACGACAACAACGGTCGCGTCGAGAAGTGGGATTCGTTTCGTGGCGGGAAGCTAATGCTGACCCAATATGATGAGAACGGAGACGGCGAACCCGATCGCAGCCAGGACATGCCGTTACAGAGCATGGGCCCGGCCGAGGACGCGCTTCGATGCGAAAGCGGCAAATGATGAAACAACTACTAATGGCCCTCTTGGGTCTGTTCGTTCTGGGTTGTGGTTCGAAGGACCCTCAGCCGGTTACCAGTCCCGGTTCCGCTCAGCCTGAGTCGACGAGCGGTGGGGAGTTCGCTGACGGCGGGCGCTGCATGCCCGACGGTCCCGGTTACGAGGTGAGCGAGTACGACACGTCCGGCGACACGACGCCTGACGTACGAAAGCTCTTCAAAACCATGGGCGAGGGCAGCCTTGCACGCCTGGTTTTGGTGTGCCGCGAGGCGGATTTAAACGGCGATCGGCGCAAGGACATCGTGCGCCTCTACACCGAAGAGGGACGGCCGATGCTCGAAGAGGCGGATCGTGATTTCGACGGCCGAATCGACGAAGTGACCCAGTACAGCAATGGCAGGGTGAGCCTCCAGGAAATCGACACCAGCGGCAACGGGATGATCGACACGAAGATCTTCTACGAGAGCGGCCAACCCGTCAGAGCGGAGCGCGACATGAAGAACCAGAGCACCGTCGCCGAATGGCGCCCCGATCGCTGGGAGTACTACATCGACGGCCGCACCGTCCGCATCGGCACTGACGTCAACGGCGACGGCAAAGTCGACCGCTGGGACCGCGACGAAGAACGCCTGAGAAACTCCGCCCTCGCCAAGCAACGCACAACCGAAGTCAGCCAGTAGGGGACACGCTCCCCCTCCGCGAACGACGTCGTTCCGCATACTTGCGACCCACACCGCGAAAACCCAATTCCGCGTGCTAGGGTCCGCCGGTGGAACGCCTTCAAAAGGTCCTCGCGCGCGCTGGAGTTGCGTCTCGGCGAGCGTCCGAGGAGTTGATCCTTGCGGGGCGCGTCCGCGTAAACGGGCGCGTCGTGACCGAGCTTGGCACCAAGGTCGACGCGCACAAGGATCGCGTCGAAGTCGATGGGAGGCGTCTCGTTGCGGAGAAGCCGGTGTACTATCTCATGCACAAGCCCCGTGAGATGGTCACGACACTCGACGATCCGGAGGGCAGGGCGACCATTGCGGACCTGTTGCGTAAGATCCCCGAGCGGGTCGTACCCGTCGGCCGCCTCGACTATCACACGAGCGGCGCACTTCTGGCGACCAACGATGGCGACCTGATCGACGCGCTCCTGCGGCCCGTTTCAGGTGTGCCGAAGATCTACGCGGTCAAGTTTCAAGGCCACCTCGACGTGGAGGAGCTCGATGCCCTGAGAAACGGCGTAAGGCTCGACGATGGCTACCGTACCAAGCCCGCCGAAGCGTTCGTGCTGCGACAGGAGCAGAACCACACCTGGGTGCAGCTCACGCTGACCGAAGGAAAAAACCGGCAGATTCACCGGATGGGGGACGCGATTCACCGCCGGGTGATGCGCCTGGCGCGGCAGTCGTTTGCGGGCATCAGCATCGAAGGCCTGCGGCCGGGAGAATACCGGGAGCTCAAGCGCGACGAGCTTCAACAGCTAAAGAAAAACTTTCTCAATCCGTATCGGCGTGCCCGCGAAGCTTCCACAGGAGGGTGAACGCGGTGGGCACCACAAACAGTGTGAACACGGTCGAAAGCAACAGACCACCGAGCACGATGGCGCCCACGCCGCGGTAGAGCTCGGAGCCCGAGCCGGAAAAGATCACCATCGGCAGCAGCCCGGCCAGCGACGTGGCGGTGGTCATGAAGATGGGGCGCACGCGGGCTTCGACTGCGAGGGGGACAGCTTCCCGGAGGCTCGAGCCTGCGCGTAGCCGCGAAATCGAGCCATCGACGACGAGAATGGCATTGTTCACGACCACGCCGATGAGGATCAAAAAGCCGAGCGCGGTCATCAAGTCGAGCGGCTGCTTCCCAAGTAGGGCGTTGACGAGCCAGAGGCCACCGGCGCCACCTGCCGCGGCGAGCGGCACACTCATGAGCACCGCGAGCGGCGAGATGAAGTCTTCGAACAGAGCCGCGATCAGCAGAAAGCAGATGACGAGCGCGAGCAAGAGAATGTTCCCAAACTGCTTTTGAGCCAGCTCGAGCTTGCCTGCGGCACCGCTCAGGCCGAACTGAACATCCGCCGGGACGGCGCCCTCTCGTTCAAGGTTGCCGATGACGTCGTTGCGAATCGTATCGATCGCGTCTTCGAGCGCCAGGTCTTCCGGTGGGGAGACGTTGAGGGTGATCGCCCGGCGCCGTTCGAGGTGACGAATCACCGACGGACCCAGGCGTTCTTCAATTCTGGCGAGGCTGCCGAGCGGGACCGTGCGCCCGCTGGGGGTCGCCACCGGCGCGGACAAAAGGGCGGGTGCGTCCTGAAGAAGCCGATCGCCATCGGTCACCGCCCGCATGACGACATCGAGCTTCGGTGAGCCCTCGGGCGTGTACTCGCCGATAATCGCGCCGTCGATCAAGGCGTCGACGACTAGGCCGAGCTCAGCGCCGCCCATTTGAAGCTGCGCCGCTTCTCTGCGCCTGGGGATGACGTGGAGCTCCGGCGCGCCAGGGTCCAGGCTCGGGACAGGCCGAATCTGCGCGCCCGGAAGGGCCGTGCGAAGGTCTCCGAAAAGGCGCCCACCCACCTCCGTGAGGGTCTGCAAATCCGGCCCTTGGATGTCGATCTCAACGACGCGGCCTCCGCCGATCGACCGGCCGAATAAGGAAGCCTGCGTCGCAAACGAGATCATCCCCGGAATCTTCGACTGCACGCGCCGCAGGAGGTCGAGCATGCGGCCCACATCTTCTTTGTTCTCGGCCACAGCGCCTGCGAAGACGCGGTCTGGGCTTCCGACGAAGAAGCTTCGACGGATGTTGGCTTCGCCGTCCGCCTCAACGCCGGTATAGCGCGCCATTTCCCCTTGAAGGCGGTTCCCTGTCGCGTCGAGCTCTTCGATCGAGTAGCCGGGAGGCGGAATCAAGATGCCAAACACCAGATTGCGATTGCCGGTGGGCAGGTACTCCATCGGCGGCAGCAGCGCCCAGGCCACCAGAAGCGAAGCCACGACGGCGATCGTGACCGTCGACAGCGAGCGCCGGGTCGAGCTGCAAAGCCAACGCACTTGCTCGGTGACCCGGGAGCGGAACCGCCGTCCGAAGTCGGTCAAGCCGCCGATGTCGAGGGTCTTGCCCTGCGAGAGAAGGCGAGCGGCGAGACTCGGAATCACCAAGACCGACACGACCAGCGAGACTGACACCGCGAGCGCAATCGCGACGGCGACATCACGCAAGAGCTCCCCGACCTCGCCTTGCCAAAGGACGATGGGAATGAACACGGCAACGGTGGTCGCGGTCGAGGCGATGAGCGCGCCCCAGACGTCGCGGATGCCGCGATAGGCGGCCAGTTTCGTATTGGGGGCGCGGGTCCGCCAGGTGTCGATGCTTTCGAGGGCGACGATCGAATTGTCGACGACCATGCCGATGGCAAACGTGATGCCGGCAAGCGAGACGACGTTGATCGTGCGACCCAGCGCTTGCATCCCCAGGGCCGTTGCGAATGCGCAAACCGGGATGGCGATACTGACCACGGCCGACGCGCCGAATGTCCGAAGGAACAGGAATAGGACGATGACCGCCAGGATCGCGCCGAGGAGCAGATTCTGTTCGACCAGGTCGAGCGCGCCTTCGATGTACTCGACCTGATCCGCGAGGATTTCGATCTGAAGCCCTTCACGATCGAACTTCTCGCGCTGAAGTCGAGCGATGACTTCGTGCACCTCGCGCGTCACCTCGAGCACATTCGTCCCCGCCTCGCGGGAGAGCAGCATCACCATCGCTGGCCGGTCCTGCACGAATGCCACGCCAACGGGCTTTCGCAGCGCCAGCTTCACCGTCGCCACGTCCCCGAGGAGGATTGGGGTGCCATCGCTGCTGGCGCCGAGGACGACTTCTTCGAGCGCCGCTGGCGTTTCGGGGGCGATGGCCGTCCGGACCAGATAGCGCCGCTTCCCCAAAGTAACGTCGCCGCCCGACAGATCGCGGAGCTCACTTCTCACGCGGTCCGCGACGTCCTGCACCGAAAGACCGCGCGCCCCGAGCGCCTGAGCATCGAACAGCACGTGGACCTCGGTGTCCTGACCTCCGATGAAGAAAATCCCTGCCACGCCCGGAATCCGATCGATTTCGGGGAGGACCTCGTCCTCGACCCAGGTGCGATACGCTGCGACGCTTCCCTTCTTCGGATCGCGTATCGCAACCACGGCAAGCGGTGGTCCTGCGCTGTTCGCCGTCTCGACGGTGGGCTCCCGCACCGAATCGGGATAGCTCGAAACCTGGCTGAGGTTGTTGGTCACGCGGACGAGCGCCTCCTCGATGTCCGTGTCCACCTCGAACTCGAGCGTGATGCTCCCGCTGTTCATGCTTGCGCTCGACTCCATGCGGGTGAGCCCCTGCACGTTCTTGAGTACCTCCTCTTGCGGCTCGAGGATTTCGGTTTCGATTTCCAAGGGCGCGGCGCCCGGCCAGACGGTGCTCACGCTGATCGTAGGGGTCGCGATGTCTGGGGTGAGCTGAATCGGAAGGTCCATCACGGAGAGCGTGCCGAAAAGGATGACGAGCACGATGCCCACCACGACTGTAATCGGACGCTGAATGGCGACCCAGATGAGCCCGGTGGGCTGCTCGTCGCGTGGCGGTGACTCGTTGGTCATTTACGGCTCAGTCTTCCAACACGATCAGAGGCTGCCCGGGGAACACGCGTTCGTTGCCGCGAGTCAGTACCGAATCCCCAGCGGCGAGCCCTTCGGCCCGGACCAGAACCTCATCCCGCCCACGGGCAACGACCTCGACCGGCACGGGCTCGGCCTTGCCGTCGACCGATTTCA
>CAVQHC010000011.1:0-158308 GCA_963712235.1 uncultured delta proteobacterium
GGCCCTTCCACGACCGGCGATGTGGGATGGGTCAATCTAGCTCAGCAACCTTCCGGGCAAGCTGCTTCCGCGCCCAACGTTCTGCCTCGATAGGCTCGGAGCAAAGCTCGTAGGGAAACTTCGGTGGCCAGAGCCAAGTCACGGCGGTCGCAACCCCGCGCAGCCACGGGCTGGGTACGATCACCGCGGCTCCCACATACCACCGCGTGCTGAGCTCTCCGAAACGTTCGAGGTGCTCGGCCAACGTTTTGCGCTGAGTGGGCGGCGCCTTGGTGACGTTTGAGAGGTCGATGACCCAGGCCATGGGATGGCGCACCCGAATCGCCCAGTCTTCGCGTGCCCGAAGAGATTCCGCGAGCTCTTCGTCGGTGGCTTCCGAAGGAAAGATCCATCGGTAGATCGGCATGAGGTCATTGGAGAACCACGGATGGTCGATCTCGACGTACTCCGTGGTCGGCTGGCCGATCCCCTTGTCCATTCTTGCAGTATACCGCGTGGGGCCTGGCCGTCCCAAACTGCAGCGGGGATAGACCCGCGATCCTCTCAATCTGACTGACGAACGCCGAGCTGGGTCTCGACGCGGTGTTGTCGGTGCAATCGGCGTTCGGCCATGCGATTCACCCGCTCGAGCACCTCGCCCCTGTTGGGGTCGATCGCCAGCATCACTTTGGCTGTCGCGACAGCGCGAGCGTCAAAGCCCTTGGCGGAGTAGAGCTCGACAGCGCGTTCGTACGCACGCACGGCATCGGCGTCGCGTCCTATCCAATGCAGCAGATCGCCTTTGCGGTGCGACCACCGGGGCTCCTGCGGCTTTCGTTTTTCGATGAGCTAGGCACAAAGATCTATGTTGGTGCTTTCGCGTCTACGGCTCGCCTTGTTGAGGATCAATTGCTTCCACATCGGTCTGCCACAATTTGGGGGTCATAGAGAGAACACCCTTTGGGGACCAGCGTCCACAAGGAATTCCTCCCTCGGGCTTGGCGGGTCCGCTTGATGAAGCGCAGGAAATGCTTGGGTAGCTGAACAGACCTTCAACGTTCACCTAGCCGCGTTTCCAAAGCGCTCCAACTCGCTTGAGAAGACCAGGACGACTCGGTCCGATCGTTTCACGCGATTCCAGGTTTTCCGCGATGTCGAGTGTACGCCTCGCACTTTCAGTCATGCCCGCTGCGCTATACACCCGCGCGAGCGTGCGACGGAGCTGGGCATCATCGGGGGCGCTTGCGACAGCCTGCTCGGCGCGGCGACGAGCGTGTTTGAGATCGCCTCCGGATGCGAGCAGTGCTTCGGCGACCCCATGGGCGGCGCGCGCGTCATCAGGTTGTCCGAGCAAGACCTTTTCCCAGGTCTTCGCCGCAGCTTCCCACATGCCGAGGTTTTCCTCATAGGCGGCCTGCGCCCGGAACGCTGGCGCAAGGCTCCTGTGCATTTCTTGGCTCACCGTTGCCAAGGCGCTCTCGAGGACACTGCAATCCGAGACGATTGAGCTCGCCAGGCGGAGCGCATTGGTCGCGCCGACCAAGTTCTCCGCCTCGCGTTCGACGATGGCGCTGCGCACCAGTCCTTCGGCACGCACCCGGCTGGCTCCGCGGGGCGCGCACTCGCGAAGTGCCGTGACGAGGTAATATTCGGCAATCTTTTCCTCTGGGAGAGCCTTTGGGGCGCTGAGGTCCTCTCCCATGAGAGCGCGCTTCGATGTGCGTGATGCGGGCGCGGAGGCCTGGGCAGGTGGCGGAACGAGCGAGGCTCGACGGACGCCCTCGGAAAGCGCGTCCTCGATCGCATGCGTCTCTTGTCGATAGAGCAGGTACTCATCGTAGCTCTGTTTGCGCTCCGGGGTGCGAAGCACCGCATAGGCCGCGGATACGCGTTCGCGAACGCGCCGCGTCCCGAGTCGCGCCGCCATCCGCGCGGCCAACGTGCCCTCCTCGAGCGCTTGTGCCCGATCGTGACCGCGCTCGATGTCCGCTGGGCTGCAGTCCGCATAGAGACCGAGGAGTTGATAGTGCGTGAGTCGTTCGAAGCGCTCGAGGAGCCGGGGGGCGGGGGCACGCATCGAGACGAGGTTCCGTTTCGTGCTCATGCGTGTTCCAGACAGGCGGCGCCCGGGCTCTTCGGAAGCAGCCGTCGAGTCCACTGGCACCTCGTGGTCCCAATGGATCAAGCCCATCGCGGTCAGGCGGTTGAGGATCTCCGTGACCGTCCAGGGGTCGAGACCGCAGACATCGACGATCTCGTGGGCCAGCATGACTCCATCGATCCGCGACAGAACGTAGGCGTCCCGCGAGTCGAGCGACATGGACCGGAGCTTTTCGGATGCCTGATGTACAAGTCGAGGCGCAGGCGGATGCCGAGGCGCGCCGCTGCTTTTGGTCGCTACCTTCATTGGGCGCGAGATTACGAAAACCCGGGCTGGAAGGCCCAAAAAATGGTCGATTTGGTCTTTTCAGTCAGCAAATTCGACCATAACGACACTGTCGTTCCTCAAAACGTTGTCCGTCTCGAGGTGTGAGCCGCGATGATTGCGAAGGTGACCTAGCGGACGGAGCTCAGACCCTCGCGTGCGTTGCTTACGGCTCGACATGCGTGAGTCGAGCGCGGCAGCCGCCTTGGCCCAACGCGCAGCTGCGCACCGACTGCGGTGGTGGAAGCTCATCGTGCTGACATCCGAAGCCTGTCCCACTCTTCAATGAAAGCGGAAAATTGGTTCCAACTTCGCATCGTTGGGGTCACCGCGAGATCAAGGGATTCTGACTTCGGTCGGAGTCCCTTGATAAGTGGTGGCAAACATGTGTCACCCGCGTGCACGCTGGACCTCGCGCCTGTTCATGTCCGCGCGACGTTTCCCGTCCCTCTCGACCGCGCACCGCGATGGAGCCCATCTAGCTAGAGCGGCGGCAGCACCGTGTATGTGGCTATCAGGCGAGCGTCGAAGTTCTGATGGCGATGCCAATTCTTGTTCGAGACAAGCGTGGCCGTGACCGCGAACTCCTCCCCAACGTGCTTGGGAAGGATGTCCAAGACGAAAGAGCGCCCTTGCCCGGACTCGCCTTGGGAGATGTTCGCGACGCGCCAAGCAATAGTGCACTCGTCCGCAGAGAAAGAATCATCGATATCCGCCTCGAACCGAATTTCAATGCCAGGACGCAGCATCGTGTCAAAGCGAAGCCTCGCCTTACTGTCCGAAATGGTCGCGCTATTGCCAGTGGAATCGCGAAACGCGGCAAACATCGGCGCGTTGAATTCCTTTTCGCGACCTATTGCCATGTAGTAGTGCCTGATCGAGTCGACGACGTCTTCAGTATAGCAGAACACTCGACTAGCTTGGTGGTATGAGATCGGATTCGCATGGGACAACGGATTGCGAATGGCAACGAGTCTATCAAGGAACGTTTTCGCCTCTGCGTTGCCTTCGGGAAAAGCCCTGGCTAACGCGTCGCGGAAGTGGGGGTTGAACAGCTGGGGTTTGCACAACGTTCGAACCAAATCGTCGAGGATAAGTGCATCAACCGGCCTTGAGTAGCGGCCGGGGCTATCGCTCATTCGCTGCTTCGCACGCCTTCGAGTGTCGCCTCGAAAGATGTATTGCCCGCCGATTTCGTGATCAAGATAGTTGGCGCCGTAGGCGTTGGAGAGCTTGTCGTGAACAAGGCGACGAAGCCACAGCTCCAGAACCTCAAGCCTGTGCCTGCACTTAGTGCGGAGATCGTCGATCGCGATATGTGCATAGGGCATTGCGACCTACCTACTTCTTCGGTCTCTTTCCAAGACTGCCTTTGTATCCCATATCTGAACGGCCTGAACGGACAAAGCCACGTGTCGCCCGCAGAGCTCGGAACAACGATATCGGATCGGCATTCCGGCTCGGTAGGGAAGCACTATCGCCGAATCGAGGCCAGTAGCCGGAACCGTCAGCGCTGACGCTCTTCAGCGATTTCCAACCCTTGTTCGGCAGCCAGTTCAGCCAGTCGCTCTTGTGCCCGCCTCGATCCGAGTAGCGTGACGCGCTTCGACCCGAACCTCTGCTTGGAGACCTTCGCGAGCTGCTCGAGCGCCTCGTCTCGGGCCTCGCCGAGGAGCTCGATCGATCCTGCCGACTCTCGGAGCCTTACCCCTCCTGGCAGATTGTGTACGATGCTGCCACGACTCGTGCGTAACTCGCGAGAGGGCGGCGCATGAAGTCGGTGTTCACGGGTCTTGATCGCCACGCCTCGTGACTTGCGGGTCAGGCGACGCACTGCCCTTTGATCGCCGTGGGCGGCGCGCCCGGCCAAGAACTCCTTCCAAGACCCCGGGCGTGTGTCGACGCCGAGGGTCCGCCATCCCTTGATCGTCGCCCTAAGTCTGCGTTCGGCAGCCTTTTTCTCGAACGACAGCATCTTGTACAATTTGTGTTTCTCGCGCCCAGGAATCGGCATCGCCGCAATCGCGTGATGCCTCAGCTTGAAATGTCGCCGATGCGCAGCTCGGGCCGCGCCTATCTTGGAAGATAACGCCTCACGCCGCTCGTCTCGCCGAGTCCGTGCCGCGCCGAGCGCATCCTGGTACTCGCGCCAAAGTCCGTCGTCACGGTGTGGTCCCAGGGGTTCGTGTCGATACGCCTCGCGGCTCATCGTCGCAACGTGCTCCGCCGTAGGACCTGAAACGAAATCCCCGAAGCGCTCACAGAGCCTTTGTTTGGACCATCGGCGCCCAAGAGACGAGGCCTTGCAGGCGAGGTCCCCACGCGTTGCGTCGACCAAGGCTAACCCATTGCCGCGCTTAACCACTCGCACGCCATGCACCGCCAGTCGTGCGTGCAACTCCTTCCAGTTGGAGACGCCGTCTAAGTCTATTCCCTCGCCGATGTGACTCCTCGCCCAGCGAGAAAAACTCTGAACCCCGTGCTGCGCCTCGAAGTCGCGGGACCGATTGCTATCGATTCGCCTCACGCTTCGATCGACCTTGTAAAGCCCCAGCTCTGCCTCAAGCTCGCCCGCCAACGCTTTGAAGGCCTCGACGTCTCGCCAAGGGTGGTAGATCTTCCGTGTCTTCGGGTGAATCTGATTGACCGCGACGTGAACGTGTTCGTGCTCCTGATCGCTGTGCCGTACCGCAATGTACTGATGTTCGCCGAGTCCAGCCGCTTCGACGGCGCGCCGAACCACCTCGTTGAGCTCCCGTTCGCTGAGCGAACGGTCATCGGGGTGAAGCGAGATGATCAAGTGGTACGTTCGGGCGCCTTTGACGCGCGTGTTCGCGCGCTGAAACGCCTCCACCACATTAATCGCGACGTCTGCGTCCTCGGGTCGATCGATTCCCTCGAGGTTTCCTGCCAAGTACCATGTACACCGCTCGGTGCCTTTGCCCCGGAGCATATAGGTGACTAACGCGCGAAAACGCGGGCGCTTCGGAGACGTCCCGCCCCCTTTTTTCCACTTCTTCGGCTTGATGATCATCGCGGCCGGGCCAGGCGATCGATCACGGCGCGAATGTGCGCGCTCGTTCTCTCAATCTCAGCGAGCGTTCGTCGGATGTCCGCTCTTTCGCGACGCTCCGTCAGTGTCTTCTTGAGCAGGCCGCCGAGCCGGTTCTGTTCGCCCTGAAGCCTTTGGAGCTTCTCGATTTCCTCGAGCGACTCTGCAGTCGGCAAGTCGTGGCTCAACAGGATACGACGAACCACATCGTTTCGGCTGAGTCCGCTCGCTTCTGCGAGCGCGTTGAGTTGAGCGACGTGCGCGTCTCCAAGCCGTACGGTGAGTCGATGCTTCAGTTCCCCCACATGTTTGAGCATAGGCATCGCGATCGCGTTGTCTAGAGAGAACTCGGTTCGGAGCGCGCGAATAAGCCGAAGGCGTTGAGCGCGCAACTCGCGCAACCGGCGACGCGATCAGCGAGAGAAGGTGGCGCGTGCAGTTTTGTTGGCAGACAAAACTATCCCTTGCCCTCCGGTAGCGAGTCACAAACTGACGCTGGTTGTCCCGGGTGATCACAACATGGCGCTTTCAGTCACAACCGCGACACTTTCTGGCGAGAATGACAAGAAGTGACAGGAAGTGTCGCGCATGCGCCAACCGGTGTCGCGCTTACGCCAACCAGTGTCGCGCGAATGACAACGAGTGCACTGCGAGCGCCAAGTAGCGACAGGTAGCGCCAAGTCGCGCCGAGCACGCGAAAGCCGGTATCAGGCGGCTGGAATTGCGGTTGATTCCTCGCATGCGAAAAAAAGTTGCTCTGCCAGAGCAACTTTTCGGGGGGCAAAACCGATAATAAGAGTGATGGACGAGCGTGAGAGATCCGATTTGACCGGGCGGCTACGCAAGGCTGCCGAGAAAATGCCGTATCCGTACTTCCTTCTGCGGCTCGAAGACATCGAGGCGTGGTTGAAAGCGGGCTACTCCGTGAAGGGCGTGTGGCGAATCTACTGCGAAAAGAGCGTTCCGTTTCCAGGCTCGTATCGGTCGTTTCTTCGCTACTGCAACGCCCACGCACTGGGACGCCACCGAGCGAAGGAAGGCACGCAACCAGACCTCCATCGCAGAGGTCAGACGTTGCCCACGCAGCGACCCAACGAGACCCGGTCGAAACGGGGACCGTTGACGGGTCCCAAGCCCGTGGGCAGTGCCTTTGGCCCGCTGAGGAAGATTTACCCGCCGCCACGCGACCGGCCGCCAGGGCTCACGCCAGAACAAATCGCCCAGATGATGGACCCTGACGGCGACCTGGAGCCCAATCGATGAGCGACTCTGTTGATCTGATCGTCACGACCAGAACCGACCTGCGAGAAATCATTCGTGATTCCGTCAGCGAGCTGCCGGGTGGCTCGCGCAACTTTTCGGGGGGCAAAACCGATAACAAGAGTGAGGCAATCACCTTGGCGCGGATCATCGATGAAACAAGAGGCTCAAACGAGGCGGCTTTGTCTCAGGTGATGGTCTCCGAACGCCGATTCACGCTTCCCGAGATCGCCAAGGCCGCGCGTCGATGGCTTGCTCCCGAGCCGCTCGAGAATCTGCTGCACGAGCTGAAAGGGGAAGCGGAGAGCGAACCGACTCTCGCCCCTGCTCGAGCCACCGACCGGGAGCGCAACCGGGCCTATGAGAAGCTACGTTCGCTGGGTAAGCTCCACCGATGAGCGTTCGAAGAAAGACAGACTGCGCCCTCGGTATGATCACGCCGATTACGACGGAGAAGGGAACCCGCTACCGACTGCGCGCGACGATCGACGGAAAGCGGGAGTCTCTCGGTTGCTTTGACACGATCGACGAAGCGCGCGCTCAGTCGCAGGCCTACTACGAGCTTCTACATGATCATTCGAAGAGCCTCACCGTTGCGGCTTGGGGAAGGCAGTGGTTGGACGACCGTGAGGGAAGGGGGACACACCGAAGCGTCAAGGACACCCGGGCATTGTGGGATCGACACATCTTCCCCTCGGGTTTGGCGTCGATCACACTCCGTTCCGTAAAGCAACGGCACGTCCAGGAGTGGTTACGAGAGCTTATCACGCAACGCGCGACCCACGGGCCGCGCAAAGGCAAGCCACTCGCTGAGCAGACCGTGAGGAACGCGCTCAATGCCCTCTCTTCGGCTTTCTCCGACGCAGTCGCGGCCGGTAGGGCCAGCGGAAACCCTTGCAAAGGTGTGCGCGTCCCACGCCAAGCAAGAACCGATGAGGATTGGACCCATCTCACCATCGACGAGATTCGCGCGGTGTTCGATCTTCCCGATCTCCCCGCCAAGCAGCGCACGGCGTTTACGGTCGCCATCTATGCAGGGATGAGAGCCGGAGAAATCTGGGGCCTCCGCTGGGAGGATGTCGACTTCGACGAGCGGGAGATTCTCGTTCGCTACTCCTTCGATGGGCCTACCAAGGGCGGGAAGGTTCGTCGGATCCCGATGCTGCCGCCTGTCTTCGAGGAGCTCGCGCGCTGGAGGCGCAGGGACGACGTCACCAGGGCGGTGGGCCTCGTCTTTCATGCCCGAGACGGAGCGATGCACGCCAAGGGATATGACGCGCAGTGGGCCAAGAAATGGCGTTCCGCGGCGGCCATCCGGCCTGAGGTGCGTTTCCACGACCTCCGGCATACGTGCGCAAGCCACCTGATCATGGGGACGTGGGGACGTGCGTGGCGCCTCGAGGAAGTGCAAGTGGTGCTCGGACATGCGAGTCGAACGACGACCGAGCGGTACGCGCGCCTTGCTCCGGACTCCATTCGGCGCGTGGCCAATGAGGCGGTCGAGCAGTGGTCAGACGACTCGAAAGTAGCTCCCGGATTGGTCAACGATTGGTCACCGCCAAATTCGCCATACATCCAAGTGCCCGAAACTACAGAGCCACCGATCAGAGTCGAACTGATGACCTACGGTTTACGAAACCGTTGCTCTACCAACTGAGCTACGGTGGCCTAGGGACTGCTCTCGAGACGAGCGGCGATGCTGGTAGCGTGACGGGGACGAGCTGTCAATCGGGCGGCGCCATGGCAGCGTCCCAACCCTGTATTGCGTTCCGCCTTCGCTCGCGCGCCGTCTACAGGTCGTCGTCGTCGTCGTCCGAGTCGTCGACGATGAGCTCTTCTTCGGTTTCTTCTGCGTCGGCCTCGTCGTCAGAATCGTCGTCTTCGGGGGCCGTGTACTTCAGGTCCACGTCCGCGTCGGCAAGCTGGGTTTCGAGCAGCTCCAACAGCTCGTCCAGATCTTCTCCCGACCACTCGTCCAGAATCTCGGTGATGAAGTCGTAGAAATCGCCGCTGTCGATTCGGCGCTCGATTTCCTCGATATCATCGTCCGAAAAGGTGCTGACGAGGTCCTCGCGCAATGCGTCGGTTTCTCCGTCCTCGATCGCATCGGTGACCGAGAGTCGGACTTGCCGCATCGCGCGCTTGTTTAGGAAGATCTCCATCCGAAAACCTCTAAGCGGGGTCGAATCGGCGCTACTATAAGAGAGGGTAGGGGGCTGTCAATCTTGTCTGCAAGGGATTCGACACCCTATGCTACAGCCGTGCCAACTCGCCGCGCTTCGATCTGCCTTTGGGCTCTCTGTCTAGCCGCACCTGGGTCGGCTGGGGCCGATTCGTCGGAGCTGCCGGGCGGCCCTTCCGCGCGGGAGGGGGCAATTGCCGTCGGCGCGGAGACGGGCATGGTCATCCCCCTTTCCACGAAACGGATTTGCCCCGAGGGCTATGGCTGTATCGCCGACCTGGGTTGGGCTGTCGGACTCAATTTCTCCTATCGATGGATGAACGGGATCGGGCTGGGCTTTGGCTATGAGTTTTGGCTGCTCACAGCGAACGGGGTCTACGAAACCTCCGTGCCTCAGATGTTCACGGGGTTGCTCCAGTACTCGTTTCTGCCGGGCCGCGCGACCCATCCGCTCATTCGCCTCCGAGGGGGCTTCCTCATGTGGGGCCCCGGCTTTCGCGTGGCAACCGTCGGCGGAACCGCGGAGATCGGGTTGGGTGCTGAGGTCGAGCTGACCGAGGACACGGTCTTCTCCTTCCTCGTCACAGGGAACCTCATGCGGACCCAGTCTTTCACCACGCCTGGAGACGGGGCCTTGCGGGGGGTCGATGCCCCTTTGGACGCCATGCTCGTTTTGCGCGTCGGATTCAATTTCCTCCTATGAAACGACTCGGATATCGTCGTTTGAGCCCCGATCCGTTGGAGAATTCAGCCGTGCAGATGTACCCTGTATCGTTATAGTGTCTGGGAGGGGTCCATGGATGTTGGCGGGGGCTGAATGAGCGGCGACGCACACCGCGATGGCGATCATCGTTCAAAGCGAGGCGAGACAGACGAGACCTTGCTTCCCTCGCCTGGCAAAGAGAGCTGGGACGGCGCATCCGACCCGAGCCCGAGACCCGGCCAGCAGGGGATCGGTTTCACGATCTATGGGAAAACCCACGTCGGGCTCATCCGGGACCACAACGAGGACAACTTCATGGTCGGCGACCTGAGCGTTGCTTCGGGCCCGCTCCCGGGCGAGCAAGTATTCAAGGGTTCGGTCTCGGATCGGGGGCTCGCCCTTGCCGTGTGCGACGGCATGGGTGGCGCCGCGGCCGGTGAGATAGCGAGCCAGATGGCTGTCGACACGCTCTTCGAGACCATGCGTGGCGACGCCCCGGCGGCCGACCGGGACAGCTTTGCACGCCGTTTGGTCGACTCCATCGAGGAAGCCGGCGCGCGGATTTTCTGCTCCGCGAAGAAGGACCGAACGCGACGCGGCATGGGAACCACGTCGACGGTTGCTGGGCTCGTCGACAAAGTGTTCTTCGTCGGGCAGGTCGGGGACAGCCGCTGCTACATCCTGAGAGACGGGCGTTTGACCCTCATCACCAAGGATCAGTCACTCGTCAATCAGTTGATCGAAGCAGGCCAGCTCACCGAAGACGAAGCCGAGGTGTTCGAGCACTCCAATATCATCCTGCAAGCGCTTGGCACGACCGAGCAGGTGGTCGTTGACCTCACATTCGTCGAGCTCAGGCGAGGCGACCGGATCCTTCTTTGCTCCGATGGCCTGAGCGGCCTCATCCAGGACGCCGCCATCGAATCGGAGATGGCCCGAATTCGCCCATTGCCTCAGCTCGTGGACACCTTGATCGACCTTGCAAACGCCGCCGGGGGCCACGACAACGTCACCTGCATCGTGGCGGATTTCGATGGTGAGGGGCTGGCCCCGGCCGAAGCAGGGGAAGTGCCGTTCTATCAGCAGTACCCGCTTCCACGCGGCGAGAACGACCGCGCCGCCTCCGGTCCGACCCTACCCGGTGTCGTCAAGAGCATGGTGCCGGGCGGGATGGGCAGGCCACGATCACCGCTTCGCGAGCGCGTCTCCGACCCACCTGGGCAGGGCTCCTTCTCCTGGACGACAGCCGCGTCGGTTCTCGGGCTCCTTGGCTTGGCGGCGGTGGTCGCCATTGCCAGCGCAGGACGCAGTGCCAAGCCAACGACAGAGGTTTCGGTGCCCCCGGCTCCTTCGTTCGCAAACGCTGATATCCCCGTCGAGGTCCAGGTCCGCGCGGCCATCGATGACGGACAGCTCTACGTCAACGGCAGGAGCTATGGGCCGCTTCGAGTCGACGAGACCGTGTTGCTGCGATTGCCACCTGGCGCGTATCATTTCGAAGCGCGGGAAGCCGATGGCACGCAGGTGGGCAAAGACATCTTGGTCGAGCCAGGGCAGCCGACGGCAGTCGAGCTCATTCCGCCCGCCGAGTGAGGCCCGATCGTGATCCGACTTCGCCAAACCAAGGGCGCCGATTCGGGACGTGAGCTCGAGTTCGACCAAGATCTGATTCGCATCGGACGAATGCCGGACAGCGACGTGAACTTCGATCCTGAGGTCGATCTGGATGCTTCGGGGCGGCATGCCGAGATCCGTAGCGAGAACGGTCGCTACATCATCGTCGATGCCGGCAGTCGCAACGGCACCTGGCTCAACGGTCAGCGTGTCAAGCACGCAGCTCTGCACACCGACGACGAAATCGAGCTCGGTCGTGGCGGACCCAAGCTCAAGGTTGGCGCCCTGCAAGGGCGTCCCGGTCGCCGACGATCGATCTCGCGGACCAGCCCGACGGTCCCGCGCCGGGACCCACGTTTCGATGCACTGACGGTGCCGGGCATCACCGGCGCCCGACTCGACGAAACGGCGTCCAAGCCGGACTCCTTTGCGGAAGACCTTCCGTTCCCCCAGCCCGACCGTGGCTCGACGCGAAGCCGTCGACGACGCCCCCCTACGTCGCTTCTCTGGGGCGCCGCGGGCATCGTTCTCCTCGTTGCGATCGTCATCATCGTCGGTGCTTCGGTGCCGTAGCTTTTTTGACCGTGGCAGCGGCCGTCCGCGAAAACCAGGGCACCGCATGCTTCACGCTCGACTCGCTGCCTGGTTTCGCCCGGCGTCCGACATCCCCGCACCCTTCGAAGGCCGGCAGGCCTATCACTCCGACATTCGAACGCTCCGGCCCGATGCGTGGTCGAACCAGACGCCCGCCGCGCGGGGGCGGGACGTCCAGAGCGCGATGTGGCTTTCAGGCGTCAGCTCTCGTGACTTCTCCGAGGTCGTGGGCATCGAGGTATCGCCTCATCTCGTCACGCCCGCCGACGACATCGTCGCACTGTGCCGGCAGCGCTCAGAGCGTTGTGCGCGCCAGGCCCATCAGCTGAGCGCGGAGCTACCGCCACCCAACTCGTACGGCCGCCCGCCGCTTCCCTGCCACCGCACTGCGGCCCGAGAGGCCGAAGAGCTGTATCGTGCATCGCAGGCTTGGGATTCGATGGCCCGCGCGCTGCTCAGCAATCGTTGGACGGACTGACCAGGTCTTCGACCATCCGCTGGAGCACTGCGCCCGCCTGCTTTTTCGCTTCCTCGAGATCATGGCGCAATCGCGCCGGCGCGGCGGCGTAGAAGTAATACTTGAGCTTCGGCTCGGTTCCACTGGGCCGCATCATCGCGCGATGCCCGCCCTGCATCTCGAAGACCAGCAGGTTGCTAGCGGCTCGCCCCACCGCCGGGCTCACGGCGAGCGGTGTCCATTGCAGCTGTCGCTTCAAATCCAGCATTCGAATTACGGCTTGTCCGCCAATCGCCGCCGGCGGGCTATCCCTACAGCGATCGACGATGGCGTTGATCCGTGCCTGGGCGTCCGCGCCCTCGAACCGCACCGACACCTGGCGGTCTGCGAAGAAACCATGTTTTCGCGAGAGCTGATCGCGCGCATCCAGCAAGGTCGCGTCGCGCGCTTTGAGGCGCGATGCGATGTCGACGAGAAGCAGCGCAGAGCTAATGCCGTCTTTGTCGCGAACGACGGTGGAGGGCGCATACCCAAGCGCCTCTTCGTAGCCGAAGAGGTACACGTAGCCTTCGGCTTCGAGCTCGAGCGCGCGGTTTTGAATCCACTTGTGCCCGGTGAGGGTCTGCTCCCATCGGGCGCCGTAGCTCCCCGCAACGGGGCCGAGCATAGGACTGCTCACCAAGGTGGAAATGACCACAGGCTGGCCCGAACCGACATGCCTCTCGAGCAAATCGTTCGCCAAAAGCACGCCGATGTCGTTGCCTGACAGTGACTCTAGCCCTCGCGGGCCACGAACCGACACCGCTACGCGATCGCCATCGGGGTCGTTCGCGATGGCAAGGTCGGCATCGACGTCCTTTGCGAGAGCGAGCACTCGGTCCATCGTGCCGGGCTCTTCCGGATTGGGAAACGCGACCGTGGGAAATTGGCCGTCCGGACGGGCCTGTTCCCTGACGCTGTGCACATCGTCGAAGCCTGCTCGGGCCAGCACCTTTCGAAACGTGTCTTCAGCGACTCCGTGGAGCGCCGTGTAGGCGATTCGAAGGCCGGCGCCAGGCGGAGTGTCGCCGACCTCGGCGGCGATACGTTCGACATAGCGCTGGCGCAGCTCGTCGGCGTCTCGGAGCAACTCGCGCTTCGTCGCTTCGTCGATCGAAAGCCGAGGAATCTGATCGAAGGGAGGGCAGCGCTCGATTTCGTCCGCAATGCCTTGGTCGTTTGGGGGAATGATCTGCGCGCCGTTTTCCCAGTAGACCTTGTAGCCGTTGTACCCGGCTGGGTTGTGGCTCGCCGTGATCATCACGCCCCCGGCCGCGTGAAGCTCGAGAACCGCAAACGCGAGGACCGGCGTGGGCGCGAGGTCGCTGAACCTCCAGACCGGAATGCCGGCGCCGGTGGCGATTTCGATGAGGTCTCGCTCGAAGACGTCGCTCTTGGGACGCGCGTCGCGGCCCACACAGAGGCCACGAGACACCGCGTCGGGGACTTCGCGCTTGAGCCAGGCACAAAAACCTGCGGTCGCCTGTGCGACGGTGACACGATTCATTCGCGAGGGGCCCGCGCCCAATAGGCCTCGGAGCCCCGCGGTGCCAAACTGCAGCGGCCCGGCGAAGCGTTCTTCGAGCGCGGCGAGATCCCCTTGGTCGACCAGCGCTTGGAGCTCGCGCTGCGTTTCGGGATCGGGGTCCATGGCGATCCAGGATCGCGCTTTGTCGATTGTGCTCACGCTGCGGCCTCGCTTGCCGATTCGTCCTGAATGTAGGTCCGTTCCTTGTACCAGACCGCGACCGGGACAAAGAGTACCGCGGTGACCGCCATCGCCGCTGCAAAGAAGAGATAATACGACGGGCCGTCGAGCTTACTGGTGCCATCGGGGTTCTGAATGAAGAGGTTCACCGCTGCGGTGAAGAGATTCCCGATCGAAACGCTCATCAAGAACGCTCCCATGACGAGGGACTTCATTCGTTTCGGTGCCTGCGTGTATGAGAACTCCAGTGCCGTGATCGAGACGAGAACTTCGGCCGCGGTAATGATCATGTAGCCGCCAAGCTGCCAGATGATGTTCACCGTCTCTCCCGCGTCCAGCCGCGCCTCGAGCCAGGCGGGCATCAGGAACGCGGGCACGGTCAAGAACAGTCCGATCGAGATCTTACGTAGTGGTGTCAGGGGCCAAAATCGTTCGAAAAACGGATAAACGACCCGATTGAAAAGAGGGATGAAAAGAAGGACGAGGGCGGGGTTGAGCCACTGCGCCTGCGATGGATCCCAATTTACGATGAAGTTCCGATCCATTCGCTCGGCCTGCAGCACCCAGGCGGAGCCTTGCTGATCGAAGAGAGCCCAGAACATCGCGATGAAGCTGTAGATGATGAAGAGCTTCCCCAGGGCGGCGAGCCCTTCGCAGCTGAACACCTCTCGAAGAAACGCTACCCCGCCGGGCGGGACGTGCACGAACTTGTCGCGACCCATCCAGAATACGACGGTTGCCAGCGTCATCAGGACACCGGGCACGCCGAAAGCTACCGACGGCCCAAAACGATTCAGCAGAGGCTCCGCAAACAGAATCGAGGCAAGAGCGCCGACGTTGATGGAGAAGTAGAACCAGCCGAAGACCTTGGGCAACAAACGGGCGTTGCTCCGGCCGAACTGGTCCCCGACATGCGCAGATACGCAGGGCTTGATACCGCCCGATCCGATCGCGATGAGTCCAAGCCCGAGTGCCAATCCGGTTCGCGTATCGTCGAGGGCCAGGGTCAGGTGCCCTAAGCAGTACACGATCGACAGCGCCACGATGGTTCGATACTTCCCGAGAAACACGTCGGACAGCAGTGCGCCGAAGATCGGGAAGAAGTAGACGGCGGTGACGAAGCCATGGAACCAAGTCTTGGCTTGCTCGTCCGTCATCGGGTCGAGCCCACCCTCTGCGTTCATCAGGAACTTGGTCATGAAGATGACCAAGATCGCGCGCATGCCGTAGTAGCTGTACCTTTCCGCCGCCTCGTTGCCGACGATGTACGGGATCCCTGGCGGCATCCCCTCGATGGGGGCGGGAGCAGTTCGGTAACGGACCTCCGCAGACATGGATGTGATCCTAGCGGATTGTTTCTATATCAGCGGCTTTTGGATCGCCCGTTCAGTCTCTTTTGCGTCGCTTTTTTTACCGAAGTGGTAGTAGTGACAACACTTACGGGGAGATTTGGGGCGTTGGTCCCCGGCGGGGATTTGAATGGAGGACGGCGTGAATCAGAGCGATGACCTACGAATGTTCAACGGGGGCTGGATCGCGACACTGGTGGCGATCGTGGCAGGGACGCTCGTGCTTGTGTCCGGAAGCTCCGTGCAGGCCCAGCAATATACGGCACAGATCGACCTGAACCAGTTCCGGCCGGCCGAGCTTGCGACCGACGGCTTCGCGACCAGCACGGCGGATGGCCAAGGTCACAAGCGGTTCGGGATCATGATCTACGTCGACTACAACGATGACCCGCTGGTCTTCGAGCAGTCGGGCAACGGCACGACTTCATCGGTCGTCCACCGTCAATTCACCGGTCACATCATGTGGAACTTGGGTTTGTGGGATCACCTCGTGATCTACATGGACATCCCCTATCACTTCATCATCGACGCGGGGACGAACGCTGCGGCTGGCCTTCCCGGCGGTGCAAACGGCATGTTCGGCTACCTGCTCCCCAACGGAGGCCATTTCGGCGACGTGTACTTCGGGGCACGCGGAAACATCTTAGGTACGCGGGACGACATCTTTGAGCTTGCCTTGCAGGCCACGATGACGATCAACACCGGGTCCCTTTCGGACAATCAGCAGAAGTACGCCGGCCAATTCGACAAAAAGCCGTACCTCGGCGGCTGGTTCGAGCTCTTGATGACCTTCAACGCCGGCGATATCGTTCGGATTCCGCTACAGGTCGGCTACAAGCTCGGCAACACCAATGGACGGGAAGTGGCTCCGAATCTTTTCGTCGGCAACGAGTTCACCTTTGGCGGCGGCCTGCTGATCATGCTCGCCCAGGACAAGTTCATGCTCTCCGGGGAAGTGTTCGGCCGCACGGCAGCCAATAGCCAAGCCGATTTCTGGACTCGGGAGCAGACCCCGGTCGAGGTCCTCGGCGGGTTCAAGTACCTCCATCCGAAGGGCTTCGTGGTGGGTGTGTCGGGAAGCGCGGGCGTTACGGCCGGCTACGGCGCGCCGGATTGGCGGGGAGTCGGGGTGATTGGCTACACGATGCCCGGGGTTGAACCGATCCTCGACATCGATGGCGACACCATTTTGGATGATGTCGACCAGTGTCCCACCGAGCCGGAAGATTTCGATGGGTTTCAAGATGAGGATGGTTGTCCCGACCTCGACAACGACGGCGACGGCGTGCTCGATGTCAATGACGGCTGTCCGAATGACCCCGAAGACATCGACGGCTTCGAGGATGAGGACGGTTGCCCGGATCCGGACAACGACGGCGATGGCCTTCTAGACGTCGACGACCAGTGTCCGAACGAGCCGGGCACTTTGGAGAACAACGGCTGTCCGGACCCCGATCGCGATGGTGACGGTGTCCCTGACCGCGTCGACAACTGCCCGGATGAGCCTGGCACCGTCGAGAACCAGGGCTGTCAAAACCCCCAGCTTGTGATCATCGGGCTAGGCCAGCTCGAAATCCTGGAGAAGGTGTACTTCAAAACTGGAAGTCACAAGCTGCAGAAGCGCTCCTTCGCGCTCCTCGATAACGTGGCGGAGGTCCTGAACGCGCACCCAGAGATCGAGCTCATCCGAGTCGAGGGACACACCGACTCGACGGGCAAGCTCAAGTACAACATGCGCCTTTCCAAGATGCGCGCGGAGACCGTGGTTCGCTACCTGGTCGGCAGGGGCAAGGTCTCCAGGGACCGACTGATCGCGGAAGGCTTCGGTCCCACCCGGCCGCTCGTCGCAGACGCGAAGACGAAGGAAGAGCTCGCGCAAAACCGACGCGTGGAGTTCCACCTCGTCGATGCGGGCCTCGAGGAGGCCGCCGACGCGACTCAGTAGCCGCAGATAGCGCTCAGATCGGGCGCACCCACGGCGCGGCGGGTTCCAGGCTTCGGCCTGGGGCCCGCTTCGCGTTTGAGGGTTTCGCTCAGCTGGCAATTCTCACGGGCCAGTCCACGTCCTCGGCGCCGAGGTCCAGCTCGGCAAGAAACTGCCGCACTTGCCGAATCGTGATCCGGTCTTTCGGGTCGCGCCGCAGGCAGCGAACGATTAGTGCGCCGAGGTCACGGGTTTCCGGCTGGCCGAGCAGCGCACGCACGGCTTCAGGGTCTCCGTCGTGCGCCATGTGCTCGCCGAGCAGCTCGGCCTCGTTGACCGCGTCAAACAAGGGCTTGCCGGTGTAGGCCTCGAAGATCAGGCACCCAAACGCATATACGTCGGCCGGAATCGCCCGAGACCTGTCCCCCGAGCCCCATATCTCCGGTGCTCCGTAGTTCGCGGTTCCGCAGCCTGGCCGGAGGTGGCGACCCGCAAGCCCGAAATCGACCAGGACGGGCTTGGGCGGCTGACCCACGCCGGTGTCGGCATCCGCATTGCAGACGATGATGTTGGAGGGTTTGAGGTCCAAGTGACCGACGCCGACCTGATGCATCGCATCGAGCCCCGCGCTGACGCCCAGGAGCAGCTCTCGGGCGCGTCGAACCGAGAGGTCGCCCATTTCCAGCACGCGTTCGAGGCTCGGACCCTCGACCAGCTCCATGACGAGAATGGGCTTTGGGCTAGCGCCGGCATCGAAGGTGACGAAGCGGGCGATGTTGGGATGCTCCGGAAGCGCGAGGAGCGCACCGGCCTCGTCACGGAACATCTTCAGGAACTCGTCCTCCGAGAGCGTGCGTGCAGCCGCGGCCGAATAGTCGGGGACCTTCAACGCAAAGATGGCTGCGGTCTCGTCCTGCCGGTCCTCGGCGCGGCGCGCGACGAAGACGGAACCGACTGTGCCCGTGCCAACCGTCCGCACCAGATAGAATCCGCCGACGATACGGCTTGGCGGCGCCCATGCCGGCAAAGGGGCATCCGCGTCGAGCTCGATTGGGATGAGGCTTGGTGCGCGTCTCGGACCTTCGAGTGGCAACGAGCGAAGGTGATGGAGAACCGCTTCGGTAAGCTCGGCGAACGCGCCCGGCAAGTCACGATCGATCGCGTTGACCCCCACGGTGAACGCATGGTCCATCTCGGAAATGGACGTACGAACCGCGCGCTCGACTTCGAGCCCCATCGCCCAGATCGCCGCGGCTGCTGCCGGGGACTCCCCGCCAACCGAAGCCCCAAGTCGCCGCCGAGATCCGCTCACGAGTTGAGCAAGCGCCGCCACACCGCGTTCGAGGGTGGCAAGCGGTGTGCCCGACGAGCGCTCCGCGACTTCCGTGAGCGAGTTGGATGCTGCCACGGCGCGAAGCCCGCGTGCGAGCACCGACAAGGCTTGGCGAAACGCCTCAATGCGGGCCGAACGGGCGACGGGCAGCTCGATGCCGATGGCCTTCATCGCATCGGTCGCCGAGACCAGGCCACGGTCGTCCCTCTGCGCCAAGCGGGTTGCCTGCTGGAGTTTGGCATAGGCCCGGAGCGCGCTTTCGATCTCGGGGACCATGGATGCCTCGGCCATCATCTTGAGGTCGTCGACGTGAGAAACATGCTCCGCCGCAGCGATCAGGATTTCGGACACGTCGGCGCTGTCTTCGCGCACGAGGGCATCACAGGTGCGAGCCGTCGCCGCGCAGAGCGTGCGCCGAAGCGAGCCCGGTGCATCATGTTGGATGCGATTGAGCAACACGCGCTGGGTCAACAGCCGCCGTTGGCGTACGAGCTCTCTGCGCGGGTCGACGTCGGGTCCGTCCGCGTCGACGAGATGAAGCATCGTCTGGAGCTGACGCAGACGTGTCGTGAACTGCTTGACTTGGCTCGGCTCTTCGAGCGGGTCACCCTCTCGGATCACGAGCCAGTTGGTGACTTGCTGGAACAGGTCTCCAAGGCGCTCGTCGGTCGGACCGCGTTGCTCGTCGTCGTCGCCGACGAGAAGGAGGTCGTTGAGGCTGGAGGTCTCGAACAGCGCCGAGTTGAGCTCTCGAAGTGCGAGAAATGCTTGCACTTCGGTCTCGGGGTCACCCAGCGTCGGACGTTGAAGCAGCTCCGCTTTGCGAGCAGCCGCTTCGAGGATCGGCTGAGCCTCGCGTGCCGCTTCGTACGCCCCGTGCGTCGCGAAAGTCTGCAGCGCGTCGGAGAGCCTGTCGCGAAGGGTGGGCTCGCCTTGGGTCGATGCGCCGCTCAGCTCGTTCGCGAGAGCCATCATCAGTGCCTCGCGTCCAAGGTCCTCGCTGCCGCCATCGGCGATGGCTTTCCGGAGATGGGCTTCGGCTCTTTTCGCCGCCTTTTCTCCGAATCCCGGTCGAATTCGTTCCGCCCGGAGTCCGACGAGAGCCTCAGCCGTCTGCAGGCCGCCGACCCGCATCAACTGCTCGAGCAGCGATTCGACGACCTGTGGATGGCTTTCGGCCGCACGCGGAAGACCCGCGATCATCGCCGCGGCGATCCCGTGATCCTGCTCGAATACCAGGGATTCCAAGAGCTCTCGGCAGGTCCGAAGGCCCTCGTCGGGCTCCACCGCAATGCTTGCGGCAAGTGAAGCCGCTGCCCGGCGCCATTCTGTGATCGTGAACTCCGGGTCGAGGTGCCGCTGGATCTCTTGTTCAAAGGTCGGCATAGACGCCGCAAGCAGACCGCGGGCGGATGCCACGTGCCGCCATACCAGGGTCTCACGGTCCGCCAGCAAGCGGTCCCAGGCTTCCCGAACTCCAGGCGTACAGAAGACCCGCACCCCTGCGTCGTCGCCTTCGGTTGCACGCCGCGCGGCTTCGCGGGCCGCGCGTTCGAGGAGCCGCGCTGCCAAGCGGCGAGAGGGAAGCGACCCCGTCGCAGGGGTGAGCAGCCAGTCCCGACTCGTATCCTGCCTGGAGATCAGCGCAAGCGCGAGAGCATCGACGTTGTGCACGGACCCAATCGGCAAGCTCAGTGCGAGGGCGACACGCGCGCGGATGGACTGGCCGCCGAGGGCACGCTGCGACCCGAGCGCTAGCTGTGTGGCCACGGACACGAAAGTCGCTGCATCTCCACTGCGAAGACGTTTGAGCACCATCCGCCCCAGCTGGCGTTTGATCGAGCTCGGGGGAAGGGCCGCGGCGACTTCGTAGAGCGCCGCCGCCGCAGCAGGACCGGACAGCCAGTCGAGCTTGTCGACCAGCCCTCCTTCGACCGCGACCCGCAGGCTTTCGAGCAATACTTCGGGATCTAGGCCCTCGAGCGGCAAGGGGCGGCGCTCGTCGATCACCGCGCGCGCGAGTGTCGCCATACCCTGACGCCATGCCGCTTCGCGCTGTTCAGCGCTGTTCAGTTGGTGCAAGGCCGTCAGGCCTTCGAGGCGCTCCCGAGTCGCAGCTCGCATCCCCATCGATTCTAGCCTGCCGCTCGCCTCTCGGAAAGCGCGGTTGACAAGGATGCGGCAAACCTCTAGCTCGAAGAAGGGTGCTCCAACTTTCCTTCGAGTTTGCCGGTGAGTCGCCGACGATCGCGGAGCGCGGCGTCACCGACCGCCGCCCGGACGATCTGGACCGTGCTTATGCCCGTGCGTCCGACTGGAGCCGCGCGCTCGCGACGCGCCTCGGTCAGCCGATTCGACTCATCGTCACCGACAATCGAAGCACCATGCTCGTTGCTCGACCCAAAGGCGGACGCCTCGAGCTGCGCCTTCACCACATGTTCCTGACGGCCGACGAGAACATCCTCGATGCGGTCGGCGACTACCTGAGCGGCCACGCTTCTAAGGCCGCGGCCACCATCGACCAATTCGTCGAAGCGCATCGCAACCGTTTCGTTGCCCCAGGCCCCCCACAGGAGGCTTTGCGCTACGAGGGGCGCCACCACGATCTTCGCGCCATAGCAGACGACCTCGCCTGCCGGCACTTTGGCGCCGGAGTCGATGTTCGGATCACCTGGGGCAAGCGCGTTCAGCCCAAACGCCGGCAGCGCTCGCTCCAGCTCGGAACATACCTTCCCGAAGAAAGCCTGATCCGGATTCATCCCGTGCTCGACCAGGCCTGGGTACCGCGATTCTTCGTCGAGGCGGTCGTCTTTCACGAAATGCTCCACCACGACATGCCTGCGGTCGTGCAAAATGGGCGGCGCCACTACCACACCCGCGCATTTCGAAAGCGAGAGCGCAGCTTCGAGCACCACTCGGCCGCACAAACCTGGGAGAAAGAAAACCTCTGGCAACTATTACGAGGGAAATAGCCTCGGTCTGACTCATGGCACGTCGGCGAAAAATCCGCTCCTCCATCTCGATTCCCATCACCCTGGGTGCGATCACCGTACTACTGAGCCTGGCGCTGCTGGTGGGCTGGTCGTTTCTCCTTGGGCAGAAAATCGCCCGCTCTTCGGATATTGCAGGCGACGTCTGGCTCCTGGTGCTCGGGGCTTTGTCCTTCGTGCTCATCATCGTCGTGCTGGTCTTGTTCGTCGTCTCTTTGGCTCGCGGCATCATCGAAGTGCGGAAGCAAGATACGTTCATCGACTCCGTCACCCACGAGCTGAAGAGCCCGCTGGCCTCGCTCCAGCTCTGCCTCGAGACCTTGGGTCGCCAAGAGCTCGAAGACGACGCGCGGGAGAAACTGCGGCACATGATGCTCCAAGACGTCGACCGTCTGCGCGCGTTCATCGATGACGTCCTCGAGGCGAACCGTCTGTCCTACGCACGACCGGGCATGCTCAATCTCAGCGATGTTCTCCTGTCTCAGCTAGCCGAAGAATGCGCCGAAGCGGTTCGAAGCAGGCATGAGCTCCAGCCAGACGAGGTTCGCGTTTACGTCGACCCGGAGCTCGTGGTGACCACCGATCGCGCAGCCCTCGAGATCGTCGTCAACAATCTCATCGACAACGCGGCGAAGTATTCCGAACGGCCTGCGAGGGTCGAGATCAGCGCCCACAGGGATGCGGACAACAAGGTGCGGATCGAGGTGAGCGATACCGGAATCGGCATTGCGCAAAAGAATCTGAAGCGGGTCTTTCACCGCTTTTATCGCGCGGAGGACCAGGAGGTGCGCCAACGTCGTGGGACGGGCCTGGGGCTCTTTGTCGTCTGGGCCCTGGTCAAGCAGCTTGGCGGTGACGTAGAAGCGTTTTCCAAGGGCCAAGGGCAGGGCACGACCGTGCGCGTCGAGCTGCCCATGGCCCACGCGGTGAGCGGATGATGGCCGAGAACGAAGCGCAGAAGCTCCTCATCGTAGAGGACGAAGAGCACCTTGCGGCCGGTCTGAAGCTGAACCTGGAGCTCGAGGGCTATCGGGTCGACTTGGCCGCCAACGCGAAGGAAGCGGGTCAGCGCTTGCTCGATCCGAGCGGCTACGATGCGATCGTCCTCGACGTCATGCTACCCGACGTCAACGGCTTCGAGCTGTGCAAGAGGTTCCGGGACGCAGGGAATTTCGTGCCGGTGATCATGCTCACCGCGCGCTCCTCACCCGAAGACCGGGTCCTCGGGCTCGAGGCAGGCGCCGACGACTACATGGTCAAACCCTTCGAGCTAGGGGAGCTCCTCGCAAGGGTGCGCTCCGTGCTTCGGCGTCAACGCTGGGAGCAAGTGGCGGGGAGCAACGGCAAAGCCAGCACCCTGTCGTTCGGCGACGCCGAGATCAACTTCGACACGCACGAAGTGCAAGTCGCGGGCGAAGACGTTCAGCTGACCCAGTTGGAGCTTGACCTGCTTCGCTATTTTGCGGAGAACGCGGGCCGCGTTCTGAGTCGGACCGAGCTTCTCGAACGGGTTTGGAAGCTTCGCAACTACGGCAACACCCGAACCGTCGACAACTTCATCTCGCGCCTCCGCCGGCGTTTCGAAGAGGACCCGAGCTCCCCCCGCCACTTCCTCTCCGTCCGAGGCGCCGGCTACAAGTTCATCGCCTAGGAGATAGGGGCGAGTGGCGTTATTTACAGAACTATGACAAATCGGGGCTGAATCGTGACGGTTTCCATCCGGGGCCTGCGATAGCCTCTGAAGCATGGAGATGAACCTCGTAAAGGCCGAGCCTCCCAGGCGGTCGTTGAGCCGCTCCGAGCAGTGGAAAAGCGCTACCCCATTCGCGTTGTCGCATCTGGCGGTGTTAGGGGCGTTCTGGTCCGGGGTGACCTGGACGGCGGTCGTCCTGTGCTTCGTGCTTCTGTTCGTTCGTCTCTGGGGCATTACCGCGGGCTATCACCGGTATTTCGCTCACCGAACCTACAAGACCGGTCGCGTGTTTCAGTTCGTCCTGGCGTTCCTCGCGCAGAGCAGCTCACAAAAAGGCGTGCTTTGGTGGGCCGCCCATCATCGGGTGCACCACAAGCTCTCTGATCAGGAGGGCGACGTTCACTCGCCGGCGCAGAACGGTTTTCTTCTACGCGCACGTCGGGTGGATCTTCGACGACACCGAAGAGACCCGCTGGGACAAGATTCGCGACTTCGCGAAGTACCCAGAGCTTCGATGGCTGAACAAGTATTGGGCCGTGCCTCCAACGCTCCTTGCTCTGGCCTGTTTGTGGATCGCCGGTTGGCCTGGCCTATTCATCGGCTTCTTCTTGAGCACGGTGCTCCTGTGGCACAACACATTCCTCATCAACTCGGTCACGCACGTCTGGGGCAAGAAGCGCTTCGAGACGAACGACGAGAGTCGCAACAACATGGTGACCGCCCTGCTGACCCTCGGAGAGGGTTGGCACAACAACCACCACCACTACCAGTCTTCCTGCCGCAACGGCTTCTACTGGTGGGAGATCGACGTGACCTATTACATGCTCAAGATGCTGAGCTGGGTCGGCCTGGTTTGGGACATTCGCGACGTTCCGGCGCGTGTGCTCGAAGAAGGACGACGCCGCGACGCAGGCGAGATGAACGGAGAACAAACCCGAGGCCAGCCCCCGGAGAAGCTCACCCTGGCCGCCTAGACGAAGGCGCGCTGGCGGAGCTTCACGGGATTGGCTACAACCACCAACGTAGGATGTGCGCCCACCATGGGGCGGGCTTCTTGTGGGGTTCCCAAGTACGTTCGCTGGTATGCATCTGGGGGGTCTCCGTTTGGGCTACCGAATACCGTTCAGCGATTATACAGATGTACGCCCTGTTGCGAAATTGTTTCGCAAATTTGATAAGAGCTGAAGATCAATAGAGAATTCGGCCAACGCACTCCGTTTAGGACCTCCGCCCATGCCTTCACTCCGCGTCGTCTCCGCCTCCTCTGAGCAACAGGATGAGCCAGCGGCCACCGTGGCTCGCTCCCTGAGCGGCTATTTCGAGACGGGATCCACGAAGTCGCTCTCGTGGCGTCTATCCCAGCTCGACGCGCTCGAGCACTTCTTGATGGAACGGGAGCAAGACATCCTCGATGCGCTGCATGCCGACCTCCACAAGCCACCGATGGAAGCGTTTGCCTCGGAAATCGGAGTTCCGATTTCGGAGATTCGCCTCGCACGCAAGAAGCTCGCCGCATGGATGAAGCCGGAGCGGGTCCGGACTCCCCTGTTGGCGGTGCTGGGCCGAGGCTACATTTACAGAGAGCCACTCGGTGTAACGCTCATCATCGCGGCTTGGAACTATCCGTTTCAGCTGATCGTCTTGCCGCTCATCGGTGCAGTCGCCGCAGGCAACTGCGCTGCGCTCAAGCCGTCGGAGCTAGCTCCGCACGTTTCTGCGCTTCTCGCCAAGTGGATCCCAAAGTATCTCGATGGCGACGCCATTCGGGTCGTAGAAGGCGGGGTGCCGGAAACGACCGCGTTGCTGCGGCAGAACTGGGACCACATTTTCTACACCGGCAACGGAAGGGTGGGGCGGGTCGTCATGGAGGCGGCCGCTAAGAATCTGACTCCGGTCACCCTCGAGCTCGGTGGCAAGAGCCCTTGTATCGTCGACGACAGCGCGGACTTAGACACGACGGCCAAGCGGATTGTGTACGGCAAGTTCTTCAACGCCGGCCAGACCTGTGTCGCGCCGGACTACGTCCTGGTTCACGATCGCGTTCATGACGCGCTCGTCAATCGAATGGTTTCCACGATTCGCGAATTCTACGGGGACGATCCCAAACA
Source organism: uncultured delta proteobacterium (assembly GCA_963712235.1). Lineage (GTDB taxonomy): Bacteria > Myxococcota_A > Polyangia > Polyangiales > Houyiibacteriaceae > SG8-38. Next base: position 25,411 of record CAVQHC010000011.1, read on the forward strand.
GAGCGCCGATTTGAGCCGCATCGTCAACGAGCAACACCACGCCCGGCTCAGCGGATTTCTCGACGGCGCAGACATCGTCACCGGCGGCCAGACGGATCCATCGGAACGCTACATCGCACCCACGATCTTGAAGAACGTGAACGAAGACGACGCGCTGATGCAGGAGGAGATCTTCGGCCCCATCCTTCCTGTGATTTCTTTTTCGAGCGTCGAATCGGCAATAGGCTTCGTCAATAGGCAGGCCAAGCCACTCGCCCTCTACCTGTTTTCACGTGACAAGGGCGTGCAGGACCGTGTCCTCGCTGGCACGAGCGCGGGTGGAACGGCCATCAATCACGTCTGGCTTCACGTCGGCGTTCCGGAGTTGCCGTTCGGCGGCGTGGGCGAGAGCGGCATGGGGGCCTACCACGGTCGCCATTCGTTCGAGGTCTTCTCGCACCGCCGTTCGGTATTGAAAAAATCGACGCTCCCAGACCCTCCGCTTCTCTTCCCGCCTTACACGGCTCGCAAGATGCGCTGGTTCAAAAAGCTGTTCTAGAGGCTGTCGCTGCGAAGTGCGGCGACTTCGGACTCGATGTGCCGTTTGAAGTAGAACGGAATCCGAAGCAGGTCCTTGCGAACCGCTGGGCGAATGATTGATACGAAGACACCATCGCCGATGTCCACGAGCGCTCCGAACGACACCAGCGTTCGGTTGCCTTTGTAGGGACGCACCCTCATGAAACCCCAGCCCGCCCGGATGTCGTGTGCCTGCGAGTGGTCGACGCGAAAGACCATCGACCGGCGATCGGACTCGAGGGTCGTCTGAAGAACGTATCGAACGTCGATGGGGCCCCATTCCTGGCGAATGGCTAAGTCCGCTTCATCTCCGGCTTGATGCTTGATGTCGCTTTCGGTCACGAGCGGGATGAAGTTCTTGTAGCCCGTTAGATTCGCCAAACCCTCCCAGGCCACTTCGACCGGAACGTCGATGATTTGCCAACTCTGTCCGCCAATGAGCTTGTAGGTGCCTCGCTGCTCGTTCTTGTGCTTCATCACGAGCTCACCCGCAGCAAGGAGCTTCTTGTCTTCGACGGTGAGTTGATCGTTGCTCGACGAGGAGCGAGACGGTGCGGCAAACGACACGACGACGACACAGAGCATCGCGAGAGTAGTGGTCAAAATTGACCAGCGGCGTCGTTCCTGTCTATGTCTGGAGTTGTTCATGCGGGCAGTCCTCTTCGGTTTGGTCATCATTCTCGTTTTCGCGGCCACGAAAGCCGGTGCTCTAATCAATGACGATCCCTCTCCGAACCTCATTCAAGAAAGTTCGTGGAATATTACACCGGCCGCGGCGATCGAGGTAGCCGCCGGCGGCGAGGCGACCGGGCTTCCCGCGTGGACGTCGATTTTGCCACCGCTTCTTGCCATCTTCCTCGCGCTGCTGTTCCGTCACGTGCTCGTTGCGCTTGCCTTGGGAGTTTGGCTCGGCGCGTTTCTGATTTCGGACCTGTCGTTCGTCCGTTCGTTTGCTCGCTTGTTCGACACGCACGTGGTCGACGCGATTGCCGATCCAGGACACGCATCGATTCTGGTCTTTAGCTTGCTCCTCGGCGGGATGCTCGGCTTGATGACGCAGAGCGGTGGCGCCAAAGGCCTCGCCTCGTGGGTCGGTACAGACGCGACGAGCCGGCGGCGTGGACAGCTCACGACCTGGTTTCTCGGTTTGCTCGTATTCTTCGATGACTACGCCAATTCCCTCCTGGTCGGCTCGTCGATGCGCCCGGTGACCGACCGGCTGAAGATCAGTCGCGAGAAGCTGGCATTTCTGGTCGACGCCACCGCGGCGCCCGTCGCGAGCCTCGCGCTGGTCTCGTCATGGATTGGAGTCGAGGTCGGCTACATTGCAGACCAGTTCACCCATCTTGGAATGGAACGTGATGCGTATCTGACGTTCATCGAAACCATTCCGTTTCGGTTCTATCCGATTCTCATGTTGCTCTTCGTCGCCTGGGTCGCGCTGCGGGGTCGTGACTTCGGACCGATGCTTCGCGCGGAGCGGCGAGCGCTTCACGAAGGTTTGGCGTCGCGGCCCGGTGCACAGCCAGCCTCGGATTTTCACGAGGAGGCGGTCCCAGAGCACGTGCCTGGCCGTCCGATGAACGCAGTCATTCCGGTGGTCGTAGTGGTCATGGTGGCCGCGATTGGTATCTATGTGGATGGACGGGCGAAAGTCGTCTCGGCCGGGCTGGACGTTTCGCTTCGTGCGATCGTCGGCGAGGCAAGCTCGAGCGCCGCAATCCTGTGGGGAACGGGTGCGGGCTGCGTTGCAGCGTTGGCGCTCTCCGTGGGTACCGGCGCACTGTCGTTTACCTCATCGATCGAAGCCTGGATGTCGGGAATGCGCTCGATGCTCTTCGCCGCTGTGATTTTGGTCTTGGCTTGGGCGCTCGGTGGCGTCTGCCGCGACCTCGATACCGCGTCATTCTTGATCGGCGCCGTTGGCGATTGGCTCGCACCCGCCTGGGTTCCGGCGACGGTGTTCGTGATGGCAGCTTTGGTGAGCTTCGCGACCGGCACCTCTTGGGGCACGATGGCGATCTTGTTTCCCCTCGCCGTCCCGCTCGCGCATGACCTCGCGCCCGGCAATGAGACGATCCTCCTTGGAACGATCTCTTCGATTCTGGCGGGCTCGGTCTGGGGCGATCACTGTTCGCCGATCTCCGACACGACGGTTCTCAGCTCGATGGCGAGCAGCTGTGACCACATGGATCATGTTCGAACCCAGCTCCCCTACGCGCTCCTCGTGGGAGCGGTGAGCCTGCTTTGCGCAGAGCTTCCGGTCGCGGCGGGATGGTACGGACCCTGGGTTGGCCTGCTGGTCGGCGCTGTTGCTATGGTTGCGGTGTTCGAATCACTGAGCCAGCCCGTCCGGCTGTAACGGCTCGGCAGCAATTGCGCCCGAGGTGAGCGCGTCGCGAAGCAGCCGCTTCAAGGTCTTACCGCTTGCTCCCCGGGGAAGCTCCTTCACGAACGCGTACCGACGTGGGAGCTTGTATGGCGCCAAGCGTTCTCGGGCCCAGGCGTCGAGCTCAGAGGCGGTTAGCTCGCTGCGCGCGACCACGACTGCGACGACTTGTTCTCCGTAGTAGTCGTCTGCCTGTCCGACGACCGCCGCGCTCTGGACCGCGCCGTGCTGATTGAGAACGGCCTCGATCTCCGAGGGGTAGATGCTTGCTCCACCTCGAAGAATCAGGTCTTTGCTTCGATCGGCGACGGTGAGCCGCCCGTGTTGGTCGACGAAACCGATGTCACCGGTGTGAAGCCAGCCGCCGCGCATGACGTGGGCGGTGGCCAGCTTGTCGTCGAGGTAGCCGGACATGAGGTTCTGACCCCGAACCAGAACTTCGCCGTGCGCGCCTCGCGGGACCTCGGCGCCATGTTCACTCGCAATTCGAAGCTCGACCCCTGCGACCGGTTTGCCCGATGAGCCCGGGATGGCCTCGTCGGGTGGCGCGTTGATCGCGGTCAGGTTGGCTTCGGTGAGCCCGTACGCTTGACGGACCGGAGCTCCGAGACGCTCCTCGGCACGCAGCCGAACATCTTCGGCGAGCGGCGCGCCTGCGCTCATGCACCATCGAAGTGCAGGCGGCGCCGGCACGCTGCCTTCGTTCGCCCAGGCGACGAACATGGTGGGCACACCGGGGATCCACGTGATGCGATGACTGGTGCAGAGCTCGAGTGTACGTACTGGTGAAAATTTCGGGACGAAGATCGTGCGTGCACCAGCGTAGAACGGCACCAGCAGGGTCGTGCGTATGCCGTACGAGTGCGTGAGGGGCAGGGTGCCGAGGATTCGGTCATCTTCTCCCAGATGCAAAGCGTCTTCGACGAGCGACCGACTGTGCGCAACGAGTGAGCCGTGGGTGATGCACACGGCTTTCGCCGCGCCGGTCGTTCCCGAGGTGTAGAGCAGCATGGCCAGCGAGTCTTGCTTCACCGGGCAAGGAGCAGCCTCGCCCTCGAATCGATGAAGAAGGTCTTCGACGAGCAGAACCTCGGTGGTCGTGTTTGCGAGCGCTTTGCTGGCTCGTACGACGGAAAGATGCCCGGCATCCGTGAGCAGCGCCTGGCAGCTCGCGTGCTCGAGCCGGAACGCGATCTCGTGTGCCGTCGACGAGACCGGGATGGGCAGCGTCGTGCAGCCTGCGTACACGGTGCCAAACCAAGCGGCGATGAAATCCATGCCATTGGCCGTGCAGATCGCGACACGATCGCCATGACCGAGGCCCCGGTCCAGCAGCTGCGAGGCAACGCGGGACGCATGCTGGTCTAATTCGGCATAGCTAAGGGCGAGGTCCTTGCGGCCAGAATCGATGATGGCCGTCCGGGCTGGATCACGCTGCGCCCAGCGATGAAGGAAGGTCCCGACGTTCGCAGTCATCGGGGAGAAGCTAGCATGAGGGCTCGGCCTGGACGGTAGCCCGCGGCGCGTTACGCTTCGGCCCATGCTGAAAGCCAAAGCGATTCGAATCCGTGAGCCCGGCGGGCCCGAGGTGCTCGAGGTCGGAGAAATCGAGCTGTCCGCGCCCGGGCCGTCGCAAGTCTTGATCGAGGTGGCCGCGGCGGGGCTCAACCGCGCTGATTGCCTTCAGCGACGAGGGTTTTACCCAGCGCCCCCCGGAGTGCCTGCCGACGTGCCCGGCCTAGAGTTTGCGGGGCTGGTCGAATCGGTCGGCGACGAGGTCCGCGATTGGAAGCCCGGCGACCGGGTGATGGGCATCGTCGGGGGTGGCTCGATGGCAACGCGGCTCGTGACCGAAGGAGCCGAGCTCATGACCGTTCCTGCGCAGCTTTCTCTCGAAGAAGCCGCAGCGGTGCCCGAGGTCTTCCTGACGGCATACGATGCCGTCGTCTTGCAAGGGGGCCTCCGTGCGGCGCAGACCGTGCTCCTTCATGCGGTCGCCAGCGGCGTGGGGACGGCGGGAATTCAGATCGCAACGGCGATCGGCGCCTCGTCGATTGGGACATCGCGAAGCGCACACAAGCTTCCGCGCTGCACCGAGCTTGGTCTGACGCATGCGGTGCTCGTCGAGGATGGCCAGTTTGCGGACAAGGTGCTCGCGGCGGTTCCGACTGGCGCCAACGTCATTCTCGACACGGTTGGAGCTGCGTACCTTTCACAAAACATCAAGGTAATCGCCAAACAGGGCCGTCTCATCGTGATCGGTTTGATGGGTGGCGTAAAGGCCGAGCTTTCGCTCGGGGCGCTCTTGGCAAAACGCGCTTCGGTTCATGGGTCCGTGCTACGAAGCCGCTCTTCGAAGGAAAAAGCTGAGCTAACGACGTCGTTCACCAATGAAATGCTAGGGAAGTTCGAGAGCGGTACATTGAAGCCAATCGTCGACGAAGTCATGGAGATGGCTGATGTGCAGTCGGCACATGAGCGAATGGACAGCAACGAGACGTTTGGAAAGCTAGTGCTGCGCTGGTAGCAATCGCTGCCGAGATCTCCCGAAGATAAGGTATCCGGCCACGAGGGTCGCGACCGCAAGCGTTCCTAAGACGGCATAGATGAACAGAGTCGGATCTGGGACGCCAGCGGAGCTAGCGACTTCGTTGAGAAGGCTGTGATTCATCGTGGCCTGACCGGTGGTCGAAAACATGGTGATTCTCCGTTTCCTCGTTCACCAGGGCCTACGCCGGGGGGCAGCGATTGGATTAAGGGAAACCGACCACCAAAGAAAACAAGTCGTTGGCGATCCAAGAGCCGCTCTCGACGGGCGTACCGGGGCGCGGAAAAAACCCGTCACGGGGTTCCATCGAACGGCTCGGCTTGCAAGGGTGGTCGGATGCACTTGGGAGCTTTGACCACGCAAGCCTCGCCTCGGAACTCGCGCCAATCTGCGGTGGTTGCTGTCTTGCAGATTGTCACTCGTTACGTCGACTCCACCCCATGACGCGTTTTTTCCGCGCCCCTCGGTACGGTGACAGGGCAAGCCTGGCCCCCAAACGGCACGCGGAACCCGGCTCCCCAACGGCAGGCGGCAGCGCGAGCCCGAAGGGCGAAGCCCGGCGCGAACGCGCCGGCAAGGCAGAGCGCAGCGAATGCCGCGCCAGGGAGGATTACGGGTGGGGGTGGGCGGGGCGGTTCAATCAAACCGTACCCGCTAACCCACCCCAGATCTGACCCCCCACACCCGCGGCAGCACGAGCCAATCAGCGACGCCGAGCCGTCCGTCGAACCCCCGCGTCGCGTTCCGCCGCGTCCCGTTCTTAGAGCTTGAGCGCGCGCTTGACGTAGTTTGGCAGGGCGAAGATCGCTTGGTGCAGCTCTTCGTTGTACGACTTGGAGCCTTCCACGATCGCGTCTTGCCGATCACGAATTGCTCGCAATGGCTCGCCCGTATCCGAGCACCAGGTCCAACTCCAGGTACCCGTCCCGTAGAGCGGTACCGGACCCAGATACGGGTGTACTTCAGAGAAGAGCTTGCGGAGCCGGTGTTGCGTCTCGACGAAAAGGTCCATCATCAGGAGCGGAGACTCACTCTGGAGCGCCATCACTCCCCCGGGTGTGAGCATGCGTTTGCAGCCGGCGTAAAAGCTTTCATCGAAGAGCACTGCACCGGGACCAACGGGGTCGGTTCCATCGAGCAAGATGACGTCGTACTTCTCGTCGTTGCTCCGCACGACGTACTCCCGCCCATCGATGAAACGGAGATCGAGGCGCGGGTCGTTCCACGACGTTCCGATTCCTGGGAGGTAGTCTTTGGAAACGTTGACGACCATTTCGTCAATCTCGATCATCACGCACTGCTTGACGTCTGGATGACGGAGAACTTCTCGCACCGTCCCACCGTCGCCTCCGCCGATGACCAGGACTCTTGCGATGGTCCGCGCGGTGCACAACGCCGGCTGTGCGAGCATTTCGTGGTAGAGAAACTCGTCGTATTCGCTCGTCATGAACACCTTGTCGATGATCAACACCCGCCCGAAGCCCACCGTGTCGATCACCTCGACGTGCTGGTAGGCGCTCTGTCCCGAAAAGAGCGTCTCCTTGACCCGGAGTCCTAGTCTGGTGTGGTCATCGAGAGTTTCGTCGTACCAAAGGCCCATGAGTTCCCCGCTAAAGCCCTAGCTGCATTTGCGGCTCGAGCCTGAGCCCGAGCTCCAGTGGCTTTCGTTGGTGCGCGAGCAAAAGCTCGGTGTCCCGATGGCCGAGCGCCGCCTCGGCGGAGCTGCGTGCGAGCCGGGCGGTGTTGTTGGTTTCGGACAAATGCATGAGAACGACGCGCTTCGGCGGTTCTCGAAGCTGTGCCAGCAAGTCCGACGCTTGGCCGTTGGACAGATGCCCATGCGACCCGCTCACTCGCCGCTTGAGCATCGCGGGGTACGGGCCTTCGGCGAGCATGTCCGGGTCGTGGTTGCTCTCGAGTAGAAGGGTTTCGCATTCGGCGACGAACGCCGCGAGCCCTTTTGGGACGTGCCCGAGGTCGGTCACTAGGCCGATGCTGCTGACTTTCGTTTCGAATCGAAGCGCGACCTGAGGCACATCGTGCGGAATTGAAAGCGAGTGGACGGTGATGTCACCGAGAACGAAACGCTTGCCGGCGGTGAAAGTTTGGGCCCGCGCCGCAGGACGAAGGCGTATCGATGACATGGTCGCTTCGCTGGCGTGAACCGGGCAGCGCAGACGAGTCGAATAGGTCGACGCATGCGTCGCATGGTCGCTGTGGCTGTGGGTCACGATGACGGCGGCAATGTTCTTCGGTGGCTCTCGGCCGATGGATTCGAAGCGCCGAACGAGCATGCGATGTGAGAGACCGGCGTCGACCAGGACAGACGTTGTCCTGGACTCCAGGAGAAGCGCGTTCCCCTCGCTTCCGCTACCCAATATGGTAACCCGCACGGCCAAGCTAGAGCACAGCTGCGATCGCTTGGCAACACTCTTGACTTGCCACCGAGGGTTTTAGGCGCGAGAGTTCCGGCGTGGGCGATACGGATTTGGAGTACGACAGTATTCTCGTGGTGTCTTTCGGGGGACCGGAGAATCGCGCAGACGTGATGCCGTTCCTCGAGAACGTGGTGCGGGGCAAAAACGTTCCGCCTGAGCGGCTTAAGGAAGTCGCAGAGCACTACAATCACTTCGAGGGAAAGAGCCCGATCAACGACCAGAACCGTGCCTTGATCGCGGCCCTCGAGGAGGAGCTTCGCAAGAGCGACATCGACCTGCCGATCTATTGGGGAAATCGCAACTGGGACCCCTTCATCCTCGAGGCGCTTCGACAGATGCGCGACGACGGGAAGAAGCGAGCGCTGGCGTTCGTCACGTCAGCCTACAGCAGTTACAGCGGGTGCCGACAGTACCGGGAGTGCATCGAGGAGGCGCGCAAGGAGCTTGGTGAGGGTGCGCCCGTCGTGGACAAGCTCCGCGTCTTCTACAACCACCCCGGCTTCATCGAGGCCAACGTCGAATGCCTTCTCGCAGCACTCGAGACGCTGCCCAAAGAGCGCCGTGAATGCGCTCGCGTCGCTTTCAGCGCCCACAGCATTCCTATATCCATGGCCGAGAACTGCGATTACGCCGATCAGATCGAAGAAACGGCTCGACTGGTTGCCAAAGGGGCACGCCACGATCGATGGCAGCTCGTCTACCAAAGTAGAAGCGGCCCACCGCACGTTCCTTGGCTCGGCCCCGACATCCTCGAGCATCTCGATGCGCTCGCGCAGATCAACACCAACGACGTGGTGGTTGCACCAATCGGCTTCGTTTCAGACCACATGGAGGTGGTCTGGGACCTCGACCACGAGGCACGCGACCACGCCAGCGAGCTCGGTATTACCCTCACCCGTGCGCCTACCGTCGGGACGCACCCCGCCTTCGTCGCCATGATTCGCGAGCTCATCGAGGAGCGACTCGGTAAGGTCAGCGTCCGTCAAGCCTTGGGCAAGCGCGGCCCTTCGCACGACGTCTGTCCGCCGGATTGCTGCCAGTACCAGCCGCGTGTGTCGCGGCCGGCGGAGCCCGATTAGGCCGTCACGTCAATCTGGGTCTTTGAAGTCGGGATCGCGCTTCATCATGTTCGCCTGAACAGCCTCCATTTGATTGGGGCTGCCGAGCAGGGTGACCTGAAGCGCGGTTTCGAGCTTGAGCGCGTCGGTGCGGGACATCTTGGGTGCGTCCCGGAGGAGCGTCTTTCCTGCCCGGATGGCATGCGGCGACTTCGTCGCGATCAATTTTGCGGTTTCGAGCGCATCCGCGAGCGGGTCCTCGGACACTTTGGTCACGAGCCCGAGCGCAAGCGCTTCAGTGCCCGAAATGGTCCGCCCGGTGAACGTGAGCTCCTTTGCGACGTCGAGCGGGACGATGTCCAACATCGTCTGTGTAATGCTCATGTCTGGAATCAATCCCCATTTGATCTCCATGACCGAGAACTGCGAATCGGCCGTGACGTAGCGAAGGTCCGCGCCGAGCGCAATTTGCAGCCCGCCCCCGAAGGCAAAGCCATGGATGGCGGCGATGACCGGGACCTGGACCTCTTGCCAAATCCAGCCCGCCCGTTGCGCCATGTTGGCAGGGCTTTCTTTGCCGCGCGACAAGAGCTTCTGCATCAGATCGGGCGACCCCATGAACGACCCGAAGTCGAGCCCGGCGCAAAAGGCCTTGCCTTCACCGTGGAGCACGACTGCGCGGACGCTCTTGTCCGCAATGATGCGCTTGCCGGTTTGGATGAGCGCCTCGAACATGTCTGCGTCCAGCGCGTTGCGCTTTTCGGGACGCGACATGCGAACCGTAGCGACGTGGTTGTCGATGCTGAGTTGAACTCGTTCGGACATGGAGACTCCTAGTTGAAAACGACCGTTTTATTGTCGTAGACGAGGATTCGGTCGTCGAGGTGCCAACGCACCGCACGCCCGAGCACGACTTTCTCGAGGTCGCGGCCCTTGCGGACCAGGTCCTGCACGGAGTCGCGGTGTGAACAGCGGACGACGTCTTGTTCGATGATCGGGCCCTCGTCCAAGTCAGCCGTGGCGTAGTGCGCCGTTGCGCCGATCAGCTTGACGCCTCGTTCAAAGGCCCGGTGGTAGGGCTTGCTTCCCATGAACGCCGGCAAGAACGAATGGTGGATGTTGATGACCTGACCGTCGTAGGCCTTCAGGAAGTCATCGCTCAGAATCTGCATGTATCGAGCGAGCACGACGAGATCGACGCCCTCGGCCTTCAGCAGCGCGAGCGCTTCACGCTCTTGGGCAGGCTTCGTTTCCTTGCTGATCGGCAAGTGATGGAACGGGACCTCGAACTGCTCCGCCACCGGCCGGAGGTCTTCGTGGTTGCTGATGATCATTGCGAACTCGGTCGAGAGCTCTCCGGCGCGCTGGCGCAATAGGAGGTCATACAGACAATGATCGTACTTCGAGACGAAGATCGCGGTCCGAAAGCGGTTCTTGCCGTCGGCGATGCGCCAGCTCATCGAGAAGCGGCCGGCGACTTCGGAAATCGCCGTCTCCAAGCTTCTCCGATCGGTGTGCAGCTCCGACATGTCGAACTTGATGCGTTGGAAGAATTGGCCGGCCACCGGATCGGTATGCTGGTCGGCGTCGAGGATGTTGGCGCCGTGACCGTAGAGGACCTGCGCCAGGGCTGCGACGAGGCCTTTGCGATCGGGGCAGCAGACAAGCAGCGTTGCGGTTTGTTCCACGCGCAAAGGTGTAGCCGTTGAACGAGCGTTCGGCCAGCGCCCGGGCGCCTAGCGGCTGAGGCGCTCCATCGCATCGCCGAAGATGAAAACCAGCTGTAGGACGCCTGCAATGGTGCCAAGCACGGCCCCCGCGGCGATCAACTTCCACTCGTCCTGCTGGAACGCAGGCCTGAGGACCCCCTCGTAACTTTCGCGGTCGAGCGCTTTCATCCGGCGTTCGAGCTCCCCTTGGAGGTCTACCGATTCTGCCGCGAAGGTGTGAAAGAAGCCGCCCGGCTTCGGCCATTCGGTCTGGATCCGTTCGAGGAGCTCGGCTCGAAGCGCAGGTCGCTTCTCTTGCGGCAAGACCATGGCAGCCAAGGGGTGGGCCTCGTATTTCGAGATCAGCTCGCCGATTCGATGCTCGACGATTCGGTTCATGTGCGCCGCCCCCTCGCTCTGCATGACCGTCGTGACGATGTTGTCGGCGTTCAGCACACGCGTCGCCACGGTGCGCCCGAACGCCTCGGCGACCTCGGTCTGCCTCTTGTGAAACAGCCCTTGCACGGTCAGAGGGCCGATCTTCACGGGCTCGCGCGGCGCAAACACGAGCTTGATGGCGATCCAGTTGGTCAGGTAGCCGACGAAGAAGCCAGCTGCGGGAAGGATCCAGGGAGCGGGGTAGAGGACCCAGATGACCATCTGGAAGAGGCCAAACAGAAAGCCGAAGTAGAGTCCGGAGCGCTCGATGAACTTGAACTCCTTGCGACCCACTTCGAAGAACATCTCGCCCATCAGCTCTTTGTGACGCTCGATGGCTTCGAGTACGGTCTTCTCGATGTCCATGATCTTGTCGATGTCGTCCGCCATGTCCATGGCGATTGCGCGCGAGACGTCGATCACTTCGGCGCGCACCTGCTGACGGACTTTGTTCTGCATGAACTCGCCCGCGTTGTCCCACATCGCCTTGGCGTGCTTGTTGGCAACCTCGTCGATCACCTGCTCGGTCACATCGTCGATGACCGCGCCGAGCTTTCCGGCGAACGATTCGGCGCTGAACGTTTCGTCGAACAGTTCCCGAAGGGACAAAAGCTTCTGTGTGATCAGCGTGTTCGAAACCCGCGCGAGCCGGAGCGCGTTGGCTGGGATTACGCCTTGCCAGCCCAAGTACGGTGGAATGCCAACGAACTCGACCGGCTGGAACATCATTTTGATGGCGACCACGTTGGTGAACCAGCCCACCAGCGCACTGATCACGGGGATCAGCAGAACGATCCAGTTGTCTTGAATGCGGGTCAGCAGCTCCATCGGGATCAATGCTCGGTCCGAGGATTCATGGGGAATGGAGGTGCATCCAATAGAGCAGCAGCGCGATCGTCTTGGCGTCCTCGATGTGACCGTCCTTGATCATGTCGCGGACTTGCCATTGGGGAATCGGGAACACCTCGATCTCTTCGTCATGGTCGAGCGATTGCGTCGTCTGTTCGAGGTCGGTGGCCAAAAAACCATGCATACGCTCGTTGAGGATCCCAGGAGACGCAAAGAACTCGGTGAGCGGAGCGAGGGTTCCGGCTCTGTAGCCGGTTTCTTCCTCCACTTCGCGCGCGGCACATGCCTCGGGCGCTTCGCCGGCCTCGAGGGTGCCTGCTGGCAGCTCCCAGAGAACCTTGCCAACCGTGTGGCGAACGTTGCGAATCAGGACGACACGACCGTCGTCCAAAAGAGGCAGGATGACGGCTGCGCCTCGATGCTCGATCACGTCGCGAACGATTTCGGATCCGCCCTGACCTTCGAAGGTCACACGCGCCACATCGAACAGGGGGCCTGAGTACAGCAGCTCACGCGATTTCATGGCGCGCATCATGGCCGACTTTTCGCTGGGTTACACGTCAATTTGACTGGATCGTACGGGATCGCCATTGTGGGGGCGTGCGGCTCGGGAATCTATGGGGCTCGCCGTTGGCGATCGTGTCGTTGGGTTTGGCGCTGGCAGGCGTCTGGACGCTTGGCTATGGGGCGTCGACGACGTCGGCCGATACCTCTCCGAGGACGCCCGCGGCGATCGGCGAGGCCGGCGCCCTCACCGCGGTTCGCTCCGAGGAGCGCATGGGGCCGAAGCTCCTCGAGCCACCGCCGAGCGACGCGCTCGGGCTCGACATTGCCATCGAAGACCGCGACGGAAAGTCGATGGAGGCATTGCATCGAGCCCTCGCTCGTGCGGACGCGGGGGAAGGGCAGGCGCGGCTTTTGTTCTACGGTGCGTCGCACGTCGCCAGCGATCTATTCACCGGTTACATCCGCCGAGAGCTTCAGACGCGCTACGGGGATGCAGGTCATGGCTTTCTCCTTCCCGTGCATCCCTGGCGCACCTATCGGCATCGCGACATCAACATCGAAAGCGATGGCATGCACTGGGAGACGCAGCGCGTTCGAGTCGGCGACGCGGAGGTCGAGCGGGTTGGTCTCGCCGGAATCGCGATGATGAGTCAGCGAGCAGGGTCTTTCGGCGCGGTGTACACCGCACAGGAAGGCGAATACGGGCGAACGGCAAGTTTCTTCGAGCTGTACTACAAACAGCATCCTCGCGGCGGCGACTTCGACGTCTTCATCGACGGCCGCAAGGCGCGTCGCATCTCCACGCGCGCAAGTAAGGTTTCGACCGGCTACGCCGCCTTTCGTGTGCCCGACGCCCCCCATCGATTTGAGATCCGAACCGTCAGCAGGCGGCCCGTCTGGGTGTATGGCCTGGTGGTCGAGCGCGACCAGCCCGGCGTGGTCGTCGATACGCTGGGGATCAACGGCTCACGTGCGCGCTATCAGCTCCTTTGGGACGACGAAGTGTATCAGGAGCACCTTCGCAGGCGAAAGCCAGACCTCGTCGTGCTGGCGTATGGTACGAACGAAAGCGGCGACGAATCGCCTCTGGAGGACTACGAGCGTGATCTGCGTGCAGTGCTCGATCGGATGCGTGACTCGGTGCCCGACGCTTCCTGCCTCTTGATCGGTCCGTCAGACCGGCCCATGCAAGTCGAAGAACGCGTGTTCGAAGACCGTGCGCGAACCGCTCGACTGATCGAGGTACAGCATCGGCTCGCCCTCGAGCAGGGCTGCGGCTTTTTCGATCTCGTGGCGTTCCAGGGTGGCGCTCTGTCGATGGTGCACTGGGCGGCCAATGATCCCGCGTATGCGGCGCAAGATCACATTCACTACACGCGGGTCGGTTATCAGCGCTTGGGTGAGGTGTTGCTCTCCGCGCTGCTCGAAGGGATGCCCCCGTCAAACGAGTCGAGCGAGTCCGACGAGCCGACGACCGCCGCGCCTGGCGTCGAGGAGTCCGCAGATGCAGGCGCCGTCGAAGGCGCCCGAGACAGGTAGTCCGCAAAGCCGGCGAGGATGGCTTTGTAGAACATATTGCCGATGATCTCGTAGCCCGCGGGCGTGGCATGTCGGAAGTCGCCCATCGCGAGCCTGGGACGCGCCTTGTACCAGCGTCGCATGGCATCCTCGCCTCCCATCGCCTGCCAGGTATCGTAGAACGCGCAGTCCGAGTCGACCGCGGCCCGCCGCTGTGCCGCGACGATCAGTGGGATGGTCGGGAGCGTGCGAATCCGCCCACGGGTGCGCCGCGCCTGGTCGAGCGGGGCAAAGACCAGGCAAGCGAGCTCTTCGCGTCCCTGTCGCATGCGGCGCAAAACCTTGATGTAGTCCTCGTAGAACATCTGCTCTGTGCGGTCGTCGCTCGCCTCGTTTCCTCCGAAGCCCAGGACGATGAGGTTGGTGCCGCGCTGCTCGAGCTGGCGCCGGATGTGCGCCTCGTCGAAGTTGAGCAATCGATTCGCCCGCGCCCCGACCAGGCCGAGGGAGTCGTACACCACGCCGGGCCCCTCCCGTTCGATGGCTACGCCGTAGAAGTTCACAGGGCCGCCGCGCTGGTAGCGAAGCTCGATCGAGTGCGGCCCGTCTGGAACCTTGATCGAAAGGACGCCATCACCGGGCACATCGGCTTTGGTGGAGACGATTTCGCGGTCTTCTCTGTCGACTCGCACCGAAAACTTCCCCCCCCGCGGCTGCTCTTCGTAGAAGATGTCGAAGCGCGACGCCTGCTTTCCAATGTCGCCCCGCTTGGCCGTGCCGATGCGTGCCCACGAGCCCTGCATGGCTCTCGACTGGACGCCGCCGTAGCCGTAGCGGCCGTTGCGATCCTGTCGGCGCACGACTTCGCGCAGCTCCCAGGATTCGGGATTGGACGATTGCATCACGCCCCGGTGCTTGTAGGGAATGTACCCCTTGGCTGCGAGCACGAAGCCGTGACCTGCATCGCCGAAGCGCGCCTGCAGGTTCTGACGCACCGTCGCGGTGATCAGATCGGTAGCGATGCTCGAGTCGCCGTAGTGTCCGACGCGGGTCACGGCGCCTTTCTCGGCGCGCGCGGTCTTCTCGAGAGCCTCGTAGAATGCACGCATGCCCCGCCCGGTCGGGTCTTCGATCTGAACCGATATCCCCGAGTACTCTGCCGGGTCGATCTTGATCCCTTCCTCTGCGCCGCGCGGGGGTGCCACGATCGGCTTCGGGCCCAGGTTTGCGGCCACCGTATCCCCGACCGCTTCGGCGAGGCGTTCGGTTCCAGAGCCCTCGCCCGCCGTCGAGCGGTACGAGCCTCCATGACCGGCGAAGGCAGGGATTTCACCCCATCGCTTGAAGAGCCGCACGATGGGAACGTCCTCTTCACCCGGAATCCAAGGTCGAAGGGATTGGATTGGAGGGATCAGGTACGTCAGCATGCAGGCCGCCAACATGAACACGACGACCGTGACCAGGTGCTGTAGGGGCGTGAGACGTTGGTGGATTGGCTTGATCATCAGAATTGAAAGTAGATGTACGGAACAACTTCGCTCGTCGCGACGACACTCAGAACGAAGCCAACGACGGCGAGTGCGATGCCCTGCGCGGGTGCTGGCATCGACTTGAATCGGAGCTCGATCGATTCGAACCAACGCTTCGGCGTGTAGTGGACGGCGAAGGTCAGAATCAGCATCGCCCAGACGCCGAGCGAAATCTGGGCGACTGAAAAGGTCCCGGACCCGAGCCGAGCGGTCACGTCTGCGGCGTTCTGAAGGCTCGTTGCTCGAAAGAGGATGCGTGAAAAGACAACGAACTGAAGCGCCCAAAATACTTTGAAGGCATGGATTTGCCAGCTATCGACGGTGTCGCGATTGCGACCGGAGCGCCTGTAGAAGAATCGGTGAATCACCATCGCCATCGATTGGAGAATCGCGTAGAAAACGAAGGTCCAAGAGGCGCCGTGCCAGATGCCGATCAGAAACATGGTGAGCCAGAGGTTCCAGTACGCGCGGACGGGACCGCCGCGAGAGCCGCCCAGCGGGAAGTACAGATAGTCACGGAGCCAGGTCGAGAGAGTCATGTGCCAACGGCGCCAAAACTCTGCCGGGCTCGCGGACTGGTAGGGTCGGTCGAAATTTCTCGGAAGCTCGAGGCCCATCAGCTTCGCCGAGCCGCGCGCGACGTCGGTGTAGCCAGAGAAGTCGCAGTAGATCTGCATTGTGAAACCGTAGAGCGCGATCACGACCTCGGCTCCGCTGTACAAGTCCGGCTGATCGAAAATTCGGTCGACCAAGTTCACCGAAAGGTAGTCGGCGATGGCGACCTTTTTCACCATCCCCGTTGCGATGAGGAAGAGCCCCTGCGTGACCTGCTCGTCCCGAAGCGTGATCTTGCGCTGAAGCTGGGGAAGCAGCTGTGAAGCGCGGACGATTGGCCCTGCGACCAGCTGCGGAAAGTACGTTACGAAGAAGGCGAACTGGAAGAAGTTGCGGGTCGGCTCCAGCTTGCGTCGGTAGATGTCGATCGTGTAGCTGAGCGTCTGGAACGTATAAAACGAGATGCCAACGGGGAGCAGAACATCGAGGAACGGGGGGGTTGCAATCTCGACGCCAAAAAAGAGCGCCAGCACATCGGCGGTCGCCTGCGACGCAAAGTTGAAATACTTGAAGAGTCCGAGGAGCCCGAGGTTCGAAACCAGGCTGACGATGAGCCAGCGCTTTCGGCGCTTCTCGTTCTCTGTGGCGTAGATTCGAAGGCCGACGACGTAGTCGATGACCGTTGAACCGAGGATCAGGACGATATAGGCGGGGTGCCACGCCATGTAGAAGAGGCACGACGCCACGAAGATGAAGATGATCCGCAGCTGTGCATGGCGAGCCAGCAGCCAGAACCCTGCGACTGCAACGCCTAGGAACAGAATGTAGTCGAGGCTATTGAAGAGCACTGGTCCCCTCACCCAGCGTGAGTGCGCCCGGTTCTAGCCGCAGGCCGCCCTGCACGCTAGCTGCTTGACGGGGGCCTTGCTTCGACCAAGCATCTGCGGCTGGAGGTCGCGATGAAGATTGCTGGTTCAGTAGCCTTGGTGACGGGTGGAGCTTCTGGCTTGGGCGAGGCGACGGTGCGCAAGCTCGTGAGCCAAGGGGGGCGTGCCGTCATCGTCGACCTGAACGCGGACCGGGGAAAAAAGCTCGCCGCCGAGCTCGGTGACGCGGCGAGCTATGCGCAGGCCGATGTCAGCAACGCCGATGAAGTCCAAGCGGCAGTCGATCAGGCGACCTCGATGGGGACCCTGCGCGCCGCGATCAGCTGCGCCGGGATCGGATTCGGCATGCGAACGATCGGGAAGGACGGGACGCCTCACGATCTCGGCGTCTTTCAGAAAGTCATTTCGGTCAATCTCATCGGCACCTTCAACGTACTCCGCCTTGCTGCCTCGGCCATGGCCAGGAACGAGCCCGACGATGGCGAGCGAGGCGTCGTCATCAACACGGCTTCGGTGGCGGCCTTCGACGGCCAGATCGGGCAAGTGGCGTACTCGGCCTCGAAGGGCGGCATCGTGGGGCTGACCCTGCCGGCTGCACGCGACCTCTCGAAAGCGCAGATTCGCGTCGTGACGATTGCGCCAGGCACCTTCGACACGCCCTTGCTGGCCTCGCTTCCCGACGAGATGCGCGCAGCCCTTGCCGCGACCATCCCGCACCCGAGTCGGCTCGGCCGTCCCGAGGAGTTCGGCGCGCTTGCCTGCCACATCGTCGAGAACAGCTACCTCAATGGCGAGGTCATTCGCCTCGACGGTTCCATTCGTATGGCGCCCCGATAGCTTGCCGCTGTACGCGACAGTTCCAGAGTCGGGCCGTGGGTGATGCGGCGCAGGCAGAGGTGCACGTCCTCGGCGTGCCGTTGTTGCGCAGGCGGAGAATCCTCGGGCTCGCGCTTCCGATCATAGGCGGCATGCTCTCGCAGAATGTGCTCAACCTCGTGGACACGGCGATGGTGGGCACGCTCGGCGACGCGGCTCTTGCAGGCGTGGGTCTCGGCGGCTTTGCGAATTTCCTTTTTTCCGCGTTCATTTTGGGCCTCTCCGCCGGGGTTCAGGCCATGGCCGCGCGTCGCGTTGGGGAAGGGCGGCTCAGCGAAACCGCGATTCCACTCAACGGGGGCCTGCTGCTCGCGCTGCTCATCGCCGTCCCCTGGTCGGCGACTCTGATCGCGCTCGCGCCGGAGTACTTCCCAGTGCTCACCAACGATATGGCGGTTGTCGAGCAAGGCGTGCCCTACCTCCGGGCGCGGCTTTTCGCGATGTTTGCGATGGGGATGAACTTCGCGTTCCGCGGCTATTGGAACGCTGTCGACAAGTCGATTCTCTACATGCGGACGCTCATCACGATGCACGTGGTCAACATCTTCCTCAACTGGGTGCTGATCTTCGGAAACCTGGGCGCGCCAGAGCTCGGTGCGATGGGTGCCGGTGTGGCTTCGGCCGTCGCGACCGTGTTTGGCGCAGCGTCCTACTTCGTGCTCGGTCGCGGCTATGCGCGCGACGCCGGCTTCCTTCACGGGCTGCCCGACCGCGGTACCATGACGACGATCGTTCGATTGGCGGCCCCTGCCGGCCTGCAGCAGTTCTTCTTCGCCGCGGGCATGACGGTCTTCCTCATGCTCGTCGCCCGCATGGGGACGCCGGAGCTCGCGGCGACCAAGGTCATCATCGATCTCATGCTCGTCGGCATCTTGCCGGGCATCGGCTTCGGGTTGGCGGCGGCCTCGCTCGCGGGCCAAGCGCTCGGTCGCGGTGATCCGGACGATGCCAAGCAGTGGGGATGGGACGTCACCAAGATGGCGATCCTGGTGGTTGGTGCACTGAGCGTTCCAGCGGTGCTGGTTCCGGAATGGATCCTGAGCGGCTTCATCCACGAGCCCTCGACCCTCGCACTCGCCAAGAACCCGCTTCGGCTCGTCGCTGCGTTTCTATTCTTCGATGCCGTCGGAATGGTTCTGATGAACGCCTTGATGGGAGCCGGCGACGTAAAGCGCGTGATGTTCATCGCCACCAGCTTTCAGTGGATGATCTTCTTGCCGCTCGTCTACCTCTTCGGCCCGGTGATGGGCCTCGGGCTCGTCGTGGTATTTGCCGTACAGGTGGTTTACCGCGGCCTTCAGTCGGTCACGTTTGCCCTGATGTGGAAGCGTGGGCGCTGGCAGTCGATCCCGCTTCATTGACGATTGTGCTGACGCACCCGGAGCAGTGCGTCGCGCGTCATTCCACGGCCTCACCGGTCGAGCGGTCGAGTGTCATCCAGGGGGTCCCGGCGATCTGAATTTCAATGAGCTCTTCGGTAACCGTCACGGCAGGTTTGCTGGTGACGCTGCCCAACTCGGCCCGCCAGAGCTCTTTTCCCGAGCCGACGTCCTTGGCGATGACGAAGCCAGGCTCGCCCGCCTCAGCCTCGTAGAGCACCCCCTCGCTCAAGACCGAGGCGCGTTCGACTTCTTGGAGGGCACGGGTGTTCTTCTCCAGACGCGTGGCGCCGAACCATGCGGCAAGGCCGGCGACCAGAACGAGCGCCAACAACACCCCAACCACGCGCTTTCCCGACTTGCCCTCTTCGGTCACGGCTGGTTCTTAGCACGCTCGTCGGGCATGCCTAGCGGCGCCACATCTCCCAGATCGGCACGATGCTCATCACCAGGTAGCTGATGAGAAGAAGCAGGCCCGATAGGGCATAGGCTGCCAACGAGCCCGCGAAGCCATGCGCGACGAGCCAGGGCGCCGCGATGTGGAGCGCCGTCCCAAACGAACCGATCGCGACCCATGCGACCTTCCACTGCTTCCGTGCCCGGGAGAGCATGTACATGTGGCTCAGGATCAGCAGGTACACCGGCATGGAAAACAGATGGAAGTGCGTGATCTCCAAAAGCTTCCGGCGGGGCATAGGCTCGAACGCGGCCAGAGCCTCGCCGCCCGGGGGAAGCACCAGCGCGGGGCCGCCCCCGAGGTCGGGCTCGTCCATAGGCGCGGCTTCGCCTCCATAGTAGCCATCCGCACCGCTCAGATCGATACCCACCATGTCGTGCGTCAACACGATCGTAAGCGCCAAGCCGAGGAGCGTGAACACCAGGAACACCGTGTAGACGGCACGCGCGCCGAGGGGTAGGGCGCGCAGCCTGCCGGAAGGTCGGGTGAAGTCCTGCATGGTTCGAGCTACGACGGATGGAGCACGGCGCCATGCAGCAGCAAGGTCGCACGCTTCACGGCTTTGGCCATCGCATGTGCGGAAAGCGTTGCACCGGAAATGACGTCGATGTCGTGCCCGGGTCGAAAACCGCTCGCCGCTTCCTTCCCGACGAACTGCTTGCGGAATCGTGGGGAGCGAATCCCTTCGCCGTAGGGCTCGCGATACGCGACCACCTCGACCCGCGTGACGCGACCCGCTCCGTCGAAGAAGGTCGCGAAGTCGATGTACTCGTGCTGACCGATCTCGCGATCAAACAGGGCGTACCCGTCGATATGGCCGCCCGAGTGCGCGATGTAGAAGATGTACTCTCCTCTTTCGAGCTTTTGGCCAAGGCGCCTTCCGAGCACCTCGCGATCCCTCTCGGAAAGCTGGACACGCTGAAAGTCGACGAGCTCCGATTGTTGAAATTGCTCTGCGAGAAGACCCCGGACGCTGAAATAGACTTGTGCGTGGCCGCTTGCGGCCAGGCCGGACCCAGCGAGCACGAGAACGAGCATGCAGATCGTTCTATTGAAAACGCTTTTCATCTTCGTTTTCAACGATAGGAGCTGCTCAGATTGCCTGCAAGTCGAAATTCAGCGCAAATTTTGCGGATTTAGGGTGCCTCCACGGCCCCGCTCCCCACCGCGCGGCCCACGGTCGGCCGAATTCAGCCCGATCCCTGAATCCTTTTCGTGGCCCGAGGTCTCTTTAGAGATGTCCCCGATCAGGGCCGGCGAATGAACGCCGGAGCCTGAGCCTTCCAAAAGGAGTCCCATCATGAGTGCCATCTTCCCGCGAAACGAACATACCGCCGACCGCGTGATCCGCGTAGTCCTTGGGCTCGGTCTTCTGTCACTGGTATGGATCGGGCCTCAGACAGCCTGGGGCTGGGTCGGTCTCGTTCCCCTGGTCACCGGGTTAGCGGGGCGCTGCCCGCTCTACAGGATGTTCGGAATCTCGACATGCTCGATCGGCACCCCGAAGACGAATCAACCCCCGACCGGGATCTGATTGCGCGAACCGCCGCAGGAGACCGCCGCGCGTTCGAGCGTATCGTCGAGCGTCACGCGGCGGCGGTTCTTCGGTTGGCGACCGCGGTCACCGATGACCCGGCAAGTGCTGAAGATGTCCTGCAGCAGGCCTTTCTATCCGCTTATCGAAACGCGGCGAGCTTTCGTGCCGAGTCCTCCGCTCGAACGTGGCTTCTCACCATCGCGCGGAATGCGGCATACCGAGTCCGCGCGAAACGAGGCCGCGAGGATTTGATGGACGAGCCGCTGATGACCCTCGGTCGCGAGGCCGGTTGGGGCAGCGACGACCCAGAGGCGCTGGCGATTGCAGCGGAGCGCACAAGTGCTTTGACCTCGGCGCTCCAATCGCTGTCCCCTGGTGATCGGGAGCTTCTGATCCTGCGGGACGTCGAAGGCTTGAGCGGACAGGAAGCCGCCGATGTTTTGGGCATCAAGAGTCGGGCGCTCAAGAGCCGCTTGCATCGCGCTCGACTGCGGCTTGCCGGAGCGCTTCGCGCCGGCGGAGAAATCAAACTCACCGACGGGGGAGGAGGCTAGCAATGAAGGAACGGAACGTGGGCGGTCTGCGTTGTTCGGAAGTCCTCGCGGTCCTGAGCGAGTACGTGGATGGAGAGCTCACCGATTCGGTCGTCGGCAAAGTCGAGAGTCACCTCCTGGGCTGCCCTAACTGCGAACGTTTTGGGCGGAACTTCGGGGCGATGGTCGTTTCGCTACGCAAGGAGTCTGAGCAGAGCCCTGAGGCGGAGCTCGACGTCATGGCGCGATTGCTCGCGCAACTACGCAAAGCCAAAGCGGAGGCCTGAGGGTCGCATGCGCGTTCGAGTCGTCTTGGTTCTGATCGCAATCGCCGTGGGCGTCTGGCTCTACGCGAGCGGCACCTATGCAGTGACCAACCCCGAAAAGATGCGCGCTTGGCTGCAGCAAGCCGGTGCATGGGGCGGGGCGTTGTTCATTGCGGCATATTGCGTGCTGCAGCCCTTAGGTGTGCGCAGCCTGTTTTTTCTGCTGACCGCGCCTTTGGTTTGGGACCCTGCAACGGCTTTTGCACTGAGTTGGGCGGGCACCGTGGCGGCGTCGATCGCGGCGTTTGGGTTTGCGCGTTTCGTTGCGCGTGGATGGGTTCAGGAGCGCCTGCCGCCCGGCATTCGTCGATTGGACGAGCGTTTGGCATTGCGCGGGCTGCGGACCGTTCTTCTGTTGCGTCTCCTCTTTTACACCGCCCCCACGCTGCAATTCGCGCTCGGCGTGTCGCGCGTGCGGGTCGGCCCGTTTGTGGCCGGCACGGTCTTCGGGGTCGTTCCCTTCACCGCGTTGATGACTTTGCTTGGCGTTGAAATCAACGCCTGGCTCGCAGCGCATCCGATTTCGACCTGGCCCTGGGATCGATTTGGTCCTTTCATCCTCGCGACCATGGTTGCGATCCTCACGGCTATTTTCCTTTTGGTTCGGAAGTGGCAAGGCAAGCTATCGTTCGAAAATGCTGTCGAAGGAGCGTATGAATCGAACTAGACGATTCTCGCGGCGCCATCGCTCGACCCAGGTTGCGTTCTTGGTCTGTGGGCTTGCCCTGGCATCGGGCTGCACCGGCGTTCTTCAGAACCTCGGGGCGCGATGGGTCACCGGCAAGATCGCGGCCGTCTTTGATTTCGATGACGAGCAGCGGACGGCCACCCGCGCCGCAGTCGACCGCACGATCGCCAGCGCTCCCGAAGTCTTGGGACCACGGCTCGACCTCTTGGTTGCGACGGTCGATCGGGCACTTGCCAAGGGCATGACCGAGAAGAAGATGCTCGTGATCGAACGGCAGGTCGACCTTCTCATGGACAAGGCGGTCTCTTGGGTCGTCGATGAGGCCGCACCGATTTTGGCGACCCTCAACGATGAGCAGATCGACCACGCCGAGCGGGAGCTCGATCAACGACTCGAGGAGACGCGAGATGAGCTCAATGCGCCCGAGGACGAACGGCTTCGAAGCCGGCAAGAGAAGTTCGTCGAGGCCATCGAAAAATGGTCCGGTCGCTTGAGTGATTCGCAACGAGAAGCCATCCGGGCGTTCGTGGCGTCCATGCCCGATGAAGCGCCCGAGCGGTTGAGGGCGGACGAGCGGCGCCTCGCGGACATCGCCGAACAGATGCGCGAACATCCCGGCGCCCCTGCGATTCGCGATCTTTTATGGAATGCATGGAGCCAACGCGAAGATTGGGGCCCCGGAACCCGGTCCGCCGCGGAGCGCCGAGCAGACGGTCGCAGGACGCTCCTTTTCGTATTCGACTTGCTCGACCCAAAGCAGCGGGATCACATGAGCGAGCGACTTCATGAAATGTACGACATGGTGAAGCGCGTGCTCGGGACCAAAGGAGCATAGCGATGGCGGATCTTCCCTCAGTTCGTGTCCCGAGCGTTTACAAGGTTCCCGAACTAATCGCGGACCTAAGTTCCGTCCTCACGCGCGCGCCCGCGCTTTGGGCGATCTGGATGGGTGGTCGCCTGCCCCGGGCCCTGCGTGAACAAATCATCGTCGCCGTCTCTCAGGTCAATGCGTGCGCGATGTGCGAGCATGCGCATACTCGAATGGCACTCGAGGCCGGGGTGTCCGATGCAGAGCTCGCAGCGCTCGAGAACATGGACGAGAGCACGTTCGATCGACGAACTTGGTTGGCGATCGCGCATGCCCGTGAGCGAACCAAAGCGAAGTTCGCCCCGATTGTCGCGGACGCATCCGTGGACGCTGTACGTGAGGCCATAGGAGCGCAAGCATGCAGCGATGTCGAAGACGTTGCTCGCGCGATGACAGTGGCCAATCGGATCGCAAACACGCTCAACGCGCTTCCCGATCGCTGGCGTGGCCGGCCCGTTCCCGAAAGCCGTCTTTTCGACGAGCTGGTCATCAACTTTTTGTTCCTGCCAGGCGCCTGGTTGGGTACGCTCGTCGCTGCTGCGCGTCAGCGAATATCTCCTTTTGCCGTCTGGCGCCAAGCTCGAGGTCGCTAGAGTCGTCGTTGCCGCCGTTCATTCTCGTAGAATCTCTGGACAGGCGGACCTGGTCGACTCAAGAACATTGACTGGAAAGATGCAGACAACCGGGCAAGCTGACCAATCGGTGTACGGCAAGCATTTGCGACGTGCCACGTACGCGTCCGTCCTCACCGCGCTCGTCTTGATTGCGGTGAAGCTGCTTGCCTGGCTCTGGACCGGGTCCGTCAGCATGCTCGCGTCCCTCGTCGATTCCCTGATGGACAGCATTGCGTCGGCGATTAATCTGGTCGCCGTTCGGTACTCGCTCGTGCCGCCCGATGCCGAGCACCGCTTTGGTCACGGAAAGGCTGAGCCGCTCGCTGGGCTCGCTCAGGCTGGGTTCGTGTGCGGCTCCGCGGTGTTCTTGCTATTTCATGCCATCGAGCGCCTGCGCTTCCCGCGGCCTCTGCGCGACATCGAGGTCGGTATCGCCGTGATGGTATTCTCGATCGTGGTGACGGCGGGGCTGCTGACGCTTCAACGGAGCGTCATCCGACAGACCGAGTCCACGGCGATTCGAGCGGACGCCTTGCACTATGCGACCGACCTGCTGACGAACCTGGCCGTCATCGCTGGCCTCGGATTGGCCTCCTTTGGCTGGGCCTGGGCAGACTCCGTGTTCGCCATCGGAATCGCGGCTTACATTTTCTACAGTGCCGTCCGCATCGGATCCGAATCGTTCCAGCAACTGATGGACCGCGAGCTAGAGCCCGAAGTTCAGCAAGAGATTCTCGCGATTGCAAGAGCGCATCCAACGGTGGTCGGGGTTCACGATCTTCGCACGCGTCGGTCCGGCCGGCTGCGGTTCGTTCAGCTTCATCTCGAGCTCGATGACGGCCTGCCGCTCACCCAAGCGCATGCGGTCGCCGATGAGGTCGAAGAACGCATCCTCGCCATCCTGCCGAATGCCGAGGTCATCATTCATCAGGATCCCGTGACGGTGTCGGAGGAGACCTGAGCTCTCGCCTCTGAGTATTCGACCTCGATCCCCCGATGCCTTTGCGAAATGCCGACACGGAACCAAATGAACGGGCGGTTTGAAACATCTCCTCTCTTAGCGCATAGGCAAGGCGATGAATGAAAGGAAACAGCCCATGAAGCATACGGTTCGCAACGCGCTCAGCGCAGCGCTCGGGGTTCTCTTCGTAAGCGCGACCGCTTTTGCGGCCTTTTCACCGCTCAAGCTGGACACGGTCCACAGTAAGGTGGGCTTCACCGCGGCCACTGTGCTCTTTGATGTCGATGGTGAGTTCGAGAAATTCAGCGTCAGTATCGATGGCGACCCGAGCAAGCCACAGACCGTCAAAGTCGAGGCCAACATCGACGTGGCTTCGCTCAACACAAAAAACGCGAAGCGTGACACGCACCTGAAGAGCCCTGACTTCTTCGACGCTGCCAAGTACCCCATGATCCGGTTCGCTTCGACGGGCGTGAAGATGCAAGGAGGTCAATTGGTCGCGACGGGCAACCTGACGATGCACGGCGTTTCGAAGTTGGTCAGCATTCCATTCAAGGTCGCCAAAGGGAAAAACGGCGCGGGCGTCGATACGACGACCTACAAGGCCAAGCTTACGCTCGATCGAAATGACTACGGTATCGGCACCGACAGCATCGCCGCGAAGATCAGCCTCGACGACGAGGTCGAGATCAAGCTGCTCGTCGTGACGTTCCAGTAATTCGATTTAGAACGCGTCGACGCCGAGGCCTACGAAGCCCGAAAGGTGCGGGTTGTCGAGCAGCCAGTTCGTTGGGAACGCCCATCCGAGTCGCGCGTAGACCTGCCAGCGGCCCCAGCGAAGATCGGTGAAAAGGGCGAGACCCCCGATCCCCCCGAAGTCACTGAGAAGCCCCTGACGGCGCGGGTCGTTGATGGTGCCGCCGGCGACGAGCAGGCCGAGCTCTTGCGGCTTGCCCTTCTTGGGTCGGACATGACCGCTGAGCTGGGCGAGTGCGAGACGCTCCGAGATGTTGGCCGACCAAGGCAAGCCCGGGACGACGACGACGTAGGGGTTCATGCCGCCGACCCGAAGGCGGGTCAGGTCATCTTGAAACCAGCCCCAGTTGAAGGTTTCCTGAAGTTCCAGGCGGAAGAAGTCCCCTGTCTGCCAGCCCGCGCGCAGCCATTGGTTCAGGGTCCAGATCGCCTTGTTGGGATCGTTCCGGTCGGGCTGAGCAGTCACGAATCCCCACGGGCGCACCTCGGAGCGCACGTCGACGCCGACGGATGCGCCGACGGCAACCCCTTGAATCCGCGGAAAGAGCTTGGACGCGCGGTACTCCTCACCGGGCGAGTCGATGTTCCAGTAGATGTAACCGAGTCGCGGCTCGAAGACCACGGTGTTTGCAGGAAGGAGATAGTCTGTTGGGTAGGTCTTGTTACTGCCGAAGAACCAGTAGCGGACGTTGGTGAGCACCTCGAGCGTGTGGTGGTCCGCGAAGTGCCACTGAAGCTTCGGCAAGAGGACCACGTAGCTGGCGTTGAATCCCAGGTCCGACTGGCGAAGGCCTTGCTGGTAGTAGTAGCGCAGCAGTCCCGCGAAAAACACCTCGCCTCGAACCGCAACGGAGAGCTCGAAGTCCTTGCCCAACGGAATGCGCTCGATCTCCAGGTGGATGGTGTCGGTGTTGTATAGAAGCCGGACATCACCCTTTCCGACTTTGTCTTCGCCGGTCGCCTCGAAAAGCACGAAGCCAAAGCCCGTCACCTCGGGGACGAAAGCAAAGTCGGCACCGCCTGCCGCAGAGCCATGCCAACCCTCCGCGTGCGCGGTGGAGGCGAATAGAGTCAAGGCCAGGAGAGCCGAAGAAAATCGCATGGCTGGACCTTTCTAGAGCCCTCACGGCTTGCCGTGGCGGGTCTCACGCTAGTCACTGTCACCGCCCCCGTCGTTGCCATCGGTGACGGCACCGCCGGGGATACCTGCAAGGTCCATGTAAACCTGTGCTGCACCGTATTGATAGACGAGCCTACCGCCCGCCTCGCCCGCACTATACCCCAGTCCAAACACGATCAGGGTTCCGAAGAATCCGCCGAGCAAAAGAGCCTGACGGGTGCGGCCGTTTGGGAGAACGAGCGGCACAGCCATGAGGAGCAGGACCGCACCGCTTGCCCAGACGAAGATCTCTGCGGCCTCCTCATGGGCCTCGATGTGCTCTTCGGCGACGACCCGCTCGACACGCTCTTCTTCTTTCTCTCCCGTGTTCATGGCGAGGGCGCCCGAGCCGACTAGGGCAGCTTGCAACGCGACCACGAGCACCCAAACGCGGCGATCGAACCAACCTCGCCACAAGGCGAGCAGAACTCCGCCGGCCACCAATGGCATGAGCACGGCCAGCGCCACTGGGTAAGTGAACCAGCTTCGGGTGAAAAAAGAGTTCGTCCATGGCTAGAACCTCCAGTTCGCACCGTGGGCTTCGCGGCAGCGCGCACGCCATACGTCAGATGTGATACGCGAATGATTTCCAGCATTTGATCAGGCGTTGTGCTACGTCCGGCGGATACGGTACATGTTGGGAACCGTGTTCACCTCGGAACGTCGACTCTTGATCGGGGTCCTGCTTACCTTTCTCGCGGTTGCCCTATTGGCGGCGCTCGATATCGATGCAGACCTGCGGGAAGGGACCGCGTTGACCCACGTGGCTGCCGAAGGCGGGGTCCTGCTCCTGGCATTGCTTGGCTCCGTCCTCATGACGAGGAGGCTTGTGCTCACCATGCGGCACGCAAGCGCGGTTCAGAAGGAGGCGCTCGCGCTGGCGGGCGAGCTGGAGGTAACTCGCGCGGAAGCAAGCCGATGGAAGAGCGAAGCGCGAGACCTCGTGCGAGGACTCGCCGAGGCGATCGATCAGCAGTTCGAACGCTGGAGACTCACCGCCGCCGAAAAGGAAGTGGCCTTGCTGCTCCTCAAAGGGCTCAGTCACAAAGAGATCGCAGCGGTGCGATCGGTGACCGAAGCGACCGCAAGGCAGCAGGCGAGGGCCGTCTACAAGAAGAGCGGCCTGTCCGGGCGGCACGACCTGGCGGCCTTCTTCCTCGAAGACCTGATGCTGCCGATGCAGTCGCGCTAGAACATGTAGCCCATGCCGACGTTCCAGCGATTGGCGGTCGCACCGCTCGACGGCCGTTCGTACTGGTAGTCGAACTTGAAGACGACCTGCGCGATCGGGCGGTAGCTCAGGCCGATGGTGGGCACCAAGAAGGCCGGCAAGTTGAAGGCCGGGTCCGATTCTCGGAAGGTCGTGTCGTAGTAGTCGACGCGCACGAAGGGCACGAGCGCCATTTCCGTATCCACGTAGTAGAGGACGTTGTACCCGAGCTCTCCGTATACGCCGAAAATATCTGATCCCACCGTGCTCGTGGGTTCCGTTTCCCCGGGCTGAATCTCGCGGAGGGCGTCCGTATCGCTGACATGAAAGTACGCGATCAAGAATCGAGACTCGAACCCGTTTCGGAGGATCCGCCAATCGCCGGAGGCGCCCCCAACTTTCACGTTGACGCCCGCCAGCTCGCGCGGCCCTGCCAAACCAAAGTACGGGGACACGCCGAGCACCATGCCGAGGATCGGCTCCCATTCCGCACGGCCAACGAATGCCGGCCCGTTGAGCTCCGCCTGAGTGATCTTGAGCCGTCCGCCGCGAAGGCCGCTCCGGCCGGAGAAGCCGCTCGCGTCGAGGCCGCTCAGGACATAGAGCTCGTAGCGGAACTTGTCGTTCGGTTGGCCCCAGATGCCGATGCCGCCCTCTCGCCAGGTGGTTGGGATGACCACGCGGTCGACCGTCGGGCGCTCGACACCGTTGAAGATCGGCGGCTCATGCCATTGGTTGATGATGCCCATCGGCACCAGGATCGCACCGGTCCGCAAATAGAGCGCGGTGCTCGAGCCCTTCAGCAGTCGCCAGTCGAGAAAGGCCTGCTCGATCTGCACCGATCCGGGAATCGCCACGCCGCCGCTGTTGGCGACGAACGCATGCTCGAGCTCCACTTCGGAATAAAACTGGAAGCGATCGTTGAAGCGATGCGCGAAGAAGATGACGAAGCGATGAAAGTCCAAGATCGAGCTGAAGCCGTCGTCCTCGGGTTTCACCATGTTCAGGTGAAGCTCGCCGTAGCCGCCGATCGTGGTCTTCTGCTCCCGCCGCATACGCCCCTGCTGCATCCCGCGTAGGGGGTCGATTTCGACGCGGTATTGCCCGGCATCGGCCTGCGTGTTGTCGACCTCCCCAGGAGCCAAAATCAATTCAGGACCGTCCGCCCGCGCGTCAGCGTCAGTGCCAGCGTCAGTGCCAGTGCCAGCGCCAGCGCCAGCGCCAGTGCCAGTGCCCGCGTCCGGGGAGGGCGGGGCGTCCTGCGCCCCTGCGGGGCCCGCGTCCCAGCCGATCAGCCCGAACACCAGACAGCCGGCAACCACCAATTTGCCTCGTCGATAACTCATTTCCGCCCTCTTCGTCTTGCAAATGAAAATGATTTTCATCTTCACTAGCAGCTCGCAAAGAAGGTGCAAGGATGATCCGAATGGCACAGGCTGGCCCAGTGCTTATCCTGAAATTGCTTGGGTTTTAGCCAGGCACGCTGCTTGCTTAGGAATAGAGCGCAGCTAGGAGGAAGAGGATGCATAAGTTCACCGGAATGCTTTGCTTGGCGCTGATCGGCGGCTCGATCGGCTGCACCACCACCCCGGAGGTGAGCCAGTACGAGGCCGCGCTGACGCAGGCGACGAGCTGTGAAGACGTCCTCGGCGCCGTTCAACAGGACGCCATCGCCAAGGTGGATCTCGAGCTCGAGTCCTTCATCAATCAGGAATACTACAACCGCTGGGGCGGTCCGTTCGAAGGTGACGTCGCGCTCGACGGCGGCACCGGCGGCACCGGCGGTCCCGCTCCTACGGCCGGGCCCGGTCAAGACGGCGCCGAAGCCCCCACAGGGTTCTCGGACACCAACCGGCAGGTCGGCGACGTCGACGAGGCCGACATCGTCAAGGTTGGCGCTGAAGGGCTCAAGCTCTTCGTAATCCGTGGCAACGGTTTCCACGAGTTCGATTCCTGGCCGGCATCCCAAATGTCCAAAGTCGCCGACCTCGAAATCGAAGGCGGCGCCATCGAAATGTTCGTCGAAGGCGACCGCGCCGTCGTGTTCTCCAATGCCTATGGCGTCGAAGCCTTGGACGACGGAGACCTCTGCCAAGGCTACTACGGCGGGGGCCCGGAGCCTGCGCTCGCCGACATCGACGGGTATTACTACTGTGGCCGGTCCTTTGTGAAGATCACGGTCATCGATCTCAGCGGCGAATCGCCCGAGGCGGTGCGCGAGGTCTACGTCGACGGCTGGTACACCTCTTCGCGCCGGCACGGCAACATCGTTCGTGCCGTCGTCCAGAGCAGCATGCAGCGACCCGGCACGGTGCCCTATCTCTACGAATTCGTCTACAGCGGGGAGTCCTACCCGGAGACCCGCGAGGCTGAAATCCTGCTTGCCCAGGCCTGGGCGGTGAAAGCCAAAGAGGCGATTGCTGCGACCGCGCTGAAGGACTGGGTGCCGGTCTGGGGCGAGCGTGTGGATGGCGAGATTCAAGAGCGGCCGGTGCAGTGCGCCGACTTCTATTCACCTGCGCCGGGTCTCACGAACTACGGGCTTACGCAAATCGTCGGTCTCGATATCGCGAGCGACAGCGACACCCAAATCACGTCGATTCTCGGCCAGGCGAGCCAGGTCTACGCCAACGGCGAGGCGATGGTGCTCACTCAGCCGGATTGGACCTTCTTCGAACGCGGCGCCAACAGTGACCGCACCGCGGTGCATCGCTTCGCGGTCTCCTTCGATCAGCAGCGGACGCCCTATCAAGGTTCGGGGTTCATCCAGGGCACCGTGAACGATCAGTTCTCGATCGACGAGCGCGCTGGCATCATCCGAATCGCGACGACGAGGACCACCTGGCCGGACCAGAATCCCGGTGGGGTGGCTCCGGAGGTATGGGTTCCGCCTACGACCGACAACCTCGTCAGCACCCTGCGTCTCGATGGCAACGCGCTCGAGCTTGCGGGCTCGACGCCGCCTCTTGCAGAAGGCGAGCGGATTTTCTCGGCTAGGTTCATCGGAGACCTCGCCTACATCGTGACCTTCCGCCAGGTCGACCCACTGTTCGCGATCGACCTCAGCGATCCTGAAAGCCCCAAGGTGCTCGGCGAGCTCAAGATTCCGGGCTTCAGCGACTACATGCACCCGCTCGGCGACGGCCATCTTTTGACGATCGGACGCGATATCGACGAAGAGACCCAGAGGGACAACGGGACCGCGCTTCAGATTTTCGACGTATCGGATCCCGTCAAGCCGATGCTTGCGCACAAGGCGCTCGTCGGGGAGGGCTACTCCGAGGCGAATCACAACCACAAAGCCTTCAACTTCTACGCCGACAAGGGACTACTCGCGTTTCCGTTCGTGTCCTATCAGGGCGACTTCTCGAGCACGCTCGAGCTCTGGGACGTGAGCGCCGTAGATGGCTTCAGCCGACGCGGCGCGGTCGACCACTCCGACCTAGTCCTCGATGACTGCGGTGGCGTTCCGTATCCGGTCGAAGAGTTCTACTACCAGTGCGGCTACCAACCCCAGATCACCCGCGGCGTCTTCATCAGCGGCGACGACCAAGAGTTCATCTACTCGATCAGCCACGGCGGCGTCCGAGTCCACAACGTAGACGACCTAACCACCCCGGTCGCCACCGCGACCTACTAGGGGGACACGCTAGGCCTCCAAAAACCTCGCGGTTTCGGAGGCTTACGGTCCACACCGCGAAAACCCGAATTCTCACTGGGTTTCGCGGTGTTCGTGTGCCGCCTCTTCAGCCCAGCCGGCTGAGCTCGTCCATCTTGGAGGCAAGCTTCATGTCGAGCTCGGTGAGTCCGCCCGCGTCGTGGGTGCTGAGCTCGACCTCGACCGTCGCCCAGACGTTTCGCCACTCGGGGTGGTGATTCATCGACTCGGCCACGATGGCAATGCTGCTCATCCAGCCGAACGCTTCAACGAAGTCTTTGAAGCGAAAGACGCGACGGATACGATCTGTCCCAAGCTCCCAGTTTGGGAGAGCCTTCATGTGCTCGGCGATTTCCGCGTCGGTTAGCTTGTTCATACTCAGCCCTCCATGGATTTGAGCTCCCCGCGGAGCTGATCCAGCCTCTCGTTTGATTCGGTCCATTCTTCGAAGGAGCGTTCCAGCTCGCGTTGCGCCGTCCGCGCCTCGTGCAGTAGCTTATCGCGCCGCTCCGGGTCGTCGTACACCTCGGGCTTGCTCAGCTCCTGGTTGTGCTCGGCGACCTTCTTTTCGAGGCTCGCAATCGCTCGTTCGAGCTCGCCAACGCGCTTCTCCAAAGGCTTCACGCCCTGATTTTGCTTGGCCCGAAGCTCAGCTTCCTTTCGGCGCTGTTCCTTTCGGGCTTGACGGCTTCGCTTTTGCGCCACCGGCTTGATCGCGGTCTCGGTCGCCGGGGTCACGTCGCGCTGCTGGCACGACCAGAGGTAGTCGTCGAGGGTGCCCGGATAGTTCTCGACGCCGCCGTCGTGCACGACCCAGAGCTTGGTCGCGAGACGGCGGATGAATGCCCGATTGTGGCTGACGAAAAGCAGGGTGCCGTCGTAGGTGGTCAGCGCGTCGGTGAGCGCTTCAGTGGTCTGAAGGTCGAGGTGGTTGGTTGGCTCGTCCATCAACAAGACATTCCCTGGGCGAACGAGAATCTTGGCGAGCGCCACCCGCGCCCGTTCACCGCCGGAGAGAACGGAGATCCGTTTATCAATCGCTCGTTCACCAAAGAGCATCGCGCCGAGCACCTTGCGGACGCCCTCCATGCTCGTGCCATCGCTGGAATAGGCGACCTCTTGGAGCACCGTGCGCTGGAGGTCGAGGGCCTCTGCATGGTGCTGAGCGAAATACCGGACATTCGATTGCCCGGGCAGATGCACGCGCCCTGCCGATGCCTCGATTTCCCCCGCCAAGATCTTGAGCAGCGTCGTCTTGCCGGCGCCGTTGGGGCCAACGATTGCGATACGGTCGCCCCGCTCCACCGCAAGCGTCACACGCTCGAACACCCGATGCTTACCGAACGACTTGCAGAGGTCATCCACGCGCATCGGGGTACGCGCACCGCGATCGGTTGCGGGAAACGAGAAACGAACTTCACGCGCGGAAGCGTGAAGCTCGACCGAGTCCATCTTTTCCAGTTTGCGAACGCGGCTTTGAACCTGAGCCGCCTTGCTGGCTTTCGCACGGAAACGCCGCACGAACTGCTCGAGGTGTTCCTTTTCCTTCTCGAGATTCTTCGCACGGTTCTCGAGAAGCTGCCCCTCTTCCTCGCGCTGCAAAAGATACCGCTCGTAGTTCCCTCGGAACGTGCGAACGCCTTCCGGCTCGAAGCTGACGACCCGATTCACCTGCTCGTTCAGAAATTCCCTGTCGTGCGAGACGAGAAAGAGGGCCTGGTCGTAGCTGCTCAGAAACTTCGAGAACCATGCGACAGACGGCATATCGAGGTGGTTGGTGGGTTCGTCGAGCAGCAGCAGCCCGGGTCTCTGAAACAAGAGCGATGCCAACACGGCGCGCATCTTCCAGCCACCGCTCAGCTCGGACAAGAGGCGCTGGTGGTCGTCTTGGGTGAAGCCGAGCCCATGCAAAATCTTCTTGGCGTCGTGCTCCGAGAACTGCGAATCTAGCAGAGCGATCTTCTCGTGAAGCTCAGCCACAGAGCTCGCCACGGCGACTAGCTCGTCGTGGTTGGCGTGGCTGTCGTGCTCGAGCTCGGCCAATCGCGCTTCGTGCTGTTCGAGCTCAGCCCGCAGCTCGGGCCGGCCGGGCACACTATCGTACACGAACGTCAGGACCTGCTGGTTCGGGAAGGAAGTGATCTCCTGGGGCAAGAAGCCGACCCGCACACCTGGTAGCGTCTTCACGGCGCCGCCGTCGGGTTCAATCTTGCCCGCCAGCAAGCGGAACAAGCTGGATTTGCCCGATCCGTTCGGGCCTACCAGACCGATGTGATCGCCCTGGTGCACCTGGAGCGACAGCCCATCAAAGAGCGTCTCTCCCCCAAGCGCGAGCGAAACGTTGTTGACCGAGGCGAGTGTCGTCAAGCGAGCTCCGAGCGAATCTTGATTTCGTTGAGCAGGGTTCGATGGACCGGGCAGCGCGCCGATATTGCAAGAAGCCGCTCACGTTGTTCCGAGGTGAGGTCGCCTTCGAGCTCGAGCTTCTTATCGATCACATCAATCATCCCAGTGTCTTTGTCACAGTCCTCGCAGTCTTTTGCATGAACGTGATTGTGGCGCAGGGTGACCCGTACCGCTTCGAGAGGCCACTCCTTGCGCCCCGCGTACATCTTCAAGGTCATGGAGGTGCATGCGCCGAGCCCAGCGAGCAAAAGCTCGTACGGATTGGGGCCGAGATTGCTGCCGCCCTTGTCGACCGGTTCGTCGGCTGTGAAGGTTAGATGCCGTGCGTGAATTCGCTGCAGGAAACTGCTCGTCTTCCCCTCGACGATGACCTCGCCCTCGGGGGTATCCTCCGGGATCTCTTCGGGTGCTTTTTCTGGCAAGTACCGCCCAGCCCAGGCCGCGAGAACCTCCGCGACGTACCGCGCATCACTGCGGCGGCCGAGCAAGTGATCGGCCCCGTCCAACGAGACGAAGCTCTTTGGGTGCCGGGCGGCTTGGTAGATCATGCGTGCGTTGTCGATCCCCACGACCTCGTCCTGCGGGGAGTGAAAGACGATCAGAGCCTTCCTCATGGCGCCGATTTCCTGGGCATGTTGGGGTTCGAAGGGCGCACCAATGGTCGCCACGCCAGCCGCCTCCGAAATCCGCCCGGCCGCAGCGAGAGCTGCCGCGCCTCCGAGGCTATGCCCAACGAGGAGCACCGGAACCGGGTATCGCTCACGCAACGCGCCTGCGGCAGCAACGATGTCGTCTACATCGTGAGCTAGCGTCGTACTGTCGAACTCGCCTTCGCTCTCGCCCAGTCCCGCAAAGTCGAATCGAAGGGTTGCGATTCCCTTCTCCGCGAGAGCCGAGGCGACGTATCTTGCCGCTCTACTATCCTTCGAGCAGGTGAAGCAATGCGCGAACACAGCGCAGGCAACGGGGCTCGTCGCGGGCAGGTGAAGTCGCCCCGAGAGTTTTTGGCCACCGCTGCCGGGGAAATCGAGTCTTTCGATATCCGTCGTCATACATCCTCCGAATGTGGAATGTACAACGTCTGTGCGAAGGCGTTAGCCGCCGGTCGCCTACTCGGCGGCTTCGAGGTAGTCCGCGTCTTCGGGGCGATCGTAGCCGAACTC
Source organism: uncultured delta proteobacterium (assembly GCA_963712235.1). Lineage (GTDB taxonomy): Bacteria > Myxococcota_A > Polyangia > Polyangiales > Houyiibacteriaceae > SG8-38. The sequence continues at coordinate 60,985 of CAVQHC010000011.1, forward strand.
TTCGAAGACCTCGCGTAGCTCCCGGGAGACCTCTTCGCGGCTGATGCCAAAGAAATCGAGCTCGAAATTTCGAGGACTTTCGTATTCGCGATGAGCCCGGACGGCTTCGTCGAGCTTGGCCTCGAACGTTTCGCTGACCGGCATTCCAAGCCTGCCGTAGAGGCCCAGAATGGTCTTTTTCGGGTCCCGAATCAGGTCCTCGTAGCGAATCACGATGAACTGGTCCTCGGGGATCTCTTTGCGGCACTCGAGCGCGTATCGATAGTAGTCGTAGCCGAGCCGTTTGAGAGCCTGAATTTCTTCGCCGTCGGGGCGGATGCTCGGGGAATGTGCCTTCCAGGCCTGGTAGAACATGTTCAAGAACGATGGCAGGCAATCGTGCGGGTCGCGGACCAGGTACACGAACGCGGCGTCAGGGAACTTCTCGTAGACCGAACGAACACGCGTCGAGAAAAACACGTTCTTGTTCAAGAAACGCTTTCCGCCTGCTTCGAAGACGTGACGCTTGATCGTGTTCTCGTAGGACTCCATGAAGGCTCGCCGCTCCTCAGGCGGCTGACGGTCCACCCAGGTCTGGCTCGGCATGTCTTCCATGAACGGAAAGAGCAGACCGCTGGCCGGCGAGGTCAGGTTCCAAAGGAGCGTGCACACATCTTCCTCGGCTTGGTCGAGGCTGATGTGATGGACTTCCTGCCATCGGCTCTCGAGCGGCGCGTTGAAAAAGTCGTACGCGCGTTCGAGCACTGAGCCCACGCGGGTTTCCGCAAGCGCGATCAGCCGCTTGAACGTCCTCGTCGCGGTGACCGCGGGGAAAATCGTCTGGTAGAGCTTCACCGTCGTGAAGACCTCTTCGTCCATGCTGATGAGACGGTGGGCGAGGGTGGTGCCGCTTCGAGGATTGGCGAAGACGAACACAGGCCGCTCGACCTTCTGGTCGCGGTACTCGGGGCAAACGAGCTCGTCCAGGGCGCGGAAAGCCACTGCCGTTTCACGGAGGCCGAGGTAAATCGGCGCGACCCACGCGGTCGTCACGAGGCGGCCGAGGGTCGGCTTTTTGAAGAGGACCTTTCCGATCTCTCGAAGGCCGCGCTTGTTGATGTACATGGCCGTTCCCCTAAAGCAGGCGTCTGACTTGCCCACCTCCACTCTAGGGTCGAACCACGTAATTGCTGGAAAAACCGGGCCAACAGTGCACGCGCCCGGTCGAACGGTGCCCGCTTCGCCCTGAACGGCATTTCTATTCGTCCGTCACGCAGCCTTCGGAAGCCGATTTCACATTTTTGATGTACTTGTAAAGGGTTCCACGGGTAGCCTTGAGCTCGGGCGCTTTCCAGCGGGCTCGACGCTTGGTCAGCTCGGCCTCGCTCACCTCGAGATCGATGGAGCGCTGCTTCGCATCGATGGCGATCATGTCACCATCGCGGACCAGCGCGATCGGTCCGCCTTCCTGTGCTTCCGGGGTGATGTGTCCGATGATGAAGCCGTGCGAGCCGCCGGAAAAACGACCGTCCGTGATCAGGGCAACATCTTGACCGAGGCCCGCGCCCATGATGACCGAGGTCGGTGACAGCATCTCCGGCATCCCGGGTCCGCCTTTCGGTCCCTCGTAGCGGATCACCACGACGTCCCCTTTGCTGATGTCGTGGCGTTCCATCGCTGCCAGCATCTCCTCTTCGCAGTCGAACACTTTCGCTGGACCCTTGAACTGATAACCCTCTTTGCCTGTGATCTTCGCAACTGAGCCATCCGGGGCGAGACTTCCACGGAGAATCGTGAGATGGCCGGTCTCCTTGATCGGGCTATCCCAGGGATGGATGACATCTTGCCCTTCGGTCAGGTCGGGAAGCACTGCGAGATTCTCGGCGAGGGTCTTGCCCGTCACTGTGAGGCAGTCTCCGTGAAGCGCGCCGTGCGCAAGGAGATAACGAAGGACGGCTGGCGTGCCGCCGACCTCGTGCAGATCCTCCATCACGTACTGTCCGCTCGGCTTCAGGTCCGCGAGAAACGGCACCCGATCGCTGACGGTTTGAAAATCGTCGATCGTCAAAGGGACATCGACCGCGCGGGCCATCGCAATGAGGTGCAGAACCGCGTTGGTCGAGCCGCCGAGCGCCATGATCGTCACCATGGCGTTTTCAAAAGCCTCGCGCGTCATGATGTCGCGCGGCTTGATGTCCTTCTCTAACAGCAGCCTAATCGCCTGCCCCGCACGCAAGCATTCCTCTTGCTTTTGAGGGTCTTCCGCGGGGGTCGAGGAGCTGTAGGGAAGAGACATCCCCATCGCCTCAATCGCCGATGCCATGGTGTTGGCGGTGTACATGCCACCGCAAGCGCCCGCGCCGGGGCAGGCGTGCTCGATGATGTCGAGCCGCTTGCTTTCGTCGATCGAGTGCGCGAGGAGCGCTCCATACGACTGGAAAGCGGAGACGACGTCTAGCTTCTCGCCGTCCGTTCCACGCCCGGCGCGAATCGTTCCGCCGTAGATCATCAGCGCGGGGCGATTGAGACGGCCGATCGCGATCATGCATCCCGGCATGTTTTTGTCGCAACCGGGAATTGAAATGTTGGCGTCGTACCATTGAGCCGCCATGACGGTTTCAATCGAGTCTGCGATCAAGTCGCGTGACTGAAGCGAGTAGCTCATTCCGTCGGTGCCCATGGAGATGCCGTCGGAGACTCCAATGGTGTTGAAGCGCATCCCCACGAGGCCTGCATCGACGACCCCGCGCTTCACGACAGCGGCCAAATCGTTGAGGTGCATGTTGCAGCTGTTGCCCTCGTACCAGACCGCCGAAATGCCCACTTCCGCTTTGTCCAGGTCGGCGCGGCTGAGGCCGGTCGCGTGCAGCATTGCCTGGGAAGCTCCCTGCGAGGCGGGTTGGGTGATTCGGCTGCTGTACTTGTTGATTTTTCTGCTCATAGGGGCTGCGGAGTCTAGCACCGCGAAACCCCGCATCCGCCAGCGCGATGGTTGACTTGACCCACCCCCGCCCCGGTCCTACGTCTGTTCAAGAAAATTTGAACAAACCGGGTCACCTCAGTGTCCACAGCCGCCGCAAAACAACAAGACCCCAATGATTCTCAGCCCTTGTGGCGCGAGGCTGAGCTGCGTGCGGCCGATGCCATGGGGCGCTTGATGGAGTTCTGGGGCTTTCGCCGCCACATGGGTCGCCTCTGGACCATCCTATATCTCTCGCCGGAGCCGATGACCACGGCCGAGCTCTCCGAGACCCTTCAGCTCAGCAGCAGCGCGGTCAGCCTCTCCCTAGGCGAGCTTGTTCGATGGGGTGCGGTTCGGAAGACTTGGCTCCCGGGCGAGCGGAAGGACTTCTACCGTGCTGAGAGCAACGTTTGGAAGCTCCTGCGCCGGGTGTACGAACGACGCGAGCTCAACTTGGTCAGGGAGGCCTCCGATGCGTTTCTCGACGCGCAGCGCTTTCTCGACGAGGTGCGCGACCAGCTGAGCGGCTCTGACCGCAAGCGCGTCGACTACATGCGTAAGCGAGTTTCGAGATTGAGCGCCCTCATGAAAACGGCTGAGCGACTCGTTCGCTTGCTGATCGCAGGCCGCGCGCTCAACCCGGCCGATTTGCATTCCGCGGAAGAAGAAGACTGATGCAGCAGGAGACACTCAGCGGGAGCGTGGCATGTCGTTGATCGCGGCAGTTCGATCGGATGCATCTTCCGATGTGCTCACCAGCCTGCAGGCCGTATGCGACTCGCAGGGGCTTGGGGACCTTTCTGCGCACTTGGCCGATCTTGCGGACTTGGTGAGCTGGGATATGGCGGCGCTCGAGAAGGGCATCCAGAATATTCCGGTCGGCGAAAGCTTGGTCCACAAGAGCGCGCACCATTTGCTCGAAATCGCTGGAAAGCGGCTCCGTCCGATGTGCGTGGTCCTTGCCTCGCGTCTCGGCGAGGGCCTCGACGATAAGACCCGTGAGTTCGGTGTCGCAGTCGAGCTGGTGCACTGCGCTACCCTCCTGCACGACGATGTCGTCGACGCAGGCGATCAGCGTCGTGGCGTGCCCGCCGCGCGCACTCTCTATGGCAACGCCGCTTCGATTTTCGCCGGCGATTGGCTGCTTGTCGACGCTCTTCGTCGCGTGCGCGCGGCGGAGATGCCCGACGTCCTCGTTCGTTTGCTGGACATCATCGACGAGATGATCTTCGCCGAGGCCATCCAGCTCGAAAACCGGGGTCGAATCGACTCGCGGATGCGGACGTACATGCAGGTCGTCGAGGGCAAGACCGCCGCGCTCTTCCGGTGGGCGATGTTCGCCGGCGCGCGCGCGGGCGGCCTCGATTCCAAAGCGTGCGAGGCGCTCGAGCAGTACGGCCTCAAACTCGGAGTTGCGTTTCAGTTGATCGACGACCATCTCGACTACGCCGGCGATGGTTCCACCATCGGAAAGTCGCTCTTCACCGACCTTCGCGAAGGCAAGATGACGCACCCCGTGATAGTGGCCCTCGAGCGAGATCCTTCGCTCCGATCGGTTCTCGAAGACTTGGTCTTGAGCCCCGTCGACGAAGTCCCAGAGCTCGCGAAGTCGCGGCTACTTGCCGCGCTCCATCGTACCGGAGCGCTCGAATCGACGCGCGAGCTCGCAATCCGCAAGGCCGAGGAGGCCTGCTTGGCCCTAGGCGGGCTGCCCGAGGGTCGGGCGCGAGAAGCATTGATTACGGTGGCGCGCGCCACTGTTCACCGGCAGTCCTAGGGAGCAACGAGGAAAGAGTCATCGATGTCCAAGCAACCACCAACCGTGACTAGTCGCATCCCGGGGTTTTACCGCGAGCACGTCGAACAGCGGCTTCAAACCATGCTCGATACGGGTCTTCTCTCAGAGGATTCGGTTCGGCATCTACAGGATGGAGGGCGGCTCACGCTCGAGGTCGCCGATCGCATGAGCGAAAACGTGATTGGAGTACATGGCTTGCCGCTCGCGATTGCGCTCAACTTCCGGGTGAACAGCAATGATGTCCTCGTGCCGATGTCAGTGGAAGAGCCTTCGGTCGTTGCGGCGGCATCGAACGCGGCGCGTCAGGTGCGCATGACCGGCGGTTTCTTTGGCGAAGCCACGCCGCCCATCATGACGACGCAAGTCCAGTTCGACGAGGTGCCCAATCCTCAGGAAGCGAAGCTTCGCGTCGAGGCCCAGCGCGATCTTATTTTCCAGATCGCAGACGAGGCAATCCCGGGCATGGTGAGCCGCGGGGGTGGCTGCCGTGACCTCGACGTGCGGGTTCTCGATGAAGACGACGGCATTTTGGTCGTCCATCTGTACGTTGACGTGGGCGACGCGATGGGGGCCAATGTCGTCGACGCGGTCGCCGAAGCGGTGGCTCCGCGAATTCAAGAACTGACCGGTGGCAGTATCGGCCTGCGCATCCTGAGCAATCTGCCGCTGCGGCGCCGGATCAAGGTGCATTGCGACGTCAGCGTCGATGCTCTTGGCGGCCCCGAGCTGGCGGACGGCATCGTGAAAGCCAGCCGGTTCGCGGAGCTCGACCCTTTCCGCGCGGTGACGCACAACAAAGGCGTCATGAACGGCATCGATGCCGTCGCCCTTGCGATGGGGCAGGACTGGCGTTCGATCGAAGCAGGCGCCCACGCCTTTGCAGCCGTGACCGGCACCTACAAACCATTGGTGGTCTGGCGCCGCACGGAGAGCGGCGTGCGCGGCGAGCTCGACATGCCGATGGCAGTCGGGACGGTCGGCGGCTCCACGCGGGTCCATCGCGGCGTACGCGCAGGTTTTGAGCTCATGGGTATCCAGAATGCCGGTGAGCTGGCCATCGTCATGGGCGCTGCCGGCATGGCATCCAACCTTGCGGCGCTTCGAGCGCTTGCTGGAGAGGGCATCCAGCGAGGCCACATGCGCCTCCACTCTCGCAAACAAGAGGTTCAAGAGAACGCGCGGCTTCAAGCGAAGAAGCTCGAACGAGGTGCCCAGTGAGCGAAGCCGTCCATCCGGGCTCGGGCGAGATGTTCGATCAAATTGCGGGTCGCTACGACATGTTGAACCGGCTCATGTCGATGGGCATCGACCAATCGTGGCGCCGCAAGACGGTCGCTGCCCTGAGCTTGCCGTCGAACTCTCGGGTTCTGGACCTCGCCACCGGAACAGGCGATCTCGCGCTGATGATCGCCCGGATTCACCCCGACGCAGAGGTCATCGGGAGCGACCCATCGAGCCGGATGCTCGAAGTTGGTGTTGAGAAGGTGGCGCGCAGCGGTGCCTCTGGGCGCGTGCGACTCGAACTGGGTGACGCACAGGCGCTTCCCTATGAGACCGATTCATTCGATGGCTGCTGCATCGCCTTTGGCATTCGCAACGTTCCCGATCGAGACGCCGCGCTCGCCGAAATGGCCCGGGTTACCAAGCCCGGGGGCCGGGTGGCAGTGCTCGAGCTGGGCGAGCCAAGTGTGGGGTGGCTGAGCCCGATCGCCCGCTTCCACGTTCGAAAGATCATCCCGAGGCTCGGCGGAATGCTGTCGGGCTCGCGCGAGTACAAGTACCTGCAGGAGTCGATCGCTGCCTTCCCCGCCGCCGACGCGTTTGCCGCGCAGATGCAGGCGGCTGGACTCGACGTGCTCGAAGTGAATCCACTGACCTTCGGCGCGTGCAACTTGTTCGTAGCAGAGCCCCGCGTCGCTGGGGCTCGGTTGGCAGACGCTCAGGGGGCCGCACCGTGAGGTCGCAGAGCGCAGCGTTTGCGTTCGAAGGCGCGCCGAGCAGGGATGCCTCGCGGAGATTTCTCGAGCAGGCCCTCGACGGCCGTAGCTCTGGCGACAGTCACCTGATCGTCACCGTGCCCGCGCCCGTCGCTCGGCCGGACGCCCTGCTTCGCGCCTTTCCACGCGAGGCAAGCATTCTTTGGGACCCACCGCAGAGCGCAGCATGCTCCGGGCTTGGCATCGCAACGACCTTGGCTCCCGATGCGCAGTCCATCGGCGAGTTCTTCGACCGCGCCGATCACATTGCTCACGAGGCGAGTCCGGCACCACGCGTCTTTGGTGGCGCCTCGTTCGCACCGGGTGCGGCGCAGAGCACTCCTTGGGAAGGCTTCGGCGACGGCTTCCTGCTCCTGCCTACCTGGACATATCAAGTTCAGGAGCGCGCCTCGCTCTCGTTCGCTATCTGCGAGCAAAAAAGCCCGGCTGCACGGCAGGTGCTCGAAGTATTTGATGCTATCTGGGATAGCCTCGAGCGCCCGATCGGCGTGATCCCACCTCCGGTTTCGGTGCGCCGCATCGACGAAGCCGACCGTGACACCTGGTCGCGCCAGGTCGATGAGATCCGCCGCGAGATCGCAAAAGGAGCCGTCGAAAAGATCGTTGCCGCGCGGCACTGCGTCGTCGAGCTCGAGACGGGCGCCGGTTCACTCGATGTTCTCAAACGACTCGAAGGGCGTTTCCCGGGCTGCACCCGGTTCGCAATGTGGCGGGGCGATGCAGCGTTCCTGGGCGCGACGCCCGAGCTCCTCATCTCGCGCCGTGGTCCTTCCGTCTTGAGCGAGGCTCTCGCCGGGTCCACCGCACACGGTGATGCGGCGCGCATGATGGCAAGCTCGAAAGAGCGAGAAGAGCATCAGCTGGTGGTCCAGGCGATTCTCCGCGCGCTCGAGCCGTTCTGCGATTCGCTTCGCTCGGCCCCAGAGCCGCGACTGCGCGAGCTTCCGAACCTCTTACACATGCAGACGCCCATCGAAGGGCATCTTCGCGAGCCGACGCACGTTCTGGCCTTAGTCCAAGCGCTGCATCCCACACCCGCAGTGGGCGGTGTTCCGACGCGCGAGGCGGTTCAATGGATCGTCGAGCACGAGGCGCTGCCCCGCGGTTGGTATAGCGCTCCGGTCGGCTGGACCGACGCCGCAGGCGATGGCGAATTCGTCGTTGCTCTTCGCTCTGGACTGCTCCGCGACGGAAAGGCCTGGGTCTACGCTGGCGCCGGGATCATGGCCGACTCCGATCCCGATGCCGAGTACGCGGAAACCGAGCTCAAAATGCAGGCGCTTTTAGGAGCGCTCCATGGGGACAGCCGCTGAGCTACAAACCGCGTGGGCGACGCTCGTCATCGAGAGCCTCGTCCGCGCCGGCATCACGGATGCCATCATAAGTCCGGGGTCGCGGTCGACTCCCTTCGTCATCGCCGCCCTAGAGAATGAAGCGCTCGAGTGCACGAGCGCGCTCGATGAACGTTCGGCTGCGTACTTCGCGCTCGGACAGGCGCGCCGCACCCTGCGCCCGTCGCTCCTCTTGTGCACGTCTGGGAGCGCGCCGGCCAACTACTTTCCCGCCGTCGTCGAGGCGAGCGAAGGCGGAGTCCCGGTCATCGTGCTTTCCGCGGATCGACCACCCGAGCTGCGCGGCTGCGGCGCAAACCAAACCACCGACCAGGTTGGTCTGTACGGAAACAAAGTACGCTTATTCGCGGACCTGGGTGAACCGCGCGACGACGCCGCGAGCCTGCGTGCCCTCAAGCGCCTTGTCGCACAAGCGGTCTCCGAGGCGCTCGGCGCCAAGCCCGGTCCCGTGCACCTCAATGCGCAGGCCCGAAAACCATTGGAGCCCGCCCCAGCAAGCGACGAGATCCGCGCGCGCTTCGATGCCATTCTGGGCGAGCCGCTTACGCAGATTTTCCGCGCACGACCGCTGGATCCCACGCTGGTCGAGCACATTTCCCCTCTGACACTCGACGCTGTGATCGAAGCGTTCGACGAGGCCGTTCGTCCCGTGATTCTTTGTGGTCCTTCTGACCTGCGGAGCGCGATGTTCGTGGACGCGCTCGATCGCCTGGCTGAGCGCACCGGCGCCGTGGTGCTCGCGCAAACGGCGAGCCAGTTTCGATGCTGGGCGGGGTCTAGGGCGCTAGGCGGGTTCGACACGATTTGGCAAACGGAGAGCGGGAGATCGATGTGCCTCCCGGACTTCGTTCTGCAACTCGGTGCAAGCCCAGTTTCCAGCGGTTGGGAGCAGCTTTCGGCAGCCCATCGGATTCGCCGCATCGTGGTGCATCCTTGGCAGTGGGCGGATCCGAGCTCGACCGCTCAGGCGGTTATTCAGGCCGATATCGGTTCCTTCCTCGCCGCGCTCTGCGAATCCGGATTCAAGTCGGCACGCCGCGATGAGGACTTCGTCGCTGGCTTCGAGTGGGCGGAGTCCGCGGTATGGGACGAGGTATCGGCAATCCTTGCTCAAGCCGGCGATGCGCTCACGCAGGCCGGTGCGGCGCGCGCGGTGCTCGATGCCGTACCCGACCCCAGCGTCCTCGTCCTTGGCAACAGTCTGCCCATCCGCGACGTCGATCGATGGGTACCCCCAAGCAAAAAGCTCCTGGCGGTTTGTTCCCAGAGGGGTGTGAGTGGAATCGACGGCGTCGTATCCGGAGCCGCCGGCGTCGCGTCCTGGGTAGACGGAGCGACGACCTTGCTGATTGGGGATGTCAGTTTCCTCCACGATCTCAATGGCCTTCAACTGGCCTCCTCGCTTCACGGCCCGATCGTGATCGTGGTGGTCAACAACGGGGGCGGTCGGATCTTCGAACAGCTGCCGATCGCGCGTGACGGGAAGGAAACCTGGCTCCCCTATTTCACGACGCCCCACGATGCCGACTTGGAGTGCGCAGCTCGGGTCTACGGCTGCGCGTTCCACAGCGTCGACACCGTGAGCGGTTTGCGTCAGGCGCTCGCGCTGGGATACGCTCAAGAAGGCTGCACTGTGATCGAGGCGCTGGTGCCGCCAAAGAGCGCGCTGCAACAAGGGCGCGACCTCGTTGCCCGCGTCGAACGGGCGTTGCAAGCCGAGGCGCCTTGATGTGGACATTTCTGCACGGCTTCACGGGTTCGCCCCAAAGCTACAGCCGAATCGTCAGTCACCTCGACGTCGAGCAGCAAGCTCTCATCCCGGCTCTGACCGGCCACGGGGACGACTGGCGGGGTAGAGCGGCCGACTCTTTCGAAGGCGAGGTCTCGCGGCTCCTCGCGTTGCATTCCGGCGTCAAACGTCCCCGGCTCGTTTGCGGATATTCTTTAGGCGCGCGCGCTGCGCTGGGAATGCTGAGCCGTGCACCAGAGATGTTCGACGGCGCGCTGCTCATCGGGCTTCACCCGGGGTTTGATTCACCATCCGCTCGCCAGGAGCGTCGTGCGCTCGACGCCGGTCGCGCTCGCCTGCTTCGGGAGCATGGTGTTGCGGCGTTCGTGAAGGAATGGGAAGTGCTTCCTCTCTTTGCGAGCCAACGAGCTCTTCCCCCGAATCTGCTGGCCGAGCAGCGTGGGTGCCGGCTTGCCCACGACCCCGAGGGGTTGGCGCGATCGCTCGAGGTGCTGGGGTTGGCTGAGATGCCGAACTATCGTCCAGCGATGGCATCGCTCGCAGTCCCGATCACGCTCATGACCGGTTCGCTCGACTCAAAGTTTTCGAACATGGCCAACGAGCTCGCAGATCAAAACGTTCACATTCGAGCTGAGCGCGTCGACGGCGTGGGGCACAACGTCTTGCTCGAAGCCCCGTCGGTCGTTGCCACTGCGCTGGCGGACGTGGCGGAGCTCGCGCAGCGATGAGCGGTGTTGTTCCTGGCTCGAGCCGCGCATGGATGATCGCTGCGCGTCCGGCCACGCTCACGGCGGCCTTTGCCCCGGTCGCGGTGGGGACGGCCTGTGCCTGGCGCGTTGGTGGTTTTCGCTGGGACGCTGCGCTCGCAGCGCTGGTCGGCGCCTTCCTGATTCAGATTGCGACGAACTTTGCAAACGACATGTACGACTTCGAGAAAGGGGCCGATACCGAAGAGCGGCTCGGGCCCACCCGCGCGGCGCAGGCAGGTCTGCTCAGCGTGCCGCAGCTTCGTCGCGGAATCATCGTTTCCTTCGCGATGGCGCTTGGAACGGGCGTCTACCTCACCTGGATCGCCGGGCCGGTGGTGGTCGTAATCGGCCTCGGTTCGATGGCCGCGGGTCTTGCCTATACCGGCGGCCCGTTTCCACTTGCGTACAATGGCCTCGGCGACGTTTTCGTGATGGCCTTCTTCGGTTTCGTGGCTGTCTGCGGGACGGCTTTCGTCCAAGCGCTGTACGTTCCGGATATCGCCTGGCTTGCTTCGATCCCGATCGGCGCCCTGGCGACGGGGATTCTCGTCGTGAACAACGTGCGGGATTTCGAAGGCGACCGCCGGGTGGGCAAGACGACGCTCGTGGCTCGGTTTGGAAGGTCTACCGGCGTCCAAGAGTACGCCCTGCTCCTCTTCGGCTCGTACGCAAGCCCCGTCGTCATGTACCTTCTCGGTTGGAGCAGCGCCTGGGTCTGCCTTCCCTGGCTGACCCTCCCATGGGCTCTCCGTCTGTTTCGATCGGTCACGCACGACCGGGGGATTGCTCTCAATCAAACCCTCGCCGGCACGGCGAAGCTGCTATCGGCGTTTGGGGTCCTTCTTGGGATCGGGATAATTCTGTGACCGACCTTCACGCCCAAATCGACCTCTTGGAGGGCGAGCTCTCGAAGGCCCTCGTCGGCGGCGCGGAAGGCGTTTCGAAACGGGTCTTCGCTGTGCTTCGGCTCACGCGCGGCGATGGAACCACCGGGCTCGGAGAGGCGTCGCCGTTACCCCGCTACTCGCCGGATTCGATCGCGGAGGTCGCCAAGGAGCTGCAGCGCCTGGCCGATGAGCCCGTTATCGTCGACCCGCTTGCCAGCCCGCTGCAGATTTTGCTCGATGCGTTTGCGGCGCATCCGCTGCGCGAAGCTTCCTCACGCTTCGCGCTCGAGACGGCCCTGCTCGATTGGCTCGGTCATACGCGTGGTGAGCCAGTCCATCGGGTCCTCGGGGGCGAGGCCGAACGAGCGGCGGTTCCGATCGCAGACCTCGTCATGACCGTTGAGTCCAACTCATGGCACGCGTGCATCGACGCCCTGCTTGCGGACGGCGCGACGCACGTGAAGCTCAAGATCGGAGCCGACCTCGACCGCGAGATCGAAGCCCTTCGGGCGATCCGCATGGCGCACCCGACGCTTCCGCTCCGGGTCGATGCGAACCGTCGCATCCCGGTTACGGCGCTCAGGCAGCACGCCGCAGCGCTCGAAGCACTGGAGTTGGAGCTCATCGAAGAACCCGTGGCGCCCGAGGACTGGCCGATCGCCTTGGGTTTGCCCTTACCGTTCGCGCTTGATGAAACGCTTCGCGACGAGGCACTTTCGCGAAGGCTCCTCGAAAGCGGCCGGATCGCCGCGGTGGTCATCAAGCCCATGGTTCTCGGCGGACTGCGGGCTTCGTTCGAGATCGCGGAGCAGGCGGCGGCACATGGCGCGCGGTGTCTTGTCTCACATACGTTCGATGGCCCGATTGCGCGCGCGATGACCGCGGAGCTCGCCCTTGCACTGCAAACCGAACCCGCAGCCGGCCTAGGCGAGCATCCGGCGCTCGACCTCTGGCCTCCGTACCGGATCGCGGCAATTCGAGGTCGCCAGATCATCCCGCACCGGGCGCCGGGTTTGGGTCTCGCGTTTGAAGAGGACCCCGATGCATGAGCTCAGCCTGCTCGCGGCAGCGATTGAAGATCCGGGTCGTGACTGCCTAATCGCCAATGGCCGAGTGTGGTCTTACGCTGACGTTGCAGCACGCGTTCGCACGGCCATGGCTTCTCTTGTCGCGCGGGGGGTGGAGCGCGGTGATCCGGTTGCGCTCACGCCCGAGTTAGATCTCGACTCGGTCGTCTGGTTGTACGCGCTCTTCGAGCTTGCCTGTCCTGCGGTGCTGCTCCACCCCGGTCTCCGCGATCGCGAACGGTCGCTCATTCTGAGCGGGGCCCAGCCCGCGCATCGGATCGAAGGTCGGGTTCCGGACGAAGGGTTTGTCGAACCGATCGCTCAGCAAGCGTCGGTCAGCAACGAGCAAACCCTGGTGATCGCCTACACATCGGGTTCGAGCGGAACGCCTCGCGGAGCTCGCCTGTCCCGGCGGGCGTTTATCGCATCGGAAGCCGCGCACGCCTCGAATCTTGGCTGGCTTCCCGAGGACCGTTGGCTCCTTTGCATGCCGCCTGCCCACGTAGGCGGGCTGTCGATCGTCACTCGTTCGCTCATTGCGAGGCGCTGCATCGTATTGTCTCCCAGTCCCTTCGATCCGCGTGAGCTGAGTCGTCGCATGACCGACGGCCGCGTGACGCTTCTTAGCGTCGTGCCCACCATGCTTCGCCGTTTGCTGCTTCTGCGAGACCCCGCTTGGACGCCGACGCGCGAGCTCCGTGCCGTCTTGGTAGGAGGCGCGCCGTTTCCGTCCGAGCTCCGCGAACAGGCCACGACGCGGGGAGTCCCGGCGCTGGCGACGTATGGATGCACAGAAGCGTGCTCTCAGGTGACGACGCAAACGCGCGACCAGAGCGGACGGCCCGGCTCGGGTGCAGCCCTGTCCGGCGTCGAGGTTCGAATCGAAGACAACGAGATCCAAATCCGTGGCGACGTGCTCATGGACGGATACCTTGGAGAGGATCGCAACGGCGATCCGTGGACGCCCGACGGTTGGTTCCGCACCGGTGACTTCGGCTCTTTTCTCGCAGACGGGCAGCTCTCGGTCGGGGGCCGTCTCGACGATGTCATCGTCACCGGTGGCGAAAACGTCGCGCCTCAAGAGGTCGAAGCGTGGCTCGAAACCGTTCCCGGAGTCGTATCCGCCTGCGTCTTCTCGCTACCGCACACGGACTGGGGCGAGGAAGTCGTCGCGGCTCTCGTCATCGACCCCGCTGATAGCAGCGTCCAAGGCCTCCGCAGCCGGCTCGAGGAAGGGCTCGCGCCACACAAGCATCCCAAGCGGATCTGCGTGCTCGATGCGCTTCCGCTCAATCGCTCGGGGAAGGTCGACCGCGCAGCGGTCGAGGCGCTCTGCACGGGCAAGTTCACGCGAATTTCGGCTCTCGAGGCGTTGCTCAAGTCTGCTAGGGTTCCGCCCTCAGGGAGATGACTATGGCAGATCAGATCAACGCGTCGCACATCCTTCTCATGTACGCGGGCTCGGAGCGGTCCTCGGCGACGCGCAGCAAAGAAGAGGCGCAAACCCAGATCGCCGACATTGCGAAACAGCTTCAAGACGGCGCAGAGTTCGCCGACCTCGCGCGGCAGCACTCCGATTGCGGGTCGGCACAAGCGGGCGGTGACCTCGGTGGCTTTGGTCGCGGACAGATGGTCAAGGGTTTCGAAGATGCGGCGTTCGCGCTCGACGTGGGAGACACCAGCGCGGTTGTGGAGACGCCCTTTGGTTTTCACATCATTCACCGAACTGGCTAGCGCCATTCGGTCGCACCGAACTGGCTAGCGCCATTCGGTCGCACCGAACTGGCTAGCGCCATTCGGTCGCACCGAACTGGCTAGCGCCATTCGGTCGCACCGAACTAGGTGAGCTCGTTCAGGAACTCGCGCACGATCGGCCGATAGCCCTCGCGGAAGGTTGGCTGCTCGAAGCGGTAGTCCGATTCCCGTAGCCGCGCGGTACGGCACCGCTTATTCAATCGCTCTGGCTGATCGTCCGGCGCGGGTTTGGGAGGCGCCGGCACGCCAAGCTCGCCGCTGAGCCAGGTCACGACCTCTGCGGTCGTCGCCGGCTCTTCGTCCGACGCCAAATAGAGGTTTTCTGGCCTATCGATGCGCATCAAATGATGCAACGCGCCTGCGCAGTCCTCGACGTGAATGCGGTTGGTCCAACTTCTGGTGGCGATCGCCTCCCCATTCCAGACTTTTCGAACGAGCCGCGTTCTTCCGGGGCCGTAGATCCCGGAAAGCCGCACGTTGATGCCCATCTCGGGCACCTCGCGAACGATTGCTTCGGCGTCCAAAAGAACGCGTCCGTTGAAGCCCAGCGGTTCGGTGGCCGAAATCTCGTCGACCCACTCGCCAGCGCTTTGGCCGTATACAGCTGTGCTCGATGTGAAAAAGACACGGCGAAGCGGGCAGGCGGCTCTTCGCAAGGCCGTCAGAAGGTCCTGAAGGCCGTCGACGTAAATCGACCGGTAGTGGTTTTCGTCCCGGCGGTCGGCGCTCGCGGTGTAGAACAGGTAGTCAAAGGCAGCGGGTGGGGTGCCGAATCCGCTCGGCTCGGTTAAATCGATGCGCCAGGGTTGGACCCCCTCGCGCAGCGCCTCGACTCGGCGGCGTACGCCCCAGACTTCACAGCCTTCGCTGATGAGCCTTGCCGCAAGCGCGTTTCCAACGTCGCCGCAACCAGCGATCAATACCTTGTCAGCCATCGCTTAGTCGCAGAGGCGATTTCCGCCCTTGCCTTTGGCTGAATATGCGAAATCGTCAGCACGTTTCAACACGGTTTGCACTGTGTCTCCTGGGCGGGCAATGCTCAAGCCGGCGCTCGCGGTAACTGGCTTCAGGGGGTCGAATTTCATGCCAACTTCCCGGATCGCCGTCACGAAACGGTTCCCTGCGACGCGTCCTTCTTCTTGATTGGTGTCCTGAAGCACGATTACGAACTCGTCGCCGCCGTAGCGGCCGGCGACATCGACCTCACGCGTCGACCGTCGAAGTGCCTCGGCAACGCTCTTGAGCACTTGATCCCCTTCGAGGTGCCCGCGGGTGTCGTTGACCCGCTTGAACTGGTCGAGGTCGATCATCACGACAGCCATCGGCCTACCGCGATTCAACCAGGCAAGCCCTTGTTCGATGTGGCTCAAGATGTGTCGACGATTCCAGAGCTTCGTCAGCGGGTCCTGGCGTGAGAGCTCCCCGAGTCGCTCGTTGGCGATGACTAGCTCGGTTTCACGCTGGTTGATCTTTCGGATCAGCGTCGCCACGATTGCGGTGCCGAACATCAGGAGCGTCGTCACCAGCACAGCTTGCAGAAAGCCGTCGGCCGGGCTGGGTCGCCCCGACTGCATCCAGGAGGGCCCATCGGGAGCAAACGGCAGCACGCCTCGGACTTCCATCATGACCACCGCGGAGTACATCGCCGCGCCGATGCTCGAGACCAGAACGCCCATTCTCGGTGTCACTACCAGCGAGTTCACGATTGCAGCGACGAAGTAGAGTGCCACGATGACCGTGCGCGAAGAGCCGACGCGCTGGACGATGAAGGTGAGCAACGCCATGTCGAGAATTCCGCCGAGCACTGGGCGCCATGGCTTGGCGATGTCGCGCCAAATCAAGAACTGCTCGACGACCGCGACGCCGGCGTAGGCGATGAACACCCAACGATGGGCAGCCATCGGCGGATACAAAAGCGGGACGAGCCAGATCCCGAAGGCGGCTAACATGAAGCGGACCCACGCCGTACCAAAAGCCAATCGGTTGGAATTCATTGCAGGCGCACCAGTCTAAGCATAGTAGCTTAACCCATCAGGAGTATATCAGGGCGCCAGGCCCGACGCCCCAGTCCCGGAGGCGTGCGCCGACCTACGGGCGCATGCCACCTTTTAAGGTCATTACGCCAGTTCTCCGAGATGAGGTTTGACACAGATGAATGACGACGCGACCACGGCCCAGCTGAAGAAATTACTCGACCAACGGATCGCCTTCTTCGACGGTGCAATGGGCACGATGATCCAGCGCGCGGGCCTCGGAGAGGCCGACTTTCGGGGCGACCGGTTCGTGGACCACCCGAGCAGCCTGCAGGGCAACAACGACCTGCTGGTTCTCACGCGGCCGGACGTCATCCGCGGGATCCACGAAGAGTACCTCGATGCCGGCGCAGACATCATCGAGACCAACACGTTCAACTCGAACGCGTTCTCACAGGCCGACTATGATCTGCAGGAGGTCGTGTACGAGCTCAACGTCGCTGCCGCACGCCTTGCCAAGCAAGCGACGGCAAGCCGTTCCGACCGGCAATGCTACGTTGCTGGTGCGATCGGTCCGCTCAACAAGACCTTGAGTCTCAGTCCCGACGTCAATGACCCCGGGTATCGGGCGCTCACCTTCGACGAAGCGAGGGAAGCCTACGCCGAGCAGGTGCGGGGCCTCCTCGACGGCGGCGTCGACCTGCTACTGGTCGAAACGATTTTCGACACACTGAATGCCAAAGCTGCGCTCTGCGCGATCGAAGACGTCTTCCAAGAGAAGGGCGTCCGGCTTCCCATCGTGATTTCGGTCACCATCGTCGACAAGAGCGGGCGCACCCTATCCGGACAGACCGTCGAGGCGTTTTATTTGTCCATCGAGCACGCTCGGCCTCTGGCGGTTGGGATCAACTGCTCGCTCGGCGCGGAAGAGATGCGACCCTTCTTGAAAGAGCTGGCCGGGATCGCCGATTGCCACGTGCATTGTTACCCGAACGCGGGCCTTCCGAATGCGTTCGGCGGCTACGACCAAACTCCGGAGGAAATGAGCGAGCTTCTCCGCGACTTTGCCGTCGACGGAATGATTAACATCATCGGCGGCTGCTGTGGCACGACGCCGGATCACATTCGGGCCATCGTCGAAGCGGTCAAGGACGTGCCGCCGCGCCCACAACCCGAGAGAGACAGGCATTTTCCGCGTTTCAGCGGACTCGAGCCCCTGGTCATCCGGCCCGAGACCAACTTCATCCTGGTCGGCGAGCGCACCAACGTCACCGGGTCTGCGAAGTTCCGGAAGCTGATCACCGAGGGGGACTACCCAGAGGCTGTTTCGGTCGCGTTACAGCAGGTTCGAAACGGGGCGAACATCATCGACATCAACATGGACGAGGGCATGCTCGAATCCGAGCAAGCGATGACTACCTTCCTCAACCTCATCGGATCCGAGCCCGAGATCTCCCGCGTGCCCATCATGATCGACAGCTCCAAGTGGACGGTGATCGAGGCAGGTCTCAAGTGTGTGCAGGGGAAGTCCATCGTCAACTCGATCAGCATGAAGGAGGGCGAAGCGGATTTCCTAAGCAAGGCTCGACAAGTGCGCCGCTACGGAGCTGCTGCGGTCGTGATGGCCTTCGACGAAGAGGGTCAGGCCGATACGATCGAACGCAAAGTGGAGATCTGCGCGCGTGCCTACAAGCTACTGGTCGAAGAAGCGGGTTTTGCGCCGACCGACATCATTTTCGATCCCAATATCTTCGCCGTAGCCACGGGAATCGAGGAGCACAACGCGTATGCGATCGACTTCATCGAGGCGACCCGGCAGATCAAAGAACGGTGTCCGGGCGCGCTGGTCAGCGGCGGGGTGAGCAACCTCAGTTTCTCTTTTCGTGGCAACAATCGCGTTCGCGAGGCGATGCACTCGGCCTTCTTGTACCACGCGATTGCCGCCGGGATGGACATGGGCATCGTCAACGCTGGTCAGCTGGAGGTCTACGCGGAGCTCCCCGGTGAGCTTCTGGAGCACGTCGAGGACGTGATTTTCAATCGCCGTCCTGACGCGACCGAACGGCTCGTAACGCTTGCCGAGACGGTGAAGGGCAAGGGAAGACAGCAGAAGCACGACCTCAGCTGGCGTGAGGCGACCGTCGAGAAGCGGCTCGAATACGCCTTGGTCAACGGTGTCGTCGAGTACGTCATTGACGACACTGAGGAAGCTCGCTTGAAGCACCCCCGACCCCTCGATGTCATCGAAGGGCCGCTGATGAGCGGGATGGCCGTCGTCGGAGATCTCTTTGGATCGGGAAAGATGTTCCTGCCTCAGGTCGTCAAGAGCGCTCGAGTCATGAAGAAGGCGGTCGCGCATCTCGAGCCGTTCATGGAAGAAGAGAAGACCGAACGCTCCGCACAGGGCAAGGTGTTGCTCGCGACCGTCAAGGGCGACGTGCATGACATCGGCAAAAACATCGTTGGCGTGGTTCTCGGCTGCAACAACTACGCTGTCGTCGACCTGGGGGTCATGGTGCCTGCCCAGAAGATTCTCGACACCGCCGAGGCCGAAGGCTGCGACGTGGTAGGCTTGAGCGGCCTGATCACGCCATCGCTCGACGAAATGGTGCACGTCGCATCCGAGATGCAACGTCGCGGCATGACCCTTCCGCTCCTCATCGGTGGCGCAACGACGAGCCGGGCGCACACCGCGGTCAAGATCGCGCCGACTTACGAGGGCAGCACCATGCACGTCCTCGACGCGTCACGCGTCGTGAACGTGGTGTCGGACCTGCTGAGCCCTGAGCGGCGTAGCCAAGTCGACGCGAAGAACCGAAGCGAGCAGGAGAAGTCGCGCAAGCTCTTTGAGCACCGACAGAACAGGGAGCTCGTTTCGCTCGAAGTGGCGCGGGAAAACGACGCGCCGATTGAATGGAAGAGCGATGAGGTGCCGACGCCAGCTTTCCAAGGGCGTCGAATCGTCGAAGACGTGAGCCTCGAGGAGATCGCGAAGTACATCGACTGGACGTTCTTCTTCTCGGCCTGGGACCTCAAGGGTAAGTTCCCGAAGATTCTGGAAAACGAGCGATATGGCGCCGCCGCGCGAGAGCTTTATCAGCATGGACAGGCTTTGCTCGACCGCATTGTCTCGGAGAAGCTGCTTACGCCCCGCGCCGTCTACGGGTTCTGGCCGGCGAACCGCGACGGGGACGACATCATCGTTTGGGACGATCACGCGCGTAGCCAAGAGAAGCTTCGCTTTCACATGCTGCGGCAGCAGGGGGTGAAGCCGAACGAGCAACCTTACTTTTCGCTCGCGGACTTCGTGGCCCCGATCGGGTCGGGCGTCGCGGACTACCTCGGCGCCTTCGCGGTCACGACTGGGATCGGCGCCGATGAATTCGCTGCCAAGTTCGAGCTGGAGAACGACGACTACAACGCCATCATGGTCAAGGCGCTCGCGGACCGCTTGGCCGAAGCGTTTGCCGAGCTCATGCACGAGCGCGCGCGCCGTGAATGGGGCTATGAGCCCGACGAGGGACTTAGCAGCGAAGAGCTGATCGCAGAAGAGTACAGTGGCATTCGGCCGGCGTTTGGCTATCCCGCTTGCCCGGACCACAGCGAGAAAAAAACGCTCTGGGAGCTGCTTGGGCCCGATGAGCTCGGAATTTCCCTGACCGAGCACTTTGCCATGTCTCCGGCCTCGAGCGTAAGCGGCATCTATTTGGGACATCCCAAGTCTCGTTACTTCGCGGTAGGCCCAGTCGACCGCGAGCAGGTCGAAGACTACGCGCGCCGAAAAAAGATGAGCGTTTCCGAGGTCGAGCGCTGGCTTCAGCCCAACCTCGGTTATCAGCGAGGGAGTTGATGCAGCGACCGCGTCTACGAGATTTGTTGCCGGTCACCGTCCGAATGTTCGACCCAGAAGAGGTGACGACCAGAAGTCACCGGGAAATCGATCCACGAGGCGTCGGGCTGAGCACCCAAGACGTCGAAGCGATCTGGAGCTCCGTGGTGACGTTTTACAAGTCAGGGTTGCACCCTGCGATTGCGCTCTGCATTCGGCGCAGAGGCGAGATCATTCTCGACCGCGCCATCGGCCACGCCCGAGGAAATAGCCCGCAGGATCCTGAGGGCACGCCGCTCGTGAAGGCGACGCCGGACACGCTGTACAACTTCTTCTCGGGATCGAAATCCGTTACGGCAATGCTGATTCATCTCTTGCAGCAAGAGGAACAGCTGCACGTCGATGAACCCGTGGCCACGTTCATTCCGGAGTTCGCGAAGCGACGAAAGCACAGCATCACCATTCGCGACGTCCTCACCCATCGTGCGGGAATTCCGCCGACGCCCGAAGAAGCAATCGACCTCGACCTGCTTTCGAAGCCTGAGGAGATCGTGCGAGCGTTTTGCGATCTCGAGCCGACGCACCGGCCGGGCAGCGTGCAGGCGTATCAAGCTGTCACGAGCGGGTACATTTTGGGGGAGATCATTCGACGGGTGACCGGGCAGGAGATTCGGGAGTTCTTGACCAAGAGGGTTCGCGAGCCCCTTCAGATGGAGCATTTCAACTACGGGGTTGCTCCTGATTTGCTCGACCGTGTTGCGGTCGACGCGTTCACCGGCCCCACGCCGACTTGGCCGTACAAGAATCTCGTTCACGTCGCTTTCGGCGCCTCCATGCGTGAGCTCGTCGAGCTCGGCAATGACCCACGTTTTCGAACCGCGGTTTCACCGGCCGCAAATGTAATCGCTACGCCCGAAGAGATTTCCCGCTTTTTCGAGACGCTTCTGTGCGGTGGCACGTATCAAGATGTCCGGATTTTCGATCAACGCACGGTCGCTCGCGCGGTGGAGCCTCAGGTGACAGGGCAGGTCGATCGCGTTTTGATGATGCCTATTCCACTTTCGATGGGATTCATGCTTGGCTTGCGCAGCTTTGGGTTCTACGGACCGCGTACCGCCAACGCGTTTGGTCACCTCGGCTTCACCAACGTACTGGGATGGGCTGATCCCGATCGGGACATCAGCGTCGCGCTCATGAACACCGGGAAGCCGCTGCTATCGGCGCGCATGCTGGCCTGGCTCAACGTCACGCGCGTGATCGGCACACGAATTCCCCGGGACCGCGCTTAGCCGCTGAAGGACAGAAAGGTGCGCCACGTATTCCCAGCTGATCGGGGCTTTGCCCGCAGCTCCCCTATGCTACTCTCCCTCGGATGAAATTCAGCGCGTCCATCGCCATGGCGCCGCCGGAGCACTACATTCCGGTGGCTCGCGAGGCGGAAAGACTCGGCTACCACGCCATCGTGCTGCCAGATTCGATCTTCTTTTCCGAGGAGGTCAGCAAGCCGTATCCCTACACGAAGGACGGCAGCCGCATGTGGGACGGAGAGACGCCATGGATCGAGCCTATCGTCGGTGCGGCCGCGATGGCAGCCGCCACCGAATCGATCTTTTTCTACACGAGTGTCGTGAAATTGCCGGTCCGCCATCCGGTTCTGGTCGCGAAACAAGTCGCCTCCCTTGCGGTGCTTTCGAACAACCGCTTTGGGTTCGGCTGCGGGCTCGGCTGGTTGCCCGAAGAATTCAAGTGGTGCGGGACGGAGTTCGAGACACGGGGAAAGCGCATGAACGAGTGCCTGGACATCCTGCGCCTCATCTGGGGAGGCGGAATGGTCGAGTACCACGGCGAGCACTACGATTTCGGAAAGATTCAGATGAGCCCGGTGCCGAGCAAACCGGTCCCCATTTACATCGGCGGTCATACCAAGCCCGGGCTTCGACGCGCCGCGAAGTACGGGGACGGCTGGTCGTCAGCGATGCTGAAGTCGAAGGAGCTTCTCGAGCTGATTGGCCAGATCGAAGCGTTTCGAAAGGAGTACGGACGAAGCCATCTGCCGATGGAGTACCAGGCGGTCGTTACCGATGTCTGGGATGCGGACGGCTTCAAGCGTCTCGAAGACGCCGGCGTGACGGACATCATTACCGTTCCGTGGCTGATGTATGGGACACCCATGGTCGGCGGAGACCTGCAGGGGCGGATCGACGGGTTGAACCGATTCGCAGACACGGTCATCGCCAAAATGCAATGAGCTCGATGTCGACGATTCTCCAAAGCGCGTGTCTCGGCCCGGTCGCTGAGCCGGCTGCCTATCAACTGAGCGCGCTCGACACGGCCGAGCTTTGTGAAGTGGCGTGTGAACGGCGCGATCGTGCGTGGGGCAAGACGTTGACGTACTCGCCCAAGGTATTTCTTCCGATCACCAACCTTTGTCGGAACCACTGCGACTACTGCTCGTTTCGCCGCTCGCCAGGCGATTCCGGTGAATGGACCATGAGTCCGGCGGAGGTACGCGATTGGCTTCATCGCGCACGCAATCAAGGCTGCATCGAGGCCCTCTTGTGCCTAGGTGATACGCCCGAAACGGGATTCCGCGAATATCGCGCCTTGTTACGTTCCTGGGGTCACGAACGAACCGTCGACTATCTTCGTTGGGCTGCCGAAGAAGCGCTGGCTGCCGGGCTGCTGCCCCATACCAATGCCGGCATTCTTTCGCGCGACGACATGATTGCCCTCAAACCGGTGAACGTGAGCCTCGGCCTGATGCTCGAGAACGTGAGCGAGCGTTTGTGTGAAAAGGGCATGCCGCACCATCGCGCGCCTGACAAGCGTCCGGCCAAGCGTGTGCAGATGACTCGAGAGGCCGGCGAGCTTCAGATACCGTTCACCTCGGGGATCTTGGTCGGAATCGGAGAGACAGTTGAGGAGCGAGTGGACACCATCCTTACGATTCGGCGTCTGCACCGCGCCCACGGGCACATCGGCGAGGTCATCGTCCAGAATTTCCGCTCGCATCCCGATACCCCGATGGGGCTGGCCGGCGAACCCAGCTCCGATGAGCTCGCCGCCACCGTTGCCTTAGCCCGACTGATCCTGGACGATGAAGTCAGCGTTCAGGCGCCACCCAACCTCAACCCGGCATCGACCCCCACTCTGATCCGTGCGGGGATCAACGATTTCGGCGGCATTTCGCCGGTGAGCCCGGACTACATCAACCCCCAGCATCCCTGGCCGTACCTCAACCGCCTTCGCGAGGCCTGTGCGACCGAAGGGTTTCGACTCCAACCTCGATTGCCGTTATATCCTTTGCATCTCGAAGCACAGGGCTTCGTCGACGCGTCTCTTCGCCCCCGCATCGATCGGCTTCAGATGGAGATTGCCACGCCATGACGATCGCTCTCGAGACCTGTCTCCAGGGCGTCACGTCCGACATTCGCGCTATCCTCGAGCGAAGCCTCGATGGCCACGAGCTCAGCATCGAGGATGGCGTCAACCTGAACGAGGCACGTAGGCAGGGACCTGCAAGCTCTGTGCATGGTTGCGGACGAGCTCCGACGTCAGCAAGCGGGTGATCGCGTTACCTACGTGGTGAACCGCAACATCAACTTCACCAACGTCTGCATCAAAAACTGTAAGTTCTGCGCTTTCGCACGCAGCGTTCGCTCGGAGCAAGGTTACTTTCTTCCGCAAGAAGAGGTCGCGCGGCGTGTGCGTCAAGCCTGGGAGATGGGCGCCACCGAGGTTTGCTTGCAAGCTGGGCTCTCGCCCAACCTCACCGGCGACAGCTACATCGAGCTCTGCCGAGTCGTGAAGGAAGCCGCACCGGAGATTCATATCCACGCCTTCTCGCCAGAAGAGGTGAAATTTGGCGCTTCGCTCAAGCGCGTTTCGTACTCGGATTATTTGGCCGAGCTGCTGGACGCCGGACTGGGCACGCTCCCCGGCACCTCGGCCGAAATCCTCGACGATCGCCTGCGGAAGACGATCTCACCGACGCGAATTACGACGCGCGAATGGCTCGACGTGGTCACCGCCGCCCACCGGCTAGGCATTCGAACGAGCTCGACCATGATGTTTGGACACGTCGAGTCGGTCGAGGATCGCATGCGGCACATGGACCTTCTCAGAAGTGTCCAGCGAGAGACAGGCGGGTTCACCGAGTTTGTCCCGCTCTCGTTCGTCCACGAGGAAGCGCCGCTTTTCGCGGCGAGCGAGGTGCCCGGCGTACGTCCAGGGCCCACGGGTGACGAGGTGCTGCGGCTCTATGCAACGGCGCGCCTCATGCTGGGCCGCGAGATTCCAAACCTTCAAGCGTCCTGGGTTAAAGAAGGCCTTAGAACCTCGCAGCTCTTGCTCAGCTCTGGGGTCAACGACCTCGGCGGCACTTTGATGAACGAAAGCATCTCGACGGCGGCCGGTGCGCGACATGGACAGTTGATGACTCCGGCGACCTTGCGCAGAGTCATTCGAGACTCGGGGCGGGTGCCGGTTCAGCGTGACACGGGCTACGGCACGGTCCGCGAGTTTGGGGGTACATCCGATCAGGACCCGAAGGAGCCGCTCGATTCGATTCGA
Organism: uncultured delta proteobacterium; assembly: GCA_963712235.1. Classification (GTDB taxonomy): domain Bacteria; phylum Myxococcota_A; class Polyangia; order Polyangiales; family Houyiibacteriaceae; genus SG8-38. The sequence goes on from CAVQHC010000011.1 coordinate 85,655, forward strand.
GATCCGGATGCATTGTTTGGCTCGTATGAGGCGCTGACGCAGGACTCGCGCTTTCACTACGAGCCGCGCGGCTTGCGCGTCGTGGGCTAGCGGCTGTGCGAGCCAGGGCCGCGTGGTACGCTGCGCGGCGATGAGCCGACTTGCCGAGCGGTACGGACCTTGGGCCGTGATCACTGGGGCTTCCTCGGGGATCGGTGCTGAGTTTGCGCGCCGTGTCGCAGAGCACGGAATCAATGTGGTCTTGGTAGCGCGACGCCGGAACCGTTTGGAGGCGCTGGCGTCCACCATCGAAGACATATACCGAGTCGACGTCCGTGTGGCACCGGCAGATCTAACCGCGCGCAACATCGTCGAGATATTGCGGCCGGCACTTGCCGACATCGAGATTGGTCTCTTGATCAACTGTGCGGGTTTCGGCTCGAGCGGTCCTTTTCTCGACATGGACCCGAGCGTTCAGGAGTCCATGCTCAATTTGAACTGCCGTGCCCCCATCCTCCTTACGCACGATATCGTACAGGGCATGCGCGAACGGGGCAGAGGTGGCGTCATCGTGGTCTCCTCCGTCAATGCGTTCTCCGCGGCACGCGGCATGGCGAACTACAACGCGACCAAGTCCTATGACCTTCTCTTCGCCGAAGGTCTGGCCGAGGAGCTGCGCCCCTACGGCGTCGACGTGCAGGCGCTATGTCCCGGAGGCACGACGACCGAGTTCCAGCAAGTGGCAGGGCTCGACCCTGGAAAATTCGGGCCACTCCGACGCTGGATCTTTTCGAGCCCCGCCTCGGTCGTCGCGACGAGCTTGCAGGCGCTTGGCGGCCGAGTGACGGTGGTCCCAGGCTTGCTCAACAAGCTGATGGTGTTCACGATTAGGCTGCTCCCACGACGAATCGCCACACGCTTCCTCGGCCTGCTCATGGACCGTCTGTCGGCGGGGTACTAGCGCCGGCGTAGTCGATCGAGGTCGGACGGTCGGTCGACGTCGAATCCGATGCCGCTGCTGAGCTGGATGCTGACGGTCAGACCAAGCCGGCGGGCGCCCGCATGATGACGGTCTGAGGCTATCATCGTGTCCGAGGCAGCTCGGAAGAACGGTCGCCGGCCTCACGGCGATGAGATTGGTGCCTTGCTGCGCAAGGTCGGGCACCAGCACGACGTCGCTTTGCTCTAGTTGGCGCACCACTCGTGCAACATCGTTGACCGTCAGGTCCGGTAGGTCGCCCATGCAGATCAGCACGCTGGTCGCGCCGTGTTCCTCCAGGTCCTCGAGCGCGCTGTCGACCACCTCAGACAGGCCTCGGCTCCCGTCGGCATCCGAGAGCGCTAGCGCACCCAGGTGCTCGGCGAGCTCACGAGCTTGGGCCGAGTCGCTCACAGCGGCGATGGAGTCGATGTCCGGAGAGGCCCGAAGGACCTGCACCACGTGTTCAAACAAGCCGCGCGCCAACTCGGCACGCTCGGTCGGCCTCAAGACTTCCGAGAGCCTCGACTTGCCTCGGTCGAACCCCTTGATTGGAACTAGCGCCCAGCGACTCATTTCAGGTTCCGCGCAAATGCGATCAGCTCATGGGCGAAGCGTACTCGTTCTTCTCGGGTTCGAATGAGGATGTTCGTTTCGAGCGTTGGGTAGGGCGCCACGAACGAGTCCCCGGGGTGGACGACGTATCCATCGAGCAGGTCGTCGTAGTGCACGGCGACGGCCTCAGCCGACGGCGGGCGCCCGTCGACCTCCGAAATCATCGTTGCGAGCGGACCCTTGACCGCTCTGCCGCCCAAAATCGGGCTCACAGCGACCGTCGGCGTATTCTGAATCGCATTGGATACTCCGGTCAAACACAGGATCGGGTCGATCGAAACGTAAGGGTTCGAAGGACAGATCACGACCAGATCGGCGAGGTTCAGCGCATCGAGGACGGAGCGCGTCGTTTCACCGCTTCCCCCGTGTCGCACGCTGCTCACCGGAGGCGCCGCCCGCTCCTTCACCAGCCACTCCTGAAACGCGAGATCTTCGCCGCTCTTGGTGAGAATGCTCGTCGGACACGGCTCATCGCTCATCGGGAGGATCGGGCGCTCGACGCCGAGTGCTCTGCACAACTTCGCCGTCGTTTGCGTGAGCGACTCGCCTTTGGACAGGGCGTTCGATCGAAAGAGGTGGGTGACCAGGTCGCGGTCGCCGAGTTGGAACCAGTCGTCCACGCCGCGGCGCTTCGCTTCCCTCAGGACCTCGAACGTGTCGCCCTCGATTCCCCAGCCGCGGTCCTCGGGGGACAGACCTGCGAGCGTGTACATCACGGTGTCGAGGTCAGGGCTGATACGGAGACCCCAGTGCTCGAAGTCATCCCCCGTGTTCACCACGGCCGTGAGAGAGCCCCGAGGGAGCACGCGATCGAGCCCGTCGACGAGCCGAGCACCGCCCACGCCTCCGGCCAGCGCGACGACGGACAGGCCGTTCTCAGAAGCAAGGGTCATGCGTACAGGTCGTTTTCGGGATCTCGAAGCAAGACGGCAGCGGAATCGTGTGACGCTTTGAAATGGAGCCCACGAACCAGGGTCACCGGCCGCCCCTCGTTGGCTTGCCCCGCGATGAGATCTGCTGCTGCCGCCACGGAATCGGCGACGGCCGACTCGGTTGCTTGCAGAATGCGTCCATGGCGATCGACCGCACCGCGCCGATCCCATATGGCGGGCAGCCCCGCAATGCCAAGCGCAAATCCCACCGTGCCACGTCGAAACGGGCGTCCCCAAGAGTCGGTGACGAGGACCGCGATCTCCAACGCGTAGTGTTCGCAGAGCTTGCTGCGAAGCGACGCCGCGCTCGCATCGGGATCACGCGGCAAGGTCAGCACCCAAGGGCCGCTTCCTTTCGACGCGCCCGAGGGCGCCGCATTGCTCGAATCGATGCCAGCATTGGCCGAAATGAAACCGAGACGGTGCCGGACGATCAGAGCCCCGCTGGTCTTCCTGGAGATGCCCACGCTCTCCCGCAAAATCAGCTCGACGAGGCGCGGGTCCTTCTCGAGCTCGATGCCGAGTTGAACGGCTGCGTCGCTTGGAACGATGCTCCCGAGGTCGACGAAGCAGCCCTCCGCACGCGAGACGATTTTGCTCGCGAGGACTAGCACGTCGCCGTCGGCGAGCTCGATCTCGGCGCGGTCGAGGCTCGAGACAATCACCTCGTAGAGGTCATCGCCTACCTCGATCGTTGGAATGCCGGCGACGGTGCGAACCCAGAGCTCCGGCCCGACGCGAAGGTCGTCCGAACTCGGCTCGTCGCGGCTCATTCCGGCTCCGGAATGCCCGTGATGCGAATCCCAGAGCCCACGCTCTTGTAGCGGCGATTGATGTGCAGCAGAACCGGCGTGATGGATTCGAGGGCGATGGCGTTCTTCAGGACGCCGGCGTCGATGCCACGAAGCCCCAAGTCAGCGACGAGTGAGATGACGGTTGCCCGTGCATCCTTGTCGTCGCCGCAGACCAGCACGTCGCAGTCGAACGTGTACTCGGGATCGCCGAGGTGTTCAGAACTAATGTGGTGCAGCGCCGCGACGAGCCTTGCGTCTTCGTTGAGCAAGGCACGGGCTTCCAAGGCGGCAGCTTGCCCTTCCGGCAAGTGTACGGAGCGAACCTTGGGGGGCTGCAGGGGCACCGTGATGTCGACGATGACCTTGTCACCGACGACGTCTTTGATCGAGTCGAACGTCGGGCGATGCGCGCCGTATGGAACCGTGACGAGTATGAGCTCGGCGTGTTCGCACGCTGCGATGTTGTCGGCGCCCTGGATGCTGACTCCAAACTCCTCCGAGAGCTCCGCGGCCTTTGCCGCTCCCTTTTGAGCCTGGCGAGAGCCGATGAATACATCGTGCCCCGCCTTCGCCCAACGAACGGCCAAGCCACGACCCTCGCGCCCGGTGCCACCTACGATTCCAATCCTCATTGCTGCCTCACGAGTTGAGCTCGGCCATGAAGCGGAGCGTGTCCATGTCCTGCGAACCGACCATCAGTGTCCCGACCGGCGAATCTTTCCAGCGCTGAAACCGATCGCGAATCCGATCTCTCGAGCCCACGAGGTAAAGTGCGTCGACCAATTCGTCGGGCACGGCCGCAATCGCTTCATTGCGCTTACCGTCCAGAAAAAGCGCTTGGACGCTTCTCGCAAGCTTCTTCGAAACCGACGAGGCTGAGGTAGTCCTTGTAGAAGTTTTTCGTCTTCGACCCCATCCCTCCGATGTAGAGCGCGAGCTGCATCTTGCAAGGCGTCATTGCATGCTGCGGATCGCCGATGATCACCACCACCGTAGGCGCGATGTCGAAGGTATCCACGCCCTTCCCATTCCCGGCCTTGGCGAAGCCTTCGTCGAAGTTCTTCATTAGAACTTCGGCGCGCTCCGGGTGCATGCAGGTGAGCAAGCAGCCGTCCGCGATCTCGGCGGACATCGCCTGGGACTTCGGCGCCATCGAGCCGGTAAAGACCGGGATGTCCGCCCTCGTGCGAATCATGCTCCGAAGCGGTTTGCCCTGACCCGAAGAGCCTGGGCCGTGATACGGGATTTGGTAGCGGACACCGTCGAACTCGAGCGGCTCTTCGCGTGCGAAAATCTTCTTCACGATGGTGACGTATTCGCGAAGCCAGGTGAGCGACTTGTTGAAGGGTACGCCGTGCCAGCCTTCGACGACCTGCGGGCCCGAAGTCCCGAGCCCCATGATGAAGCGCCCGTTCGAAAGAATGTCCATCGTCATCGCAGTCATCGCGGCGTTTGCCGGCGAGCGGCCCGGGAGCTGCATGATCGCGGTCCCCAACTTGATCGTCGAAGTTTGCGACCCGACCCAGGCAAGCGGGGTGACCGCGTCGTTTCCCCAGGACTCCGCCGTCCAGATCGAGTCGTAACCGAGCCGTTCGACCTCGGAGATCTTCTCGATGTCTACGAGACCCTGAACGGTCGTGTTCAACTGAGGTCCTGCGTATCCGAGGGTTAGGCCGAGCTTCATCCGCAACTCCCAACGAAAAGGGGACAGTCCCCTTTTTGAAATCGCCGGGACCCTATCAGGAAGAAGAACACGTTTCAATTTGAAGCGGGCGCCACCGCAGGTCAGCCTGCGCGGATGCGCGTGCTGGTCACTGGGGCCTTTGGGCGACTTGGTCGCGAGGGCATCGAGCGCCTCTTGGGCGAAGGGCATTCCGTAACCGCCCTCGACGTGCCGAACCGGCGAAACCGAAAGGCCGCGCGGCAGTTCGCCGACCGGCTGCGAATCGTATGGGGCGACATCCGTTCCGCAGCCGACGTGGACACGGCCGTCGCGGACTGCGATGCGATCATTCACAACGCCGGAGTTCTAGCGCCAGCCTCCGAGCTACACCCCGACCTCGCGTACGCGGTCAACGTTGGCGGGACGAACAACATACTCGGCGCGATGAAGCGCAAGAAGAAGACGCCCATCATCGTTTTCGCCTCGTCGCTAGCCGTTTGCGGCCCGCGCGTGCCCGGTAGTCCGCCGCTCACCGGAGACCTTCCGGCCATCGCGACCGACAACTACACGTCGAACAAGGCCGAGTGCGAACGACTCCTTCGCGAGTCGGGCCTCCCTTACGTGATCTTCCGAATTGGAGTCTCGGTAGGCGTGCGAGCAGCCGCCGGCGATCTCTCGCCGGACGTCTTTCGCATGCTCTTCAGCATCAACCCCGACACGCGCCTCGAATGGATTCATCCGAAGGACGTCGCTCTTGCGCAGCTTCGCGCGATCGAATGTCCACGAGCGATTGGAAAGACATGGATGATCGGCGGTGGTGAAGAGATGCCGGCTGACCTTCCGCGAATTCTACGGTGCGATGTTCGAAGCGACCGGGGTGGGGCGTTTCCCGCTCGAAGCGTATGGGAGTGGTGCGTACTACTGCGATTGGCTGGAGACCGACGAAAGCCAATCGCTCCTGCGCTACCAGCGCATCAGCTTCGATGAATTCATCGGCCAGTTGCGGAAAGAGTCACGACTCACCCGACCGCTCGTTCGGATGGCCTCACCGCTCATCCGCTCGTACATGTTGCGGTATTCGGATGCTTGGCAGAACAGGAACAGCCGGGCCTAGGTTCAAGCGCGCTGGCTTGATACCGAGAGCACCTCGCCTGTCATATACGAGCTGTAGTCGCTGGCCAAGAAGACCATGACGTTCGAGACCTCCCAGGGTTCGGCGCCCCGGCCAAAGGCTTCGCGTTTTTGAAGCTCTTCGAGCAAGCCCGGAGGGGTGACTTTTTCGAGGAATGGGTGCATGGCGAGCGACGGGGAGACACAGTTGATACGGACGTTGCGTTCGGCGGCTTCGATCGCCGCGCAACGAGTGAAAGCCATCACTCCTGCCTTTGCAGCGGCGTAGTGCGATTGCCCCTCTTGCGCGCGCCAGCCAAGCACCGAAGCATTGTTGACGATTGCGCCCTTGCCGCGGGGCATCATGTGTTTGAGCGCAGCGCGGGTGCAGCGAAAGCAACCATTGAGCGTCACGTCCAGCACCGAATTCCACTGGTCGTCGGTCATGTCCACGACCTTGGCGTAACCGCCGAGCCCAGCGTTGTTCATGAGTACGTCGACGTGCCCCATCCTCGCGACCGCGAGCTCGAACATCGCCTCCACGTCGTCTTCTTTGGTGACGTTGCAAAGTACGGTCTCCGGGCGCACGCCCGTTTGAGCCTCGATTTTGTCGGCTGCCTCCCCGAGTCGACGTTCGTGAATGTCGCTAATCACGAGTCCCGACGCGCTTTCCTCGGCGCAGCGAACAGCCGTTGCGAAGCCGATGCCCGTCCCGGCGGCCGCGGTGATGAGAACGTTCTTGCCTTCGAGCAGGCCATGCCCGCTGACATACGTGGGTTTGATGTTCATCGCGGCTCCTTCGGCAGTCCGAGTCCTCGTTCACCGATGATGTTTCGTTGGATCTGATTCGAGCCTGCATAGATTGTGTCGGCCCGCGAAAATAGATACCACTTCTGCATGGCCGTGAGCTCATAGGGCGCCGCATCGAGGAGCTCGGCTTCCGGGCCAAGCAGATCCATCGCGAGCTTGCCCAGGTCGCGATGCCAATTGGACCAGTAGAGCTTGCTGATCAGCGCTTCTCGGTTCAGGTCGGTGCCTTCGTGCTCGAGCATTCGAAGTGCGTTGACGCGCATGATCTTGAGGCCGATCGCGGCGTTTGCGATTCGCTGCCGAAGGATAGGGTCTTTCGCAGCTCCGGACTCCTTTGCGGCAGCCACGACCTGCTCGAATTCCTTTTGGAAAAGGTACTGCTGGCCGAGTGTCGATGCTCCACGCTCGAAGGCAAGCGTGCCCATGGCCACTTTCCACCCGTTGTTGATGCCACCGACGACATGGTCCTTTTGCGCCTTGGCGCCATCGAAAAACACCTCGGCGAACTCGGCGCTTCCGCCCATTTGTCGGATCGGGCGCACCTCGATGCCGTCTTGTTTCATCGGAACGAGAATGCAGCTGATGCCTCGATGCTTCGGCGCTTCTGCATCCGTCCGGCAGAGCACGAAGCACCAGTCCGAGTACTGGGCACCCGAGGTCCAGATCTTCTGTCCGTCGATGACCCATTCTTCGCCGACCAATGTGGCTTTGGTCTGCACATTGGCGAGATCGGATCCCGCGCCAGGTTCCGAGTAGCCCTGGCACCATATTTCTTCACCTGAGACGATGGGGGGTAGGAAGCGTTCTTGCTGCTCCGGTGAGCCAAAATGGATCACGGTCGGTCCGAGAAGCGTTTCGCCGATATGGCCAACGTTACCCGGTCCGTTCGCGCGCACGTATTCTTCGTTGAAAACCGCCTCTTCCTTGATCGAGCACGCCCGGCCGCCAAACTCTTTGGGCCAGCCAATGCAGTTCCAACCGGCGGCGCCCATGACCTTGCCCCAGGCAATCCGCTCTTCGACGTAGCGGTCCTGGTCGCCAGAGGCGCCTCGGCCCTGCAGCTCTTTGAATGGGCCATTGAGCTGCTCTTGCAGCCAGGCGCGGGCCTCCTGGCGAAACGCCTCTTCTTCTTTGCTTAGCTCTATCTCCATCACAAACCCATCTGCTCTGCGACTCGCTCGCGGTGAAAGGCGGCGTCCCCGAAGAGACTTTCAGTCGCCTTGGCTCGCTTGAAGTAGAGGTGCGCGGGGTGCTCCCAGGTGAACCCGATCCCGCCGTGGATCTGAATCGTTTCGGCGGCGCAGTGAAAGAACGCATCCGAGCAATACGCCTTGGCACTAGACGCTGCCTCCTCGAGGCCTTCGCCACCCTGCGTTGCCAGAGAACTCGCGTAGAACGCCGCGGAGCGCGCCGACTCGACCAGCATCAGCATGTCTGCGCACTTGTGCTTGATCGACTGGAACGAGCCGATCGGCCTGCCGAACTGCTGACGCACCTTTGCGTACTCGACCGACAGTTCGAGGCACATTTCGGCGGCGCCCACTTGCTCCGCCGCAAGCGCGATTCTCGCTAGGTCCAAAGTCTTTTCGCAGATCGCCCAGCCTCGTCCTTCGTCGCCTAGTAAGGCGTCGTCGGACACGGTCACGTCTCTGAGCTCGACGGATGCCAGTCGCCGGGTCTGATCCATCGTTGGCAGCCACGCGCGTTTCAGGCCCTCCGCGTCATTTGGCACCAGGAACAAGCTCACGCCTTCGGTGCCGGCGCTCCGCTTGGATCGCGCTGCGACGATCAGAAGATCGGCCGTGTGCCCGTCGAGCACGTAGCTCTTGTCGCCGCTGAGCAGGTAACCTGATTCGTTTCGGGCATAGGTCGCTTCGATACCGGCGGCGTCCATTTTGCCGTTCTTCTCTGCGAAGGCAAGTGTCGCCCGTGTCTCTCCGGCGGCAATCCCCGGGAGGTAGAGCTGCTTTTGCGCTTCGCTTCCGCCGAGCAAGAGCGCATTGGCACCCAGACCAACCGTCGATAAAAACGGGGCACAGAGAAGTGCGCGCCCGAGCTCCTCCATTAGCGGATGCAGGTCGAGGTAGCTCATGCCGAGGCCGCCGTACTCTTCGGGGATGGTGAGCGCCGTCCATGCAAGCTCCTCGGAGAGCTGCGCCCAGGTTGCCGGGTCGTAGCCTCGTTCCGTTTCCATCGCGGTCCGAACCCGAGCCTCGGAGGACGCAACTTCCAAAAACCGTCGAGCGGTTCGTCTGAGCTCGTTCTGATCTTCTGAGAATGAAAACTCCATTCTCTCAGTCTCCTTGGTTGACGCTAGCGGCCGAGATGAACGCCGGTGTTTCGCCACCACCATGAAGCACGAGATTCGCGCCGCTCACATACGCCGCAAGGGGAGAGGCAAAAAACATGCAGGCCCCTGCGACGTCGTCGGGGGTGCCGAGCCGTTGCAGAGGCACCGTTCGTGCGACACGCGCGATGCCATCTTCGTCGCCATAGTGAAGATGCGCTTGTTCGGTCCGAATCAGGCCCGCTGCGATGGAATTGACACGCACCTTTGGCGCCCACTCGATTGCAAGAGTGCCGCTCAGATTGATGAGTCCGGCCTTGGCTGCGCCGTAGGCCGCTGTTCCCGGGGAAGGCCGCACCCCCGAGACGCTGGCGATGTTCACGATCGAACCGCCGGACGCCTGGCCCTGCATGATGCGGTTCGCCTGCTGGGCGCAATGAAGCGCGGCGGTGAGGTTGAGCTGAATGACTTTTTCCGAGAACCGTGGAGAGGCCGTCGCTGCTTCGGCGAAGGGCGCGCCTCCGGCGTTGTTGATGAGCACGTCGAGCCGCCCGAGCCGTTCGACGGCTTCGTTCACCATCTTTTCGACTTGTTCGGCATCCCGAACGTCGGCGCCCACGAAGAGGGCGCTCTTGCCGCCGGCGCTTGGGAGCTCGTCGGGCTTGGTTCGCCCACAGACGGCGACGTTGGCGCCCGCTGCGAGAAACGCTTCAGCAATGCCTCGGCCGATCCCCCGACTCCCGCCGGTGATCAGGACTGCTCGGCCGCCGAAGTCGAAGGGGTTGCTCATGTTCCGTATACTTTGACAGGTGGCTGCGCCCTGGACAGGAGCTCTTGGACAGCCGGTCCGAGCTCGCCAGCATCCCAACGCTTGCCGATGTCCATCGTCTCCTCACGCCGGTAGCCGTCGAATACGGTGACGGTTCCGCCGAAAACCTCCCAGATGCGGCCCGTGACGTCGCGCGACTGCGAGCTCGCAAGCCAGGCGACGAACGGCGAGACGTTGGCTGGGTCATTCTCGTCGAACCCCTCCTCCGGTGCTTTCATCGCATCGCCGAACGCGCCTTCGGTCATTCGCGTCCGCGCGATGGGGCAAATCGCGTTGGAGGTGATGCCGTAGCGACCTAGCTCGGCGGCCTGCACGAGCGTCAGCGTTGCGATGCCTGCCTTCGCCGCGGAGTAACTCGACTGACCGACGCTGCCGAGGACCCCGGCCCCCGAGCTGGTGTTGATGATGCGCGCATCGACCTGCTCACCGGCCTTGACGAGCCCTCGCCAATACGCCGCTGCGTGCCGAGCTAGGCAGAAGTGTCCCTTGAGATGAACACGAATCACGGCATCCCATTCTTCTTCGCTGCAGCTTACGAACATGCGGTCCCGGACGAAGCCCGCGTTGTTGACCACCGCATCGAGTCGCCCGAACTCATCGATGGCTTGCCGCACGAGCGCTTCGGTCTGTTCCCAATCCGCGACGTCCGCCCCGTTGGCTACGGCTTCGCCGCCCAGGTCGCGAATCGTTCGAACGACTTCGTCCGCCGGCCCTTGGCCGCCGCCCTCGCCGCTGTTGCTCACGCCGAGGTCGTTGACCACGACTTTCGCGCCTTGCCGCGCGAGCTCGAGCGCATGCTCACGGCCGATGCCGCGACCTGCGCCGGTTACGATCACTACCCGTCCATCACAAATGCCAGTCATTCTCAAACCTCTGCGTCGGCCAACTTGACCAAAAGTTTCCCCCGATGCTCACCGCTAAACAGTCGAAGCAGATGAGCCGGGGCCTCCTCGAGACCTTCGACGATGTCGTCGCGGTAGTGAATCTTGCCCTCGCGGATCCATCGTGCGAGGGCTTCTCGGGCCTCGTCGTATCGGGCCGCGAAATCCAAGGTCGTGAACCCCTCCATGCGGGCGCTCTTGGCGAGTAGCTGGAGGTAGTTGCTCGGCCCGGGTGGAAGCTCCGCCTCGTTGATTTGCGAGATCGCGCCGCAAACTACCACCCGGCCGTGCTGGTTGAGCCGGGTCAGCGCCGTGTTGAGGATCTCCCCGCCGACGTTGTCGAAGAACACATCGATACCCTCGGGGCAAGCTTCGTCGAGGGAACGCCGCAGGTTTGTCGTCTTGTAGTTGATCGCGGCATCGTAGCCGAGGTCCTCGGTTAGCCAGTCGCATTTCTCGTCGCTGCCCGTCAGACCGACGACCCTGCACCCTTTGAGCTTTGCGATCTGGCCGACGATCGAGCCGACGCCGCCAGCAGCGGCAGACACCAGCACAGTTTCGCCTTCTTGTGGTTTCCCAACCTCGAGCAATCCAAAGTACGCCGTGAGTCCGGTACCACCGAGGACGCTCAACATCGTAGACAGCGGAATCCCGTCGATCGACTTGACCTTGCCGTGAAGCATCCGCGACGAGACGACGCTGTACGATTCCCATGCGGCCAACGCCTGCACGATCTGCCCAACCGACCAGCCCTCGGCTCTGGATTCGACGATTTTCGAAAGCGTTCCGCTCCGAATCGGCTCGCCGATCCCAATCGGTGGCAGATAGGATTTTGCCTCACTCATCCAGCCGCGAATCGCAGGGTCGATCGACAGGTACAGATTCTTGAGCAGAACCTCCCCGGCTCCGGGCGCGCGCACCGGAGCCTCAGCCTCCTCGAAATCCCCAACAGCCGGCACTCCAACCGGTCGCTTCCTCAACAAAATCTGCCGATTAACCTCCGACACGCGCCCCTAGACTGAAACATGTTTCACTTTCTGCAAGGGGACACGCTCCCCCTCCAAAACCTGCATGGTTCCAGATGCTTGGGACGCACACCGCGAAAATCCACGCCCAGCTGGGTTTTCGCGGTCTGGGTCTTAAGCCGCTGAAAACGTGGGGTTATTTGGGGTAGAGCGTGTCCCTAGTTCCAGGTGATGCCGCGGTGGTGGAGGACGGCGAGGTCCATGGTGAGGGCGATGGACCAGTGCAGGAGGGCGCCGAGGAAAAAGGAGCGGTGCCGGAGGGCGAGGTAGCCGAGCGTGAAACCGGCGACGATCGAGGCGTTGACCTCGAGGATCGGTTTTCCGTAGTGGCCGATGCTGTACATCATGACCATCCATGGAAGCGCGCTGACGTCGAGTTCCCGGCCGAGGCCGAAGGTCATGTAGCCGCGCCAAAAGCCCTCGCCCGAGAGAAACACCATGAAGTAGGCGGCGTGGTAGAGCATGAACAACCGGATCGACGCCTCGGTGCCGCTGACTACGCCGCGGGCTTGTGGATAGCTCGCCTGGAAGTCGGGAAGGGTCGATGCCCAGAGGACCAGCGGAACCATCACCACGAAAAGGCCGACGTAGGCCCAGCGCATCCGCGTCCCACCACGCACGACGTAGCCGTACTGGGCTGGTGGCTGTCGAAGCTTGAAGCGCAGGAGGAGGTAGGGAATCACGAGGCGCAGGACCACGCTGCAGGTCGCGAAATACGCAAACCCGAACAACGGGGTGCGCGCGTTTTTGGGCACGAACTGCTCGAAAAGCAGTCGATACGTGTCGGACCGACCAAACGCCAAGAACAGGATGAGCAAGAGCATCGAGCTGATGACGACGAAACGAGCTTCATAGGAGATGTCCGAAAAGCGAAGGCCCGTGATCAAGCGAAGCAGCCCGAAGTACAAAACACTGCCGGCAAGGATGTAGAGCGCGATCGAGCTCGGCATCTGTTGCCCCCAGACGTGCCAGCTCCAGTTCATCGGGAGCAGCACCGCAACCGTAGCGGCCGCTAGCCCCCAGAATTGTCGGGCTCCAATCTCGATCGTCGCGTCGTTCAAGGCCGATGGCAACTCAGCCAAGCCGTTCGATTACCGCAGCCATGCCCTGGCCACCACCCACACACATCGTCTCGACGCCGTACCGGCCGTCGCGCGACTGCAGGTTGTGGATCAGCGTCGTCATGATGCGAGCGCCGGTTTGGCCAAACGGGTGGCCGAGAGCGATGGCACCGCCGTTGACGTTGAGCTTGTCGACGGGAATGCCGAGCTCGCGCGCGGACGGAACGACCTGTGCGGCGAATGCCTCGTTGATTTCGACCAAGTCGATATCTTTGATGCGCAGCCCTGCGCGGCCGAGCGCCTGCCTGGTGGCGCTGATGGGGCCCAGGCCCATGATTTCCGGATTGAGCGCCGAGACAGCGGTCGAGACGATGCGGGCCAAGGGCGTGACGCCCAGCTCTCGTGCGCGGGCGTCGCTCATCACGATGACGGCTGCGGCGCCGTCGTTGAGCGGGCAGGCATTGCCCGCAGTGACCGTGGCCTTTTCTCCCAACTGCCCAAGAAGCACAGGCTTGAGCCCTGCTAGCTTCTCTGCCGTCGTGCCGTGCCGCGGGCAGTCGTCGGTGTCGACCAGTGTGCCGCTCGGCGTGGTGACCGGCGTAATCTCTTCGGCGAAGAAACCGGACTTCTGTGCGGCTTCCGCACGCTGTTGGGAAAGCGCCGCGAACTCGTCCTGCTCTTCTCGGGATACGGCCATGTACTGCGCAACGTCCTCCGCGGTCTGCAGCATCGTGATGTAGACGTCGGAGAGGCCGTCCGCCGGCTCCCAGTAGCCCCCATCGGGCGTCATGAGCGCGGCCATACGTTCCTCGGACTCGGCGAACTTCGGGTTCTTGGTGTTCTCCATGCCGTCGGACTTGCCGAAGCCAAATCGGCTAACGCACTCGACGCCGGCGGCGATGAACACGTCGCCTTCACCGGCCTTGATCGCATGAGCCGCCATGCGAATCGTCTGCAGCGAAGAGGAGCAGTAGCGATTGACGGTAGTCCCAGGTGAATCGAGACCGGAGAGGAGGCTCACGACCCGACCCATGTTGTAGCCGTGCTCGCCCGCGGGCTGGGCGCAGCCGATCATCAGGTCTTCGACGGTCGCAGGGTCGAGGTTTGGCACCTTCGCCAACGCCGCCTTTACCGCGATGGCAGCAAGGTCGTCCGGGCGCATCTCGATGAGCGACCCCTTGAAAGCGCGTCCAATCGGTGTCCGCGCGGTTGAAACGATCACGGCTTCAGGCATGGCTTACTCCTCGATGAACATCGAATCCTGCGCACTGCGTAGGGCGTCCTTTAGCACCTTTCCCATCGCGTTGCGGGGAAGAGGCGTGCTGCGGACCTCCCATTCGCTCGGAACCTTGTAGTAGGCAAGAACCTCTGCGACCCAGCGCTGCATTTTCTCGACACCGAGCTCTTGATCCGCCTCCAAAACGACGACGGCCTTGGCCACTTGACCGAGCTCTTCATGGTCGACGCCGATCACTGCTGCTTCCGCAATCGCGGGGTGTGCTTCGAGGCGCTGCTCGATTTCGAAGGGGTACACGTTCTCTCCGCCGCGGAGAATCAAATCGCGCTTGCGTGAAGCGATGTAGAGCTTGCCGTCGCGCAGCCGCCCGATGTCGCCGGTATGAAGCCAGCGTCCGGCGCCGATCGCGCGACGGGTCGCTTCAGGATCTTCCCAGTACTCACGCATCACCAGTGGTCCGCGCAAATGGATCTCCCCCTCTTCGCCCTCTTCGAGGCGCCGGCCTCGCTCGTCCCGGATTTCGACGTCGACGATCGGTACCGGGCGACCCACTGAGGCGGGATCGGCGCTCAGCTCCTCACCTACGTTCAAGGTCGCGAAGGCAGTGCCTTCGGTCAGGCCGTAGCCGACCCCCATCGTGTGACTACACTGCGGAAAGAGCGCGCAGGCCTTTTCGATCAGCGGAGCCGGGATGGGCGACCCGCCGCCACCCACCGAGCGAAACGAGCTCAGGTCGTACTCGTCGACCTTCGGATGGTTGAGCAGTCGGTGCAGAACGGTGGCGGTATAGCCCCAACCGGTAATCTTTTCGCGCTCGATGAGCGCTAGCGTCGTTTCAGGGTCGAAGCGCCCCATGGGCCAAACCGTCTTAGCTCCTCCGGCCAGTGCCGTCACCGCAGCGCAGTGCAATCCGGACACGTGAAAGAGAGGGCTCGTCACCAGAATGCTGTTCGAAAGCTTCGGGAGCTCGGCCGCCTTGGGGTTGGCCATCATCAGTCGCGCGCCGTGAAAGAAACTGACCATGAGCATGTTGGTCACGTTGCCGTGCGTGTGAACGACGCCTTTGGCGCGGCCGGTGGTGCCGCTGGTGTACAGGATGATCGCGGGATCGCTTTCGTCGATGGGTTGGGTGGGCAGTTCTGCGTTCGGATATTCCTCGAGCAGCGCGTCGAACTCGTCCTCCACGATCAGCATCGGCACACCAGGGTCGCCCGTGAGTCGGGCGGCCCGCTTTTCGTCTGCGATGAGTAGCTTCGGCTTGCTGTGCCCGAGGGCGTACCGAATCTCGTCTTCGGTCCACCAGCCATTCAGCCCTACACAAATGGCGCCGAGGCTGACCGTTGCCCAAAACGAAACGATCCATTCAGGGCAGTTGGCGGCCAAGATGGCCACTCGGTCTCCGCGGCCGACCCCGAATCGATCTGCAAACGCTGCGGCTGCGTTTGCCACGAGCTTTTCGTGGCCTTCGAACGTGAACCGTCGCTCCCGTTCGGCGCCGCGAAAGACCATGTATTCGGCGCTGGCGAACTCTCGGCCGCGCAGCAACACGTCACGAAGCGAGCGCGCGCGCTTGGCGAACACCCGAACGCGCTCTCCGAGCACTTCTTCTTCGGCGAGCTCAAACGGCGCGCCGGGTGCGAGGAGCTGTGCTTCGACCGCTGCGAGTCGGCTGGTCGCGGATGTCGTTGGATCGTTCACGGCCAGGCTCTGCCTCAGGGCGCGATCTTCTCGCGAAGCTGGTCACGCAACCAGGCCTCCGCAGAAGGCGTATCTCGAAACATCCGGACGGGTATGGGGCTCGGCGCAACCCAGGAAATGGCTGTCCACAGGCCTTGTTGAATCGCGTTGCTGAAGATCATGGCGCCGCCTGCGCAGTTTGCGGACAGATGCCCCCGATCACGGTCAATCCAGTCGATGATGCCCTTGCGCTGCGTCGCTGGCACCCGGCCCACGTCGCGTGCATCGATGATCACGCCGTACACTTGTCCGCGCCGCGCCCATTCACTCATGACGTCGAGGTGCCGTTCCCATTCGACGTCGTCGCACAACCCCTTGTAGGTCATGCGCATCAGCGGATTCTCGGTCTCATCAAAGATGACTTGGCCCATGGCGTTCGCGCTCAGTTTAGTCAGCCCCGCGGGGCGCTACAACGTGTATCCCCCGTCGACGAAAAGGGTCTGCCCCGTAATATAGCGAGCCCGCGACGAGGCGAGGAACAGCGCAGCGTCGGCGACCTCTTCGGGAGTCCCAAAACGCCGAAGAGGCGTGTTGCGAGTTGCCGCGTCGATCCATTCCTGGCTGATCTCGCCGCGTTCGACGAGCTTCGGAAACATGCCCGCATCGACCACGCCCACCGCAACGATGTTTGCACGGACGCCGTTCCGCCCCTCTTCGCGTGCGATTCCCCTGATGAGCGCCTCGATCGCGGCCTTGGGTGCAACCGAGAGCACATCGCCCGGTGGAAATCGTTTCAAGCCCGCCGAGCTGATGAACACGATGGAGCCCCGGCTCTCACGAAGATGCGGAAGGGCCACATGCACCACGTGAAAGAAACCGTTTACGTCCCATTCCATGGTGTTCCGCCACTGCTCCGGCGTGAGCTGGCTGATGTAAGGCTGCTCGATGCGTGTACCAGCCGCGTGCGCAACGCTGTGTATCGTGCCGTGCTGCTCGACGAGCTCATCGATGCAGGCTTTGACGGAGTCGAGGTTGCCGAGCTCGATCGGGTGCACCGAGCAAAGGCCACCCTCAGCGCGGATTTGTTCCGCGACCGCGACGGCCGCATCCTCGTGACGGCGGTACGTGATCGCCAGCGGAACCCCGGCTGCCGCAAAACCAAGTGCGATCGCACTTCCGATACCGCCGCTCCCTCCGATAACCAGAGCTACTCCGTTTGGAAAATCAGCCATTCGCAAGCTCCCGAAGCTCGAACTTCACGACCTTTCCGGTCGCGTTGCGGGGTAGGGCTTCGACGACCGCGACGCGCCTCGGAACTTTGAAGTTCGCCATGTTCTTCCGGCTCCATGAAATCACCGCGTCGGCTGCAAGGGCCTGACCTGGCGCGGGGACGACGAATGCCATCCCGACCTCGCCAAGTCGCTCGTCTGGCACCCCGATGACCGCAACCTCACCCACGCCGGGCATCTGCAGCAGGGTGTTTTCGATTTCCGCCGGGTAGGCGTTGAAGCCGCCTACGATGAACATGTCTTTGAGGCGGTCGGTGATTTTCACGTAGCCCCGCTCGTCCATGGTTCCGATGTCGCCGGTATGCAGCCAGCCCTCTTCGTCGATGGCCTTCTTGGTTTCGTCGGCCGCATCGAAGTAGCCCTTCATGACGTTGTAGCCGCGAACGACGATTTCGCCGGGCTGGTTCGCCTGAACGGGACTGCCTTCGTGGTCGATGATCCGAACCTCGACATCCGGGATCGCCCGTCCGCTGGTCGTCGCGATGGTTTCCGGATCGTCGTCCAGTCGGCACATGGTAACGACCCCGCAGCTTTCGGTGAGGCCATAAGCGGTAATGACAGTGTCGAACCCGAGCTCGTCTTTCATACGATGAATTAGCTCAACCGGTATCACGGCCGCCCCTGTGACCGCCAGGCGCAGACTCGAGATGTCGAAGCGCGCGCGATCCGGGTGGAGCAGCATAGACTGATAGAGCGAAGGAGGCCCCGGCAGCATAGTGATGGCATCCTCTTCGATGCGCCGAAGCACGACGTTGACGTCGAAGACCGCCTCTGGGAAGACCGTGGCGCCGCGCATTAAAGCGGAAAACCAGCCGGCTTTGTATCCGAAACTGTGAAAGAACGGCAGTACGATCAGATATCGGTCACCCTCGCGAAGCCCAACGATCGAGCTCCACTGATCGAACGTGCGCAGGTTTTGTGTGTGCGTGCACATCGCGCCCTTGGGCCTGCCGGTCGTGCCTGACGTAAAGAGGATGTCCGCGAGATCGTCGGGTCTGACTTCGTTCGCGCGATCTTTCGCCGCGCCCGATGGCGCTTCCGAGGCGAGCTCGAGGAAGGCGCCATAGCTGAGCGTGCCTTCAGGCGCGTCCCCGCGAAGCACGATAGTCTGCTCGAGCTGGGGAAGCTTCGCGCCCGCTTCGCGAAGGAGCTCGACGTAGTCGACATCGAGGAAGCCGGTCACCGTAAACAGCGCTCTAGCTCCGCTCTTTTCGAGCAGGTACGCTGCTTCCATCCCTTTGTATCGGGTGTTGACCGGGACCAGAACCGCGCCGACCGAGTGAATCGCCAAGGCACAGACTATCCACTCCCAGCTGTTCGGCGACCAGATGGCGATCCGGTCGCCCTTCTGAATCCCCGTGGCGATCAGCGCCCGGGCGGCTTCGTCGACGCGTTCCGCGAGCTCGACGAAGGTGAGGGTCGTCGCCCCGTCGACGATGGCGGGCCGGCCAGCAAGGGTTTCGGCCTGTTTTTCCAGCATCTCGGGAATCGTCTCGAACACGGCGCCCGTGATATCCTCAACCCCGAAATTGGGCAACAGAGCACCGCCCGGTCACCGTTTATTTCATCCCCGTTCGCGGATTGACGCGGTGTGTAATGTCTTCATACTTTCGCCGTTTCTTGGAGCCTTTCAGGTTATGAGGGTTCCTCACTTACGGTTCCGCGACACTTATTTCTTAGAGATTGGCTTGATGGATGGACTGGGATTGGGGTGCACGCCCGACCTACGAGTCGGAGCGCCTAGGCGTCGACGGGACTTTTTCACCCGTCGTTTTGTACAACATGAAGCAGCCTCGACTCGTCGAGGACCATGAGATCGAGCTGATGCTCGATATGGCGGATTTTCACCTTCAAAGTGGGCTTCCGTTTGTCGCGCTGGTTCGGCACCGCCGGGGCACCGGCGTCATCGCGGCCCGCCACCGGCAAACCTTGGCCGAGTGGTTGTTCACACGTCGCGACGCGTTGAAGCGCGACGACCTTTCGGTTGTCGTCGTCGTGCCGGAACCGATCCATCGCGCCGTGCTTCGGGTCGTTTACCGCTTCCGGAAGCCTCCCGTTCGAACGATCACAGCGCCTGATTTCGCCAGCGCCGCAAAGGCCGTGCGTGCGGAGCTCCAACGAATGAGGCAGCCCATCGGCCCCGAGATCGAAGGCTTCCTCGGCTCGCTCGCCGACTGAGCGCCCTTGCGTCGGCTTGACCGATGGACTGAAACGCGTTTCACTTCAGCCCTGCTTCGAAGGGACGCGCTGTGGGCATTTCGCACGAAATCATTGATGGAATTGCCGAAATCGTCGTCGACTATCCTCCAGTGAATGCCATTCCAGTGGCCGGCTGGTTCGAGCTGGCGGAGCGAATCACGGCGGCGGGAAAGGACCCGGAGACGCGTGCCGTCATCCTGCGGGCCGAGGGCAGAGGCTTCAACGCGGGCGTCGACATCAAGGAGATGCAGAACACCGAGGGCTTCGACGCGCTGCTCGGCGCGAACCGGGGCTGCTGGGAATCGTTCAAAGCCGTCTACGAATGCAAAGTCCCAGTCATCACCGCCGTGCACGGCTATTGCGTCGGTGGCGGCATAGGCCTGGCCGGCAACTCCGATATTCTGATTGCCGCAAGGGGGACCAAGTTCGCCTTGCCGGAGGTCGACCGAGGTGCGCTCGGGGCAGCGACTCACCTCGCTCGTCTCGTCCCGCCGCTCAAAATGCGGGCGATGGTGCTCACCTGTGAGCCAGCAACGGCGGAAGAGCTCCACAACTGGGGTTCGGTCTACGCGCTGGTCGAAGCCGAGCAGCTCGTCGACAAGGCGAGAGAAGTTGCTCGCGCGTTCACCAAAAAGATTCCGCGCGTCGTCCGTGTGGCCAAGGAGTGCCTCAACAACATCGATCCGGTCGACGTGAATCGTTCGTATCGGTTCGAGCAAGGCTTCACATTCGAGCTCAACTTGGCGGGTGTGGCGGACGAGGCGCGTGACGCGTTCGTAGGCAAGCGCGATCCCGATCCCGACACCGACGAGACGTGAGGTAGCTTCGTAATGGACAAACGCATGACGGTGGACGAAGCCGTTGCCGAAGTCACCGATGGGATGACCATCGGGTTCGGGGGCTGGGGCTCAAGGCGCAAGCCGATGGCTTTCGTGCGAGCGCTTGTCCGCAAAGGCGTGAAGGATCTGACGGTCGTCTCCTACGGCGGTCCCGACATCGGTATCCTCTGTGCGACCGGGCAGCTAAAAAAGGCCGTGTACGGTTTCGTTTCGTTGGACTCGATTCCGCTCGAGCCGCATTTCCGAAAAGCACGGCAGAGCGGGGCGATCGAGTCAGTGGAGCTCGACGAGGGAATGTTCCTTCTCGGACTCCGGGCTGCGGCACAGCGGCTGCCGTTCTTGCCGACGCGGGCGGGGCTGGGCTCCGATGTGCTGAAGATCAACCCGCACCTTAGAACCGTGACGTCGCCCTACGAGGACGGCGAAGAGCTCGTTGCCGTGCCCGCGCTCAACGTCGACGTCGCCTTCATTCACATGAATCGCGGGGACGCCGCGGGGAACGGCCAGGCACTCGGCCGCGACCCCTACTTCGACAACATCTTCTGCATGGCGGCCAAAAACGCGTTCATGAGCTGCGAGAAAATCGTATCGACGGACGAGCTCGTCGCCGCTGGTCCGCTTCAGAGCTTGCTGATCAACCGCATGATGGTGCGCGGCGTGGTCGAAGCGCCGGGCGGCGCGCATTTCACCGAGTGCCCGCCCGACTATCCACGCGACGAGAAACTTCAACGAGAGTACGCAGCGACCGCCAAAGACGAAGAAGCGTGGAAGGCGTTTCGAGCGAAGTACCTCGACGTGACCGAGTCCGATTACCAGAACGCGGTGTCGCGATGAGTCGAATCGATGTTACGCGCGCCGACGTCTGCGTGCTTGCCATCGCGGAGTGCTTTCGCAATGACGGTGAGATCATGGTCAGCGCCATGGGGACGAGCCCGAGCCTCGGCGCCCGTTTGGCGAAGTCGACGTTCGAGCCCGACTTGCTGATGACCGATGGGTTCAACTTGTTGCTCCGCAAGGCGCTCCCCCTCGGCGTCGAGCCAAGCGATCGCGACGTCGAGGGCTGGATGCCATTCGGAGCGGTGTTCGACACTCTGTGGTGGGGACGCCGTCACGTCATGATGGGGGCATCCCAGATCGATCAATTCGGCAACCAAAACATCGCGTGCATCGGTCGCTGGGAGAAACCCAAAGCGCAGCTTCTGGGCGTGCGGGGAGCGCCCGGCAACACGATCAACCACGTGACCAGCTACTGGGTTCCCAATCACAACGCCCGCGCGCTCGTGGCCAAGGTCGACATGGTGAGTGGGGTCGGGTACGACCGCGCCGCTGCTCTCGGTCCAAAAGCGAGCCGCTTTCATGAAATTCGGCGCGTGGTGAGCAATCTCGGCGTGTTCGACTTCAACACCCCCGACCACCGCATGCGCTTGGTTTCATTGCATCCTGGGGTGGAGCTCGAGGAGGTGATCGACAACACCGGCTTCGAGCTCGTGATCCCCGATGGGCTAGACGCGACCCCAGTCCCGACCCCAGAACAAATCAGCGTGCTGCGTGAGCTCGATCCGCAAGGTTACGCTCAGAAAGAAGTCGTAGAATGAGTGCTCAGAAAAGGACGACGAAGCCGCCCCCGAAGAAGCGGAAGTCAACGGCGCCCAAGTCAAAAGCCAAGCGGACGACCAAGGCTCCTGCAAAGAAGCGGGCCTCTGCGGCGCCCAAAAAGAAGCGGGCTTCTACCCCGCCCAAGGCGAAGCGTCCGACGAAGGCTCCCGCAAAGTCTGCAGCGCCCAAGGCCAAGCGCGCCCAGAAAACCACCTCGAAGAAGCGCGCGCCCGTCGCGCGGAAAGCGAAGCCCAAAACCAGGGTGCGCAAGAGCAAACCTCCGGTCCGTATCACGGCCATGCAGGCGTCGGAACGCAAGAGCGCCAACGAGCCCAAAACGACGAAGCCTGCTCTTCACACCCGCATCTGCGACATGTTCGGCATCGAGTATCCGATCATTCAGACTGGGATGGGCTGGGTTTCGGGGGCGAGCCTCACGTCCGCGACCAGCGGGGCCGGTGGTCTCGGTATTCTGGCCGCCGCGACGATGACGTTTCGGGAGCTCCAAGAGGCGATTGCGAAGGTCAAAAGCCGAACCGAGAAACCGTTCGGCGTCAACATGCGTGCCGATCAATCGGACATCATGAAGAGGGTCGAGCTCCTCATCCATGAGAACATCAAGGTCGCCAGTTTCGCGCAGGCGCCCGGCGAGCGCGTCATCAAGACACTCAAGGACGCTGGCGTGCTCACGATGCCGACCATTGGCGCTCGGCGACATGCGGAAAAGGTGCAAGCATGGGGCGTCGATGCAGTCATCGCTCAAGGGCAGGAGGGGGGCGGCCACACCGGACAGATCCCGACCTCGATTTTGATTCCAGACGTGTCGGCCGCGGTTGATATTCCCGTGGTGGGAGCAGGCGGTTTCCGAGACGGACGCGGCCTGGTTGCCGCCTTGGCGCTTGGAGGCGCGGGCATCGCGATGGGAACGCGCTTCCTGCTGACGAAGGAGAGCCAGGTGCCGGAGCACGTCAAGCAGATCTACCTCGACACCAAGGCCAACGGCACTGTGGTGACCAAGGCGGTCGACGGCTATCCCCAGCGCGTCATTCGAACTCTACTCATCGACCAACTCGAAAAGGCCAACCCACTGACCCGGTTCCCGCGTGCGGCGCTCAACGCTTTGTCGCTCATGAAGGTCACCGGCACCTCGCTCCCCGAGCTGATCGAAGAGGGTCTCGCGATGAAGCAGAATCAAGAGCTCACCTGGGCGCAGCTCGCCATGGCGGCCAATGCCCCGATGCTGACCAAGGCCTCAATCGTCGATGGGCGCGTCGAGGCGGGCATCTTGCCGACGGGTCAGATCACCGGCGTCATCGACGAGATTCCCAGCGTAGCCGAGCTGCTTCAACGAATCATGGCTGAGGCGGAAGCAACGCTCGAACGCCTCGGCGCCTGAGTCGCAGCGATGGACCTCAACTTCACCGAATCAGAGAACGCCTTCCGCCTCGAGTGCCGGGCCTGGCTCGAAGCCAATGTGCCTTCACGACCTCTCGCCTCGGGGGACACCAAGGATGGGTTCGCGGCGCACCTGCAGTGGGAGCACAAGCTGTTCGACGCAGGCTGGGCCGCGGTCTCCTGGCCGAAAGAGTACGGCGGGCGGGAGGCTACCCTCTTCGAGTGGCTGATTTTCGAAGAGGAGTACTACCTCGTGGGTGCACCGAGCCGTGTCACCCAGAACGGCATCTTTCTTCTAGCGCCGACTTTGTTCGAGTTCGGTACCGACGAACAGAAAAGCCGAATTCTTCGCCCCATGGCGCGCGGTGATGTCACGTGGGGGCAGGCCTGGTCGGAGCCGAACGCGGGCAGCGACCTGGCTTCGCTCAAGAGCACGGCGCGCCGAGTCGAAGGTGGCTGGCGACTGACCGGACAGAAAACTTGGTCCACCCGTGCGGCTTTCTGCGACATGGCCTACGGCCTCTTCCGTACCGACCCCGATCAGGCGCGTCATCGCGGCCTAACCTATTTCATGTTTCCGCTTCACGCGGAGGGAGTCACGGTGCGCGGAGTCGATCGACTCGACGGCGATGAAGGCTTTGCCGAAATCTTTCTCGACGATGTGTTCGTGCCCGATGCCGAAATCCTTGGCGAGGTGCATCAGGGGTGGAAGGTCGCAATGGCGACGACGAGCTCGGAGCGAGGCCTGAGCCTTCGCAGCCCCGGCCGATTCATGGCCACCGCATCCCGTTTGATCGACCTCTACCATCGGTTCCGCGACCGCTCCCATCCAGTGCTTCGTGATCAAGTGATTCAGGCCTGGATGGACGTGCAAGTCTACCGCTGGTTCACCTTCCAGACGGTCACTCGCATGAGCCAGGGCGAAGAGGTCGGGCCCGACTCGAGCATGAACAAGGTGTTCTGGTCCGAGATGGACGTGCGAACGCACGAAACGGCGCTTGCGATCATCGGCGACGCGCTCGAGCTCGACGAAGGCTCGCCAAGCGCCGTCGATGCGGGCGATTGGATGAAGGGTTTCCAATTCGCACTCGCCGGGCCCATCTATGCAGGCACGAACGAAATCCAACGCAACATCATCGCGGAGCGCGTCCTCGGCCTCCCGCGGAAGTAACGTCATGCGTTTTGCATTCACCGACGACCAAAAGATGCTCCGAGATACCGTTCGCGATGTTTTGCAGCGCGAGTGTGCGCCCGAGATCGTGCGCAACGCGTGGGAAGGGAAAACCGAAGGCGCGCGAGCCGCCTGGAATACGCTCGCGCAAACCGGAGTAATCGGGATGACCGCGTCCGAAGGGGCCGGCGGCATGGCGATGAGCGAGCTCGACCTCCTGCTTCCCTTGGAAGAAACCGGCTATGCAGCCATGCCGGGTCCTATCGTCGATACGGCGGCAGTTGGAATTCCCCTGCTCGAAGCGGCCGGCACCGACGCGCAAAAGGAGCGTTGGCTTGGCCTAGCCGCAGCCGGCGAGTTGCGCATTGTCGTCTCGTTCGAAGGGCGAGAGCTTGTGCCGCACGCGCCATCCGCTGACGTCTTGATCGCAGAGCGGGGCGGCGCAGCATACTGCGTAGCGATCGACGAGGTCTCCGTCGAACCGGAGCGGTCGGTTGACCGTGCACGCGAGCTCGGCCGGGTCTCTTTCGAGCCGAGCCCGCGATACCAAATGCGCGAAGACGTCAGTACGGCAGATGTCTTCGCGCTAGGGCGGGAGCGCGCCGCGCTCGGGACAGCCGCTCAACTCGTCGGGCTATCGCGCCGTATGCTCGACATGGCCGTGCAGTACGCCAAGGATCGCGAGCAGTTTGGCAAGCCGATCGGCGCACAGCAGGCGATCAAGCATCGACTCGCGAACGCGCTCATCGAGCAGGAGTTTGCGCGGCCGACCGTCTACCGTGCCGGCTGGTCGCTGGCGACCGCCGCCCGTGACGCGGAGGTCGACGTCTCCCTTGCGAAGATCTACGCAGGCGAGGCTGCGAAATTCGTGGCCAAACAAGCCCTGCAGGTACACGGCGCGATCGGCTACACAATTGAATGCGACCTGCATATGTGGATGAAACGCGCCTGGGCGCTGGCCGCGGCACATGGTGACGCGGCTCACCACCGCGAGCGGATAGGCCGTCACATTCTCTGAGCTCACGGACCAACCCCTTGCGGGCGAGTTCCACTCCCTCTAAAAACACCCTGATAGCGAGGATCAAATGCCCGAAGCCTACATCGTTGAAGCAGTTCGTTCGCCCGTCGGAAGAAAGAAGGGCGGCCTGAGCAAAGTCCACTCCGCGGACCTCGGCGCGCACGCCATCAAAGGCGTGATTGAGCGCACGGGGATCGACCCAGGCGTCGTCGACGACGTCGTCTTTGGCTGCGTAGACTCGGTCGCGACCCAGGCCGGCGACATCGCTCGGACCTGTTGGCTGGCCGCTGGCTACCCGGAGCACGTTCCTGGTGTGACCATCGATCGCCAGTGCGGGTCCTCGCAACAGGCGGTCCATTTCGCCGCACAGGGCGTCATGAGCGGCACGCAAGACGTCGTCGTTGCCGGTGGCGTTCAGAACATGAGCATGATCCCGATCGGTGCGTCGATGATTGCCGGCAAGGAGCTCGGGATCCCCGATCCGTTTTCGACGTCGGTCGGCTGGAGCGAACGCTATGGCGATAGGCCTGTGAATCAGTTCTATGGCGCCGAAATGATCGCGAAGGACTGGGACCTCTCCCGCGAAGAGCTCGAGAAGTTCGCCCTGCAAAGCCACCGACGCGCGCTGCAGGCCCAAAAAGAAGGCCGCTTCGATCGCGAGATTATCCCATTCGGCGACGTCACGGCCGACGAGGGCCCTCGTCCCGACACCACGCTCGAGAAGATGGCAGCGCTTCCTATCCTCATGGAAGGCGGGCGGCTGACCGCCGCGGTCGCGAGTCAGATTTCAGATGGCTCTGCCGCGCTTCTCGTCGTTTCGGAAAAGGCCCTCAAAGAGCACAAGCTCACACCGCGGGCTCGCATCCACCATTTGAGCGTGCGGGGTGAGGACCCGATTCGCATGCTTTCGGCTCCAATTCCCGCGACACGCTACGCCCTGGAGAAGTCGGGCATGAGCCTCGATGACATCGACCTCGTCGAGATCAATGAAGCATTCGCGCCGGTCGTCTGTGCTTGGGCCAAAGAGCTCGACGTCGATCTCGCCAAGGTGAACGTGAACGGCGGCGCCATTGCCCTCGGTCATCCACTGGGCGCTACCGGCGCCAAGCTCATGACGACCCTCTTGCACGAGCTAGAGCGCACCGGCGGCCGCTACGGGCTGCAAACGATGTGCGAGGGCGGTGGTCAGGCCAACGTCACCATCATCGAACGACTGGGCTGAGGTCGGCTGGCTCCTCAGTTGGGGACTGAATCGATGGTTGCTTCTCGCGCCGGCGCGTGGTCTGTGATGTGCCGCACAGGAGACCGTGACTTTGTCGACATCCAATCATCGGCTCGGCATCATTTAAGTCCAGGTCGCTCATGAGCTCCAAGCTCCCACGAAAAGGTTCGAATCCACCGCCTCCGCGGCGCACGCAGTCGCAGGTGCGTCCCGCTGCGCAGCCCGATGAACGTCGACAAGCCGCCCGATGGGCATCCGACGCCAAGATTCAGATCCTCTCGCCGATTGAAACGCACGCAACGGCCCTCGACGTCAGTGCGATGGGCATCCAAGTCGCCCTCGACCAATGGCTCTCGACCGGCGCGCTCTGTGATTTGCGGATCACGACCCACACCGGGCGGGTGATCTTCAAGCGCGCACGGGTCATTTGGGCTCGTCGGGTCGGCGAGGAGTGCGTGGCCGGCTTGCACGTGGTCGGTTCCATCGTGCCTCCTCCCGAGTCGCAGTAGCCCGCGCGCTGTCTTTTGCTGGCTTTTTTCGGCCCTGGTGACCAGGCGGCTTGACGCGGAGCCTCCGGCAAAATAGAACACGTTTCACTTCTAGTGGACCTTTTTCTACCCGGAACCGGGAGGTGGACATGGCCAAAGTAGCCAACACAGCAGAGTACTTCGACACCCTTGCCGATCGTTTCCTGGCCGACCAGGCCAAGGGTGTGAACGCGACCATCCAGTACACGCTGTCCGGTGACGGTGGTGGCGAGTGGACGATCACGATCGCGGACGGCGAGTTCAAAGGCGTCGAGACCGGCGGCGTCGAGAAGCCGACGCTGAACGTGATGATGGATGCTGCCAAATTCGTCGAGATGGCGAATGGCGACCTCGACGGCCGCAAAGCGTTCCTCACCCGAAAGCTGAAGGTGAAGGGCAACATCGCCCTCGCCCAGAAAATGCAAAAGTTTTTCCCTCAGGGCTAATCAGCAGGGCATCGCGGAACACAGCCATGAGCGAGATTCTTTCGGCTCCGTACATTCTCGAATACACGTACACTCGGAGCACCGGGCCGGTGGTCGGCCGCTTCTTGGAAAGCCTTCGGTACGAAGTGCTCGAAGGCGTCAAGACGGCGGACGGCCGTGTGCTTTGCCCTCCTCTCGAGTACGACGAAGAAGGTGAGCCCACGACGGATGAGTTCGTCCAGTTGAGGCCGTCCGGCACGGTGAAGTCTTGGTCATGGGTACCGGAGCCCCGCAAGGGCCATCCGTTCGACCGCCCCTTCGCATGGGCCCTCGTTCAAATCGACGGCGCGGACAACGCGATGGTCCATGCCGTCGACGCGGGAAAGGCAAAGCGGATGCACACCGGGATGCGGGTGCGTTTGCGCTGGGCGGATGAGAAGCAAGGCACCATCCGCGACATCGCCTGCTTCGAGCCCATCGCTCCTTACCTGCCGAGTCCCGTTCATCTCGAGTACGACGTGAATCCCGGCAAGCACTACAGCGCCTATCTCCGCGGCCTGCAGGATGGCAAGCTCATTGGCGGACGCGATCCCGAGGCTGGCAAGGTGTACGTACCGCCGCGCGGCGCCGACCCGATGACGGGCAACCCGACGAACGAGTACGTCGAAGTGGCGGACGTCGGTGTGCTGACAACATTTGCGATCATTCGGATTCCTTTCGAAGGCCAGAAGCTCAAGCCGCCGTACTGCTTCGGTGCGATCGTACTCGATGGCGCGGACAGTCCCATCTATCACCTGATCAGCGGTGTCCCGCACGACGAGATTCGGATGGGCATGCGCGTGAAGGCGAAGTGGAAACCGCGGGAGCAATGGGAGACTTCGCTGGAGAACATTCTCTACTTCGAGCCTACCGGTGAGCCGGATGCACCTTTCGATAGCTACAAGGAGCATCTCTAGTGCGTGACGTCGCGATCGTTTCCTTCGCGCAGCTTCCGTCGGTAAGAGCGATCGACGCCACGGACGAGGCAGAGCTCGTCCAGCCGGTCACCTCCGATGCGATGAAGCAGCTCGGTCTCACTCAGGACGACATTGGATTCACCTGCTCGGGGAGCACGGACTACCTGCCGGGGCGTCCGTTCTCGTTCGTTGCAGCAGTCGATGGTCTCAAGGCCTGGCCGCCGATTCGTGAGTCGCACGTTGAAATGGACGGAGCCTTTGCGCTCTACGAGGCTTGGGTCCGCCTCATGCACGGCGACATCGACACTGCGCTGGTGTTTTCCTTTGGGAAGAGCTCGCTTGGCCCCGTTCCCGATATCTTGAACCTGCAAAACGACCCGTACTACGTCCAGCCACTCGGGCTCGATTCTATCAGCGCCGCCGCCCTCCAGGCGCAGGCGATGATCGACGCGGGCAAAGCGACCGAGCGTGACTTTGCAGAGGTCGTAGCCCGCAATCGAAAGAACGCCGTCGACAATCCGAACGCGCAGATCAAGGGCGACTTCAGCGTGGACCAAATGCTCGAGGAGCCCTACATCAGCTCGCCGCTGCGCAAGAGCTTCTGTCCCCCGCTGTCCGATTCGGCGGCGGCCATCGTGCTTGCCGCCGGTGACCGGGCGCGGGAGTTGGTGAAGCGGCCGGCGTGGATTCGCGGCATCGATCATCGGACCGAACCGCATGCGCTCGGCCAGCGTGACCTCACGACATCGCCGTCTTCCACACTTGCTGCCGAGAAGGCGGGCCTCGTGCAGGGCAGGGTCGACATCGCCGAGCTTCACGCACCGTTCGCGCATCAGGAAATCATTCTGCGGCAAGCCATGGGGCTCGGCGACGAGGTGAGCATCAATCCATCGGGCGGCGCCTTGGCTGCCAACTCGTTGATGACCGCTGGGCTGATTCGCTTCGGTGAAGCGGCCGGGCGCATTCTCTGTGGAGATGCCGATCGCGCTCTGGCGCACGCCAGCAACGGCGTCTGCCTTCAGCACAATCTGGTTGCCATTTTGGAGGGTGAGTAATGGCTGAGCCATGTGCAGTCATCGGGATTGGCCAGACCAAGCATCGTGAGAGCCGTCGCGACCTTTCGATTCCCGGCCTGGTCCGCGACGCCGCGCTCCGCGCGCTTCAAGACGCGGACATGACCTGGAAAGACATCGACTCGATTGTGATCGGGACCGCTCCGGACATGTTCGAAGGCGTCATGATGCCCGAGCTCTGGCTGTCGGACGCACTCGGCGCCGCTGGGAAGCCGATTTTCCGCGTACACACCGCCGGCTCGGTGGGTGGCTCCACGGCCGTGGTAGCCGCACACCTCATTCAAGGCGGCGTTCACGAAAAGGTTCTTACCCTGGCATTCGAGAAGCAGAGCGAGTCCAACGCCATGTGGGCACTCTCGCCGGCCATTCCGTTTCAGCCGCAGCTCGTCGCCGGTGCCGGCGGCTACTTCGCACCGCTCATGCGCTCGTACATCCGCCGTGCAGACGCCCATCCAGACACCGGCTGCATGGTGGCGGTCAAGGATCGGCAACACGGCTTGCTCAACCCGAACGCGCACCTCCATCTCGACCAGACCCTCGAACAGGTGAAGGCCTCGCCGATGCTCTGGGACCCGATTCGCTATTCGGAGACCTGCCCCTCCTCGGACGGGGCCGTGGCCATGGTGCTCGTGAGCGAGAAACACGCGGGACGCGTGAAGAACCCGGCCTGGGTGAAAGGCACTTCGGTCCGGACCGAACGCACCTTCTTCGCGGGACGCGATCAGGTGAATCCGGCAGCCGGCCAGCTCTGCGCCAAAGACGTCTACGACGAGGCAGGCATCCGCAACCCGCTCAAAGAGATCGACTGTGCCGAGGTCTACGTCCCGTTCTCCTGGTTCGAGCCGATGTGGCTCGAGAATCTGGGCTTCGCCGAACAAGGCGAGGGCTGGAAGATGACGATGGAAGGAAAAACCAAGATCGGCGGCGAGATGCCTTGGAACATGTCCGGCGGCGTCATGTGCACCAACCCGATCGGGGCCAGCGGCATGCTCCGATTCGCCGAAGCTGCGCGCCAGGTGCGCGGGACGGCGGAACGGCATCAGGTCGACGGTGCGAAGGTCGCGCTCGGCCACGCCTACGGGGGCGGCTCACAGTTCTTCGCGATGTGGATCGTGAGCTCGGAGCGTTGAGCAGGAGACACGATGGAATATAACCTTGCAGATCTTTACGAGGCGATTGCGGACGCCGTACCGGACAACGTGGCGCTGGCCTCGGGCGACGTTCACCACAGCTACGCAGAGCTCGACAAGCGGGCTAACCGCCTGGCCCATTACTTCACATCACGCGGTATCGGTCCCGGCGACCACGTCGGGCTGCATCTGTACAACGGGCACGAGTTCGTCGAAGCGATTTTGGCGCTCTTCAAGATTCGGGCGGTGGGAATCAACATGAACTACAGGTTCGTGGGACCCGAAGTTCGCTACATGATCGAGAACGCCGACCTGGTCGGGATCATCACGCAGCGACGTTTTCTGCCCGTCATCAACGAGGCGATGGAAGGTCGCGAGCCGCTCAGGTCGCTCATCGTGATTGAAGATGGTGCCGATGCCAGCACCGATCACGAGTCGATCGAGTACGAGGCGGCGCTTGCGCAGGGGTCCGACGAGCGTGATTTCGGGCCCAGGTCTGGCAAAGACCTCTACATCATTTACACCGGTGGGACGACGGGGATGCCCAAGGGCGTCATGTGGCGGCACGAGGACTTGTTCTTCACCGGGCTTCAAGGCGGATCCCCAGGTGGTGATCCAGTCGATTCGCCGGAGCAACTGATCGAGCAGGCCAAAGAGGGCTGGTACACGGTCACCATGCTCCCCTGCGCACCGTTCATTCATGGTGCTGCGCAGTGGACGCAGTGGATTTGTCACACTACCGGTGGGAAGCTCGTGCTCCAGCACGGCCCAAGCTTCGACGCGAAGCGCATTCTCTCCCTCATTGCCGAGGAGGACGTGTCGACCATTTCGCTCGTGGGCGATGCGATGGCCATCCCTCTCATCGAGGAGCTCCGCACAGGCGACTACGACATGTCGAACCTAGCGGTCATCGCATCTGCGGGTGCGATCCTTTCGGCAAGTATCCAGGACGAGCTCGAAGCACTCCTTCCCGACGTGATGATCATCAACAGCTTCGGGACCAGCGAATCGGGCGACCTCGGCCGAGCAGCGGGCGACGAGGAAAGCCACGAGAATCGCCCCTCGTTCTACATGGGCGACGAGGTCACCGTTCTGGACGAGAACGGCGAGCAGATCGAGCCAGGGTCTGGCGAGATCGGCATGGTCGCCCGATCGGGCCGGCTGCCGATAGGCTATTACAAAGACTCCGAAAAGACGGCGGAGCGATTCAAGGAGTTCAAAGGGAAGCGCTGGGTCGTGCCTGGAGACTTCGCCACCATCGAAGAAGACGGCCGCATCACCTTTCTCGGCCGCGGCAGCAAGTGCATCAATACGGGTGGAGAGAAGGTCTTCCCCGAAGAAGTGGAAGAAGCCTTGAAGGCACACCCGGACGTCATCGACGCGCTCGTCGTGGCCGTCCCTGATCCTCGCTTCGGGTCCAAGGTTGCCGCGGTCTTCAATACGCGTGGCAATCAACAGCTCACTCTCGAAGACGTACAGCAGCATTGCCGCAAACACATCGCCGGGTACAAGGTCCCTAGGCAGATCACGATCACCGAGACGGTTTCCCGCATGCCGAGCGGAAAACCCGATTACAAGTGGGCGGAGCAGATCGCCCGAAATCAGGCAAGCGCCTAGAGCGGCGTCATCGAGACGCAGCAGCAGAGGAACCATGTCAGAGGCACACGAAGAAGAGGAGCTTTTTCCTGGCTATCCGCGCGGATGGTTCGTCATCGGCGCGTCGGCCGAGCTCGCCGTTGGCGATGTCGAGCCGATCAGGTACTTCGGCAGGGAAATGGTTCTGTATCGCGCAGAGAGTGGCGCGGCCATCGTGCACGACGCGTTTTGTCCTCACCTGGGAGCGCACCTCGGACATGGCGGCAAAGTGGTCGGCGAGACGATCCAGTGCCCGTTTCATGCCTGGCGCTTCGACGAAACGGGCAAGTGCGTGGATGTCCCGTACGCCAAACGGATTCCGCCGCGCGCCTGCGTGAAGAACCGGCCGGTTCAGGAGCACAACGGTTTGATCTTCATGTGGAACGCTCGCGTCGAAGACGAAGAGCCGACCTGGGAGATTCCCGACATCCCCGAGTACGGCAGTAAGGGCTGGACCGATTGGGGTGCGGCGTTGATCGACATCAAGACGCACCCGAAGGAAATCGTCGAGAACCTGGCGGACAAGGGGCACTTCGGTCCAGTACACGGCACCTGGGCCAACGAATTCGGCAACGAGTTCAAAGGCCACATCGGCATTCAGCGTGTGAAGGGGGTCGCCTACCCACGGGGCGGCGGTGAAGATCACTTCGAGCTCCAGTCCACGTACTACGGGCCTGGATACATGCTGACCGAGATGCAGAGCGTGCTGCCGAACATCATGCTTTTGTGCCACACGCCGGTCGACAAGGACCGCGTTCACGTTCGAATCGGCGCCATGATCGACATCTCGAACGTCAAAGAGGGAAAAGAACAGTTTCAGGAAGGGTACCGCGAGAACATCATCGTCGGTTTCAAGGAAGACATCGCGATCTGGGAGAATAAAAAGTACCGAACGCGACCGATTCTCTGCGATGGTGATGGCGATGTGGGAGCCTTGCGCCGCTGGTATCAGAAGTTCTACATGCCCCAGGCAGATGTTGGATATTAGCAATGGATGATCGAGCCAAGCGCATCGTCGAAACCGCCGTCGCACTGGCAGAGCGAGACGGATACCAGGCGGTTCGCCTACGTGACGTCGCGGCCAGTGCGCAAGTTGCGCTCGGCACCGTCTACAAGCGCTTCGCCAGCAAAGAAGAGATCCTCATTGCCGCCCTCGAGCAGGAGAGCGAAAAGCTCGTAGCCAAGATTGGCAGAAAGCCGGTTCCCGGCGACGGACCACGGGAACGTGTGCACTTCGTCTTCTCGGCGCTCACCAAGGGGCTCTTGCGGCGGCCCAATCTCGCCAAAGCGCTGGTTCGGTCCCTGGCCTCCGGCGACCCGAACATCACGGAGCGAGTCGCGAGCTTTCATGCGCTCATTACAGCAATGGTCATGGCTGCGATTCGCGGCGAGGCAGCGTCCGAGCAAGCAGAGTGGGGTGGGGACGTCGACGAAAGCGAGCGCACGATTGCCTCGATTCTGCAGAACGTTTGGTTTGCTTCCTTCGTAGGATGGGCCGGTGGCTTGCATGAGTCGTCCCAGCTTCTCTCGGACATCGACAAAACGACTGAGCTCCTCTTGACGGACTAGGTAGGCGAGGGCGCATCAACTCTGCTCAGCGATTTCGATGGGTGCTTCCTTGTCCGAAGGGCTGCGAGAACGCACTGGCGCAGGAGGTCAAGGACCTCGACGTCGAGGTCGCGGACGTGCGTCCGACCGCGGTGCACGTGCTGGCAAGCTTGAGGGAGGGATACCGCCTTTGCTTGTGGTCGCGCGTGGCGTCGCGGGTTCTGCTCCCTCTCCTCGAGATCGACGCCGACGATGATACGGCGCTCTACGAGGCTCTGCGAGCGGTTCCCTGGTGGGAGCATTTCGACGCGAAGCAGACCTTTGCGATCGGTACCTCTCAGGCCCCGAAGAGCCCCTTCCCGTCGCACTACTGGGTGCAGCGCGCGAAGGACGCCATCGTCGATAGCTTTCGAGATCATGCAGGCGCGCGCCCGAGCATCGACAAGAAAGCCCCCGCGATTCGACTTCACCTGCACATCGGCGAGCGGCACCACGAACTTGCTCTCGACTTCTCCGGGGAGGCCTTGCACCGGCGTGGCTATCGCAAAGCGGGAGGGAAGGCGCCGCTCAAGGAAAACCTCGCGGCGGCGATTCTCTATATCGCCGGATGGCCCCAGGCGGCTCGCCAAGGGCTGTCACTCATGGACCCTACCTGCGGGTCCGGCACGTTTTTGATCGAAGGGGCCTTGATGGCCACGAACTGCGCGCCGGGGCTCCTGCGGGAGCGTTTCGGCTTCGAACATTGGCGCAAGCACGACGCATCGGCATTCAAAGCGGAGCGGGAGGCAGCGCTGACGGCTCGACGGGCTTCTTGCCCAGCGCGGATTTTCGGCTGCGACGCATCCGAGCAGGCCCTGAGCTATGTCCGGGAGAACCTCGCCGCGGCCGGTGTCGAACAACACGTTTCGCTGGCGGTCAGGGAGCTTTCCGAAGTCGAAAGACCAACCGACGCGGGCGTCTTGGTATGCAATCCCCCGTACGGTCACCGGCTCGGCGATGAGGGCACCGTCTTTTTGTTCTATCAGGCGCTGGGAGATGCCCTCAAGCGCGCCTTTGACGGATGGACTGCCTACGTGTTCGCCGCCCACGGAGGCAACCTCAAACACCTGGGCCTCCGGCCCGCGCGCCGCCACGTGCTCTACAACGGCGCGATCGAATGTCGCCTGGTGGAGATCCCCGTGCGCGGAGCGACGGCCGGCGGGTCGGCCAAGCCGCCCGCCTGGCGAAAGCCGAGCGAGAAGGCGTCGATGTTCG
Organism: uncultured delta proteobacterium; assembly: GCA_963712235.1. GTDB lineage: Bacteria > Myxococcota_A > Polyangia > Polyangiales > Houyiibacteriaceae > SG8-38. The sequence goes on from CAVQHC010000011.1 coordinate 120,811, forward strand.
CCAACCGAATCAAGAAGAACAAGAAGAAGTGGGGGCGCTGGGCAAAGCGCAACGGCATCGAATGCTACCGGATCTACGATGCCGATATCCCCGAATACCACGTCGCCGTCGATCGCTACGGCCCCAAAGCCGTTGTCCACATCTTCCAAAAGGAACGAGACGCCGACGACGATCGGGCCAAGCAGCGGGTGCAGGATGTCCTGCTGACACTCCCCGATGCGCTTGGAATCGATTCCGGCGACCTCGTGGTGAAGGTCCGACGCAAGCACGAGCAAGGCGACCAGTACGCACGCATATCACAACAAGACAGCGATATGATTGTGAGCGAGGGCGATCTTCGCTTCGTGGTCAACGTGGAAGACCGAATCGACACCGGCCTCTTCTTGGATCACCGCACGGTCCGCGCCTACGCCCAGGAGCACTGTAAGGGTCAGCGCGTGCTCAACCTTTTCGCGTACACCTGCTCGGTCAGCGTTGCGGCTGCTGTGGGTGGAGCCAAGCAAACCAGCAGCGTCGACCTGTCCAACACTTACCTGGACTGGGGTAAAAAGAACTTCGAAACCAACGGACTTGACCCTGCAATGCACCGATTCATTCGCGACGACGCTACCCGTTGGATTGCCCGAGACCGCAACAGCTACGACTGGATCTTCATCAATCCTCCCACATTCTCGCGCTCCAAGATGAGCAAAGGCGCCTTCAACATCCACAAAGACCACAAGAGCTTGCTCGATGACGCCATGAGCTCCCTCGACAAGAAGGGAGAGCTGCTCTTCACGACCCACGCCCGTGCCTTCGAGTTGGATGAAGCAATCAGGAAGCGCTTCGGAGTCGAGGACGCGACCAAGGAATTCGTCCCGCCTGACTTCGTGAGATATCCGTTCCAGGCGTTTCGGATCAGGCGTCGAGCTTGAACACGCGTCTCGCGTTCTCGCGAAGGAACTTCGGCCAGACCTCGGCTTTGAACGGCACGTTCTGCATTTCGGTGAAAATGCGCTCGAGCGAGAGCCCCATCGGGAAGTAGCCGGCGTACATGATCTTGTCGGCGCCCCGAGTGTTCGCGTAATCGATGATCGACTTTGGATAGTGCTTCGGGGCGAAGGCGCTCGTGCTGTAGTAGAGGTTTGGGTACTTGAGCATCAGCTTGACCGCGAGGTCCACCCAGGGCTCGCCCCCGTGACGCATCACGAACTTGAGCTCTGGAAAAAACCAGCATACCTCGTCGATGTGCTCGACCTTTTGCGGCGCCATGGGGATCCGTGGTCCTGGGACGCCCACGCAGAGGCAGATCGGAATGTCCAGGTCCACGCAGGTCGCGTAGATCGGGTAGTACTTCTTGTCGTTCAGCGGGACCTGCGGACAGAGGCCGGAGGGGAATCCCGTCACGGCTTTGAGACCGTGGTCCTCGTGGAGCCGCCGAATCTTCCTGACTTCCTCCATGCCGTTGTTCGGATTCGCACCATACGAGGGGAAAAAACGATCTGGGCGCTTCTGGCACGCCTCGAGGTTCGTTGAGTTGGGCCCCGAAATGCCGAGCATGGCTTGCTCGACCCCCCACTTGTCCATTTCGCCAATCGCGTACTGGATATAATCCTTCTGCTCGCCGATTTCGGGGATGTCCTTGAACATGTACTGAGCCGGCATCTTGAAGGCCTTCCGACTCTCCTCGTCGAGCAGCAGCGGCTTGATGAACTCGTACCAGGCCGACGCATCCCCGTCGGGGATGTTCATCATCAGGTCGATGGCTCTGAGACCGGTCGGTATCGGCATGAAATAGCGTCCTTTCGGTGTCTTCCGCGGAGCCCTATGATGAGAAGAGGTCCACTGGACATGTGCCCGCCCATAGGCTAGAACACGTTCTAGTTTATGGACTGAGGCGGACCATCTGTAAAGCGATGAATGTAGACACCATCATACGCCCGCGGCACGAGCCGATGGCCCCTGGAGAAGGCATCATGGACGGAGATCATAGCCCCATCCCGACGCGCGACGAGCTGATTCAGCGTGCTCGGGATTTGGCGCCGAAGCTACGGGCGCGCTCGAAGAAGGCCTGCGAGCTGCGGCGGCTTCCGGATGAGACGATCGAGGACTTCCATCGCCTCGGTTTTTTCAAAGTCGTCCAACCCAAACGCTACGGCGGCTACGAGATGGACCCGTCCATCATCTTTGACCTGCAGCTCGAGCTTGGGCGTGGATGTGCATCCAGCGCCTGGGTCTATGGCGTGCTCAACGTGCACTCTTGGCAGCTCTCGCTGTTCTCCGAAGAGGCGCAAGACGAGGTCTGGCGTGAGAATCCGAGAACGCTGATCTCCTCGTCGTACATGCCGGTCGCCGAGACGGAGTGGGTCGACGGGGGCGTCAAGCTCAGTGGCCGATGGTCGTTTTCGAGCGGCTGTGATTTTTGCGAGTGGGCATTTCTCGGCGGCTTCGTGCCGACCGAAGAAGGCAAGCCGCCCGACATGCGAACGTTCCTGGTGCCCCGTTCCGACTACGAAATTATCGACAACTGGCACGTTTCGGGCTTGCGGGGTTCCGGCAGCAAAGACGTGGTGGTCGATGGCGCCTTCGTTCCGGACCATCGCATGCACAAGTTCTCCGACGGATTTAGGCAGAAGAGTCCCGGCAACGAAATCAATCCATCCCCGGTCTACAAGTACCCGTTCGGCCAAATTCACGTGCGTTCCGTGTCGACCCCTGCCGTTGGGGCCGCCTTTGGCGCGCTGGACGCCTACATCGATTTCATGAAGACGAAGGTGTCCCAGGCAACGGGCGGCAAGGCCAAGGACTCGTTCACCAACAGCCTGGTTGCCGCAGAAGCCACGGCGGCGCTCGATCGTGAGGTTTTGACCTTGCAGCGCAACTTCAAGGAGATGTTTGGATACCTCGAAAAGGGAGAAAAGATCCCACTCGATCGGCGCGTTCACTTTCGAAACGATTCCGCGCGCGCGGTCCGGGTATCCACCGAGGTGGTCGAACAGCTCTTCGTCGCCTGCGGCGCCCGTGCGGCGTTCGAAGACCATCCGGTGAACCGTCACTTCCAAGACATCCATGCGATTCGTTTGCACCATGCCAACGGGCCCGATGGGCCGGCTGCCAACATGGGTGGCGTTCTCTTCGGCCAGAGCAACTCGGATTTCTTCATCTAGTAGGCATGGATGATGCGGCGAGACGACAAAAAATCGAGCAACTCGGAGACGAGTTGTTTGACGCCTTGCGTGCGCGCCGAACGCTGACGCCACTTACCGAACGCTGGCCGGACATTCGGATCGAGGACGCGTATCACGTATCCCTGCGAATGGTGAACCGTCGAATCGAGGACGACGGCGAGAAAGTCATTGGCAAGAAGATCGGCGTCACCAGCCGAGCTGTGCAGGAAATGCTCGGCGTATTTCAGCCCGACTTTGGTTACCTCACCGATAAAATGATGTATCCCAACGGCGGGCCGATGCCGATCAGCGAGCAGCTCATCCAGCCGCGCGCCGAAGGGGAGATCGCCTTCAAGCTCAAAAAAGACCTCAAGGGCCCCGGGGTCACCAACGACGATGTCCTGGACGCGACCGACTATGTGATGGCCTGTTTCGAAGTCGTCGACAGCCGTGTCCGTGACTGGAAGGTGAAGATCCAAGACACCGTGGCCGACAACGCGAGCTGTGGCCTGTTCGTCCTGGGTGACGAGCACGCCGACCCCAAGCGGCTGGATTTCCCGAATCTGAAGATGCGGGTGTACAAGAACGGCGAGCTGCTGAGCGAGGGTGTGGGCTCGGCGGCGCTCGACTCGCCTCTGAACTGCGTGAGCTGGCTCGCCAATACTCTCTCGAGGTTCGGCATCAGCTTGAATGCAGGCGACGTAGTGCTCTCCGGCTCGCTGGTGCCCCTCGAACCCGTGGTTGCAGGGGACGAGATGCGCCTCGAAGTCGAAGGGGTCGGGACGGCCTCGGTGCGGTTCACGTAGGGGAGCGGGCGGAGATGACGACCAAAGTGAAAGCAGCGATCATCGGTTCCGGGAATATCGGCACCGACCTCCTCTACAAGGCGCTTCGAAGCAAAATCATCGAACCGATCTGGATGGTGGGCATCGATCCTCAATCCGAAGGGCTACGGCGAGCGAAAGAGCTCGGCCTCAAGACGACGGCCGAGGGCGTCGAGGGCATGGAGCCGCACATCGCCGAGGACAAAGTACAAATCGCCTGGGATGCCACGAGCGCCTACGTGCATGAGTCGAACAATGCCTTGGTGAAGAAGTACGGCGTCAGAATGGTCGACCTCACACCTGCGGCGATCGGCCCCTTCTGTGTGCCCCCCGTCAATCTGCGCGAAATGGTCGGGCGCTCCGAGCAAAACGTGAACATGGTGACCTGTGGGGGGCAGGCGACCATTCCGATGGTTGCAGCCGTCAGCCGCGTTCAGCCCGTCGAGTACGGAGAGATCATTGCTACGGTCTCGTCCAAGTCGGCCGGGCCCGGAACGCGAAAGAACATCGACGAGTTCACGCGCACCACGGCCAAGGGCGTGGAGGTCGTCGGTGGCGCGAAGCGCGGGAAGGCGATCATCATCATCAACCCCGCGGAGCCCCCGCTGATCATGCGGGACACGATTCACTGCCTCACCGCAGATGCTCCGAAGCAAAAGAAGATCATCGAATCGGCAAGGCAGATGATCGCCGAGGTTCAGAAGTACGTTCCCGGATACACGCTAAAGAACGGCCCCGTGTTCGATGGCAATCGCGTGTCATTCTTCATGGAAGTCGAAGGACTCGGTGACTTTCTGCCGAAGTACGCCGGCAATCTCGACATCATGACGGCCGCGGGTTTGCGGACCGCAGAGCTCATCGCCGAAGAAATTCAGCGCGCGGAGGCAGCATGAACCTGCAGGGCAAAACGGTTACGCTCCACGACATGAGCCTGCGCGATGGGATGCATCCCCAGCGCCACCAGCTCACGCCTGCGCAAATGGTCGAAGTGGCCACTGCTCTCGACGCGGCGGGTGTACCGCTCATCGAGGTGACGCATGGGGACGGGCTCGGCGGAGCATCCGTAAACTACGGCTTTCCGGCGGCGAGCGACGAGGAGTACCTCCGAGCGGTCGTGCCAAAGATGAACATCGCCAAGATTTCGGCCTTGCTGATTCCGGGGATTGGAACGGTCGATCATCTCCGGATGGCCCATGACTGCGGGGTGGAGACGATTCGCGTGGCCACGCATTGCACCGAGGCGGACGTTTCGGAGCAGCACATCAGCCTCGGCGCCAAAATGGAAATGGACACGGTGGGCTTCCTGATGATGGCTCACATGATCGCCCCCGGAGCGCTCCTCGAGCAGGCCAAGCTCATGCAGGGTTACGGCGCGAACTGCCTCTACATCACCGACTCGGCTGGGTACATGCTTCCCGACGATGTGACCGCGAGAGTAGGCCTGCTTCGCGAAAAGCTCGATGCAGACGTCGAGGTAGGCTTCCATGGTCACCACAACATGCACATGGGGATCGCGAATTCGCTCGCGGCAATCGAGGCTGGTGCGGCACGCATCGATGGTTCGGTCGCTGGTATGGGTGCGGGTGCCGGCAACACGCCGCTCGAAGCGTTCGTTGCCGTCCTTCACCGGATGGGCGTCGAGACCGGGGTCGACATGTGGAAGTTGATGGATCTGGCCGAAGAGGTCGTCTATCCGCTGATGACGCACAAAGTTCGCGTCGATCGTGACTCGCTCACGCTTGGCTATGCGGGCGTCTATTCGTCCTTCTTGCTTCACGCGAAGCGCGCTGCCGAGAAGTACGGCCTCAAGTCGACCGACATTCTGGTCGAGCTCGGCCGGTTGAAGACGGTTGGCGGCCAGGAAGACATGATCGAGGATGTTGCCCTCGACATGAAAAAGGCTGGAACCGCAAAGTAACGGAGTGACTGATTTGGAAGCATTCCGCGCCGAAGCGCGCGCCTGGGTTCGTGAGAACGCGCCGAAGTCGCTCTGGGGAACCAGCGGCAGCGGTCCCTTCGACGGCTACTGGGGCGGGTCCAAATGCGAGCAGACCGACCCTGACCTTTTGAGCTGGCGTGACCTTGGCATCGAGAAATCCTGGACGGCGCCGTCGTGGCCCAAGGAATACGGCGGCGGCGGCCTCAGCCGCGAGCAGGAGAACATCATCCACGAGGAGATGAAGGCGATTGGCGTGCCGCGTCCAGTCGGAGGGCAGGGACTCGCGATGTTTGGTCCGGTCCTGCTCCAATACGGCAACGACGCGCAGCGAACGCAACACCTGCCCCGAATTGCTCGTGCTGAGGTGCGTTGGTGCCAGGGCTACTCCGAGCCCAACGCTGGCTCCGATCTCGCGAACCTTCAGCTCAAAGCGGTGCGCGACGGTGACGAGTTCGTGTTGAATGGCCAAAAGATCTGGACCTCACACGCCGACCTGAGCGACTGGATTTACTGCCTCACGCGAACCGATCCGAGTGCGCCCAAGAAGCAGATGGGCATCTCGGTGATGTTGGTCGATCTCGATACACCAGGGATCAGCGTGCGCCGAATCGATCTAATCAGTGGCTACTCGCCGTTCTGCGAAACCTTCTTCGACAACGTCCGTGTCCCTGCCGAGAATCTCGTTGGCGTGGAGAACGAAGGCTGGACGATTGCGAAAGCAATTCTCGGGCACGAGCGCTCGTCGATCGGCCGCTCCATCGCCCGCCAGCCCGGGTCCGCGCAGCGCGAGGTCGTCGCCAGGGCACGCAAGCATCTGGCCGTGCCCGAAGGCGCCATCCCCGATCCGCTACTGCGTGATGAGTTGGCAGCCCTCGGAATGCTCGAAGAGGCGTTCCACCTCACGCTTGCACGCATTCAACAGAGCGCCGAGTCGGGCACACCCGGGCCCGAAGGCTCCATCACGAAAATCGTAGGGTCCGAGCTCAAGCAGAGGCGATTCGAGCTCGGAATGAAGGTTGCGGGTACGCGGGGGCTTGGCTGGGAAGGGCCGGGCTTTGACGAGGATGACCTTCAGTACACCCGGGACTGGCTACGATCGCGCGCAAGTACGATTGAGGGCGGCTCGTCGGAAATTCAAAAGAACATCGTCTCCAAGCGAGTCCTCGGCCTGCCGGAGGGCAAGAAATGACCGAGGATAGGGCGCCTTTTCTTCTGCTGAGCGAAGAGCAGAAAATGCTCTCGAAGACCGCCTACGATTTCATTCGCAAGCGAGCGCCGGCTGCGCGGATTCGAACCTTTCGAGATTCCCATGATGAAGTCGGGTTCTCTCGCGAGATCTGGAACGAGATGGCGGAGCTTGGCTGGCTTGGTCTTCAGATTCCCGAGCGGTACGAGGGGATGGGGCTCGGCTTCTTCGACCTTTCAGTCGTTCTCGAGCAAAGCGGGCGCGAGCTGATGCCCGAGCCTTTTGTGTCGACTCTGTTGCTCGGCACCCAAGCGCTCCTTCTCGGGGGCAGCGAGGAGCAGAAGGAGGCCCTGTTGCCGGGGGTTGCTGCCGGGGAAACGCTGCTCGCCGTCGGATACGAAGAAGCTGGCAGCCAGGGAGGCGCGTTGGAGCCAGCCATGGTAGCGAAAGAATCAAGCGATGGCTTCGAGCTCAGCGGTGAAAAGCTACAGGTTCTCGACGGACACCTTGCGGATCGGATCATCGTATCCGCGACAACCTCGAGCAACCGATGCACGCTGTTCTTGGTCGATCCAGCGCAGCCGTCCGTCACCGTCACCCGACAGTCTCGCATCGATGGGATGAACTCCGCCATCGTGCGGCTCGACCGCGTCCCGGTGAAGCGCGATGCACTGGTCGGTGAGCTCGATGCCGGCACAGCGCTCTTGGAGGCTGTTTTCGATCGCGCGTCGGTGGGACTTGCGGCCCAGATGCTTGGAGCCTCTGAGCAGGCCTTCGCCGACACCCTCGACTACATCAAGGAACGCGAGCAGTTTGGGGTGCCCATTGGCTCATTCCAGGCGCTTCAGCATCGCGCAGTGTCGGTGTATACGGATATCGCGCTGACACGTTCGGTCGTGCTGGCCGCCGCGAGGGCGATCGACGAGTCGCCCCTTCAAGTTCCGCGATTGGCTTCGCTCGCTCAGGCGATGGCCTCGGACACCTTCATGCACGCGGCGAAGGAAGCGATCCAAATGCATGGGGGCATCGGAGTGACCGATGCGCACGACATCGGTTTCTACATGAAGCGCGCACAAGCGGCCTACATGATGTTTGGAATGCCGTCCGTGCACCGGCAGCGTTGGGCTGAGCTTCACGGTTATTAGCGACCAGCAAGGAAGAGCGAGAAGTACGATGAAAAGGTTTGAAGGTAAGAACGTAGTCATCACCGGCGCGGCCGCGGGCATCGGCCAGGCCACGGCCCAGCGGATCGCCGAGGAGGGTGGCAACGTCGCTCTTGTCGATCTCCACGCCGAGGGGCTGGCGGTCACAAAGCAGATCGTCGAAGCGCAGGGGGTCAAAGCTTGGGTCTACGAGTGCAACGTCACGGACGGCGCTCGCGTCAAAGAGGTCATCGACCAAGCGGCACAGGACATGGACGGCTTCGACACGCTATGTCACTGCGCGGGAATACTCCGCACCTATCATACCCACGAGATGACGTTCGATCAGTGGCACGAGATCATCGACATCAATCTTAATGGTACCTTCTATGTGAACCACGCCGCACTTCCACATCTGCTGAAAAATCGATTCAGCGCTATCGTGAACTGCTCATCGACGTCGGCGCTAGGTAGCCATCCCTGGATGAGCGCTTACGCCGCATCGAAAGGGGGGATCCTCTCGATGACCCGAGCCCTGTACCAGGAGTACGTGAAGCAAGGCCTCCGCGCGAATTGCATCGTTCCGGGCGGCATCGCGACGTCCCTGCACGGCGACTTCAAAGCCCCCGAAGGCGCCGACATGGAGCTCCTCAAAGGCGCCATGCCCTTTGTCGGCTTCGCCAAACCCAAACACGCCGCATCCGTCATCGCCTTCCTAGCGTCCGACGACGCCCGCTACATCAACGGCACCGAAATCCGAGCCGACGGCGGCGCCCTATCCTAGAGTCCAAGGGACACGCTCCCCTACGAAAAACGGCCTAATAATAAGCACTTAGATGGCACACCGCGAAAACCGGGTCCGCTCGCGGTGAATGTGACAAGCAGAGCTAGTTCTTATCGCGCGCAAGCTCTTGCATTCGGGCCAGAACGCTCGCGTCGACCTTGTGGAGCGCGCCGGCATCATGCGGCGGCTGAGGGTCGTACTCGATCATCAGCTGCAGAGCCTTGGCGGTCGTCGCGTCCGTGAGCTGTTCGGCAAGATGCAATGCCATGTCGATGCCGCTCGAGACACCGGCTGCAGTGATGATCTTGCCTTCCTGAACGACGCGCTCCTCGGTCGGAGTCGCGCCATATTTCAGCAGCAACGGTCGCGCGGAAAAATGGGTCGTTGCCTTCCGCCCTTTCAGGAGGCCTGCAGCAGCAAGGAGCAGTGACCCCGTGCATACGGAGGTCGTGAACTGACTCGTCTCATGGGCGTTGCGAATCCAATCGAGAATCACACCATCGTGCACGAGGGCGCGAGTCCCAATCCCACCTGGAATCAAGAAGACGTCGGGGTTGCTCACCTCATCGAACGTACAATCAACCGTAAGCCCCAAAAACCCATTGTCGGTTCGAATCTCTCCCTTGCGATGCCCTACAAAACGAACTTCGGCCCCTGGAAGGCGCTGCAACACCTCATAAGGCCCCACCGCATCCAGCGCCGTCACCTGCTCAAATATCGCCACCGCAATTTCCATGGGGACACGCTATACCCCGAAAACCGAAGAGATAACAAGGAGATAGGTCGCACACCGCGAAAACACAACTTTCGGTGGGCTTGGTCGACAACGATCCCATGCCTCGTCTACCTAGAAATCTCCTCGTAGTTCCGCACCACCCTCACCATGTTATTCTGAGAGGCAACAATCGTCGGCGTCTTTTCTCGTACCCGCGCGAGAAGCACTTCTTTCTCAGTCGCCTATTGCAGAGCAGCGAGAAGCAGCGAGTCCCGGTCCACGCCATCACGTTGATGACGAATCACGTTCATCTCATCGTCACACCGGTTGAGCATCTGCAACTTTCGCAGTTCGTTCGTCAGTTCGCTCAACGGTACGCACAGTTCCGCAACTTCAGCCGCGGCGCGACAGGGAAGCTGTTCGAGCAACGGTACAAAAGCGTTCCGATCGTCTCCGATGAGCAAATGGCGATTACCACAGCGTATGTCGAGCTCAATCCGGTACATGCAAGGATTTGCTCAGAGCCAGAATCATATCGGTGGTCTACGTATCCGCAGCACGCAGGGTACCGGGCGCACGAGCCGCTAATTTCAAAGTTGTGGAGTCCGAGCAGCTGGTATCAATCCCTTGGAAGCGACCAGAACCAACGAGCCGCCGCGTTCCGTGATTGGTTCGCCTACTATCGCGCTCGCGACGATTGGTCTCAAGTCTACCCAGAGCGAGGCTCCCACGGCGACCGAAAGCGATTCGAACGTCCCGATCGAAGCGGCGCAACTTGAGTTTTCGCGGTGCGCGACCTAAGTGGCTGGAACAATGTCGGTTTTGGGGTGGGAGCGTGTCCCTAGGTGAGTTGGCCGCGGACGAAGGGTAGGTATGTCGGGTGCCAGAAGCGTTCTCGGACGAAGGACTCGATGTCCTCGGGGATGTTTGCTCGGCGCGCTACGCCATCGGCGATGGCTTGTTTGACCACGGCGGTCGTCACCCGAACAGAGGTTTCTTGGAGGTCGTTGACCGGAGGGTAGATCAGGCCGCCTTCGACGTATTTCTCGATGGTGTAGTCGGCTAGCGCTTGGGACGCTTCCAACACCATGCCGTCCGTGATTGATTTGGCGTCGCTCAGGATCGCGCCGAAACCGAGCCCCGGGAAGATGAAGGCATTGTTGCCCTGGCCGATTGGGTGCGTGACGCCGCCCATCATGACCGGCTCGAAAGGGCTGCCGGTTGCAACGATCGCCTTACCATCGGTCCAACGAAAAATATCGACGGGTTTGGCTTCCGCTGAGCTCGTGGGGTTGGAGAGCGGAAAGATGATCGGCCACTTGTGATTCTCGGCCATCGCGCGGACGACCTCCTCATTGAAGGCGTCCGGTCTACCCGAGAGGCCCAAAAGAACGGTGGCTCCAGCATTGCGAATCGTGTCGACCAAGTCGGGCGTGTCGCCTTCGAATTTCCAATCGCGCGTGATTAAGCGGTCGTGTGCAAAGTCACGCTTGTATTCTTCCATGTCGCGGTCGCTCATCAGAAGCCCACGGGAGTCGAGCACGAACACGCGTGCCCGGGCTTCCGCGCGGCTCAATCCTGCTCGGACCAGACCTTCGCGAATCGCCCAGGCGACACCGACCCCGCCTGCGCCGGCCCCATGAATGACGAAGATCTCGTCTTTGAGGCTTTCGTTGCGGAGGTGGCAGGCCGCGAGGATGCCGGCGAGCGCCACCGCCCCTGTGCCTTGGATGTCGTCGTTGAAGGATGGGCCACGCTCGCGATACCGTTCGAGCACGGTGAAGGCCGCAGTCTTCGAAAGATCCTCCCACTGGATGACAGCGTCAGGCCAACGGGTCCAAACCGCGTCGACGAACTGGTCGAGGAACTTGTAGTAATCGTCACCACGGAGCCGCTTCTGACGAACCCCCAAGTAGTTTGGGTCGTTGATCAGGTCCATCCGATCGGTGCCCACGTCGAGCGCCACCGGCATCGTGTGAAACGGGCTGACGCCGCCGCCGACGGTGTACAGGGCCATCTTTCCAATCGGAATTGCCAAGCCGCCATAGCCTTGGTCGCCAATTCCGAGAATCGCCGAGGAGTCCGTCGCCACGATCATACGGACGTCTTCCATCGGGTAGCATTCGAGTGTCTGATCGGCTCGATCGATGTTCAGGGGTGAATACGAAAGACCCCGGGGGTTCTGGTAAAGCGCGCTGAACTGCTGCACCGCTGCGCCGACGGTCGGTGTGTAGACGATGGGCAACATCTCATCGAGATGCTTTTCGAGCAACGCGTAGAAGAGTATCTCCTGCCGCTCTTGCACGGCGCGAAGGTACTGGTACTTGTCGATATCTGTCGGCGCCTGCACGAAGCCCACGTAGACGCGTTCGATTTGCTGTTCGAGTGTGTTGTACTGAGGCGGAAGAAGGCCGCCGAGCCGAAGCGCTACGCGCTCTTCGTAGCTGAAGGCGGTTCCCTTGTTGCTCAGCACCAGGCGCAGAAGCGCGATGCCGTCGAGATAGACCTCCATGTACTTGCGTCCATGGTCGTCTTCCTTGAGGTCGAACAGGCGGCTAACGCGTTTGCGCGGCATGTCGGGTCCTTTCCTTAGGCGGCGTCGATGGCGGTCACGACCGCGCCCGCCATCTCCGTTGTCCCGAGCGAACGTTGTCCGCCGCTCAAATCCGCCGTCCTGAGGCCGCTGTCGAGGACCTTCTGAACCGCACTTTCAATGATTTTCGCATCTGCATCCAGGTTGAGGCTGTGTCGAAGCAGCATCGCCGCGCTCAAGATGGTGCCAAGTGGGTTTGCGACCCCCTTGCCGGCGATGTCCGGTGCAGAGCCGTGGATGGGCTCGTAGACCCCCAGCGTGCCCTCGCCGAGCGATGCGCTCGGGAGAAGCCCAAGCGAACCCGTCAAGACAGCGCCCTCGTCGGAGAGAATGTCCCCGAACATATTGCCGCTGACGATGACATCGAACGAAGAAGGGTCGGTAACAAGCCGCATGGCTGCAGAGTCGACGAGCTGGTGGTCGAGACGAACGTCGGAGTTCGCTTTGCCGACCTCCGTTGCGATTTCCCGCCAGACCTGCATCGTGGCGAGGACGTTGGCCTTGTCGATCGAGGTGACGTGCCCGCCTCGCTTCCTCGCCACCTGAAAGGCCAATTCGACGATGCGGCGAATCTCGTTCTCGTCGTACACCATCGTATCGAACCCCGTGCGCAGGCCGTTCCTGGTTTCCTTGCCCTTTGGCTGTCCGAAGTAGATTCCGCCTGTTAGCTCCCGGATGAAGACGAGATCCACGCCGCGGAGTCGCTCAGCTTTGAGTGGGGACGCAGCCTCGAGCCCTCGGAAGAGTTTCACCGGACGAACGTTGGCGAAGAGCTTCAGGGCTTTTCGCATGCCGAGGAGCCCTTGCTCCGGCCGAACCGTAGCGTTCGGGTCGTCCCATTTTGGCCCGCCCACCGCACCGAGCAGCACCGCATCCGCACTCCGGCAACCCACGATGGTGTCGTCCGGCAGGGGCACACCTGTTTCGTCGATGGCGATGCCGCCGATTAGATGCGTCGAGAATGTGAACGTGTGGCCCGACTTGCTCGCGATGGCTTCGAGCACTTGGCGAGTCGCGTCTACGATTTCGGGTCCGATGCCGTCGCCCGGCAGGAGTGTGATTTTGGCTTTCATGTCCTGTCACCTATGCAGCCGGCCATGATGCACGGCGCGCGTCTCGAGGGCAATCGCTAAGTCCTCGCTACTGTGGCTTTCGCCTGCCCTCCGAGCCTCGCGCGCTCGAGCGAAAGGCCGTACTCGATGCTATCGACGAGCGCTTGTAGTGAAGCCTCGATGATGTTGCTCGATGCGCCGACCGTGCTCCAGCTGTCGTGAGACGATTGGCTGTCGATGAGCACTCGAGTCGTTGCTCCCGTTCCGCTCCGCCCGTCGAGAATACGAACCTTGTAGTCCGTGAGGTGCATGTCCGCGACCTCGGGGAAGAACGGTCGGAGAGCTTTGCGAAGCGCGGAGTCTAAGGCGCTCACTGGGCCGTTGCCTTCACCTGCGGTGTGCACGACCTCGTCGCCGATACGCACCTTCACCGTAGCCTCGGCAAACATGCCGCCACCGCGACGCCGCCCGACGCCGGCTTGGAAGTCCAGCACCTCAAAAGGCGCTTGGTATTCGGCCTGGTGGCGTGCCATGAGAACCGCGACGGACGCCTCGGCAGCCTCGTACGCGAATCCGTTGGCTTCGAGCTCCTTTATCTTTTCTAGAACTCGCCCCCCGCTCGCCGAGCTCACTTCGAGACCGAGCTCTTCGGCTTTGCTGAGCAAGTTGCTTCGCCCTGACAGCTCGCTGACCACTACCCGCGACTCGTTGCCTACGAGCGTGGGAGTGATGTGTTCGTACGACTCTGGATGGCGTCGGATAGCCGACACGTGAATGCCGCCTTTGTGAGCAAATGCACTTCGCCCAACGTAGGCAGCATGTTCGTTCGGGCTGAGGTTCGCGATCTCTGCGACGAAGTGGCTGAGGTCGTGAAGCTGCTCGAGGCCGCCTTTCGGCAGACACTGCAGGCCGAGCTTGAGCTCTAGATTAGGGATGACGGAGCAGAGGTTCGCATTGCCGCAGCGCTCACCGTAGCCGTTGACGGTTCCTTGGACGTGACGCGCCCCGGCGCGAATGGCCGCAATGGAATTCGCGACGCCGCATTCCCCGTCGTTGTGCGCGTGGATGCCAAGGTGCGCGTCGGGGAGCGCATCCTTGACCGCCTTGACCATCTCCTCAATCTCCCAAGGCATCGAGCCGCCGTTCGTATCGCACAGCGTGAGGGTTTCTGCTCCAGCACGGCTAGCGGCTCGCAGAGTTTCGATTGCATAGCCCGGGTCGGCCTTGTAGCCATCGAAGAAATGCTCTGCATCGTAAATCACTCGGCGCCCGCTCTGCTTGAGGAACACGACGCTCTCCTCGACCATGCGCAGGTTCTCCGCGAGGCTGGTGCGCAGCACCTCCGTGACGTGCATGTTCCACGTTTTGCCGAAGATTGTGCAGATTGGCGTTTCGGCTGCGATGAGTGTTTGAAGCTGAGGGTCGTCCTCGGCGCGAAGCTCGGCCCGGCACGTCGACCCGAAGGCTGCGATTGTCACGTTCTCCCAGTGGAGGTCCTTCGCGCGCTCGAAGAACTCTACGTCCTTGGGATTCGAACCCGGCCAGCCGCCTTCGATGAACGTCACGCCAACGGTATCTAAGTGCTCCGCGATCCGGAGCTTGTCGTCGCAGGACAAGCTCATCCCCTCCATCTGCGTGCCGTCACGCAGTGTGGTGTCGTAGACCTCCACGACGGGGCCAGAGGCTTTATGTCCGTTGTTGCTCATAGCTTGTGATCTGATCGTCGAACGAAAGCAGGTAGCCGAGCTGGTCGATGCCCTCGAGAAGGCAGTACTTCGAGAACGCGTCGATGGGGAAGGTCGTTTCGAGGCTCCCTAAGGCGGTTACGGACTGAGTCGGCAGATCGATCGTGATTTGGGTAGAACGATCGAGCTGAACCGCTTCCATCAGCGCTTTATAGACCGCTTCGGTAACCTCGACTGGGAGCAGCCCATTCTTCAGAGAGTTGCTCTTGAAGATGTCCGCGAAACCGGTCGAAATCATCGCCCGAAAGCCCCAGCCGACGAGCGCCCAGGGCGCATGCTCTCGCGAGGATCCGCTGCCGAAGTTGTTCCCTGCCAGGAGGATCTGCGCGCCCTGCGACGCCGGTTCGTTGAGCACGAAGTCGGGGTTGTCCGACCCGTCCTTGAGGTAGCGCCAGTCGCAAAAGAGGCTGTCGCCGAGTCCGTGCTTGTCGGTCACTTTTAGAAAACGAGCAGGGATGATCTGGTCGGTGTCGACGTTCTCTTCCGGCAGAGGGACCGCGTGCGATGTCAGTGTAGTGAATTTCGCCATGACTCAGCCTTTCAAGAAAGGAGCAAGCTCCGCGGGTCGGTGACTTCGCCTCTGACCGCCGACGCGGCCGCGGTAAGAGGGGAGGCCAGGAAAGTTCGGCCGCCCTTGCCCTGACGTCCTTCGAAGTTTCGGTTCGAAGTGCTGACCGCGTATTGCCCCGGCTCCAGGTTGTCGCCGTTCATCGCGATACACATCGAGCATCCGGGCTCACGCCATTCCGCGCCTGCCTCCTTGAAAATCAGGTCGAGGCCCTCGGCTTCGGCCTGTTTCTTGATGTCGTGCGAGCCGGGAACGACGAGCGTACGCACTCCGTCCGCCACCTTGCGTCCGCTGAACACACCCGCTGCCATACGGAGATCGCTGATACGCGAGTTGGTGCAGGAGCCTATGAAGACTACGTCGATCTTCTTTCCAAGTAGGTGCTGCCCCGGCTGGAGATCCATGTACCCCATGGCCTTCTCGAATGCAGCCCGCTGCGAAGCGTCCTGGAAACGGTCCGTGGTCGGCATGGGCTGGCTGATCTGCATGCCCATCCCAGGGTTGGTCCCGTAGGTGATCATCGGTTCGAGCTTGTTGGCGTCGATGACGACGGTCTTGTCGAAGGTCGCGCCTTCGTCGGTGCGGAGCTGCTTCCAGCGTTCGACCGCCGCATCCCAATCTGCTCCCTTAGGCACGTGGTCGCGCCCTTTGAGGTACTCGAATGTGGTTTCGTCCGGGCCGATCATGCCCGCACGCGCGCCCGCCTCGATGCTCATGTTGCAGACCGTCATCCGACCTTCCATGTCGAGAGACCGGATTGCGGAGCCGGTGAACTCGATCACGTGGCCGGTGCCACCGCCCGTGCCGATTTCCGCGCAAAGCGCCAAAATGATGTCCTTGGCTGTGACACCCGGCATGAGCTGACCCTCGACTCGGACTTCGAGCGTCTTTGCTTTTCGCTGCAAGAGGCACTGCGTCGCAAGAACGTGCTCCACCTCGCTCGTCCCAATGCCAAACGCTAAGGCGCCAAACGCGCCGTGGGTCGACGTATGGCTATCCCCACAAACGATCGTTTTGCCTGGTTGCGTGAAGCCGCGCTCCGGCCCGATGACGTGTACAATCCCGTTCCGGCTGTCTCCGAGCGCGTAGAGCTCGATGCCAAACTCCGTGCAGTTGATCTCCAACTGGCCGAGCTGTGCCTTCGCCTGGTCGTCGATGACCCAAAGCGCCTTGGGTAGCGTCGGAGTCGAGTGGTCCATCGTCGCGATGGTCTTGTCCGGGCGCCGAACCTTGACACCTCGCTCGCGAAGGCCGGTGAACGCCTGCGGCGACGTCACCTCGTGAATGAGATGCAGATCGATGTACAGAACCGCGGGACGGTCCGGCTCCTCAACGACCACGTGCTCGTCCCAAACCTTCTGAAATAGTGTTTTTGGTTCCATGATGCTCGTTATGCAGCGCTTCCCGCTGCCTTATTTTCGGGTTGCTTGGCTTCTCTGATCGCGAGGATGCGGTTCATGGCCGCCAGGTATGCCTTGGCGCTGGCGACGATGACGTCGGTGTGTGCACCGTGGCCATGGAACACGCGAGCTCGAGAGTGCGCGTATTGCGGATTGATCTTCTCCGGCTCGGCATCGCCGTGCTCGTCGGGCGCTACGCGAACGCTTACCTCGCCGAGGGCGTCGATTCCCTCCGTCACTGACTGGACGGTATATTCGAGCAATGTGGCGGGTACGTGCACCAGAGATTGGATGGCTTTGTACACCGCATCGACGGGGCCCGTGCCCACCTCCGCCGCCGTTTGGCTGACTCCGTCAGGCCCGGTGAGCTTGACGGTAGCCGTCGGCATTCCGGTGCCGCAGCCAACTTGGATTGCGTCGAGTCGCCAGAATTCCTTTGGTTGGTAGAGCTCGTCGCTGACCAGCGCCAACAAATCGGCGTCGGTGATGAGCTTCTTCTTGTCGGCGAGCTTCTTGAAGCGCGCGAACGCCTTGTCGAGCCCGTCGCCCGATATTGGGTACCCCAGCTCCACCAAGCGATTTGCGAACGCATGACGGCCGGAGTGCTTGCCAAGCACGAGCTGCGTCTTTCCGGCGCCCACCGTCTCGGGACGCATGATTTCGTACGTCTCTTCGTGCTTGAGCATGCCGTCCTGGTGGATGCCGGCTTCGTGCGCGAACGCGTTGGCTCCTACGATGGCCTTGTTCGGCTGCACCACCATGCCCGTCACCTTGCTGACCAACCGGCTCGCGCGGGTGAGTTGCGTGGTGTCGACGTTGGTCTCGATCGAGTAGAGATCGCGTCGAACGTGGAGCGCCATCACGACCTCTTCGAGCGATGCGTTTCCGGCTCGTTCACCGATGCCGTTGATCGCGACCTCGACTTGACGTGCCCCGTGCTGGACGGCCGACAAGCTGTTGGCGACCGCCAAACCGAGATCGTTGTGGCAATGGACGCTGATCACTGCCTTTTCGATACCGGGGACGTTCTCGCGAATCATCGCGATGCGACCGCCGAACTCCTCGGGAATCGTGTACCCGACCGTGTCTGGAATGTTGAGCGTGCCCGCACCGGCCTCGATTGCGGCCTGCAGAGCTTCATAGAGGAAATCCATCTCTGTTCGGCCCGCGTCCTCGGGACTGAACTCGATGTCGTCACAGAAGCTGCGCGCGTACGCGACCATCTCGCCGATCTTGACGAGCACCTGATCACGGCTCATTCGCAGCTTGTGCTCGCGATGGATCGGAGAGGTCGCGAGGAAGGTGTGGATCCGGCCGTGCTTGGCTGGGGCGACAGCCTCAGCGGCCTTTTCGATGTCGGGTTTGTGAGCTCGCGCCAAGCTACAAATGATTGGCGGCTCCGGAGATGGCCGACCTTCCACGCCCGTCACGCCCACGGCCTCGGCGATGGTTTTCACCGCTCGCAAGTCATCGAGCGAAGCGGCCGCAAAGCCCGCTTCGATGATGTCCACCCCGAGCCGCGATAGGGTCTTCGCCACCTCCAGCTTTTCCGACGAGGTCATCGTCGCGCCAGGTGATTGCTCTCCATCTCGGAGCGTTGTGTCGAAGATCCGTACGTGATCGGGTTGCATGATTCATTCTCCCGACGCCGCCGCGAGCGACGCCTGACTTACTCTCCCTGCTTGATTTCTACTGGGTCGACGAAAGGCATCATCGACCGAAGCTTTGCACCGACTTGTTCGAGACGCTGCTCTTGCTCCGCGTGCCGGATTCGATCGAATTCGGGTCGGCCTTTCTTGTTCTCTTCAATCCAGCGCTTGGCAAACGTGCCGTCCTGAATCTCGGCGAGAATCTGCTTCATCGCCTTCTTGCTCTCGTCGCCAATTACACGCGGGCCGCTCACATAATCGCCCCACTCGGCGGTGTTCGACACCGAGTAGCGCATGTAGTTCAAACCGCCACGGTACATCAGATCGACGATGAGCTTCAGCTCGTGGAGGCACTCGAAGTATGCAAGCTCTGGCTGGTAGCCTGCCTCTACCAAGGTCTCGAAGCCCGCCTTGACGAGCTCGGACGCACCACCACAAAGGACGGCCTGCTCGCCGAAAAGGTCGGTCTCGGTTTCTTCGGTGAAGGTCGTCGTCAACACTCCGGCGCGCGCGCAGCCGATTCCAGCCGCGTAGGACATCGCGAGCGCATCTGCATGGCCCGTTGCGTCCTGATGGACCGCCAGCAGAGCGGGCACGCCGCCTCCTTCTTGATAGGTCTCACGGACGCGATGACCTGGGCTCTTCGGTGCAACCATCGTGACGTCGACGTCCTTCGGCGGCTCGATCGTCCCGTACCGGATGTTGAACCCGTGGGCGAACATCAGCATGTTGCCGGCCGCGAGGTTCGGCGCGATCTGCTCTTCGTAGATCGCAGGCTGCGAGGTGTCGGGCGCCAAGATCATGATCACGTCGGCTTCCTTGGCCGCGTCGTTGACCGACATCACCTGGAGCCCGGCTGCCTCGGCCTTGGCCTTGCTCTTGCTGCCGTCTTGCAAACCGATGCGAACGTCCACGCCGCTCTCTTTCAAGTTGAGCGAGTGCGCATGGCCCTGGGAGCCGTAGCCGATGATCGCAACCGTCTTACCTCGAATCAAGGAGAGGTCAGCGTCTTTTTCATAGCGAATCTGGGTCATGTGTCTCTCTACTTCTCCAAAGGGGTTATGCTGCCGAGTGGCGCGACGCGGGCACCGTGGGGTGAGCGAGCTCGTGCTTCTCGACGCCGCGGGTCATCGCTACGGTGCCGGTTTGTACCAACTCCAAGATCCCAAAAGGCTTGAGAACCGAGACCAGGCCTTCGACCTTGTCTTGGGGGCCGGTGATTTCTATCGTTACGCGGTCGGGCGACATGTCGATGGCCCGTGCGCGGAACACGTCACAGATTTTCAAGATTTCGTCACGCTGCTCGCGATCGCAGTTGACCTTGATCAAGGCGAGCACGCGATTGATCGACTGCTTGTGGGTGATGTCATCGACCCAAAGCACGTTGACCATTTTGTAGAGGTTTGCTTCGATCCGTTTGGCCTTGTCGTCGTCTGCTTCACAGACGATGGTCATGCGGGACACGCCGACTTCGTGGGTAGCGCCCACGTTGAGCGAGTCGATGTTGAAGCTACGGCGTCGGAACAGCGAGGCGACTCGATTCAACACACCAGGCTTGTCTTCGACGAACACGGCGAACGTTCTTTTCACGGATTGGGACATTAGTTGTCCTCCCCTGTCTCGAAGATTGGATTGTGCTCCGACTCGCCGGGTTTGCCCGGCCGCTGGATCATCTTGTCGAGGTCCGCGCCGGCCGGCACCATCGGGTACACGGCGTCTTCCTGTTCGACGCGGAAGTCGATGACGACGGTACCCGGCGTGGCCTCCGCCTTGCGAACGGCGGCTTCCACCTCGGACCGCTTCTCCACGCGGATGCCTGTCAAACTGTGTGCTTCAGCGAGCTTCACGAAGTCCGGACTCAGGAGCGGCGTCGCCACATAACGTCCGCCGTAAAAGAACTGTTGCCACTGACGCACCATCCCGAGGAAGCCATTGTTGATGATGGCAACGTTGACCTTGATGCCTTCCTGGGCACAGGTGGACAACTCTGACGCCGTCATCTGAAATCCACCGTCGCCACAGATGACCCAAACGGACTCGTTGGGCTCGGCGAATTTCGCGCCGATTGCGGCAGGCAAGGCAAAGCCCATCGTGCCGAGCCCGCCCGAGGTGAGCAGCTTCCGCGGATAGTCGTGCTTGTAGTATTGCGCTTCCCACATTTGATGCTGGCCGACGTCGGTGACGACGAGCGCCTTGCCTTCGGTGAACCGGTAGAGGTCGTGGATGACGTGGGCCGCGTAGAGCTTGCCGAGGTCGGGCAGATTTTTAATGTCCCTGACCGCCGATCCGCCTTTGATTTCATCGATGTAGGCGAGCCAGTCCGGGCGGTCGCAGTTCCCGACGAGAGGCGTGAGTGCCTCGAGGACCTCTCGCGCATCGCCGACGATCGGAACATCGACGCGAACGTTCTTGTTGATCTCAGCCGGGTCCAGCTCGATGTGGATCTTTTTAGCGTTTTGCGCGTAGGTCTTGAGGTTGCCAGTCACCCGGTCATCGAAGCGCATCCCGACGGCGATGATCAAATCCGCGTCCTGGATGGCCTGGTTGACCCAGGTTTCGCCGTGCATCCCCATCATGCCAAGATTGCGATGATGCGTGGCCGGGAATCCACCGAGGCCCAGGAGGGTGCAGGCGACCGGAATGTTTGTCTTTTCGATGAAGCTGATGAGGGTCTCGGTAGCTTGCGCTTTGATGACGCCGTACCCAGAGAACAAGATCGGACGTTTCGCGTTTTTGATCAGATCGACCGCCTCCTCGAGCTGGTCGGCCAGCGGCGCGTAGTCCGGGCGGTAGCCGGGAAGCACGATTTCTTCATCGCTCCATTCGAAAACGCAGGTCTTCTGCTGTGCATCCTTGGTAATGTCGACGACGACCGGTCCAGGGCGCCCCGAACGAGCGATGTAAAACGCCTCGCGGATCGTCGGGGCGATTTGCTCGGGTTCGGTCACCAGGTAGTTGTGCTTGGTTACCGGAATGGTGCAGCCGGTGATGTCGGTTTCCTGGAAAGCGTCGCTGCCGATGAGGTGCGAGGGGACCTGCCCGGTGATGCAGACCATCGGGATCGAATCGAGCATGGCGGTTGCAATCCCGGTGACCAGGTTGGTGGCGCCCGGGCCTGAGGTTGCGATGCAGACGCCGACTTGACCCGAGGCGCGGGCGTAGCCATCGGCCATGTGCGAAGCGCCCTGCTCGTGGCGCGTCAGCACGTGGTGGATCGGGTACTGAATCATTGCGTCGTAGGCGGGCATGATCGCTCCGCCCGGATACCCGAAGCAGACCTCGACCCCCTCGCGTACGAGCGCCTCCCAAATGATCTGGGATCCGGAGAGCGATTCGCCGATGCGATTCTTGAGCTTGGGATTGGCGGGTGTCACGAGGGTCTCCTTCGTTGCTGGCTGGCTCCAACTAGTTGATTTGAGGCGGTATTCAAGCGGCGCGCGCCCCACGAGAAAGGCACAGAGTCGATCGCCGACCGGGCGCCCATTCGGAGGACGAATTCCGTAATGCCCGACGGATGCCAGCTCGCTGTAGTTTTGTGTTGTGAGTGTCTGTTCATGGGTCTACGGCAACAAAAAAGCCCCCGCATGCTCGATGCGAGGGCCAGAAACGGAGTGGGTTGGTCTGTGGGTTGGTTCTGGTCCCCGCCTATGCCTGCGTAACTAGCAGGAGGCTAATAATGAGGCCGACTACAACTACAACCGAACCGACGGCGCCCGCGCGGAGCGCGTCCATCGGGTCGTTGATAGCGATCGGCTCATGAACCATTACCGCTCCATTCTGCGGCCAACCCCCCCCAGGGTCAAGAGGGGGGCTCTCTACCCCTTCAAGCCGACGGAATCAGACAGCTTCTCAGCGTTCGTCCAAGTCTACGGCGACGGTTTGCTCGGTGGGGCTCGCGCTGAGGGGCTCGGAGCGCCGCTCGATTTGGCCGCCGAAGGCGTCCCACCAGGCCTCTGCGTCTGCGCGGGTCCAGCGCGCGACCTCGAGTCGATCGAGGGCGTCAGCGAGCTCTTGTCCGGAGGCTGGCCTCTTGGCCTGATCCTTTTCCAGGCAAGCCATGATGAGCGTCTCCAGCCCAGCAGGGATCTCCAGCGGCGACGCTTCCGATAGCGGAATGGGCCTGGTGTTCACGTGGTGCAGGCAGACTTCCACGATCGTCTTCCCATCGAAGACGTGGCGGCCTGCGAGCAGGTAGTATCCAACTGCGCCTAGCGCATAGAGATCGGTGCGCGCGTCGATGGCTTGCGGGTCCTGGATCGCTTCGGGGCTCAAATAGTGCGGCGTCCCTTTGATCGACATCGTGTTGGTCTTCTCGAGGTCATCGACCTTGCCGAGATTCTTGACGAGGCCGAAGTCCAGAACTTTGGTTACGTCTCGCACGCCGCCCTGACGCGCGAGCATGATGTTGCTCGGTTTGATGTCGCGATGAATCAAGCCGACTAGGTGCGCTTCATTCAAGGCAAGTGCGGCATCACGAAGAATCCGCACGACCCGCTCGACGGGCTGCGGGCCGCCCGCTTTGACCACTTGGCTCAGAGTTGCCCCGTCGAGCAGCTCCATGGCGTAATAGAAGAGTCCATCGGGGGTCCGACCGTAGTCGTAAATGGTGACCGTGTTGGGGTGGGTGAGCTTTGCGGTCAGCTGCACCTCACGACGAAAGCGATTGTGGGCGTCCGGGTCCGCGAGCTCCGGCCGCAAGAGCTTGATGGCGGTCGGCCGTTTCAGCATGCCGTGCTGCGCCTCGTAGACGACGCCCATCGCCCCCTCGCCGAGCTTGCGGCGGAGATTGTACTGACCGAGGCTTTGAATGTCGCTCACCTCTTTGCGCAATCGGTGAATCACTCGGGACGCGAGGGCCGCGAGTCCAATGGTGAGTGTCCACCACATGAGCGTGATCACCGATTGTGCGGACGCGACGCGCTGGTTGGACTCCGCCGGGTAGCCGAACACCCGCCAGATGCCCAGGTCGATGCTCAAGTAGTGGTAGTACATCGCCGCCACCAGCGGGATTCCGATGAGGACGCCGAGGAAGGCGGTTCGGCGGGCGGAGCTCGGGACGAAGACGCTCCGGGCAAACATTACGAGCGCGAGAATGAACGCCGTGATCGTGTCGGCCCCGACCTCCGGTCGAATCTCCAGACCCATGCCGATGTAGCAAATGCTCGTGAGGAAGATCCCGGCGTTCTCCACGCCGTGAATCGTGTTGACCGAGAGGTCGCCGCGTCGGCAGATCAGCCAAACCGCCAAGAGGGGGATGATCCCGGCGGCGTGGATCAGGAACCCGGGGTTGGTGACCTGTTCCTCGACGACCCCGAACAGCAGGCCCAGGATCAAGCGAAAGGCCAAGGCAGTGCCTCCGAGTGCGGCGCCGATGAGGCCAAACATTGCAACACGTCGCTGAAGAAAGGCGCGCGCCGCGGGATTCGCGAAGTAGGTGCTGCTGCTCATGCCGGCCTGCTCATGATGACTAACTTCGGAGATTGTAGCCACTGCGCAGCAGCGCGCTTGCTGCACCTAGGACCACCAGGAACGACACCAGCACGACTACGGCGCTCGTGACGGGCGAAACGTCTGCCACCCCGAGGAAGCCATACCGAAGGCCGTTGACCATGTAGAGCAGCGGGTTGAGACGGCTTACCGTGTTCCACGGCTCCGGTAGGAGATCGATCGAGTAAAAGACTCCGCCGAGGAAGGCCAACGGAAGCAGCACGAAGTTCGGAAATATCGCGAGATGATCGAATTTCTGCGCCCATAGCGCGGCGATCATTCCGAGGAGTGCAAGCGTCGCAGGCACGAAGATTCCGAAGAAGAGCGTCCAGCCGATGTGGTGAAGCGGGAACCAGGTGAAGGAGAGGGCGACGAGATACACGAGCGTACCGACGATGATCGCCCTGATCATCGCGGCACCTACGTAGGCGAGAACCATCTCGAACGCGCCGATCGGAGCGACCAGGATGTCGGTGATCGTTCCGTTGATCTTCGACTGAAAAAGGCTGGATGAGGTGTTCAGGAACGAGTCCCGAATCATCGTCATCATCACGAGGCCGGGCACCACGAATTGGATGTAGGGAACGCCGGAGATCTCGCGCAGCCGAGAGCCGAGCGCGACGCCGAACACCAAGAAGTAAAGGCTCGTCGTCACGAGTGGGCTCAACACCGTCTGGAGCCAGACTTTGCTGAAACGGCGCACCTCTTTGAGGAAGAGTGTCTTCAGCGCGATCGTGCTCATGCCGCGTGTCTTCCGTCTGCCTTGCGGATGAGCTCCAGGTAAATCTCTTCCAGCGAGCGTCCGCTGTGGCGTTCCAGGAGGCTTTCACGGCTCTCCACCAAAAGGAGCTCGCCTCTATGCAGAATGCCAATGCGGTCTGCGAGCTTTTCTGCTTCTTCGATGTAGTGGGTGGTCAACACGATGGTTGTTCCGGCGGTCCGAAGGTCCTCGACCTCTTGCCAGAGCTCACGGCGCAGCTCGACGTCCACGCCGGAAGTCGGTTCATCGAGGAAGAGCAGCCGCGGATCATGCACCAGTGCCTTGGCCACGAGGAGCCGCCGCTTCATGCCCCCGGACAGTGTCCGCGTGTACGCGTCGCGCTTATCGCCCAGGGCAAAGGTTTCGAGCAGGCTTTCGGCACGGCTGCGATTCGGTTCGACACCCATGAGCCCCATTTGGATCATCAAGCTTTCAAGCGGAGTGAAGAAGGGGTCGTAGCCGATTTCCTGGGGCACCAAGCCAACCAGGCGACGGGTTGTCCGAAAGTCGTTCACCGTGTCGAAGCCGAGGACCTCGATGCTTCCCTCGGTCTGCTTGGCCAGCCCCGTGATGCAGTGAATCAGGGTCGACTTCCCGGCGCCGTTCGGGCCGAGGAGCGCAAAAATCTCCCCCTCATACACCTCGAGCGACAGGTCTTTGAGCGCCGTGAACGTTCCGTAACATTTCGTGACCTGACGGCAGCGGAGAACCGGCGGCTTCATCGCGGCGGACTATAGCGACCTGGGCGGCGATGACCAGGCTACCCCGGGCGATGTCGCAGATGGAACGACTTGGGTCGCGTGAGCTGTGAATAGCCGAGCGTCGATAGGGTGCAGCCTCGGCCGGAGTCCTTGACGCCCACCCAGGCAAGCTCCGGGTCGAGGTAGTCACAGCGATTCATGTACCAGGTGCCGGTCTCGACGCTTTCGCCGATCCGCTGCGCGCGATCGAGGTCGTTCGTCCAGACCGAGGCAGTGAGGCCATAGTCGCTGTCGTTCATCAAGGAGATCGCTTCGGCATCGTCCCGCACCTGCATGATGCCGACAGCTGGGCCGAATGTTTCTTCGCTCATGATCCGCATCGAGTGATCCACATCCACCAGCGCTTGCGGCGCCATGTAGGGCAGTCCGCGTTTGGACCCCTCGAAATGGCTCGGGTCGAGTAGCGCCCGTGCGCCGTTCGCCATCGCTTCGTCGATCTGGGCCTGGATGCCTTCGGCGTTGCGGATGCGAACGACGGGTCCGAGCGTGGTCGACGCATCCCGCGGGTCGCCAAGCGTGAGCTCGTTGGCCACCGCAACGAAGGCTTCGAGGAAGGGCTCGTACGCCGCCTGATGCACGTAGATTCGCTCTATCCCGCAGCACGATTGCCCGGCGTTGTAGAACGCGCCGTCGACGAGGTTGGCTGCGGACCGCTCGAGGTCGGCATCGCTGCACACGTAGGCAGGGTCTTTGCCCCCGAGCTCGAGCCCAGCTCCGATGAACCGCTTCGACGCAGCGGTCTGGATGGCATGACCGCCTCCAACCGAGCCCGTAAATGCCACGAATGCAACACGCGGGTCTTCGATTACGCCTGCAACACCGCGATGATCGAGATAGAGAACCTGAAGCACCCCTTCCGGCAGCCCCGCTTCCTTGGCCGCGCGCGCGATTCGTTCGGCGACGAGCGGCGTCTGCTCGGAGTGCTTGAGGACGACCGTGTTGCCGGCGACGAGCGCCGGTACCAGAGCGTTGACCGCGGTCAGCCAAGGGTAGTTCCACGGTGCGACGACGAAGACGACGCCCAAGGGCTCCCTCCGAATGAATCGCGTGAACCCATCTCGCGCCGCGAGCTCGATGTCGCCAAGCCCCTGAGCTGCAAGGCCGATCATCGTTCGCCCGCGAAGCAGCCAACCGCCCACCTCACCGCCGCCGTCGCGGACCGGTCGG
The DNA here is from genome assembly GCA_963712235.1 of uncultured delta proteobacterium. Classification (GTDB taxonomy): domain Bacteria; phylum Myxococcota_A; class Polyangia; order Polyangiales; family Houyiibacteriaceae; genus SG8-38. The sequence continues at coordinate 147,729 of CAVQHC010000011.1, forward strand.
CCCATTTGCATCGTGAGCTCCTGAGCGACCGCGTCCGCATCGTGCACCGCGAGCTCCACGAAGCGACGCACCATCGTGTTTCGTTCTTCGAGGCGGAGCTCCCGCCAAGACGCAAAGGCTTTGCGCGCCGAGGCCAGGGTGCGTTCGATTTCGACCGCCCCGTCGAGCGTGCGCTCGAAGACGACGCTTCCATCTACGGGGGAAATGGTTCGAAAGCGGCCAGTCATGGGCGGCAGCTTTTCTCAGCTCCCGGGTGGCGTCAATCCGGGCTTGCACATTGGTCCCCGCCGGGGCACCACGTGGCGATGACGATGCCCAATCTCGAAGGCAAGGTCCTGATCACCGGGGCCAGCGGTTTCATTGGCGGCCGGCTACGCGACGCGCTTCTTTCCTCTGGTTCCGACGTCGTCGCAATACGCAGGCCCGGGTCTCCCCCTTCGACGGCGGGGCGCTCGGTGGAGGCGGATTACGCGGATGTCGCCGACTTGGAACGCGTCATCAGCGCGGAGAAGCCGGACTATGTCTTGCACGTGGCCGGCGTGACCAAGGGCAGCTCCTTGGAGGATTTTCGACGTGGGAACGTCATGCCCACGCGGAACTTGCTCGCAGCGCTCCGCAAAGAACACTCGGACGCCAAGCGCTTCGTTCTGGTGTCGTCTTTGGCCTCGTACGGGCCCTCTGCAACCTCGGCGCCTCATCGTGAGGAGAATCCGCCGCGGCCGATCGAGCACTACGGCGAGAGCAAGCGCGAAGCAGAGGAAGCCGTCGAAGAGGAATCCGGCGGCGTGCCTTGGACCATCCTTCGTCCCTCCGGGGTCTACGGGCCGGGTGACGTCGACTATTTCAACTTGTTCCGAAGCGCAATGCTCGGCTGGAACATCTACTTCGGCAATCGCGAACGACTGATGTCGATCATTTACGTCGATGACTGCGTTCGAGGGATCCTAGAAGCTGCGCAGCATCCGAACAGCGTCAACAAGGGTTACTTCCTCACGAGTGAGGAGCAGGTGACTTGGGAACAGTTCCAATCCGAGGTGGTTCGAGTCGTTGGCCGTGGCGCGCGAACCGTCGACTTGCCCGAACAGCTGGTGTCGATTGCCGCGCTCGGCGGAGAGCTAGCCACCCGATTCGACAAGAAGCCGAGGTTGCTGAATCTGCAGAAAGCCAAGATGGGCGCCCAACAGGCCTGGACCTGCGTAGGCGACGCGGCCAGACGAGATTTCGGTTTCACGGCCGAAGTCGGTCTCCCCGAAGGGATTCGACTGACCCACGACTGGTACCAAGCAAACGACTGGTATCAGAGTCAGAGTTTCAAGCCAAAGAGCCTGCTCTCGGTGGCATCACTCCGCGGCTTGGCTCGTCGTCTCCGATGCTTCCGGTGAGAGCTTTGCCAAAAGGCGATGCCCGGTGGACGTGATCTGGTCCAACAGGTAGCGAGCTCTGGGCTCGGCCCGCTCGAGGTGCCGCTCGAGCACCTCGGCCCGCTCTGGATGCTTCTCCGTTTGCGCCAGCAGTAGCTCGGCGATCGCGGTGTCGCCGAGAAGCTGGATGAGTCGCTCGGCGTGCAGCATCGCAAACGCGAAGTCCCGCTTTGGGTTCCAGTTCTTGGTGAGCTCATCGGTCCATTCGCCGATCGGCTTGCGGCGGAGGCCCTTCACCTTGTTGCCGGCCGTCCTCAGCACCAGGTGTTGTTGCGCGCTCAAGGAGACCGTCTGAAGCTGTGCGACCCGTCGTTCGAGCGGATTGCGGCTCGAGAGCGAACGCCAGCGCGTTTGCGCCAAGCGTTTCACGAAAGCCTGCGGGTTCTTGATGATCCCGCCGAGGCTGTCCTTCATCGCCATCAGCGCCTGAATTTGGCTCGTTCCTTCGTAGATCGGCATGACGAGCGCGTCGCGAAGCAACTTTTCGGGGAGATAGTCCTTCGTGTAGCCGTTGCCGCCGTGGATTTGAAGCGAGGTCCGAGCGTGCTGTACCGCTTTTTCCGCTGCGAAGTACTTGAGGAGCGGCGTGAGGCGGCGCGCCATGTTCTGGTGGGACTTCATTGCGCGCTTCATGCGCTTCGTCTCAGTTTTGCCGAGCTCCCCGTATCGAATGGCCAGGGCCAGCTTCTGTGCCATCTCTTCGTGGAAACCGGCGGTGACCGCCATGGCACGGATGCCCTGGATCTCGGTTTTCATCGTTTCGAGGTACTCGGCGATCATCTCGTGGCGATCGATCGTCTTGCCCATCGATGCGCGCTCGGCGGCGTAATCCACCGCAGCTCGGTACGCGGACTCGCTCAGCCCGAGGCATTCGAAGCCCACGCCAAGCCGGGCGTTGTTCATCAAGGTGAGCATGTACTTGAAGCCTTCACCCCGTTTGCCCACCAGCTCCGCGGGCGCCTTGTCGAAGACCAACCCGCAGGTTGCGGACCCGTGGTGACCGAGCTTTTCCTCGACGCGGCTCAGCTGCACGATGCGCTTCCGATTGCCATCCGCATCGTCTTCGTACGCCTTTACGAGAAACATCGAAAGGCCGTCCAGACCGCTCATCGGATCGTCTGGATCGATGTCCTCAGTGCGCGCGATTACGAAGTGATACTTCCCGTGACCCGAAGTGATGAAGATCTTTTCCCCGGTCACATACCAGTTGCCGTCTGCGTCTTGCTCACCGCTAGCGCGGAGCGCTGCCATGTCGGATCCGGCGTCGGGCTCTGTGATGTCCATGCAGCCCCAGGCTTTGCCCGCTACGATCTCTTCGATCATCGTACGCCATCGCGTCTTGGTGATCCTTCCGGTCAACGGATCGATCTCGGAGCTCCCTTCGAGCGCCGAGAACACGATGGCCGCCATCGCAATCCCTGCGTGGAAACCATGGTGGGCCATCGCCGATACGTCCGCTCGCGCCATCAGCTCGCCGTTCATGAAATAGACCATCATGGGCACATTCATCCCGCCGAGCTCACGCGGGATCGGCAGGCCGTGAAGATCGAGGTCGTCGATTTTTTTGAAAACCCCTGCGAGCCGTTCGGGGAACCGCACCTCACCATCGACGAACTCGACGCCTTGCGCGTCGATTTCCTTTTCGTAGGGCTTGACCTCTTCGGCGGTGAACTGACCGAACATGTCGAGGATGTCCCGATAAAAGGCGACCGCTTCTTCGGTGCTGCTGAAGCCGTCTCCCTCCGCATCGGCGAAGTCGTGCTCGGTGATTCGCACCAGCGAGTCCCAATCCACGCCCTTGTCGAAGTAGAATTGAAGATCGTCGTTGTCTTTAAAGAAATTGGCCATGCTTAGTTCTCGCCTTCGCTCTGTGTGTAGAGGCTCGATCTCGCGACGCGGATGAGCTCGCGCGCGTGACGCTTTCGCGTACTCCCTCGGGCCGGATCATCCGGCAGAATCGTTTGCAATGTGTCGATGACTGCAGTTCCTGCCACCGCCATCGTGATTACCTCGACCGCGTACGCCTGCGGGTCGACGTCAGCCCGGACCAGGCCCTGCTCTTTTGCGCGCTCGAGCTGCCCGCCCAATAGCTCGACCCAGGGTTGAACGAAGGCGGCGAGCATCGCTTGCATCTGTTCAGGCCTATCGAGCGTCTCGCGCAGAAACAGACGTGCACGGTCCGGGTCCTCGATGAAAAACTCGCTCAGCGCTTGCATGGTCGCGTCGAAGCGCTCTTCGGTCGACGCTTTCAAAAGAAGGCCGGGCAACACCGAGTTCCAGTGCGCAAGCATTTCGGCGAGGACGTTCTCGCGGAGCTCGTCCTTGGACCTGAAGTGATAGAGGAGGCTCGGCTTCCGGATGCCAACTGCGTCCGCGATCGCCTGCACCGAGGTGCCGTCGTAGCCTTGCTCCGCAAACAAGCGCGTTGCCTGGGTCAGAATCTGGTTGCGCACATCCATCTCTCTACCAACTGGTCGTCATTTGTCTACCAAGTGGTAGGTAATATGCAAGGAGAAAGTGGGGCGAAGACCCGCACCGGGGGAATTGCGGTGCGGAGCGCGCGTTTACGCATCCGACGATGTCGTAGGAGCGCGGATCTATTTGATCGCGCTGCTCGGTTTCGTCGTGTTTCACGCCGTGCTCGCTGCAACGGACCAAGCTGAACGGAGCACTTGCGATTTCGTCCCTTGCGAGCTTGAATCCGCGCCCGGAGTCCAACAATGACAGGCGCAATTCAAGAAGCAGAACATCAGATGCTGGGCACGATCAAGCAGCACGCAGGCATCGGGATGGCCGTGGGAATCGTCGTCGTCGTCGCGGGTCTTTTGGCGCTGCTCTCACCACTGGTCGCCGGGCTTTCGATCGCGATTGCCGTAGGCGTGCTCATCGTGGCCTCAGGGGTTTCAAGGCTCTTCCTCGCATTCAAGATGGGCTCGTTTGGCCACGGGCTGCTTGTCTTCTTGTTGGGTCTGCTCTCGATCGTCATTGGCGGCTACATGGTGGCTCGCCCCGGGATGGCACTGGCGACACTGACCCTCGTCCTGGCCGTCTACTTCGCCGTCGACGGCGTCTTTCAGAGCATTTGGGCGTTTCGCCTCCGTCCCATTCGAGGTTGGGGATGGTCGCTCTTCAGCGGCATCGTCTCGCTTGCCCTCGGCGTGATGATCTGGCGCCAGTTCCCGGTCTCAGGCGTCTGGGCCGTCGGGACGCTGGCAGGCATCCAGATGGTGTTCGGCGGTTCGGGCCTAGCCTCGGTTTGCGCGGCGGCACGTCGCTCTGCCAACGAAGCGTAGGCACAGACGGGGCCGGCGTCTCAATCGATCGGATCGCCGATCGGCACGAGCTGCGCGGGGTCCCGCTCTGCCTGCTCCACGGGTTGACGTCGCTCGAGCACCGAGATCGTGCGCCACCAGGTCTCGACCCCTTCTACACGTGAGGGCTCGATCGGCGCGCCAAGCCTCGGCATCAGCAAGTGGGTGCCGAGGCTTGGTGCAACCTCGACCAATCGTTCGGCCGGCTGGTCCCAACTATGAAACGCCAGGTCGAACGTCCCCCAGTGGACGGGCAAGAAGTTCCCGCCACCGAGAAGCTTCAGTGCCCGGAGGGCGTTGTCGGGGCCGAGGTGAATGTGCCCCCAGGCCGGATGGAAGGCGCCGACTTCGAGCATCACCAGGTCGAAAGGACCGAGCCGTCGGGCGATCTCTTCGTACTCGGCCGTGAGGCCCGTATCGCCGCTGAAGAAGGCGCTGTGTCGAGGGCCACGCAGCGCAAAGGAAGACCAAAGGGTGCGATTGCGGTCGCCTGCGGCACGTCCCGAGAAGTGCTGCGACGGGGCTGCGGTGATCCGGAGGTCGGCGTGCGGAAGCTCGGCGCTCTCCCACCAATCGAGCTCGGTGATTCGCTCTGGCGGCACGCCCCAGGCCTCCAGGTGCGCGCCGACACCGAGGGACGTGTAGAAGGGCACGTCATGTCGAATCAGCTCAACGATGCTCGGGTAGTCGAGATGGTCGTAGTGGTCGTGGGAGATGATCACCGCGTCGAGGGGCGGGAGCCGAGAGATGGGGACCGGGACCGGTTGAAAGCGTTTCGGTCCGACGAAGCGGCTCGGAGAGACGCGCCGACTCCAGACCGGATCAGTTAGAACGCGAACGCCGTCGATTTCGAGGAGCAGCGTCGAGTGACCGAGCCAAGTTGCCCGGAGTCCCGTTTCTGCAGGGTTCGCCCAGACCCCGAGCGGGCTGACTGAAGGCAGTGGTGCGATCGGCACCCGCCGACGACCTCCGAACAGAAGCTCCCGCATGACCGGGAGCGTCGACCCCTTCTCGAGATGGAGGCCGACGCCGGAGCTGTTGCGGAAGGTCCCGTCGCGGTAGCGCGGGGATGCGTGAATCCGCTCGCGGCGAAGGCCACTGGTTCGTCTGCGGAAGGGGGACATCAGACTCAAGCTTATAGGGCAATCGCTGGCGGTGTCACGGCGTGTCACTCCCAGTGCGAGTGTTTCGCGTGTTACACTCTCGGCATGTCGCGGCTCGAAGATGCACTCAGCGGGTTTGACGCAGCGAACGCGGAAGATCCAAGCACGGAGACGGTGAACGGTCAGTCTTTTCCCAAGGAGCTCATCTACGGCCAGCGGATGTCCGCGCGCCTCGCGAAGTTTGCCCCGGGCGCTCCCGAAACCGTTCAGCTTGCGGCGCGCGCACAGCACATACGCCGCTGGGAAGTTCCGCGGGAGAGCTACCCGGATGGCAGAGCCGGATATCTCAAATGGCGCACGGATCTCTACAAACGACACGGCGAAATTGCCGGCGGAATCATGAAAGACGCCGGCTACGATGCCGACGCGATCGAACGCGTGAAGACGCTGCTCCGTAAGCGCGGCCTGAAAACCGACCCAGACGTCCAGCTCCTCGAAGACGTGATCTGTCTCGTGTTTCTAGAGCACTACTTTCATGACTTTGCGCGGAAGCATGAAGAGGAGAAGCTCATTCCCATCGTGCAAAAGACATGGAAGAAGATGTCGGAAGGGGCGCATCGGGTCGCGCTTCAGCTCGACTATGCGGTCGAGGACCTTGCGCTCATCCGGAAGGCTTTGGGGAGCGACTAGCGTCGGGCGCCCCGAGTCGGCGTCAGAGCTTCAGGCGCCCCTCTTTGACGTCGGCCCAACGTTCGGCCGTGAGCGGCTCGTAGCCGTCTGTGGTTCGAACATAGAGTGGGTCGCCGACCACCGCGGGGTCGACGCCTTCTTTCCTCAGCTCATTCTTTTGAATCTTGAACGTCCCGGTCTTCGCGAGGCCGCCCATCACCCGGACGAATCGGGGTTGGGCATAGGGCGGGAGCTCCGAAACGGCATTCCAAAACCTGTGCGGGTCGAACTTGCCCGATGGAACTACCGCGGCGAGACCAGCTTGGCCGTCCATGTTTGGAACGTGCACCCCGATCACCGTCGCCTCGTCGATGCCGTCATTGTGCGTGATGACATCAGCGACCTCGGCGGTAGATACGTTTTCTCCTTTCCATCGAAAGGTGTCGCCGATCCGGTCCACGAAGTAGTAGAAGCCGTCGCCATCACGACGGAGGAGGTCGCCCGAGCGGAAGTACTGGTCGCCCTTCTTGAACACATCGTGAAGCAGCTTCTTCTTCGTTGCCGACGGATCGGTGTAGCCCCTGTACTCGAGCCCCCCCGTCGAAACTTTCGGCACACGGATTAAGAGCTCACCGACTTCATCGTTTCCGCACGGAATGCAGAAGCCCTTCGCGTCGCGAAGGTGTCGGTCGAGGTTGACGTCGTACTGGACGATCCGCAGCCAACCGGCCAGACCTCCGAGCGGAACGCGGCCAACGGACCCTTCGCGCCCGCTGATGTTGGCGATGAAGCCCGGAGCTTCCGTTGCGCCGTAGAACTCGCGAATGTCAGCGATGCCGAATCGCGCTTTGAACCTCGGCCAGATATCGGGCCGAAGCCCGTTGCCGACGGCGACGCGCACGGGGTTCGGGAACTCCTTCGGGTGTGGTGGCGAGTTGACCAGGTAGCGACACAGCTCCCCGATGTAGAGAATCGCCGTGGCCTTGTACCGATGAACGTCCTCCCAAAACGCGCTCGCGCTGAATGACCGGCGCATCGCCATGGGGACGCGCGCAATCATCGCCGCCGATGCGCCCAAGAGGAGCCCGTTCGCATGATAGAGTGGAAGCACGCAGTAGAGCTTATCCCCTGGGCGGAACGCATACATCAGCGGGCCGAAACCTGCCCCGGCAAGGACTGCGCGAGCGTGTGAAACTCGGCACGGCTTTGGCAGCCCCATGGTCCCGGATGTGTAGATGTAAACGAAATCGTCCTCTGCCTTGACTGGCGCAGGCGGATAGGCGGCGGCCGGCGCGTTGCCAAGAAGACCTGCATAGGGATTCTCATCGAACACGAGAATGCGATCGAGCGATCGACATAGCTCTTCGCAATCACGCAGCCCAGGTTCCAAGCCGTGGCTCACGAGAACCACTTTTGCTTTCGACACCTCGACCGCATGGGAAAGCGGCCGCCCGCCAAGATTGGTATTCAGCAAGGCCGTCGTGGCGCCTACGCGCGAAATGCCCAGTACCGACGCGATGTAGAAGGGCGAGTTCTCGGCGAGAAGCGCGACGACGTCTCCAGGTTTGACGCCCGCAGCCGCCATCACGTGCGCGACCCGCGAGCTCGTATTTGCGAGCTCGGACCAGGTCAGATGTTCGCGTTCCATTTCGTAGGCGAGGTCGTGCGGCGCCTCCTGAGCGTTCTTGAGCGCCACGTGAAGAAGGCTGTCGATTTGCCTCAGTCGCGTGCGGAGCAACCAGGGCATGGTTTCCTTCAACGCTTTCGGCCCAATACGTAGCTCTGCCAACACCGAAGAGCGCCACGACGACGAAGCTAGGCGCGAGAACATGTCGGGAAGTGTACGCGGTCCAAACCTAGATTCGAGACGTTTTTTTCGAGCTCATGTGGTACAAGGATCGGCCCGTGCCGACGTGGACCGACATCAAGGATCACGCGAGGTCCAGCTACAAGCTGGCCGAGGAGCACGACCACGGTTTCAAGGTCGTGTTTGCATACCCCGGCAATCGTCTTCAGGCCGTGATCGTGTCTCACTATCAGGCGATGGGTCGCTCCTGGGTGGACTTTTCGTCGGCCTGTTGCCGAGCCGACCGGATGGACCCGGAGGCTGCGCTTCAGCAGAGCTTCAACTTGGCCGTCGGCTCCCTGTGCTTGGATGGCGATGTCTACGTCGTACGCCACACCGTGATGGCGGACCACACGCATCTGGCCGACCTCGAAGTGTCCATGCACGCCGTCGCCCGTGCTGCGGACCAGATCGAACAGTCGCTGCCCCTCTACGAACCGGCTTCTGATAGGCTCCCGGACGTGGAAGACGTCGAAGAGATGGATCAGGAGCGCGCCTGAGGTGCCGTTTGCGATCGAGATTTCAGGCCTCTTGGGGGTGTTCACGCTCTTGATGGGGGTGTGGGGCGTTCTGGTGCCCGCGCGGCTCGCCGACTTCGTGATTCGTTTTGGCTCAAAGAGCGGCCTCTGGTTCGCGGCGGGGATTCGCTTGGTTTTCGGGCTCGCGCTTTGGTTCGCGGCCCCGGCGTCACGCGCGCCGCTCTTGCTTCAAGTGCTCGGCGTCCTTGCCTTGGTCGCTGCGGTCGTCCTCCCCTTCCTGGGCGTCGAGCGGTTCAAGCGCCTCATCGACTGGTGGACGGCGCTCTCTGCGAACGCGATGCGCTTCAACTCACTCTTTGCCGTCGCGGTCGGGGCCGCCATCCTTTGGGCGCTCCTCCCCGTGGCGAGCTGACAGAAGGCCTGCCCCGTGCCTCAGCTAGAGGTCAGCGCTTGGGACTTGGCGATCCTCGTTGGCTACGTCGTGCTCACGCGCATCGCCTTTGGTTGGTTCTTTGCCCGACAGATGCGGGGGGAGGGCGCCGAGGGATTCTTTCTTGCCGGCCACCGGATGCGCTGGCCCATCATAGGGCTCTCTTTCTACGTCTCGAACATGGGAGGCAGCAGCTTCGTTGGCCTGCCGGGCGCCGGATACCAAAACGGCATCAGCGTCTTTCACTACGAGTGGATGCCGGCGCTGCTCTTGATCCTGTTCGCGGTGTTCTTTCTTCCGGTGTTCTTGCGCGCTCGCATCTACACGGCGCCTCAGTATCTCGAACAGCGCTTCGGACGTGCGCCAAGGCTCGCGTTCTCAGCGATGCTCTTGTTGACGAGTATGCTCGTCGATGCCCCAGGCTCGCTCTATGCGGGCGCGATGGTGCTCAAAACACTGCTCCCGGGGGTGTCGATCTGGATCACGATCACCCTAGCTGCGATCGCGGCCGGCGTGTACATCACGTTTGGCGGCCTGGGTGCCGTAGTGGCCAATGACGCCTTGCAGGCGATCTTGATCCTCGCCGGTGGCATCGTGATCTCGGTTCTCGCTTGGCAAGCGGTGCCATCTTGGGACGCGGTCGTTGAAGCCGCGAAGCCCGGCGCGTTGAATCTCATGCAGCCCGTCAGTGACCCAGTCATGCCTTGGCCCGGAATTTCCGGGGTGTTCATCGTCGGGATGTATTTCTGGTGCACCAACCAGTTCATCATTCAGCGCGCACTCGGTGCACAAACGCTCGACGACGGGCGCTGGGGTGCGCTCTTCGCTGGGCTGCTCAAGCTTCCCAATCTCTTCATCCTGATTTTGCCCGGCGTCTTTGCGACCGTGCTGTACCCCGGCCTCGAGAATCCAGACATGGTGTTCCCGATGTTGGCCTTCGACCTTCTTCCAATCGGCCTGCGCGGTTTCATGCTCGCCGTGCTCGCTGCGGCAATGCTCTCGAGCCTCGAATCGATCCTTCACTCGGCTTCGACATTGTTCACGATGGACTTCGTACAAACGGCGCGCCCGGATATGGACAGTCAGCAGCTCGCCCGATGGGGCCGGGGGGCGATTCTGGTCTTCATGATCTTCGCCGTCGTTTGGACGCCACAGATTTCGCGCTTTCCCACCCTCTGGCAATACCTGCAGTCGATTCTTTCGTATCTCACGCCGCCGGTGGTTGCGGTGTTCCTGCTTGGCCTCTTCTGGCCTCGAGCCAATGGCGCTGGCGCGATTTCAGGCCTGGCCCTGGGGGTGCCTCTGGGGGGCTTCGCCTGGG
>CAVQHC010000012.1:0-34321 GCA_963712235.1 uncultured delta proteobacterium
GACTGAGCTCGGCCAAGTCGTAGCGGACGCCCGACGCAATGAAGGCCTTCTTGATGCCTTTTTCCTTTCGGACTTTGCTCAGCAGCTCGACGAGGGGGCCGTGGTCGGTAACCAGGTTTTCACAAACGCCGGGGTGCACACAGCTCAGGCGGCGGCAGGCCGTTTCGATGCGCTCGTCCTTGCACTTCATCTGGTACATGTTGGCGGTTGGGCCGCCGACGTCGCTGATCACTCCCGAAAAACCATCCATGCGACGAAGCGCTCGGACCTCGCGCAAGACGCTCTCGGCGCTTCGAGACTGAATCACCCTCCCCCTCGTGCTCGGTGATCGAACAGAAGCTGCAGCCGCCGAAACAACCGCGCATGGTGACGATGCTGTGCTTGACCGTTTCGTAGGCCGGGATGTTTTCTGTGTGTACGACGGATGCGGATAGCGGGTGAACGGCAGGTCATAGAGGCCGTCCATGATCTCGGTGCTCAGCGGCTCGGCGGGCGGATTGAAGTAGACGGCTTGTTGCCCATGCGGCTGGATGAGCGGGCGTCCGTTGCCTGGGTTCGTTTCTTTTTGAAACGCGCCGCTCATTTCGCTGAAGCGTTCTTTGCTCGCCTGGATCTCTTCGTAGCTGGGCAAGAAGACTGGCTTTCAGATCGGGGATGAAGCGACTTGGTTCGATGTCTTCCCACTGCCCCTTGCCGAGCACGTCGGCCGTACCGCGCAACTTGCGCAGGTCTTGCACGGTTTCGCCGGCAGCGAGTCGGTCGGCGACTTCCCAGACAGGGCGTTCGCCCATGCCAAAGATGAGCATGTCGGCCTTGGAATCGAGCAAGACGCTTCGACGAATCGAATCGCTCCAGTAGTCGTAGTGGGCGATGCGCCGGAGCGAGGCTTCGATGCCACGAGGATGATCGGCACGCCCGGAAACGCCTGCCTGCAGAGGTTGCCGTAGACGATGCTTGGCCGATTGGGCGCATGTTGGTGCGGCCGCCTGGCGAGTACTGATCTTCGGAGCGGACCTTTTTTTGCGCGGTCAGCTTGTTGAGCATGCTGTCCAAATTGCCGCTGGTGATGCCGACGAAGAGGCGCGGCGCGCCCATACGGGAGACGTCGGAGATGTCGTCCCACTTGGGCTGGGCGACCATGCCGACGCGGTAGCCCCGCCCTTCGAGGAAGCGGCCGATGAGCGCGCCGCCAAAGGCCGGATGGTCGATATAGGCGTCGCCGTTGACGATGAGCACGTCGAGCTCATCCCAACCGCGAGCGTCCATCTCCTCGCGGGTGGTCGGCAGGTACGCGCTCGTGTCCGGCCTGCTCGGACCCCGAGCTCCTTTTCGCGATAGAGGGACGAGGGCCATGTCGCACCTTGCCCATCCGCGATGGGTCGCGCAAACGTACGGTTATGAAAGGCAAAGCGGAGCCTAGGCCCAATGAGGGCGATCGGGTCACCTTCGAGGTCGAATCGCTGCTGCCGTCGGGCGAAGGGGGCTGTGGACGAACGCGCATCGCCGGGGCTTTTCCGGCGGAACGGGTGGTAGCGCGCATCGACCATGTCGGGAAGCACGCGACCTTTGCGACCACCCTAGAGGTGGAGCGTGGTCGCACGGGTCGACGCGCGATTCCCTGCCCGCGTCATGTGGACACCGACGACGGGCGCTGCAGCGGATGTGCCTTGATGGCGCTCGAAGAGGCCGACCAGCGAACGGTGCTTCGAGAAATGCTGCTCGAGCAACACGGGCTCGAGGTCAGTGAAATCGTGGCTGCGCCCGAATCGCTCGGCTACCGCTGGAGTGCGAAAAGGATCGCGTTCGGTGGGCCTGGGAAGCTGCGCCTTGGGAGTTTCATGCGGGGAACGAACCGTCCGGCCGACATGCGGGGTTGCCTGGTCAATCATCCGCTCATCGCTGCGGCGGCCGATGAGCTCGCCGAAGCCGCCCAGAAGCTCGGCATCGCGGCGCACGACGAAGAACGCAAGCGGCTCGGGCTTCGCGCTGTCTGGCTTCGCACCGACGGCACGAAAGTTCTCGCGACCCTGGTGACCAGCGAGGCAAATGCGGACGAGCTGATTCGCTTGAGCCCGCGCCTGACGCGCTGCGACGGCTTAGCCGTCAGCTTCTATCGCGATGGCGGCAACGTCTTGCGCGGAGCGGAAGCGACCGTGCTTCGTGGAATCGAGGAGCTCGACGTCAGCGGCACGCCTATCGGTCCGCTTGGGTTTATGCAGCCCAATCCCAAGGTCGCCGAGCAGATGTACGACGACCTCGTCGACGGCATCGGCGGCGGACGCATCTTCGACCTCTACGCGGGTTCGGGCGCGACCACGCGACGGCTCCGGGCGACTGCGAGCGAGGTCCTGCCCTGCGAGTCACATCCGGAAGCGGCTCGTAGTCTTCGCGTCGATCCGGAAACCGCGGAGGTTTTTTTGGCGCGCCAAACCGACGCGCCGGACGCGGTGGTCGCAAACCCGCCGCGAAAGGGACTCGGTGCGGCAGTGACCAGCGAGCTGCTCCGGCTTCGTCCTGCGCGCATTCACGTAATGGCGTGTGGACCCTCCGGTCTTGCGAAAGACATGGAGGCGCTTTCGAAGGCCTACCGGCTCGAGAGCCTGCGGGCCTACGACACTTTGCCGCAAACGCCGCATGTGGAGCTCATCGCGAAGCTGGTTCGAGTTGACCCTGTGGTAGAACCCTGAGGCGATGGCGCAAAAAGAGGTCATCATCCATGGCAAGCGCTTGACCTACCGGCTTGCTGGCAGAGGCCCGCTGGTGCTTCTGATTCACGGCATGGCCGGCAGCGCGACGACTTGGAAGCAGGTCATGCCCGCGCTGAGCGAGCGCTTCACCGTGCTGGCCCCGGACCTCTTTGGGCACGGCGAGTCGGACAAGACGAAGGGCGACTACTCGCTCGGCGCGATGGCGTCGGTTCTGCGCGACTTGATCGTCGCCTTGGGATTCAAGCGCGCCACGGTGGTCGGGCAATCTTACGGGGGCGGGATCGCGATGCAGCTTGCGTATCAGTACCCGGAGCGCTGCGAGCGATTGGTGCTCGTCAATGCGGGCGGGCTCGGCACCGAGGTCAATCCGCTCCTCCGAATGCTGACGCTTCCGGGGTCAGAAGCGGTGCTGCTCGTCGCCTGCGCACCGCCCGTACGGCGCATCGTCGAAGCGATCGGCCGGGTCACGCTTCGCAAGAAGCTCGAAGGCGCGGCCGTGATTCCCGAGCTCTGGCGTAGCTATTCCTCGCTCGGGGATGTCGAGGCGCGGCGCGCATTCTTGCGTACACTACGCGCGGTCATTGACCCACGCGGCCAGTCGGTGAGCGCAAACGACAAACTCTACCTGGCCGCCGGAATGCCTACGCTCATCATTTGGGGGGAGGATGATCGCGTGATTCCCGTGGAGCATGCGTATGCCGCGCATACCGTCATCCCGGGGAGCTGGCTCGAAATCATCGAAGGCGTGGGGCACTATCCGCACTGCGAAGCGCCCGATCGTTTCGTCACCGCGCTCACCGAGTTCATCGAATCGACACGGCCGGCTCGCATCAAGGTGTCGCGGAAACGGATTCTTCGGCCGCCCGCCGCGGCTGGATCCGAATCGGACTAGGGCAGGAGCGGAGCTCACTGGTACACTGACGCATCATGTCGGACGATTGTGCGCTGACGGCCACCATGCATGCGATGCCCAACGAGGCGCTCTCGGCCGTGGAGCGCGCGTTTGCGAAGGCGCATGTGTTCTTAACCGAAGCGCACCAGCTCGGCGGACTGGCCCTGGTGGTTCACTGGGACATGGAAAACGACCACCGGCAGCTGCTGGTCGATGCGCTGCTCGAGGAGTCGGTCGACCTCGGTGCGGGTGCATTCGAGGCGCTGCAAGGGCCTTGGGAAGGGGTGCTGACTGGCTCGCTTCACGTGACGCTCGAGCACGAGGGCAGAGATAGCAAGGTGCCCGTGCCGGCGGTTCCCGGGTAGTGGGGGCGGATGAGCGCATCGATGCAGGCAGAGGTCGAGAGCGGGCGGCGAAAGCATGAGCGGGCCGTTCTGCTCGTGCTGGTCGTGGCCAAGCTGGGGACGCACCTGGCGCTGGCAACGCGGTACGGGCGGCATCGGGATGAGTACTACTTCATCGATTGTGGGAAACACCTGGCGTTTGGCTATGTCGACCATGCGCCGATGGTGCCCTGGCTTGCGGGGGCGTCGACGAGGCTGTTTGGCGACAGCCTGGTGATGCTTCGCTTGCCGTCGATCCTTGCGGGGGCGGGCGCGATGTGGCTCACGATCCTGCTCGCGCGTCGCTTCGGCGCCAATGTGTTTGGTCAGGCGCTTGCGGGCATGGCGTTGTTGTTCGCGCCTGCGTACCTCCGGATGCACGGGATGCTCGACATCGTCGCGTTCGAGCCGTTGTTCTGGACCGCGGCGGCGCTTCTGCTTGTCGATCTGATCGACGGCGCCGACAAGAAGCGTTGGTTGCTGGTCGGGCTGGTGGCGGGGCTCGGGCTTCTCAACAAGCACACGATGCTGCTCTGGGGGCTTGGCCTGGGCGTCGGGATGCTTGCGACTCCGCTCCGTGCTCAGCTCAAGAGCCCGTGGCCGTGGCTGGGCGCGTTCGTGGCTTCGCTCATCGTTTCGCCGAACTTGCTGTGGCAAGCCGAGCACGACTGGGCGACGGTCGAGTTCGTTCGACTCATGGGAGCGACCGTTCTCGCCGACATTCCTCGTCCACTCTTCTTGGCTGGGCAGGTTCTCTACTTCGGTATCTTCGCGCTCCCCGTCTGGCTTGCCGGGCTCGTTTACTTCTTCACCGATGCAGGCAAGCGCTACCGCTTGTTCGGGTACTTGTTTGTCACCGTGCTCGTCGTGCTCACGGTGACCGGCGGCAAGCCGTATTACTCGGCTCCGGCCTATCCCTTGGTGTTTGCCGCGGGCGGCGCATGGCTTGGGCAATGGTTCGAGTCACGCCGCGGCCTCAGAGCGGCGTTTACCGCGGTGCTGGTCGGGAGCGGGCTTTTGCTGGGTTCGTTCACATTGCCCCTGCTGCCACTTTCGACCGTGGACGCTGTGTTAGGAAAAGCGCTGGGTTCGATCGTCCGTCCCACCGATCTCACGCACGACATGCACGACGAGCTGGGCTGGGCCGAGCAGGCGGAGGTCGTCGCTCGCGTGTTCGAGGAGCTGACGCCCGAGGAACAGAAGACGGCGACTATCTTCACGGCAAACTACGGCCAGGCATCAGCGCTGAACTTTCACGGTGAAGCGTACGGACTTCCGCGAGCGACGTCTGGGTACATGACCCACTACTTGTGGGGACCGGACGACTCGAGGACGGGGCCGGTCGTGGTGGTGGGTGGGTCCGCGAAAATGCTCGCTAAAATTTGCCGCGCGCCTGAGGAGGCCGCGCGGATTCGGCACGACGTGGCGATGGAGTCGGATATACCGGTTCATGTGTGCCGGGAGCATACGTCGCTCCAAGCCGTGTGGCCGGAGCTCAAGCGGTATCTGCACTCGGGGCGCGAGTAGCGCTCACTTGATGAAGAGCATCTCTCGGTACTTCGGGAGCGGCCAGTACTCGTCGGCGACGAGGGTTTCGAGGGTGTCGGCGTGGGCGCGGACCCGGTCCATCAGCTCGCGCAGGGTTCCTGCGCAGTACTTCATGTGCGCTTCGGTCGAGTCGAAGTGATGGTTCGCCAAGGCCTCTTCGAGTGCGCTGACGCCAGACATCATCGCGTTCGTTTCATTGGCGATCTTTCGGACGGCCGTGGATTCGAACTCGACGCCTAGGGCCGATGCGCTGTTGAGCGTGGCGGCGAGGCTGGAAACGTACGACATGGTGGCTGGGTAAAGGACGGTCTTGGCGAGCTCCACCACCAGCTTGGCCTCGACGCCGATCGAAAGGATGTATTGCTCGGCGTAGACCTCGTACCGGCTTTCGAGCTCGACCGGCGAAAGAACACCGGTGCGCTTGAAGAGATCGATGACCGCTGGGTCTCTGAGAACCGGCAGGGCATCGGCGGTGGTGGGGATGTTCTTGAGGCCGTGTTTCTCGACCGCGGCGACGTGCCATTCGTGAGAGTAGCCATCGCCACCGAAAATCACGTTGCCGTGCTCCTGCATGAGCTCCTGAAGCACGGCGGCGACGGCGGCCGGCTGCGTCTTCCCGCTCGACAGCTCGGCTTCGAGCTTCTCGGCAATCCATTCCAGAGAGTCGGCGAGGATTGTGTTCATCGCGACGAGTGGGCCGGACACCGACTGAGAAGAGCCGACCGCGCGGAACTCGAAGCGGTTGCCGGTGAAGGCGAAGGGCGAGGTGCGGTTTCGGTCGCCGGGGTCCCGATTGAACGGGAGAATTTGCGCGAGGCCGAGGTCCATCATGCCGCCGCCGTTCGACACAGACACCTTGCCGTCCCGGATGTCGTTGAAGACGCCCTCGAGCTGATCGCCGAGGTAGACCGACAGGATCGCAGGGGGCGCTTCGTTGGCGCCCAGGCGATGATCGTTTCCGGCAGTCGCGATGACCGCGCGCAAGAGCGGCCCGTAGAGGTGGACGCCTCGGATGACCGCGCCGCAGAAGAGCAAGAAGTTGAGGTTGTCGTGCGGGGTGCTTCCCGGGTCGAGGAGGTTCCCCTGGGTCGAGTTGCCGATCGACCAGTTCACGTGCTTGCCCGAGCCATTGATCCCGGCGAAGGGCTTTTCGTGGAGCAGGCAGACGAAGCCATGCTCGAGCGCCGTGCTCTTCATGATGGTCATCATGAGCTGCTGGTGGTCGGCGGCCACGTTGGCGGATTCGAAGTAGGGCGCGATCTCGAACTGCCCCGGCGCGACCTCGTTGTGGTGCGTCTTGGCGGGGATGCCGAGCTTGAACAGCTTGTCTTCGAAGGCCTGCATGAAGACCTGGACGCGCCCGGGGATGGCCCCGAAGTAATGATCGTCGAACTCCTGGCCCTTGGGCGACGGCGCGCCGAAGAGCGTGCGTCCGGCGAGGAGCAGGTCGGGGCGGCTGTTGGCAAAGTGCGCGTCGACCAAGAAGTACTCCTGCTCGGCGCCACAGCTCGAGTTGAGTGGCGCGATGTCGGTCTCGCCC
The DNA here is from genome assembly GCA_963712235.1 of uncultured delta proteobacterium. Lineage (GTDB taxonomy): Bacteria > Myxococcota_A > Polyangia > Polyangiales > Houyiibacteriaceae > SG8-38. The sequence continues at coordinate 7,072 of CAVQHC010000012.1, forward strand.
ATCAATTTCAAGACCTTCTGGGCCGCCTTGTCCATCGCGGTATTGGACCGCAGAAGCGGGATCTTCTTGTCGAGGGCCTCGCCCGTCCAGGACATGAAGACGCTTGGGATCATGAGAGTCGCGCCGTTCTGCGTGTTCATGATGTAGACCGGGCTCGTCGGGTCCCAGGCCGTGTAGCCCCGCGCGGCGGCGGTCATGCGAAGGCTGCCGTTTGGAAAAGAGGAACCGTCCGGCTCGCCCTTGATGAGAAGACTTCCGGTGAACTCGGTGATGGCGTTGCCGTCGGCGTTGGTGACGATGAAGCCGTCGTGCTTTTCCGCGGTGATGTTCGTCATCGGGTAGAAGATGTGGGAGAAGAATTTAACCCCCTTCGAGAGTGCCCAATCCTTCATGGCCGCGGCGACGACATCGGCCGTCGACGGGTCGAGCGGCGCCCCGGTCTGCACGGTCTTCTTCATCGCTTTGAAGGCGTTCTTCGAAAGAGCTTCCTCCATGGTCGCGAGATTGAAGACATCGCAGGCCCAGATTTCACTCAAGGGCCCCGGCGTCGGCCCGGTCGGGACTTCGCCTCGGTTGGTGACCTCATTGATCGCTTGTAGCCGAATTTCGTTGCCGCTCATGACCGTCCCTTGATTGGTGAAAGCGCCTCATCGCGTTTCACTGGCCAATCGTAGGACTGCGATATTTCAGGGGAGTGGACGCTTCGTTTCCGTTGTGTGAAACCGCGATCGAAGCGACTAGCCGCGGCGGGTTGCGCCTCGGTAGACGAGCGGGCGGCTCACGGCCGGCCGGAGGTTCGCGATTTCAAAGGCCTCCCGAAGGTTCGGAATGTCCTCGGCGTGACCCATGAAAAGGACACTGTCTTCTTCGGCGAAGGTGAAGTGCTTCTCTGGGTTGCGGACCACCTCCCCGCCGGCTCGTCGAATTGCAATCACGACAAAACCCCCGTCCCCACTCGATTCGAGCGCTCCGACGGTTCGGCCGATGAGCGACGATTGGCCGTCCACTTCGAACTGGTCGATCTCGAGGCCAAGCCCGCGTAGCTCATGCTCGAGCCCCGATAGGTCTCGGTCTTTGAAGAAGTCGACCATCGCGGGGCGCAGAATCATCTGTGCGGCCCTTTCGCCTGAGAGCGCAGACGGGAGCACGACTTTGTCCGCCCCGGCCTGGATCATTTTGGAATCTGACGCCGGGTCCTCGGCTCGTGCGATGATCCGGAGGCCCGGGTTGAGGTTGCGTGCGGTGAGTGTGATGAAGACGTTCAGCGCATCGTCGGGCAAGACGGTCGCCAAGGCCCGCGCGCGCTGCACCCCCGCTTCGAGGAGCACGTCGTCCGACGTCGCATTGCCGGTCAGTGCGTAGGAGCCCTGCTCGATGGCAAGGTTCACGCGGTCGGCATTGCTGTCGACGAAGACCACTGTCTCGTTTGCGGCTTCGAGATCGGCCCTGAGGACGCGCCCAATTCGGCCGAGGCCGCAGACGATGATGTGGTCGTTCAGCTCTTCGATCGTCTTTTTCATTTTACGGCTCCCTAGAAGTCGATTGAGTTCTCCTTCGGCGATGAGCTGAAAGAAGCCGCCCAGAATGTAGATGAGCGACGAGCAGCCGAGGACGATGACGCCAACGGTCAGCCAACGGACCTCGCCCAGGACGGGGCGGACTTCGCCGTACCCCACGCCGAAGATGGTGATCGTGACCATGTAGACGGCGTCCGACAGGCTCCAACCCATCAGCATGTACCCCAGTACCGCGATCGCTGAGACCGCGCCAAGGACGAGAAATCCTTGTGCGATCCGGCGATGGGCTGGATCGAGAGCGCTCAACATCTCGGCGGAGTGTAGGAGGTTCGCGGGCCCTCAGCGGCGATCGGGGGTGAAGCGCCGCGGATTTTTCCGGATGGAAACTGGCTGTTTACGCGCGGTACACAAACCGCGAGCGCAAAGAGGGCTCATTTTCTGGCGACGCCTCTACTGGACGGCCTCTTCGCACATGACTGCGTCATAGGCCTCGCAGTCCAGGGCGCAGACTTGGTACTTCCCTTCGCAGGTGCCCTCGTAGTAGCTCTGCTGCGGGACCGAGTCGTCGAGGAGCTCCTCGATGAAGTCTTTGTAAGTGACGGTTCCGCCGTCCGTCTCGATTTCCGTGCCGGACCAGGTCGCAGCCGAGGGGTCCTGTTGAAACGCCCCGATGAACTCGAGCTCGGAGTTACCCAGGTCCTCGAGGCCGCTGACGGTGAGGCAGTGGCTGGTGTTCGTGTTTCGGTAGTACGGCATGTAATAGGAGAGGTTGTCGAGATCGTCGAGACGCGCACGGAGCGCTTCGAGATCTTCGGAGGCGAGGCGGTAGATTTCGGTGCGGCCAGCGCCCGTGTCGACCGTGCTGCCTTCTTGTGAAAAGATCGGAAAGGCACTTTCATAGGTGGCCACGGGGAAGATGTAGTCGCGCTCGAAGATGGAGACCGCGAGGCGATCGTCAGGGAAGGATTCAGAAACGATGGCGTTCACCTCGCCGAAGTCGGCGATGATGCGATCGGCGCCCGCCGGCAAGGACTGGATCAGGGTATCGACGCCCCAAATCGTGCTCACCGCCGAGAAAAGGCCCCCCTGGTTGCTCGGCATTCCGTTGAGCAAGGTGGCGGGGACAATCGGACCACTGTCGGCGAGGAGGTAGCTTTGGTCTGCGCCTTCGATGCCGTTGCGGATGAAGGGGTAGTTGTTGAGGGAGCCCAACCCGCCTGCGCTGCAGCCACCGACCATCATCCGCGGGACCGTAGCGAACATCTGATTGAGCTCTTCAATGACGAGCAGCATGTTCTGATGACCCATGTGATGGAACTCGAAGTCGGGGCCGACGCCATCCGGATCGACGTAGGTCTGCACACGACTGCCGAGGTAGGTATCGCCGGTGCAGTACGGGATGAAGACCCTATTCCAGTCGCCCATTGGATTGATGTCAGTGTTCGCCGAGAGCAATGGGTAAGCGAGCTCGACCGGCACGTCACCGTTGACGACACCGAGCGGCTCCGTCGCCGCGCTGAGCGGCTCGAGCTCGTCCAAGTGTAGATAAACCGCGGGGTAGTTATCGCGGATGCACTCGGTGCCAGCGGGCTCCTTTATGCAATCGGTGTTGAACGAACGCCCGTTCGAGCAGTCTTCGTAGTTGCTGCACGCGTTTCCGCCCTCGAGAAAGATCACGACGTTGCTCGAGGTCTCGGAGAAGTTGACGAAGTACTTGTACTGCGAGCCGTTGGCGCAGACCGCGCCCTCGGGCTCGAACTTGAGCCATTCTCCGTAGGCTTCAGGGACGAACGGATCCGGCGTGGCGCCGCTCGCGGAGGTGTCGTCGCCGCAGCCCAGGCCAGTGAGGGCGAGGGCGAAAATCAGGGCCAGGTTGGAGAGCACAGTTCGATCGACCAACGCCATGCTGCGCCTTTCGGTAACGGGGTTGGCGCGGAAGATTACGCAGTTCGCGCTCTTGAACACGCTCATTTCTGCGCGTATGGCTTGGTAGCAGGATGGGAGGTCAGAACATGTGGGTTTCGTCATCTGGTTTTGTTGCGGCGCTCTCTGTCGTGCTGGCGGCGCTGAGCGTCGTCGCGCCGAGTTCGGCCCATGCGGCGGAGCTGCGCTACGAGAAAGAGGGCACGGTCAAGGTCGCCGAAGGCGAGTCCATCGACGATACCGTGTTCCTCGCTGGCAAGACGGCCATCGTGGCTGGCCTGGTGAACGGTGATGTCTTTGCGGCGGCCGAGCGAGTCGAGGTCACCGGGACCGTGCGCGGCAATGTCTACAGCGCCGGTGAGACAGTGACGATTGCCGGCGAGGTCAGCGGGAACGTGCACGCCGCGGGCAAGAACGTCGAGGTGGACACCAAGGTCGGCGGCTCTGGCTTCTTGGCCGGCCGGAACGTCATCGTGACGGAAGGCAGCGAGCTCGCGCGCGGCGGCTACTTCGCGGGCGAGTCGGTGCGAAGTAAAGGGCGTGTCGGCCGAGACCTGATGTTCGCGGCCGAGACAATGGAAGTGAGCGGAAGCGTCGAGCGAAACGTGCGCGGCTACGGGAGCCGGGTCACCGTGAGCTCGAGCGGCTCGGTCGGTGGCGACCTCCAGGTGACCGTTCCGTCGCCCGATGCCGTCGAGGTCGACGACGGCGCGACCGTGAGCGGCGAGACCATCGTCGAGATCGATGAGAAGGAAGAGCGACGCGCGTTTCTGTACCCCGGATTTTACTTCGGGGTCCTGGTCAAGGCGCTCGCCATGCTGCTCATGGGCCTCGTCCTCGTCACGCTCTTCCCTTCTCTGCTGCCGCCCGCGCCGGACTCGAGCAAAGAGGTGCTCCGCGACATGGGGTTTGGCTTCGTTGCGCTCGTCGCGACCCCGGTGGTGATGCTGATCGTCGCACTGACGGTGATCGGCATCCCCGTCTCCATCGTGCTCGGCATGTTGTACGCGGTGCTTGTGTTTCTCTCGACGCTCGTGGTCGCGTATTTTGCCGCGCAGCGACTCCCCACGAGGGACAGCCGTCGTCGTCTCGTCCTCAATACGGGGGCGAGTCTATTGGTGATTCTCTTCGTGGTGGCGATCCCGTTCGTCGGTCCGGGTCTGAGCTTCCTGGTGCACATCTTTGGCCTGGGCTGCCTCGTGGTGCATTTGAGGAACCTGTACACCAAGAGCCATGGCTCCACCGACTCCCCATGAGCCAGCCGGGCGTCCTCGCGACGGAGTAAGGGAGTCGGGAGGGTTCGTCGAGGCGATCGCTCAGAAGAGCACGACCGGCGCGTAACGCGGCAGGGTGAGGAGCTCGATGCCGGGGTTGGCGGCTTCTTTCGCTTTCAGGAACGGGAGAAGCTCGTCCGAGCCTTTGGAGAGCAGCGCGGCGGCGCGGACCATGCCGGTGAAGGGCCCCTCGATGGGGCCGGTGAGGCTGTCCCAGTGGATGGGGACGACGCGGCTGGGGTTGGTGCGCTCGACCGACTCCGTCCAATAACTCTCCCGGTAGGCTTCGGTTTGGGAGCCGAGAGCTCCGACACCGAGGAAGACCAGGTCGGCGTCGTAAGGTTCGAGCGCGCCCTCCACGAAGCCGGCGCTGCCGAGGATCAGCCATGTGCCCTTTGGATGGGCGACGTGGAGCGCGTAGGCCTTGCCTAGCCTGTAGTCGAAGGCGCCGACGGGCGGGGTGAGCGGGGCGTCGATCTCCGGGTCGCCAAGGGCGCGGGCGGCCATCTTCGGATCGGGGAACTGAAAATGGCGGGACTCGATGGGCGTGACGGTGAATTTTCCGAGCGCGATCGGTTCGCGGTCGGCGACCACGCGGATTTGCTTTTCGGGAAGCCCCCAGCCGCGACCGATGTTTGCGGTCGACTCCGAACCGAGAAGCAGCGCGCCGGTCCGCTTGGCCACCTCGGGCGCATCCATCGCGTGGTCGTAGTGCGAGTGGAGCGGGAAGACGGCGGCGAGCTCGTCGACTTCATTACGCTCGAGGCCCTCTGTGATCGCGTCGAGGTCAGGCTCGATTTTCCCGAAGAGAACTTGAAGGGGTTTCGGGCGCGAGAACCAGCCGTCGGTCATCCAGCTGGTTTCGCCGTCCGAGAACACGAGGGTTGCGGTGCCGGTGTAGCGGACGGTCACGGCGCCTTCGGGGATCGTCCCGGAGGGCGGGATCGCCCAGTCGGGGTCGACGGGAGCCGGTTGATAGGTATTTAGGAGGAAGGCCGCGGCGGCGAGGGCGATGGCCAGCAGGATTCCGATGCCGAGGAAGATGAGGCGAGCGGGGCTGTGCGTCATGGGCGGGATGGTAGCCCGGGCGCGCGTCTACTTCTTGAACTTCTGATAGCTGGGCGCGGTGACGTCGATCATGAGCTCACGGAGCCAGCGGTGGGCGGGGTCTTCGGTGAAGCGGGGGTGCCAGATCATCGTGATGGCGTGTTCGGGAATCTCTAGGGGGGCGGGGCGTGACGCCAAGGTCGACGCGGTGGAACAGCGGCCGAGGCTCGAGGGGGCGCTGAGGACGAGCCCGCTTTGGGCGATGACTTCGAGGGCGGTGGCGAAGTGGGGTACGCGGAGGGCGATGCGGCGTTCGAGACCTCGTGCGTGCAGGATGCGGTCGACGAGGCCGGGACCCTCGCCTCCCGGTGAGACGAGAACGTGATTGAGACGGGTGAATGTTTGGAGGGTGAGCTTGCGCCGGCCGGTGATCGCAGGGTGGTCGCTTCGAAGGAAGCATCGGAACGAGTCGCGGAAGAGGGTTCGGCTTTGGAGCTCGGCATCAATTTGCGTGCCGAGGTCGAAGGGTTCGGGATCGAGGAGCACCGGGTAGATCGCGAGGTCGACGTCGCCGGTTTCGAGGCTGTCGGAGAGGCGCTTGGGCATGGGGATGACGGCGAGATCGACCGACGGGGCTTCGTGGCCCAGACGTTGCAAAAGCGTCGGCAGGACCAGCGCGTCGAACAGGTCGGGTGAAACGATGCGGAACGTGCGGCTTGCGTGCTCGGGCTCGAACGCCGCAGGCTCGGCAAGGGTGCGCGCGAGACTGACCAAACCGCTGCGAAGAGGAACGGCGAGGGCCTCGGCGCGGGGGGTGAGGACCATGCCGCCGCGGCCGCGGACCAAGAGCGGGTCGTCGAAGAGGTCGCGAAGGCGGCGGAGGGTGTGGCTCATCGCGGACTGCGTGACCCCTGCACGCTCGGCGGCTTTGGTGACACTGCGTTCGCGGGCCAAGGCGTCGAGGGCGACCAGGAGATTGAGATCGATGCGGTGGAGGTCGTCGGCAGTATGAGTCTTGCTCATGGTTGCATGGAAACAAGTCATTGGATTCATGTCAATGCGGGCCGCAGAGTGAGAGCTGCCAAAAGGAGGCAGTCATGGAAAAAGCACGAAAAGTACTGGTAGTTGGAGCAACCGGCGGCACCGGCCGCGCCACGATCGACGCGCTGGTCAAGCGCGGGCACCGGGTGACGGCGTTCTCCCGCCATGCCGAATCGCTCGAGGTCGACTCGGACCAGGTGACCCTGCGGAACGGTGACGCGACCAACCCGGACGACGTCGACCGCGCGGTGGCGGGGCACGACGCCGTGATCATCACCCTCGGCATCACCGAAAATCCGATTCGCGTGCGTTTGTTCGGCGCTGTAAAGACGCCGAACGACGTGCGGTCGGCGGGCACGCGCAACGTGATCGCGGCGATGCGGAAGCACGGTGTAAGCCGGCTCGTCGTCCAGTCGTCGTATGGCGTTGGCGAGACGCGCAGCAGCTTGCGCTGGATGGATCGCCTGTTCTTCGGCCTCTTGCTGAAGCCGCAGATCGCGGACACCGAGGTCCAAGAGCTCGAAGTGCGCGAGAGCGGCGTCGACTGGGTGTTGGCCCAGCCGGTGCACCTGACCGATGACGAGAGCCAGGAGATGCCGTTCGCCTCTGCGGAAGGGCAGGTGCGCGATTGGAAGATCTCCCGGAAAGGCGTGGCGGAGTTTTTGGCGCTCGCGGCGCAGGCGCCGGAGTACATCGGGCAGTCGGTGGCGCTTTCGGGGGCGGGGGCGTCGGCCTAAATGGGTCGACCGAGCCGGCGTCGAACCGCGGGGCCGTTCTAACCCCGCCGTTGGATCCAGGCCACGTACGCTTCGAGCATCTTTTGGAGAAGCGCTCGGGTCTGCTCGTCTTCGAGGCGTCCATCTTGGATTCGCTCGTGCGCTTTTCCGACGAGCACCTCCGGGTACGGGAAGACTTCGGACAGGGTGCCGAGCAGCACTTGCTTGAGCTGCCCCTGTGCGCGCGCGGTGCCGACGATGCCTGGGGCGGCGCCGACGATCGCGACCGGTTTGTGCGCCAGCACCGATTTGAAGCCCGGCCGCGAGGCCCAGTCGATCGCGTTCTTGAGGACGCCCGGGATGCCGAAGTTGTACTCCGGCGTGGCGATGAGGAGCCCATCGGCGCCAGCGATCTGGCGCTTGAACGCTTGTACCGAAGCGGGCCCTCCGTCGACGTCGAGGTCGCCGTCGTAGAGCGGGATGTCCGCAATGGAAGCGACCGAAAGGACGGCTCCCTCCGGCAAGAGCTTTGCGGCGGAGCGAAGAAGGGCTGTGTTCAAGGAGCCCGCTCTCAGGCTGCCGGAGATTCCAAGGAGTTGGGTCATGTTCGGTGTGTCCTAGCGCCGATTCACGCCATGTCGAAAAGGAGGAGCTCGCTGTCGCCGATCGATTGAATCGTGAGCGCCCCTGCATCGCTGAAGGACACGCCGTCTCCCTCGGAGAGCTCGGTCCGCTCGACGAGGAGGGTTCCGCGCACGACCTGCAGCCAGGCGTGCCGGCCTTCGTCGAGCGTGTGGGTCACCGCGTCACCGTCTTGCAGCACCGACGCGAACATGGCGATGTCCTGCTGAATCTGCACCGAGCCCTCGGCGGCGTCGCGGGACGCCACCAGACGAAGCTTCCCGAGGCGCTCATCCCCGAAGAACTTTTGCTCATAGCCCGGCTCGAGCCCGTTCTCTTCGGGAAGCACCCAAATCTGCAGGAACCTAACCGGGTCGGACGGGGAGTGATTGTATTCGCTGTGCGTGACGCCGGTGCCCGCCCGCATGCGCTGCACATCGCCGGGTCGAATGATCGAGCCGTTGCCCATACTGTCCTTGTGCTCGAGCGCGCCGCTGACGACGTAGGAGATGATCTCCATGTCCCGGTGGGGGTGGGTCGAGAAACCCTCGCCGCCGACGACGCGATCGTCGTTGATGACCCGCAGCGACCGAAAGCCCATGTGCTCCGGGTCGTAGTAATTGGCGAACGAGAACGTGTGCTTCGAGTCGAGCCAGCCGTGATTGGCGTGGCCGCGCTCCTGGCTCCGTCTGATTTGCATCCTGCAGGTCCTCCTCGAAACCAATATCGGTCCGTCGTTCGTGCCCACAAGTTCGCGTGATTGAACGCGCAGAATCGCGCGATGCCAGACCTGTACGGGGTGATGTTGACACACAGGTCCTGTGTGCACATAATCTGTGGGTGTCCAAGAACCTCACGATTTCGGTTGATGAAGAGCTTTTGATTCGGGCGAGGGCCTTGGCGCGGAAGCAGGGGACCAGCGTGAACGCGCTGCTGAGGAAGCACCTCGAAACGCTCGTCGGTGAGCAACCAGGCCACCTCGTGGCCGATGAGCTTCTGATGTTGATGCACGAGCACGGCGGCCGGTCGGGCGGGAAGAAGATCCGGCGCGACGAGCTGTACGAGGACCGGATTGGCTGAGCGGGTCTTCATCGACACCAACGTGCTCTTGTACGCCGACGATCTCGACGCGGGCGACAAGCGTGAGACCGCGCAATCGTTGCTACATCAGGCCTACGTCGACGGCAACGGGGTCCTCTCGACGCAGGTGCTGCAGGAGTTTTTCGTCGCCTCGACCCGAAAGCTCGGGGTTCCAGCAGAGATCGCGCGGCGCAAAGTCGAGCTCCTGTCGCGGCTCGACATCGTGACCATCGAGCCCTCGCTCATTCTGGACGCCATCGACCTCCACCGCCTGCATTCGCTGAGCTTCTGGGACGCCCTGATCGTGCGCGCGGCATCGGCTGCTGGCTGTCAACGATTGCTCACCGAAGACATGCAGTCCGGTCAGGTGATCGCCGGCGTGAAGGTCGAAAACCCCTTTTGAGACGCCAGCGCACCACCTCGCTTTCCACCGAGCTCGTCGCGGACACCTTTGTTGGTGATGAGGCCGCAGCCTGCGGCTTGTGTGTGTTTGCGACTGCAGTGGTGTAGGTAGAGCGGGTGGCTTGGCTGGTGCGCGCTCGATCGGTTTTGGTGACCTTGATGGCGGGCGTGCTCGCGGCGGCGCTCGGCGGGTGCGGTGGGGAGCAGGCGCTCGGGGCCGCGTTCGATTACGAGATGCCGGCGCGATTTGTGGTGCCTGCGCTGCGCGCACCGGAGGAGCAGTCGGAGTACGAGGTGTACGTTGACGGGCCTCTGCAGCCGGAGGTGTGGCGGGTGCGGTTTGATGCGTGCGGCTCGACCGGATCCCCGGTGACGTACACCTGGCGGATCGACGGCGCAGAGGTTGGCGTCGAGACCCGGTGCAACGGATTCGAGTACGAGCTCGCCGAGGGGGAATATACCGTGTCGCTCGTGGTCGAGGACAGCAGCGGCGAGCAGACGGAGCAGACCCAAGGCATCGTGGTGCGGGACCTGTTCATCTTTGGCCTCGGGGATTCGTACGGTTCGGGGGAAGGCAGCCCGGACGTGAGGGAATTCGATGAGGGTGGCGTGCAGTGGCAGAACAAGCGCTGCCATCGCTCTGCGGAGTCGGCGCAGGTGCGTGCGGCGCGAAGGATCGAAGAGGCGGACCCGCACACGTCGGTGACCTTCGTGCACGTGGCCTGTTCGGGAGGCCGGATCTACCGAAGCCCTGCTCGAGCCCTACGACCGAATCGACTTCGAGGACGAGGACGAGCCGCTTCAGGCGCAGATCGATCGGGTCGAGGAGCTTGCCGGGGACTCCGAAGTCGACGCGCTCTTCGTGTCGATCGGCGGCAACGACATCAACTTCTCGAAAGTGGTCGAGGCCTGCGTGCTCGGCCGGGACTGTCATCTGGGGAGTCCGACGATCGATCCGCTCCTCGAGAGCACGGCCTCGTTGGCCTGTGACTTTGCGGGGTCGTTTGAAGACGAGTGCAGGTCGTATTTGGACCCGGATGTAATCGATGCGGACTCACTCGATGCGCGAACGATCTTCGACATCGGTTCCAAGGACGAGTACGACGTGCTCGTCGAAGGCGAAGACCCGGTGGACGTGAAGCGGGACGGTCTCGACGACCTTCCGGGCAACTACGATGCGCTCGCCGAGGCGATCGTCGACTCGCTTGGGATGGATCCGACGCGGGTGTATCTCACCGAGATCCCCGACGTGACCCGCGACGAGTTCGGCGACCTTTGCGCATGGCCGACGGAACTTCCCGGCTACCTCGAGACCCTTCGCATCGCCGCGCAGCAGGTGCCCGGGGTGACAGAGGCGGAGATGCAATGGGCGAGCAGCTACGTCTTGACCGAGCTCCGCGCCGCGATGCGGGCCGCGGCCGACAAACACGGCTGGCAGTTCGTGGACGGCGTCGACGCGCGCTTTTCGGGCCACGGCTACTGTTCCGACGTCGCTTGGCTCACGCGCCTGCAGAACACCTTTCAGTTTCAGGGCGACCAAAACGGCGCGCTCCATCCGAACCCTGAGGGGTACGGCGCGTATGCCGATGCGATCGTCGAGGCGTTCGGCGCCGCTCAGTAGTGGATGCCGAGCCCGATGATGTAGTGATTGGTCCAGACGGAAGTGTCGACGCTTCGACCTTGGATCTGCCAGGTGGGCTTGAAATACGTCGCGCGGTATTCGAGGACGACTGAAATCCAGCTGGAGGCGATGAGCCGGATCCCGACGCGGGCATCGAGGCCGGGATCAACCGCGGTGTCGGTATCGACGCGCGCGGTGCCGGTTGCCGCCAAGCCTTCGGCGAGCTTTGCCGTCGAGAGGATGAGGGATGGACCGACGGCGAGATAGGGTTGGGCGCGGCCGTTGGGATGCTCCGGGGTTCGGACCAAGGGCGCACGAAACATGAGGAGCGCCGAGATCGGGATCACGCTGACCTGGTAGGGGCTTTGGATGCCCCACGATTGAATGAAGACGGAGAAGTCGCCGGCAACACCGAGCCACGGAAAGCGCCCGACGAACCAGCCTACTCGGAGCCCTCCGACGGGTGACTTCGTGCTCGAGCATTCCGCGCCACAGAGCAGGCTTTCTTCTTGAAGGACGCCGTCGAGCGTGACGGTGGCATCGGTCGTGACCGCTGCGCCGAGGTAGATGTCCGAGAACACTTCGCCTCTGCGGGTTCGGGTGCGAGGTGGTTTGGGGGCGGCGTGACGTCGGTTGGTGACGTGGACTCGGGACCGGCGAGGAAGGCGCTTGGCGCTGCGCGCCTGGGGCGACGACCGGACCGCTACCACTGGACTGTGCGCTCGCGCCGACGGACCAGGTCCCGAGAGAGGCGGCGGTGATCGCGGCGAGGTAGGTCAGGCTTCGCAGCGTGAGCGTCGGGGTGCAGGGATGGATGCGTCGAGCATATCTTGCGGCTGGGTTTGGGCAGAAAAATCCGCCGTCTAGCGCCAAGGTCGCGCTCGCGATTATGAATTTGGATGAAGTGCGGTCACGGTTCTTATGTAGACAGTCGCCGGGACGCGACGCTACTCTGATCTCGTGGAAGAAGAACGAGTACCGCAGCCTGATACACCGGATCTCATTCCTGACGATGTTCAGATCATCGCGCCGGATACGGCGATCGAACCGGTGAAGGAACGGCCGTTTGCGCTTTCGGTGACGGTCGGGCTCATCGTCGCTCTCGGCCTTGGTGCGATCTGGGCCGGAATCTCGATCGCGACGGACTATGAGATCGGAATCATCGCCTGGGTCATCGGACTCGGCGTTGGCGCAGCGATGGTCGCGACGGCCGGCCAGCGCAGCACGCGTCTCGGCATCGCCGCGGTGCTCTTGTCGCTGCTCGGACTCGCCACGGGAAAAGTCATGACGTCGGAGATCGGGCTCGTTTCCGGCGTCGCCGACGAAATCCTCGCCGAGCCCGAATGGCAAGAGGGATTGACCTATCAGGCGCTTCTCGCCGAAGGCAAGGTCGACCCCGAAGTGCAAGCCTGGTGGGAGACTTCGGAACCGGGCGATGCTCCACCGGAGGCGCTGGCTGAACGCGTTGCGGCCTTCGAGGACGACATCCAAAAGAGGCTTGCGGCCGCCTCGGACGAAGAGAAGCGAGCCTGGGCGGAGCCGTTCGCCCGTCTCGTGATCGAGGAGGCCTCTCCAATGGATCGCTACAACCTCGGCTTCTACGATCTCATTTGGGTGGCACTCGCGATCGCTGCTGCCTGGGGCGTGGCGGGGTCTCGGCAGGAGCAGATGGCGTAGGATCCGATCCGACGGGGCGAGGAGACCGAAGACCGGCGTCTCTGTGTCGGGTCCCCGACCGCAGGCCGTGAATAGACCCACAGGGGTGCAAAATTACGTGTGACCGATTCCGTGCGCGGCAGTCACAGTGGGGTGCCGGTCGGGCGGCCGGAATGTCGAAAAAGGGCTGAAATTTAGCGGTCGGTGATTGGCACGCCTGATGCACTTCTAGGCGGGTTGCAAGGCACACCGGACAGTGTGTGCCGTGCGAACGGAGGCCGAGAAATGCAAGCGAATGACTTTTCACAGCTTCTCGAACAGCTCGCGCGCTCGGAGCGTGATGCGCATCGGTACCGGGACAACGGTTCGGTCGCGGAGCTGACCTACGGTGAGCTCGTCGCGGAAGCCGACCGCTTGGCGCGGGGCATGTACGGGCTCGGGGTTCGGCGTGGCGACCGAGTCGGGCTGGTTTTGCATCGTCCGCAGGATTTCGTGCCTGCGTTTCTCGGCTGCGTTCGTGCGGGGTTCATCGCGGTGCCGCTTTTTCCGCCGCTGACTCTGGGGCAGCTCGCGTCTTGGGCGGAGACCACGAAGCGGATGTTGACGACGGCCGGGGCGAGCCTGCTGCTTGCCGACCCGCCGGTCGCGTACACGCTCCGCGCTCTTCGTGATGAGGTTCCGTCTCTGCGCGAAGTGGTCTCGATAGCGGAGCTTCCCGACGCTGGGGCGCTGCCGCTTGGCCGCGCTAGCGACGGCGACGTCGTGTTCCTTCAGTTCACTTCGGGGAGCACGTCCGCGCCGCGCGGTGTTCGGGTGACGCACGGGAGCCTCTGGGCGAACGCGAACGCCATCATGGTGGACGGATTGAGCGCGAGCCCTGAAGACCGCGCCGTGAGCTGGCTGCCGCTCTACCACGACATGGGCTTGATTGGGTTCGTGATGTCTCCGCTCGTCACGCGCACTCCTGTGACGTTCATCTCGACGCTCGACTTTCTGAAGCGACCGGAAGTCTGGGTCCGGACCCTGTCCGAAGACCGTGGAACGGTCTCGTTTGCGCCAAACTTTGGCTATGCCTTGACGGCGCGGCGCACGACGTCGACGGAGGGACTAGACCTGTCGGCGGTGCGCGTGCTGGGCTGCGGCGCGGAGCCGATCCAGCCCGATGCCATCGACGGTTTCTTCGAGCGTTTTTCCGAGACGGGTTTGAAGGCGAGCGCGTTTCTCTCGTGCTACGGCTTGGCCGAAACGACATTGGCCGTGACGTTCGCTGGGCTGGAGGACGAGCTCAAGGTGGACGAGCTCGAATTCGAATCGACCGACGGCTACGACGAACGCGACGAATGCGATGACTCAGGAGTGCATCGGCTCGAGCACCGGGTTTCGGTCGTGTCGTGCGGACGCGCCCTTCCCCGCCATCAGGTCTCGATCCTCGGTGAAGACGGCGAGCCGCTTCCTGAAGGTCGAGTCGGCGAGGTCTTCGTAGAGGGGCCCAGCGTGACGGACGGTTACTGGGGCGAGGAAGAGGCTGCGAACGGCGTGTTCGTCGACGGCGGCGTCAGGACGGGAGATCTCGGCTACCTGTTGGAGGGAGAGCTCTACGTGACCGGGCGTTTGAAGGACACGATCATCGTCCGCGGCCGCAACTACGATCCGACGCCGATCGAAGTCGCGGCGGGGCGAGTCGACGGCGTGCGCATGGGCAACGTGGCTGCGTTCGCGGTTTCGGGCGAGCTGACCGAGCGAATCGTCGTGGTCGCCGAGCATCGTGACGGTGAGGCTGAGACCATCGAGTCGGCGATCGTCCGCGCCGTTCAGCGCGCGGTCGGCCTCACGGTGTCCGAGGTGGTGCTGATCGAGGCGGGCTCGTTGCCCAAGACCACGAGCGGCAAGCTCCAACGGTCGGCGACGAGGGATCAGTATCTCGACGGTACGCTCGGCTTGGTGCGGCGTCGTACGGATGCGTCGGCGGTTGCTTGAGCGGGGTACGTTTCGTCGCCGGTCGCCGCGCCCGCGCTCAGGGCGTGCTTCGCGCCTGTTGATACGCATTTCGGAGCACTTCGGCCGAGCGCTCTAGCCCCTCGCGTTCGTCTGCATCCATTTCGGGCTCGATGACTTCGACCGCGCCCTTTCGGCCGACGATCGTGGGCAGTGAGATTGCGACGTCGCGAATGCCGGCGGCGCCTTCCTGGACGCGCGAGATCGTCAGGATGCGTCGTCCTCCTCTTCGGAGCGTCCAACGGAGGAGCGCCGCGGTCACCAGGCCGATAGCGTGGTTGGTCGAGCCTTTCTTTGCGATGATTTTGTACGCGGCGTTGCGCACGTCGTGTGCGATCTCGAGCTCTTTTTGTTGGCTCCAACCCGGACGCGTCCGAAGCCGAACCCCGCCGAGCTGGGCGCCCGACCAGAGCACCACCGACGAGTCGCCGTGCTCGCCCACCACCTGGGCGTGGATCGAGCGAGGCTCCAGCTCGAGCGTGCGTCCAAGCGCCTCTCGGAGCCGCGCGGTGTCGAGCATCGTGCCGGTGCCGATGACGCGCGGGAGGGGTAGACCCGAAGCCTCGGCGGCCACCTGCGTCATGACGTCGACCGGGTTGGTGACGATGACCAACATCCCTTGCATCGCGGACAGGCGCTGCGCGATGCCGTGCACGATCGTGGCGTTGACCCGAAGCAAATCGAGCCGGCTGTCCTTGGGGCCTCCGCCCTTGCCTGCCGCGATGATGACCGCATCGGCGTCGAGCATCTCGTCGATGGACGCGGCCCGGACCGACGCCGTCGGATAGAAGGCGGCGCCGTGCGCGAGGTCCATCGCTTCGCCTTCGGCGAGCCCCGGCTTGGCGTCGTCGAGCAGCAGCTCCGTGGCGAGCCCGCTGTTGAGGATGGACGAGGCCACGCTCGCCCCGACCCAGCCCATGCCCACGATGCCTATCTTCATTGGTCCCCTTCGGCGAGGGTACCGCTTGGCCCCTGCATCGGGTAGAACAACTTCGTTCATGCCCGCTGTCAAACCGAAGTTCGCCATTGGACAAGTGGTTCATCACCGGCTGTTCGACTACCGCGGGGTCGTCGTCGACATCGATGCGACGTTTTCACTCACGGAGGCCTGGTACGACCAGGTCGCCAAGAGCCGGCCGCCCAAAGACGCGCCCTGGTATCGGGTTTTGGTCGGGGGCGCGATGCAGGAAACCTACGTGGCGGAGCGGAATCTCGAAGAAGACCGCTTGGGAACGCCCATCGAGCACCCAATGCTGGAGCATTTCTTCGATGCGTTCGAGAACGGGCACTATGTGCGTAACCGTGGGCTCAACTAGCGGCTGTGGAGTGAACGACGCATTCCACTCCGAGTATCCATCGATTGAGCATCTTCGGGAAAGGGCCCGTCGGCGCATGCCGGGATTCGCGTTCGACTATCTCGAGAACGGCTGCAACTCCGACATCAACCTCGCGCGCAACACCGCGGACATCCGCGAAGTGCAATTGCGCCCGTACTACATCGGCGACTATGCGGGATCGAGCCTTCGGACCGAGCTCTTCGGGGTGACCTACGAGGCCCCGTTCGGCGTCGCCCCGATCGGTTTGCAGGGGCTGATGTGGCCCAAGGCCTGCGAGATCCTCGCCAAGGCCGCCCATGAGCACCGCATCCCCTTTGTGCTGAGCACGGTGGGCACGGCCAGCATCGAGACGGTTGCCGAGCTCACCGAAGGGCGCGCGTGGTTCCAGCTTTACCATCCCGCCGAGGACGAGCTGCGCGACAAGCTTCTTCGGCGCGCCGCCGAGGCCGAAGTGCCGGTCCTCGTCATCCTCGCCGACACCCCGACCTTCGCCTATCGCCCGAGGGAGATCCGAAACGGGCTCTCCATCCCGCCCCAGATGAATCTCCGCAACGTCTTCCAAATGATGACGCACCCCAGCTGGTCGTTCTCGCAGCTCTTGGCCGGGGCTCCTGAGTTCAAAACGATGCTCCCCTACCTTCCGAAGGGACTCAGCATGAAACACCTGGGCCTCTTCATGAACCAGACCTTCTCCGGCCGACTCAACGAGGACAAAATCAAAGCCATCCGCGACACGTGGAAAGGCAAGCTGGTGGTGAAGGGCATCGTCACCGACGAAGACGCCGAAAAGGTCCTCGCGCTCGGAGCGGACGGCTTCATTTGCTCGAACCACGGCGGTCGCCAACTCGACGCCGGGCAATCGACGATCAAGCCGATGACCGAGCTCGCCAAGAAATACGGGGACCGAACCACGGTGATGATGGACAGCGGCCTGCGAGCCGGGCCGGACGTGGCCTGCGCGTTGGCGAGCGGCGCGAAGTTCACCTTCCTCGGCCGCTCGTTCATGTATGGGGTGGGCGCTCTTGGAAAAGACGGAGGGCTGCACACCATCACGATGCTCAAGCGCCAGCTTCAGCAGGTCATGGAGCAGTTGGGATGTGAACGCGTCGGGGATTTTCCCAAACACCTCGTTGTGTAAAGAGCCGCAGCGGCGAGTCTCGGTCCGAGATTCCCTGCGAGAACAGGCTTCAACTGGGTACGCCTGATGGTCGCGTGTGTCGGTTGCGCTCGAGGCCAAAGCAGGAGAGGCTCGGTCATGCGTTGCTTATTCGGAGCGCTACTGGCGCTGACGGTGCTGGCCTTTGGTGCATGCGACGGCAAGGGGGTTGAGTGCGCTGAGCCATCTGACGTCGCGGGTGTATGGGAGTTCCGCGCCACAGCCATCTCGGACAGCTGCAGCGGCCTTGGTTCCTACACTTTTCCGATGACCATCGCACAAGATGGAAGTGCTCTATCCGGTGAGAACCCCGGCGGGACTCTTGCCGGAACCGTCTGTGGCGACCGGATTCAGATGAGCGGAAGTGTTCCCGGGCTGGACGGCATTCCGGGGCTGTTTTCCGGAGGGACCACGACGGCAAACCTACAGCTCACCGTCTCCGCGGATGGAAATTCGATGGACGGTTCCGACACGTGGAATTGGACCAGTGGTTCGCAGAACTGTGAGGGGTCGGAATCCCTCAGTGGCACACGCGCTGGCGACGACGTTTGCGACTGGGGGTTCGGCTGCCCGTGCCAGCGCCCGCTCGATGAATACTGCGAAGGCTCCAGTTGCCCGAGCTACGAAGAGGCCCTCTCCGCGGCCGAGGAGTCGGCCGCTCAAGGGTACTGCTCGCCGACTTCGGCGTTGCTTCCGCCGCAGGACGATGCGGAGACTTTCGGTACGTTGAGACCGATTGCGGTGATGAGGAGCATTCGTGTACTTCGACGCTTCGGGGACGCTGGTGGCCGCATATTGGTGGACGGACGACTGCGGGCACGTTTGCCGAGGCTCGTGCTCCGTTAATTATGGAGCGCGCCCCGAGTGCGAGTTGGAGCAAGAACGAGACTTCTGCGAGCAGAACGACGTGAGCGGGTTCGCTGATTGCGTCTACCCTTCGACCGACGATCGCTGCGAATGCTACCCGTTCGGCGATTTCCCGACCGAGGGCCCATCGTGCGGCCCCGGCGAAAGCTGCTCACTTCGCTTGCTCGAAGGCCCCCCGGATCGGTTTCCAACGTACGACTTGCCGGCATTGGACGGAAGCGACGGCACCAGGACCACAGAGTGCGTGGCCGATGACGCTCAGCCCGATTTGCGGGGAGAACCTTGCTCCGTCCTGACGGAGTCCGTTGGCGACACGGTTAGCGCCAGACGAGACACCTGTGCAGCGAATCTGTTTTGCGATCTGCGGGGCGTCTGCGTACCGTACTGCGAACTCCAGGACGATTGTTTTCCAGATTCCTGCACGCCAATCGCCTACGGTCCGGATGCACCGATCAGCATCTGCACCGGTGGTAGTGGCGGCGAGGGCGGTGCTGCTGGAAGCGGCGGATCCGCTGGAAGCGGCGGATCCGGCGGCAACTGAGCGATCTGATCCACGTGGGCGCGCCTCGCGTTCCCGGCGCCGGCCGCCACGCCCGAGATCGCAAGATACGAAGAACGTGAAGTCGACCTGCGAAAAAATGCGCAGCGCAAGTGCTGCGCGGTTTTCGGCCGACCGGTGAAAACGGCAATTGTTTTCACGCGCCATCCGGACGATTGCGGCGCAACTTCTGCGCGAGCGAATCAAGTAAAGAATTACGTATGGCGCCAGTTGCCGCACGTGCGTAGCGTTCTGCATTCCGGAAGCGGGGCGACACGTACGCCGCCTCTTTCCATTCGGGAAAAATGAAGGGAATCAGATCATGAAAAAGGGAATTTTCTTAGCATTCGCCGCGCTGGCCGTGGCCGTCTTTGCGGTTCCAGACGCACACGCCTGGTGGTGGGGGCACCACAACAGACCGGACATCAACCTGCACGCCTGGGGAGGCCTCCTCACCAGCAGCGATGAGGGTGGATTCCCAACGCCGATTGGGGCAGCCCAGGTGACGGCCTAACGAGTTTAGCTGGAAACACAAGGGGCCGCAGCGGTAGCCCTTCCTTCTTTGCGTCGGCCTCGGTCGCAGGGATGTCGATGAACCCCGGATTCTCCGCCGGACTGCCTTGAGCGGGCTTGGTCGGAGCGCCACTGTTCCAGACCATCGTTCTCACCTACAGGGACGGCTCGCTTCTTTCGCTAATCGCCGGACCCGAAAGTTTCTACTGCACCGATGGCGGATCGGTTCACTGTCAACGCTAGCGGCGAGATCCGGCGGGCGACGGGCGATTCGAAGGCGCAACCGGCAGCTTTGAGGTCAAGGGGCGAACATTACCCCCTGGAGGAACCGGCCTCATCACGGCGGACATCAGCATCCACTTCGAGTAGGCAGCGTAGTCAAACGCGATGACGGAGATGCCCGGGCATAGGCTGGGGCTGACGCGGCGGCCTTCGGATCACTCCGGAGGTCGCCGTTTCTGTTCTTAGCGTCGTCCGGGCTTACCCAGCAATGACGATTGTACCGGGCTCTCGTTCAACGCTTTTGCGCAGAGCCAGTCAAGGCGAACGTCGTGCGCCGTCAAAGCAGGCAAAGAATTACGTATAGATCGGTTTGCCTTCGCGTGTTCTGGTTAGCGCAGATATAAAAATATAAAATAAAATAAATAAAAACATCGATATTGGCGCACCGTCGAGCAGGTAAATAATAAATGCTCCGATTTATCATTAAGTCCGCGAGCCGGCGGCATGCCATGATCGGGATTCCGTTTAACGGAGACAGCAAACTTACCGAGCACGTCCCAAACCAGCGTTTGGTCTTCGAGCAAGAGGGGGGAATTACAAGCACTATGACGTTCACCTTTGCACCGCATGAGAGCGGCACGAAGCTGGGCCTCGACATCGACTACACCATCCCGGTTCCCGTCTTGGGGAAGCTGGCCGAGAAAGCCGTATTCAAGCGCAACCAACGGGAAACCCAGATGTCGATGGAGAACATCAAGGAACGATTGGAGGTCTAGGGCGTCGTCCTCCAACGAGACGCCCTCGCGGGGAGGTCTTCGAACTTCATGCCTAGCCCTGCATGAACAGGGCCAGCGCGACCAATAGGATCGCGAACGCGGCCATTCCGTGACGGCGGGTCAGCGCGGAGACGCCGCTGTTCTTGTCGATCCATTGCGGGAGGAACAACATCCATGCCTTGCCCGACTCACGGTATGCGCGGATGGACGCGTAGACGCTGTACCAGAATCCGACGATCAAGAGAGCCAGTACGGGCTTGGACATGGGCGCCCCAGCGTCTACCCAGGGGCGTTGGCGATGGACAGCAATTCGTCGAACCTGGCGCGGAACGCGGCGGTGATTTTTTCTGGGTCGGGGACGAGGCCGGCGTCGGTGATGACGCCGACGCTGACTTTGCCGTCGTAGCTGAAGATGCTGACGCCGAGGCCCAGGTGCCCTGCCTGTGGGACCCAGCCCATGATGTTTTCGATTTTGCTGCCGGCGATGTAGAGCGCCTGACCGGGGCCGCGTACGTTGGTCACGACCGCGGTGGCGCGGGACCCGAAGATGTTGAGGCCCTGCTCTTCGACCTGCCGGGGGGACACGCCGAAGAGGCTGAGCAGGCTGTAGAAGGTGACCGCTTCGATCGACTGCTTGATGGCATCCATGCGCTTCTTGGTCTCGCGAAGCCGTTCTACCGGGTCGGCGATGCTCAGCGGGAGAGACAAGAAAACGAGGCCGAAGGCGTTGCCTAGCTCGATGCCGCGTTGAGGCGGGCGCAGGTCCACCGGAATCACGGCCCGGATTTCGAGATCGCTCACATCGGCGTTGCGCGCGATCAGATAGTCGCGCAATCCGCCGGCGAGCGCGCTGAGCATGACGTCGTTGACCTTGGCACCCAGGGCTTGGGTGACGGTTTTGACGTCGGCCAAGGGAACGTTGTTGGACCAGGCGACGCGCTTTTGTACACCGAGAGGGCCTTTGAACGGCGTCTCCCGATCGGGGGTCATCAGCAGCACGCGCCCGACGATGCTCGCCGCTTCGGCCGCGGCGCCGGCGCCCTCTACGATGCGTGAGGGGTGGCGCAGGCTTTCGCTGCCTTCGTGCGCCAGGTAGCGGATGGCGTTTCCGATGCTGCGCACGGGCCTGAACACGGTCGAAATGAAATCATGCGGTTCCGACGCTTCGGTGGCTGGCTCTTCGACTTCACCGATCGGCGCGTCCCGCGCCATGTCCATCAGGCGAAACAGGACCGCGTTCATGGCCGTGCCGTCGCCGATGCAGTGATGGAGACGCAGGACCATGGCCGCGCCGCCCTCGACGTTTTCGACGAGATGGATGTTCCACAGGGGCTTCGAAAAATCGAGCGGCGTGCTGGCGAGATCGCTGATGAGGCGCTGGAGCTCCGTCATGTCGCCCGGTGCCGGGAGGGCCACGCGATGGATGTGCGCATCCAGATCGAAGTTGGGATCGGCCTCCCAGTGGGGCGTGCCCACCGGCAGGGCTGGTTCCACCACGCGCATGGTGAACCGATCGAGGCTGAGCAGGCGGACCTCGATCGTCTTGCGGAAGCGTTCGAAGTCGAGCGGCTTATCGAGCAGGGAGACGCCCGTGATCATCATCAGATTGGTGGGCTCTTCCATGTGCAGCCAGGCCGAATCGACGGGAGACATTTGTTTGGTTTTGGTGGTCATGGCTGGGATCTCGAAGTTGGGCTCTCTTGTGGCATCTGGGATTGCATCGGGCGTGCAAGCATAGATCCGTTGGTTCCTGATTGTCTCGCAGAACGTAACCGAAAAATCTGCGTTTTTGCGAAGGAAAGCGCAAAGGGTGCGGGGGGCATCGGGCCCTGTTCCCTAGCCCCTGCGCCAGCCGGTGTAGGCGCTCATGATTTTGAAGACCGTGCGCTCGATAGCGCTCGTGCGAAGGGGCAGCGGCGCATCCGAGACCTTCAGAAGCTGTTTGCCGAGGTTGGCGCCGGTGAATAGGCGATTGAGGGTCGCGGGGATCTGATCGAAGCCGTGCTGCATGTCGATTTCTTGGATGACCTTGCCGTCTTCGACCCAGTTGTTGAGGGACAGCAGGCCTTCGAGCGCACGATTGAGATAGTCGAGGATGACGAAGCCTCGTGCTGTGCCGCGATTGATGATGAGCGAGGGGTAGTTCTTGATTCCGTATCGTTCATCGTCCGCGGCGTTGTATTGGGATATCGCCCCGCAGAGGACGATCCGCGCGTGCAGAGCGACGTGCAGCAAGACCTCGTCGAGAATTTCTCCTCCGACATTGTCGAAGTAGACGTCGACGCCCTTGGGACACAGCGCGCCGACGCGTTCGCCGACGTTCTCGTTCTTGTAGTCGATGGCGGCGTCGAAGTTCGCTTTGCCGGTCAGCCAGGCGCACTTCTCGGGGCCGCCCGCGATCCCGATGACTCGGCAGCCCTTGAGCTTGGCGATCTGGCCGGCGATCGATCCGGTCGCACCCGCGGCGCCGCTCACCAGCACGGTCTCGCCGGGTTTGGGTTCACCGATCTCGAGGAGGCCGAAATACGCAGTCAGTCCCGTGACCGAGAACGCCAGCAGCAGCGCGGGGTCGAGATGACCCGGGAGCTTGGTTGGAGGAACGAGGTTGTGCCCGTCGGGCTCGAAGACGACGTACTCCTGCCAGTTGCAGACGTAGTTAATGATGTCGCCGGGCTTGAACTTGGCGTGTTTGGATTCGATCACCTGCGCAATGCCGCCGGCGCGCATCGGCTCTCCGAGCTCGACCATGGGCATGTACGTGTCCATCGCCATCCAAGCTCGCTGCGTCGGGTCGAACGAGAGGTACATCGTCTGCGCAAGGACCTGGCCGTCGGACAGCGCGGGGACCGGTACTTCGCGGAGCTCAAACAAAGACGAATCGACCATCCCTTCGGGCCGAGCCCGCAATACCCATTGGCGATTGGTGCGTTCAGGCATGAATCCTCCGTGGCGCTCGCGACTAGATCGCGAAGCCGTAGCGATCGAACGCACGAATAGCCGCGCAACGCAAGCGTTACCGCTGGCTGGTGAGCTTGGTTTTGATCGCGCTTTTGCGATCGCCTTCCGCGTGACGGTCGACTTCACCGGCACGAACATGGCCATTTCACGGGCTCCGAAGTCTTTCGGTGAGACCTCGGGTGCGATTTTTTCGACTTTCGAATACACTGGCGCTTCTCCTGGAGGCCCTGTGAAACGCGCGACCCATCCCGTTCGGCTGCTGCTCGTTGGCATGAGCGCCTCGGTGCTCGTCGCAGCCGTCCCCGCCCTCGCAAGCGCTCAGAGTGCGCAAGGCTTGCTCGACAAGATGCTCGAGGTCGAAAGCAAGCGGGCCAAAGGGGTCGACAACTACGCGATGGACATCACCATGATGGGGCACGAGACGACGCTCTACTACGAGCGCGTGTCGATGCGCGGGCCAAATGGGAAGCCGATGGAGACGTTTCGGCTCGTGTCCTTTGCCGAGATGCAGAATCGGCAGCAGGCGGGACAAGGCATGTCGCCCGAGGCCTGGCAAGCGTACTCCAAAGCGATGCGGGAAACCGGCTCGGCGGTCAGCGGCGAAATGGACAAGGGCATGAATGAAGCCGGGCTCCCGCCGGGAATGCGCGACGCCATGGGGTCGGGGGCGGAGGCCGAGCCCTGGGCCTCGCCGAACCCGAGCACGATGATGGGCAGCATGGCCGACTTTGCGGACGCGGCTGGCAAGGCATCTGCCGAGGCCAAAGACGACGCGAATCGGCACCAAGAAGAGATGGAGAAGAGCATGGCCCTCTTCAGGAAGCGGGCGAAGATCGTCGGCAAGGAGTCGGTGGGCAAGCGGCGTGCGATCCATGCGCGCGCGGACAAGCTGAACATCGTCGAGAAGTCGGACGGCGAAGAGCTCGAGATTCAGGCCATCAGCCTTTGGATTGATGCAGAGAAGCATGTGCCCCTCAAGATGCAGATGGAGGGGGTGGCGAAACAAGGAAAGAGCGCGCGCGAAATCCTCATTGAACGGCTCGACGAGGACTACCGAACCGTGCCGGGCAGCAAGCTCTACATGCCCTACCGAAACCTCATGCGCATGCAGGGCGTGCTCAGCCCCGAACAGCAGAAGCAAATGGAAGACGCGCGCAAGCAGCTCGCCGATTTCGACAAGAAGCTCGCCGAGATGCCGCCCGAGCAGCGCGCGCAGGTGGAACGGATGGCCGGCTCGCAGATGGCCATGCTCCGCAAGATGGTCGACGGCGGCGAGCTCGACATGGTGACCGAGGTGCGGGCGATTCGGGTGAACGTCGGGCTCGAGGGGGCGGTTGCGGCGGGCGGGGGCACAGGAGCGAAGCCGGGTGCGACGGCAGGGTCCGGGGCTTCGGCATCCGCGGCTTTGGCGGCAGGCGGCGACCCGCTCGTGCAATCGATTCAGCGCGACCTGATCACGCTCGGGTACGACCCCGGGGAGGCGAACGGGAAGCTGAGCACGCCGAGCATCGTCGCGATTTCGAAGTTTCAGGCAGAAAACGGGCTCGAAGTGACGGGCGAAGCAACGCCACAGCTTGCGGGCATCCTTGCTGCGAAGCGTGACGCGGCGGGCGGGGCGGGCGCGGCATCCGGCGCGAACACGCAGCCACTCGAAGAAGCCCAAAAAGTGTGCCTGCAGGCGAAGATCGACGCGGCAAAGAAAAAGAAGCGCGCGTTTGGCCGGGTGATGAAGGCGGCCGCAGGCACCGCTTCGCGCTACGGGGGGAGCAACGTCAGCAGCGAGGTCGAAAAAGCGTCGCAGGAAGCCTACAAAGTCGAGGCCACCGGCAAAGACCTCGAAGAAGCCGCAGACGCCCTCGGCTTGTCGAAAGCCGACGTCGAGGCCTGCCGCAATCCGGGCTAGGCAGGCCGTGCGCGGTCTGTTGTTGCCTCGTTTTGGGGCGGCTTCGAGTCGCTCGGGTCGCGCTCGTCCGCGTCGCCAAAATGCTTGGTGAAGCCTCGCATCTTCTCGGCCAACTGCGGCTTCGTCTTCACCCCCAGTTTCCGCATGGCGGCAACGAGGGCGTTGGAGACGGTTCCCTTGGAGACACCGAGTCGGTAACTGATCAGCTTGCCGCTTTCGCCAAGGGCGGCGTAGGTTGCGACTTGAAGCTCGCGCTCGGACAATCCGCGAGGGTCGCCTAAATCGGGGCTGTTGGGGATCGCGAGCACGTAGCGGCGCTGATCGCAATCAAACCAATCCACCATCGACCAGCGGCCGTGCATCAGGGCCAGCCAGGTTTTGAGTGCTTCGTCGGGATCGGTGCGTCGTAGCCGGCCTCGCGCACGGTCGACCTGCCGGGCCGACGCGCGAAGTGCGGCCGCGGCACCCTGCTCTTTCCCGCGCCCGGCGGCGTCGGTGACTTTGAAGTTCGCGGGATCCAGCACGGCTTCGGCTCCATGGGGCAGCGCGGTGGATTCGGCTGTCACCGATTCGACGGCTCTCCAGACTCGGCGTCCTGCTGCCAGATGCGCTCCAAGCATCTTCCATCGTTCGCGTTCGTGGAAATCGAGCGTAGTCGGGGCGGGGAGAAAAATCGCGAGATACGCTCCGCGCCCGTCGGGCTCGATTGCGTTCACCAAGAGGACGTCCCCAGCCATGTTCGTCTTCGACGCGACCGCTTCGACGAATTGCCGCGACGCTTCAGAGATGCATGAACCCGTGTCGACAAGCCCCGGGCGAAACCATACGAGCTCCAGTTCCTTTGGAATGCCGGCGGCGCAGTTCAACAACGCGCTTTTGATTTCGTCCGACGCACCGTCATGTCGCCAAGCTCGTATCTGCACCCGTCGTTCGTTCTTGGTGCGGTCGAAGGTGATTCCGGAGGCGAACAGCGAGTGCGGCATCGTCGATAGGCCGGCGGCCACGACATGCTCGAGCCAGTCCGAGTCCTCGACTGGGAGACGGTATGCCGCTTCGACCAGATCAATGCCGGCCGACTTCGTCGAATCGAGCGTGCGCATGGGGTAGGCGAGAATGGGACCATGTAGTCACGAAAAGTACAAGGGTTTCTGGGACCTGCACTGTGGGCTGCCCCCGGGCCGTTGTTCGTTAACAATTACGTATTTTCAAGCACTTGCGAGATGCATACGGTTGATTCCTCGCCTCGGCGACCGACCTTTTCGAGGCGCGAAGGGAGGCTGTGATGGGACGTCTGGCTTTGTGTTTGGTGTGTTCGGCGATGATCGCGATGACGATTGGATGCGGTGAGGAAAGCAACGCGGGTGTCGGCAGCGCTGGGACGGGGGACGGGCGGCTGGCTGGCGCTGGTGGCACAGCGGGCAACGGCGGACAACGGATCGAAGTCGGATTCAACATTCGAGGCTCGGACCTTGCAGCGCTCGAAGGCGTGGACATCTGCGAGGCCGATACCCGCAACTGCGCCACGACCGATGGAGACGGCTCGGCCACGATCGAGCTTCCTGTCGACCAAGAGGTGATCTACACCGTGTCGAAGGCTGGGTTTGCAGCGGAGCTCTACGCTGAAGTCACCGACAGCTCTTTCAGCAGGTCCCGTGCTCACGTCCTCTTTCCCAACGAGGAAATCGATGATGCCGCGGCTGGGGTCATGTCGGTCTGGCCCCACGCGGGTACGGGATGGGTCTCGCTCGGAGTGAACTTGGAAGGCGTCACCTTCGAGCTCATCGATGCGGCAGGCGCGCCGTGGTACGTCGACAGCGACGGAGTCGGTAAGAACACGATCGACGCCACGACGTCTGAGGCTGTCGGCGGGGCTCGCGGTGGGTTCGTCGAAGTTGCGCCCGGTGTCGTCGAGGTCGAATACGGGGGTACGGCGACCGGGTGCACGGTCAACATCGGACTGCCAAGCGAAAGCCCCAATCGCATCAAGCTTCCGGTGCGCGACGCGCACATCAGCTTTGGCTCCATGACGTGCACCCAGCCGTAGCCGCCGGCGCCAAAGACAAGAAGCTCTAGCCCCAACCTCGCGA
>CAVQHC010000013.1:0-20796 GCA_963712235.1 uncultured delta proteobacterium
GCCTGCGTGCAATCGAAGGCCGGGGCG
Organism: uncultured delta proteobacterium; assembly: GCA_963712235.1. Taxonomy (GTDB): domain Bacteria; phylum Myxococcota_A; class Polyangia; order Polyangiales; family Houyiibacteriaceae; genus SG8-38. The sequence goes on from CAVQHC010000013.1 coordinate 28, forward strand.
GCAGGGTCTTCAACGTGAACCCGCGTAGGACCGAGACCGCCAAGCAGCTTGGGACGCAGGTGTTCATTCGTCCGGATACCGACATCTATTTCTTGCTGAGCTTTCTCCACGAGGTGTTGAGCCGGGGTGCTATCGCGCACGAGCGCGTGAGCCGATACATGAAGGGGCTCGAATCGCTTCGAGCAGTCGCCGAGGCCTGGCCGCCGGAACGAAGCGCAGAGGTGACCGGCGTTGCCCCCGAGATGCTTCGCTCGATGGTCGACGCCTATCTGGAGGCGGATGGTGCAGCGATCTTCCTTTCCACGGGGGTCAACCAGGGCAGCCACGGGACCCTCGCGTTCTGGATTCAGGAAACGATCAACGCCGTCACTGGAAACCTCGACCGGCTCGGCGGCACCATCGTCGGTCACGGCTTCATCAAGGACTTCCCCAAGCATGCGCGCAAGGGCGGCCATACGATGCGCAAGGACCGGTCGCGCATCGGGCAGCTCCCGTCGGTGGCCGATACGTTTCCCGCGGGGCTGATGGCGGACGAAATCCTGACTCCGGGCGAAGGGCAGGTACGGGCGCTATTCTGCCTGTCCGGCAATCCACTGCTTACGGTGCCCAATAGCAATGGGCGCCTCGAAAAGGCATTGAAAGCCCTGGAGCTCCTCGTCGTGATTGACATCTTTCGCAACGAGACGGCCAATCACGCGCACTATATCCTTCCTGGAAGTAGTGCGCTGCAGCGCCCGGACTTGCCGTTCGTGTTTCAGTCTTTGATGGGCGTCCAGCCCGTTCCCTACGTGCAGTTCACCGATGCGCTCTTGCCGCTGGAGGATGAGCAGCGCGACGAGACGATGATTTTGCTGCAGCTCGCCCGCGCATGCGGGTCTACGCTTTTCGGATCCCGGGTCGCGAAAGGCTTCTTCCGTGCATGGGGCAGCATTGGGAGTCTTCCGGGAATCGGACGTCGAGTCGGACTGACCCCGGAGCGATTGCTGGGCTTGATGGCGCGCGCGTTTCGTGTCGGCTCGCTCCGGCGTCTTCGAAAGGAGCCGCACGGCCGCTTGCTCGAACCGAACAAGGGAGACGACTTCCTGGGTCGACGCGTCGTGACGGACGACGGGCTGGTCGATTTGGCGCCAGGAGAATTCGTGGCGGCGGCCGCAGGGCTCGAAGCTGCATTCGAGACCGAGCGAGCGCAGCGTGGCAAGCTCAAGCTGATCAGCAAGAGAGAGACGCACAGTCACAACAGCTGGATGCATAACTTCCCGCGATTCGTCGACGGCAAGCGCTCTACGAACTACCTGTACATGAATCCGGAAGATGGCGGCCGAGTCGGCGTCGAGTCCGGCGCCATGGTCGAGGTGCGCAGCAGCGTTGCGTCGGTGCGGCTACCGGTTCAGCTCACCGACGAGATGATGGTCGGCGCGGTAGCCCTTCCGCACGGCTGGGGACACCAGGCTGCCGACGGTCTGAGCGTGGCAAGGCAGACGACCGGGGTGAACGTGAACCTGCTCGCTGCCGACGGCCCCGACGAGCTCGAGTATTTCTCGGGAATGGCGAAACTGAACGGCATTTGGGTCGAGGTGCTGGCGGTCTAACCACCGGGGCGCGGAAAAAGGCGCGACACGGGGCTGCGTCGAACGGGGCGGCTTGCAGATGTGGTCGGAAGCACTTGGGGGCCTGGACGCACGCAAGCGACAGCCTCGGAACTCGCGCCAATCCCGCGCCGGTTGCTGTCTGCCGATTGTCACTCGCACGTCGACTCCGCCCCATATCGCGCCTTTTTCCGCGCCCCTCCATACGGAGACAGGACGGGAACAACCTTCCCAAAACGGCAGGCGGCAGCGCGAGCCCGAAGGGCGAAGCCCGGCGCGAAGCGCCGGCAAGGCAGAGCAAAGCGAATGCCGCGCCAGGGAGGATTAAGAAGAGATGAAGTGGCTGTCCCCCGCATGCACGTGGTCGATCTGAGGATCGCCACACAATCAATACGTGGTCTACGCCACAACGCGAAAGGACAGCCACCATGGAACACATTGCCATCGATTTGGGACGACGCGAAAGCCAAATCTGCGTCCGCGACGACGACGGACAGATCCTGCACGAAACCCGGTACCGCACGAGCGAGCTGCGGTCGTATTTGAGCCAGCGCCCGGCCGGTGCGCGGGTCGTGGTAGAGAGCTCCGCCGAAGCCTTCACGGTCGCCGATTGGGCCACCGAGCTCGGACACCAGGCGCGGGTCGTGCCTTCGATCTTGGTACCGGCGCTCGGCGTAGGCGAGCGGGGGCTCAAGAACGACGTGCGCGATGCGCGCAAGCTCAGCGAGATGGACTGCCGCATGGCGGTGCCCTCGGTGCACATCCCGTCGGCGGCGCGCCGGGCGCACCAAGCGCAGCTCACGGCCCGCGAGGCGCTGGTGCGGATGCGGACCAAGCTCATCAACACGGTGCGAAGCTTCGTACGGATGCGGGCCGTGGCCCCGATTCGTGCGACGGCGCCGGCCTTGCCGCGGGCGGTGCGGGCGGCTCTGCTTGGGACGCCCGAAGGTGTTCCGGAGCATCTGGAGGCGTTGCTCGGGAGCCTGGAGCACCTCAACGCACAGATTCAGCGAGCCGACCGAGCGGTGCACGAGGTGGCGCACGCCGACCCGGTGTGCCGATTGCTGATGACGATGCCGGGCGTGGGTCCGGTGACCGCGCTGAGCTTCGTATGTGCGCTCGACGAGGTGACGCGCTTCGAGCACGCCGGTCGAGTGACGTCATATCTGGGGCTGGTGCCCGGAGAACGGACTACGGGCTTCAAGACCCGTCGGACATCGATGACCAAAGCGGGCCCGACGCGAGTGCGCTGGACGCTGAATCAAGCGGCGTGGACGCTGGTCCGGACCCAGCCGGATTCGGCGCTCGGACAATGGTACCAACAGGTCTCGGAGCGTCGCGGCAAGAAGATCGCGATCAGCGCACTGACGCGTCGGATGGCGGCGATCTTGTACGCGATGTGGCGAGAGCAACGGCCGTACGACGCGACGCGAGAGGCCGTGTGGGGGCGGGGGGCGGGACCACCGCCGGCGGGGCGGTTCAATCAAACCTCACCACGCCACCCACCCAACACCCGCCCCCCCAAACACCCGCGGCAGCCAAGCCGAACGGCGACACCCAACCCCCCGACCCCAACCACCCGCGGCAGCGCGAGCCGCTCTCCGATCGTACGGCTGATTCGGTTCAGCCCGGCAGGAGAACTTTGCCGGATTCGGTGGCGGAGAGCGCGTTCCACCAGCGGGCCAATTGGTCAATTGGGCCGATTGTAAAAGTTCTGTCATCGATCCCAGCATTTCTCGTAACCCGCGCCCGGGTCTGCAATACAGCCACTAGGGCGTAGAAAGACGAGAAACGCAATGATCAAGCGATGGATAGGCGAGGCGTTCCTTCGGGTCGCAGGTTGGCAGAGAGAGGGCGAGCGGCCTCCAGTAGATCGATACGTGATCATCGCCGCCCCGCACACCTCCAATTGGGACATGCCGTTCATGCTGGCGATGGCGTTCGTGTACGACATCCCGGTGCGCTGGATGGGGAAGCACACGCTGTTCAAGGCGCCCTTCGGTCCGTTCTTCAAGCGACTCGGCGGGATTCCCATCGTGCGACATCGTCCCGGCGGCGTCGTAGGTCAGATGGTCGAGCACTTCGAGAACAATGAGTCACTCGTTCTGATGGTCCCGGCCGAGGGCACCCGCTCGCACGTCGACTATTGGAAGTCGGGCTTCTACCGAATTGCGCACAAGGCCAACGTGCCGGTCGTCCTCTCGTACCTAGACGTCGGCAAAAAGGTCGGCGGCATTGGCCCGGCGATCGATCTCACCGGAGACGTCAGCGCCGACATGGACAAGATTCGTGAGTTCTACGCTGGCAAGACCGGCTTCCGCCCCGAGAAGGTCGGCGTGATTCGGCTTCGCGAAGAAGACGTCCAAGAGCTCGTGCACGAGGACGGCAATGGCGCCGAGGAAATCGAGCGCCTCGTGGGCAACCTGTAACATTTGCGCTCGCCAAACGTCCTTTACAGCCTCGGCCCGTTCGTGAAACGCTCAGGCCTTCGCGAAAGGTATTTGAATGGGCGACCAGAGCAGCGTTTGGCTGAAGGTACTCGACCTCGACGAGCTCCCCGAGGGACGGGTCAAACCAGTTACATGCAAGCACCGAACCCTCTGCTTGACGCACTTCGAAGGTGAGTTTGCTGCGCTAGACAACCGGTGTCCGCACCAGGGCGGCCCACTCGGGGAAGGCTCCATCGAAGGCGGCTTGCTTCGTTGCCCTTGGCACGGCTGGGACTTCCATCCGCTCACCGGCGAGCCGCCGGGCGGATTCGACGACGGCGTAGAGACCTTCCCCGTCGAGGTGCGTGAAGATGGTGTGTATGTCGCGTTTCCCGAAGAAGAAGCGCACGTCCGGACGAGCAGCGACGTGATGGTCGAGACGCTGGTCAACTGGGGCGTTCGTTGGGTCTGGGGGATGGTCGGGCATTCGAACCTCGGCTTCGCCGACGCCATGCGCCGGCAGCATTCCAACGGCGCATTGGGTTACTTTGGGATTCGACACGAAGGGGCGGCTGCGTTTGCCGCGTCAGCGTACGGCAAGCTGACCGGACGGCCTGCGGCCTGTTTTGCGATCGCGGGCCCGGGCGCGACCAATCTGTTGACGGGCCTTTGGGACGCGCACGTCGATCGCGCACCGGTGCTCGCGCTTACAGGTCAGGTTCCGACGCATCTCATTGGACGCGGCGCCTTCCAAGAGGTGGACCTTGCAGCGGCGTTTGGTGGGGTCGCGAAATACACCGCGGTGGCGGCCAAGGACTCCAACTTCCCCGAGATCGCGAGCCTGGCCTGCAAGCATGCGATCGTGGAGCAGGGCGTCTCGCACATGGTGTTTCCGGACGACGTGCAGGTCGTCGAAGCGCCGGAAACGAAAGCGGGGTCGCCGGAAGGCCGCATGACGAGGCGAGAGATCACACCCCCGAAGGACTCGCTCGACGACGCGGTGAAGCGCATCGCCGAGGCCAAGCGGCCGGTGATCGTCGTTGGGCACGGCGCCCGTTTCGTGATGGCGCCGGTCATCTCTCTCGCGGAACAGCTCCATGCCCCCGTGCTCACGACGTTCAAGGGCAAAGGGCTCATCGCCGATGACCATCCGCTCGGCTGTGGGGTCCTTGGACGCAGCGGAACTCCGGTTGCAAGCTGGTTCATGAACGAGGCCGACTTGCTGATCGTGTTTGGCGCCAGCTTCAGCAACCACACGGGCATCACGAGCTACAAGCCGATCGTCCAGGTCGACTACGATCCGATGATGCTTGGCCGGCTTCATTCGGTGACGGTTCCGGTCTGGGGCGAGATCGGCGTCACGGCACGACTCTTAGAAGAGCGGCTCGGGTCGGCGGCCGGGGTCGACCAGCGGCCCGACGTCGCCAAGCGCTGGGCGATCTGGAGGGAAGAAAAGACGCGGCGGCTCAGCGAAACCGAGGGTGGAGGCGTGCATTCCGCCGCGATTTTCGCCGCACTCACGGCGACTGCACCTGACGATGCCATCATCGCGGTCGACGTCGGGAACAACACCTATTCGTTCGGCCGCTATTTCGAATGCCGGCGGCAATCGGTCTTGATGAGTGGCTATTTGGGTTCGATCGGCTTCGGATATCCAGCCGCGATGGGCGCCTGGGCTGCGACCCAGGAGAGCGACCCGCGCTTCGCCGGCCGCAAGGTCATCGCTGTGACAGGTGACGGCGGCTTCGGTCAGTACATGGGCGAGTACACGACCGCGGTGAAGTACGGCATGGACATCACCCACGTCCTCCTCAACAACAGTGAGCTCGGCAAGATCAGCAAGGAGCAGCGGAGCGCCGACTACGACGTGTGGCAGACCTCCTTGCACAATCCGAGCTTCGCGGAGTACGCAAAGCTCTGCGGGGCCTTGGGGCTTTGCGTGACGAAGGCCGAAGCGCTCGAGGGCGCGCTCGCCGAGGCCTTGGCCCATGATGGGCCCGCAACCGTCGAGATTCTGGCAGACACACTACTGATTTGAGCGATGAACACCGACGCGGAGGATTGCCCAGAGGAACACCGAGAGGTCATGGATCACCCACTTCGAATGCCCCGCTGAAACTCGACGCTAACGAATCCTCCGAATCGGCGTAGGGCCCTTGCACTGCGCGTTCGAGGCGTGGTGAGATGCACCATGACCGTCACTCCGCTTCGAAGGCAGAACAGAGCCCCAGTCGCCAAATGGAGCGAGCTCGAGGACCGAACGCCAACCTATGCGCTGGTCGCCGGCGTCGACCTCGTCGTCCTTCGATACGACGATGAAGTCTCGGTCCTTTACGGCCGCTGCCTGCACCGCGGCGCCCTAATGGCTGACGCGAAAGTCGAAGGCGACAACCTCATCTGTGGGCTGCACGGCTGGGACTACCGCTATGACACCGGAGTGAGCTCCTACAACAACTCCGAGGTGCTGCAGAAGTTTCGCGCCTGGATCGACCTCGACGCCGATGCGGTGCTGGTCGACGAATCCGAGGTTCGCGCCTGGGCGGAGAAGTCCCCGCAACCCTACGATCGCGACGAATACCTCGGTCTGTACGCCGACGTGCACGGAACGCCCGCCGAGCCGTTCAACAAGCACATCCAGGAGCTCGCGCGCAACGGATTGAAGAACGTAGGTCACGACGGCCCCGTCTCGGCGATGGGCGTACCGCGACAGGACCTTCCCTGTTGGGAAGACGTGTTGATCCTGACCGCACAGTTGGCCCGTAAGCCGCTGCTCGGCGACGTGTCGGTCGGCTCCGATGTGGTGATTGGCCGCGAAGCGAAACAGCCGCTGCACCTGGAGATTCCCCTTTTCGTGAGTGACATGAGCTTCGGCGCCTTGAGCCGCGAGGCGAAAATCGCGCTCTCGAAGGGCGCAGAGCTCGCGGGCACCGGTATCTGCTCTGGAGAAGGCGGCATGCTCCCCGATGAGCAGGCGAACAACTCGCGCTACTTCTATGAGCTCGCCTCCGGGCGGTTCGGCTGGAGTCTCGACAAGGTCAAGAAGTGCCAAGCGTTTCACTTCAAAGCCGGGCAGGGCGCCAAGACGGGCACGGGTGGGCACCTTCCCGGCAACAAGGTGAGCGCCGAGATTGCCTCTGTCCGAGGGCTCGAGCCCGGGCAGGCCGCGATCAGCCCCGCAACGTTTACGGACCTGGATACCCCGGCGGACTTTCGGCGCATCGCCGAGGAAGTGCGAGACGAAACTGGCGGAATCCCGGTTGGCTTCAAGCTGAGCGCGCAGCACATCGAAGACGACATCGATTTCGCGCTCGATGTCGGTGTCGATTACATCATCCTCGATGGGCGGGGCGGTGCGACGGGTGCGGCGCCCAATGTGTTCAAGAACAACATCTCGGTGCCAACGATGGTCGCCTTGGCGCGCGCGCGGCGTCATCTCGACGCGCGCAACCGCCCTGAAGTGACGCTCGTCATCACCGGCGGGCTTCGAACCGAGAGCGACTTCGTAAAAGCGCTCGCCCTCGGCGCGGACGCGATTGCGGTTTCGAACGCAGCGATTCAAGCGATCGGCTGCCTCGGCATGCGGGCGTGTCAGACCAACAATTGCCCCGTCGGCATCGCGACTCAGAAAGAGCATCTTCGCGCACGGCTGAAGATCGACAGCTCGGCGCAGCAGCTCCACAACTACTTCAGCGCGACGGTAGATCTGATGAAAGTTCTTGCGCGCGGCTGCGGCCACGCTCATCTCGATCAATTCGAGCTGCGCGATCTCACCACCTGGAAGCGGGAGATTGCCGAGCTTACCGGCATTCGCTTCGCCGGAGTGACGACGCGGCGAAATCCTCGGGAACTAACGACCGAGTAGCAGCACACTGATACCGGCAGCGATCGCGATCACCTGCGGCCAGCCGGGGAGGGCCGGGCGGTCGTGTTCGTGGGCCCAGTCGTGGGTGACCACGTGCAGCAAGAGCCCGCCGACGGCTGCTTCGATCCAGGGCTCGCCTCGCGTCCAAGCCCCGAGCGAGGTTTGTTGTGCAAGCACGACGCCGAGGCTACCCACGAGCGCGAGCCCAATCGCCCGTCGGATGCCGCTGTTGCGGCCGTGTGCGGAGGTGAAGGCGAGCGTGATCAGGGCGGTCACCGGAACGGAGTGGACTGCGATGGCGGTCAGCACGTCCCCGTGGTGGTGGCCGACGTGCGCCTCGCCCGTGAACGAGCCGAGCGCCAGTCCGTCGCCGAGCTTGTGGATCATCAGGCCCCAGTAGCTGAGCTCGAGGCCCATCGTGGACGAGTGATCGTGCTCAGGGTCTTCGTGCGCAGCCCGTTCGATCAGCCACGGCGCGATGAACGCCACCGCGACGGCGATCAAGACGAGAGGGCCGCCGGCACCGACCGCGTCGGGAATGAGGCGGCCGACCACGACGGCTACCGAGGACACCACCGCGAACGTGCGAATCGCGTCGAGGAGCCGGCCGCGCCCGGGGGCGATCAAGCCGAGCACGGCGCCCATGGCGACGGACCCTACGACGATCGAGATCGGCCATTCCACCGAGCGGGCTTACCACACTCCGGGCGGTTCTGGCTGGCCTAGATGGACAGCGATTCGGCTTCTTGCGCGGCTTCCTTCGCGAGGTGCTCTTGGGCGCATGTCGGACACGCGATGCATTCCTTGGCGATCTCGTAGCCTGCGCCGCCTGGATCTTCGTGCCCCTTGGAACGGGTCGCCTCGCGGCCCTTCGGTGCTTTGCCACGGCTCGGGTACTCGGCGGGACGACGCTCCAGCACCACCTTCGTCGCGCGCTCTCCGGGGCGCGACACTCGATTGCAAAGCTGACATCGGTACATTCGGGGGCTCCTCGTTCTGCGAACGGGCGGTGTGGCACATGGGTCGAGCCCGGGCAAGCGGGCGGGCGTTAACCAAGCAGTTTGGCGATTTCGGGGGCCGCGTAGGTCAAGACCCCGTTGGCGCCGGCCCGTTTGAAGCAGAGCATGCTCTCGAGGATGACTTTGTCCCAGTCGAGCCAGCCCTGGTCGGCCGCGCCCCGGAGCATCGCGTACTCGCCGCTGACCTGATACGCATAGGTCGGGAGCCCGAACGCCTCTTTCACACGGCGCACGATGTCCAGATAGGGCATCCCCGGCTTGACCATGACCATGTCGGCGCCTTCGGCCACATCGAGAGCGACCTCACGGAGCGCCTCGTCGCTGTTCGCCGGGTCCATTTGGTAGCTGCGTTTGTCAGCGGCGCCGAGGCTTTGCGCGGAGCCGACCGCATCGCGGAAAGGGCCGTAGAACGCCGACGCGTACTTCGCCGAATACGCGAGCAGGTTGACCTGCTCGAGCGCCTCCGCGTCGAGGGCTTTGCGGATCGCACCGATGCGACCGTCCATCATGTCGCTCGGGGCAACCACGTCGCAGCCGGCATGCGCTTGTACGATGGCCTGCTCGCAGAGCACCTGGACGGTCTCGTCGTTGAGAATCTCGCCATCCCGGACGATGCCGTCCTGCCCGTGGCTCGTGTACGGGTCCAGCGCGACGTCGCAGATCACACCAATATCTGCGTGCGCATCCTTGATGGCACGGACGGCGCGGCAAACGAGATTGTCGGGGTTCGTGGCTTCTTTGCCGCTCGGGGTTTTGAGGCCCTGAGGGGTGACTGGAAAGACCGCGACCGCGGGAATCCCGAGCGCCTTGGCCTCACCGACCGCTTTGACGAGCAGGTCGACGCTCAGCCGCTCGACTCCGGGCATCGACGGCACGGCTTCGCGGGCGCCTTTGCCCTCCTGAACGAACAGCGGCCAGATGAGGTCGTCCGCTGTGACCTGCGATTCTCGCGTGAGGCGCCGCAGCCAATCGTTGCGGCGGTTTCGCCGCATGCGCGTGCCGGGGAACTCGGCTTGAGCATTCTGTGTCATGCGTGCGGGGAGCCTAGCATGGTGCTAGACCGAATCCGTGAGAATCGGGGTTTTGGTGTTGGCCGTATCGCTCTTGGTAGCGGCCTGTTCGACGACCATGACGGGGCGCAAGCAGCTCACGCTCATCGATGACGACAAAATGGACGCGATGGGCATCGCGGCGTTTGCGAGCCTCAAGAGCGAGGGAAAGCTCAGCCAAGACAAGGCGCTCAACGCGTACGTCGGCTGCGTGGCGGCTGCCATCGTGAAAGTCGTTCCACCGGAGCACGGCCCCAAGGGCGGCCGCTGGGAGGTGCTGGTCTTCGACGACCCGACGCCGAACGCGTTCGCGCTGCCCGGCGGGAAAATCGGCGTCCACGTCGGCATGCTCGACATTGCGTCCACACCGGGTCAGCTCGCCGCGGTCATCGGCCACGAGGTGAGCCATGTCCTGTTGCGCCACGGCAACGAGCGGATGTCGCAGTCGATCTTGGCGGATTCCGCGTTGAGCACCGCCTCGGTCGCGGCGGGTGCAGCGGCGCCGGAGTATCAAGACTTGATCGTCGGTGGGCTCGGCGTGGGTGCGCAGTTCGGCGTGCTCTTGCCCTTCAGCCGAAAACACGAGAGCGAAGCCGACGAAGTAGGGCAGATATTCATGGCCCGCGCGGGTTTCTACCCTGCCGAGGCGATCACGCTCTGGCAGGCGATGGCGAAGGCGGGCGGCCCGGGGCCGGCGCAGTGGCAGTCGACGCACCCGTCGGACGAGACCCGCATTCAGCGTCTTCGCGCCAACCTTCCCAAAGCCATGAAGGAATACGAAAAAGCGCGCGCCGCCGGCAAGAATCCAAAGTGCAAGCGGCCGCCCGACGAATGGGTCAACCCGGAAGCGCTGCCCTGACGCTCAGGCGTTCGCCTGAACGAAGCGTACGACGGCTTCGCCGATCTCGCTCGGTGAGTCTTCTTGAATGAAGTGGAGCCCCTTCACCGTGATCTCTTCTTGATTGGGGAGCTGGCGCGCGAACTCCCGCTGTGGACCGATCAAGATGATGCCCGGGTCGGCGTTGACGAAGAGCTTTGGCGGTGACGCGCTCGACTGGAGCCATCTGGAATAGGCGTCGACGATGTCGTGCACATCTTTGGGATCTCCGCCGATCGGGATCTGGCGCGGCCAGGTGAGGGTGGGGCGCCGCGACTCCCCAGGCTCGGTGAAGCGCGCGCGGTAACGGTCCATCTCCTCGTCGCTCAGCGTACGGATGATCGAGGAGGGAAGGATGCGTTCGATGAAGACGTTCTTCTGCAGGATGATCTCCTCGCCGGCCGGAGACCGGATCGCTTGAAAGATCTTTCGGGCGGCTTCGGCCCACTCGTCCCAGCTCTCGAGCGGGCGAACGATCGCCTCCATGTAGGCGATGCCCTTCACCTGATTGGCGTTTCGGTGGGCCCAGTGGAAACCGAGCGCCGAGCCCCAGTCGTGGATCACCAAGAAAACAGGCTGGTCGCCGACCACGGCGGCGAACCAGGCATCCAGGTAGCGGCGGTGATCGACGAAGCGATACCCAGTCGAGCTTTCGCCCGAGTCGCCCATGCCGACGAGATCGGGGGCGAGACAGCGCGCGACGGGAGCGACCTCTTGGATCACGTTCCGCCACAGGTACGACGAGGTTGGGTTCCCGTGGAGGAACACGGCGAGGGGGCCGTCGCCACCGGTGTCCACGTAGGACATCTCGCTGTCTTCGACGGCGACGCGTTTTCTCGGGTGTGGGTCTTCGGCTGAGATGGCGCTCATGGTGTATAGTCCGCCCAATGACCGTGACCCGCAAATGGAGTCCTCCACAGAGCGAGTTTTTGGTTCCGTTCGACGCTAGCTTTCGAATCGCGGAAGCGCCGACGGCGCCCGCAGGGAAGGTCGACAAGGATGCGGTGAAGTCGCCGAGCGCCGCGAGCACACGGCTGATATCTACGAGCTTCAGCGGAAGCTCTATGCCGACAATCGCTACGCCGCGCTCTTCGTGTTCCAGGCGATGGATGCCGGAGGGAAGGACGGCACGATTCGGAACGTCTTCACGGGCGTGAACCCTGCCGGTTTTCAGGTCTCGTCGTTCAAGGCGCCGTCGGACGAGGAGCTCGATCACGATTTCCTTTGGCGGATTTCGGAGCGCTTGCCCGAACGCGGTCGCATCGGCGTTTTCAACCGCAGCCACTACGAAGAAGTGCTGGTGGTCCGCGTGCATCCGGAGTTCCTCGAGGGTCAGCGCCTGCCCAACCTGAACCTCGAGACGCTTTGGAGCGAGCGCTATGAATCGATTCGTGCCTTCGAAAAGCACCTTGCCGAAAACGGCACCATCATCGTGAAGTTTTTTTTGAATGTTTCACTGAAGGAGCAGAAGAGCCGCCTGCTCCGCCGCATCGAGAAGCCGAGCAGGAATTGGAAGTTCAACCCTGGCGACGTCAAAGAGCGAGAGCGCTGGCCGGACTACATGCGCGCGTTCGAAGATGCACTCAACGAAACCTCGCGTCCCTGGGCGCCCTGGTACGCGATTCCTGCGGACAACAAACCCTACATGCGGCTACAAGTCGCCCGCATCGTCCGAGAGACGCTCGCAGAATCTGGGCGTCGACTTTCCGAAAGTCGACGAAGCCGCGCGGCTCGCTCTGGTCGAGTGCGGCAAATCGCTCGAACGCTCATGACGGCGGCGCCTCCGACGGTGTTGACGGTGGCGGGCTCCGACCCGTCGGGTGGGGCTGGGCTGCAGGCAGACCTGAAGACCATTCATCAGCACGGCGCATACGGCGCAGCGGTGCCGACTCTGATCACCGTGCAGGACAGCCTCGAGGTCGCCCGAGTCGAGCTGCTCTCCGCAGACCTCGTACTGGCGCAGCTTTCGGCCGTGCTTTCCGATCTAGAGCCGGCCGCGGCCAAGGCCGGTGCGCTCGGCTCCCCAGAGGCGGCTCGGGCCTTGGGGTCCATCATGGAGAAGACCCGCTTCGGCTGGGTGGTCGACCCCGTCTGGCTTCCGAGCCGGGGGGCGCCCTTGTCGACCGGTGACATGATCGCGGCCTACAAAGACGCCATCATTCCATATGCCGAGCTGGTCACCCCGAACGGACCCGAAGCAGCCTTGCTGGCCGAGATGCCCGTGCGCACCCTCGATGATGCCCGCGCGGCCGCAGAGCGGATCGCCGCCCTTGGCGCTGCGGCGGTCTTGATCAAGGGCGGTCACCTGCAAGGAGCGGACCGGGGCACCGACCTGCTCTTACGCAGTGGGGAGGTCACGGTGCTGAAGGCCGCCGCCATCGTCCCTGGCCGTTTTCATGGAACGGGTTGCGCGCTCTCTGCAGCTATCGCGTCTCGACTCGCTTTCGGGGAGGACCTCGCGGCTGCGGTCGAGGGGGCCAAGGCCTGGCTTGCCGGGGCGCTCGCCCATGCCTTCGCGGTGGGGAAGGGCGCGAAGCCCGTGAATCATCTCTGGCCTCTAGACGAAAAACCTTAGCTCTTTTCGAAGTTTTGCAAACGCAATAGTTGCCCTGCCTTTTCCGAGGCTGCTACATGCGAGCAGGCTTACGGATGGCGCGGCGTCGCAAGAAGAAGGGGGCTCCGCAGATCGAGCTGCCCATGGATAGTATCGAGGACGCATCGCTCGTCGTCGAAGCGCAGCGCCGATACCTCAACTACGCGCTGAGCGTGATCACCTCGCGTGCCCTGCCCGATGTGCGCGACGGGTTGAAGCCGGTGCAGCGGCGAATTCTGTACACGATGTACAACGAGCTTCGCCTTCGAAGCGACGTCAAACACCGCAAGTCGGCCGCCATCGTCGGCGATGTGATGGGCAAATTTCACCCGCACGGGGACACGGCGATTTATGACGCTCTGGTCCGCATGGCGCAGTCGTTCGCCATGCGCGCACCGCTGGTAGACGGACGGGGCAATTTCGGTTCGCCGGACGGCGATTCAGCCGCGGCCATGCGTTACACGGAAGCGCGGCTGCAGAAGCTCGCCGATGAGCTGCTGGTCGAGCTCGCCAAAAAGACCGTGGCGTTCCGGCCGAACTACGACGGCCGTTTGTTTGAGCCGGTCGTCCTGCCTGCGAGGTTTCCCAACCTCCTGGTAAATGGCTCCCAGGGCATTGCAGTTGGAATGGCAACCTCGATTCCACCTCACAATTTGTCCGAGGTGATTCAAGCCTGCGTGGCACTCATCGACGGCGACCTGACGACCAAGCAACTGATGAAGTTCGTGAAGGGGCCCGACTTCCCAACGGGCGGCGAGCTCATCAGCAGCAGCAGTGAGCTGGCGGCGGCCTATGAAAATGGACAGGGCTCGCTCAAGCTCCGCGGGGAATGGAAGATCGAGAAGCCCCGGAGCGGCAATCCCACGATCGTGATTCGCTCGATCCCCTACTCGGTCGAGCGGGCCAGCGTGGTCGAAAAGATCGCCGACGTCATCATTGCGAAGAAGCTGCCGCTCTTGCTCGACGTGCGCGACGAGAGCACCGATGACTGCCGCATCGTCTGCGAAATGAAGAAGGATGCCGACCCGCAGCTCATCATGGCGTACCTCTACAAAAACACGCCGCTTCAAACCAACGTTCAGGTGAACCTCACCTGCCTCGTCCCGACCTCGAACCCCGAGGTGGCCGCGCCGCAGCGCATCGGCCTCAAGGCGATCCTTCGGCACTTCCTCGACTTTCGAATGGAGGTCGTCACCAAGCGGCTGGAGTTCGAGCTCGACCAGCTCCTCAAGCGGATTCACATCCTTCAGGGCTTCGTCATCGTCTTCGACGCCCTCGACGAGGCGATTCGGATCATCCGGAAGTCGGAGGGAAAGCAAGACGCGGCCCAAAAGCTGATGAAGCGGTTCGCGCTCGACGACCTACAGGTCGATGCGATCCTCGAGCTCAAGCTCTACCGCCTGGCAAAGCTCCAGATTCTCGAGATTCGCTCCGAGCTCGAGCAGAAACAAAAGGAAGCGCGTCGTGTACAGAAGCTCCTCAAGAGCCCGGCGGCGCGATGGAAGCTCGTGCGTGCAGAGCTTCAGGAGCTGGCTTCGAGCTACGCGGACCCCCGCCGCACGCGCATTAGCGCCAAGCTCGACGAGCCCGAGTTCGACGCCGAGGCATTCATCGTCGACGAGGACGCGATGGTCGTCGTCACGGAGCAGGGCTGGGTCAAGCGTCAGCAGCGCGTCAAGGACGTGGCTTCGACTCGGGTACGAAAGGGGGACCGTGTGTTGGCGGTGCTCGCCGGGTCGACCAAGAGCACAGTGGCGTTCTTCAGCAGTCATGGCGTCTGCTACGTGAGCCGCATCGTCGACATTGCGGCCACGACCGGCCACGGCACTCCGCTGCAGACCATGTTCAAGATGGCCGACGGGGAGCGCATCGTCGGCGCGATGGGGTTCGACCCTCGTTTCCTGGACGTGCCGCCGGTGGATGAGGGCTCCGAGGACCCCGAGGAACCCTATGCCATCGCGGTCACGCGAGGCGGGCTCGCCCTACGATTCTCGCTTCGCGCCCATCGAGAGCCGTCCACGCGTTCGGGACGAAAGTTCACGCGACCGAAGCAGGGGGACGAAGTGATCTACGTCGCGCCCGTCTTCGCCGAGGACTGCGTGGCCTGCGTGACGAAGCAACGCCGCGCCCTGATCTGCGAAGCCGACGATGTTTCGCTGCTCGCTGGTGCAGGCCGGGGCGTCATGCTCATCAAGCTCGGCAAGGACGATGAAGTTCTGGCGGCAAGGGTGCTGTCTTATGAAGACGATGTCTTGATCGCCCAGCGCGACGGGGGCAGCGAGTACCGAATCACGCTTCGCAAGTACGAAGTCGTCTCCCGCGGGGGGAAGGGCTTCCAGCTTTTCACGCGCGGCGCGGTCGAAGGCGAAGTCTATCAAGAACCCGAGATCCCCATGTTCCCGGAGGACTAGTGGCGTACACCGCCAAAGACATCGATGTTCTCGAAGGCCTGGAGCCCGTTCGCAAACGTCCTGCGATGTATATCGGCGGGACTGACGCGCACGGCTACCACCATTTGCTCTGGGAGATCCTCGACAACTCGGTCGATGAAGCGATCAATGGGCATGCCTCCCGCATCGAAGTCGTTCTCGACAAGGATCACCACGGGGCGACGATCACCGACAACGGGCGCGGCATTCCGGTCGACACCCATCCCAAGTTCAAGAAGTCGGCGCTCGAGCTCATCCTCACCACCCTGCATGCGGGCGGAAAGTTCGAAGGGAAGAGCTATCAGGTTGCAGGGGGCCTGCACGGCGTGGGCGCCTCGGTCGTCAATGCGCTCTCTTCGGAGCTCGAGGCCACGGTTTGGCGCGGGGGCAAGACCTATTCGCAGCCTTACGTGCGAGGGAAGGCAAGCGCAAAGCTCAAGCGCGGAGGGAAGACCAGCAAGCGCGGCACCTCGATTCATTTCCGGCCCGATACGGAGATCTTCGGCAAGCGGACTGCTTTCGATCCCAAGCGTGTGGCGGATCGTCTCGAAGCAAAGACCTATTTGCATCGGGGGCTCAAGATCATCTTCGTCGACGAGAAGACCGGCGAGCGCCAGGAGTTCGAGCATCCAGGGGGGATTGTCGACTTCCTCGACAAGCTGGTCGTCGAGCGCGGGCAGCCCTCGGTGCATGCCGAAGCGTTCACCGCCGAGAGCGAGGGCGAGCCGCGCCTCGAGGTTGCGCTGCGATGGACGGAGGACACCGACGAGCTGATTCGCTCGTACGCCAACGGCATCCCCACCGGTTCGGGTGGCACGCACGAAAATGGGTTCAAGCAGGGGCTCTCGAAGGCCATTCGGAACCACATGGAGACGCACAAGCTCACGCCGAAGGGAGTGAAGGTCACCGCCGACGACATCCGCGAGGGGCTCGTCGCGCTCTTGAGCGTCTACGTAGAGGAACCGCAGTTTCAGGGGCAGACCAAGGATCGACTCAACAACCCCGAGATCACCGCCCAGGTCGAGTCCTCGGTTCGAACCGCCTTCGAGCAATGGCTCCTCAACAACAAGACCGCCGCCGAAGCGATCATCGCCCGTGTCATCATTTCCTCGCGCGCGCGCGCTGCGAGCCGTGCGGCAAGCCAGCAGGTTTCCCGCAAGACTGCGGTGAGCCACCGATTGAACCTGCCCGGCAAGCTCGCCGACTGTTCGAGCACCAATCCACAGGACAGCGAGCTGTTCCTGGTCGAGGGCGACAGCGCCGGTGGCAATGCCAAGCAGGGACGGGACCGGAAGACCCAGGCGATCCTGCCGCTCCGCGGAAAGGTGCTGAACGCGGAGCGAGCGTCGCAGGCGCAGATTCTCGGGAATCGTGAGCTCCAGGACATCGTGAGCGCGCTCGGCTGCGGGATCGGCAAAGAGTTCGACATCTCGAAGTTGCGCTACGGCCGGGTGTTCCTCTTGATGGACGCGGACAGCGATGGGCACCACATCGCCACGCTCTTGCTGACGTTTTTCTTTCGGATGCTGCCTGGGCTCGTGAAGGCGGGGCACGTATTTTTGGCGCAGCCTCCACTCTACCGGCTCGATATCGGCAAGCAGGTACACTGGGCGCTCGACGACGAAGAGCGCGACCGCATCATCGCCGACGCGCCTACGAATGCGAAGGTCGAGATCAGCCGATTCAAGGGTCTTGGTGAAATGACCGCCGACGAGCTTCGGGAAACCACTCTGGACAAGACCCGCCGACGGGCACTGCGGGTCATGATCGAAGGTGAGCTGGAGGCCGATCGGGTCTTCAGTGAGCTCATGGGCAAAGACCCCGCCGCTCGCTACCAGTTCATCATGGAGAAGGCTCCGGCCGCCGACGCCGTCGAGCTCGACCTCTAAGCCCGCAAATCGAGTCCGGTTTTTTTGACCGGCGCAGCGGGTTCTGGTTGAACCACTTCAGGAAGTACTTCGATAACTCCGAGGAGTGGTGATGCAATCGACTTGTCATGTTTGCGAAAAGAGCTTCGAAGCGCGATTTCGCTACCAGGTTCGTGAGGAGGACGGGCGTTACCTCTATATCTGCTCGACGGCCTGCCAGCAGAAGCTGCTGCTCGGGGCCGATGGAGTGCATGGATGCGACACCTGCGGAGCCACCTTCGAGATCGAGTATCCCTACCAAATGAGCGTCAGCGATGGGCGTCGCCAATACTTCTGCTCGACGGGGTGCCGGGAACGCGGCGAGCAACGCCACAGCGAAGTGCGGCTCATGCGCCCAGCGCCGAAGCGAATCGCGGTGTTCAACCACAAAGGCGGCACCGGGAAGACGACGACCTCGATCAATCTCGCCGCGGGTTTGGCGGAGTCGGGACGCCGTGTTTTGCTCATCGACGCCGACGGGCAGGGCAACGTCGGCGCTTCACTCGGGATTGCAGGACAGCGCTCGCTCTACCACGTGCTCGTCAACGGCGCGAAGGCAGCCGAGATCGCGGTGCCTGTTCGAGAGGGGCTCGATGTGTTGACGTCCAACGAGTCGCTTGCCGCGGCGGAGCTCTATCTTGCCGAGCGTCCTAATCGTGACCGGATCATGCGCGAGCGACTGGGTGAGGCATGCCGGGACTATGACACCGTCGTCGTAGACTGCGCACCGGCGCTTTCCTTGATGAATCAGAATGCCATGGTCTATGCGGACAGCGTCATCGTGCCAGTGGCCTGTGATTATCTTTCCTTGATCGGCGTCAAGCAAGTCCTTCGGACGATCCGCAACGTCCGCGAGCTGCTCCAGCACGATGTCGAGTTGCTCGGTGTGCTGCCGACGTTCTTCGACGTGCGCAACCGAATTTCACGCGAGGCGATTCTGACGCTGCGCGAGCACTTCGAGAGCCGCTGCTACGATCCAATTCGAATCAATACCAAGCTCCGTGAGGCGCCGAGCGCGAAGCAGACGATCTTCGAGTACGCGCCGAAGAGCCATGGTGCGGAGGACTACATGCGTTTGGTGCAACGGGTGACCGCCGTTGCCGCGACCGGCCAGAGAGCGAAGATGCGGGCTTCACTCTCGGTTGCATCTTAGGGGGGCACATGAAGCGACGTGAAGGAGCAGGGGTACGAGGGGTTCTCGAAGAAGATGAAGTGAGCGCCGTCTTGCGCGACAGCTTCTATGGCGACAACGCCGGGAGGCGGAGCCGGGCAAAGGCCAAGAAGGCCAAGAAGGAAAAGAAGCCAGACCACTACGACGTGATTTGCATTTCGCTCTACAAAGAAGATCTGGCCCAGCTCGACAAGATGGTCGCGAAGCTCAAAAAGCAGGGCCATCGCCGGATCAGCCGGAGCGCGCTCATCCGGTTCGCCCTCGACCAGGTGGAGATCCAGGACTTCCCGCGCGCCTACTAGCGTGCCGTCACCGGGGCGCTATACTCGCCGCCAATTTTTAGGGTCCTTGGGAGGTTCCGGTGACTGACAGCATCCTGCGGGAAGCACTCACCTTTGATGACGTGTTGCTCCTTCCGGCTTACGCGGATTTTCTCCCCGCGAACGCTGACGTTTCGACACGTTTCACGCGCGAGCTCGAGCTGCGCATTCCGTTCGTATCGAGTGCGATGGACACGGTGACCGAATGGCGCACCGCCGTGACCATGGCGCGCGAAGGCGGCATCGGCATTCTGCACAAGAACATGAGCCCGGAGCTTCAAGCCCTCGAAGTCACCAAGGTGAAACGGGCCGAGACCGGCATGATTGTCGACCCGGTGACCGTGGGTCCCGGCGAGTCGCTTCATGACGCGCTCGAGCTGATGCGGCGCCACGAGATTTCGGGCTTACCGGTCGTCGAGGGCACCAAGCCGGTCGGTATTCTCACCAGCCGCGACATTCGCTTCGAGAAGAACCTAAACCAGAAGGTCGCGCAGCTAATGACGAAGGAGCTCGTGACGGTGCCTCCAGGCGTCGAGCAGGACAATGCACGCGAGCTGCTCCACAAGCACCGAATCGAGAAGCTCTTGGTGGTCGGAGACGATGGTGACCTCGTCGGCCTGATCACGATCAAGGACTTGCTGCAGGCCGATCGGTACCCGGATTCGATCAAGGATTCGCTCGGACGTCTCTGTGTGGGAGCGGCGCTTGGCGTTGGCCCCGATCGAGAGAAGCGTACGGAAGCTTTGGCGCGAGCAGGTGTCGACGTGCTCATCATCGACACCGCCCACGGCCACACCAAGGGCGTCATCGATGCAGTGCGGGATACGAAGTCGCAATATACCGATGTGCAAGTCGTCGCCGGAAACGTGGCCACCGCCGATGCGACGAAGGCGCTCATCGATGCAGGCGCCGACGCGGTCAAGGTGGGCATGGGCCCCGGCTCGATTTGCACGACGCGCGTCGTGGCCGGCATTGGCGTCCCCCAGGTGACCGCGGTCATGGACTGCGCGCGGGTCGGGCGCGCACACGGTGTTCCCATCATTGCCGACGGTGGCGTGAAGTACTCGGGCGATGCGGTGAAGGCGATCGCCGCAGGTGCGGAGAGTGTGATGATCGGTTCGCTGTTTGCGGGCACCGACGAGGCGCCGGGCGAGCTGGTTCTTTTCCAAGGGCGAACCTACAAGTCGTATCGCGGCATGGGTTCCCTCGGCGCGATGCGCGAAGGCTCCTCGGATCGCTACGCGCAGGCGGACGTATCGGACGTCGGGAAGCTCGTGCCCGAGGGCATCGAGGGACGGGTGCCGTATCGCGGGCCGCTGTCGACGGTTCTGTACCAGTTGGTCGGCGGCTTGCGCGCGGGCATGGGGTACACGGGGAACCCGTCGATCGCGGAGCTTCAGAAGAACGCGCAGTTCGTTCGGATCAGTCCTGCGGGGCTGCATGAGAGTCACGTGCACGATGTCATGGTGACGAAGGAAGCGCCGAACTACCGGGTGAGTTAGGACGGGGCGGGTTCCGGGACCGAGA
>CAVQHC010000014.1:0-35837 GCA_963712235.1 uncultured delta proteobacterium
GCCGCTCCGACGCGTCGAGCGAAACCGTGACGCGCCGCTTCCCGGTCCATTCCGCAGTCACTTCGTGCGACTTGCAAGACAGCGCCTGCACATCGATGCCGGTCGAAAGCGTGACGTTCATGTCAAAGTCGTACGTTGGCTTCGTGCCTGCGTGGAGATACGGGCTGCTCACCCAGCCGTCCTGCGGGTTCGCGGTGGAGTGACGCTGACTCGCGTAGCGCGGCCCCACCACGGTGGGGTAGACGAACGCGTAGATGCCGTCCGTCGGTCGGAGAAGCTCGGTGTAGCGCAGCTCCACTTCAATGACGTCGCCCGGCAAGATGTTCGCGACCTTCATTCGGAACACATTCGGGCGATCCTGTTCCAGAAGCGAAGCGCTCTTGCCGGCGGACTTTGCTTTGGCGAACTCTTTCGACGCAGCTTCTCGCTCTTTGATCTTCGCGACGATCACGCGCTCGCCGATCGTCATGCGCATCCCGTGAACCGCGGCCCGCGTCGATCCTGGAAAGACGTACTCCGCGTGGATCGGCCGGCTGCCTTGGTTCTTGTAGGTCTGGGTGACCTTCACGTTGGCGATGACGCCAGCCACCTCGACCTTCACGTCGGTCTTGGCGAGAGGTAGACGGTCGATGGTCGGGTCGCCCTCGATGAAGAAGTAAGGAGAAAGCGTATTGGCGCCCGGCGTCGGTTCGGCCTGGGCGGGGACAGCGAGGATGGCGAACAGGGCAGCGAGCAGCAGGGTTCGCGTCCAGCGGGGGTTGAGTGGCACGGGGGACCTCCTTGTTGGAGCCGGCTATTGCAACCGGAGTGCCACTGCGTTTCGTTCGGAAAATAGGGCGAGGCCGGGTCCGCGGCGTGTCAGAGACGGAACGTCGTTGTGTCTGATCGGACGCGGTCTCGAGAGCGTCAGCCGGTTTCCCGCCCGTTGGCTCCGTAGCGCTACGAGGCTTCGAGCCGGTGAATACGCGATCAGCGATGCCGGAGTTCGGCACAGCGCCGATGTGCAGGAGCACGCGACCGCTCTCTTCGTCACAGCGGGCATCGGCACTCAGATCAGGGCCCGTTGGATGACTGTCTTCGCCCGCCGACGCGTTGCCGGAGCCGCTTTGGGCGCTAAAGCGTGAAAAGCCCAGACCGAGAGGGCGACTACCCTCACCCGAAAGGAGCCCCCCTTGAATACCATCGTTTCCGTTGCGCAAGTCGTGGTCGCGCTCGCCATTCTCAACGTGTGGATCCTTCGATTCGGAAAAGCCACGAGTTGGAGGGGCGGTGAGGCAACGAACATGAGAGAGGAGTTCACCGTCTATGGTCTGCCGGACTGGTTCATGTTCACGATCGGTTTCCTGAAGATCTCGCTTTCAGCGCTTCTCATCGTCGGCCTCTGGGTGCCTGCACTCACCAAGCCAGCGGCGACGGGCATGGCCCTGCTCATGATCGGCGCCATCGCGATGCACTTCAAGGCGGGCGATGCGCCGCTCAAGTCACTGCCGGCGTTCGTCGTGCTTTCGCTCTGCGCCCTGATCGCGCTCGCCTAGATCGAGGCCGAGAGCTCTGGGTGGGCCTGGAGGTAGGCGGCTCTCACGTCAAACGCCAGATCGAGCGAGGCGAGAAGCTCGTGGAGCGATGCGAGGTAGAGGCCGAACGCGACGAAGTTGCGGTGCAACCCGGGCTGCCTCGCCCCGCGAAGTGCGACGATATCGCGAAGCGTGGACTGCAAGCCAGCTTCGCTAAATCGCACGCTTCGTTGATTGCCTTCGCCGAGATGACGCAGCAAGACGGCGCCTGCCGCGCCAAGCCCAAGGCGGTCGAGCCCCGACCGAAACAGCTCGTTGTCGTCCGAGAAGAACCCGGCATACACGTCTCTGACCGCAGCTGAGAAGACCGGATCCCATTGGACGTAGATCGGGCGGGGCAGCCAGACCACGTCTCCTGCTTGATCGATGCCAAAGCGAGATGACCACAGGTCGATGAGGGCGGTTTCGCTGCCGAAAAGCTGGGCGAAATAGAGCTGAAGCGCAAGCTGCCCGAGGCCGCGGCGCTGGGGCTGAGTCAGAGAGCTCGTCGCAAGCAGCGGGAGCTCGCTGCGTCGCTCCAAGATCAGCAGCGGAACGCATGCGTCGCGAAGAGTGGCCTGTGCACCGCTGAGCGCCGACAGGTACCGGCGAGCATCTGTCGCGTTGGAGACCAGCTCGAAAGCCTGACGCATGATGCTTGCCGGAGACATGAGCTCCAGGCCCGCGGGGATGACGTCGACGAACGACTTCCAGTCGATTTTGGCGCGGTCGTCGGGCGAGCTGAACGGTGTGTCGAAGGTTTTTTGGTGTGCAGACATGTTTGTTTCTATCGGAGGTTGCTGTTCGCGCTCGCCGAAGCTGTGCGCGATGCGAGCCATGAAAGGACGATGTGCGGTGCGGTAAGCGCGCTCAGGCCTACGAACACGACCTGAATGATCTTAGCGTCCGACGATGGGGCGCCGATGAGCGCATAGCCCAGCACAGCCATGAGGAATGCGGCCACGGTCGTTGGCCACGCGCGACGAACGAACACGTGGAACGCGGCGCGGGGGCCAGATGGATCGAGCTTCGCAGCCTGCCGAAGCGAGTGGCGAAACGAGTGCCAAACACAGAAATAGACGATGAACGCGACCAGAGGCGGTGCGAGGGCGAACAATGCGACAAGGGCTCCGATTTCAAGCGCCACCTGCGCATGCCCGGGCACACCCTCCGCCCAGCCGCCGAGATGATGCGCCATGACCACGGCGACGACGGCCCCGCTCAGCACGAAGAGGTGTGGGCTAGCCGAGGTGATCGCTGCGTACAGCTCGCTCGCGCTCATCGGAACGAGATGGGCGAAGAGAGTGCTCGCGGCCTCTGGATGGAAGTGAAGAAGCGGGATCAGAATCAGAGCGCCTCGGCCCACGGCCTCAAAGACTGCGCCGTGCGATGAGAAGCGACCGCCGGCACCAAGAGCAAGCCGGGGGTTGACGTCGCCGGCGCCGAAGTGCGCCGCAGACACGAGTAAAAAGGTGAGCAGCGAAGCCAGTGGAGCAACGAGCCAAGCGGCGACCACGAGCCCTGCAAGTCCGATGTATCCAATCCCGAACGGCAGGAACCACCAAGTGCCAAAAGTGCTTTGCAGCAGGCTTCGGCCGGACAAGTAGTCGAGCGCGCCGTGAGGAAGGCCAAAGGCTGTTATTGCCGTGACCAGAAAAAGGAGCTCGACGGTGGCAGGGAGCGCTCCGAAGAGATGGGCGAAGGCGATAGTGAACGTGAGAAGAGTGGCGAGGGCGGCGTGACTTTGCTCGACATCGCCTACCCACGAGGCACTGCCAGAGCGAAGCCCGGATCTCAGGTGAGATCCGGGCTGAAGCGCTGGTTGGACGTTAGGCAGCGGCGCGAAGCTTCTCATTGCTTCCAGTGCCGCTCCCGGACGTCAGATCGAAGCCTTCGGCCTCGGTCTTCTCCCGGGCGATGAAGTAGATGTAGACGCCGAGGCCAACCTTGGCCGTGATGTCTGCGATGGTGTAGCCGACTTGGACAAAGGTCTCCGCCTGCGCGCCTGCTAACCCAAGCTCCGGGCCGAGGTAGGCGATTGGGTAGAAGGCCCACGTCACCAAGACGAGAAGACGGGCTTTGCCGACGAGCGGCTGGACGCTAGCTGGTTGACGCTGAATCCCCTCGCCGAACTGGCCGTAGAGGATGTACATGATGTAGACCCACGGAACCATGGCCGCGCCCCAAAATGCCCAGCGGATGGTCGTGTCACTCGACACCTCGCCCGGGTAACCGAGGGCGATCATGAGGAGGGCGGCCGCGGCGAGTCGCACGGTGAGCGAACGGGCCATCGGCTTCGCGAGCGCAAGCACGGCCACTAGCTCGATGACTAGAAGCGGTACCGTCAGAAGCCAATCGGCGTAGCGATATGCGTCGTTGAACGGCTTGCCACTCGGCTGATAGGCGCCGTCGGCGAACATGTACGCCGCGGTGAAGCTCTCGTAGATGCGGAAGTAGTGGTAACAGGCGATTGCGACCACGAGACCTGAAATGGTCAGCGCGGGGCGAAGCTTGGGTGCCACTTGGCTGCGAGAGAGGAAGAAGAACAGGGCCGCGGCGCCCATGGCCGCGACCGTGAGAGACATCAGATTCGTGACCAGGTCGTACTGGTTAGAGCTGAGGATTTCCATTGATACAAACTCCTGTTTTGGGTCCGTCGTTTATTAGACAAGACTTGGACACCAGGTAGTTAAAGAGCATATCTCCGGCTAGTCAAGAGATTTATCTGGACAAACACTAGACAGCCGAGAACAGGGTTCCCTCTTTGGGGGTACGAATGAGACACGCCGAAGCGGGCGAGGCGAAGCTAGCGACCGCACGCCCGTTCGACGTCTTTCGCAAGGCGAAGCCCGGAAAGAAAAGCCCCCTCGACCCGGTTGCCGTTGGCCCAATCCCCGCAGGCTCCGATCCCGAGGCTCTCGTCGTAGAGGCAGCCGTCTTCGAGCGGGTTTTCGGCGAGGGCGAACCGCCATCGGTGCCCTTTCGACCAGGCGGGCTTCGATGGAGACGCGCCGATCGCACCGAAGAACGCACGGACCAGCGCCTCGGTGACCCGCTCCGCTTCGTCCTCGAGGTGGGCCTCCGACCAACTCGGCGCCGCGTGCAGCACCCAGCGGTCGGGCGAAGCCTCTCGGGCTGGCTTGGCCGACGTGCGCGCCACCCAGCTGAGCGGGCCGCGATTGACGAAGGCTCCATCGAATTCGACGGGCACCGGATCGGCGAAGGCCGCGAGGACTGCCCAGCAAGGCTGCATCCGGACGGCCGCCGCTCGCTCCGCGATGGCGGGTGCGATCCCCCCGAGCAGCCTCGCCGTCTGCGGCGCGGGTGCAGTGCACAGGACGACCTCGTAGGCGCCAACCGTCTGTCGGGCTTGATCGAGAAGGGCCCACCCGCCCCCATCTCGTTCAATCGCCGATACCTGAGCGCCGAATCGCGTGTCCAATCCCGCGGCCAGACGTCGGCAGATCGCGTTCATCCCAGGCGTGCCGACGACCCTCGAGGTCTCGCGGCTGGACTCTTCGATGCCGTCGGTGCCGATGGAGACGATTCGGCCGTGCCACGGAGCGACGACGCCGTCGATGCTCCACTGCCGCACGCGCGACGAGAGCTCGGGCGAACGAACCGTGAAGTACTGTGCACCGTGATCGAAGTCGGCGCCGGCTCCGACGTCGGGCACACGCCGAGTCGACATGCGGCCCCCGGGGCCGCGCGCCTTGTCGAAGACCGTCACTGAATACCCGCGCTCGGCGAGCTCGGTCGCACAGGTCAGCCCACTGATGCCGGCCCCGATGACTGCGATTGGTGGCGGTTCTTCGTTTGCTGGCATCCGAGCTGTGTGTATGGCCGCAGCAAGAGGCGCAACCTCACCCGGGCGGGAGCTCTATCGGTCCCAACCCGAGTGAGTTCCAACGAGACTACCGCTCCTTGATTTTCCGCGCCCAGTCGTCGGCGATGGACTTGGCAGCATCACGACCGCCGAGCCCAAACGCGAGCGCTGCCGCAACGGCAACGCTTCCCAGGGTGAAACCAAACGCCATGCTCACGATGTTGTCGGCTAGCCCCATGGCCTTCAAGCCCATCGCGAGCACCAAGCCGAGGATCGCGATTCGGGCGATGTTGGCGAGCCCGGGGCTCCCGTGCTTTGTCAGCTTCTCGTAGGCC
Source organism: uncultured delta proteobacterium (assembly GCA_963712235.1). Taxonomy (GTDB): domain Bacteria; phylum Myxococcota_A; class Polyangia; order Polyangiales; family Houyiibacteriaceae; genus SG8-38. The sequence goes on from CAVQHC010000014.1 coordinate 5,715, forward strand.
AAGGTGCCGAGGAAGTTGCCGATGATCAGGATGATGCCGCCGACGAGCAGACCGGCACCAAACTCCAGCACGCTGGCGAATACCTCCGAGATGACGTCGATTTGCAACACGGTCACCGCTGCGGCGGCGGCAGCCAACATGGAGAAGAACATGATGGCGATGTCGACCAGCCGTGTCGCCGTGAACGACTTCGTGAACAAGCCCTCGATGCCGAGCTTCGCGGGCAACTCGTCGAACTTCATGCCCTCGAGCAGCCCATTGAGGACGAAAATCACGAACTTGGCAGCCACATACACGACCAAGAGAATGATGGCCGCGCCGACGATGTTGGGTACGGCGGCCATGAGCTTTTCGATCATGGTCGACGCGGGGACCGAGATGGCAGGGATGTCCAGCACGCCGAGTGCGGATACGATGATCGGAAGCAAGATGACCGCGAAGACCAGGGCCCGACCAAACTTGGCGATGCTGATCTCGTCGTTTCCCGTACGCTTCGCCACCCGCTGGTCTACTTTTTCCAACGCTACGCCTGCCAACTGGGCGAGGACTTTCGCGATGATCCAGCCCGCGTAGGCTATCACGCCTGCGCCGATGATGTTGGGCACCGCATCTGCGAACTTGCTCGCCATCGACTTGAGAGGGTCGAGGACGTTCATAAGCCCGAAGTGCTCCAGCACCGCGATGAGAACGAAGATAGTGAGCACCGCTTTGACGAGCGACACGATTGGCGAAACGAAATCGGTGACACCGCCGTCGTCCCGTGTTCGATGCAGCGCGGGAATCTTCGTGAGCACCCTCTTCAGAATGTCGGCGACCAGCTTCACGATGAAGAGGCCGACGAGGAGTATCGCGAGCCCGAGCAAGGCGTGGCCTAGGGCACTGGACCCAGCCGGACCGAGCACCTCGGTGAGCCTATTTGTCAATTCCTGCATGGCAACCTGTCTCCTTTCGAGCGTTCTGCTCGTCGTTCATCGACGCGCGTATCCCCACGCCCCCGATCACGTTTTCCTTCTATCCCATGATTCCCGCCACGTTAAGCGGCACTTTCGTGGGCCTGATGCCAGCGCTCAGCTACGGGCCCCAATTCGATGGCTGCACCGGCAGCGGCTCGGGATTCGTCGCATGGTATGAACGCCCAGGCGGTAAAGATGGAGGAGTTGACGAAAGAGGAGGCCGAGGAGTTGCGGCTACGGCTTCTCGCACTGATTGCCGAGCTCGAGAGCGGCTTACGGGCCAGCGCAAGCTCGGCTGCACCCGTCGCGCTCGACCAGAGCTCGGTCGGGCGGCTGTCGCGGATGGACGCGATGCAGCAGCAAGCCATGGCGAAGGCGACGCGCGAAAAGGCCCAGCTTCGACTCGGGCAATGCAAGCGCGCGCTGTCCGCGTTCGAGCGCCACGAGTACGGCGTGTGCCGTAAATGCGAGGAGCCGATTGGGTTCCGTCGACTGTCCGCCAAGCCCGAGGCGCCGTTTTGCGTGGACTGCCAGCGCGGCTTGCACGATGGTTAGACGGGCTTCGTTCGGGGGCCGAGCAGCACCACTCGGTACATCCCAGCGAGAATGCTCGGCTCGTCGTGCATGACTTTGCAGGGCAGCCCGGAAAGGATGTCGCCGAGACGTCGGTTGAGGTCGGTGCCGAGGCGCGTCGAGAGGAGGTTCGAGAGCCTTCTTCCCCAGTTGGGCTCGGTGCCGTCCGGCAGAAACTTGTCGAAGACTACGATCCGCCCAGCCGGTCGCAAAATTCGAAGCGCCTCCGACATGCAGAGCGCGGGGTCGGGAACGACGCTGAGGATGAGATTTAGAATCACCGCGTCGAAGCTGTCGTCGTCGAGCGGAAGCGCCTGTGCATCGCCGATCCGGAGCTCGATCTCGCATCCGGCAATCGGAAGCTTGTCTTGTGCCTGCGCGAGCATGGCTTCGCTCAAGTCCACTCCGATGCCGGTCACTCCTTCCGGAAGGTAGAGCAGGTCCGCGCCGGTCCCGACGCCGACGAGGCACACGCGTTCGCCTGCCTGCAAATCGAGCCGCTCCATGGCCCTGCGTCGCCCCTGGCGGAAGAGCCGCTCGAGCAGCGCGTCGTAGATCGGGGCCCAGAGCCGATACACGAACCGATTCCAGCGATTGTTCATTTCCTTCAGGACTCGTCTTTTTCGTAGACCAGGTCGTAGACGATTGGGGAAGCGAGCTTTTCGCTCGTCATGAAGACCGACATCACGAGCCTGCCCTTGGCATCGATGCTGTACGTCGATTTTCGCTTTGCGTGCTCGAAGACGAAGAACTGGAGAATCTCCTCTGAGGTGACGCGGTAGGAGAGCTTTGCGTCGCGGCCGTTGGGAGCCACGAGCTCTCTCGGCGAGCCGTCACGCGGTGCTACGGCGTCGTACTTGCCCATGGTGATCGAAACATCGTCTCCCCTGGGTGCGATGACGATTCGCTGTGGAAGATCCTTGTGATTTGCGAGCCTGCTTGCGGCTACGCGCCGGCCGAGCCAACCGAGGCTGCTGATGGCGGATTGAATGGAAGTTTCGATTTTGGCGTGGTCCTCGGCGGGCGTGCCCGCATACCGATAGGCGCCTGCCAGACGCATGAGCGCGGAGGAGTCGCCCCGAGCGTTGGTGTCGGTTTCCTGTGATGTCGCGGTTTGCGAAGAAGTCAGTGGAAGACAGGTCACAAGAACCGCAAGCGTGACTGTCCGGGCCGGCACCATCAGGGCGTTTTAGAGCCCATCGGATGCGAGCGCCAGCCAGGCTAATCGGCGTAAAAGAAGGTGGTGGCCAAGCGGCCGCCGAAGTCGAGGAGCGCGACCTGGACCTCGTCGAGGTACTCGTGAAGCCCGGCAGTGATGACGTCCTCGGGGGAGCGCGACGTCAGCTCCTTGAGCGTTTCGAGCGGATCGCGGGGAAACGAGATGTCTTTGAGGTCTTCGTTCCTGAGCAGCTCGTCGAGCGTGCTCTCGATGTTGCTCACACAGTGCGTGAGGGAGCGCGGGAACCGCGGGCTCAAGAGGATGAAGCCGGCCACGGTCGTAGGCGTCATCCGTGTCGGAAACACGCGCCGGTAGCCGTGATAGGCCGATACCGAGCGGAGCAAGGCATTCCACTGGGCGATGTCGACCGGCGAGCCCACGTCTTGCCACTGGGGCAGGAGCGCGTGGTACTTGATATCGACGAGGCGTGTGATCTGATCGGCGAGCTCGGTGAACACGCCGAGTCGATGGAAGGACCAGACCTGGTCCCGGTAGAGCGTGCCCGTGACGATGCCGGAGTAGAGCTGGACGCCTTCTTTGATGCGCCCGCAGAGCCGCGAGAGCTCGGACAGGCGTAGGTTTCGAGCCGTCAACGAAGCGACCCAGTTGTAGAACACGTTGAGCTGCAGCCAGGTCTCGAGACTGATCAGGTGACGGATACTTCGGGCATTCTCGCGAGCCGCCTTCACGGAGTAGATGATCGAGTTTGGGTTTTCCGAATCGAGGATGTAGAAACGAACGACGTTTTCGGATGTAGCTTTTTTGTAGCGCTCGAAGAAGGCCTCTTCGTCGCGATGGAGCTTGAGGATGGGAAGCCAGTCGTTGGCGCCTTGCTCGTCGCGCGCAAAGGTTTCGTTGACGTCGAGGATGCGCGCCAGGTTCTCGGCGCGCTCCATGTAGCGCGCCATCCAGTGGCTGTTCTCAGCAAATCTTGCGAGGAGACTACTCAAGGACCCAGGTATCCTTCGTGCCGCCGCCTTGCGAAGAGTTGACGACCAAAGAGCCCTTGCGGAGCGCGACGCGCGTGAGGCCGCCCGGCAGAACCCAGCTCTCCTTGCCGGTGACGATGTAGGGGCGCAGGTCGACGTGCCGCGGTTCGATCGCGCCGTCGATCAGGGTCGGACAGACCGAGAGGTCGATCACGGGCTGACTGATGTAGTTCGCCGGGTCCTTCTCGACCCGCGCGCGGCATTCGTCGAGCTCGGCGCGCGTGGATTTCGGCCCGACGACGACGCCGTAACCGCCCGACTCCCCGACTGGCTTCACCACGAGCTCGTCGAGATGCGCAAGCGTGTACGCGAGGCCCTCGGGCTCGCGGCACAGGTGCGTGTCGACGTTTTGTAGTATGGGCTCTTCGTCGAGGTAGTAGCGGACAATGCGCGGCATGTAGGCATAGACCGCCTTGTCGTCGGCAACACCGGTGCCCACCGCATTGGCAAGCGACACGTGACCTGCCCGGTAGGCACGAAAGAGGCCGCGCACTCCGAGCATGCTTTTTGGATTGAACTGCTCGGGATCGAGGAAGGCGTCGTCGACCCGGCGGTAGATGACGTCGACCTGACGAAGCCCGCCGGTCGTTTTCATGAAGACGCGGTCGTCCTCGACCACCAGGTCCCGCCCCTCGACGAGCGGAACGCCCATCTCGCGCGCCAGAAACACGTGCTCGAAGTAGGCGGAGTTGAAGACGCCGGGCGACATCAGGACGACGTTGGGATTGGCTGCGCTCGGTGGGGCGATCTCGGTGAGGGCCGACTGCAGATGCATGCCGTAACTGGAGACCTGCCGAAGCCCGACGTTGCCCGTGAGGTCCGGAAAGGCACGCATCATCAAGTGCCGGTTCTCGACGACGTACGAAACTCCGGAAGGCGTTCGCGCATTGTCTTCGAGCACTCGAAATACGCCCTGGCCGTCGCGCACCAGGTCGATGCCGCAGATGCTGACGTAGGTGCCGTGCGGAAGGTCGAGCCCCTTCATTTCGGGGCGGAAGTTGCTGTTGCGAACGACGAGCTCCGCGGGCACCGTGCCGTCGTTCAAGATGTGTTGCTCGTGATAGACGTCGTGGAGGAACCGATTGAGCGCTGCGACGCGTTGAATGCAGCCGCGCTCGATGTGCGACCAATCCTCGCGCGAGAGGACCCGAGGGATGACGTCGAAGGGAAGCACCCGGTCGATCGCGTCGCGGTCGCTGTAGACGGTGAACGTGATGCCGAGGTTGTAGAGCTCGCGGTCACTCGACTGGGAACGCCGCTGAAGCGTCGATACCTTTATGTTTCGCATGCGATCGCGGATCGCGTCGGAGTGCGAGGCTGGGTCCTTGCTTCCGCCGAACATCTCGCAGAAAAAGCCAGCGCGATCGTAGTTGGCGAAAAGCCCTTTGGTGCGGTCGGTCAACGGCCCTCTCTGCGCGAGTGGTAGGGGGATTGGGCTTCGTGGTCAACCCGGGTCGTGTTGTTGAACCCGACCCGGATTGTCGATTTCCTGGTAGCCTACCCGGTCTGCCATGCCGTCGATCACCCAGCTCGAGTACGTTCTCGCGGTCCACAAGAATGGTCACTTCGGGCGGGCCGCCGCCGAGCTTGGGGTTTCCCAGCCTACGCTGAGTAGCCAAGTTCAGAAGGTCGAGGCGGAGCTCGGAGTCATCCTCTTCGATCGGCAGTCTAAACCGATCGCGCTGACGGACCAGGGCCGGAAGCTGATAGATCTCGCGCGCGCGGTCGTCAGCGCGCACGACGAGCTGCTCGATGCCGCTGGTGGAACCTCGGCAGAGCCTGCTGGCCCCTTTTCGCTCGGGATCATTCCCACGCTAGCGCCGTACGTTTTGCCGTGGTTCTTGGGGGAGTTCGCGGCTACGTTCCCAGCCGTAGAGCTGTCGATCCTCGAGCGACCCACCGACGACATACTGCTGGAGCTCTCCGCGGGCCGGATGGACGCGGGGATTTTGGCGACGCCCCTAGGCGAGGCATCGCTGGAAGAGCACGTGCTCTTTTACGACCCCTTCTATCTCTATGCGCATCCCGATGAGCCTCTTCTCGCAAAGGAAGCGGTCGAGGTTTCGGACATCGATTCGGGAAAGCTGTGGCTGCTCGAGGACGGCCATTGCTTTCGGGCGCAGGTGATCAATTTGTGTGGGATCGCCGGAGCCTCACTGCTGGGGTCGGTGAGCTTCGCGGGCGGAAGCTTCGAGACCCTGCGGCACCTGATCGATGCGTCGGGCGGCTGTACCCTGTTTCCGGAAACCTACGCCCGAACGCTGGGTCGCACAGCGCGCGCGCGCGCCGTCCGGCCGTTTGGTGACCGGGTGCCGACCCGCGAGGTCAGCCTGGTGCACCATCGGGGGGCTTGGAAAACGCGAACGCGCGACGCGCTGGTCGAGCTGATCGTGCGCAATATGCCGCGTTGCTTCGAGCGCGAGCCGGCGGAAGGGGAAATCCTGGCTGTCCGCGTCGAACGCTAGGGGCTAGTTCCGATAGTCAATAGCTATCGAGTGTTTGTCTGTATCTATTTTGCCTAACGAAATGCGGCTCTACATTGTCTCTAGCAAGAGACGAAGCGCCGAGTCCGGCGCGGAAAGGCGAAAGATTTCAATGGAAACACTCATCAACTCCACGCTCCCCAAATTCAAGGCACAGGCCTACCACAACGACGACTTCATCAGCGTCAGCGACGAGGACCTCAAAGGGAAGTGGTCGATCCTGTTCTTCTACCCCGCCGACTTCACATTCGTGTGCCCAACCGAGCTCGGCGACATGGCCGACCGCTACGCCGAGTTCAAGGAAATGGGCGTCGAGGTCTATTCGGTAAGCACCGACACCCACTTCACACACAAAGCCTGGCACGACTCGTCCGATACGATTCGCAAGATCCAGTACCCCATGCTGGCGGACCCGACCGGCGCACTGGCGCGCGCGTTCGGGGTCTACATCGAAGACGAAGGACTGGCGTATCGCGGCACCTTCGTGATCGACCCGGAGGGACGCGTGAAGGTCGCGGAGGTGCACGACAACGGCATCGGACGAAACGCCGAGGAACTGCTGCGCAAAGTGCAGGCGGCCCAGTTCATCGCCAAGCACCCCGACGAAGTCTGCCCCGCGAAGTGGAAGCCTGGCGCAGAGACGCTCAAGCCGGGTCTGGACCTCGTAGGAAAGATCTGAGGAACAACACCGTGATCGACACCAACCTTGCTGCTCAACTCAGAGAAGTTTTCGCCAAGCTCGAGAATCCGGTCAACCTGCTGTACCGGCCGAGCACTCACCCGAAGCAAGGGGAGCTCGTGGCGATGCTCGAGGCGCTCGCTGAGGCGAGCCCCCACGTCATCGTGCGCGAAGGCGGCGAGGCGTCGGAGATACCGCGATTGTGGTTGGAGCATGGCGGCCAGCAGACGGGTGCTCGATTCACTGGGATTCCGGGCGGACACGAGTTCAGCTCGTTGATTCTTGCGATTCTTCACGCCGATCGGAAGGGAAAGCTCCCCGATGCTGCGCTGATCGATCGCATTCGACGGCTGCGGGGACCCGTTCGACTCCGAACGTTCATTTCGCTTTCCTGCGAGAACTGCCCCGACGTCGTTCAGGCGCTGAACCTGATGGCGACGCTTCACGAGGATTTCGAGCACGAGATGGTGGACGGCGAGTTTGCACCCGAAGACGTTGCGGCGCTGAAAATCCAGGGCGTCCCGGCCGTCATCCACGACGGCAAGCTCGTCCACTCGGGCAAGTCGAACCTGGGCGAGCTGCTCTCAAAGCTCGAGCAGGAGCTCGGTGTCGTCGAGGTTGCCGGCAGCGCTCGGACGACGGACCTCGGTCACTACGACGTGGCGGTCATCGGGGGCGGCCCGGCGGGCGCGGCCTCCGCGATCTACACTGCGCGCAAGGGATTCAAGACGGTGGTGATTAGCGACCGCCTGGGCGGCCAGCTTCAAGACACGAAGGGAATCGAGAATCTAATTTCCGTTCCCTACACGGAAGGACCCAAGCTGACGGCTAACCTCGGTGAGCACTTGAGTCAGTACGACATCGAGGTGGTCGAGCACCGAAGGGTGGCCCAGGTCGAACCGGGAGAGCCCGTCCGCCTTTCATTGGACAGCGGAGAGACCTTGACGACGGGTTCCCTCATCATCGCGACCGGCGCAAACTGGCGCGAGCTCGGGGTTGAAGGTGAGAAGGAGTACCTGGGCCGGGGCGTTGCGTTCTGCCCCCACTGCGACGGACCCTACTACAAGGGCAAGGACATTGCTGTCGTGGGCGGTGGGAACTCTGGGGTCGAGGCGGCAATTGATTTGGCGGGAATCGCGAAGTCGGTGACGGTTTTAGAGTTCATGCCCGAGCTCAAGGCCGATGCCGTGCTGCAGGCCAAGCTCGACTCCCTTCCGAACACGAGGGTCATCAAGAACGCGTGCACGCTTCGAGTGCTCGGCGACGGCGAAAAGGTTGTCGCCTTGGAGTACGAGGACCGGGGCTCGCGCAGGACCCAGGAGTTGAAGCTGGCGGGTGTCTTCGTGCAAATCGGCCTGGTGCCGAACAGCGGTTTCCTGTCGGACATCGTGAAGACCAACCAGTACGGCGAGATCTTAGTGGACGATAAATGCCGAACGTCCCAACCCGGGATTTATGCGGCCGGTGACGTCACCAACGTCCCTTATAAACAGATCGTGGTAGCGATCGGTGAGGGCGCGAAGGCGGGCCTCGCCGCCTTCGAAGACCACATGGTCGCGTGACGGTGAAGGTGACTTAGGCGAGCCCCTTATTTGGGTTGATCAAATATTTCTCGCCCGTCGCCTGCTTGCCGTACACCGAGATCGCCTCGAGGGTCAGGGCTTCGGCGAGCGACACCTCTCGCGTGTATCTGCTCGCAAAAGTCGTCTTGATTTCCGCAGCGACGCGTTCCTGTAGCTTCCGAGCGGCCTTGGGCCCGATCTTCTGGAGAAACGGAAACAGCAACCAGCCGCCAACGCCCCAGTACATACCAAACGTTCGGTTGAGGACGATCGGGCTGCGATCGAGTCCGCCGTAAATGTACACCTGCTTGTGTGTGGTCGTGCCGTAGGGGCTGTACGGGGCTCCGCTCGCGCCCGCGGCCGCTTCCATGCAGGTGAGGATCTGCCCGGCGAGTGTGCCCCCGCCGATGGCGTCGAACGCCAGTGTCGCACCGGTGGTGACCAGCGCGTCGGTCAGGTCTTTCATGAACGACGGTTCGCTCGAGTTGCAGACATGGGTGGCGCCCATGCCCCGGAGCAGCTCGACCTGCTCCGCTTTGCGCACGATGTTGACCAGCGGCACGTCGTCCGCGAGGCAGAGCTTCTGCAGCATCTGGCCGAGATTGGACGCCGCGGCGGTGTGCACGAGAGCCTTGTGACCCTCGAGGCGCATCGTTTCGACCATGCCGAGCGAGGTCAGAGGATTGACGAACCAAGACGCGGCATCGGCCGGGGTGGTGCCGTCGGGCAGAGGAAGTGCCTGGTTGGCCGGAACGCAGCGGTACTGCGAGTACATGGCTCCGCCGATGATCCCGACAGTTTTGCCGACCAACGCCTGCGCGGAGGCGTCGGCACCTGCCGCGACCACGATCCCGGCGCCTTCGTTGCCAACCGGGAGCGACTTATCGACGCGCGCTGCCATTGCACGCATGAGCTTGTCGGGAACACTTGCGGTCACGATCGGACGATCCGCACTGCCCGATGAGCGCATGGTCGCAGGGTCCGCGGCACCGAACAGCAGTCCGAGATCCGACGGATTGATCGGCGACGCTTCGACACGGACCAGCACCTCATCGGCTTTGGGTTGCGGGATGGGCATCGTCACGAGCGACAGCTCGAGCGTGCCGTCCTGTTTGATCATCGATCGCAGTTGCAGCGCATCGCCCGAAATTTGTGTAGCCATCTTGGGGTGACTCTACGCCATGGGCAGGCCGGGTGACCAGCGCCAAGCGTCCCTTGGGGCTCGAGCCGGCTGGGCGCACTTACCGCGGCGAGCTCGACGGTTTCTCGGCGACGATTCTCCAGTTCAAGTCTGCGATTTTGGCCTTCTCCGCATCGGTCCATGCTTGGCCGCCGCTTTGCAGAAGGTCGAGTGACTCTTCGACCCAGGCGGGCAAAACGCGAATGGCTTCAAGCGCTCGAATGACCTTTCGCCCGCCGAGAATCAAATCTCGCTTTTGCTCGCAAATCGGCCAGGCCGCGCTTTTCGAAGGAGCCGAAAGAACGACGGTAAACCCCGCCCTTTGCAAGGCGGCGCAAACGTCGGCTGGATACATCGACTGAGTGGCCGCGAGCGTTGGCAGAAAAGCCCTATGCAAGCTTACGTGCTCTTCGTTGTTCCAGTCGAAATGCGGCGTCAACAAATACTCCGAACATGCGTATCGTGCTCCCGGCTTCAACACACGGAACATCTCTGCCGCATGGGCATCCAGTTCTTCTTTCTTGAAGAACGGCCAAACCGCTTGGAAGGAAAAGCATCCATCGAAGCTTCCGGAGTCGTACTCGAGCGGCTCGTGATGGTTGCCCACCTTGAAGTGAAGCCGATCGCTCATTCCGCATTCGGCCGCCCAGTCGATCGCATTCTCGATCTGATTGGGGTCGATGTTGTACCCGGACACTTGACCACCCGTGAGCGTGGCGAAGTGGTGCGAGACCCTCCCCCTCCCGCAGCCCATGTCCAATAGATGCGATTCTTTGGGGCGTTTTAAGTCGAGCTCCTTCAATACATCCTGCTCGCACAGGAGTTGATTCCCGTACAAGCCCTGCGATTCGTCTAGCTGCGGCGGGATGTAGAGCTTCTCCAGGTCGAACACCGAGAGCAGGTTGTTCAGGACCTTGTAGTAGTCCGCGACGGCTTTCGTTTCATCTTCGGTCGCGGTTTCCTCGCCGGCCTGCATTCTTTGAAAGAATTTGTAGGCATCGATGCATGCTTGCTTGTCTTCATCCGTCAGCTCCGCCAAACGCTTGAGCCCGACGAATGCGGTCTTGATCCGGTACCAATTCATTTCTGAGAGCTCATATCAAGGATTGGGCGGATGCGCGCTACCCGAGCTGAGCGAGCTTTGTGGCGAGTTGCTTCTTTGCCCAGTGTTCTGCGTCGAGAGGCTCTGAGAAAAGCTCGTAGGGGAACTTTGGCGGCCAGAGCCACGTGACCGCCGTGGCGATTCCGCGGAGCCACGGGCTTGGGACAATCACCGCGGCGCCCGCATACCACCGGGCGCTGAGCTGTCCGAATCGCTCGAGGTGCGCGGCCAAGGCTTTGCGCTGCGTGGCTGGCGCCTTGGTGATGTTGGAAAGGTCGATGACCCAGGCCATGGGGTAGCAAACGCGAGCCGCCAACGCTTCGCGCTCTCTAAAAGACGTGCGGAGCTCTTCGTCCGTGGCTTCTGAAGGAAAAGTCCATCGGTAGATCGGGATGGTGTCATTCGCGAACCACGGATGGTCGATCGTGATGTACTCCGGAGCCGGCTCACCCTGCGTCTCGTCCACGCCTAAAGCATATAGCTTCGAGCCCAACCCGCCCAATGCGGAGCAGTCGGCTCGACCCTGCCTGGTTTTCGCGGCCTTTTTCCGCGAGTAGACCTCGCGCCGCTCGGGCGATGGGCTCTTGCACCGAAGCGGCGCCCGGCCCATCGTTTTCCCATGGCCGGCATGCAGACTTACCAGCCCGTGGACCGCTCGTTCTTCGAGACGGCGCGGTTCTCATTTACGGTCGAGGTCGAGCTTGGGTGCAGCCCCGATCAGCTTTTCACAATCTTCGAGGATGCCCACGCCTGGACCGTTTGGGCAGACGCGTTGAAGAAGGTCGAGTGGACCTCAGCCAAGCCCTTCGGGCCCGGTGCGACCCGCACGGTCACCCTCCCCGGCGGCCGGGTTGCCGATGAGGTGTTTTTCGAGTGGGAGCACGGGAAGCATATGGCCTTCTATTTCGAGCGGGGAAACATGCCGCTCGGGGCGTTCGCCGAGAACTACGACGTGACCGACCTGGGCGACGGCAGGTGCAAGCTTCAGTGGACCGTTGCATTGATCCCCACCGGCGCGGGCAAAGTGCTCTTGCCGATCTTCAGGCCGGTCATGCAATGGCAGCTGAACGCCATGATGAAGAGCCTCCAAAAGTACGTCGCCCAGCGGTCATTCGAAGGCGAGCACGAGCTGGGGACCAAAGCTACGCAAGCATGAATTGCGACACGCCATAGGCTGCCTTCGTTGGGCTTCGGGTGTCGACCCCCCTAACTTCCCTCCCTTGGCAGACTTCCATAGAGTGGGCCGATGGACAGGAACAAGATCTTGCTAGGAGTGGCTGCGACGATCGCGGTCGGGTTCGTCGCGTACGAGATGCTCTTTGGCCAGAGCTACGATCCGATCGTCTTCATGGGCGATGAGTATAGGCACGTCGAAAAGACGGAGGTGAACACGGTCGAGAACCACTTCTTCACGCCGGGTGGTGTCGACGTGAATGAGGCAGGCCGCTTCATTCAAGTCTCCAAGTACGATCACCCAGATCTCACGGCGGACCAAGTGGGGCGTGTGCGACAGCAGGTCATCACGAGCTTTGCCCTGCGGGCGATCGAGGGCTACGACGACCGATTCTTCGGACTGTATCGAGGCAGTGTGCCTGTGTACGGATACATGGGAGCCGATGCCTTTGTGCTTCACGTCGGCCCAACACAGAGCAACGCAGACGAAGCTGAACTGCTCGCCGCCGCCGCCGCTCGGGTCGACGAGCTCTCACGCATTCCCACGGACCTTTAGTTGGCGGCCGGACGTCAACCTGGGTCGGGTTTCTCCTTGCTGGGCGTCTTGTCCTCGTGGGTTTGTCTTCCGCGCCACATTGAGGTACGCGAGGGCCCATGGAGAGCGTGAAGAAAACCGAAGAGTACGAGATCGTCAAGAAACGCTCGGGCCGTTACGCGGTTCGCGACGCCAAGCGCAACTGGCTCCACGGGGACGAGAAGGTGAAGATCCTGCTCGCCGAGAAGCTGATCAAGGCACCCGTTCCCAAGCCGAAGGAGCCCGAGCCGGCGCCAGAAGCAAGCGCCGCGGATGGCGCGGCGGGTGCCGCCGATGAGGCCGTTGCCGAGGAGCCGCCTGCCGAGGAAGCGCCTGCCGAAGAAACGAGCGAGTAGCTCGAGCGACCGCAGCCGGGTTGGCGTCGAGACGAGATTTTGCCAATTTCTTCGACGAATTCCTGGATGTCGGCCGCCGGCGGGGGGCGGTGAGACGTCAACCTGGGTCGGCTCGTTGGTCGGTCGTTTGTGGGCCGGGTCCAGGGGCTTGTGCACCCCGAGGTAGGGCTCTAACTTTCAGTTCATGCTCGCAACGACATTGATTCGCGCCCTCGCCCTCGTCGCCGTGTTCGCATTCGCGGCCGTCGGAAGCGCAGAGGCATCCGCTTACTGCCCCGGTGGGGGAGACGAGCCTTCAGAGCCCAGCACGTACTGCCCGGGTGGAGGGGACGGAACCCTTCGTCGGAGCCCAGCACCTACTGCCCGGGTGAGGGAGACGAGCCCTCCGGACCCAGCACCTAACTCCCGGGCCCAGGGCGTATCAGACCCCGCAGGCTTGCTCGGCGGCAGTGGCCTCGTCGTCGCAGCTGTTCGACTCAGCCTCGAGTTCTGCGCAGCTCAATGCTGTCCCACAGTCGAAATAGCTGATGGCAGCCATGTCGCACTCGGGTGTGACTGCGCCGTCGAGTTCGTAGTATTGACTGATGGCGGCTGTGCACTCCTCCGCGTTGTTGTAGTCGTTGGGGAAGCACTCCACGAGCTTCATGCAAAAGGCGTTCAGCGCGTTGGCAAGCCCGTCGGTCGGACCGCCGCCCATTCCGGCGGTTCCGCCAGTGCCCGCTGACCCCCCGGTGCCGGCAGATCCGCCTGAACCGCTCGTGCCGCCTGTGTTGCCATCACTCGATGAACATCCTGCGATTGCAAGCACGCTTGCTGCCAGTGCCGGTATAACTTTTTTTGGATTCAACATTCGTAGTCTCCTTGACGGCGGGACGCTAACCGCTGGCCGCGTTCCAGATCAAAAAAAGGGCTTGGGCGTTCGAAGCCGAGGGCAGGAATGGCAACCCGAATGCACGTTCCGCACGATTGCGAGCGCGCAAGAAAACGGGTTTTCGCGGTGTGCCCTTCAAGTGCTTGAAATCAGGGAGCTCGTGGAGGTGGAGCGTGTCCCCTTTCTCTAAAATCCTAGCCATCGGCTGCCCAATCGGGTCGGGGGGTGCAGCACAGCAAGGTAGCGGGCATGCTCCTCTTCGTCGTTTCGAACAGGAACTGGACGCTGCCGATTGCGGGCGAGCCGATTGGCGGCCCACTCGGCGTGGCCATCGCTAGCCTTGCCGTCTTGCCGTCCGTCCGCCACCACTAGACTTTGCGTCAGTAGGAAAGGAGTGACTATTGTGCAGGTCTTCTGGGGAATCGTGGTCACGGCCCTGTCGCTGCTGTGTTGGGGAGGGCAGGCGGTCGTGTTGCTCGCGCCGGCAACCGGTGTGAGGCTGAGCCTCTCGGAAGCGGAAGCCGACGTCGAGCCCACGTATTGGGCCGACATTCGCGGGGAAGCCGCGTGGGACTTCTTCACGCTATGGACGTTGGTCGTCGCCGGGGTACTGCTCATCATCGACAATCCCGCGTGGGCGTTCTTCGGCCTCGTCGGGGGCGGCATGTACGTCTACTTCGCGGGACGAGCGATATCCACGCGAGCAACGATGCAACGCCGAGGGTTCCGGGTCGGCAGCCCGGTGAGCCTAAAGCTGGGTTACACTCTTCTCGTCATCTGGGGCCTCATGGGATTGATCGTGATCGCTGCCGCCGTGGTGGCCCTGCCGACGTGATGACGACCGAAGCATGAGCATGAACGGCTCGACGACGGTGCGCTCAGCGGCTGCTGGCGTGTAGCTTCGACGCCGAACGCCTGTTCGAGCGTCGTCCAAGGGAATCGTCGGAAGCCGGCGAACACGCCACGAGGGGATTGGCACGAAGCTCGAGGACACCTGGCCCCGAGAACACCCGATCGACGAACATGGCGCCCGATTCGGGTCCTCCCCAGGTCCCACAGCGGTGCGTCGAGTCCCCGATTTGAAGGGCGCGTAGGACGTTGCGGCCTCTGAAATCGAGACGAATCGTCCCATCGGGTAGACCTTCCGAAACACTGAGCGTGGCGGAGTCCGCGATCGCTGGTTTTTGGAGCGTCATCGACCCACCGCGGACCACGACGTCGCCGAGGCCGAGCGCGGTTGGCGACGCTGCAATCAAGTCGGCGGACTGCACGACCACGCCCCCAGAGAAATCGTTCTGGCCTTTCAAAACGAGCCGACCTCCGGCGAGTCGGAGACCGCCCGGTCCGGTGAGATGGACCGGCGCATCCCCGTAGGGGGCACCATCGAACTCAGAAGGAGAGTTGTCGAACACGCGCACGAGAAGAGCGCTTCCGCCATCTAGAATTGCC
Source organism: uncultured delta proteobacterium (assembly GCA_963712235.1). Classification (GTDB taxonomy): domain Bacteria; phylum Myxococcota_A; class Polyangia; order Polyangiales; family Houyiibacteriaceae; genus SG8-38. Next base: position 20,878 of record CAVQHC010000014.1, read on the forward strand.
TCATCCAAATAGATTCGCCCGCGCAGGCGCGCAGCACGCGCCAGCACCGGGCGATATTTCTGGTGGGGGCCGAGGCGTCGCTGAAGGACGTGCCCCTCTTTGCTGAGAGCGAACCAAACGGTGCCGGTACCGACGCCGCCCGCCCTCGCGCGAGAATGAGGACGGAACTTCGGCAAGGAGTAGCGCCCGTCCTCGTTCTTTCTCGAATCCGGCTCGAAGTGAATGGTCGCGCTCGAGTCGACGATCGGTACGGCGATGACTTTCGCCGCCTCTTTCTGCAACGTTCCGCGGCCGCCGTAGCCCTTGGTCTTGGGATCGACCACGGTGGGCGAGCCCACCACGACGAAGACGTGTCCCGTATCTCTAGGCTTGGGACGGCTCTCATCGGACGGCTTGGCGTAGCGTCCCATCGCGTAGGCACCGACGTCGCCTGGCTGCAAGTCCTCGAAGTTCGTCACCGGGTCGAAGCCGGTCTCCCTGACATGGTCACTGCGGAGGTACTGCGTTACCACGAACGCTCGCGGCCAGGGTCGCCGGCTTTCCCGCAGCGCAAAGTCCTCCGAGTAGACGCGGTTGTGCGCATCGAGGCGCTGCTGCGAATGAAGCACGGCTGCATGGAGGGGCGAGACCGTGTTGAGCACGAAGCTGAGCCAGCCGGAGCAGTCGGTCGACGCGAGTGCAGAGTGTGCATCGGTGGACTCCAGTTGAACCTGCGGCTCACCCAAGCGCTTCGTTGGGCCTAGCAATCTCTGGTGACTATAGCTGTTGCTCGCAGGCGGCTTCCTCGCGTCGTCGTTCAACGCCTGGATCACCGACGTAGAAAACCGGACCATTCCCTCGGACAGCTGCTCGGTTGAATCCGTGGCCGCACCGCGCGGTCTCCGATCCTCGACCGTGGTCGGCCCGCGCTGTGGCGAAGCGCACGATGCGACAACAAAGACCATCGCAAGACGTGTTTTCAAAAGCAAGACTCGTTCCCTGTTTCCGAAAGCTGCCAAGGCAAGCACCCTGGCAAACATACAGGCTAGTTCGAGTGGAGGACCTGTAGCAAAATCCCTGTCCGCCCTGCGGGCTCCTCGAGGCCACTCAGCCGACAGGCACGCGACCCCGCGCCTTTTGCGGGTGGCGCATGTCTAAGAGAGATACGCCGACGCCGTACGTGACAAAGTGACCGGTTGGACGAATTTCGAGCATGCTGTTTTCGGCGAGGGTCCCGTGGTCGTCGATCATTCGTCCCATGAGGGTTTCGAGGAGCTTCTGATCGAGCTGGCTCATCGGGAGCACGCGCGCAGTGCCGCTGAAGGCGATCGTCGCGTCGGGGATCTTGATCCAGGGCATGAACGGAACGCGTTTTGAAATCGTCACATTGAGCGCGACGTGGGGGTTGAGCAGGATGTGCTTCGCCTTCCACGAAGCCTTCGCCACCCGAACGTACAGAACCCGGTCGATCACGACATAAACGATGCCTGCAGAGCGCGCCTGGCTTTTGGGGTTCACGTAGGAAAGGACAGCGAACGAGCGCTTCTCGATTTCTTTCCAAACGAGGTCCGAGCTAATGGGCGCTGGCATGGGGAGGTCGTAGGCCTGCGTCGGATCCTGTCAAGCAGGGCGAGATGAGGACGGATCGCAGCGGTCGAATCGACACCGTGGAGGAGGATGCCCTTCTTGTGCGCCGAGAGATGTGTCGTGAAGCTCTCGTCGATGATCGGCTTGGAATCGAACTCACCGAGCTGAATTCGGCTCCGCACCTTGTAGATGGCGGACCCCACCTTGGAAAGCGGAGATGGACCGATGATCACTTCCTGGTCCGAAGTTTAATCCAAGTCGTCGTCCGCGGCGTAGGCCAGGTGACAGCCCGGTCGGGCAGAAGCGGAGACGAGGATGAAGATAGAAGAACGACGGGCGTTTGGACTGGTTTTGGCGGTGCTCCTCCTCGCCACCGGGCAGGGGTGCGGGGCTGCTCCCATCGACGGCGAGCGTGGACCCGCAGACGACCCCATCGCGGAGAATCCAAACCCAGGAGATGACCCCAACCTGATGCCCGACCCGGAGCCGGCGCTCGTGCCTGTGACCGATCTGGAGCCGGAGCTTCTGATGTTGGGCGCTTTCAGCACCCTTGGGATTCACCTCTGGGGCACGGCTGAAGACGACATCTTTCTCGCGGCCGGTTGGGGGATGCTGGCGCATTTCGACGGCATTCGTTGGCGCCCTTTCGAGTTCCAGGGCCCGAAAGACTTCTACGAAATGAGCTGGATCTTCGGCCTTGCGTCCGACGATGTGTACGTAGGCATGGGCGGCCAAGGCACGGCGCACTACGATGGCGAAAGCTGGAACGTCGTCGAAGCGATGCGCAGCATCAACGACTTGTGGGGGCGCGGGCCCGACGACCTGTACGGCGTTACTGGGTCGGGGCTGACGCACTTCGATGGTTTTAAATGGCGCGAAGTCGTGACCGACCTGCCCGCCGACGTGCGATGGACGACAATCACAGGAAGCGGGGAGAAGCACGTCGTTCTCATCGGTCGCGACGGACAGCCTCCGTATCGCTCAAGATTCGCGTACTTCGACGGAACACGTTGGCAGGAGGCCGTGGTTCCAGGTGACGCCACCCTGCGCGACGTCTGGAGCGCGGGGCCGAAAGACACCTACGCGGTGGGCCTGGACGGCATGGTTCTGCACTTCGACGGCGAATCGCTCACCGAGATGGACAGCGGAACGAACAAGCACCTGGGAAGCGTGCACGGCACTCCAGGCGGCGAGGTGTTTGCGGTCGGATTCGATGTGTCGCTACGCTTTGCCGGCAGCGCCTGGAGCACGCTGCCGCCGACGCCGGGCTTCGTCTCGTCGTTGTTCGCCTTCGAGGCAGACAGCCTGTTTGTCGCAGGCGCGGGCGTTCACCGCTTCGACGGGGAGTCTTGGGAAACCCACCTCCCGTACACGGACACGGTCTACGAGATCGCGGCCTCCGACCGCGAGAACGTGCTGTTCGCCGGTCGGGAGACCCATCGCTACGACGGCTTCAGCGTCGAGCGCGAGGATTTCGGCGGCCTTGGTCTGCCAGAAATCCAGACGGCCTGGGGAATCGGCGATCGCATCTTCGCGGCCGGGGATGAGGGCTTCTTCCTCTTCGACGGCGAGCACTGGGGCGAGTTGGCAAATGGGTCAGACATCGATACGGCTGATATCCTCGACATGTTCGGTACCTCGGAGAACGACGTGTTTGGGGTCGGCTCGGGGGGGTCGATCGTGCATTTCGACGGTGCCGTGTGGCAGGCGATGGACAGCGGCACCGAGGAGACACTCGTCGGCGTATGGGCATCCGGACCTGACGATGTGTACGCGGTCGGCGACCACGAAACAGTGCTTTACTACGACGGGAGCACCTGGTCGGAGCTCTTTGGATTGGGGCTCGTCGACTACCTCGGGGTGACCGGCTTCGACGGCGAGCAGATCGTGGCACTGCGCGACGATGGCGCCGTCACCTTCAGCGACGGCGTGTCGTGGAGACCGGAGCCCGGCGGCGACTTGCAGGCCTTGCACGGGACGGCCTCGGACAACCTCTACGGGATCGGCCGAAACGGTTTGAGCCACTACGACGGAGAGCGGTGGACCTCGATCAATGCCTTCGACATGGGCGCAGACGAGCCCTCTATCTTCGCCGTGGGCCCGCGTGAACTATACGTGACTGGCTCTAGGGGCGTCTTCCGCTACGCGCCTTAGGGGCGCTTTCGAGTTTGCCGCCCTCGTTTTCGCCGCGGGGCGGTCTCGCAGACGAGGTGCATCGCGCGGCGTATGTGATGCAAGGCCGAATCCCGCAGATTAGGCGGGCGCTGGCCGTAGTACGAGAGCAGGTTTTGGCGAGCGACGCGCGAATCGAAGCAACGAAAGACGCCTGGCTGAACGCCGTTCAGGACGCCATGACGGGGCCGCCGCTAGACGTGCAGCCTGCCCTGTTCAAGCGGGTCTTGGGCGAGTGGATAGCGCGGGAGCTCTTCGGGCTGGACGACCCGGCGAAGATGCCCGAGGGCGAGTAGGCGTCAGAAGGAAAGTCTGGAAGGACGACGCGCCGCGCACTCAGTCGGTGAGAAAACGGTAGCGGGCGCCCATTCGCGCGGACGCGAAGGGAGGAAAGCGCACGTCCTCGAGATAGTCCTCGAGGCAGTTCTTGAAGCGGTGACGGCCGGGCTCGATCGTCGTGCCTACGACCATTCCGTCTTTTCCGCGGATCGCGAGGTCGATCGTGACGGTGCCAAGCTCGTTCCCGCGTTGGAGCTCTTTTCTGATGCACTCGTCATACATCTCGTCGAGATGGTCGTCCATGAAGCGGGCGATCTCGTCCCCGGTGAGCTGCCCTTCACCGCCCCCCGCGCTGGCATCGCCAAGCTCGACCGGAAGTGCCATCGCTTCTTCATAGGACATCATCTTGATATCGCGACGCGGCGGCCTTTTTCTTGGCGACTTTTCGTCTTCAACGGGTAGCTCGGGATCCCAGAGCTCCGGGTCGACCTCCTCGTCGGAAGCCACCTCGGTGACTGGCGGATCGTCGCGCAGGTCCGCGCCGCCGCTGCTGACCGCGGTCGTCCCCTGAGACTGCTTCGAGCCGCAGCCGGCTCCAATCAAGATCAGCCCGATCCAGCCGACCGCTCGCATGTGACCCCATCGCATCGACTATGCAGTCTAGCGTCTATCCCGGGCCTGATGCACGCATCGAAGGACGGACGGAGACTCAGAGAGCGACCCCACCGTGGTTGGCGTCAGGGTCCGCAGTCGATGTGACCGTCACTAGACCAGATGCCGCCATTGCACTCGTAGAGGCCGGCGCTGGGGTGATTCAAATCGCAGGGCTCGTAGAAGTAGCAGTCGAAGTCGACGTTGCAGCACGTGCCGGCCGCGGGGAGGTGCGGCGGGCAGCCCTCTGAACCGTGGCGCTATCACACGCCTCCCCAGACACTGGCTGGGTCGCCGGACACTCGCCTTCACCGGTCTCGAGCCGGACCGACCAGCCATAGTCGACGACGGCTCGGCAATTTCCGCCGGTGCCACCGGTGCCCGCTGAGATGCATGGCCTCACCCTTCCCCCATTCCTTCTCAACCGCACCGCAAGCAACTCGACATGACGCTTGGTAAGGCGCAGTTGGGCTCTCAAAATGGTCCCAATCGGCTATGAGAGCTGTCACTCTGGACGACGATGGTCTGCACGACGCTGCGATGATAATGTCAGGCCATTGTGGCTAATCATTATCTTTTCTTTTGTGTGTGTTTGGTAGTGGGGTGTGGTGATGGGGGAAGCACCCTCACCGGCGGTTCGGGTGGGGACGGAAGCGGTGGCGGCGGAACCGGTGGCGATCCCCTGCTGCGTATGGAAGTCGAGGACTTCAGCGACTTCGCCTCGTTTCGTTACTCGGCCTACAATGCCGGCCCTGGCTGCCCTGCAGGAGAGCGGACCCTCGAGGCTGAAATCAACGAACGGGCAGATGGCATGCTCGAGTTCTCGTACCGACGCATCGTGCTCGGTGACGCGTCGACAGACGAATGCCTGCCTGACCTGGAATGGTTCGATTGCTTCATCATCGAAGAAAGTGCAGCTCCCCGCGAGCTGACAGCGCTTGAATCGAATCAGGTCCGGGAGCAGTTCAGTGAAGTGCTCTTTACCGGTCCGACCGAGGATTTTTGGTGTCCGCCTCCCGATCCCTGCGACGCAGTGTTCGAATGGGACGACACGTGGCACACGGACTCGCCGTGCGCCTTGCTGTCGGTGTCCATCAAGTCCGCGGACGCGATGAGGGTCATGCTCGAGATGCTGCGATTGGGCGGTTGACGCTCTTCTCGCTGACGGTGGCGCGCGGTCAGTCAGTGCCGATACGCACGCCGGCGGTTCGGTGAAACGCACCAAGCACGGTCGGTCGCGGAAGCTGTCCTCTTCTCTGACCAGGACACGCGCTTGGTTTCGGGGCCGAAGGGGGTTGAGGGGTTGCCGCCGGATGCGATGGTCACCAGATACCTCCCATGATGAGTACACGCAACACGTTGCCCCTCGCGATTCTAACGGTGGTGCTGGCGGCGGGCTGCGCCGAGAGTAGCAACAGCAACACCCCGACGAGCGTGGCTGAAGCGTTCTACGAGGAGATGGCAGCTGGCAACATCGAGGCAGCCAAGAGTCTGTCCACGCCCGAGACCGCCGAAATGCTCGACTACATCGCGGCGACACACTGCACGGAGATGTTTCATACGATCGCCGAGGGCGGAGCGTCGGATGCACGCGTCGACGAGAGCAGCGCGCGCGTACGCTTCGAGCAAGGCGGCGGTTTCGCCACGGTGCCCCTCGTGAAGATGGACGGTGCGTGGAAAGTCGACTTCGCAACGATGATGAAGGCGCACATGAAGCCAGAACCAGTGAATTTGATGCTCTGAGTGCGTATCGAAAACGTTCGGGTGCTAGTCGAGTTTGCGCGTCTCGGAGTGCCCGTTAGCCGATTTTCACCAGCGTTCGTCCAGTCACTTTGCCATCGATGAAATCTTGAAACGCACCGGGAAGGTCGGCGAGAGCGATCGTCGAGCCCCCAATAATGTCGAGATGTCGTGGCCTGAGGTCGCCGGCAATCCGCTTCCAAACGGCGAGCCGGAGATCGCGCGGTGTCTCGACCGAGTTGATTCCCAAAAGACAGACAGCCCGTAGGATGAAAGGCATCACCGTAGTATTCAGCTCGTGGCTCGCTGCGAGGCCGATGCTCGCGATGTTGCCCCCATAGCCGACCGTCCGCGTCAGCCACGTCAGCACTTCGCCGCCGAGGTTGTCGATCGCCCCCGCCCATCGGGCCTTTTCCATCGGCCTCGTGCCGAAGTCGATCTCTCCGCGCACCAAAACACGGTGGGCGCCAAGGCTTTCCAAATAGGGCGCCTGCTCGGGCTTGCCCGTCAGCGCAACTACTTCGTAGCCGCGGCCTGCGAGCATGTCGATGGCAAGGCTGCCAACGCCACCCGTGGCGCCCGTGACGATGACGGGGCCGTTCTCTGGACGCTGCGCGTTCTGCTCCATCCGATGAATGGCAAGCGCCGCCGTGAAGCCGGCCGTTCCAAGCTGCATCGTCTCTGCTTTGGTCAGGCCTTTTGGGATAGGAACCACCGCGTCGGCAGGAACTCGAGCGTATTCAGCGTAGCCGCCATCGCGCGTCTCGCTTAGGCCGCAGCCGTTGACGAGGACCGCGTCGCCCTCCGCGAACGCGCCCACCTTGGAGCTGACCACCGTGCCGGCGAGGTCGATCCCACCGACGAGCGGGAACTTGCGGAGAATACGACCGGCTCCGGTCGCAGCGAGGGCATCCTTGTAGTTGATCGTCGAGTGGCTCACTTTGATGACGACGTCTCCCTCGGACAAGTCATCGAGCGTCAAATCAGTCAACCGAGCGTTGACCCCACCGTCGCCCTCAGCGATCTGGAATGCGCGAAACTTGTTCATGGTTCTCCTTCTATCGCGGTTCCGGTGGGGCAGCCTAGGGTCTGCAACACGTACACGATTCCGCGGTACGCGCGCCTTCTGACCCTGTCCACCCACACGCATCGGCGCGGGAAGCGGTTTCGCGTCTGGTATCCGCCCAACGAGGTCTGCTCGCCGGGGCCGGACTGCAGCCCGGCCGACCGCGAGCACGACTACATCAATCGAGACTACGCTGACCCCCTCTACCAGCGCTTCGTCGAGCCGGAGCTCCCTGAGTACGATGGCGCCGACGCACGCGATCGGACGTTCCTCTACTGCTCGCTCTGGGACAATGGTGAGACCGACCCGAGCGAAGTGCGTCGCGAGTCCACCAAGCCGGACGCCAATACGTGCGACTTCCTCGATTCCGTCATTGACCTGGTGACCAGCCTCGGCATCGAGGCACTCGCGTGCGGCTGCGAACCGGAAGAGAGGTCCTGCTACGGGGGACCGACACAGGGTATGCCCTGCAACGGCGACGACTCCGTTTGCGGTGACGGCGGGATTTGCGATGCGTGCCCGGCCGGCGGCGGCATCACCACCGAAGAAGAGATGTTCGTCCTGTTTGGCTCGTACTTCGTCGAACAATAGAGCCCGCTGAACGACCCAACGAACCCACCGTGCTTGGCGGTGCAATGCCCGGGGGTCGGTTTCTCTTGTCATCTCCAGCATGGCGGCCGCCAGCGAGCCTTCCCTAATGCGCGAAAATTGAGCTGTGGGCGAGGGGCCGACGGCCTTCGGCGCCGACTTGCGGACATCGGGGCGAACTTGAGCTATGAAGCCTTTACCAGGGTCATTGCGACCCTCGCCGCCACATTGGCTGCGAGCTACTGGGCTCACCGACGGTGTCGGGCAGGAACGAATACAACATGGCTGAAGGTACAATTAAGCGGCTCACGGACAGGGGCTTCGGGTTCATCGAAACCTCTCCGGGCAACGACATCTTTTTCCACATGTCCAACGTGGATGGCGTGCGATTCGAAGACCTCCGCGAGGGACAGAAGGTCTCATTCGACGAAGGCCAAGGTCCCAAGGGTCCACGCGCAGAGAATGTCCGACCTCTCTGAGGTACGATCCTACTCGTAGGTCGTAGTAGAGTGACCCGCGTCATGCGGTTCACTTCACTCCGATGCCTCTCGAGGTGTTGGATCCTCGTTGCCTCAGCTCTTCTTGTGACGGGCTGCCCGACGAGCACCGATAAATCCCCGACCCCCGCGGCGACTTGCGTCACGCGGTACGCTCAGTGCCGAATGCCCGATGGGCCGCTCGGGGTGTGCAATGACGCCCCGTGCGCGGAGGGCCAACCCGCGCCCTGCTTCAAGTGCGTGTCACAGCACTAGCGATCTAACCGGGCAAGGCCGAGCACGGCCGACGGCGATGACGCCTAGTGCGACATGCTTAGAAGCCCGCGTAGTACCCTTCGACTTTCGGGTGGCCGAGGACGCGCTCCAGGTGTTCTACGAGCTTCGGGGCAAGCTTGTCGGGGAGGTCGGTGGGGACATGGTCGAGAATGCCGGAGCGGAGGCTCCTTACCCAGACCATCACTTTGAGATCGGCGACGGTGAGCCGGCCGTCGGCGAAGTATTCGCCGCCGCGCGCCTCGAGCATCTTCTGGAGGCGCTCGAGGTAGATCGCGATGGGCCCCTCTGCGAGCGCCTCACGCGCAGCTTTCTTTTGGGCTTCGTCCTTGATGGACATCGTCACGACCTGTTGGGAGACGATGTCTTCGACAGCGTCCATCACTTCGTCGCAGTAGGCGGCCTGGAGCGCATCGGTCGGATAGAGGCCGGCGAGCTTTCCGACATACCGGTTGATGGTGTTGCCCTGGCTGAGCTCGACTCCGTCTATGACGAGGAGCGGCACTCGCATGAACGGATACCCCGAGCGTTTCGCGCCGAAGTCCTTGAAGCTGATGCGGTCGTCTTCGAAGGCGACGCCACCGATGTGCATGGCAAGGCGCGCGGGCTCCGCACGGCCGCCGTGGATGTCGAAATATGTGAGCTTGAGATTGGGCATGCCGGATACTCTAGGGCGAAACGGGCCGCTGGGCAGTGCCATTTCAAAGGCCCTGTCGGCGGCTAGGAGCGAACGCCCTGGATGACCCTGGGAATCTCGTCACCAAAAATCATCTTGAGCGACGTCAGGGCATCGTAGCGGTGGCGTTCCAGCGCGGATTGAAGGACCTCGATCTCGACCGGAGCGTTGCATACCCGGTGGAGGTACTGAGCCAACGACGAAGGGACGCGGTTCACGGAGTGCGGCTGCAATTCATGCTCGAGTCGTTGGAGCTGAGACGCGAAGCCGATATTGGGAAGGACTTGGAACCGCTTCGATCGAACTCGACAGAGGGCATCAAAGAAGCTCATGGCCTCGGTTTTCATCAGCAAGGCGGTGGCCAGGGTTGCGGATCGGCTGACGCCGACTTCACAATGGACGAACAGCTTGGCGTTCGGGTCACTCGCGGCCGCCGCTTCTGCAAAGTCGAAGAACTGCGAAAACGTCTCTGTGATGTCCTGATGTATGCCGTCGTGGACACCGAAAAACAGATGATGAAAGTCCTGCTGTAAGAACGCCATCTGCGAACGGTCGTCTTCCATCAGGCAGCTCACGACGTGCGTGACTCCGGCACTCTTCAGCTCCTGAACGCGCTCTCGGTTCGGTCGGGCGCCCAGATACAGAGTCGGAGTGATCTGACTGAAGAAGCCCTCTTGCAGGTCGACCGAGAAATCCAGTCCGAGACCGAGCACTGAGAGCAGACGGTCGGCAACCTTGTCGAGTATGGCTTTCATGGGGGGCTCGCTGTGCGTCGCGTCGGCTATCGCGACACCATACACCTGTGCGCATTCAGGAACGATCCCAACGTCGTTGGCGGTGCGGTGCCTCGCGGGTTGGTTTCTCTTGTGATCTCCAGCATGGCGCCCGCCGGCAGTTCGGGGAAACACGCCAACCACGGTCAGGTCGCCGGTCGCCGAGTCCCACATTTCGACATTCTGCTCAATCTGGGTCAGATCTTCTTAGTCATGTCAGCAATCATCAGACCGCTCTTGCTCTCCATCCTCGGCAGCTTCGTGCTCGCCTGCTCGACCACGTCGGATTCGGGTCCGGAATCTGCGCAGGATCAGTCGCTGCGCATGAACCAGATCCAGGTCCTCGGGACACACAACAGCTACCACATCCAACCGCGGGACAGGATCCTCGAGCTGCTAGCGATCTTCGACTCCCAGGAAACCGCCGACAGCCTCGAGTACACCGCCTTGCCACTCGAAGAGCAGTTCGACCGCGGCGTTCGGCAACTCGAGCTCGACCTCTTTGCCGACCCGGAGGGCGGGATGTACGCCACCCGCCGCGCGCTCATTCTAGCCGACGACGATCCGATGTCCGGGCTTCCCGAGCTCGACGAGCCGGGTCTCAAAGTCCTGCATGTTCAAGACCTCGACTTCGAAACCCACTGCCTGACCTTCAAAGCATGTCTCACCACGCTCAAGAGCTGGTCCGACCGCAATCCGCGGCACATCCCGATCACCGTCATGATCGAAGCCAAGGAAGAGGTCATCCCCGACCCGCTCGACCTGGGGTTCGTGATCCCTCTGGAGTTCGGTCCTGAAGAAGTGGCCGACATCGATCGCGAGATCCTCGACGTGTTCCCCGCGGCCCGGCTCATCACGCCCGACGACGTGCGCGGCGAATACGACACGCTGGAGGAAGGCGTGCTCAGCGGCGGCTGGCTGACGCTGGCCGAGGCCCGCGGCCGGTTCATGTTCGTGTTCCTCAATCGGAGCGCCGCCCGCGACCACTACATCGACGGCCACCCCTCGCTCCGCGGCCGGGTCATGTTCACCAACTCCGATGAAGGCGACCCCGAGGCCGCATGGTTCAACATAAACAGCGCGCTCAGCGACGGGGAGCGAATCCGCGAGCTCGTCGGCGCCGGCTACATGGTGCGCACGCGCGCCGATGCAGACACCCAGGACGCCCGCAACGACGACTACACCCTCCAAGAAGCGGCCTTCGCTAGCGGCGGCCAGTTCGTGAGCACCGACTACGTCGTCCCCGTCCCCGATTTTGGCACCGACTACTTCGCAGAAGTCCCCGGCGGATACGTAGCCCGCTGCAACCCTATTTCCGCCCCGGCAGACTGCGATTCCGACCTGATTCGTCCATAGCTGCCGCTTTTCGGAGGCGTGGGAATTGTCTGTGCCTATACTCTGCGCGCACGTTCGTTTCGGAACGCCGGGCTGTGCGGGCAGGTGATAGGCAGGTGATGGGCAGGATCTCACGACAGCGGCTGATTCGTGGATTGCGCGATCTGCGTGAGTGGATTCGGCCCACCGGGGTTGAAGCCCAGTACCGTCGCGTGTACGACCGGCTGGCGCGTACAGAGCTGTCCCGCGAGGAGGAGGCGCTGTCGGAGCGTGACCTAGCGAGCCTCTTGGGACCGCCCGAAGGCCGGGTCGATCACTTCCTCGGGCTGTACAGCGCCGAGGGCGGGCGGATGGCGCTCGAGCGCTACGGCTTCCTGCAGTTGCTGCGCGACAAGGGCTTCGAGAACCTGCTCCTGTCGATCGACACGAGCGACGCGTCACGTCACATGCTGCGCATCCATTTCGACCGACGCGATGCGGAACATCTGCTGATCGAGATGGTGCTCGGTTTTCGACCGCTGGAGCTCCCTGACGGCACCAAGGGTCGGATGCTGAGCATCGAATGGCTGCTGATGCAGGATCCCCGAGAGACCTTCCCCGCCGACCGACCGCGGCTGCCCGACCAGGAATATCCGGGCCTCGGCCTATTCCGCTGGCAGGGGGAGCTGCTGCGGCTGATGGCGACGCGACTTGGGTGCGACGGGTTGATGAATAACCCGGCGCAATTTCACAATGCCGTCCTCTACGGAAGGGCAATGAAGTTCGTCGATCCAGTCGACGAGGGCAGGTTCCGTGCGCTCGAGCGCGACCTCGCCGACCTGCCTTTGCGCGATGCCAGCCACGCGATCGCCATGGATCGGGTGCGAGAAGTCGATGGCGACACGCTTCAATGGCAGGGACGCCCACAGGTTCTCGGCATCACCTGCCAATCCAGGCGTACTTCGAACGCGACCAGTATCGCTCGACGGTCGAGCGCATACGCGACAGCACGAAATTTCTGGTCGCTGTCGGCTAATGGATCGCGCAGCCGTCCCATCCTCCGAGGGCATCGCTGCGATGCAGTCGATCAACGTCGAGGTTGCTCGGGTCGTCGGTACCGCGCATGCGTAGGGTCAGCTCGCCGCCCGGACTCCCGGATATCTAGACAGGACGACGAGCCTTCCCAGATTGAAACTCGGGGCGGTGCAACCGCTCTCGTGTGCGCGACGCCGTCAGTTCTTGGCATCCGTGCTAAGGACGAAGAGGCCGCACGGGCTCGGGTCGTGCGGGACAATCTGACTTTCTGGTCAACCTCGGTCGGATCTGTTGCCCTCCCTCCCCAAACCGAACTAGACACGCCCGGTGTTCTGGGTAATTTGTTGCGCGGAAGGAGCGATTGGCGGTTCAGTGATGGCTGTGAATGGTATCGGCGCTCGACGGCGAAATACCGCGGTGCGGAACATGGCGGTGTTCGGGATGACAGCGTGCTTACTGCTGTCGACTGGCTGCGCCTGGCGGCGGGGGGCTCCCGAGGGCTCCCCCGGGCATGTGAGCACCGCCAACGAAGCATGCGCTACGCTTTTTTGCTCCGCTGACGAAGAATCGCCAACGAGTCCCGAGTGTGCGCCCTCGTGCATGTGCGGGCGTTACACGTTTTCGGAACCCGCGTACGACGCGTACGACGTTCACGCGCTACGAAGTTGGAGGCTCCTGAACCCTTCGAAACTGCTTCCCGACGATCCGTACAGCAATCCATCGTTCGGGCGCCAAGATGGGCCCGCATACTGTGCCGCAATTCCCGTCGGCAAGAGCCCTCAGGAGCGTACCTACCGACTTCAGAGCTTCCCGACGGAGCGCGCGGTCCTCGCGGCGGGCGGACAAATCACGCATCGCGGTAGGTGCGGTGCCTGTTCTTCGTTCCAGGACCTGGCGGTCTACATCGAGCAAAGGAACCTGAACCGCGCCGGTCGCCTATGCGGCCTGCAGGGAACCTTCGGCGAAAAGACACAAATGCGCTGCCTGGAGAAGCTCGGCTTCACCGACGCGTGTGCGCAGGTATGGAGCTTCAACATCAACAATACCCGCTCGGCGTGCCTGGGACTCTGCACGGCGACTCTTGCTGCGAGCAATACCGTGACCGACGGGAGCTTGAACGTATGCCTCGCGTGCGACGAAGCGCATAGCGGTCCGATATTCAAGGAGTTCGCGGGTCGAACCCGCCGCCGTTCAGGGTTGTCATCGGCGATCGCTCGACCATGCCTCGATGCACGAGGCGAACCGGCGGTGTACCCGGTCGAGCACTACTACTTCCGATAGCGGTCTCGTTGTGCTCGACGTTGGTTCGACCTTCTCCGAATGTGGTATCGAGCCGAGTATGCCAACTCACCGATTGTTCGCGCTTGCTCTGACCGTCGCCCTTGCCCACTCTGCCTGGGCGTGCGCGACGGTGCGGCCGCCTCCTCCCGTTCCCCAGGGGGAGGACGCGAAGACGTCCGGAGCGCCTCCCGCCGCGCGCGCCCAGGCAGACATGACCCCGACCGAGGGCTCAGTCGCCGAGTCGAACACGGCGGACCCTACGGTGACGGACCCGGACAACTATCACTTGGTCATGGAGAACCAGCGCGTCCGGGTGCTTCGTTACCACGATGTACCGGGCACGAAGACCCACCCGCATCGTCACCCAGACTCGGTGCTTTATGCGTTGAGCGCATTCCGGCGCCGCCTCCATTTCCCGGACGGGACCACCCGGGATCGTGACTTTCAGCCCGGTGACGTCATGTGGGTTCCTGCTCAAACCCACGTTGGCGAGAACATCGGAGCAACCGACACCGAAGTCTTGCTGGTCGAGATCAGGACGCCTTAGCCGCTGCCAACTGTTGTCACGGAGCCTGCAGGTCCGAGACAGAGTCACCTAGTCCGTACGAGACTCGTGAGGGGTCGAGCTCTCGATCCGGGCGATGCGCTGTTCCAGCTCTTGGAGTCGAGCGTCGGTCTTGGCAGTCGTTTTTCGCGTGGCAAGGTGCACAATGAGCCAAACAAATCCGGCCGCCGCTCCGATTTGCATCGCCACAATCACGAGCAGGAAGAACACGCTCCACAACCCTGTTATCTCTGGCATCGTTTCCATCAGGTCCACCCCCGATAGCGAATGTTCCCACCGTGGTTGGGATCCCACCCCGGTTGGCGGTGCGGTGCCTCGGGGGTAAGTTTCGCTTGTCATCTCCAGCATGGCGCCCGCCGTCGGTTCGGCGAAACACGCCAACCACGGTCAGGTCGCTGGGTCGCTGGCTACATCTGGGAAAACTTCGGTCGGCTCTTCACCACGGGACGATCGGCCAGGCGCTCTTCGCTAGCCGCATTCACGA
>CAVQHC010000015.1:0-149811 GCA_963712235.1 uncultured delta proteobacterium
AAGCGAAGAGTAGATTTATTGTTGTTGGGAAAATCTACATCCATTCACTTTTTTCGTTATTGAGTTTCAGTAGTGGAACAAGCCAGCCAGTAACCGAGTTTTCTTCAGTATTTAACAATGATTTGTATACTGCTACTCCATGAACTTCTTTCTACTATGAACTAGGTATACTAGCTAGAACAATAGTTGGTTCCTTTGTTGTTTGTGGAGGTTCGGGAGCTTCTGACGAAGTACGAGTACGACGGGGACAACATCCCGGTGATCCAGGGCTCGGCGCTCGGCGCGCTCAACGGCGAAGAGAAGTGGGTCGAGTCGGTCGCGAACCTGATGGACGCGGTGGACGAGCACATTCCGGAGCCGCAGCGTGACATCGACAAGCCGTTTTTGATGGCGGTCGAGGACGTGTTCTCGATCAAGGGCCGCGGGACGGTGGTGACGGGCCGCATCGAGCGCGGGATCATCAAGGTGGGGGACGAGGTGGAAATCCTCGGTGTCACAGCGCCGCGCAAGACGGTGGTGACGGGCGTGGAGATGTTCCGCAAGCTGCTCGATCAGGGCCAGGCGGGGGACAACGTGGGCTGTCTTCTTCGCGGCGTGGAAAAGGACCAGGTCGAGCGCGGCCAGGTGCTGGCCAAGCCGGGCTCGGTGAACACGCATACGAAGTTCGAGTGCGAGGTGTACATCCTGAGCAAGGACGAGGGCGGGCGGCACAAGCCGTTCTTCAGCAACTACACGCCGCAGTTCTACATCCGCACGCTGGACGTGACGGGCAAGATCGAGCTTCCCGACGACGTGAAGATGGTCATGCCCGGCGACAACGTGAAGATGAAGGTCGACCTCATCACGCCGGCGGCGATGGAAGAAAAGCAGCGCTTCGCGATTCGCGAGGGCGGCCGGACCATCGGGGCAGGCGTCATTTCCAAGATTATCGAGTAGAACGATGGCAGCCAACAAGATCCGCATTCGACTCAAGGCTTACGATCACCGATTGCTAGACCAATCGGCGACGGAAATCGTCGACACGGCGAAGCGCACCGGTGCGCGGGTCGCGGGTCCGATTCCGCTGCCCACACGCATCAACAAGTACACCGTGTTGCGCGGGCCCCACGTGGACAAGAAGTCGCGAGAGCAGTTCGAGATTCGAACTCACAAGCGACTCTTGGACATCTTGGACCCCACTCAACAGACACTCGATGCCCTCATGAAGCTGGATCTTTCAGCGGGTGTCGATGTCGAGATCAAGTCATAAGGCGGTAGGTCCATGCCCAAGGTGAAGGTCTACAACTTGAGTAAGAAGGGTGTCGGAGAGATGGATCTTTCCGACAGCGTCTTCGATACGACTGTCAGCGAGAGCCTCCTCTATGATGTTCTCAAAGCCCAGCTCGCGAGCCAGCGCAAAGGCGCGGCTTCGTCCCAGACCAGGGCCGAGGTCAGCCTAAGCGGGCGCAAGCTCTACAAGCAGAAGGGCACCGGAGGCGCTCGGCACGGCTCGAAACGCGCGCCGATTTTCGTCGGTGGCGGCACCGTTCATGGTCCGAAGCCTCGTGATTTCGGCTACCGGCCCCCGCGAAAGATGCGGCTTGGAGCGCTCAAGGGCGCGCTGAGCCTAAAGCTTCGGGAGGGTCAGCTGCTGGTCGTCGAGAACTTTGAGCTAGCTGAAATCAAGACGAAGAAGCTTGCTGAGGTTCTCAACAAGCTCGAGGTCGACGGCGGCGCACTAATCGTCGATGGCAAAGAGAACGAGAAGCTGCGATTGAGCGCACGCAATCTGCAGGGCCACTCGGTTCTGCCGCCCGAAGGCGTGAACCTCTACGACTTGCTCCGTCACGAGCATCTCGTGCTCACGCAGGACGCGGTGCAAGCTCTGGAAGCAAGGTGTCAGTGATGCACGCCGAACAAGTCATCAAGCGACCCATCTACCTCACCGAGAAGGGTGCGAAGCTGCGCGAAGAGAACAACAAGTACACCTTCGAGGTGGACCTCGACGCGAACAAGCTCCAGATCAAAGACGCCGTCGAGACATTGTTCAAAGTCACGGTGCGCGACGTCCGCACGCTGGTCATGCGTGGTCACATGCGCCGCATGGGCAAGACCTACGCGAAAACCCAAAACTGGAAGAAGGCCATCGTTACGCTCCGCGAGGGTGAGACGATCGACTTCTTCGAGGGTGTCTAAAGATGGCAATCCGTAAGTTCAAACCGACGTCGCCGTCCCGCCGCTTCTACGAAGCCCCGGACTTCGACATGATCACGCGTGGGAAACCCGAGAAGAAGCTTCTCGATTCCAAGAGGCAGACGGGCGGCCGCAACAACCAGGGGCGCATCACCACGCGTTTTCGTGGGGGCGGCCACAAGCAGCGCTACCGCAAAATCGACTTCAAGCGAAACAAGATCGGCGTGCCCGGTACGGTGAAAGCCATCGAGTACGATCCGAACCGCTCGGCTCGCATCGCCCTTTTGCACTACGCCGATGGCGAAAAGGCTTACATTCTCGCGCCGGACGGCCTGCAGATCGGCCAGCAGGTGCTTTCCTCGCGTCACGCGGACGTGAAGCCGGGCAATGCGATGCCGCTTCGACACATGCCGCTCGGCACGATGATTCACAACATCGAGCTCAAGATCGGCAAGGGCGCCCAGCTCGTGCGTTCCGCCGGAACTGCAGCCCAGTTGATGGCCAAGGACGGAAACTACGCGCAGATTCGCCTGCCATCCGGTGAGGTTCGGATGGTGCACCTCAATTGCCGTGCATCGGTCGGGCAGGTCAGCAACTCGCAGCATGCGCGCATGACTCTCGGAAAGGCTGGCCGAAGCCGTTGGCTCGGTCGCCGCCCGCACAACCGCGGCACGACCATGAACCCGGTCGACCACCCGATGGGCGGCGGTGAGGGGCGGACCGCGGGCGGGCGCCAACCCTGCTCACCCTGGGGTCAGCTCGCCAAAGGCCTGAAGACCAGAAAGAACAAGTCGACGGACAAGTACATCGTTCGCAGGCGGAAGAAGAAGTAATGGCGCGTTCAGTAAAAAAGGGTCCGTTCATCGACCAACACCTGGAAGACAAGGTCGAGTCTGCGAACAAGTCGGGCGACAAAAAGATGATCCGAACTTGGTCGCGCCGCTCCACCGTGACGCCCGATTTCGTCGGGCACACGTTCGCCGTTCACAACGGCCGGAAGTTCGTCACCGTCTTCGTCACCGAGAACATGGTCGGGCACAAGCTCGGCGAGTTTGCGCCGACGCGGACGTTTGGCGGTCATGCGTCCGACAGGAAGGGTGGCCGCAAGATCAACCCGCAGACAGGGAAGAAGTGAACATGGAAGCGGTTGCAAAAGCACGGTTTCAAAGAATTTCGCCACGAAAGGCGAGAGTCGTGCTCAATATGGTGCGCGGTAAGAGCGTCGCCGACGCCCTAAATGAGCTCCGCTTTACGACGAAGTCAGCGGCGCCCATCGTGGCAAAGGCCATCAGCAGCGCGATTGCCAATGCCAAGCAGAAAAACGAAGAACTGAACCTGGACGACCTGTTCGTCAAAACCGCGTTTGCCGACATGGCGCCCAACCAGCACATGCGGCGTTGGCGTCCTAGGGCGCAGGGGCGCGCTACGCGCGTCGTCAAGGGAATGAGTCACATCACCGTCGTCGTGAGCGATGGGGAAGAGAGCTGAAGCGTGGGTCAGAAAGTACATCCTTATGGGTTCCGTCTCGGCGTCGTAAAGACGTGGAAGTCCAAGTGGTACGAGGACAAGAACTACGCCAAGTGGCTTCATGAAGACCTGAAGCTCAAGCGCGTCATCCGAAAGAAGTTCGCGCATGCTGGCATCGCCGACATCGAGATGGAGCGCGCCGCGAACAAGGCCAAGGTCGTCATCTACACCTCGCGCCCGGGCATCATCATCGGCAAACGCGGCGCGGGCGTCGAGCAGCTCAAGGCTGATCTCCAGAAGCTGACGCAGAACGAGCTCTTCCTCGATATCCAAGAGGTTCGAAAGGCCGAGACCAATGCCCAGCTCGTCGCGGAGAACATCGCAACGCAGCTCGAGCGTCGTGTCGCTTTCCGCCGCGCCATGAAGAAGGCCGTGCAGACGGCGATGAAGTTCGGCGTGAAGGGAATCCGTGTAACGGCCGGCGGTCGTCTCGGCGGTGCGGAGATCGCCCGAACCGAGTGGTACCGCGAGGGCCGCGTGCCGCTTCATACGCTCCGGGCGGATATCGACTACGGCGAGGTCACGGCGCACACCAAGGCCGGCACCGTCGGCATCAAATGCTGGATCTTCAAAGGCGAGCAGCTCCCTCCACGCCCAGGTGCAGGGGCCGTGGGAGCCAGGGTCTAAGGACGAACCATGCTTCAACCAAAGAAAACTAAGTTCCGAAAACAGATGAAGGGCCGCATGCGTGGCAAGGCGTACCGAGGCGGCAAGATCTCGTTTGGCGACTTCGGACTGCAGGCGCTCGAGCCCGGCCGGATAAGCCAGCGACAGATCGAAGCGGCTCGTATGACGATTCAGCGTAAGGTGAAGCGTCAGGGCCAGCTTTTCATCCGAATCTTTCCCGACAAGCCGATCACCAAGAAGCCGCTCGAAACTCGTATGGGTAAGGGCAAGGGCAGCGTCGAAGGCTGGGTGGCCGTCGTCCGGCCCGGTCGCATGCTCTACGAAATTCAGGGTGTGCCTGAGGACGTTGCTCGCGCGGCGTTCGCACTCGCCGCCCACAAACTCCCGCTCAAGACGACGTTCCGGTCGAGGGAGACTGAGCTATGAAGTCAGAAGACATTCGCACGAACACGGTTGAAGAGCTTTCGGTCATCGAAGGCGACTTGCGACGCCAGCTTTGGAAAGCCCGCTTCGACAATCACACCAATCAGCTCGACGATACGAGCTCGATTCAAAAGCTTCGCCGGGACCTCGCCCGCGTGAAAACCATTCTCACCGAGCGCCGCGCCGAAGCGGCGAGCAAGGAGTGATCGGCCATGACTGCTGCTGAGCCAGGACAACCGACACCAGAAGCCACCACGGAGCGTGGCCGCCGTCGTCGCTTGGTCGGACGCGTCGTGAACGAGACGCAGACCGAGGGCCGAGTCCAACAAACCGTCGTGGTGGAGGTCATCCGTCGCGCCCGTGACCCCTTCTACGGGAAATACGTCAAGCGCAAGAAGAAGTTCCACGCGCATGATGAGGGCAACGAGTACCGAAAGAACGACGTCGTGGAGATTCGCGCATGCCGCCCGCGCAGTAAGACGAAGCGCTGGGAGGTCGTCCGCCTCATCGAGAGGCCGCCGGAGGTATAACTATGATCCAGACAGAAACACAGCTGGATGTGGCCGACAACAGCGGCGCGAAGCGAGTTTCCTGCATCAAGGTGCTAGGCGGTTCGCGTCGTCGTTATGCCGGCCTCGGCGACGTCATCGTCGTCTCGGTGAAGGAAGCCCTTCCGACCGCCCGCGTGAAGAAGGGCGAAGTTGCCCGCGCGGTCGTGGTGCGCACCAAGCGTGAGTACCAGCGTCCGGATGGCACTTACATCAAGTTCGACACGAACAGCGCCGTGCTCATCACAAAGGACAACGAGCCGATCGGAACCCGCATCTTCGGACCCGTGGCTCGCGAGCTTCGGGCGAAACGCTTCATGAAGATCGTTTCTCTCGCACCGGAGGTGGTGTGATGACAGCGCGCATCAAAAAAGGTGACCTGGTCCAGGTCATCGCAGGCAAAGACCGAGGTGAAAAGGGACGCGTACTGCAGGTGGTCCGCGCGGATTTGATCCTCGTCGAGGGGGTCAATCGCGTGAAGCGGCATCAGAGCCCGCGCCGCTTCAAAGAAGCCGGCATCGTCGAAAAAGAGATGCCAATTCATGCCTCCAACGTGATGCTGGTCGACCCGAAGACCGAGGAGCGCACACGCGTTCGCATCGAAGCCGACAAGAAGGACCCTAGCAAGCGCGTTCGCGTGGCCGTGAAAAGCGGCTCGGTCCTGGATTGAGGTCGTCATGAGTGAATACGAACCCCGACTCCGCAAAAAATACAAAGACGAGATCATCCCTCAGCTGATGAAGGACTTCAGCTTCCGGAACATCATGCAGGTTCCGAAGCTGGAGCGAGTCATCATCAACATGGGCCTCGGCGAAGCCGTGCAGAACGCCAAGCTGATCGAATCGGCCGTCGAGGAGCTCACGGCCATCACCGGCCGCAAGCCCATCATCACGCGAGCCAAGAAGTCGATCGCCAGCTTCAAGCTTCGCGAGGGGATGCCGATTGGCGTGATGGTGACACTTCGCGGCGAGCAGATGTACGACTTCGTCGACCGACTCGTTTCGATCGCTCTGCCGCGCACGCGTGACTTCAAGGGCATCAGCCCGAAGGCCTTCGACGGCCGTGGCAACTACACGCTCGGCATTCGCGAGCAGATCGTCTTCCCAGAGATCAACTATGACAAAATCGATCGTATCAAAGGCATGAATGTGACCTTTGTTACCACGGCAGAAACTGACGAACAGGGACGTGCCTTGCTGAAGTCGCTCGGCATGCCGTTCAGGAACTAGAGGACGCAGATGGCTAGTAAGCGCGCATTTGCCAAAATGGAAAAGACACTGAAATTTTCGGTGCGACAACGGAATCGCTGCAAGGTCTGCGGACGCCCACGGGGTTACTATCGCAAGTTCGAGATGTGCCGCATTTGTCTCCGTAAATACGGGCTCGCGGGTGACATCCCGGGCCTCACGAAATCGAGCTGGTAAGGAGGTGCAGTCATGATGACCGATCCAATCGCTGACATGCTGACGCGCATCCGCAACGCCGCACAGGCTCAGCACGAACACACCGTTCTACCCTCGTCGAATCTCAAGGCGCAGCTCGCCGAGATACTCAAGCAAGAGGGTTACATCGACGACTACCGCGTGGAGGACGGGGTTCAGAAGAGCCTCACGATCTTCCTCAAATACGGTCGCGACCGCCAAAGCGCGTTCGTGGGCATGCGGCGGGCCAGCCGGCCCGGGCGGCGATTCTACGTGGGTCACCACGACATTCCACGTGTCCAAAACGGAATGGGCGTCGCAATTCTCTCGACGTCCGTTGGCATCATGACCGGCCGTGCCGCTCGCGATAAGCGGGTGGGCGGTGAAGTGTTGTGCGAGGTTTGGTGATGACCGAGACACACACAGGAAAGCAATCCAGAAACGGCAAGAAGCCGGTTGAAGTCGCCAAGGGTGTGCAGATCTCGATCAGCGGCGACGAGATCAAGGCCAAAGGCCCCAAGGGTGAGCTCAGCCAGACCCTTCGTCCGGAGGTCGTCGTCACGCAGGCAGAGGGCGTGCTCACGGTTCGGCCTGCGCCTGGTACCGGCAAAACCGGCCTTCAATACCAGGGGCTCACGCGTGCGATTCTCCGCAACATGGTTGAGGGTGTCGCCAACGGTTACAAGCGCTCGCTCGATTTCCGCGGCGTTGGCTACCGAGCGGAGTTCAAGAACGACCAGCTCAAGATGACCGTTGGGCTCTCCCATCAGCCCATCATCGACATCCCCAAGGCGGTCGCCGTCAACGTTGAGACGATTGACGAGGCCGGCACCAAGTTCCCACGCGTTCATCTCGAGTCCCCGGACAAGCAACTGGTCGGCCGGATAGCAGCGCGGATTCGTCAGATGCGACCCCCGGAGCCCTACAACGGCAAAGGCGTTCGCTACACCGGCGAGCGCATTCGAGAGAAGGCGGGCAAGGCCGGAAAGGCCGGAGGCTGATCATGCAGCAGAAAGTCACAGGGCGTACGCGTCGCAAGTTGAGGATTCGCAAGAAGGTGCAGGGCACCTCCGTGCGGCCCCGGCTGGCGGTGTTCCGGAGCGCCAAGCACATTTACGCGCAGGTCATCGACGATACGCATGGCACGACGATTGCCCATGCGTCCAGCGTCGCGAGCTCTGGCGATGGAAACAAAGTCGACGTCGCGAAGTCGGTCGGCAGTGCGGTTGCCAAGGCATGCATCGACAAAGGTGTCGAGCAGGTCGTCTTCGACCGCGGCGGTTATCGATATCACGGACGCGTTCGCGCACTGGCCGAATCGGCGCGCGAAGCCGGTCTGAAGTTCTGAGGACGAGATGGCATACAAAGACCAAATCATCGACCCAAACACACTCGACGATCTCACCGAGCGGGTGATCTTCATCAACCGCGTGGCCAAGGTCGTCAAAGGCGGCCGGCGTTTCAGCTTCAGCGCGCTGGTCGTAGTGGGTGACAGCAACGGCCACGTCGGCGTCGGCATGGGCAAGGCGAAAGAGGTGCCCGAGTCGATTCGCAAGGGGACCGAGGCTGCCAAGAAGAATCTGTTCAAGGTCCCTCTGACAGGTCGAACCATTCCCCACAAGATCGTCGGGCACTCGGGCGCAGGTCGCATTGTCCTTCGTCCCGCGTCCGAAGGGACAGGCGTCATCGCTGGCGGCGCAATGCGTCCGGTACTCGAGGCCGCCGGAGTCAAAGACGTCTTGGCTAAGATTCTCGGCACGACAAATCCCTACAACGTGGTCAACGCCACGGTAGCCGCGCTCAAGGAGCTCGAGTCGCCGGCCGAGGTGGCTAGGCGTCGTGGTCGTCGCGCCGGAGACATTCAACAGTACGAGCATGGGCCCAAGGCGGAACGTCCCGCCGCCGAGCCTGACGAAGCGCCTGCGGAGGCGAGCGCATCGTAAGAGAGGCAGTCATGAGCGCGAAGAAACTCAAAGTGACCCAGGTCAAAAGCGAAATCGGGCGGATGGACAAGCAGCGGCGAGTCCTTCGGGGGCTCGGCTTGCATGGCATGAACACGAAGGTCGTGGTCGAGAACACCCCTTCGTTCCGCGGGATGGTCAAGAAGGTGCTTCACCTGGTCGAAGTTGAGGAAGTCAATGAGTGAGCAGAGCAAGACGCCAATCCTTTCCCGCCTTCGCCCCGCTGCGGGCGCCGTCCGCGGGAAGCGACGCAAGGGACGCGGCCCGGGCTCCGGCCTGGGCAAGACCGCCGGCCACGGCCAGAAGGGCCAAAAAGCGAGGCATCCCGGTAACTTCAGCAAGCTCGGCTTCGAAGGCGGGCAGATGCCGCTCTATCGGCGCATTCCGAAGCGTGGCTTCGTCAATCCCTTCACGAAAACGGTGGGGACGGTCAACGTGAAGGATCTCGCTCGTTTCGAGGCGGGGGCCACCGTCGATGAGGCGGCTCTGCGGGAAGCTGGCCTCATCAAGCGCAAAGTGGACATCATCAAGGTTCTCGGCGATGGCGAGCTCGAAAAGGCTCTCACCGTCAGGGTCCATGCAGCTAGCGCGACCGCCACGCAGAAGATCGAAAGAGCAGGCGGCACGGTCGAGCTAGTCATCGCAGCGCCTGCCTCCTAACCGAAAGCACGTACTTAGACATGAGCACCGTCGCGAACATCTTTCGAATCCCCGAGCTCCGTCGCCGCATTCTCTTCACCTTGGGAATGCTCGCCGTCTACCGAATCGGGATTTTCGTCACGACACCGGGCGTAGACCGGTCGGCCATGCGGAAGTACGTGGCCGGGCAGTCGGGCGGCTTCTTGAGCATGTTCAACCTGTTCTCAGGTGGTGCGCTCGAGCAAGCGTCGATTTTCGCACTCAACATCATGCCCTATGTTTCGGCGAGCATCATCTTGTCGCTGATGACGGTCGTGGTTCCTTCGCTCATGGAGCTTCGCAAGGAAGGCGAAGCGGGCCAGCGCAAGATTAACCAGTACACGCGCTACGGAACGGTCGGCCTCAGTATTTTTCAGAGCATGGGCCTCGCAATGCTCTGGGAGGGCTGGAACGAAAGCTCGACCGCGGGTGACATCGTCGCCGACCCGGGCTGGAGCTTCCGTTTGATGACGGTGCTCGCGCTCACGACCGGCACTTCGTTTCTGATGTGGCTCGGCGAACAGATCACGGAGCGTGGCCTCGGAAACGGCATTTCGCTCATCATTTTCGCGGGAATCGTGGCGAACCTACCTGACGCCCTATTCATGACCCTCGAGCAATTCAAGCTCGGCGAGCTTCAACCCATCGACCTGATGTTGCTCATCGTGATCGCATTGGGCACTACGGGGTTCATCGTCTTCTTCGAGCGCGCTCAAAGGCGCCTGCCGATCACCTACGCCAAGCGCATGATCGGACGAAAGATGTACGGCGGGCAACAGTCTCATCTTCCGCTCCGCGTGAACATGGCCGGCGTCATTCCGCCGATCTTCACGTCGTCCTTGCTGATGTTTCCCGTCACCTTGGCGGGCACCAACATTCCGTACCTTTCGGATGCGATGCGCTGGATCAGCAACAACCTCGTTCCTGGGGGCTGGGTCTACATCGTCGTCTTCGCGACCATGACGATATTCTTCTGCTTCTTTTACACGGCGATCACCTTCCAGCCTGTCGACGTTGCGGAGAACCTCAAGAAGCAAAGCGCGTTCATTCCTGGTGTCCGTCCAGGCAAGGCCACAGCCGAGTACATCGATGCCGTGCTCACTCGAATTACCGTGGGTGGCGCATTGTATGTGGCAGCCGTGGTGACGATTCCGACACTGCTTCAATCGCGGTGGAACGTTCCGTTCTACCTCGGGGGAACGTCGCTAATGATTGTCGTTGGCGTGGCCCTCGACTTTGCACAGCAGGTCGAAAGCCACCTCATCACCCGACACTACGAAGGCCTCACCGGAAGCAAAGGCTCCCGAATTCGAGCGAGGAACGCCTGATGGATCTTCTTCTTTTTGGACCTCCCGGCGCCGGCAAGGGCACTCAGGCCAAGTTCCTGATCGGCTTGCTGGGCATCCCGCAGATCTCGACCGGCGACATGATGCGCGCCGAGCGGAAGTCCGGCTCCGAGCTCGGCAAGCAGTTCGATGAGTACATGTCGGCTGGAAAGTTGGTGCCTGACAGTCTCGTCCTCGACTTGATTTTGAAGCGCCTGACCCAAGACGACGCGAAAAACGGTGCAATTTTCGATGGTTACCCAAGGACAGTAGCCCAGGCGGAGTCCCTCGATGCGCTCCTCGAAAAGCTCGATCGTCGCATCGATCGGGTGGTGTCGCTCGATGTTCCGCTTCAAGATATCGTCGAACGGGTGACGGGGCGGAGGGTCTGCTTGGAGTGTGGACAGACCTATCACGTCCGCTATAGTCCGCCGCCCCAAAACGGAGAGTGTGTCTCCTGTGGCGGGAACAAGATTGTGCAGCGTTCGGACGACACCGAGGAGGTCGTTCGAAAGCGGTATGAAGAGTACAAAGCGAAGACCGAGCCGGTTCTTGCTCATTACGAAGCCAAGGGCGTCGTCAAGGGTGTGGAAGGCGTCGGGTCACTAGAAGAGATTACGGAACGTATCAAGGAAGCAATTGGGGTTGAGTAACGAGCGGAATGACTGAAGCCAAAACCACCCGAGGCACCATTGAAACGGTGTTACCGCGGGCGCTTTACCGAGTGAGGCTCGACGACGGTGCGGAAGTGACCGCGTCGCTCTCCGCCAAGGCCAGACAGGTCACGGTGAAGCTCTTACCTGGAGACGGTGTGATGGTTGAGATTTCCGCTTACGACCCGACGAGAGGACGAATCCAAGAGAGGCTGTCATGAAGGTTCGACCAAGCGTCAGAAAGATTTGTGAGAAGTGTAAGATCGTGCGCCGCAAGGGCGTCGTGCGTGTCTTGTGTGACAACCCCCGTCACAAGCAACGGCAAGGATAAAAGCGTATGGCACGTATCGCAGGCGTCGACCTCCCAGGTCGGAAACACACGGTGATTGCTCTGCAGTACATCTACGGGATCGGTCCGCACCACGCGAAGCAGATTTGCAAAACTGCGGGCATTCCCGAGAGCAAACGTGCTGACGACCTCGACGAGAATGACGTCAGAAAGATCCGCGATTGCATCGACCAGAACTTCAAGGTCGAAGGAGACCTTCGTCGTGAGGTCAACATGCACATCAAGCGGCTCATGGACCTCGGCTGCTACCGCGGGCTCCGCCACCGGCGCGGGCTACCTGTTCGCGGTCAGCGAACCCACACCAATGCGCGCACCCGCAAGGGCCCCAAGCGCGGCGCAATGAGCAGGAAGCGCTAAGATCATGGCGAAGGCGAAAGCAAAGCCCACCAAGGGCAAGAAGCGTAAGACCAAGAGGGTCGTGACGAGCGGAATCGCTCACATTCAGTCCACCTTCAACAACACGATCGTCACCATTACCGACTTGGGCGGCGAGGTGATTTCCTGGTCGACGGCTGGAGCGCGTGGCTTCAAAGGCTCGCGCAAGAGCACGCCGTTTGCTGCGCAGCTCGCGGCCGAAGATGCGGCCCGCAAAGCGCAGGACGTAGGCATGAAGACCATCGCGATTTTCGTGAAGGGTCCCGGTGCAGGCCGCGAGTCTGCACTTCGAGCATTTCAGAACGTCGGGATGCGGGTCACTCTGCTTCGTGACGTGACACCTATCCCACACAATGGTTGCCGGCCGCCAAAGCGGCGGCGCGTTTAGAAGGCTGCGGAGGAAATTGATGACGAGTCCGACCCTAGTCGCACGCAACTGGCGTGAGCTCATTCGCCCAAGAAATGTTCCGGTTGATCAGGAATCGCTCAGCGATACCTACGGAAAGTTCGTCGTGGAGCCGCTGGAGCGCGGTTTTGGTATCACGCTCGGCAACTCGCTGCGCCGCGTGTTGCTTTCCTCTCTTCAGGGGGGGGCCATCACTGCCGTCAAGATTGACGGCGCTCTGCATGAGTTCACCTCCGTTCCGGACGTCGTCGAGGACGTCACCGAAATGGTTCTGAACTTCAAAGAGGTGGTCGTCCGTTCGCACACCGCGCGAACCCAGACGGTCCGCATCGAGAAGGAGGGCCCCGGCATCGTGACGGCCGGCGACATCCAAGTTAGCGACCAGATCGAAATCTTGAACCCCGATCACAAAATCTGCACCCTGGCCAAAGGTGGCCGTTTCGCGGCCGAGCTCACGATCAACGTCGGCCACGGCTATGTCCCAGCCGATCGCAACAAGACCGCGGGTATTCCGATTGGCACGATCGCCATCGACTCGCTGTTTTCGCCGATTCGCAAGGTGAACTACGCGGTGACAAACGCTCGTGTCGGGCAGATCACCGATTACGACAAGCTCACCCTCGAGCTATGGACCAACGGGGCTGTGAAGCCGGCTGATGCCGTCGCTTACGCGGCCAAGATCCTCAAAGACCAGCTCACGATCTTCATCAACTTCGAAGAGCACGATGAGCCCGTCGAAGAGTCGAGCTCCGAAGAGCCGCTCAACGAAAACCTGTTCCGCTCGGTGGACGAGCTCGAGCTCTCGGTCCGCTCCGCCAACTGCCTGCAGAACGCCAACATCAAGTTGATTGGCGAGCTGGTGCAGAAGAGCGAGGGCGAGATGCTCAAGACGAAGAACTTTGGGCGCAAGTCGCTCAAGGAAATCAAGGAAATCCTGGCTGACATGGGTCTCTCCCTCGGCATGCAGATCGACCATTGGTCGCAGATGCTCGAACGTTGGAAGACCCAGCAGGCCAATCAGTAACAAAGCTAAAGATGGGTCGCGGGTAGGTCGTCATGAGGCATCAAAAGGCAGGTAGAAAGTTCGGTCGCAACACCAGCCATCGCCGAGCCATGTTCAGGAACATGGCGGGCAATCTGGTTTTGCACGAGCAGATCAAGACGACCGACGCGAAGGCCAAAGAGCTCCGCCGCATCGCCGAGCGCTTGCTCACCAAGGCCATCCGCCTCGGTGACGACCTCACGGTCGACGTGGCGAAGGTGAAGGACGAGGATGAGCGCGCGCGCATCCTTTCCCGGCGCCTCCACGCCCGCCGCCAGGTGGCCCGCTTCCTCCCGAAGCAGCTCGTGAAGACCAACCCCGACGGCACCGTCGAAGAGGTGGACCTCATCCACAAGCTCTTTACCGAGCTCGCGCCACGCTACCTCGAACGAGCCAAGGCCGATAAGGGCGGCGGCTACACCAGAGTGATCAAGGTCAACCACCGGCGTGGCGACAACGCGCCGATGTCCTTGATCGAGTTTCTGGACTAGTTCGCGCTCAGCCTTTGGCGGTCGCGCCTGTCCTTCGTAGGAAACTGAAGGATCATGAGGATCCAGGCGAGCGCGAAGAACGGCACGACCACGATGGCCGGCGCTCCGAGGAAGCCGAGGACGAGGCCGAAGATCGCTACGCTTTCGGCAAGCGCCAGCGCAACGATGAGCATCGTCAGGTAGCCGCCGTCGTGGGTGACCGTCGAGGTGTCGCTTGCCCCTCTCTTCGGCATCATCCTCGGTGCCATGAGACTTGCCCCTGCCGTAGTAACGGCGGCGAAGGCAAATGGATACAGAAGGGTTTCCCAGCTGCTGCCGGTCTGCAACTCAACCATTTCGAGAACGAGCAAGTAGATCAGCGTCGAAGCGAATAGGGCGACCCAGAGGATACGAGGAACGAACAGCGAATCCTTCATGACTCCATGATGGCATATGCTGGTTCGCCACCACCAACGAGGGAAGGCATCACGCCGAAATCGCCCGCAACTGCGGAACCCTGAAGAGGGACACCCGCAGGCGCTCAAGGAGTGGAGAACAATTGCGTATATCGGCGCATTGGGCACAGGCGTAGGCTCCGGGATCCTACGGCGAGCGGTGGGCGCTCGGCGGCACGAAGGAGCAAGACGATGGCGGATGCAGCAATCGTAATTCGATGGAATCGCGTAATACCAGGACGCGAGCAGCAGGGTCTTTCCATTTTCGGTCAATCCTTGGAGTACTACGGCACCTTGCAAAGCAAGGGAGCGATCGAGAGCTTCGAGCCGGTGATCTTCAACCCGACGGGTGGCGACCTGAACGGGATCATTCTCATCCGCGGTAGCTTGGACCAACTCGACGGGCTCAAGCGCGAAGACCGGTTCATCGACCTCATGATGCGCGCGGCGCATACCTGCGAAGGGCTAGGCGTGAATGACGCCTATCTCGAAGGCGAGCTCCAAAAGCGCATGGCGCGTTGGACGCAGATCATCAGCGAGTAATACCGGGGCGCGGAAAAATGCGCGACACGGGGCTGCGTCGAACGGCTTGGCTCAGGCGCTCGCGTGGGAGCGGCGGGGTGGCGATGACGGGTTCACTCGGGCGCGAAACGCTTTCGTGCGTCACCGTGAGTCAACGATAGCCGGGAGCAAGGACCCGCACTCCCCACCCGCGCCGCCCCGCACGCTGTCGCCGAGATTGGCACTTGCGACGTCGACTCCGCCCCATATCGCGCATTTTTCCGCGCCCCTCCACGCGTCAGCGTCAGTGCCAGTGTCAGCGAGCCGATAGCCTGCTCTTCGAAGGCGTGCGGTCTGGCGGTCGCGTTCGCAATCAGGCCGCGACGACCGGCAGCTGTGCGGGCTTTGCGGTTTCCTGCACGTAGAACTGCTTACAGTACCGTCGGTACTCGCCGATCGGTCCGTCGCCCTCGGCGAGAATCGGCTTTTCGACGTAGCGCTTGGTTTCCCAGATTGGCGCGTCCTGGCCGACCTCTCGGTTGAGGCCCCAGGTGGCTGCGCTGCGGACCAGGTGAGCGATCGGTCGCACTCCGACCTGCTTCACCGCCGATGCCGTGCGCAGGATGATCTTGCCCTGGTCGACCGGGCTCGACATCACCAACAGATTGATCTCGATGCCGAAGCGCTCGATGCTCACGCGCACCAGGGAGTATCCGAGCCCGTGGACCTCGACGCGGAACTTGGCGATGAAGTGAACCCTACTACCGAGCGGATATTGAATACCGTAGGCGCCCTTCAACAGATGGCCTTGGACTTCGAGGTCTCCCTCGGTCCAAGCACCGCCGAACCCATGCACCTGAACGAAGTGCCCGATGTCGACGCTGTTCTCACTGGTCTCCTGGGGGTGGCTGTTGACCTCCATCGTCCGCGTGCTGAACGCCGTCCACCCTTCGGCTGGTCCGGGCAAGACCGGGACCTCCCAATAAGGCTGCTTCCCGTCGGGGTGGTACCAGGCGAAAATGTAGCCGTTGTGCTCGCGCAGCGGCCAGGTTGAGAGTTTGGCCTTGCGAGGCACTCCCTTGCCGTAGGCGGTTTTCACGCAGCGGCCGTCACCGCCGAATTCGAAGCCGTGAAACGCGCATCGAAGGTTCTCGCCTTCCACCTTGCCTGCGCCAAGATGCGCGCCCAGGTGCGGGCAGTACGCGCCCGTGAGCCGTGCTTCGCCGGACTCGGTTCGGTAGAGGATGAGCTCCTCGCCGAAGTACTTCACCGGCAGGATCTGGCCCGCACGAACCTCTTTCGAGGTGGCGACCGTATACCAACCAAGGGGAATGCCTGGAAAACGGTAGTTCTCGACCACGGTTACTCTCCAACGGAAGGCCCTCGAAGTCCCTCCTCGCCGGGCAATGTAGGCTCATCCCCGTTTTCGGACCGAAAAACCGGCTGAACGGTGTTCAAATCGGCGTGAACGGTTGCCAAGCGGGGGTCGAACGGTCTCCTCACCGGCCGTACGCGCGAAATTGCCAAGCATTGCAGGCATTTCCCGCGTCCCGCGGAGGCCGTCGATCTCTTTACAAGCCTCGCGAAGCCGATATTAACCCGTCTGTGATCGCACGTTTATTGGGTTTACCGGACACGCCTGCCGTCATGTTCCTCGTCTTCGCCGGCGGCGGGATGCTCTACTTTTTCTCGATCGCCTCGGTGGCGTACTTCCTCTACTTCAAGAAGTTCAAGGATCGCTTTCACCCGGACTACGAGCTCGATCCCAAAGAGATGAAGTCCGCCATCAAGTGGGTCGTCATCGGGATCATCGGCAACGGGGTCCTGATGCTTCCGATCCACCTGCTGATCGCGAAGAACTACTCGAAAATGTACTACGAAGTCAGCGACCACGGCTGGGGTTGGATGTTCGCGCAGGTCATTCTGCTCCTGGTCTTCACCGAGACGCTGATTTACTGGACGCACTACGCGTTTCACCGCGTCCCCTGGCTCTGGAAGCACGTTCACCAACGCCACCACAATTACCGGGTGCCGCAGCCGTATTCCGCGCTGTCCTTCAATCCAATGGATTCGTTTTTACAGGCCGTTCCGCACCACATCGCGGCGTTTTTCTTTCCGGTTCACGCGGTCGTTTACGTGGCTTCGGTGACCTTCGTGACGCTCTGGGCGGTCTGCATTCACGATCGCGTGAGCTTTTTCCGCTGGCCCTGGCTGAACTACACGGACCACCACACGCTCCATCACTGGTACAGCGATTTCAACCTCGGTCAGTACTTCACGTTCTGGGATCGCCTCGTCGGCACCTACCGAAGCCCGAAGATCGACTACGAAGACGTGCCCGAAGGCATCATCTATCGGCCCGCGAGCGCGCCTCCGATTTCGAAGGCGCCCTCTGCGCTCGGTGGACGCTCCGCCAACAGCCCGCTCGTCAGCGGGTGATGCGGAAGTCGGTGTACTCGCCCGTGTAGCTTCGCCAACGGACGTCGACCGCATCGACTCGTGCCGTCGAAGGGCCGGCATGCGCCCAATTCAAGAAGTCTTTCACGTCGTCCTCTTCGCCCTCGGCGACGATCTCGACCGAGCCGTCGCCGCGGTTTTTCACCCAGCCGCTCAGGCCGTGTTGCCTCGCCTCGCGTTGCGCGGTGGCCCGAAAGTACACGCCCTGGACGCGACCGCGGACGACGAGGTGAATTCGCTTCTGGCCCATCGCTCAGTTATTGCCCATCGGCTCGGTGCCGCAAACCTCAACCGTACCGCACGCCCAAGACGTGGAAGTAGCCGAAAACCAGTAGCTTTCCGACGTGGCTGCCGATCGAGCCACCGGCCTCGGCCGCGAGGCTCTTGGCGAAGGCAAACGCTTCCGCCGCATGCACCGCCAGGAGCCCCATGAACAGCGTTTGTCCGATTCCTGCCTGGGGGACGGATGCCGGTGCGAGGAACGAAAGAACGCCCCAGGCCCATCCCGTAAGCACGATGACTTTTCCAAACGCGATTGCGAGCTTCATGCGCGGATCATACTCAATCGGGGAGTCGCATGACACCAGGAATCGGCTCGCTTGGAGCGCCCGGGGGCGCCGGTATGTTTAGCAGCGCGGCGAGCGTCGTCGCAACTCGGAGCGCGTCTTGAACTTCGTCGCTCGTGCGTCGCTCGATGGCGGTGCCCCACATCAGGACCGGCACACGCCGGTCGTAGTCCCAAGGGGACCCATGGTTCGTGCCGCCAAGCTCCGAAAGCGCATCGAACCAGCCTGGCTCTGTGACGAGGTAGAGATCGCCCGGCGGGTCGTCTGGCAGAGACGCGCCGATTAGTTGCTCGATCTTCGTGCCGCTCGCCCGCAGCTTTGCGGGGTTTCGCGCGTCGTAGACCGCCTGGACTCCTTCGATCTGAGGCATGGCCTTGCGCAGCAAGTTGGTAAGGTCTTCGTGACGTGCCTTCCCGTCCGCGGCGTAGGTGAACAAAGGCGGAACGTAACCGGCGATCCAGTTACCTGGACCCAGGGCGGAGTCGGCAGCCTGCTCAGCGGTGTCCTTGAGCGCGTTTCCCTGAAGACGCCCTCCCGCCCTGCCTTCCGCCTTCGCGCGCTCCGGCAACTCGGCGACCCCGTGGTCCGCGGTGAGGACGAAAGCAACCGGCCCGCGTGCCTCGAGGAGCTTGACAAAACGCGTCAGCGCACGGTCGATTCGCTGCAAGTTGTCTGCGTATTCCCAGGACTGCGGACCCCAAATATGCCCGACGATATCGGTGCCCGAGATTCCGAGCGCGAGGAAATCCGGTACATCGTCGATGCCCATTTGATTGGCTTTCACCGCTGCATATGCCGCCGCCATCAGGTACTCACTCGAGTCGGGGGTCCCGGCAAATGCGTACCAGGGGTCAGGCGCCTCACGGGGATCGTGCGGGAAGCTCGGGTACATCTCGCCCAGTGAGGCGTCGGGGCCGAGCTGCGCCTCGAGCCGGTTTGGATCGGAGGGCTCCCAGGTTTGGAGCAGAGGCTCGACCGGGTTTGCCCTGTTGAAATCACGAAGCCACTCCGGGAGCGTCCTCTTTGCTGCATAATAGGTCGACGTCGTCATTCCCCGAGCAACGGCATCGTAGAAGACCGCAACATTGGGCGACTGGCCAACCGGCAGCACTGCAGAGCGGCCCTTGATCGAGATGCCCAAGATCTGGGCCTTGGCATCGCTTTCGCGGTGCAAGATATCCGCAACGGTGTCCGCGCGAAGCTGGGTAGGGCTCACGTATCGGTTCGGGTTACCGAGCACCGAATGTTTTCTGTCATCGACCGTTCGACGCGAGCCAAGCACGGGGTCGTACACGGCGTTTGCGACGATCCCGTGAACGGCAGGCGAAACACCGGTCGTGAGTGACGCGTGCCCGGGCGCCGTTTGGGTCGAGGCGTAGGGGAGCTCAGCCATGTGAGTCGCGCCGTCTTCGTGCGCGCGGCGAATCACGCTGTCGCTCGGAAGCAGCATCAACTGCTCGTCGAGGACCCACGAGCCGAGCTGATCGATCACGATCAGCACCACGAGCTTTGGGGCTACGGACGCCTGGGATGCCGGCCTTGGCGGAGCGGACCTCGTTTCGACCGTCGTGTCTGCTTGGGGTGCGGTGGTCGCGCAACCGGTCATGAAGACCGTTGCGGCCGCGAGCGACGTCGCAAGGACTACGCGTGCGCTTGCCTTCGATTTCATCGTCACCCGCGCAACTTAACTTGGCAAAAGGCTTGCCGCTAGGCGCGGCGAAACCGGTGGCTTGAATGATGGGGGTGGTCGGCGCTAGAGCTATGGTCCAAGGTGAGTCGACGATCGCAAAGCATCCATGCCAAAGCCCGCATCGCACGAGGCTGGTCCATCGGCTTTTACATTGCCGGCGTGGCAGCCCTGGGCGCCGGGTTGCTGGTGGGCGGAATCGTTGCCGCTGCGACTGGGACGGGGGCAGGTCTCGTCGTTGCCGCGGTGATCGCTGGGGGCGGCGTCGCAACAGGAGGATTGAGCCTCTGGGAGAGCCGTCGCTTCGGGCAGCGGGCGAAGCGGCTCGCAGGCACGATTTCGGAGCAGCGCATCTTTGCCTTGGCGGAGAAACAAGGCGGCACTTTGCGCGTCACCGATGTCGCCAATGGCCTCGGTGTGATGAGCTCGGAGGCCGAAGCGATTCTCGACCGACTCGTCGACGAAGTGCGCGTTTCGATGCGCGTCACCGACGAAGGCGAGATCCACTACGTCTTTCGCGAGATCGTCGACGCATCCGGCCCGCGTGTCCGCGTGGAGGTCGCCGGGCCCGGAAGCCTTGCAGAAACCGAGCCGGTCGCGACCAAGAGCAAGAAGCACCTAAACGATTGATATGACGAGGCTTTTCTGCGCTCAACCTTGCGTTCGACGCCGTTCGGCCCGATGATTTGCCGTCCGAGGTCACCTAGGCTACATACGGCGACCTCGCTTAGCGACGGAGCACGACAGTCATGAAACCCGATATCCATCCTGAATACAACACGCTCACCGTGCATTGCGCCTGCGGTGCCTCGTTCGAGATGCGCTCGACCATGGGCATCGACCAGGTGGACATCTGCTCGGAGTGCCATCCGTTCTACACGGGCAAGCAGAAGCTGGTGGACACCGCAGGTCGCGTCGAGCGCTTCCGCAAGAAGTACGCGAAAGCCGATAAGAACAAGGCTGAGGCGGCGCCCGAAGCGCCCGCCGACAACTAGGCGGTTTTGCCCCGCAAGGGCACCATACTGGCCACCATGGCCCAGCCCTACATAGGTGGGCAGGCAGTCATCGAAGGGGTGATGATGCGCGCGCCCGCGTGTCTGACGGTTGCTGTCCGCCGGCCCGACGGAACGATTGCGCTCCGTGAGGGACCTTATCGGTCCACTTGGTCAAAGAAGCTCTGGAAGCTTCCGGGCTTTCGTGGCGTAGCGATGCTGGTCGAGTCGATGACGATGGGGTTCTCGGCGCTTCAGTTCTCGGCCGAGCAGCAGATGACCGAGGAGGAGCTCGCCCAAGACGAGAGCTCAGGGCGGCTGGCGGTGGTCCTATCGACCGTTCTCGCGCTGGGGCTCTTCGTGGCGCTGCCGCAATTTCTCGCGAGCCTGGCCGCGCAGGGGGCAGGCTGGGACTTGGGCCTCACCGACACGGCGTTTCACGTTCTGATCGGTGGGTTCAAGCTTCTGATTTTCATCGGGTACCTGTTCGCGATAAGCCGAATTCCCGACGTGCGGCGTCTGTTCCAGTACCACGGGGCGGAACACAAGACGATTCACGCCTACGAGAAGAACCTCCCGCTGACGGTGGAGAACGTGCAGGCCCAAACTACGCTGCACCCGCGCTGCGGCACGACATTCCTGGTTGTCGTCATCGTCGTGTCGATCATCGTTGGCTCGCTTGCCGCGCCCCTGCTCATGCCTAACATCGAAGGCTGGCTCGGCCAGGTCGCGCTGCTCCTCATTCGCATCGGGCTGCTGCCTATCATCGCTGCGATTTCGTACGAGTTCCAGCGACTGAGTGCGCGATTTTGCACGACCGGCTGGCGGCGGGTCGTCCTCTATCCCGGCTTTCTGTTTCAGAAGATCACCACTCGGCAGCCTGACGATGACCAAGTCGAAGTCGCCATCGCCGCGATGGAAACCGCAGCCTGGCGCGACCGTATCCAAGACGCGGTGCCGCACGGTGAAGAGCCGATTGTCTTTGCGAGTTTCGCCCGCTTCAGGGAAGTATTGAGCGGGGACGGCTCCTTGGGCGCCTCCCGCGCTGTCTAAACATGCTCCCTACGGATAAGCTCGAGTCGATAGCGGCTCGATATCGAGAGATCGAAGAGCTGCTCTGTCAGCCCAACGTCGTGTCCGACACGAAGAGATACACCGGGCTAACCAGGGAGCGGGCGGAGCTGCAGGAAGTCGTGGAGGCGTACCGGCGCTACTGCCACGTAGCGGAGGACCTCGCGGGCCACAAAGAAGCGCTTTCCGACTCGGACCTTCGCGAGCTGGCGGCTGATGAGATTCCTGCGCTTGAAGAGGAGTGCGGGGAGCTCGAAGCGGCGATCAACCTTCTGCTCTTGCCCAAGGACCCGAACGACGAACGCGACACCATCCTCGAAATCCGGAGCGGCACCGGGGGGGAGGAAGCGGCTCTCTTCGCCGCGGATCTGTTCCGCATGTATTCGCGGTACGCGGAAACGCAGGGCTGGAAGGTCGAGGTCATGTCCATGAGCGAAGCGTCCGCCGGCGGTCTCAAGGAGGTCATCGCCACGATCTCCGGCGACAATGTCTACTCGCGCCTTCGTTTCGAAGGAGGCGTGCATCGGGTTCAGCGCATCCCGGCCACCGAATCGCAGGGGCGCATCCACACCTCGACGGCGACCGTCGCGGTTCTCCCTGAGGTCGACGATGTCGACGAGGTCAAAATCGACCCCAAAGACCTTGAAATCAGCGCAACCGCTGCAGGCGGGCCCGGTGGCCAGCACGTCAACCGGACGCTCTCCGCGGTGCAGATCAAGCACATTCCGAGCGGCATCATGGTGCGCTCCGAGCAGCAGCGGTCACAGCATCAAAACAAGGCCAAGGCGCTGCAAATTCTGTCGGCGAAGCTTCTCGAAATCGAGCGTGAGGCTCAGGCGAGCGCGGTCAGCTCAGAGCGTCGAAGCATGGTCGGCTCGGGCGAGCGCTCGGAAAAGATTCGAACCTACAACTACCCGCAAAACCGAATCACCGACCACCGCATTCAAATGACCTTGCACAACCTCGACCAAGTGATGCAGGGCGACCTCCAGGACCTTCTCACGTCACTCCGAAGCCACCATCAGGCCGAGCTGATGCACCAAGAGTCGGACAACTAAGGCGAGGCAGAAGGGGACACGCTCCCCCTCGAGAATCGTCATGTTTTCAAGTGCTTAAGACCCACACCGCGAAAACGCAGTTTCTAGCCATCACGGCAGGACCGACGAGCGCGATTCCGACGCCGCCTCGGGTCGGGCATGGGCTCGGCAAGGTCTCTGGCAACCTAACAATTTCGGGTTTTCGCGGTGTGGCAGATAACTACTCTGAACCACGAGTGTTTTGGAGGGGGAGCGTGTCCCTATGGGTTGCTATGGGATTAGCTTTTCTTCTTTGAGTTTTTTTGCCACGGCGGCGGTCATCGATTCTCGGGCGTCGGGAATTTGAAGAGGGGTCAACCGTGTCCGATTGGGCTGTCCAGACCAGGCTATCGGTGGCCACGGAATAGAGGTTGGTTTCCACTCGGATTGTCGTACTCGTTTTGAAGTAACCCGGTTCGTGCACCTGCGCGAACGTGGTGCCGTAGAAGCCGTAGTAGCCGTATCCATACAAACCGCCGCCTCCGGCGTAGTACCTCGTTTGCGCGTTGGTGTAGGTCGACGCGGGCGTGTACTGCTGGTCCTTGTCGACCGCGAGCAAGCGCGTAATGAGCACGCCATCATAGCCGCCAGCTCCCACCGCGCTCCGAACTTCGTCTTCGGTGAGCTGCTCGCTCTTTGGCAAAAGGCCCCAACTCGTCGCAGCCAACCCCCCTTGCCCGTTGATCGCGTTGGCGAAGGCGTCTTCGAAGGCCTGACGGCTCTCCTGGTTCTCGGCGACTCCGATGACGAACAGCTTCTTGAACACCGTCTGTTCGTAGCCAGGGTTTCGATAGCTCTGGGAGATGTTGGTCGTTGTCTTGCTGCAGGCTGCAAGCAGGCAGAGCGCTACGGTGGAGACGAACAGCGTGCGGAATCGTAGAGTAGTCACCTCGCGAGCGTAGGGCAGACGTCACCTCGATGCCACCCCGTAGCCACGAAGCCGCATATCGACTTCACGGGAGGCTCAGTCCTTGCCATTGGTGCCGAGATGGCCGAGTCGGTCTTGTTTGGTCTTCAAGTAGTCCCGGTTGTGCTCGTGACTCTCGACTTCGTGGGGTTCGCGGCGCGTCACGTGAATGCCGTCCATTTCGAGGCCCTCTACCTTGCGAGGATTGTTCGTCATCAAGGCGACGGAACGAACGCCGAGGTCCCGGAGCATGTCGGCAGCGACTTGGTAGCCGCGTTGGTCGTCCTCGAAGCCGAGCGCGAGATTCGCATCGACGGTGTCGAGGCCCCCGTCTTGTTCGGCGTATGCGCGAATCTTGTTGCCGAGGCCGATGCCCCGCCCCTCTTGCCGCAGGTAGAGGATTGCTCCGTTGCCGGCGGTTTGAATGCGTTCCAGCGCCAGATCGAGCTGATCCCGGCAGTCGCAGCGAAGCGAGTGGAACGCTTCTCCGGTCAGGCACTCGCTGTGGACTCGAATCAGCAAGTCTTCTGCGCCCTCGACCTCGCCGGCAATGACGGCCAGGTGTTCTTTGTCCCCGTCGAGCTCGCGATACACCACCACACGGAACGGACCGAAACGCGTGGGCATCTTCGATTCGGCATACCGCTTGACGGTGACTTCGTGTTCGCTCGGTTGGCTCATGCTGAGAAGGCTCGGTACCACAGGCAGCGGATCGGTTCCATCCGCCCTAGGACGGCACATGTGCATCCGATAGCTGCGCGAGTAGGGACGCAACGGACTCGGTGACCAGGTTCACGCGTTCTTTCACATCACCGCACTCGAGAATTCTCTGACGCTCCTCGGGGCTCACGACGAGCTGATCGGCCACGACATCCGCTGCCCGCGCCGGGGTCAGCTCTGCCGAGACTTGTAGGGCGAAATCGGGCTGCCGCTCGCGAACCTTGGCCGCAACCCGAGTGGCGCAGGCCATCAGTGCGAGCATGTCCGAAGACGTTGCGCTGCCTGAATCTTCGATCGGAACTGCACGAGCGCAGCGATAGGCATGGCCCTGGTCAGGGAGCTCGGTGAGCCGAACCCGGTTGAGGCCGTGCAGAATCACGTCGTGTGTACCATCAGGCCGGGCCTGGTGAGCCACGATGCGGCCGGCACCAGCCACTTCGTGAATCGCAGGATTCTCGTCGTAGTGATCCTCCCAACCGGGCGCCAACAAGGCGACCGCCATCGCGGTGCAGCCGCTTTGCAGGCAGTCCTCGATCATCTCGGTGTAGCGCGGCTCAAATAGATGAAGCGGCAGTGCAGTCCCTGGAAAGAAAACAACGCGCGGCAGAGGAAATACCGGTAGCCTTGCAAGCTCCTCTGCGGACAGCGGACTGCTTGGTTGCCAATCCATCGGAACCTCGCTCAGGACTCGTGCCAAAGCACCTGCAGTGCCCTCGGCAATTGTGGGCTGCTGAGGACGTCGCAGCTTTCGCAGGCGAGCGGGAAGTTGCCCTCGTCGCAGGACTGGCACTCGGTCAGGACGGAGACCATCGCGGTCAGCTCCTCTCGCAGCTTTCGGAGCTTCGCAATCTTTTGTTGCATGGTGTCGATTTGCTCGGTCAACACGTGGGACATCCGTTGGCTGGCTTCTTCAGGACAGGCACAGTCAGACTTGAGGCAAAACAGGTCCTTGATGTTCTGTAGCGACAAGCCGGCCTCGCGGAGGTCTAGGGCCAGTTGCAGTTTGAGCAACTCGCGTCCTGAAAAGAGCCGGTGACCGCACGCGCTGCGGCGCTCCGGCTCGATGAGGCCTTCCTGCTCGTAGAAGCGGACCGTACGAAGCGTGCTCTGGCTGAGCCTCGCCATATCGCCGGTGGTGAGCAGGTCGCCGCACTGGGGTTGCTCGACTACTGGTGCTTGTAAATCGGTCACTTGGAATGCTCGAAAACGTGTGTGTTTCCAGGAGCTTGGCAAATATGGAGGCCCGCAGGTGCATGTCAAGGCTTCGAGTCCATACCCTCGGGATTATTCAGCAAAGCCAGATACGCCTGTTCGATGGCTTCGAACCGCACGGCGAAGGTGTAGTAGTCGCGATCACGAACGTCGCCGTACACTTCGAGCGCCTTTTTGCTTCGAAGCTGGTCGTCGGGCGCGGTCTTGAGTTGGGCGCCCCAATCGGGGACATCTTGACCGAGCAGCACTTCGAGCGCGATGCCCATCGGATTGAAGGTCAGGGAGCAACGCTCGAAATGCAGGCGCCAGCCGCTGTAGTCCTCAGCCTCCGTGAACCAATGCCCATCCTCGAATTGCCGGCGAAGGAGCTCTCCGAAGTAGGCGCCGCTCATTGGCGCGAGCAGGGACACAATCTCGTCGCGCGGGGAGTCGAGCAGCTCCGCATAGTGGTCCAGAATCGGGAGCGTGTCCTGAGTCATATCGAGAACCATTCCCGTGGCGTTTTTGACCGAGGTCACGCAGGCCACGGCCAGGTCTCGTACAGCGTCGGTGGTTTCCATCGCAGCCCCACGATAGCGTGCTTCGCTGAAGTGGCCATCGGTCGATGAATGGGGTAGGCCGCTCCTCGGATCTCCGTTGACTCACCAGCCGCACACCTGCCCTTCTGCCTATGCGGGGCCTTCGGGTCGCACCCGGATGGAGCGGGTTCGCGTATTCCGCCAGGACCGCGAGCCTATCGAAGTCGAGGTGTGTCGTGTCGTCAACGTCGAGCAAAACCCTGAGCTCCGGGAGGCGGCGCTTCGGGGCACGCTGCACAGGCTCGACGACGGCGAGGTCATCGATGTGCCGTTCATCTACCATGACCCTGCCGCGCAGCGGTTCGTGCTCGTGATTCCTCACGCAGCCCGCGGTCGAGAGCTTTCGGAGCGGGCCAAGCTGCTGGACGCACTGATTAAAGAGCACGAGGTAGACGTGCCCGACTACGTCCGACACTTCGTGATTGTCTATGGGCGCCACGGACTCCTCCGATACCTCGATGAACTGGAGACGATGGAGGTCGAGGTTGCGGAGCTCGAGCCACTACACGAGCCTCCGGTGGCTGCCAGCCCATCCCCACGCCTTGCAAACCTGCTGCCTCCCGCTTCACTCTGGTCGCAGGCGACCGCCGAGCTGGCTCTGCTGATCGACGACGAGGAGCTCTGGGTCTTCGTCCACGTGGGAGCGGACGAATACGATGCGTTCGAGGAGGCCGGCAGCGATCTCCTGATTCAGCTCAAAACGGTCCACCAGTTGCCAATCTGCGTCCTCGCGCTGACGGACCATCAGACCGATTCCGTCCGTCGCGCATATCTCAATCCCGTGGGCTCTGCGGACAGACGAATTCTAGAGCTGCTTCGGCGGGATTTTCACGCGACGGTGGTCGTCTACAGCGAGCATCGGATGCTCCTTCGTTCGTTTCGGCTCGAAGCGCCGCGCGCGGCAAACACCAAGATGATCCTCGATCGCTGCAAGCTCGCCCCTCACGCGCCGCCTTGTCGTTTCGAAGAGGCGATCGACGCCTGCCGCCTGGCACCGCCGCCCATCGGACAGGCCGACCATCCGTTCGTCCTCGAGGAGCTTGCGTCGAACGCGGCCGAAGCGCTTGAACGGTTGCTGCGACTCCAGCCCTGGACCCGCCCGGACAAGACAGACGAAGCGCTTTTGGTCATCAGCGTCCCAAGGACGGTCTTCGAGCTGTCGAGGCGCATGCTCGTTTCGGATGCCGTTCGGTTCGGTTTGGCGATGTCGGGCGCGCTCCTGACTCAGGCGGTTCGGTTCGGGTTCGCACCAGGCCCTCAGCGCTTGGTGGCCGTCTTGGAGCGGAACTTCGAGCAAACCCTGTCCGCGGCGTCCGTACACGGCCTCTCCGAATCGGAGATTCTGGCCAATCGTGAGGCTCTCGCGCGGCTTTCACGGATGTACGGGACTTCGACCGCGCCCGAGCTTTCGTGTACCATGGAACATTAGGGACAACTGACGAACCAATCATGCGGCTCGGCATATTTAGCGACGTACACGCGAATCTCGAAGCGATGTCCTCCGTCATGGAGGCCTACAGCAGCGAGGATATCGACACCTATTATTGCTTGGGCGACGTAGTCGGCTATGGCGGGAGCCCGAACGAGTGCGCGGACATCGTCCGAGACGTGGCGGAGGTGACGATCCTCGGAAACCACGACGCCGCGGTCGCAGGCCGAATGGACTACTCATATTACTATGAGGCGGCCCGCCAGGCGCTAGACCTCCACGCCCGCTCGCTCACGCCGGAGAACATGGCTTGGCTCAAGCAGCTTCCATACAAGCACATCGTGGAAGGGACCGGCGTCGACTTGTGCCATGGCTCCCCGGTGCGGCTCGAAGAGTTCGAGTACATCTTCGCGCCGGACCAGGCCGCCGAGTGTCTCCCGATTTTGAACGAGCTTGGCCACATCACGTTCATCGGGCACTCGCACCTCTGCAAGGTGTTCGCACTTCGGCCCGGCGATGTGGAAGAGTTGCCGGCGGAAGACTTCACGCTCGAGGATGGTGTCAAGTACATCGTCAGCGTCGGCTCCGTGGGCCAGCCTCGTGACTACGACAATCGCGCAAGCTACACGGTGTTCGACAGCGACACCCGCTCGTTTCATTTCAAGCGCATCGAGTACGACATCGAGGGCGCCGCATCGAAGATCTTCGGCGCCAAGCTCGAGCGCAACTTCGGGCAACGACTCTTCATCGGCGTCTAATCATCGTCCTCGAGCAGTCTCTCAAGGCCGCAGCAGCCCGTGCCAGATCGGAAAGCCGTCCGCTGGCGCGTCGAGGGCCGGCGTTTGCATAGAGCCGATGGCGCAGGCGTATGCGCTTAGCGCTTGGCTCTGGCCCAGCCGGGCTCGAACGTCGCAGATCGACGCGGGGTCGGCGCCGACGCACTTCAGGCTCGCGCCCATGGGTTTCATCGCGTCAAAGGCCTCGTCGATCGTACGTACGGGCACGATCGTCACGTTTCGATAGCCTGGGCTCCAGCGGATCGACTGCGGGGAGCGAATCGCGAGCCCGTAGCTCGCCCCTCGAATCAGAGATCCTTCTACCTCGGCGACCCCGCGCCACTGTGCCTGTTCGGCGCCGGCCAAGGCTGGTAGCGGGCCCCGCGGCAGGGTCCGATCCATGGCAGCGAGGCCCTCCTCCGCCAGACCGATGGCGAAATCTTCTGCCGATCGTTCGGCGCTTGCCTCGACGAAGACGAGCTGGGGGGAGAGGCACCCGCGTTGGTCGTACGCGCAAATGTCGAGTGACAGGCCGGCGATCGTATCGCTCCGCCGTGCATCGCAGAGCGCATCGGCGCTGCAGTACGCGACACTCACGCCGTGCCCGTGAGGGATCAGCGAGCCACGCTTGATCCGTGAGGCCATCGCGGCAAGCGTTTCGTCGCTGCCGTAAACCGACAGCGCCTCGGCGCGTTCGACGAGGGCGGCTTCGCAATCGACATCGCCTCCTGGGAACGCCACGATGTCGATTGCCGCACCCAGGGTAGCGTTGGCTCGGCGCAGGGCGTCTCTCGACATCGCTGGAAAGGTCACTTCCTTCGACGAGGCTTTGACGATGACCGGAACGCCTAGGAGCAACGCAACGAAGATGCTTCGGACCGATGCGGTGAACACATTGCCTGCAAGCACGACGGCCAACATCGAGATGGGCTCTGAAGGTTGCTCGCTTTCGGGTCGGGCTTTCCGTGCGAGGGCGAGCAGACTGTCCTCTCGAATGGTGTCGAGCGTCGTCCGGCTCGCCCAGTCGACCATTGGAACACTCAAGCCCGTCGCTTCGGACAGTTCCCGGCCCGACTGCCTGGCGTGCCGCTTTAGATCCACGGCCGCTTCGACGAGCCAAAGAGCCCGTTCTGCTGTGCTCGCCGCGCGCAGGGCTTGACCCGCCTCCAGCACCGCGCCGGCGCGACCGCGAATCACAGAGGCCTCGTCGATCAACGTGCCCCCATCGCCTGGTCCGCCGCGAGCGAACAGCCACGCGGTGTGGCGCCCGGAACCCGTCCGAGCACGACAATTCCATCCTCGACACGCTTCGCCAAGTCCGCGGTTTGAATGCAG
Organism: uncultured delta proteobacterium; assembly: GCA_963712235.1. Lineage (GTDB taxonomy): Bacteria > Myxococcota_A > Polyangia > Polyangiales > Houyiibacteriaceae > SG8-38. Next base: position 29,740 of record CAVQHC010000015.1, read on the forward strand.
CAAACCGAATCCAAGTTTGCGGTGTCATCGATTCGCAAAATGCCGACCCTGTCTCGTTCGACCGGCCGGAGGGTGTCCGGGTCGACCGGCGTTGCGCGCACCCAGGGCGGCACCCAGAGCCTCCGAGTCCCCGGCGGGCCGTAAATGGTTTCGCGCAGGGTGGTCTCGTAAAACTGCGAGCTGAGCTCGGTGGCTCCGAATTCGTTGATGATGAAGGGAGCGGCGATACCGTACCGATTGCCGATGGCTTCGAGCAGAACTTCAGAATCCACCTCGCGCGAGCGGCCCTTGTAGCCGCCGGTCTGCATGACTCGGCTGCCCGGTCCGAGCTGGAAGCGCCGCGGCCCGAGACCATCCTCGGCGTGAACGAAGGCAAACGAGGTGCCGAGCAAGGCGATCGGCTCGCCGGAAGCCTCGGCGCGGCGGAGCACGTCTGTGAGTAGGTCCAGGTCCAGCTCTCCGTAGCGCCAGGCCCAGGTGCATTCGGTCCCAAACCATTCCGCAAATCGAGTCAGCATGTATTCGAGCGAGGAGTCAGGTGCTTCGTTCTCGTGCGGAGCGAGGATGACCAGGCCCATCTCCCCGACGTCCGGAAAGAGCATTCGCCGCGCCGCCGCACGGGCGGCGAGGTCGTACAGGCTCAGGTCGCCATAGGCGTGGACGCTTCGCTCGGACGAGGTCGTTCCGGAGCTCAAGAACACGCGAACGTCCTCTTCGTCCGGGTGGACTGCGATTCGTCGGAACCGAAAGACATCGGTCGGAAGCGCAGCAGGCCAGTCGCCCTGGCGCTGCAATCTGGCGTACTCCGGGATCCGGCTCGCCTGCCATGTTGCCAAGTCTTCGATCAGCTCGTCACGATGCGCGGGATCGACTCCCTCGCCTTCGTTGAAAGTTGCGATCATCGCCTCGATTCGGCTCTTCAGGTCGCTTCGGCGGCTCATGTGCCCCCTACTACGACGGCCCGAAGCGATGCGACGAAGCCCTCGAGCTGTTCATCGGTCACGGTGACCGGCGGGGCGAGTTGAATCACGTCGGCTTCTGCGCCTGCGGGAAGCACGAGGTAGCCGCGTTCGAGGAGAGCTCGGCTGACCCGCAAGGCCTCCAGACTCCCTTGCAACTGCAGTCCAAGCATCATCCCGGCCTGACGTACTTCGGTCACAGCGGCGAGTTGCTCGGCGCGCAGCATCGCGGCGAACGCCTCGCCTCGATCGACCGCTCGCTGGGCAAGCTCGTCTCGTTCGATCAGCGCTAGGCAGGCGAGCGCGGCGGCGGAGCCCAGCGGGTCTCCGTAAAAGGTGCCCGTATGAATCGCCTCGCGGTCCGGGTCACCCCATGCGCGCATGACGTCTTCACGTCCGATGCATGCGCTGACGGGCAGCCCGCCGCCCAGGGCCTTGCCGGCGCAAATCAGGTCGGGCGTGAGCCCCTCATCGACCGACCTCCACCAGGCGCCGCAGCGACCGACGCCGGTGAAAATCTCATCGACGATCAGAAGGGCGTCGTTCTCGTGGCACGCCCGGCCGAGCGCTTCGAGAAAGCCCGGCGGCGGAAACCGAACTCCTGCGCGCCCCTGAATCGGCTCGACGATGACGGCGCCGATTCCGCTCCAGTCTTTCGGTAGCGTTTCGAGTGCCGCTTCGGCGCCAAGGTCGGGGCTGGGCCATGCGGCGAAGTGCACGTCGGGCTGCAGCTGCGCCAAGAACGGCTCGCGAAAGCGCTTGGCAAACCCGGATACAGCCAGCGGACCGTAGTTGAGCCCGTGGTAGCTGCCTTCGAACGCGACCACGCCGGTCTTTTCGGTCGCCATCACCGCGGTCTTGAGCGCCGCCGTGACCGCATCGGCGCCGCTGAGCGAGAGCATGGCCCGGGCGTGCGGCCAAGGAGCAAGCGCACAGAGCTTCTCGAGCAGCTGGATCTTCACATCGGACGGGTGCAGGTCGCCAAGTGCATGCAGAAGTCGATCCGCCTGTCGCTTGACGGCTTCGACGACCTCGGGATGGCGATGCCCAATGAACGCGACCCCGAATCCCGCGGTCAGGTCGACGTATCGATTGCCGTCGGAATCGACCACATTGCTGCCGCTGCGCTTCGACCCAGACGATCGGATCGTGGTTCGCACCGGTGCGCTCTTCGCGTCGTCTTTCTCCGAGTCGTGAGCGCAGGGCACTCACTCGCCGCGAGGCGTTCTACCCATGATCGACCGACGGCCGATGGGATAGGGTGCCGGATGGATGGAAGTGCGTCACCGAACTGCACGCTGGTGTCTTAGCACGGCGCCCGTGGTGGCGGTTGGCCCGTCCGCGACGCTCGAACACCATCCACTACCGGCCGAACGGTTTCGGCTTCCAGGGATAGAACACGAACCCTCGCTCGCGTGCTTTGCGGAGCATGTCGTGACCGTCGATCAGCAACACGTCGATTTCCATCTCGTGCTTTCGGCTGGTCTCGATGAGCTCCTTGATGATCGCCGTCACGTTGTCCCGGTAGTTGTCGGTGATCCGAAGGCCGATGGCCGGAGTCGGGTTCCCGCCTTTTCGGGCGACCTCGCAGTACGAGGCCCACTCGACCTCGAAGTAGCCACGCAATACATCGGCGATGGCCTTTAGCCAGTCTTGATTCGGTGGGTCCCGGAGCTCCACCAGCTTGATTCCGTCCCCGATCGAAGGCGCCGGGATACGTGTGGGCATAGCGCTCGGTGGTTTCGCGTCGGGCACCGTGCGCTCTGCCGGCGGTACCGTCGATGCCTTCGCTTTCGGTGTCACCGGCGGTGGCGCGACCGGCTGGATTGGGGGCAAGTGCAGTTTGTGTGGCTCCAACGAGTGGTAGGGCCTGGGCGGCTGGAGCGGTCGGTGCATCGGAGTTGAGCTTTGGCGCGCTAGAGCTCAATGGAGGCTCCGAGTCGGCCTCCTTTGTGTTTTTCGAAGTGACGATCATCGACGGGGTGATCGGCAGGGACGGCTGTCCGGCCGTCGGGACGACGCTCGCCGCACCATAGGTTCCCCCTTCGCCGAGCTGCGCCAAATCCGCCACCACCTCTTCGACGTCTACACCGGGCGGCTTGCTCTCGGGCTTGTGTGCGGGGCGTGAGCTCTTGCTCTGCGTCGTCGGTGCTTCGTCTATTTTGGGCGCCGCGTCGCTTGGCTTCAGCGCAGCGCGTGGCTGGGTCGGAGGCTCGCTGTCGTATGCAATGGGATGCGGCTGTGTTGGCAGCTCGCTCAGGCGCTCGATCTTCTCGACTTGACCGGGTCCCATACTGTACAGCGTCGAGATCCGCTCGACGGGCGCAGGAAACGAGCTGCGCGCCGCGGGCTTGAACGGGCTTATCCGGGCTCGGAGGAGGGGGTGGTCGCGACGTGCGGAAGGGACCGGTGCTGTCCATCTCGCGAAGGATCGACTTCAGCTCATCGCGCCCGTACTCTAAAGAGTGTGCAGTCCCGATATCGATGACGACGAAGGCGTACTCGCGCGTCCACGCATGGCGCAGGATGTCCCCGCCGATCGCACGGTGGGTCGCGACCGTTCCGTCTTTCTCGAGCCAATCAAATTGCTTCGCGGCGCTGTTGAGCTCGGCCTGGGTACTGAATACCGCGAGCGCTTCTTCGCCCTCCCCGTTGATCAGCGTGCGGAACCCCTCGGCGCGCGGTTCCCAGGTCGCCAACCAGACCGGCCGAAGCGCAAGCGCCTCGAGCGCCTCCGACTTGGGCCCCGGGCCTTTCGCGCCTGCGCTGAGCAGAATGCGAAGTGCCTCGCTGCCCCGATCATCTACTGGGCTTACCATCCCGATCACACCGTCCGTTTCACATTGTAATCGTGAACGCGTACCGGAACGCAAGTTTTCTCAGACCCTTGACAGGTCCCCATCCGCAGCTAGGCTCCCCGCCTAATTTCCGGGCCCAGATAGCTCAGTTGGTAGAGCAGTGGACTGAAAATCCTCGTGTCCCTGGTTCGATTCCAGGTCTGGGCACCTAGGCTGGCCGGCGCCGAAGCCTCATCAGGAGGACGAACAACGCCAAGCTGGCCCAGGTTGCCGCGTGCGAACGAGGCGACACCACCCCACATCCGCACCCACTCGGGGAGGGCACCGTCGCGTTGTGCTCCGCCAGGGCCCGCTCGATGGCCGCCGAGTTGTCTTGTACGACCGTTCCCGGGCCAGTCGTCGTCAGCGACAGGACCAGCGAATTGGCAGGCGGCGCATCTTCATCGCCCACCAGGAACGGCCAGGGGTCGCCAGGGTTGAGGCGCACGACTCGGCCGTCCTCGAGCTCGAAACGCGACGGCGCCTCCCACTGATAGACACTTCGGTGGCACTCGATCACCCGACGCGCGGTGTGAAGGTTCGAGATGTCTGGGAGGTCCGGGTTGAAGTCGAACAGGGGATCGAGGTCCATCTCGGGCGCCGACAGGGTCGTATAAAGGCGCGTCACGCACGGTCGGGAAAGCACGAGCTCCTGCGTGGCGATCATCGGCTGGACGACTTCTTCCCCGAGGTCGTCGACAAAGGCCTGCCTGTCCAGGGCTTCTACGGCTGCGGGGTTGCAAGTGGGGCATGCCAAAAATTCATCGACGTCGACGCCCTCGGGAAGAACACGATCCACCAGCGCGCGGTAGCCATCCCAGCCGAAGAATCGGCGACTGCTCTCGGAGACGAGCTCGGCTGCCGACAGAACGTCCGCGCTCATTCGGAGTGCCTCCCAATCGGCTTTCTCGAACTCCAAGATCAGAATGTCTTCATAGTCCGAGCTCAAACCTGCGCGCTCCGATACGAACCCCTGACCGCCTGCTTCGTTCGCCGCCGCGATCACGACCTGGTTGTAGTTCCCGGCGCCGTTGAGCCAGTTGATCAGCGCCTGGTTGAGCTCGAGCCCTTTGTAGTTGACCGGAACCGCCCGGCTCTCGCCTAACACCCAGACCATCACGCCCATGTCGTCGTTGGCGGCGACCGCGGTCGGCCGAATCGGAATCATCGGTTGATCGGACTCGTACGTGATCCAAACCGGGCGAATGGTGCCGGTGTCGTTTCCCTTGGTGAGCCGAAACGCGAGCAGGTTCATCGCGTCTTGGAGGTACTCGCCGAGCAGGTTCGCGATGTCGTCTGGATCTCCGCCCGGTGGCACCACGTCGTACCCTTCCAAGGTCAGCCATTCGACCGCGACGTCGCCGATCTTCTCCGAGCTCGCTTTCGGTTCGATGACGACATAGTCGTAGGGACCCACCGTGCCGGATGCGAGCACGTTGACCCCGCCGTTGCCACCGGTGCCGCCAGAGCCGCTGTCGTTGAAATTTCCTCCCGGCGCCCCGCTCGACGCGGAATTGCTGCCGCGCTCTCGCTTACATCGGCCTTGGACTTCCGTGGTGAATGTGTACTGGGGGTTGCTCGCCTGCTGGAGCCGGGTGAACGCCAGATCGGACGAAACTTTGACCTCTGGAATCCCGGGCACGGGCAGCACCCAGGCGAACTCCTCCGAAGGGCCTTCGTACTGGATTTGAACCACCGCGGTCACCGTCTGGTCGGCGTTCTTCGAAAAGATGATGCGTTCGGCGGCCTGATTCACCGGCGCGGCGGCGGAGCAGAAAAGCCCTCCACAGGCGTGGGCGGGCATCGGCTGTGCGAACACGGCCAGCGCAAAGGCGGTGCCAAGAACAAGGAGGAGGTGAAATCGAGACATTTTTGTCATCCTTTCGAGCCTCTGGGCGCAGCTTGGCACAGAGGGAAGCCGGTTCACCCCCGAGATGAGCAAGCGCCGTGCCAGTACTAGCGGCCGATGGTCGTCGTGGTGTTGGCTGGAGGCACATCCGCGCCGTTTCGAAGCCCCAGGTAGAGCGCGGCGAAGAGCAGGGTCGCCAGAGGAGCGCCGAAGAGAAGACCGACGCCGCAGAACATGGCCGAGCCCCCGAAGATGAGCATGGAAAGCAAACCGACGCCGATGATTGGCCAACGTTTGCCGCGCGCGATGCGCCACGAGTAGACAATGGCCTCGATCGGGCCGGCGTCGTCGTTGAAGGCGAGCTCCGCTTGAATGAAGGCGATGCCGGTGACGATGTAGATGTAGAGAGGCAGGAGCAGCAGGGTCGCCAAGGCGAAGGGCCTTCCGGCGTCGTCCATGATCTCGCTCATGGGAGTCTCGAGGTCGACCGGGCCGACGAAGACCAGCCAGACGATCACCACGATGGGTAGAATGATCAGGGCGGCTCCGAGGAACACAGCCAGCGTCTGGACGATGTATTTCCCGATCTTCGAGAGTTGGCTAAACAAGGTTCCGACGGTCGTTCGCTGTCCATCGAGACCCCGAATCGCCATCGCCCAAAGCCCGAGCGTGAAGACCCCCGAGATCACCAATTGGACCAAGTACAGAGCGATTTGCACGATGACGTCCACTGCGACGAACATCGCGCTCGCGTCCGTCCCGGATTTTTGGAACGCGCTAACCAGCCCCCAACCCAAGCTTAGCGCGAAGGGGATGCCCATTCCGAGGAGCCCGTAGAGAAGCATGGCCAGCACCCAGCTGCCGAGGTCCCTCGACCAGGCTTCGGAGGCGCGAGAAAGCAGATCGGTGAGTGCGACCCGGTCGCGGCTCAAGGTGAAACCGAGTTTGATCGGTCGCGGTTCGACGGGGCCGGGTGCGGGCTCTTCGGGCGGGTTGGGCGGGTTGGGAGGTTCCATTGTGCGAATGATTATCATCTGGCCGATCGGCTGCGAAGAAAGTCATCAACCCTGACCGGGCGTTCGACGGATTCAATTTCGGTGACAACGTTAGCGCTATGATTAAAAGAGGAATTCTTGAGCTTAGCCTGGTTTTGGGATTGCTTGCGGCGGGCTGCGGCGAAGACAGCATTAGCAGCAGCGGGACTGCGGGCACGGGTGGCACCGGCCGCGCGGGCGGCAGCGGTTTTGAACCGCCCGAGTTCGGCGCCTGGGTGACGCACGAACCCGAAGCGAGGCAGCGGTCAATCCGCCCGAGATGTAGAAGGCAGCGATCGTCTCAGTTCCACCTGAAGCCCTCCATCGTCTGCTTGGCGCTGTAGCGGGGTTCGAACCCTGTGGCTTCGACGAACGCCTTGTTGTCGATGACGATGGGGTACTTCACGTGGGCGACGGCGTCGTCGGGCAGGTACGGAAAGCCGAAGCGGCCGAGGACGCTCGAGTAGAGTGGTTCGGGGATCGGCACCGCCCGCTTGCCTGTGGCCGAGCAGACCACGGAGAGAGGCACCGGTGGGGGCCCCGCGACGTTGAACACGCCGCGCAGCTGTTTTTCGACCGCCAGGGTGATCGCTTCTTCGGCGTCCCACTCGTGCATGAGCTGGTAGAGGGGATCGAAGCCGATCACCATCGGGACGCGGCTCTTCGAGAGGAAGCCGGCGAGGGTGCCGCCTCGGCTCGGGCCCAGGAAGTAGCAAAGCCGGAGGACCGCCGTATTGAGCTCCGGCCATCGCCAGAGTGCGCTTCCTGCGTAGAGGTCGGCTGCGACCAGGTCGGCTAGCTCTTTGAAGGCTGCACCTGCGAGAGGAGGCTCGTCTTCGGTGTGGTAGAGCGGCGAATCGGGAGTGGCGCCGTAAACGGTGTGGCGGCCGACGAACACCGCCTGCTTCACGCCGTATTCGTGGCAGTACTCGAACAGCTTTCGGGTGCCTCCGAGGTTGATGCGGTAGCGCTCTTCTGTCGAAGTCGTGAAGTGCGTCACCGTCGCCATGTGAATGAGTGCATCCGGGCGCGAGATTCGAAACACATCCTCGGCGGGCCGTTTGCGGATGTCGGCCTGGTGCATTTCAACGCCTTCAGGCACATCGGGCCACGGACGCCGATCGATGCCGACGACCTGATGCCCGCGCCGGACCAGTCGATATGCTACGCCGCGCGCCAAGGTGCCGCTGATTCCCGTGATCAAGATTTTCATGGCCTCTGCTCCTGGTCCGAATCCGGCATGCGCTCGAACATGAAGGCCCTCGGGCGGGCGTCGAGCCCCGTGCTGATCAGCCGCTCCATCGCATGGCGAACCTCTTCGACATATTGCTGGATGACGTGATCGGGCTCTGAACCATCCCCTTCGAAGTGCATCGGAGGCCCGTAGTACACCTGGCAGGCGACCGGCAAAGGAAAGAGAACGAGCTGAGGCGCCACGGGCACGAACGGACCGTTGAGCAGCTTTGCGAGCCACTTGATGTGAAAGAGCTGCGGAAACGACTCCTCCCCGCCGATGAACGCGCAGGGGATGACCGGGGTGCCGGTCTTGAGGGCGAGCCGCATGAACCCGGTACCGAAGCGCACGAGCTTGTAGCGATCTTTGTAGAGCTTCCCGGCGCCGCGGGCGCCTTCTGGAAACACGAGCACCAAGCGCTCGTCATTGAGCAGTTGCTCGCCATGCTCGGGCAGGCCGGTCAGGTGGCCCAATTTCCTCAGCGCCGGGCGCGCAAACGGCGAGCGGGTCAGGAAGTACTCGGCCATGCCTTGGCCGAGTCGAGGCGCCTCGTCGTTCAGGATCAGGGACGTGAGAATCATCGCCGCGTCGGCGCCAAGACCGCCGGAGTGGTTGGGGATGATGAGCCCTCGCCCGGTCGCTGGCACGTTCTCGAGACCGAACGCCGTCACCTTGAGGTAGCGCCGGTAGATGTAGGCCATCGGCGAATACGCGCGAACGAGAGCTTTGCGTGAGAGCCCGAAGCGATCGAATCCGTAGTCGTCGAATTCGATTGGAAGGCGCTCTACGTTTCGCCTGACTTGTGGATCATCTAGCAGTGACATGGTCCCGGCTTGCGAAGCTGGTTTATGGGAGTTGCATCATGCAGCTTGCGGCGCCAAGCATGCGGCACGAGCTCCTATCTCGGGCGCTTCCAGAGTGGTCGCTTGAAGCACCAGAGCGTCTGGCCTTTGATGCTGCCGGCCGACGTGACCAGCTCCCAGCCCTGCTCACCCATTTTGTTGGATCGCTCCGTCACCTGCGCGACACCGTCCGCTTCGAAGCATTGGTACTGCCATTGGGCCTTCTTGGGTGGATCGTCCGCAAAGACCGGATTGACTCCTGCGATGAACGCGCCCGCGACGAAAGTTCCCACGACAAAGACAGCAACGATGATGGCTTTCATGACCATACCTCCTCAGAGCTGGGGGTATAGCATGCGCCCAGCGCTCGATAATGGACTTTCAACCGAGGATATCGGTGACTCGGTGCACGTCGTCCGGGTCGGCGGTCGTGGGCACGAGGAGCACGTCATCGGCGCCGGAGTCCTTGGCTTGCTGCACGGCTTCCTTGAGCGCCTTCGGGCTCGTCGCGATGCAGATCTGCTTCACGTTTTCGCGTGCGACGGGCACCATGAAATTCAAGTATCGATCGAGATAGGCGTCGAGCTGCTCCCGGGCGTTCGGGCCGAGCGCGTACCAGAACCCGGTGCCGAGCCATGGCGCTGGGCGGCCGCGGTCTTTCCATGCACGACGCGAGGCTTCGAATTGCAGATTCATTTCGGCGGCGGATGGACCGAAGCTGAAGCCGCATAGGCCGTCTGCCCACCTCGATGCAGCTTGGATCGACTCGACCATCAATGAGCCGGCAAGAAGCTTAGGTCCCCCCTTTTGCACCGGAGCGGGGCCTACGGGAAGCGCGCCCTCGACTACCGGTTCACCGCGCCAGACACTCCGCATCGTTTCGACGCTTCGTGCAAGGCGGCTGAGGCGGTGTCCGAGCGGCGCATCGACCGATTGGTAGTCCTGCTCGCGTCCGCCCACGCCGAGGCCGGCGACGAAGCGTCCTCCGGACAGCACATCGATCGTTGCGAGCTGCTTGGCCAGCATGACCGGGTGATGGAGCATCGGGACGAAGACGCCGCTCACGATTTTGACACGCTTTGTCAGTGCGGCAGCGGCCGAGAGTGCTGCGGTCATGTCCGGGTTGTAGAAGGAGATTCGCTCGCCCGCTGCGATGCTTGCGAAGAAGCCCGCGTCGACGCGCTCGCACCATTTCAAGAAGGTGTCCCTATCGAGGCCCGGTGCCATCACCGGAAGGTTCATGCCGATTTCCATGTGCTCCCTTTATCGGTATCGGGGGCTCGTTGCATCTCCCCAAATTGGCGTCTAGGACTGAAGCACCATGCGCAATCCCAAGGACTTCTTCAAACCCATGGCCATCGGCGCACCGGAACCTCCACGGGAGATCCCGTTCCGGCCCTCGCGGATGATCCACTTTTTCGACCCGAGCAATCCCAAGATGGCCGCCAAGGCGCCGAGCATTGCGGCGAAGTGCGACGTGCTTCTCGGAAATCTCGAGGACGCGATTTCGGCGGACAACAAGACCGAGGCGCGCGAAGGCTTCATCAAGATCGCCAAGGAGAACGACTTCGGCGACTGTCAGCTCTGGACCCGCGTCAACAGCCTCGACAGCCCCTGGTTCCTCGACGACATGTGGCAGATCGTCCAGGAGGTCGGCGACAAAGTCGATGTGATCATGGTCCCCAAGGTCGAAGGGCCCTGGGACATTCACTATGTCGATCGTTTGCTCGCTCAGCTCGAAGCGCGTGCGGGCGTGAAGAAGCCGATTCTGGTTCACGCGATTCTCGAAACGGCACTCGGCGTCGCGAACGTGGAGGAGATCTCCGGCGCCAGCCCGCGCATGCAGGGCTTGAGCCTCGGGCCGGCTGACCTTGCCGCGTCGCGGCGCATGAAGACCACGCGTGTGGGCGGCGGGCATCCCGGTTATCTGGTTCGACAGGATCCGAATCCCGACGACCCCGAAGCTCCGCGTGCGACAGCGCAGCAGGATCTTTGGCACTACACGATCGCGCGCATGGTCGATGCCTGTGTCGCGAACGGCATCTTTCGCGTACTACGGGCCGTTCGGAGACATTCGCGACGTGGTTGCCTGTGAAGATCAGTTTCGAAACGCGTTCCTGCTCGGCTGTGTCGGCGCCTGGTCGCTTCACCCGGTGCAGATCGACATCGCCAAGAAGGTGTTCAGCCCACCGGTCGACGAGGTGCTCTGGGCCAAGAAGGTCATCGATGAGATGGGCGATGGCACGGGCGCCGTCATGATCGACGGCAAGATGCAAGACGACGCTACAGTGAAGCAGTGCAAAGTCATGGTCGAGCTCGCTAGGATGCTCGCCGAAAAGGATGCCGACCTGAAGGCGGCCTACCAGTTCTGAGAGGTGACACGATGAGTACGAAGCATCGCCCCCGGCGTAGTGTGTTGTACATGCCCGGTGCCAACGCCAGGGCTCTGGAGAAGGCCCGTACGCTTCCGGCGGACGCGTTGATTCTCGATCTCGAGGACGCCGTTGCGCCCGACGTGAAGGCGACCGCACGCGATCAGGTCATCCAAGCCGTGGAGGCCGGCGGCTATGGCAAACGCGAAGTCATGATCCGCACCAATGGCTTGAACACCCCCTGGGGTTACGACGATCTGGTGGCGGCCGCGAAGGTGGGGCCGGACGCGGTCCTCCTTCCGAAGGTCGAAAGCGCGGAGACGGTACGGCAGGCCGAGGCGGTCTTGCAGTCGCACGGCGCCGCACCTGACATGGCGATTTGGTGCATGATGGAAACCCCTCGCGCGATGCTGCACGCCGAGGAAATCGCAGATGCGAGCCCGCGCCTCGGGAGGTCTCGTCATGGGCACCTCCGATCTCGCCAAAGACCTGCAGGCGCAGCACACCGCCATGCGCCTGCCGCTCATCACGGCCCTGGGCCTTTGCCTGCTGGCCGCGAGGGCAGCGCGACTCGTGATCCTCGACGGGGTGTTCCTCGACTTGAACGACCATGAAGGGTTCATCGATTCCTGTCGTCAGGGGGCCGAGCTCGGCTTCGATGGCAAGACCCTCATCCACCCGAAGCAGCTCGAGGCGGCCAACGAGGTGTTTGCGCCATCCAAAGACGAGCTCAGGCTCTCCCGCCGCATCATCGAGGCCTATGCCGAGGCCGAGGCGGAGGGCAAAGGTGTCGTCGTCGTCGACGGCAAGCTCATCGAGAGGCTGCACGTGGATCACGCCAAGCGCGTCGTCGCGCTCGCAGAGGCCATCACAGGCTAGATGCTTGGCGCATCTTGGCCCCGAGCGCGTTTTGTTTCTCGGCGTCACCACAGGGCTTGCCTAACGGAGACGAGAGGGGCTAGTCTCGCGCTTCCCCTATGCGCTTTTACGAATTTGAGGCCAAGCAACTTCTCCAAAAGCACCGGATTCCGCTGGTCGAGAGCACACTCGTTCAGACGGCCGAGGAAGCCGCCAAGGCGGCCTCTGAAATCGGCGGCCCGGTCATCTTGAAGGCCCAGGCGATCGCGCCCGGTCTCGCAGCGGCTTCGGTCAAAGAGGCGTCTGATGCTGCGGGTGCCAAAACCGCGGCAGCAGCGCTCCTCGGGGTCGACGACGGTGGGCGCAAACCCAAGGGCATTCTGGTCGAGGCCCGGCCTGCGGGCGAGGCCGTGTACAGTCTGAGCTTCACCTACGACGGGACCAGCAAGCGTCCGGTGGTGGCCGCCGCCGACATGGCCGGCAAGATCGACGACCTCGGCGACAGCCACCCGGACCGCATCGTCCGGCGGCAGTTTTCCGCGCTCTATCCGTTCTCTGACTACATCGCCAAAGAGCTGGCCAGGTCGCTCGACCTCGGAGGCAACGACCTCAAGCAGATGACACGCATCGTCGCCGGGCTCGCGCGGCTATTTCTGAAGTACGACTTCGCGGACCTCGACATCACCTCGCTGGTCAAGCTCGGGGACGGGAAGTTCGTCGTGCGAGACGTCGAGGCCGATCTGGAGATCGAAGCCCGCCACCGGCAAAGGCCGATGCTCGACGAGCTCGGCTTCGCGAAAGAAGACCTACGACAGGTTCGTGAGCCCACCGCATTCGAGCTCGAAGGCGCCAAGATCGACGAGGAAGACATTCGGGGCATCATCAGCCCGATCGCCGAGTTCGACGGCAACATCGGTCTGGTCATCGGCGCCGGCGGAGGCTCACTGACCTTGACCGACGCGGTGCGAAAGCACGGTGGCAGGCCCGCGAACTACGCTGCGATCGGAGGCAACCCCAGCGTCGACAAGGCTCGGCGCCTCACCAAGCTGGTGCTCAGCAAGCCGGGCGTCGACAAGATCGCTGTGATGTCCAACGTGGTGTCCAACACGCGCGCCGACTTGGTCGCGCGCGGCGTCATCAAGGGCATCATCGAATTGGGGTTCGAGCCGGCCGACAAGATTCTGATCTTTCGTGTTCCCGGAGCTTGGGAAGCCGACGCCGCCAAAATTCTCCAGAAGTATGGAATCGAGTACTGCGACCGGACGGTGTCGATCAGCGAAGCGGCCAGACGCGCCGTCGAGAAAGTCGGGTAGAGGGATAAGCCATGGCCGTGATCGTTCACGAAGACTTTCAATTCATCGTCCAAGGCATCACTGGGCGTGAGGCACTGAACTTCACCCGCGAGTGTCTGCAGTACGGTTCGAAGATCATCGGCGGCGTCACGCCCGGCAAGGGCGGACGTGAGGTGTACGGCGTGCCGGTGTATGACACCGTGCGCGAGATCACCGAGAAACGAAAGAGTCGATGGGACCGTCATCACGGTACCCCTCGCGTTCGCCCCCGACGCTGCATACGAAGCGATCGATGCGGGCATCAAAGAGGTGATCATCATCACCGAGGGCATTCCGCGCAAAGACGCTTCGGCGGTCGTCGAGTACGCGGAGCTCCATGGCGCGCGGGTGATCGGTCCAAACTGCCTCGGGATCATCGTGCCAGACGTTTGCCGATTCGGAAGCCTCGGTGGCCCCGCGGTCGATTGCCGCAAAGCCTTCAAGCCGGGGGTCGTCGGTGTGATGTCACGCTCGGGCGGCATGACCACTGAAATCTGCAATGCGTTGACCCTCTCCGGCCTCGGGGTCAGCACGGCGATCTCGATCGGCGGGGACCCGGTGATCGGGTCCACTTATGCCGACCTCATTCCACTGTTCGAGGCGGACGAAGACACAAAGGCCGTAGTCGTCTATTCCGAACCCGGCGGCACGGCCGAAGCCGAGCTCGCGCGGTGGACTCAGGAGCACAAGAGCCGACTTCCAATCGTGGCGTTCGTTGCCGGTCGCTTCATGGATGAAATGCCGGGTATGAGCTTCGGCCACGCGGGGACGGTCGTGAACAAGAAGGTGGATTCACCCGCCGACAAGATGCGCCGAATGCGCGAAGCCGGGATTTCAGTCGCCGAGGAGATCGGCGATATCCCTGACCTCGTACGAGAGCGCATCGGAAACTGAGCGACAGAGGACTCATCATGGCCATGTTCATACGCGTAGATGTCGACGGCAGCATCGTCGAGAAATCCCCCGGCCTTGCGGACAAGCTCGTCGAAGTGTGCCCGGTCAAAATCTTCACGCTCGGCTCCGCGCCGAACAGCGTCGAGGTCGTCGAAGCCAACGTCGACGAATGCACCCTCTGCGACCTCTGCATGCAAGCCTCCCCCAAAGGCGTCCGCGTCGTAAAGCTCTACGAATAGGGCGAATAGGGGACACTCTCCTCCCCTCCAACTCCGCGAAATCACGAGGCTCCTGCGGGAGAGATCGCAGCGCGCCAGGACCCGCGATTTCGTCCTTGCGAAGTTTGTGGAAGAAGCGACGCGATCTCGGCTACTTGAGGGCCCGGTGAGTATCCCCTGCTTGGCTCGCTTTCCCTGCAAATTCAAGCCTCTGGTGGCCGTGGGCTTGCACAAGCTGGCTTTCGCGGTATCCGGCGCGTGGCAATTCGACCCACCGGACGAGCAATAGAATGAAAGATCTCAGTAAGTACCGAAACATCGGCATCTTCGCGCATGTGGACGCCGGCAAGACGACGACCACGGAGCGCATCCTCAAGCTCACCGGTAAGATCCACAAAATCGGCGAGGTGCACGATGGTGCGGCGACCACCGATTTCATGGAGCAGGAGCAGGAGCGCGGCATCACGATTCAGTCCGCGGCTACGACCTGCTTTTGGGACGATCACCAGCTGAATATCATCGATACGCCGGGGCACGTCGACTTCACGATCGAGGTCTACCGTTCGCTCAAGGTTCTCGATGGTGGAGTCGGTGTGTTTTGCGGCTCTGGCGGTGTCGAGCCCCAGTCGGAGACCAACTGGCGCTACGCGAACGACTCCAAGGTCGCGCGCCTGATTTTCGTGAACAAGCTCGACCGCTTGGGGGCGGACTTCTACCGCGTCGTCGACCAGATCAAAAACATCCTCGGTGCCAAGCCACTCGTCATGGTGCTGCCGATCGGAACTGAAGGCGACTTCGTCGGCGTCGTCGATCTGCTCACCCGTAAGGCATACGTCTGGGACGACTCTGGTCAGCCGGAAAACTTCGAGGTCCAAGAAGTTCCCGAGGACATGAAGGAGCTTGTCGAGAAGTACCGCTTCGAGCTCATCGAAACCGCCGTCGAACAAGACGACGAAGCCATGGAGCAGTACCTCGAGGGCAACGAACCCGACCTCGAGACCGTCAAGAGCTGCGTTCGGAAGGGCACCCGCGACCTGGAGTTCTTCCCGACCTATTGTGGTTCTGCGTTCAAGAACAAGGGCATTCAGCAGGTGCTCAATGCCGTCGTCGACTACCTTCCCGACCCGACCGAGGTTCCGCCTCAGCCAGAGGTCGACCTCGAAGGGCACGAGACCGGGGAGTTCGCGCTCGTCGATCCGAGCCGGCCGGTGCGCGCGCTTGCGTTCAAGATCATGGAAGACCGTTTCGGCGCACTGACCTTCACCCGTATCTACTCGGGCACGATCAATAAGGGCGACACGCTGGTCAACACCTTCACCGGCAAGAATGAGCGCATCGGCCGCATGGTCGAAATGCACGCCGACGACCGAACCATCGTCGACTCGGCGCAGGCCGGCGACATCGTCGCGATGGTCGGCCTCAAGGACGTGCGCACCGGTCATACCCTCGCCGACCAGAAGCACCCGGCCACCTTGGAGCCGATGGTCTTCCCCGACCCCGTGATTTCGCTCGCGATCAGTACGAAGGACAAGGCCATGAGCGAGAAGCTCGGCACCGCGCTCGGCAAGATGGTCGCCGAGGATCCTTCTTTTCACGTCGAAGTCGACCAGGAGTCGGGCGAGACCATTCTCAAGGGCATGGGTGAGCTGCACCTCGACATCAAGGTCGACATCCTTCGCCGCAGCCACGGCGTCGCGGTCGATGTCGGGGCGCCTCAGGTCGCTTACCGCGAGACGGTGACGCAGGCCATCGAGGACGGCTATACTCACAAAAAGCAGACGGGCGGCTCCGGCCAGTTCGCTAAGATCGAATACACAATCGAGCCCACCGAGCCGGGCGAGGGGTTCGTGTTCGAATCCAAGATCGTGGGCGGCAAGATCCCCAAGGAGTTCATTCCTGCCGTCGAAAAGGGCTTCAAGGTCATGAAGGAAGAGGGTCCGCTATGCGGGTTCCCGCTCCTCGATTTCAAGGTCACACTCAATGACGGTGCGTTTCACGCGGTCGATTCGTCGCAGATGGCCTTCGAGACCGCTGCCAGGGCGGCTTTCCGCCAGAGCATGCCCAAGGCCGGGCCGCAGCTCCTCGAGCCGATCATGAAGGTCGATGTCTTCGTGCCCGACGCCAACGTCGGCGATGTCATCGGAGACCTCAACCGACGCCGCGGCATGGTCAACTCTCAGGAAAAGGGCCACACCAACGTCCGCATCAAGGCCGATGTGCCCCTCAGCGAGATGTTCGGTTACATCGGCGATCTGCGTTCCGCCACCTCGGGTCGCGGCCAGTTCTCGATGGAGTTCAAGAACTATGCGCCGGTCCCGCGCAACATCCTCGAGAAGGTTCAGGTCGAGGTCGCCGAGCGTAAAGCAGCGAAGAAAAAGTAGCGGCGCCGCCGCGCCGAGACCAGAGCGCAGATCAGCCATACCATGAGCTGCGCGCCACCGTGGTGCGAAGATGCGACGCTGCATCCCGAGGAGCTCCCGGAGGGCTGATTGCCGGGGGTTCCTCCGGAGCCTGCCGATCCTTCCGATCCTCCAATGCCGCCAGCGGTCCCAGCCGTACCCGGGTTGTTCGTCGTGGTGGATGCCTTCGACGTCTCCGCGAGCTCCCAGCCGGGGTTGCCGTCCGCGGAGAACCGATAGGCGCCGATGTCGGCAGCGCCGGCGCGAGGCGTTCCATTGAAGTCGTCCGCTACCAGGTGGACCGGACTTCCGGCTGCCGCCAAAGCGCCTCCCGGTGCCGGAAAGACACTCATCGGCGGCGCGCCGGTGAAGCTGGCGCCGACGAAGTCGATTTCGATGTCCCCTGGCAGCATCGTGAGCACACCGTTGGAGACTCCGCCCATGCCGGCGTTCCCAGCAAACACGAGCCCCGAGGTTCCAGCGTTGACGAAGAACGCCCATCCATCCTGTGCGTACAGCGCATTGTTGGCCACGACGACAGATCCGGAAATGCCGCGCAGACTGACCGCGTCGCCACCTGCGTTGAGCACCGTGTTGTGTACGACGACGAGCTCCGACGGACTTCCCGACTGGTGCGGCTGCATGGCGATCCCGTCCGCGCTTGCGCCTAAGATGATGTTGTTGCGAATCACCGCGTCTGCCGCGGATTGAATCCCGTGGTCGCCGCAGTTCCACATCGCGTTGCGTTCGATGATGTTGGGCGCGCCGTTCGAGGCGTAGGTGAGAATGCACGGGTAGTTCGTGTCGTGAATGACGTTGTCGCGGATCACATTGCCGGAGCTGCCCTCTTTGAGCTCGATGCCATCGCCTTGGCTGACCGAAGGCTGGTTCGTATGGTGAATGTAATTCCCTTCAATCACGCTGTCGGTGACCTCGCAGGCGGCGTTGTTGCAGCCGAGGTACATCCCCTCACCGGTGTTGTTGGTGTGGTGGATGTGGTTGCCGAGGATGTGGAGCGATTCGTAGGTGACGCCCGAATCGTTTGCCCGGATGGCCACATCGCCCGTGTCGTGCACCTCGCAGTTCTCGATGGTCAAAAACCGTGCGCCGCTAATCCGAAGGCCTGCCGAACCCCCGGAGAATTCGATGCCTCGAATCGTGACATGCTCTGCTTGATCGATGTCGACGATGTTCTCGTTTGCGTTCGGCCGATGAAGATGGGGCAACTCGCCCTCCGCGGCGCGGATCGTGATGGGCGCGGTTTCGGTGCCAGCGATTGCGAACGAGAAGCGCTCCGACAATGTGTACATCCCGCCCGAAAGGACGAGCTCGTCGCCCGGCTGCAATGCGTTGATTAGCGCCTCGACGTCATCGCCGGCGCCCGCCAGAAAAACCTCGGCTGCGGCGACCGCGGGGACGACAAAGCCGACCCAAACGAGCAGCGCCGCGACCGGGACGGCTCTCGAAACCCCCAGAAACATGACTTCACGTTAGCGAGTAGCCGACGGCATGGCAAAACCCACCGCGGTTACGTCGGGTTTTGCTGGTGGCGCCGCGCGCGCTCCGGCACCATACCCCGACTGCAGCCATGCCGCGTCTGATCCCAGTTGTATTGATGAGTCTGCTGGCCTGTGCGTCGTGCACCAAGAAGCCCAACACGATTGAAAAGGAGCCTGCCGTGACGAACACCGCAAGCGGCCCGGACATCCGCGGCGAGGAAGTGACCTACCGCGCCGGCGACACCACGCTCAAGGGTTATCTGGCCTGGGATGCGAGCAAGCCAGGCCCGCTCCCCGGGGTGATCGTGGTGCACGAATGGTGGGGGCACAACGACTACGTCCGAGGGCGCGCCCGGATGCTTGCCGAGGAAGGCTATGTGGCGCTGGCGCTCGACATGTACGGTGATGGCAAGAACACCCAGCATCCAGAGGACGCCCAGAAGTTCGTCATGGAGGCAGTCAGCAACGCTTCCATCGCCCAGGAGCGATTCTTGGCCGCCTACGACTTGTTGAAGCAGCACGATGCGACCGATCCAAGCAAGATCGCCGCGATCGGGTATTGCTTCGGCGGAGCGGTCGTCCTGCAGATGGCTCGGCTCGGGGCCGACCTTGATGGGGTGGCGAGCTTTCACGGGACCCTATCGCCGCAGGGCCCACCGGCTCAGCGAGGGGTGTTCAAGGCCAAGGCCTTGGTGCTCCATGGCGCAGACGACGTGATGGTTCCTCCGGAGCAGGTCGCAGCGTTCAAAAAGGAAATGGACGCGGCCGGCGTAGACTACCGGTTCATCGCGTACCCCGGGGCGAAACACGCCTTCACCAATCCTCAGGCCACCGAGCGAGGCAAGGCGCTCAACATGCCGCTTGCCTACGACCAAGCCGCCGACACTCAGAGTTGGGTGGAGCTTCAGAAATTTCTGAAAGCGCTCTTCGCGGAGTCCTAAGCCGCCATTGCCCGTCGAATCCACGAACGCACGGCTGGGCGAAGACGAAGGCTCATCGTTCGAGCTCCTTCTTCAAGACTTTTCCCGTCGCATTGCGGGGCAGGGCATCGATGAACCTCACGTCGCGAGGGACCTTGTAACTCGCGAGGTGCGCTCTCACGTAGGCCTTTACGCTGCTCTCGTCGAGCTTGGCGTCGGGTTTGAGGACGACGAACGCTCTGAGCCGTTGACCCCAGTCGGGATCGCTCACGCCGATCACAGCCGCTTCTTCGACGTCGTCGTGTCCCGCAATCAGATCTTCGACTTCACGGGGAAATAAATTTTCGCCGCCCGAGATGATCATGTCGTCGTCGCGGCCATCGACGAAGAGCCGCCCGTTCTCGTCGAAGTGACCGACATCACCGCTGCTGACCAGCGAACCCAGTCGTTCTTTGTCGTCCCCGCTGGTGTAGCCCTCGAAAGACATGGCGTTGGCGACGAAGATGCGGCCGGTTTGGCCGGTGGGCAGCGGCTCACTCCGTTCGTCGAGAATCTTCACGACCGTGCCCAGCGGAATTTTGCCAGCGGTTCCCGGCGCGGCACGCATGTCCTGCGGCGAGGCGACCGAGGCCATCGCGACTTCGGTCGAGCCGTAGAAATTATAGAGATTGTCCCCGAACGTATCCATCCATTCGGTTGCCAGGTGACCGGGTAGCGACGAACCGCTTGCGGCCGTGACGCGCAGCGAGCTGAGGTCGTACTTGCGCTTCACGTCATCGGGCAGCGCAAGCATCCTCTGCATCATGATCGGAACGATCGCGAGGGACGTGCATTGGTGCTCAGCGACCATGCGCAGGGTCGCCTCCGGGTCGAATCGCCGCGTCATCACGTAGGTCGTACCCAAGACGAGGCCCAACTGAAACTGTCCCAGGCCCCAGGAATGAAAGAGCGGAGCTGCGACCATGGTGCGCTCGCCGGTCCGAAGCGGAAGCGCAGAAAGTAGCGAAGCGACCGGAAGCATCCCTTTTGGAGAGCCGCGCTTCGCTCCCTTCGGTGTTCCCGTCGTACCCGAGGTGAGCATCGTGAACCGTGACTCGATGCTCGGGGGCTCGAGGTTGTGGTCCGCGTGGCTCGAGATCAAATCATCGATGCCTGGGTCAGCGCCGGAGCCATAGACGATGAACCGCCGTACGCCGTGAAAACCTTCGAGCAAATTCACGAATTCTTGGTCGTAGAGCAGAGCGCTGACGTTCTCACGATTGCCGACTTCGGTGAGCTGCGGCGCGGCGAACATCGTATTGAGCAAGACCGCATTCGCACCAACCTTGCAGCAAGCCAGGATGGTCTCCACGAAGCCCCGATGGTTACGGCACAGGATCCCGACGACATCGCCGGCGTGCACGCCAGATTCCTGAAGCCCGCGCGCCAAGGCGTTGGAACGTCGATTCACTTCGTCGAACGTGGCCGAGCCGTCGTCATCGATGACCGCCGGCGTATCCGGCTGGCGAATGGCGAGTGCAATGAATCCCATCGCCGGCGACCGTCCCCAGCCCTTCGCCGCTCTGATGATGCGTAGCGTCTTTCCAGGTCCAAGCGGTTTGAGCACGCCTGCGCGATAAAGCACCCGCGCAACTTCCAGCTTCTCTGCGAGACTTCCCACGAATCGGAGACTAGCGCCTGATCTTCCTGATGTCAGGGTGTACTGGCGGGCGCCCGCGAAGCCCGACTGGCCCGCACCGATGCCATCCTTCGGCTCAGCGGCGAACGCTCAGCTAGAAGCGGAAGACGTACTCGACGCCGAGCCAGTGCTCCGGGTTGGGCACGCGTGAGAGCGTCGACTCGCGCTCATCGACGAACACACGGAAGTCGTAGCGCAACCGCAAGGCATCGCGGTCCCGCAAGGTCACCGCGACATCCAAATAGACCCAGAGCGATTGGACGAGGCGATGGTTGTCCCAAACGTCGTCGAAGTCATAGCGGAGTCGGCACCGAACGCGCAGCCGGTCGACGGGCCTCGCCGTGACGTTGACGATGGCGGCCAAGTCTTGCTGAAGCCGATCGCCTCCGAGCTTGCCAGCCCAGCGGTACCGGGCTTGCCCCGAGATCCTGAAGCGCCGGACTGTTTCGAATGCGAGCTGAGTTGCCACGACGAATTGCTGCGCGGACGCGTTTCGATACTCTGCCCACGTTGCCCAGGTCCAGCGCGACGTGATGCGCCAGTCGGTGCGCGCGAAGAGGAGCGCGTTGAGCGCACCGGTAGAGAGCCTGCGCCAACCATCCAGCAGCGCGCGGAGCACGACGTGACGACCAAGCGGGGCCGTGGCCCGGAAGCGAGCGCCTGCTTCATCCCTCGCCCGTAGTCCGTCGAGCTCATCGGGTGCGGACACGGGGCGCGCGTAGGGATTCGCGAAGCGCGAGCCGTAGTAGCGCAACGAGACGTCGAGCTCACTCTTGGGCCGTGTGGTCACGCTCCGAACGAACGCTGCGTACCCGCCTCCACCTTGTCGCTGCGAATCGAAGCTGCGCGCGACCTCCGCAAAGAAGTCTCGTTTGCCAAAGCCGAACGCAGCGTCGAGTCCAATGGCCCCGAACGGACCGCCAAACGGCTTTCGGGAGAACTCCTGGAACCCAAGATCGGCGCCCTCGATGAGCCATCTGGGCACCGAGCCGTATCCAGTGACGCCCAGATGAGCTCGGTCGTTCCAGAAGTAGCTCAGGTTCGCCCCTGCGAGCGCCTCTGCGTACATCGCAGGCAAAGTTGCGAACCTCGCCGTGGCCGCAGGTGCCGTTCGGTCCCGACCCCCGACATAGACGGGCGGAGCCGAGCATCCCGGATCTTGGTCACGGTGCGGATTGTCGCAGGCGGATGCATCAACCAGCTCGGTCTGCGCAATGCGGTGCACTTGATACGAGCCCCAGGCATAGGCTTGAAGCCAGCCCTGCCTGAGGTGAAGCTTCTTCAACCCAATGGCGACACCTGCAAGGCGATTCGTCCAGCTGTAGTCGGGCGTGACTCTGGCCACCGCTCCGGCGGAGCAGGGTGTCTCGCGGAGCTCGCCGGGCCCGCGGTTGCAGCGAAGCACGAGCCCATCGCCGGGTCGCAGCTCGTAGTCGCCGAACGAGCCGTTTGGTGTGACCTGGTCCGTGACATCGAACGTCAATCGTTGCCCGAACCCAATCCGATAGGTGCCCGCCACGACTTCCCATTGCTCGTCCTCCCATTCGACGTAGAGCTTGGGGACTTCGAATCGCACGCCCTCGGGCTCGGCGCTGAGCGCGTTTCGAGTCGAGTCCCAGCGCACGCGACGCAGCGCGTTTCGAGTTAGGGCAGCCGCGAGGCCCGTGTCCAGGTTGCCGAGCGTCTGGACGCGCGCCTGCAGAGCGAAGGCCGGCGGCAGTCGATCGTGTCTTCCGGTCCAACGCGCTTGGAGACGCAGAAGAGCTTTGGTTTTCGACCCTGCGACACTGGAATCGCGAACGATGACGAACGGACGAATCGAGCGCGCCAGGTCGGGTGCGAGTGCACCCGCTGCGACCAGCTCATCGAGTCTGTGAATCGATGTGACCTCTTTTCGATAGGCGAGGATTCGATCGACCTCCGCATAGTCGAGGTTTGGCAGGAGATACAAATCTTGCCGTGCAGCCCGATTGAGGTCGACGCGCGTTTGACGGAGGAGCAGAAGCGCGTCGAACGATGCCGTCGAGATCTGCTCCGTGATCAGGAGGTCGTACAGGTCTTGCTCGGTCTCAATGTCGATGAAGACCTCGTACTGGGCCGCCGATGCCATTCGGGGCGCCAGCACGAGGAGCCAGCCCGAGAGGAGAGCTCGCTTCAGGCGCACCAGGGATTCGGAGCGCCAGGAGTGCCCAAGTCGCCATCGCCGTAGGCTTGCACGGCGTCGCAGACATTGCCGAGCGCGTCGACTTGGGTCGCGATGCCGGCCTTCGCACGCTCGTAGCTAATCGAGTCGAGAACCTGGTCGCCGATGCGCAGCACGATTGTCTCGTCGCTGTTATTCAGCGAAAGAGACATTTCGAGATCGACGCGTTCGAGCCCTCCGTTTTCCATCGGATTTGCGTTTCGGGCAAAGAGCACGTGTCCGCCGGGCGCCACCTTCAAACAGTCCTCCGCTTCGATTGCGTTGCCGCTCGAGCTGAGATCCGAAAGCACGAGCCCGTTCAGATCGACCGCGTTTTCGAATCGGACTTCGAGCCACTCCCCGTCGCGGTTTCCGACCGCGAGCGGGCTTGCCAACCACTCGGTGATCGAAGCTTCACCCGAACTCGGACTCACGATTTGACGCGGTGTGCCGTCGTCCATGCACATGCCGGGGCCCAATACCAACGGACAAAGCGGATTACTCTCGCCGGGCGTTCCGAAGTTGTCGGAGGTGTACGCATCCTGCATCCGTGCCACGCAGAGCTCGTCGTTCGGGGCGAGCTGCCAGGCCCGGCCTTCGACCGTGCCGTCGTAGTCGACCTGGTCGAGCACGATGCCGTTCAGGCCCGCCACGATGCTGCGCTCGCCGGAGTTGCCCAAGCTGAACCCCAGCTCCGCGTCGACGCGGGGAGCCGCCGCCGGGCTCGCCCCGAAGACGACCCGTTCGCCCGCGCCGACCGGAAAACAAGCGTCCTGATCGACCAATGTCATCAGGGCGTCGGGCGCAGGCCCCAGTTGAAAGCCGTTGAGGTCGGCTTCCGCCGAGAATAGAACCTCGACCCACTCGAGATTGGCGTCGGCGCCCGCGGGATTGGCCATCCACTCTCGAACGTGCACCTGGCCCGGCTCGGGACCTCGGATCGCGCGGCGCGCCCCGGAGTCGACGCAACCGTCCTGCGGCTCATCGAAGGCACACGGGCTGTTCACGGACCCAGGGGTCCCGAAATTGCCCGGGGATACCTCGTCGACCCCCTCCGGCGTCGTGCACCAGCGAGTCCAGTCGTCGTTCAACTCGTGGTCGGGCGCGAACCTTCCGTCGAGCTCGAGCGCCCGGCCGTCCGCGGTCCGCTCGTAGCTTGCTTCATCGATGAGCTGCTCGCCGCAGCGAATCGAAACCCTCGCATCGGAGTTCCGAAGAGCTCCGAGCGTGTCTCCGTAGCTGTAGTCGAGGTGCGGTGGCATCGCATCCAAAGGAGCGTTCCCTGCGACCAAGAAGTCCTGAGCGTCCACCGACGCCCCGAGGAAGCGGTGCGATTTCGAGCCCGTCCCGTCGGAGCGACTCGACGCGAGCGTAAGGCCGTCGAGCGCTAGCAGGCGCCCGCTCGTGTTGAATAGCTCGATGTACTCGCCATCGCCGTCGCTGCCGTCCGGGTTTGCATGCACTTCCGTGATGACCAGGTCACCGGGTGCGACTTGATCACACCGGCCCGTCGCAACGAGCTCTTCGCGCGCGCAGGCCCCAATCACCAACACCACGCACGCAACTCCGCGTATCGCGCTCCAAACACCTGCCATCTCGACCTCCCGCCAGTTTCGTTTCCGGCGTTATCGGTCGAGGTCTCGAGCGGTTTCGTCCTGGTCTCAGGGCAACGAGGGAAGCCCGACTTGCTCAGGCTCTTGGACGACGATTTGAAGCGTTCGATAGCGGCCCTTCGCGTAGCGTTCCACGGTGCCTCGAACGGTCACCGGCTCGCCCTTGAAGCCTTCGAGCCCTGACGCTCGAAACACACGCCGGTCGAAGAAAATGATGGGAAAACTCTGCTTGTTCTGTCCCGCCAACGAGACGCGGACCAGCCCCTTGAACCGGTCGATGCGGTCGACCGTCGACAAGATCGTGACCGATTTGCCAACGTTTTTTTCGAGTCGGTCGAGCGCATCCCATTGCGACAGCAGGATGAAATCGTCGCTACGATTCACTTTGTGCTCGAACGCCCGAATGAAGTCGGCCCGCGCGTCCCACCAGGCTTTTCGCTCGTCGTAGTCGCCGTAGCCCTTAGCGCTCGGATTCCAAATGCCGCGCTTGCCCTTGCGGGCTTCAGCTTCGGCGTTCGTCAGCTGATTGTGAAAACGGTTCGAGTAGCCGTACTTGGTGAAGTAGGGACTCATTCCGGCGCGCACGCATTCGACGCTGTAGCTCGTCCATCGTCCGTTTTTCTTCACGAAAGCGTATGCGAGAAGCCGTCCGAAATTCCCGCGAACCTCTTTTGCGTCATCGCGCTCCAGACGCACGACCTCGGCGTCCGCAAAAAAGGCCTCGGCGAACTTCGTCGCCTCTTCCCCCATCGGCGTTCCGGTCTTCTGCGGCCTCGTCGCGTTTGCGCGCTTCCCTTTCAGATACCGCTCGAAGTCCCTCGCCGCAGCGGCGCGTTCGGTCTTGCCGTGAAACCTCTCTTCTGTGTCGAGCGAGAGCAAGCGAAGAGAGCCTTCGATGCCTTCGACTCGAATGGTATCGCCGTCGATGATGGGGTCGTCGTGCGAGCCGGTACTCGCCAATTAGCAGGCCCTCCTGAGTCGCTGCGCTCCCACCGAGCTCGTTTGGCGTCTGACGCTCGGCAGCCCCGCTCTGCGCGTCCGCGGAATCGACCTGCTTTGCGGGCGTCTCCGCTGTCGCGCCCCGGTCGCAACCAAGACTCGTCATGCACAGCCAAGCGCTTCCGAGCCAGATGCTCGCCCACCACCGCATCGGAGGTAACCTATTCAATTTGATCGCCTCCGGCTAGCGCCCAGAGGTCGATTGCCATGGCCCATTCGAATTCCGCACGCTTGCGCCGAAACGATGTTCGCTGCCGGTTCGTCCTGAGCCGAAAATGGACCAGCTACTCGTCGACGTCGGAATCCACTCCGGCTAGTCGTCGCGCGAGCCCCTTTTTGAAGTCGAGCCCCATCTGGCGGCCGATCTGAATGCGCTGTGCCTGTGGGGAGCCGGCGCCGTGCAGGGATTCGGTCAGGTAGCCGACCGCGTTGCGGCCCATCGTCATGTTCTCGATCAGGCGCAGGATGCGAATGCGCGCCTTGGTGGGGACGTCGGCGCGTCCCTTGAGGTATTTGTCGAGAAGGGCGCTGAGCTCCGGGTGCTCGAGCTCCTTTTCCGATGGCGCGGTGCTGACCAGGCCGCCGGCCAAGTCTTGGGCGAGGCGTCCAATTTCGAAGGGCATCTTGGTGACGTGGTGCTTGCAGACATTAGCCAGCATATCGTCGTTCAGGTAGGCGCCCGATCTTGTTGCCTTCGCCTGGTGCGAAGATGCAATGCCAGCGGCGTACATGGTCTCGTTCAGGTGTGTCATCTGAACGAGCTTGTCCTTGATGTGCGAAGCCTTGTCCGCGCCGTTGTACTCGGCGACCTGCGCGGCCGCGCCGATGAGCACGTCGCCGACGCCCGTTTTGCAGACGTAGCTGCGTCGATGGTAGCAGGTGAACCGTTCGACGAGCATCGAAGCAAATTCGTGTTCACCGTCCATGAAGACGCGGCCCCAGGGCACGAATACGTCGTCGAGGATCACCATGGCTTCCTGGCCGGAGAACTTCGCGTTGCCGACGTCGATCGAGCCGCCTTCCATGCTTCGGGTGTCGCAGGATTGGCGTCCGTAGATGTACGTGATGCCCGGCGCATCGACCGGGAACGCAGCGACGACGGCGTAATCTTTGTCCTCGGGGCCCAGCCGCATCGTCGGCATGGCGATGATGAAGTGGGAGTTGAGGCAGCCGGTTTGATGTGCCTTGGCGCCTTTAAGCCAAATGCCGTTTTCGTCGCGCTTGCTGATGTGCACGAAGAGATCAGGGTCGTCTTGCTCGTGCGGGGCCTTGCTTCGATCGCCTTTGACGTCGGTCATCGCACCGCCCACGACGTAGTTGCGCTCTTGCATCTTCGTCAGAAACGCTTTGAGCCGCTCGTGGTACGGGGTGCCGTGCTTCTCGTCGATCTCATAAGTGACGGAGTACAGCGAGTTGAATGCATCCATGCCAACGCAGCGCTGAAAGCAGGTGCCCGTGTTTTGGCCGAGCTTGCGCTGCATCATGTTCTGAGCGACCAAGTCTTCGGGGCTTTGTGCAACGTGCAGGAATCGGTTTACGGGCTTGCCCGTCAGGGAGGATTTGACCGTGGCGACGTCGGGCTCCCGCATTGCAAGCTCGTACGTCTCCGCGACGGCGTTGATCGACGGCCGAATCATCGGATGATCCACGGGCTCGGCGACTAGCTCGCCAAAGAGATAGACCTTCAGGTTCCTGCCGCGAAGGCTTTCGATGTACTGGTCGCCGGTTTCGATTCGTCCGGGCGTTTCGCCGTTGCCGTCAGGCATCGTCCCTCCAAAGAGGGCTACTCTACCATGCGCTTCACAGAGGAGCGCCTAGGAGCTCGGTGCGGGTTTCTTCCGCGAAAAACCGGCCCTTGTCGTTGCGGGCGACTCGCCCGAGGGCGACTTCGTGGTCGTGGGTGAAAAACAAGCGGCCGCGCTGCTCGACCAAACGCGTGAGCAAGTCCGTCTTTTCGTTGATCAGCTGCTCAGGGTAGCGATCGTAGCCCATGGTGATCGGCAGGTGCACCCAGGCACGGCCTGGGATGAGGTCAGCTGCGTACACCACGGGGCCATCGGCGCTGGGGATCTCGGTCAGCATGAGGCCGGGCGTGTGCCCTTCGGAAAGCCAGAGCTTGTAGTCCGCGCCAAGCGTATCCGAACGATGACCTTTGACGACCTCGAGTCGGCCGCTCTCTTCGAGCAGAGGAGGAAGCTCCGGAATGAACGACGCGCGGTCCCGTGCGTGCGGATGCTTGGCGCGTTGCCAGGCCTCCCAGCTCACCACAAATGTCGCGTTGGGAAACAAGAGCCGCATGGGCTCTTCGTGCTCGTATGCCGTGAGCAGACCCCCCGCGTGGTCGAAATGAAGGTGTGACAGGACGACGCAATCGATGTCCTCGTGGGAGAAGCCCGCCTTACGCAGGTTATCGAGCAGGACGTGGCTCTCCTCTTGAATTCCAAAACGGTCGCGGAGCTGAGGCGGGAAGAACGCGCCAATTCCGGTTTCAAATAGGATTCGACGGTCGCCGTCCTCGATGAGCAGCGCCCGGCACGCCAGCGGAATGCGATTTCGCTCGTCGGGCTCGACCCACTTGTGCCACAGCGCGCGCGGTGCATTTCCGAACATCGCGCCACCGTCGAGCCGCTGTGAATTGCCGAGGATTGACCAAGCCCTGCGCTTTCCCATGCGACGAGCCTAGCAGGGTACGGGGCTTGGTTGAAGTCAGTGCCGGACGACGTAAACGTTGCACGCTGCGTGCCGGACCACGCGCTCGGCGACGCTTCCGATCAGCCAGCGTTCCATGCCGCCTCGTCCATGGGACCCTAGAACGATGAGGTCTATGCCGTGATTCTCCGCGTAGTCGCAGATCGCCCTGGCCGGGGCATGGTCTGCAATCACGGCAAGCTCGACTGGAACATCGGAGAGATGCTCGTCTCGGAGCTTTGCAAGCTCGGCCTCGTGTTCGGCCTCGTCGGTCTTGGATACCGGCTCCAGGACGGCCTGCGGCGGAATGAAGGCCTGCGGGTCCGAGATGTAGATCAGCGTGACTTTGCTGCTATTGGCTCTCGCATATTCACCAACCTCGCGGAGCGCCCTGGTCGAACGTTCGGAGAAGTCGACGCAGGCCAGGATATGCTTTGCCGCCATGGTCGAAACCTATCATCTTTCCCAAATGGGCGGCATCCGGAGACTTGGGCTGATTCTGGTGGCGGCGAATTGCCTCATGTTCACCTCTGGTTGCAACAAGGCCGCGAGGACGGGGGCAACCACCGCCGCGGGCCCCAGCAGTGAGGGAGAGAGGCGCACGTCGGGTCCTTCACGAGCTGAGATCGCGTGTCACTTGCACTCCTGCGCGCCTCCCTATTTCTGCAACCAGAAAAAGGGCGTGTGCGAGCAGCTGCCCTGCGTCGAGAGCCGGGACTGCCCGTACGGATACAAGTGCGACTTCTCCAAGAACGTTTGCCAGTGAGCCGCTTTGCTGATGTGAGCGTCGCTAACATCTGGCTTCTGGGCATGTAAGCGATGCTGACTCTCTGGGTTTTCGTATGTAAGCATTGCTCGCATGCCGGGCTGCGCTCTCGGGGAGACGGACGCCGGGCAACTTAGCACTGCTCACATGTCGATTGCAGAGAAGTGAGCGACGCTAACATGGTCTGGTAGAGTCAACGGGTGAGCGCGGTTCGGAAGTCCTATCACCACGGCCATCTGAGGGAGACCTTGTTGGAGACCGCCTTCCGGCTCGTCGACTCCGAAGGTGCCGCGGCGCTCAGTATGCGAGCTCTCGCGCGAGAGGCGGGTGTATCGTCCGCGGCCCCGTTTCGACACTTCGCCGACAAGCAGCTGCTTCTTCAGGCGGTCGCCGAAAAGGCTTCGGCGGAGCTTCAGGAAAAGCTCGACGCCGCGTCGGACGATCGCGACGATGCCCTCACCCAGTTCCGCGCGATGACGGTAGCCTACGTTCGTTTCGCGGCGGAACACCCCAACCTGTTCCAGCTCGTTCAACGCACGCCGTCTGTCTCAGGCGCCTTTTTGGGCGAGCTCAACGATGAGCGCAGGCTGAAGTTGATCGCGCTCATCTACGAGGGTCAGAACGCAGGCTTGATCCCAGATGCCGATCCTGAGCTCATCGCCCTGAGCAGCGAAGCTCTGACCCACGGGCTCGCCCGCATGATCGTCGATCGACATCCAAGAGTTCGAGACCTCTCCTCCGAGGACGCCCGCAAACTCGCCCTCGCCGCTACCCAGCTCCTGCAGAGCGGTATTGGCCTCTCCTAGAAGCAGAGACTAGAAGGGGACGGTTTCGTAGTCCCCGGCTCGAAGCTTTCGTGTTCGTAGAACGTATTCAGCTGCAAAGCCCGGGTAGAGCGAATGGTTGCTGCCGTCTTCGTTCAGGTACCAGCTCTTGCAGCCGCCCCAGACCATGTGCTTCATGCGCTTCTGGATTCCCGCGTTGTATCGGTCCAGCACGTCTTGTCGGATGTCGATGTACTTCAGGTCTTCGGCCATGAGCTTCTTGATCGCCTGTACGACGTGCGAAATCTGCGCTTCGGTGTAGACCAACACCGAGGTGTGACCTGGGCCGGTGTTCGGGCCCATCATGATGAACCAGTTTGGGAAGCCCGCGACGGTCATGCCTTTGTAAGCGACTGCGCCATCTGCCCAAGCCTCGTCGAGCGTTCGGCCTTGGCGACCGATGATCGGAAACGGCGCTGTGACAAGCCCTAGCTTGAACCCCGTGGCCAGCACGATCGCGTCCGCCTCGTGCAAGCTTGCCATCCTTGGTTCGAATTCCACTGCTCTCGATGCATTCGATCGCGTCGGTGACGAGATTGACGTTCTCGCGTTCGAAGGACGCCCAATAGTCGTCGGATACCAAGACCCGCTTGCAACCGAACTGAAAACTGGGCGTGAGCCGTTGTCGGAGCGTTGGGTCCTTCACTTGGCGCCTGAGGTTCCACATCGAGAGGGCGACACCGATCCTCGAGAGGATCTTCGAATTGAAGAAGACGATCGGCCCTCGGAGCTCGCTGATCCAGTACTTCACCAAACGGCTGGCGTGTAGAAAGAACGGGACGCGTGCGAGGAATCTTCGAAGCCAATTCGGATAGAGCGGCGTCGAACTTCCCGACCACCCAGGCGGGAGTGCGCTGAAAGACGCTCAGCATTGCGACGATGGGTGCAATGCTCGGCACGACTTGAACTGCACTGGCCCCGGTTCCAATCGACGGCGACTCGCTTGTCGGTGAGGTCGACGTCGTGATTCCAGCGCGCGGTGTGCATCAGCTCGCCGTCGAACTGGTCCATCCCCGCAATCTTAGGATAGGACGGGTCAACCAAACCTCCGACGCCGGCGATGACCGCGCGCGCTGTGAAACTTTCGCCATCGTTCGCTGTGAGCGACCAGGTCCCAGAATCCTCGTCGAAGCGTGCTTCGACGATCTCCGTCTCGAGTCGCATCCGTTCGTGGAGCTCGTGCTTGTCGACGACGCCAACGAGGTACTCTTGGATTTCGGAAGACGTGGCGTAGCGCCGGCTCCAATTCGGATTCTGTTCGAACGAGAGCGAGTACACGTGTGAGGGCACATCGCAGGCGGCGCCCGGATAGGTATTGTCCCGCCAAGTCCCGCCGACCTCGCTCGAGCGCTCGAAGATCGTGAACGACTCGATACCGGCCTTCTTCAACTGAACAGCCGCGCCGATCCCAGCAAAGCCAGCCCCAATAATCGCAATCGGAAAGTCCGTGTTTCGTTGCACGGAGGGGAAGGTAGAGCAGCGCCAGCGAGGGTGCCAGTTGGTCTCGGTGCCTTTCCTCGCTCGCCGCTAAAGCCCGAATCCAATCACGAAGAGGAACGTTCTCGGGGCGCCGGCGGCGATGTGCCTGGCCGGATCGTCCCGACGTGGTGTCGTGGAAAACTACCCGTCGGTGGCTTTCGGTTTCAGCGAGGCTGCGTCTTGCCTTTAGTATCTAGCACGCCTGCGCACCGAGCTAGAGTGGGCTCCACTCGCACTCCCCCTCTCCAAAGATGTGTCCTGGGTGCCGAGCTGAGCGCGAATGAAGTCCCATGCGTCGTTGATCGGGGTGATCGGGCCTCCGGTGAGCTCGTAGACCCCTTGGGGAGGGGAGGGGAAGAGACTCCCGACATCGGTAGCCGCCTCGAAGTCGATGCGGGTCAGGACGTCGTCGCCGTCGGTGTCCTCGACGTCCCAGAGCCACTGCGCGAGCCGCTGGACATTGCCCTCGTCCTCGGGAAAGCCGTTGAAGAAGATGTGGTCCCCGTGCAGCGTGATATCGACGCTCGAGTTGGCGGTGACGTTCACTCCAGGCTCGAGGCCTTCCACGGCACACGCGCTGTAGACGGTGGGAACATCGGCTTCGATCAAGAAG
Organism: uncultured delta proteobacterium; assembly: GCA_963712235.1. GTDB lineage: Bacteria > Myxococcota_A > Polyangia > Polyangiales > Houyiibacteriaceae > SG8-38. Next base: position 61,828 of record CAVQHC010000015.1, read on the forward strand.
CTCTTCGTCGCGCCCTCAGACACCTGGGTGATGGTGCCCTCGATCAAGAAGCTCAATCCGTTCGCGACCATCGCGTCCACCTCCTCTGCAGGAACGGAGTTGATGTTCACGACAGTAGCTTCGGGGGCGGGTGTCTCGAAACCGAACTCCGTGTACTGTCCTGTCGCGATTCCTGTAAACGCCGTGAGCGGAGGTAGGGTCGTTGGGAGGCTCGTGAGATCGGCGATGCCAACGACGCTGCTGCTTTGCGGGTCGTTTCCGTCGATCTGCGCCATCTGCACGAACCCGATGCTCGCGATGTAGCGGTTGAACTCCACGTCGAACCCATCGAGTATGTTTTCCGCCCCCGTTCCCGCCTGAAGGCCGTCTACGATCGTCTCCTCGGCTTCGAGTAAGACGGATAGGTTCCCGCTCCCGGAGCCCCCCTCGTCGCTGCCGCAGCCCGCGATCGCAAAACCAACCAGGGCGATACAATCTAGCCTAGCTTTCTTCATGACTCCGTCGTTCTTCATCTCAATTCTCCCGACTCGTTGGTCAGCTGTGGCTCAGCGGTGGATCCGAGCCATGTGAACGTGGGTGGGGCGTTGGTCGTCATGGCGATGACCAACGCGCTGTAGTCCGGATCCTCTGGGTCGAGGAGCACCTCGCCGGATCCGTCGTCGAGCCCGGCGAGGCGACCGAAGTCGACCGATCGCCACCATGCGGTGGGGTCGAACGTGATGGTGAGAGTGCGAGGCTCAGTGGTGATCTCCTGGAGCGTGCGGAGGCCGTTGACCGCTGGTGTGCCTGCGTTCACCACGAGGACGTCCACGTTGGCTTCGAACGCATACGAAGCAGGGCACGTCGCTTCGCCAGGGCAACAGATCGCCGGATCTGCGACACACGTCGCGTTCCCGCGAAACCTGCCCGAGTGCCCCTCCGGCACGTAGTTTGGGTTCTCAGAGCGAACGACCGCGCCCCCCCCCGGCACTCCCGATAACGCTTCCGGAAGCGGTTGGGTCAGGAGCCAAACGATGCCGTAGTCGAAGAAGGCCGTGCGCACGGTGCCCGTCGTGCCCGACAGCGAGCCGATGCTCTGTGGCGCCGGCTCCAAGCCGTTCAGCGTGATCCCATCCAGAAACTCGAGGACGGCGACTTCGCATCGGCTCGACAGCGCGCTGTCGGTTGCACAGAAATAAATGGGTCCGAAACCAAGTGTGGCTTCGCCAAGGGTCACCTCCCAACCGTCCTTGGTGAAGGGGTCCGGAGCAGTGCCCCGAGCTTCGAAAGGAACCTCGACGAACGTGCCGCCGGTTTCGCCGCAGCTCGCAAAAAAGGCGCACAGGATGGTGATGGTGAGAAGCCGATTCATAGCCGAATCCCGATGGTGAAGAGGAACATCCGCGGTCGCCCGGCGCTGGTGTGCCGTGCGGGGATTCGGGAGCTCGGAGACTGGGGATCCCAGTCCGATACGAAGACGAATTCGTTGCCGGCGTACCGCTTGTCGAGCACGTTGAAGACCTGGATACCGAGCTCCAAGAACCACCATGAGAGCTCCCCCGAAAGATCCAGCAAGGAAAACGGGTCGGCGACCTGCGAAAAGGGTAACGGCCGCGCGCCGATGAACGTGTATCCGAGGCCGAGCCGACCGCGGAGTGCATGCTTTCCGAGGTCGGTGAGCTCGTCGTCGACGCCGACATCGAGACGCACGACCCAAGGCGGAACGTAGGGCAGGAGATCACCTTGCTCGAGAGACGGCGTCGGATTCTCGACCGTAAGAGGCGGCGGGCCGTCGAGGATTGCGTAGACGTAGGTCACCGACAGCGCCCCGACGAGCCAGGGCAGCGGACGGGTGACCCCGTAGAAGACGAAACCCGTCCTGCTCGTCGGTCCGATGTTCTCGAGACGCCCCTCGGCGGCTTCGAAGAAAACGTCGTTGTTCAGCCAGGTGCGATAGCCCGTCAACGTAAGCTCGTGTTGCGCCTCTTCACCAAGTCGAAATCGAACGCCGAAATCGAGCGAGCGTACCTTGGAAAACGGTGCCTTCTCGCCGTCGACTAGGGTTCGCGCCTGTGGTGAGCGAAACCCCTCGCCGTATGCGCCGATGATGTCTACCCAGTCGGTGGGCTTCCCGGTGAGCGCCAGCCGCGGCCCGGCCACGATCCCTGCCGCGGTGCGCCGATACCCGGGGATGAAATTCTCTTCGCGGAACTCGGGCACGAAGTTTCCGAGCTGGTCGTCGACGTCGAAGAACAGCAGGTCTGCGCGAACGCCACCCTTGACGTTGAGGAACTTGGTGAAGTCCCAGTCGAGGTCGACCCACATCCCGATGTCGCCTTGCACGATATTCGCGTCGACGCGTTCATCCCAGGTCTGGTTCGCCGGCGCCTCGATGAGGTATTGCTGCTGAGGATTGATGAGGTCGACGCGCGTCCAGATGCCCATCTCGACGCGTGCCTTTCGCGTTCTCGCCGGGCTCGAAACGGGCTGTTCGGTGACGCGCATTCCCGCCGAGTACGAGTCGGCGGTCGCGTTGCTCGATCAGATCGCCGCGGCCGACCCAGTCCGGGTTGACCTGAGACCGCGCCAGAAACCCGGTGAAGTTCTGCTGTATGCGAAAATCGTGGAACTGAATCCAGAGGTCGAAGCTCGTGTTCTTCCGGTTCTCGCCGCGCTGCTCGCCGCGAACGCCGAGGATGCGCACCGGCGTTGTAGGCGTTCTGGGCTCGCGCCGTGGCGTACGGGTAGACGTCGTAGAACCCGACCTTGCCTGCCTCTACGTCGTCGAGCCGAAGGACGCCGGCCGAGTTGTAGCGCGCGCCCCAGAACGAGCCGTGGACGTCGAAAGCGCCAGTCCTTGTCGCCAAAGCCGATCTGAAACATCGCGGACCCTTCGAGGCCGTCGCGATTCTCGCCGAAGCCGTTCGAGCGGCGAAACTGAAACGCGCCAAAGGTATCGGCATCTTTGTCCTTGGGCGCGAAGATGCCCGACTTGGCGAAACGTTCGGAACGATCCCAGCTGGCTCTTGGCGTAGACGCCACGCCGTTCCACACCCAGGTCGAACGCTACGGTGCCCGCGACGGCGAAATCGCCCTGTGCGGGGTCATAGACGCCCTCGGTGACGCGAAGCTCGCGTACGACCTCGGGGATGATGAAGTTGAGATAGGTGTAGCCTTGGCCGTGGAGGTTGGACGGTTGGTTCAGCGGGACGTCGCCGAGCATGCAGCTGGATGTCCTGACCGTGCTCGGCGTTGAACCCGCGGAGGTAGAGGAAGCCCCCAGCGGCGTCGCCTTCGACGTTCGCGACGTAGAGACCCGGCGCGCGACGTAGGAGATCGTTGGCCGTCACCGCGGGCGCAGCATCGAGGATATCGCGATCGATGGAGAGGTCGGCCGCGCCTCGCTCGCCACTACGAAGACGCTCCGCATCGACGCGAGCATTGGCCCCATAGCGGGGCACCTTCCGGTCAGCGTCAGCGTCAGCGTCAGCGTCAGCGTCAGCGCCAGCGCCAGCGTCAGCGCCAGCGCCAGCGTCCGTGCCAGCGTCCGCGTCCGCGTCAGTGGCGGCGCCAGCGTAGGCGCCCGTTTGATCGTGAACCCCCACGTCGGGTTCCTCGAAGTGCACCGCGACCCGAATCCGGCTGGATATGGGGACGCCACCCTTCGTCGCGGGCTCGAACGTCCAGTCTTGGACCGCCTCGACGGCGGCCGCGTCGAAATCCGCGCTCGCGGAGTGCTCCACCACGATGTCGGAGACTTTGGCCTCGGCGGTGATCGTGAGCAGCAGGATCACGGTTGGGTGCAGCCCAGTGCCTTCCCGCCCCGGTGGAAACGCAGGAGGGGGCGAGTCGAGAAGATGAGGCGGATGCAGGTCAGCGTCAGTGTCAGTGGCAGTGCCGGTGTCAGTGTCAGCGTCAGTGCCAGCGTCAGTGTCCGTGGCCGTGTCCGTGTCGGTGTCGGTGTCGGTGTCCGTGTTAGCGTCCACGTCCACGTCCGAGCTCGTGTCCGGGGTCCTCTTCGGCTCCCCCTGCGCAGCACCGGTCCGGTTGCCCAGAGTGTCAGACCCTGCGAGCGCAATTGCACGCGTACTATTGCTTCGATTCCTTTTCACTCATTACTCCTGCCTTCGCGCGATCGCGCGGTTCAACGAACGTTTGATCAACGAACGTCAGGCAGGAGGTGAAGTCTTCGGCGCCAACCGCAGGCGGGTGGTGCTTGGTGCAATCAGGCGGCGGAGGACGCAGGGCTCGTCCTGCGCCTCGGCCACTCGGATGCCGACGTCCGCGCAACCGATCAAAACGACAGCGTCTCGTCGATCGGTCAGTACCGAGCAGTGATCGTGCGCTTCGTCAGAGCCCGGGTCGGGAACCCCAGGAGCACGGCTGACTCGCCGTGCCGATCCTGATCTGCCTCGTGTTGGTGAGCACCGCCATGAACCAGCTCACCGTGCTCGGCGCAGCGGATATGCTCGACGAGGAGCATATGGCCGCCGCTCGACCCCTGCAGCACGAGCGCGAGCAGGGTCGTCAGGACACAAGTTCTCCGAATCATTCGGAATTGGAACAGAAATCGCTGCGAGGGCGCCATGTCTGGACCGCCAGTATGAGCCAACCCGCTCGGAGATCAATCTGGCGACGATGTGCGCTGGAGCCCCTCACCCCCCGGGGTTACACCCTCCTTCGGTCCAGCACGCTAGGATCTAGTGGGCTTCGAGGGCCCGCCGCCTGATGTCTCGAGACGATCCCACCGAGGTGACACGCCAACACGTGTTCAAGCAGAAAGGCCTCTCCAATAAGGAGGAGCAGGCTCGTATCGTCGTGCTCGCAGGCAAGCTGGCGGGCGACAAGTACGCCATCGGAAAAGAGCTAACCTTCGGGCGCGGAGAAAAAGCCGACGTCCAAGTGGACGACACCCTCGTGTCCCGCGTTCATGTACGGATCTTCCAACACGAGAACGGTTCTTATTTGATCGAGGATCTCGCGAGCCGGAACGGAACCCAGGTCAACGGCATGGCGGTGACTCGGCGAGTGCTCACCTACGGCGACCGAATCCAGATCGGCAGTTCCTTGCTCCTCTTTGCGCACCACGATCCAATGGAGGAGCAGGTCGCCCAGCGGCGGAAGCTCGAGGCGATCGGACGCCTCGGTACGGGCGTAGCGCATGATTTCAACAATCTTCTAGGTGCGGTGCGATCCAGCATCGATTTTTTGAACGGGCTCCCCGGCGAGACCAAGGTCAGCGAGCCTGACGTCCGCGAAGCCTTCAACGACATCCGCGCGGCGTCAGCTGCGGCGACAGAGATGACCAGCCGCTTGTTGGGGTTTGCGCGGGAAGTTGAGCGAAGTCATACGGAAGTCGACCTCTCCGAGCTCTGCCATCACGTCGTGCAACTCGCACGTCATACCTTTCACCGGGGGATCTCGATCGAAGCTCGCATCGATCGGGGCCTCAAAGTCAGCGGCGACCGCGGTCAGCTCCATCAGCTACTGATGAACCTGCTCATCAATGCCCGCGATGCCATGCCCAACGGAGGCAAGCTCAAGCTCAGCGCGAAAAAGGCGGAGCCGGTCGACCTGGAGAAGGCCCCGCTCAACCCCTTGGTTGCGCATGCCATCGTGACAGTCGAGGACACGGGCATCGGGATGGACGACGCGACACGAGAACGCGCGTTTGATCCCTTCTTCAGCACGAAGGGTGATCAAGTCGGGGCAGGCTTGGGCCTCGCCGCCGTATACGAGATCGCGAAGTCGCACAACGGCCACATCACCCTGCACAGCGTTCCAAATCGCGGTAGTGAATTTCAAGTCGTGTTTCCTCTGACCAGCGAGCGAAGCCTGCCAACCGAGCCGAGCCTTCCCGCCATCAAGCTGCCGAGTACGCAGCTTCTCATTTTGCTGGTCGACGACGAGGACGTGGTTCGCAGAAGCGCCGGCCGGGTGGTACGGCAGAGCGGGCACCGCGTGATCTTCGCTCGAAGCGGTGAGGAAGCGCTGCGGATCTACGACGAGACTCAGCCGCGGCCGGATTTGGTCTTGATGGACCTCAACATGCCCGGAATGACGGGCGACCAGGCCTTCAAGAAGCTCAAGGAAGTGGATTCCGAGGCGCCGGTCGTCTTCGTCTCGGGCTACTGGGACCGCGACCTCGAGCGTGAGCTCCGGAGCATGGGGGCCCTCGGTTTCGTCCAAAAGCCTTACGAAGCTGCTACGCTCCGGGACGCCATCGTTCAAGCGATGACGTCCCAGACTTCATGATCAAATACATCGGATCGAAACGCGTCCTCGTGCCGCACATCGTGCGCGCAGTTTCGGCGTTTCCCGAATCGGGGCGTGTGCTCGATTTGTTTTCCGGGACATCGCGGGTGGCGCGCGGCCTCAAGGAGACCGGGCGCTATGTGATTGCGAACGACCATTTGGCTTACGCGTCGACGCTCGCGCGCTGCTACGTGCAGGCCGATGCCAATCGTTGGCTCGACGAAGCGGTGCGGCTGATCGCAGACCTCTCGCGCGTCGACTCCAAACCCGGTTACTTCACCAAGGCGTTCTGTGACGACGCGCGTTACTTCAAGCCGAAGAACGGTGCGCGCGTCGACGCGATCCGAGAGGAGATCGCCCGCCGCGACTTGCCTCCAGAGCTCGAAGCGATCGCCTTGGTCTCACTGATGGAGGCGGCCGACCGCGTCGACTCTACCACTGGCGTGCAAATGGCGTATCTGAAACAGTGGGCGGCCCGCGCCTCGAACGACCTCACGCTTCGAGTCCCTGCGATTGTTGCCGGTCCGGGCGAAGCCCATCACCTCGATGCGGTCGAAGCAGCGTTGCGCGTCGACGCAGACATTGCGTACATCGACCCGCCCTACAACCAGCACAGCTACATGGGCAACTACCATATTTGGGAGAGCCTGGTGCGCTGGGACAAGCCCGAGACCTACGGCATCGCCAACAAGCGCATTCAGTGCAAAGAGTACAAGAGCGACTTCAACTCCAAGCGCCGCATTCATCAGGGATTGAAAGACATCCTAGAAGCTCTGCGCTGCAGGCACCTGCTGGTTTCGTTCAGTAACGAAGGGCATGTCGACCGTGAAGAAATGATCGCACTCCTATCGGAACGAGGCCATGTGGGTGTCGCGGCGGTGGACTTCAAGCGATATGTGGGTGCGCAGATCGGCATCCACAACCCTAGCGGTGAAAAGGTCGGGCGGGTGAGCCACTTGCGCAACAAGGAGTACTTTTTCGTCGTGAGCGATCGGCGCGACACGGTGGATTCCGTCGTCGCAGCGATCGAGGCAAGCATCGAATCGGCTGCGCTTGCATCGAGCCCGTCAAAGCGCAAAAGGAAGGCCCATGAATCTGAACGACGTGTTGAATGACGACGCCAAGCGGGCTGCGATCATCGAAGATGTATGCCGGCTGGTGGACGACGAGGTTGGAAAGCAGAAGGGACTCAGCGGGGTTGCGGTGAAAGCCGGCTACAAGCTGGTCCAAGGCGTCAAGCCTGGCTTCGTGCGCAGGGTGGTCGAAACTCTACTCCCGGAGTTTGCCGCAGCGCTCGAACCGATTCGCGCGCATGCGCTCTCCCAGGGGCAGGCCGTGAAGAGCTACTTCGCCACTCACCAGCCGGAGGTCTCCGAAGCACTTCTCGCCGTGACCGACGCACGCGCGACGAGCTCCGAGCACGCTTCGGTCAAAGGCGCCTACGGCAAGCTGCGGGGCTCCGCGCGGAAGAACGTCGAAAGCGCCGTCCCGGGCCTGGGGAAGATCATCGAGAAATACACCTGAATGCGCTACTTCGAAGACATCCGAGTGGGCGATGCGCAGGAGTCCACAGAGGACTACGAGCTAACCGAGGAGGAGATCGTGAGCTTTTGCTCGAAGTGGGACCCGCTTCCTTTTCACGTCGATCCGCAGGCCGCGGCGGCCACGCCGGTAGGGCAGCTCTTCACCTCGGCGATTCACTCGGTCGCGATTGCGATTCGACTCGGGCATCAGATGCAGACCGAGCCAACGGCGACGGTGATGGGGCTCGGTTGGGATGAAGTTCGCTTCCAAACGCCCGCCTGCGTCGGCGATCGCCTGCGGCTTCGTGGCGAAATCATCGAAACCCGCGCGTCTGCGAGCAAGCCTGGCCTTGGAATCATTCGAAGCCTGCTGACGCTAAGCAATCAGCGAGGCCAAACGGTGATTAGCCTCAAAGCTGCCGCGCTGATTCGGCAACGGTCGGGGTAGTCGCGGCCTCCGCGAGCATTCGGGCGACGGCGTTTCGAGCTCGGTCACGCAGGTCGGCCACCGCTTCGGGCTCTTCGAGCTCCAGGTTCGGGTACAGCGGTTCGCCGATTTGCACGGTCACCAGTCGGTCGTCGCGACTCTTGCTCCCGCCCGTGTCGACTTCGTCGCGCGACATCAGGCTGAAGGTCCCACGAAGTGCAACCGGCACCACCGGTTTACCGGTCAACACAGCAGCTTGGAACGCGCCGTTCTTGAACGCCTTCAGTTTGCCATCCGCTGTGCGTGTCCCCTCGGGAAAAACCAACAGTGGCTTCTCGTTGCGGAGCACGCTTTCGAACGCCTCGGTGACGGCAACCGCGACGTGTTTGCCTTGGTTTCGGTCAACCGGCACATGCCCAGCCAGCCTCAGGTGCCAGCCGAGAAACGGAACGTTCATAACCGTGCGTTTTGCCGCCCACTTGAAGTCGCCGGGAAGCGCTGCGCCCAGGACCAGGATATCGACCAAGCTCTCATGGTTGCTCGCATACACGAATCCGCCCTCCGGAACGTTCTGCTGCCCCGTCGCCTCGATATAAATGCGGAGGCCCTTGGCAGAAGACTGACTCCACTTCTTGGCCGCCCAGGTCGACGCCTTGCCCTTCGTAAGCGGCCCGATCGTTAGTGACAGGGTGGACCAGCCCACTGTGCGCACTCCGAACGGAACCCACTGCCGCAGCCAGCGTCCGCGTTGGCCCCAGCCCATCTCGCCACCTTTTCGGAAAATTCCCCACTCGGTGCGCGCCCAGTCGACGGTGTTCTTGAGGCCCATTCTCGGCCTGTGTACCACTCCCCACCGTCGATGAAAAGCGCCGCACACCGGACTTGCCGCAGCGCAAACGAGGTTCGGGAAGGTCGCCGTGATTGCGGTTTTGCAGCTCAGCGCGCTGGCGTGGAAGGCGAAGTCAGAATCGTCAGCATTGCGCCGGGGGCATCCACGTGCACCCAATGGCCCGCGCCTTCGACGAGGTGCACCGAAACCTGCGGATTTCGGCCCGCTATTCGTTCGGCCCGCTCGCGATCCGACGGGGAAAACGCCTCGGACTCGCCTCCGATCACGAGCCCGAGGGAGCAGCCAGGAGGCGGGGCTTCGACGATGTCCCAGCAGTCGGCCCGCGCATAGTCTTCGATGAGCGCGCGGATGATCGAGAGCTCCGGTCCGAACCGCCGTCCGCCATCGTCCGTCCTTCGAAGGTTCATCGCGAGCCACTCGGCGATCGATCTGGGCTGCCCCGCTTCGGCAAGCGCGGCGACGAAGGCCTCGCGAGATGGCCAGCTCCGAGGAAGGCTGTCGAGGGTTCGCAGCACCTCGGCTGTCGCGCTCGCATCGCTCTCGGGGTCGCTGGGAGACGGAGACGCATCGATCACCCAAGCTTCGGTGCTTTGATTCGCGCGCGAGCGCAGCCACTCCAACACCACTTTTCCGCCGAAGCTGTGGCCGATGGCGCCTCCGATCGTCGAAGCGAGCGAGCGTTCGAGCGCCGCCAGGTCGTCGGCCACCGCCTTCAAACCGTGTGGCGCGTGCAGCCCGAGAGAATCCCCATGCTCGCGGAGGTCGACGAGGACCGCGCCCCAATCCGGCCGCGCTGCCACGAAACGCCGCGCGATGCCGCGCCAGTTGGCTCGGTTGCCCAAAATTCCGTGAAGAAAGAGCATGAGCTTCGTCGGGTCGGCCGACTTGGCCGTCACTAGACTATGGGCCAGCACGAGCTGGGCTTACCACAGTTGACCGCAGTCGCGGATCAGGGAACGGCCGCAGGCGTTGGCACGACGGGGATGAGCTGCATCAGCGCCTTTTCGAGCCGATGCACGGCGCTGTCCGACATCGGTGGCCGCCTCGCGCGCGCACGGCCCTCGTCCAGGCCGTCGAGGTAGCCTCTCATTTTTCTGCGCGCTTCGTGGATGCGCCAGGCGATTGTGCCCTCGGTCGTCTCGAGAACGACGGCGGCCTCTCTGTAGTTGAGGCCCTGGAGTGTGGTGAGGACGACCGTGGTCTGAAGAAGTGGCGAAAGCCTGTCGAAAGCCTCTAGCAAGGCGCGGTACCGGTCGCGGAGCTGAGCTGCGCGTTCGGGATCGCCATGAGCGTCGACGGCGACCGCGGCAACGAGGCGAGGGTCGTCGAACGGCACCGTGCGCCTGCGGTTCTTGTCGCGTTGCGCGTTCAGGGCGCGGTGAAGGGTTATCCGGTAAATCCAGGTGAAGAACTCACTCCGACCCTCGAACTCTGGGAGCTTGTGATAGGCCTTGAGGAAGGCGTCCTGCGTGATGTCGTCCGCGTCGCTCGCCTGACCGGTGAGGTGGAGCGCCAATGCGTAGACCCGCGGACGGTACTTTCGCACCAGCTCGTCGAAGGCGTTCGAATCTCCACGCTTTGCTCGAGCCACGAGCTCGGCGGCTTCTGCCCCGCGCTGTGCCGCTTCCGATGCCCGTGTTTTCCGACTCAATAGCCCCCCGTCTGTTCAGGACCCCTAAAGGCTACTCAGTTTCTTGGCCTGGGCCCAAATCGAGGGGCCATCCTCATATGTAGTACCGTGTAAGATAGCCGTCGGGGAAGCGACAGCACCGTCCTTGAAACGCCCAAACCAAGCTGATACATGCAACCGGCCTGCACTCTGAAGCCCCTGGAAATGGTGGGGAATTCTCTATCCAGTTCTCCTTCTCGTTCTCGATTGGGACCCCGCTCACACCCATGATCACCGACTGGTTCTACGGCCTCTTTTCGAACGACCTCGCCATCGATCTGGGCACGGCGACTACGCTGATTTACGTGAAGGGCCGCGGCATCGTGTCCTGTGAGCCGTCCGTGGTGGCCGTCCAGGACGACCCGCGAGGCGGGAAGCGGGTCTTGGCCGTCGGCAAGGAAGCCAAGGAGATGCTCGGCCGAACGCCTGGCTCAATCCGCGCGGTCCGCCCGCTGCGCGACGGCGTCATCGCGGACTTCGACATCACTGAGGCGATGCTTCGCTACTTCATCGCCCGTGCCCATCACGATCGCAGAACGCTCGTCAAGCCACGCATCATCATTTGCGTACCGTTTGGAATAACCGAAGTCGAGAAGCGCGCGGTGAAAGAGAGCGCCGAGGGCGCCGGCGCCAGAGAGGTGTTCTTGATCGAAGAGCCGATGGCCGCGGCAATCGGCGCCGGCCTGCCGATCACCGAACCAAGCGGCAACATGGTCGTCGACATCGGCGGCGGCACGACCGAAGTAGCCGTCATATCGCTTGCCGGAATTGTTTACTCGCAATCTGTTCGCGTCGGTGGCGACAAGATGGATGAGGCGATCATCGCCTACCTCAAGCGCAAGTACAATCTCCTGATTGGCGAGCAGACCGCGGAGCGCGTCAAGTGCACCATCGGCACCGCCTATACAGACGGTGAAGCAGCGACGATGGAAGTAAAGGGCCGCGACATGGTCGCCGGCGTCCCGAAGACGGTAATCGTGAATGCAGACGAGATTCGCGACGCACTCACCGAGCCGATCAACGCCATCATCGAAGCGGTCATGATGGCGCTCGAACGAACCCCGCCCGAGCTCTCGGCTGACATCGTCGACAAGGGCATCGTGCTCACCGGCGGTGGCGCGCTTCTGAAGAACCTCGACGTGCTTTTACGCGAGGAAACAGGGCTTCCCGTGATGGTTTCGGACGATCCGGTCTCTGCCGTCGTGCTCGGTTCCGGCAAGGCGCTCGACCATTTGGATCTTCTCCGTGAGGTGACGATCGCGTAGCGCGAGGAGCAGGAACGCGGCGATGAACTACTTCCAGACAATTCGAGATGCCGCCATCTTGCTCGCCCTGCTGCTCGTTCCCGCCTTCTTCTTGCGCGCCAACCTCAGAGATCCGTCGGAGCTTTCATGGCTCGATCAAGCGCTGATTCAGGTGAGCGGACCGGTTCAGTACGTCGCCGAGTGGGCTGCAGACGGCGTGACGAGCATCGTTGAAGACTACGTCTACTTGCTGGACGTCAAGAGCGACAACGACAACCTGCGGGCGGAGAACGGTCGACTGCAGCGTGAGATGCGGGTCCTACGGGCTGACGTGCAGCAAGTTCGAGAGCTGGAGTCGCTCTTGGGGCTGCGGGAACGCTTGGCGACTGAGACGATGACCGCCCATGTGATCGCCAAAGATATCTCCCCTTCGTTTCGGGTCGTTCGGCTGGCCATCGACCAGGGCGAACAAGCGGGTGTGCATGCGGGTATGCCGGTGGTCGCAAACCAGGGACTCGTCGGACAGATTCGACGCGTATCGGGTCGGTTTGCAGACGTGTTGTTGACGATCGATCCGGAAAGCCGTGTGGATGTCGTGGTCGGAGAAAGCCGTGCCCGCGGCCGGATCGAGGGGCTCGGCGAACGCGGCCGCTATCGATGTCGAATCCAATTCGACCGCATGGACGACCGGGTAGCGGTTGGGGATGAAGTCTTCACCTCGGGGCTCGGTAAGAAGTTCCCCGCGTCCATCCTCATCGGATACATCAGCACCGTCGGCGCTCAGGAATTCGGCCTTCACCAGGAAGGCGAAGTCACGCCCGCGGTGGATTTCACGAGGCTCGACGAGGTGCTCATCCTCACATCCGGGCCGAAGGACCCGGACGCCCTCTAGGGTGGCGAGCATGCGGGGCGCAAGGGGAAGCATCATCATCGTGTTGGTCGCCTTTGCGATCTTGCTGCTCCAGTCCGTCTTCTCGAGGCTTCTTGCCCCTCATCCATTCGCGCCGTACTTCGGGCTCCCCCTCGTCTTCGCGCTTGGAACCGCGCCAGGGATACGCACCCTGCGCGGCGCAGCGACAGCATTTGCCATCGGCTACCTCTACGACCTGTTCACCGGAAACCCGCTCGGTCTGCACACTTTCGTATTCGTCGTCGGCTATTTCAGCGCCTGGCTCCTCGGATACCTTCTTTCTTTTCGAGGCATCGTCTTCGAGATGGTGCTCAGCTTTGCGCTAACCGTGCTCCTCGGAGGACTGCTCGAGCTGATTCGGGGATTCACGCCGGGAGGGGTTGCCCGGAGCGGCGTGACCTTGACCATTGTGCTTTTTGCCTCCGCATTCGCCACCGCAATCATCGCACCGATACTCTTTGCCGTTGTTCGCTGGGTCGACCCAGAGTCCGAGCGGGCGCCAACATGATCACACTCTCTCAGAGACGTGAAGTCAGCGAGTTTCGAAAGCGGTATCGCTGGATGGCGCTCTTCGTCACGCTCGTATTTGGGGGCATCATCCTGCGCGTCGCACAGGTGCAGCTCTTTCAGCGCGATCGCTGGTCGGGCATCGCGCAGCAGAACATCACAAAGACTCTGGAGCTCCCTGCCACCCGCGGCGTCATTCGAGACATCGCGGGCCGCGTCGTGGCCTCCAACCGGCCTTCCTATGACGTCTACACGACGCCGCGATTGCTTCAGCCCGAGGATCTCGATCGCATTGCGTCGCTGATGGGCCTGAGCAAGGACGACAGGGAGGTGCTTCAAACGCGCATCGACGAGATACCGCTCAGCCGGCGCGGCCACCAACTCGAGTTGTTCCGGGATATCGATCGCGAGCAGCTCGCGGCACTGGAGACCCACCTGGCGGAGCTTCCAGCGCTCGACATCGTAACCGTTCCTCTTCGTGATTATCCATACGCGACTCTTGGCGCGCATCTGATCGGCTATCTGAATGAGGTCAATGCGGAGGACATCAAGCGCGCGGCAGACCCAAGCACGTATCGTCCTGGCGATCGAATCGGGCGCAGCGGGCTCGAAAAGCGCTACGAGACCCTGCTCAAAGGGTCGCGCGGCTTTCGACGACTGGTGGTCGACGCCCGAGGAAAGCCTCTCGAAGGAACGCGGCCCGACTCGCTCGAAGTCGAAATGCTCAAGCAGCCCGTCCCCGGCCATGACATCCGGCTGACCCTCGACATGGAGCTGATGGAGGCGTTTGACCGGGCGTTCCGGCCGTATCCTTCGGGCGCGGCGGTCGTCGTCGACATCCATACCGGCGCCGTTCGCGCGCTCTACTCGAAACCGGTGTACGACCCGAACGGGATGAGCAGCGGTCTCACCACGAAACGCTACGCAGAGCTCACCGGCGACCCGTTTCGGCCCCTGATCGACAAGACCATGTACGAGACTTATTTCCCCGGCTCGACCTTCAAAGCGTTCACGGCACTGGCGGCGCTCGAAGACGCGGTTGTCGACCCGATGCAACGCGTCGAATGCCTAGGGTCGCTCAAGATCGGCCGTCAGAAGTTTCGATGCAACAAGCGCCACGAATGGGTGGACCTCTACGACTCCGTCGTCCAATCCTGCAACGTGTACTTCTGGGTACTCGCCGAGGAGGTCGGCCTCGAGCGAATCAATCGTTACGCGAGGGCGTTTGGGTTCGCCGAGCGGACCGGAATCGGCGTCAACAGCGAGGCCAAAGGCTTCTTGGCGACGCGCGAATGGTACGAGGAGCACTACGGACAGTTTCGCATTGGCTACACGTTGAACACGGCGATCGGGCAGGGCAACACGCGCGTGACCGTTCTTCAGCTCGCGCTGGCGTACGCGGCCATTGCCAATGGCGGGAGCTTGTACGTGCCGCAGGTAGTCCAAAACATCAGGTCGCCGGACGGCTCTCTATCCGAGACCTTCCAACCACGAATCAAGCAGGAGGTCGGGGTCGCGCCGGAACATCTCGACCTGATGCGCCGAGCGCTGATTGACGTGGTCGAGGACGAATCCGGTACGGCCTACAGGTCGCGCAACAAGGACGGTGTGCGCGTAGCTGGCAAGACCGGCACCGCTCAGGTCGTGAGTCGCAAGGGACGTTCCGAAGAGTCGTCGAGTGCCTGGTACCTCGACCGTTCGCATGGCTGGTTCGCCGGTTTCGCCCCCGCCGAAGATCCCCAGGTGGCCTTTGCCGTACTCGTCGAGCACGGCGGTTCGGGAGGCGCCAGCGCGGCGCCGATTGCCACAGCGGTCATGCAACGGTACCTCAGTGAGGTGCAGCCCAGGGAGGCGAAGTAAGAGATGGCGATCGGCAGAACAATCCGCGATGACTTCGATTGGCCGCTTTTCATTGCGGTGTCGACCATCGCGCTGTTCGGGGTGCTCAACCTCTTCAGCGCGACGGACGGCGGCACGACCTCCGATGCGTACGTACAGCAGCTCTATTGGCTGATTCTTGGTTTCGCAGTGGCGACGCTGACCGCCGTGATCGATTACCGTCACTTCGAGCGCTATGGCTGGGTGATCTACGGCGGCTGTATCCTCGCCCTGGTGCTGGTGTTCGTCCTAGGCCGGAGTGTCCGCGGCTCCACGCGCTGGATCGCGCTCGGCGGGTTCTCGTTGCAGCCAAGCGAGCTGATGAAGATCGGCCTCATCATCGCGCTTGCCAAGTACCTCCACCACGACACCAAGACCGGCGGCCGCACCCTCGTCGACTTGATCATCCCCGGCTTGATCCTCGCGCTGCCGATGGGGCTGGTTCTTCTTCAGCCCGATCTCGGCACCGCGATGGTCCTCGCGTTCATCTTCGCGAGCCTGATGATGCTGACCCAGCTCAAGATGCGCTCGGTGGTCACGCTGCTCGCCACCTTCGTCGTGGCGGCTCCGGTGACATGGTTCTACCTCTTGAAGGACTACCAAAAGGAGAGGATCACGGCATTTTGGGACCGTTTAGGCGGGACGCAGACCGATCTTCTGGACTCGGGCTGGCACACCCAGCAGTCGCTGGTGGCGATCGGAAGCGGTGGGCTCACCGGAAAAGGTTTCACCCAGGGCACCCAGACCCGATTTCGCTTCCTCCCAGACCAGCACACCGATTTCCCCTTTCCCGTCTGGGCTGAGGAGCATGGATTTCTCGGCGCCGTCCTTCTAATCAGCCTCTACGTGTTCCTGGTGCTTTGGTCGCTGCGAATCGCGTCCCAAGCCAAGGACCGTTTTGGGGCCGTGGTCGCCGTTGGCGTCGGCGCCATGATCTTCTGGCAAACGGTGATCAATCTTGGGATGGTCTCGGGGCTGCTGCCCGTCGTCGGAATGACCTTGCCCCTATTCTCGTACGGCGGGTCGAGCTTGCTCTCGACCATGTTGGGCCTAGGCTTGTTGATGAACGTATCGATGCGGAGGTTTTCACATTGAGCGAGCCGAAGCGAGTGATGGCGGGCGTCCTGCAAATGACCTCCACCGCCGACGTCGACGCGAACATGGAAGTTGTTCACCGACTCGTCCGCGAAGCGGCCCATCGAGGTGCCGAGCTGGTGCTGGTCCCCGAATGCTTTTCGTACTTGGGCCCCGAGAAGGGTAAGGCCGGCATCGCCGAATCGCTCGACGACGGTGGTCCGATTCTCGACCGCTGCAGGGACGTGGCCGCCGATGCTGGAGTCGATGTCGTATACGGTGGCTTCTGGGAGAAAAGCCAAGAGCCGGGGAAGGTTCACAACGCGTGCATCTACATGCGGCCCGACGGCTCGATCACCGCGGTCTACCGAAAGATCCATCTGTTCGACGTAGACTTGCCGGACGGCACCAAGCTGCTCGAGTCGCAAACCGTGGAGCCCGGCTCCGACGCGGTCGTCGCCGATGCACCATTTGGGACCCTCGGGCTCAGTGTCTGCTACGACCTGCGCTTTCCCGAGCTCTACCGCCAGCTGGTCGATCGAGGCGCCATCGCCCTTGCCATTCCAGCAGCGTTTACGCTCACCACCGGCAAGGATCACTGGCACGTTCTGCTTCGCGCGCGGGCGATCGAGCAGCAGTGTTACGTCCTGGCGGCCGCACAGACCGGGCACCACTACGGACAGAGGCGCTCCTACGGGCACGCGCTCATCGCTGACCCCTGGGGCACCGTCCTCGCCGAATGCGGGGAGGGTGAAGGTGTGGCCGTGGCTGCGATCGACCCGTCCTACGTCGACAAGGTCCGCGAGGCGGTGCCAAGCCTGGCGCACCGGCGCATTCGCTAGGGCCTCAAACGCGACGAGCCCCGGCGGCTGGGCCGCGGGGCTCGTCGACGCGTGACATAATCTCTCGTTACATGGTCAGCGTGAAGCTCACCGATGGCTTGTCACCGACGAACGAACAGGATGGCTCATCACCCTCTGTGGAGAGCGGGACTGCAATACCAATCGCTTCCACCAGCTCCGTGAGCTCCTCGAAGGTCAGCGTGAGCGTGCCGCCGTCGTCCAGGGTCCAGGAGTTGCTGTCGATGGTCGTGACCATCACTGCCGCCTCGTTCCTCACGAAGGCTAGCGAGCACGGCACCGATCCATCGTCGAGATCGAACGGTGTTGGGTTGGAGTCACCCGCCGTCGCATTGATGGTGGTGACCGACGAGTTGACGACTACCTCTTGGGCGAGACCAACGACGGTATTCACGGTTTCTGCGTCGATGGCGACTTCGACCTGAAGATCGAACTCGTTTGCTCCTGCCTGGATCGGCGCCGTCGGCGTGGCGGCGAGCTTGATGATAAGCCCAAATGGAATGGTCTGAACACAGTCCAACGCACCCTCACCAATCATGGTGTCGGCGGTCGCGGTGAGCGGGCCGGCGTCGCATGCGGGCAACGGTTCTGAACCACCTGCGCCGCCTCCGCCTCCGCTGCCCGCGGTGCCGCCGCCCCCCGTGGTGCTGCTGTCATCGCCGCAACCCATCAAGCCAAGCGTGCCCGTGAGCACAGCCATCACTACTAGTTTTGAAGTTCTCATCATCCCTCGTTCTCCTTAAAATCGCTCCGGCAGCGCGGAGCTTTGCACATCATCGGCGCCTAGCCTAGCCAGACCGTCGAAACCAGGGCATCAAGCGGCTGGTAGACTTCTGATACTGCGCATACGCTGGGTACTTCCGCGCGGAAATCCTCTCCGTGAGACCCGTGGACCCTTGGAAGAGAAGCGAGAGCACCGCCGCACCGGCGATAGTCCAGTTGAGCCAACCGGCGCCGGCTGCGATCGAGAATACATAGTAGCTCCACCAGATCGCCTGCTCGCAGAAGAAATTGGGGTGCCGCGAGTATCGGAATAGCCCGGTCGTGATGAAGTCGGCTTCAGGGGTTTCGCCTCGAGCAATTGCCTCGTACTTTGCCGTCTGGAAGGTCCACTGCTGCTGGTCCGCCACGGATTCACCGATGAAGAACAGGATGAAGGCCATCGCCGCGGCGTAGTCGAGCGCGTTGAGCGGAGTACCCGCGAGTTGATACGCCGCGTAGGAGGGTACGACGATGAACAAGAGAAGATAGTTCTGAAAAGGCGCGAGGAACGTTGCGTTCAAGACCTGGAACCAGACTGGGCCGATCTTCTCTTGAATCTCCTCCCAGCGATAGTCCTCGCCGCCCGCCTTGTAACCGCCCTTGCGCGCGAAGTTGTACGTGAGTCGTACGCCCCAAAACACCGTGAGCGCCGCCATCAGATTGAGACGTGCGTCGCTGAAACCGACGAAGGCCGCGAAGTGGATCGCGAAGAGCGGCGGCGTGATGGACCAGATACGGTCGACCCAGGAGTATTCTCTCGTGGCGAGTGAGAGCAGCCAGCAGAGGAGCGCGATGCCGCCGGCCGCCCAAAGTGCGCTTGTCAGGGGATCTGTGGTTCGATAGAGGTTCAGCAGGTCCATGTTTACTTTCTTTGTGCCGGCGACTTGTGCGGTAGTTTGTCCGGCCCCACCGCCCCCGCGCTATTGCTCACCTCATACAAGACGTCGAGGTAGCGTTCGAGCAGGTCAGTGACGACGCCTTGGACGGGGACCGTGCTGGCCATGCCGTAAACCGGCGCCATTCCTTCTTCCTCACCGGGGTGCGCCACTGCGTGAGCAACGGCAGCGCGAAGATCATCGAGGAAGCGCTCGGCAACGCCCTCTTGCGTATGGCGAAGCGTGACCGCGAGGTGAACGCTCGACGGCTTGTGCAGACCGTTGAGGTTCCAATGACGCTTGGTCATGAAGTCCATGACGCTGTAAATGTTGACCTTGTTGGAGGCGAAGGCGATCACCCAGAGCGGGTCGCCCAGGACATGAAGCTCCGGAATCGAGCGAATGCCGTCTCGGATCTTCTCGCCGGTTTCGAGGATTCGGCGACTTGCGTCGAGGTAGCCGCTCTCTCCCATCGACACCATCGCCGCCCAGCAAGCGGCGCTGAGCGCGCCCGGCCGACTCCCCGCGAACGTCGGCGAGAAGTAAAGCCCGCCGGGCCAGTCCGCGACCGTGTAGTACTGATAGTGGCGGAGGTCGGGGTCTCGGTAGAGTACGACACTCGTCCCTTTGGCCGCGTAGCCGTACTTGTGCGTGTCGGCAGACATGGAGGTCACACCTGGCAGGCGAAAATCGAAGGGCGGAACGTCGTAGCCGAGCTTCTCGGCCCAGGGCAGGATGAAGCTACCGAGGCATGCGTCGGTGTGGAACCCGATTCCGCGTTTGCGCGCGAGCTCCGAAAGCTCTTCGATGGGATCGATCGCACCATGCGGAAACGAGACCGCCGACCCGACGATACAAACGGTGTTTCGGGTGATCGCCTTCTTCGTTGCTGGGACGTCTGCACGATAGTCTGAATCCACCGGGACCTTCACCAGCTTGATGCCGAAATACTGCGCGGCTTTGTCGAACGCTGCATGCGCGGTGGTGGGCACGAGCAACTCCGGGGAGGTGATCCCTTTCGTTTCGCGCGCCCAGTCGCGGTAGCTGCGCATCGCGAGCAGGATGGATTCAGTCCCACCGCTCGCAACCGCCCCACAGACCTGAGCAGGCCGAGCCTGCTTGGCGCCGAGCATGTTGGCGGTCATCGATACGATTTCAGCTTCGTATTTTGCGATGCTCGGCCAGAGGTCGGAGTGGAGCGGATTCGTTTGGGAGGTGATTGCGTACGCCTCGTTGAGAAACGCGATGTGCTCCGGATCGCCGTGATACACGGCCCCTGAGACGTAGCCGTCCTTCCAGCGGTCCGCCTCGCGCCGGTCGAGATCCCGTAGCGTATCTAGAATTTCCGCTCGGGGTTTCCCATCTGCCGGCAAGTCCGCGTACGATTCCACCTCGCCTTCGTACGGCTTTGCCGACTTACGAAGCTCGTCCATGATCGGTGCATACTCGGCGTTGATTTTGTCTCTAACGATCGAAAAACGCTTCGCGTAGCGGTACAGGCGCGCCGCCAGGGGCTCGAGCGGGCCGAGCTTGACGTTCGCGAGGTCTTTGATGTCCATGAGCCCTCCGTACCGCAGCCCCGAGCCCTTCGCTAGCCCTGGCCGCGCGCCTAGCCGTTGAGGCGACGGTACATGGCCGTGTTGTTCTTTCGGATTTCCAGGAATGCCCTGTAGAGTTCGTGGTAGATCGGCCCGTTGTTGCGATTCGGCGTGTAGCGCTTCTCGATGGGGACCCTCGAGGGGATGTCCTCGACAGCCAGCTTCCCGAGACCTACAGCCGCGACGAACGCAGCTCCGCGGACGTTCGCGGACAGAGGGTCCGCGACGCAGTCGATCGGACGGTTCAAGATGTCCGCGAAGATCTGGCACCAGAGCTGCGACTTTGCTCCGCCGCCGATGAACCGGATTTCCTCGAACGGCCGGCCGATGAACGACTCGACACCGCCCATGAGCCAGCGAGTGTTGTACGCGACGCCCTCCATGACCGCGCGGATCATGTGGGCACGAGTCGTTCTCAAGGACACGTTCGAGAACGCCGCCCGGAGGTTGTGGTCGGCGACCGGCGTGTGCTCGCCGTACAGCCAGGGCGTGAAGATCACTTTGTCGCTTCCCGCAGGCGCCTCTTCGGCGAGCTGGTTGAAGCGATCCAATGCATCCTCGGGCGCCCCACCCGGGGCCAGCACGTCGTCGCGGCAAAACACACTGTCGCGGAGCCATGTCATGCAGGCGCCGGCGGTTTCTTGCTCGTTGCCAATGAAGTACCGCCCCGGCAGCGCGGATGGAAGCGATGCCATGTTGTGAATCAGGTCGGTCTTTTTGAATGGCACGTGGCAGGTCAACCAAGAGGATGTTCCGACGTAGAGGTGCCCTTCGAAGTCGCCGACGGCGCCCGAGCCCACCGCGGCGGCAGGCACATCCGGCGTTCCTCCGACCACCCGGGTGTCTTCGTTCAGCCCGAGCTCCGCGGCGGCCGTGGGAGTCAACGGTCCGATCACATCGACGGAGCGCGTGAGGTCGGGGAGCTTCTCCCTCGGAATGGTCGTTTGCGCGAGCAGTTTGTCGTCGTAATTGATGTTGTTGATGTCACGGTTGTCGGTGACCCAATGGAGCGCGATGGAGTCGACCGTTGCCATGAACCTTCCGGTGAGTCGAAGGTTCAGATAGTCCTTGGGTTCCATGAACTTGTACGCCGCTGCATAGATTTCCGGTCGCTCGTGACGAAGAAACAGAATGTGCGCAACCGGCTCTTTCCCGGCGAGGCTCGGGATTCCGCCGGTCTTTCGGATCCATCTCTCGAGCTTCAGCGCCCCATAGCCTTGAATCCGAATCAACCCGCCGGCGACTTCCGGCACGTACTTCGCACCACGCGAGTCCAGCCAGATCATCGCCCTCGAGATTGCGGTCCCAGCTTCGTCTACGGGAACGGTGCCGGCCCATTGCGAGGTCACAGCCACGGCGATGATTCGCTCCCTCGGAACAAGCTCAAGATCGGTGATCCGCCGTGTCGCGGTCACGATCGCTCGCCACCAATCGTCTGGGTCTTGCTCGGCGCCGCCCCCTTCGCTCAAGAACAGCTCCGTCGACTCGACCTCAGATGCCAACACCTCGCCTTCGGTGGTGACGAGCGCCACTTTGGGGCCGCTGGTGCCGAGATCGATTGCGAGAATACATTCGGGTTCCATCGATGTTTGCTCCTCGCGTCCTAGTGGTAGCCGTCCATACCTTCCGGAATTGCTCCAGCCGGCGCCCGCTCAAAGCCGCGCGATGCACACCTCTTGCAGGGAGAATCCGGCCAGGTCGAGGCCAGGCCCTATCGTGCTTCGAATTCGCTACTTGGAGGCTGCCTCGACGGCCTTCAAGAGGCTCTTGCTGAAGACGCCGCGTTCGGCGAGCTGTTCGCGTGCGCTCTTTGCGGCAGCGTCCCAGGCCGCCTGATTCGTCGTCGAATCCACCGCCGTGATGCCGCGGCCGAGGAGGGTCTCATATGCGCGAGCGTCGTCCCGGCCGACGATTTGGTCGAGCTTGGAGGCGGCGCGCTTAGCGGTTTCGAGCAAGGTCTTCTGGTCCGCGTTGCTGAGCTCGTCGAACTTCTTTTTACTGATGATCGAGCCGCCCACGATGATGTTGAAGTTGCTCGAGCTCATGTACTTGAGCTTCGTGTACCACTGGAAAGCAACCGCAGCCATCGCTGAGGCGGGGATGACCTCGAGCCTTCCGTCCTTGAGCCCGGGGAACACACCGGACGCTCCGACTTGCACTGGGTTTGCACCGAGAGCCTTGGTGTATGCAAGTGACACCGGGTTGTCCTTGCCGGCCCAGCCAGACTTGCCCGCCAGGTCGGCAGGGGATTTGAACTCGGTCGACGAGAACACCCGGTTCTTGCCGCCATCTCCCCATGCGAGCAGCTTGAAGCCACCGTCCTCGATCAACTTCTGAAGCTGTCCATCGAGCTTCTCGCGCGCACGATCGAGCTGCGCGTCATCGGTGAGCAGTCCGGGAGCCGTGAGCACTTGGAGCTCGGGGGCCACCATGCTCAGGCCGGTGGTCGCAACGCCCGCGGCATCCAGCTTGCCAGCCTTGATTCGCTTGACCAGATCGCGGTCACTGCCCTCGCTGCCACCTGAAAAGACACGGAGCTCGACCCGGCCTTCGGTCTCTTTCTCAAGAGTGCGGCTCCAAGCCTTGAGCACCTTCACGAAAGAGGAGCCAGGCGGGGCGAGCGATGCAATCCGGATGACGGTAGCCTTGGGGGCTGGCGCCTGCGAGCCGGCCGGGCGTCCGGGGACAACGAGGACCGCGACTGTGAGCGCCAAGATTAGTGGAAATTTTCGGTGGTGCATATCGACTCAGGGTTGGACGGCGCGAAGCCGTGGTTGTTCATTTCTCGGAGGCGAGCTTCGTGACCTCAGCAAGTAGGCTCTTGCTATACACTCGCCCTGCAAGCTGCTGGCGCGCCTGCGTGGCAACGGCATCCCACTCGGCCTGGTGAGGGCTGAGGTCGACGACGCTGATACCCCGTTCGATCAGGGTCCGGTACGCCTTGTCGTCGTCACGAAGTACAATTCTATCCATTGCGCGCGCGCCGCGCTCCGCCGTGTCGCGAAGGATGTCCTGGTCCCTCGGCGTCAGCCGGTCGAACACTTCCTTCTTGATGATCGAGCCGCCGATGAGGATATTGAAATTCTGCTTCGCCATGTAGTTGAGCTTCGTGTACCACTGAATTGCAACGGCCATGATGCAAGAGCTCGGGACCGTATCGATCATACGCGTCTGCAGCCCTCCGTACACCTCGTTGGCGCCGACGCGCACGGGGTTGGCGCCGATCACGGCCAGAAAGCCCGCGAATACCGGATCATCTTTCCAGGCCCAAGGACGGCCCGATTTGAGATCGCTGGGCCGTGCAAATGGCCTGGCCGAAAACAGACGGTTTTTGCCCCCATCGCCCCAAGTCAGGAGCTCGAATCCAGCGCTTCGGAACATTTCTTCAAATCGTGGCCGAAGCTCTGTTCGAACATGAACGAGCTGATCTATTTCGGTGATCAGACCGGGCGCGGTCAGAACCAAAATCGGACGCACGACCATGCCCATGCCCGTCGTGGTGATCCCCGCGGCGTCGATTTGCCCCGCTCGGATCTTTCGGATGAAGTCGCGTTCGTCGCCCTGGCTACCGCCAGTATAAAATCGCAGCTCGGCTCGGCCTTCGGTCTCCTTCTTGAAGGTGCGGCCCCAGGCTTTGAGGATTTTGCCGAACGCCGAGCTCGGCGGCGCGAGAGACGCATAGCGAATCAAGATGGGACCGTCGGCCGCGGCGTTGGAGACGTTCTTGCCCGGTAAGAATAGGGCGGCGATCGTGAAGGCAATTGCAAAGGGACGCTTCCACATGCTCACAGCCGGACCCCTCACTACAAGCCGAGCGCCGGAACCAATCGCCGCCCCAGGAAATCCCGAAGCTCGCCCTCACTCCGCACTGGCTCGGGGGCTGCCAGTAAGGAGAGGATCATCCGGAGCATGAACTCCATTGCTTCGGTGGCTTCTTCCTCGTCCCAGCCAGTCGATTCGATGATCTCGCTGAGCGCGACGCGCGTGAACATGATCGAGGCTGGCTGGGTGAAACCCTGCAGTAGGTAGGCGTCGAACATCGCGGGTTGCCACACCTCTCGAAGGACGGCGTTCTCTCGAATGGCGCGCAATGTGAAAAGAGTGGCCTCGACGACTTTGTCGCCGGGGTCGGAGAAGGCTCGGATGTGCTCCTGAACTTCATTGGCGAGGCGGAGCCCAGCCTGAAGCAGAACCGAGCGGATGAGCTCTTCTCGATCTTTGAAGTAGCGATACACCGTCGGTCGGCTCACGCCCGCTTCGAGTGCGACATGGGCGATCCCTGTGGCGGGGATCCCATTCCGTGCGATGCAGCTCGCTGCAACCTCGAGCAGCCGCTCGCGCGCGGCTGCAGGCTCCGGGCGATCCCCATCCCAGGGCTCGCGCTGCTTGCTGCGAGTTTCTCCTTCGGCGTTTCGCGTCATGTTCTCAAGCCGGGCGAGCCGGCGCGCCCTCAGGTCATACCACCCTGGTGCATTTCACGCACCGGCTAGGCGACCACCGCAGAGTCTGGCGAATGGAGCTCGCTCACCCGAGGAAACCCTGTTCGACGCAAGCGGAGCAAGGAGCCTAGGCTGCGTCTTCTTCTCGCCTGCGGGAGGCGATATACGCGATGCCGCCGAGCAACAAGACGATGGCGCCGCCTGCAGCGCTCGGATCGAGCTCCGGAACGGAACGACCGGACTTATAGCGCTGCTGACGCATTTGGCGCTTCTGAAGCTGGCGCGACTTGTGCCAGCCGCGGCGGCCTTCTGCTTCGGCCTGTGGTGTCGGACTCAGCATCCATGCGCCGAGGACGAGTGACAAAGCTACGAGCAAACGTTTCATGACTCTACTTCCTTCGCCCAGAAAAGGGTCTTACATCTCTTTACATTCTTAGGTGAACGACTGAACAGTGTCAAGAAAGGCGCAGAAAAAAAGGCATATTATCTGGTGTGGCCCCTCACAAATGTCCGCAAATGTATTAACGGGAGCCATTTAAGGAGACGCACGAGCTCCTTGCGGGCCCAGGGGACACGGGGCCGTGAGCTCGTCGCAACCCCGTCATTTCAAACACTTGCGTGGAAGACAGAAAGGCCACGGCGGCCGGGTTTTCGCGGTCCTGGCCCTAAGCCATTGAAATCAATGCTGTTTTAGGTGTAGAGCGTGTCCCTTTCGTTCGCTGTATCGATGCTCACTTAATTCGCAATTTTGCTGAGCTGCTCCCATTTTCTTGTTGGCTGATAGCGGAAGTTTTCGTCATGATTGGAAATAGGAGAATTTCATGGCTTTTCGCTCGCTTGCGCTTTCGGTAGGTTTGCTCGTCATTTTGTGGGGTTGCGGAGAGTCTCCGGGCGATCCCCGAATCAGCGGTGGCTCCTCGGGAAGCGGTGGCACGGCGGGCACTGCGGGCTCGGGCGCAACCGGGGGCTCTGGGGGTTCTGGGGGTTCGGGCGGCGGCGGCTGCGTATTTGGCTGTGGGGGCAGCGGCGGCGCGGCAGGCTCGGGCGGCACGGCGGGCTCCGGCGGTTCAGCGGGCTCCGGTGGGACGGCAGGCTCCGGCGGGTCCTCTGGCAGCGGCGGCGGCGGAGTCGTCGACTGCACCACCAGCGCCCTGTGTCTCTCCTGCCCGAGCGGGAGCTTCTGCGAAACCAACGGCGATTGCTCCGTCGGGTTCTCTTGTATCGAAACGGGCTGTGACGACGACGGCGGCCAGCCGCTGAAGCAATGTACGTTTGCGGGCGGCGGTGCGTGCGAGAGCAGTGCGATGTGCGCGAACGGTCGCGAGTGCGTCGACGTACCCGGAGAGGGCAAACGCTGCGTCAAGACCACGCCAGGCTGCGACACGAGCTTCGATTGTGTGCTCGGCTTTGACTGCGAGAACGGAAACTGCGTCGACCGTCGCGTCCCCTGCGACCCACAAGACGAGCAGTGCCCGAAGAACCACGTTTGTGGGGGCACCACGAACTCGAACTTCTGCCGGCGGATCCAGCAAGACTGCGAGTTCGACTTCGACTGCGCCGACCTGGCTCCTCGCTGCGAGGACATCGACGGCGACTCGAGGAAAGAGTGCGCCGGTACCTTTGATCTGAACGATCCGATGTCCAATGCTTGCACCAACGCCCAGTGCGAAAGTGCCTCGGCGCCCGTTTGCGAAGCGGCCAGTTTCGGAAGCACGACGCAGTGCGGCCAGTACGGACTTTGCGTCGGAGATGAGGACTGCGCGGCGGGCTTCAGCTGCCTCGGGCTTTGGCCGGATGGACGCATGGAATGTGTGCCGGACGGTGGGAGCTGTTCGAGCTTTGCCGACTGCGCGCCGCAACAGGTCTGCGCATCCCCACGAGGTGGGGGCGTGCCCAGCTGCCAGGCGGGATTGTAGCCATGAGCTCTATCGCAAACGCTCAACATCGCAGCGCGTCATCCGCAGCCCATTGGCGCACGCTTGGCCTTCTCTTGCTCGCAGCCACGGTCGGCTGTGGTGAGGAACCGAATGGTCCCCGCGTTGGAGGCGGTACCTCGGGCACGGGCGGCTCAGGGGGAGATGGCTGCGTATTTGGCTGCGGGGGCTCTGGTGGTTCGCCGGGCTCCGGCGGTTCGGCAGGCACTGGCGGGATTGTGGGCACGGGCGGCTCAGGGGGAGATGGCTGCGTATTTGGCTGCGGGGGCTCTGGCGGCTCGGCGGGCTCCGGAGGAACCGCGGGCTCAGCGGGCACCGGAGGCATCGGCGGATCGGCTGGCGTCGGTGGGACCGGCGGCGCTGGCGAGTGCGTAACCAACGCGCTCTGCCACACTTGCCCTACGAACTTCCTTTGCGCGAGCGACGACGATTGTGCGTTCAGCGGCTATGTCTGTGTCGCTTCGGGTTGTGCGACCAACGGCGGGAATCCGATCAAGCAGTGTGTACCCGCGTGGGCGGGTTCCTGCTCCAGCGACGCGGACTGCCCAAACCAGAGCGACTACGATTGCTTGAAAGTTGGTGCGGGGGGCGAGCGATGCGTTCGGGTCACGAGCGGATGCAACCCTGCTACCGAAACCTACGACTGCGCGCCCGGTTTCTCCTGCGAGAGCGGCGCGTGCGCGGACCGTCGGGTACCCTGTGGCAGCTACGAGGACTGTCCGAAGAGCCACATTTGCCTCACGACGCCGGTTTCGAAGTACTGCACCCGTGTCAGTCGCACGTGCCACGCCGACGCCGATTGCTCATGGCTCGGAAACGCACTGGGCAGTTTCTGTGCTGACGTCGATGGTGACGGCGTCGATGAGTGCACCGGCGAACGGGACTCGACAGGCGAAGCCTGCGTGAGCTCGGATTGCGGCGGCTTGGTCTGCGAGACCGGTGCGGTCGGGTCTGCCGCCACCTGTGGAGACTACGGCCTCTGTCGCGTGAACGGCGACTGTAGCACCGGGTTCGAATGCCTCGGCCTTTGGCAAGACGGGCGCAGCGAATGCGTGCCCACCGGTGGCACCTGTGACCAAGCAACGGACTGCGATCCCCAGCAGGTCTGTGCCGCACCCCGAACCGGCAACAACGGGCCGAGTTGTCAGTCCGGTAGCGCACCTTAAGGAGTCAACGTGAAAACCCATGCCCTAACCCCCTTCATTCTCTTCGCTTTCGCCGTTGCGCTGCCCGCGTGCCAGCAGGACAAATCCACTTCTGCCGGTGCGAGCTCCGCGTCGCTGATCTCGCCCCCGGCATCCTGCGGAAACGGAGATCCGACCTGCAACGCCACGGCCGATTTTCCCGTGCAGGCCGATCTCACGCACCTTCAATTCTTCAAATGTGCTCTTCTCCGCGACCGACGGCGCGCTCACGCTACAGGCGGGTAGCGGCAATTTGGTCGACACCGATGGCGATGGCGTGCCCGATCCGGCCGACGACTGCCCGGGGCCCGGCTGGAAGCTTCCCTGCGACGGTGACCCGAGCAACGATGGCATCTATCAGACCCTCTACTACAACAGCGATACCGACATCACCGTCCGCACTGACCTCGACATCACGGGCACCATCGAGAGCGCTGATGCCTACATCCTGATGGACGCTACCGGTTCGATGGGCGGCGAGCAGGTGGAGCTGGTCAACGGCCTTACCTCCGGGACGCTCATCGCCGACCCGGTCGCATGTCCGGGCGGTGTCGGGACGGGCCTGATCGGCGCGCTGCGTTGCGCGGTTCCCGATCTCTGGCTGGGCGTCGGGGACTTCAAAGAGGTGTCGTATCTCCCGCACAACAACCGCTTCGACATGGCGCCGTATCATCACTATTTGGACATGACCGACAACGCCCAGCACGTGGCCGACGCGGTCTCGACATTCCGAGCCGACAACAACAAGGATTACCCGGAGGCGACTAGCCAGGCGCTCTACTCGGTCGTCACCGGGCAAGGCCTCGGAGATTTGGTTCCCAATCGAGGCTCTTGTCCTTCGACACCCGCCGGGCGTTGGGGCTACCCTTGCTTCCGACCGACCACTCTTCCCATCATCGTCCTGATCACCGATGCGGACATGTGGAACGGCCCGGTCAACAACGGCCACACCTACGGCGATCCGCCCTTTAACGGAACACTGGGTCTTGGGACTCGACTGCCGCCGGTCGAGCAGTCCCCGAACGTGCTCTACTCGAGCGATCCATTCTCGGCCTGGGATCTCGGTGACATGACCAATAGGTCGATGACCATCATGGGCAGCAACACCAACCTCGGAAATGACGCGAAAACCTGGGACGAGGGGGCATGCCTTCAGTGCAGTGGGCCCGACTGCTGGACCGATGGGCGTGATGCATTCCTCAAATTCTCTCTCAGCAGCCCCAGGGACCTGTTCATTAGTGGCGAAGGGACGGCCTACCATACGACAAATACCGCCCTCTTCGATGCTGCACTTGCTGCCGTGAACTGCAATCCGGGCCCCGGTGGCGGCGACTTTTGGGGGCGGTTCGCACAAACGGTGCCTGCAGGGGATTGGTACGCGGTGTCGGACGCTTCGGTTGGCCCAAGCAATTCCGTTTGGCAAAGAAGAGGCAACTTCCAGCTTCGCATTCACAACCAGACCGCTGATCCGGGCGGTCACCCGAGCTGGCAGACGGCGGACCTACCGCTCACGTGGACGGAGGTCGAAACCGAGCTCCTCGCAACCGGGGTGAAGTTCGTCAACGTCGTCAGTCCGAATGCGGCTGGCCTCATTGCGATTCCGGACGTGACTCAGTTGGCCATCGACACGAATTCGCTCGACCAATTCGGCAATCCATTCATCGAGACGATCAACGCTGATGGTACCGGTCTCTCGACCGCGATTCTCGACGCCATCCGTTCTTTGGTGGGGGACACCCGCCGCGACATCAGCCTCGTTCCAGAGGATGTCCTCGCAACCGTGGGCGTGGACGAAAGGGGCTTTGTAAAAGCGGTCACGGCGACCGCATGTCCGACCGCCGGCCTCAACAACTGCCTTGGGGGACAGGGAACCAACATCTGTCAGGGCTGCCTCCAGGACACTGAGATCGAGTTTTCATTCCGCCTGGGTAATGCCATCGTCGCACCGGCCGCAACTCCGCAGGTCTTCGACTTTGACATGGTCGCGTTTGCGGACGGCACGGTCGAGCTCGCCAGAATTCCCGTCCGCGTCATGGTGCCGGAGACGGGTGGCTCCTACGGTGCGGGCTTCTACGAGAACACGTACGATGCCGACGTCGTCTGTGAAATGCCGCCCGAGCGACCCGATTGGGGTGACCTGACTTGGACCGGATCCACACCCTCGGACAGCAGCGTCACGTTCGAGTTCTTCACGGCGGACACGATTGCGGATCTCGACACCGTGATTCCGGTCTCGGTCACCTACGCCGATCCAACCGATGCGGCGCCAAAAATCTACGACGTTGGGACCCTGCTGATAGCCGGCGGAGAACCCAATTACCGGCCGTACCTTCGGGTGCGCGCGAGACTCGAGGCGTCTACCGACACGTTCAGCACGCCGGTGTTTTCGGGCTGGTCGATGCAGTTCAACTGCGTGCCGCTCGACTAGCGGCTACCGCCTCGGACCAGTGTGAGCATCGGCTTGGGCGCGTAGCCAGCGAGGTAACCGCTCTCCTCGGCTACGTAGACCCAGCCGCGTTCGTCGACGCGCATCAGGTCGGGGACGAGGTCACAGGGCAGGCTGGCGGAGAGCTTCTGCCCGTCCGCGGGGCGCACCACGTGCACCGAAGATGCAGGCACGAAGAGCGCGCCCCCTCGCAGCACGGGTTCGAGCCGGCGCGGAATTTCGTCCGCAAGCGCATCGGCGAGGTTCGTGTTCCAGCGGAGATTCCCCGAGCGCACGTCGAGCGCACTGAGCTGACCGAAGGGGGCGTTGACGATCCAGGTCTCGTCGAAGGTCAGGCCCGCTCCGCCGATGCCTAGGCCCGGGTCCTTGGTTTCCCAGAGAGACTCGCCGGTGCGCAGGCAGTGCGCGCCGAGCATCGCCTCCTCGCCGGCGATCGAAACCAGCGCGACGTTGGCGGCCACACAAGGGTCGGAGGTTGGCGGGCCCTGAAGCTCGCGCTTCCAGCGAGGTTGGCCGCTGTAGAGATCGATCGCGAAGAGAGCGCCCTCGCGCCGGCCCCGGGCGGCGGCTGCGATCACCGTTTCGCTGCTGATGAGTGGCTTGAACTGAAAACAGCCGCGCTCTGCGAAACGCCAAACGTCTTCACCAGTCGCGATATCGAGCGCGTGGATCGCGTCTTCCCCACAGGTGACCAGCAGTAGCCGGCCGACTTTCGACATGCGGAATTCGCCGCCGCTCCGCGACGCAAAGCGCCACCGTGGCTCACCCGTCCGAACGTCGATCGCAACGAGCCGATGACTGCCTTCGGTCACTACGGCGACAGGGGGGATCTTGTCGCCACCGGCCATCAAGCCCATCGGAGGACCGCCGATCCGCGGGCTGATATGGGTCGAACAATAAGGCTCGCCGTCCTCGACATCGCAGAGCTCGACCTCGCCGTCGGCCGAGAGCCGGATCAGGACCGAGCCAAACATCATGGTCGTCGACGCTGGACCGGGGCGCGCCCAGAGCACCTTGCCGTCGTCTCGCGAGACGGCGACCACGTGTGTCTGCGTCGCGATCACGAGTCGATCGCCGCACATGAAGACCGAGTTCGCGTCGAGCCCCTCGAGGCAAATCCGCCAGCGCTCGTCGAACTGAAGGGAAGGGAGAGTGCTCGGCGCCTTGGGTGGCTCGGTCTCGCCGTCGTGGTGCATGCGGAGGCGATCCGGATCGAGGTTGACGAAGCTGTCTGCGCTTCGGCGCGAGCGAATTTCCCTGCGGAGCGTGCGGACCTCCTGCCGGAGGGCACGGACTCGGAGGTTTCGACTCTGACCTCGGTCGGAGGCGACCAGGCTTCGAAGCAAATCGCTCGCAAGCTTGAGAATGGGGAGTGCAGCCTCGGCGATCGTGAGTGAGGTCGCGGTCAGATCTCCCCGGCCGTCCGCGGAAAGCTCGACGCTGACGAGCTGGTGAGACGACTTTCGCAAGGCGATCTGGAAGCCGCCGGCGCGGAGACGTACGTGGGTGGGGCGCGCGCTGTCCCAGGAGTCGACGAGCGTTCGCACCGCAACGACCATCCGGTGGGCGGCCAGCATGATGGGGCCGCGCGCCAAGGAGAGTCGACGTCCTCGCACGAACGCCCAGAGATGTCCTTCAAAGAGAAGCGCGTGCACGTCTGCCCGCGCCGACCGTCCTTGGGAAGCGCCAGATGAAGGATAGACCGCAGCTTCGTATCCGAAGGCCAGCGGAACATGCTCGCCGGGCGCGTCGAGCTCGCCGCCGCGCTGGTTGATCGGCGATGCAAGGCCCTCGGGATCCGCGGCGATCTTCGTCGCAAGCGCTCGTTCGGCAACGCGGATCGCGATCTGACGCGCCGTGGGGTCGAGCTCCTGTCCTGCCATTTCGAGCATCGACTGCGCACAGGTGTCGAGGAGGCGCCGAATCGGGACTGCGCGATCCAGTTGGTAAACGACAGGCGCGCTCGCGGTGCCATAGCAGCTGACCAAGACGGAATCGCCGCGGCGAACCAAGGCGTACTCGACCGCTGCGGTCGCCAGCGGCAGGAGCACCTTGGGTTTGGAGCCGATCGCAAGCGTTGCTGCGGCCGCCGTCAGCTCCGCCAAGGCCGGAGTTTCCACATCGAGCTCCCCCTCGAGGAGAAGATGCTGAACACCGGAATCGGCACGTTTTTGTGCCTGTGAAAGCGATTCATCCAAGTGGGCGACCATGTTCTTTTTCCAACGCGAGCTGGAAGGAAAATGGTACTTGCTGCGTTCGATTTGGATCCAAAAAAAGGCGTGTTCGCCCATATATTGACAGCGGGTGACGGCGATGGGCGAAGAAGCAAGACAATGGGTTGCCGTGACGGTTCTCGTGTTTGGCCAGGGCCGAATGCTGTCCATGCGTCGCGCGGCCAGCCAAGAGGCCGGGCCGGGGCTTTGGGAAGGCGTGTCCGGTCGCGTTCAGTCGGGTGAGGATCCGATCGCCGCGGCGCGCCGTGAAGTGCTAGAGGAAACCGGCCTGCGGGTCGTGATTCGATCGCGCCCGGTGACCGCGTATGCAGCGCTTCGTTGCGGCGAGCCAATGACGGTGATTGTGTTCGCAGCCGAGCACGAGGGCGGCGAGGTGCGGCTCTCGGAAGAGCACGATGCCTATCGCTGGTGCGAGCTGGAGGAGCTCAGTCAACTCGGAGTGCCGACGCAGCTCGTCCAGGCGGCGCGTGTTGCATGGCTCGAATGCTAGCAACGCTATCCCCGAGCAGGTGGCGCAGCGCGGTCGTGAACCACTCCGCCGAGTGGTGGACCGACAGGTAGCGGCGGGCGCGATCGCGAAGCACGCTCGCGGCGCGGTCGTCTTCAAACAGGCTTTCGGCGGCGGCGGCCAGTGCCCCTGGGTCGTCATCGGACACGACGCGGCACACGCCCCGCAGCGGAAGCCCCGCGGTAGCGCGCCGCATCGCGACGACGGGGAGGTCGCGCGCGAACGCGTCGAGCATCTTGATCGGCAGGCCCCCCTCGGTGCGTCTGGGCACCCAGGCGACGTCACTCGCCGCGTGCGCCAGCATTCGGGCGCGCTCCGAATCCAAGCCCGACAAACCGGACGGAATCCGCAAGCCCCAGGCGCTCCGCCTGCTGTCGAGCGGGAGCAGGGTCCGACGCGGTGGCGACGAGCAGTCGGGCGTTTCGATGGCTCCGTCCCAGCACCGAAATCGCTTCGAGGAGGTGTTCCCAGCCCTGGTACGGATCGAGGTTACCTGCGTACAAGCAGACCTGCGCATCAGTCGCGATGCCGAGCGCCAGCCGAGCTTCGTTTCGTGTCACGCGATCGGAGACAGCCGACGCTGACCAGGGGACCGGCACGTACCGCGCGCCTTCGCCCAGGAGCTTGGCAAGCGCAGGGGCGACCGCAGCAACCCCAGCCGCCCGTTCGCACACTTGCTTCTCCAATCGCCGCGCGATCGAGCGGATCGTTCGCGCAGGGACCCGAGATATGTAGACGGGCAGCTCTCGCTCGAGCGAGGTATGCGCAATGTAGTAAACAGGAGCGACCCGCGCGGCGAGCGCCGCGATCGCGGCCTCGATGTGATGGGCAATGATCGCGCTAGGCTGAAGCCGGCGCGCCAGGCGGCGGGTCTCGACGATGCAACGAACGTCGAGCGCGACTTTGCCCCAGGACGGCCCGGAGCGAACGGAGCGCACCTTGGGGAAGTTGGGCATGCGATGAATTTCGTACGGCGCGTCGAGCTCGTACGCTGCGTGCGCATAGGTGAGCAGCTGGCTTGGCCGACCCACGCGCGTGGACGCCTCCAGCATGGAGGCGATCGCAGCTTGCGTGCCTTGATGGGTGGGGAATGGAAGGCAGGCGACGTGCAGAATCATTCGATGTAGCCCAGCGCGCGGAGTCGAGATTCGACGAGCGCTTCATTTCGCGGCGTGCGAGGCGCGCGCGGGCGAGGCGCTGGGAGCGCGGCCGCCGGAACCTGGCCTTCGTCATGGAGCGCTTCCCAGAGAACCCGACCCATGAACGAGGAGGGCACCGATAGGCCCAGACGGCGGAGCAGAGTCGCGCTCAGGTCCGCGATATGGGCGTCGACGCGGCCTACGGGCTTCACGCTCGGCCCGGCCAGCGCCATGAATCCGTGCGAACGATGGCTCCCGGGCAGGCTTCGACCTTTCTTACCGAGCTTCTCGTGCTCGGCGAGCTTGCGGAAAGCGCTTCCGGTGAACGCGTGCCCCGCAAAACGGCTTTGACGCCACGGGGCTGCGCTCGCCCCATATTGGGGCTCGCTTGGCATCAGGTTGTAAGAGTAGCCGTCGTCGAGGTCGAGATCGACCAGCAGGTCGGGGGCGCGCTCCAAGTGCGGGCCTTCGAAGATCTCCTCGCGGGGAATCAAATCGCGAAACACCGGCTTACCGCTCCAGGGATCGCGGGTCTCGAGCAAGGAAGCTCGAATGCGGAGAATGATTTCGCGCTTCTGATCGGCTGGGACGATGCCGCGCGGCTCCCGCCCGGCCAAGTTGAGGTGGATCCCGGGGAAGTAGTTCAGCTCATCGCTGAACGCGACCGTGTTGGCCATGTCGATGGCTCCGAAGCGCACATTCGACTCCAAGCGGCTTGGGAGCCAGGCGTTGCCTAGGCGAAACAATTGCTCCCGAAGATATGGCGGAAACCGGCGCAAGGCGATTTCCTTCAAGCCGGCCCCGCCGCGACCCCGGCGCGCCCGAAAGCGCAACAAGCTGTGCTGCGCCAGGAGCCGATTGAGGTACAGCACCTTGTCCGACGAGCCGCCGGAGCCGTGGTCGCTGAGCACGGTCACCTCCGCTTCAGCCCCGCCTGCCGCTGCGCTGAGCGAGCCGACCGCTTGGTCGAGCGCTTCGTAGACCCGTTGAAGACCTTGGCGCTGCTCGACCGAAACATCGGCGGGCCTGCGCGGCGAATTGGGGTCGTGCTGCGCCCACAGATAGTGAGACGCGGTGTCGCTTTCGCCAAAGTAGAGCGCGAAGACGTCCCAATCCTGCCGATCGAGGAGCCATCGCGCCCAGTCGGCTTTCCGTCCGACCCGGCTCACCAGGGCGGCAGGCAGCCGCTCGGTCCAACCCGGCGCGTCGGCGTGGAACTCATCGACATCGTCGAAGGACGGAGCTCCAAATCTATCCACCGTTTCGTCGTATAGCGAAGGCGGCCACATGAACGATCGGTCCGCCTCGAATGCAACCGGGGCATCCCAGCCGCTCACGAAGACCCCGTGCTCGAGCCTTTCTGGCGGCCAGGTTCCAGGAAAGCTGAGGCAGGCACAGCGAAGCCCGAGCTGGTCGAGCTGCGCGAAGAGGGTCGGCGCCTCGCGGACCGTCCCCGCGGTGAACCGAACTTGGTAACCCTTTCGCGTCGTGAAATCGAAAACGCCGTGCCGAGCTGGGTCGACCCCGGTCAGAAACGTGGTCCAGTTGGGCAGCGTGGCAGGCGGTTGGACGGACTCGAGCGCAGCAAACGCCCCCCGAAACATCA
The DNA here is from genome assembly GCA_963712235.1 of uncultured delta proteobacterium. Lineage (GTDB taxonomy): Bacteria > Myxococcota_A > Polyangia > Polyangiales > Houyiibacteriaceae > SG8-38. The sequence continues at coordinate 97,729 of CAVQHC010000015.1, forward strand.
GCGCGTGAAGATTCGGCAAACGCCCTGCGCCGAATTGCTCGACGAGCCCAAGATCGAGCCCGTCCAACCCGAGCACCAACGCCTTCGCCCCCACGGACCGGAGCCTAGCGCGTCATGCCGTCGCCGTCACAGCGTCCAGTTCCGACCCAGGATCCCAGGCGGCCGTGCAAGCCCAAACGCCCCCAAGATCGTCGGCGTCACATCGTAGATCTCGGCTCCCTCGACGAATCCACGCGCCGGCGTCCCGCCCCCGCTCATGACGAGGATACCGTCCCAATCGTGGTTGCAACCGTCGGGGCCGCTGTCGTTTTCTTCCACCACGATGCGGCCACCTCCGACCGATCCGATCGCGCGCAACCTCAGCCCGTCGAAGTAGACCATCAGGTCAGGCGGGAAACCGCGGGCTTGCCGATAGTATTCTTCGGGCGCTCGGACTAGGACGGGGACACGTTCACCTCGATCATCGCGCGCGTACCCGAGCTCCCGGCGGAGCTCATCGCGCACTGCGTGAACTTGGCTCGGCGCGACGATTCCATCGGGTTCACGCCCCGCGACGTTGAGAAAGACTCTCGCGTAGTAGCCTCCCTCTGCCCAAGCCGTCGTCCGCTGCCAATCGACGAGCGTATGATCGAGCGGGACGGATGTGGAAGGCGGCTCTCGAAGGCTCAGGTACCCCTTGCGGATCAGCCATTCGTTGATGCAGAAGCCGCCGTGCATCGCGCGGGCTCCGTGGTCGCTGACGACCATGATCGCGGTGTCTTCGTCGGCCGCGGCGCAGAGCCGCCCGATTCGCGCGTCCAACAGGCCATAGTACTCGCGGCCGAGGCTCTTCCATGGGTTGGTGTCTTCATGGCGTGGGTGCTCGGGATCGATGTGACGCCAGAATGCATGGTGAAAACGATCGACACCAATCTCCACGATCATCAGGAAGTCCGGCTGCTTGGTCCTCCAGACCTGCTCCGCAATATCGAAGTGCTGCTCGGTCATTGTGACGATGTCCCGGTAGATGCGGTCGAGATCCTCGGAGCGAAAGTTCTCGACGTCTGCGCGGTAGGGACCCACGCGCTCGGTGAGCTCGCCTTCGAGCTCGCGCGGAAAGCACCAGGGAGAATCGCCCCCCGGCCACATGAAGCCGGACACCATCTGACCGCGCACCGGTCGAGGGGGCGAGGTCAGCGGCACGAAGAGCGGGGCGACGCGAAAGCCTTGCTCGCCCAGCCAGTCCCAGACGCGTTTCACGTGAACGTCGCCTCCATCGGCCAAACGCAGTCGCGTTTCGTGAGGAACGCGATTTCTGAATCCGTACAGGCCCAACTCCCCCGCGTCGCGTCCCGAGAGCATGCACGTCCACGCGGGCACCGTGATCGGAGGCTCCGAGCTCCGAAGGTTTCCCCATGTTCCGCTGTCCATGAGGGCGGAGACGTTTGGCATCGTGTCGCGATAGCGGTCGAACACCAGGCGAGGCGCCGCGCAGTCGAGTCCGATCACGATCATTCGCTTCGCGCCCATCCGTCCCTCTTAGCCCCTCGGTGCGACCGGGGCCCTCCATCATCGAGGGTCGAGGATATCCGCAGCTTCGTAGATCGTGCGCTCGAGGTGATTCAGGTCAAAAGGCTTTTCAATTCGGAGGTTTGGAACGCTCTGAAGAAAATCTCTGGCCCGCTGAGTGAATGCTCCACCCGTCATGAAGACGATGCGCTCGTGGACGGGTGTCGCCCGCTGCAGGGCCGCACGATAGACGTCCATGCCTGTCATCTCGGGCATGATCAGGTCACAGAGGATCACATCGTATGCGTGCTGCCCCATCAATCCGACCGCTTCGCGGCCGTCGTTGGCGGTGGTCACATCGTGTTTGACCAGCGCCTTTTGAATCAGTCGCGCGATCACCGGCTCGTCGTCGACGACCAGGAGCGACAGCTTGCCCCGGGTCGCGCGCCGAACCGCGCTCATCGACGTCGGTGGAATGGAGAGCGGGCGTCGTGCGCGGGGCGCCTTCGGCAAGACCACGCGAGCGACGGTGCCTTGTCCGGGGTGACTCTGAATCTCGATCGTTCCTTCGAGAGAATGCACGATGCGGCGACAGATCGAAAGCCCGAGACCGGTTCCACGTCCGGCAGGCTTGGTCGTTACGAAAGGGTCGAAGATTCTTCGCAGCAGTTGCGAAGGAATTCCGGGTCCGGTGTCCTGCACTTCTACGCAGACGCGATCTTCCTCGGTGCTCCGCGCTCGTATCGTCACGGCATTTTGCCCTCGGTCCCCGGGTTCGATGGCCTGAGCCGCATTGACGATCAAATTCAAGAACACCTGACCAAGGCGCGTCCTCGGCCCTCGGATGTACAGGTTGCCTGCCTCGTATTCCCGGATGATCGTCGCACGGTGTTGGATCTCGGGCTGCGCCATCCGAATTGCGGAATCGAGCACCTCCTGAAGCTTGACCGTCTCGGTTTCAACGCTTTCGCCGCTGTGCGATAAATGCGTGATTTCATTTGCGATGATACGAATTCGCTCCGAGCCTTCGTAGGCTTCGCGGACCAGCTCCGAGGCTTCGGGGGACAGAGGCTCGGCCGAATCACGGAGCGAACGCAGATGGTTCCATACGAAGGTGAGGGGGTTTTTCACCTCATGAATGATGCTCGCGGTGAGCGTTCCGATAGCGGACATGCGCTCGGCCAACATGAGTCGTTGCTCGAGCTCGTGCTCCGCGGTCATGTCGGTTACGGAAACGAGTGCTCGCTCGAAGTGCCCGTTCTCGTTTTCGATGAACCGCCAGTGGACGCGGACATCTCTCGGCTCGCGTGAGCAGGTCATGATCGCCGTTTCTAGATGGACGTCGTGCTCGTTTCGGAAGGCGGCCATCAAGATGCGCAGGAAGTCAGCCTTCGACTCAGCGGTTAGAAGCTCTCGCGACCGACGGATGCACTCCTCCTCGCTAGATGCACCCACCAGCGATATGGCTCCGGCGCTCACCCGATGAATCTGTATTCGCTCCAGACATTCGCCGAGAGCGTCGGGGTTGTTTCGCACCAGCTGCTTGAACCCGTCGGCGTCGCGGCATCCCCGTTCCTCAATCCATTCGAGAGGCCCGCGGAAGTTCAAGTCCCAAACTGCGCTTGGAAGGAACTCCCAGACGCGTTCATCACGCTCGTGCGCTGGCTCTTTCGATGGACGGATGAGACGAACCATGGGCTTGCGGGCAGGGGCTTTCAGCTGAAACGAAACCGGCATCCTAGCGAACAGCGGGCGCCGCGCCTAGAAGGCGGCAGCCTGGGTGGGCGCGCCCCCTGAATTCAGGTGCGATTGTCGTCCAGTGCGCGTCGAGCCGTCTGGACGAGCGCTTCGACCCTCGACCTCGCAAGCGTCGCTGCGGCGCGAGCGTCGAGGCCGGCGGGCAGGGGCTCGCCGACCTGCACGGCGATCTGCGTGCGCTTTCGCGCAGCGATCTTGGCAATGTGATTGCCGAAGGATTCGTCCCCGTACGGAATCGCGGGCGAGTAGGCGAGGCCAACTGGAAGGATCGGAACGCCAAGCGAGCGAACCGCCGCGAACGCACCCGGGTGGAATTCGTGCACCGAATCGCCTGGAAACGTTCGGCCTTCCGGGAAGGCAACGACCGTGCGTCCTTCTTTTGCGCGTCTTCGAATCTCACGAAGCGCCAGAGCGCCGCTCCGCCGATCGTCGCGGTCGACGAAGATCGTATCGCCGTGCTTGGCCAAACGACCGAGCAGCGGCCAATCGGCCACGTCGTGCCGGCTCACAAGCACACCTCGAAACACCGACAGCATCACTCCGATGTCGAGCGCACTCTGGTGATTGGCGACGACCAATGCACCGCCGAGCAATTCTTGCGGACCGTCCAGCACCAGCTCTGCGCCAAAGACCCGCAGAAGCCCGTTGGTCAAACGCGAGCGGTACCGGTTGGCGAGTGCCGCCTGCCCGGGTGCCGAGGTCATCACCCGCCGGGTTTCGTAGGCCGCGAGAATCCCAGCGGAGAAGCTGAAAAACGCGCCGGTACGCAGGACAGCCCTGGCCCTGCTCATTTTGCTGGCTCCCGAGTTAGGACTCGCAGAGCTTTCGATTTGATGGCAGTCTCGGCTCGTGTCGGCATCTCTTGCACCGGGGTTTCTCGTCGCCGCACCGTCCATGCGGTGCCCGTTTTTCAATCATACGCTGGTGCTGCTGGTCGATCACGGTGACGAGGGGTCTTTTGGCTTCGTGGTCAATCGCATGACCGACCTGGGCATCCAAGACGTCTTCAAGGAAGTCGGCGTCGCCGCTGACGCTGCGGCTAGTGTAGAAGCGCCGGTCATGCTCGGCGGGCCCGTCTCTCCGGAGTCGGGCTGGATCCTCTACGACTCGGAAGGCGTACCTCAGCCGTCGACCGGTCAGACCATCGCGGTGAGCCAGCGCATCGCTTGCAGTGCATCGCTCGAGCTCTTGGAGCGCCTCGCCCGAGGCGACGGACCCGACACCTGTGCGATGATCCTCGGATACTCTGGCTGGGGCGCCGGGCAGCTCGAGACCGAAATGAAGCAGGGGTCCTGGATTCCCGTCGACCTCGACTACGAAATCGTCTTCGACACGCCGATCGAAAAGCGTTGGGAAGCGGCTCTCGCCACCCTTGGAATCGACCCAGCCCGTCTCATCGACAACCAGATCGCCAGCGCCTGAGCCGGGCGAGATCGGCGAGCGGTCCGTCACCTTGTTTTCCGCCGGGCCAAAGGCTACCTCCCCCCGCGATGCGGTTTCGTCTCGACAGCATGGTCTGGATCGCGCTTCTCGTCCTGACCGCGGCCTGCAGCGGTAGCTCGGGAAGTCTCAAGAAGACGGGCGCGAGTACGCTCGATCCTGACGACGATGCGCGCACCGGCTACGAGAAAGCCTTACTGGCTTTTCGCCGTGGCGATTGCCTTTCGGCCGAGCCGACTTTCCGCGAGATCCGGCGTGAGTTTCCCTACAGCCGTTTCGCCGCACTCGCGGAGCTTCGCATCGGCGATTGCCAGTTCAAGAATGACGCCTACCCGGAGGCGATCCAGACCTACCGACAGTTCGTGCGGATTCGTCCCTCACACAAAGAGATCCCCTACGCGCGATTTCGGATCGCCGAGGCGTATTTCAATCAGATCCCTAGCGGCTGGTTCATGACGCCGCCTTCGAGCGAGCGCGATCAGAGTGCCGCTCGGGATGCCCTGATTCAGCTTCGCCGATTCGTGGTGGACTATCCGGACGACCAACGGGTGCCCGATGCCAACAAGCTCATGGACAAATGCATGAGCCTGCTTGCCGCGCACGAGCTCTACGTCGCACGCTTCTACCTCGAGCGAGAGGCGTATCGGGGTGTGATTTCACGGCTCACCGGCTTGCTCACCGCCTATCCGGGAGCGGGCGTCGCGCCCCAGGCGCTGCTCTTGCTTGGGCAGGTCTACCTCAGGACCAACGAGGTCGAGGCGGCCCGGCAGGCCTTCAGCGAAATCGTCCAGCGCTTTCCCGAAAGCGACGAGGCCAAGCGCGCCAAGTCCCTGCTCCGCAAGATCGGCTGAGCGCCCGCTCGATCCTTTTGGTGCGGATTTCTGGCCAGAGATCGGGCCGATCGCTACCTTCGCTCCCATGGCTCCTTGGGCTAAACAAATTCTAGACGCGGCGAATGAGCACTACGATCGCGCCGAATACCCCCTTGCTCAGCCCTACTATGAGAAGCTCGTGCAGCAAGGCCTTCGCTATCCCGACGTGTTCAATCGGCTGGGCGTGATCTATCACCTGGGTGGCCGGCTGCCCGAAGCGCGTTGGTGCTTCCAGCAGGCGCTCGAGGTCAACTCCGGTTATCTCGAAGCCGCGCTGAACCTCACCGTGACCTGCAACGAGCTCGGGGAATATGGTTCGGGGGTGCGCACGCTCGAGCGAGCGCAGCGCAAGTCCGACTCTTCAAACGACGCCTACCGACGCGGGAAGGTCGCGAATCTTCATCGAGCGCTCGCCCGCGCCTACATCGATTTGGACCGCCCCGAGGATGCGATGCACGAGTTTGGGCGCGCGCTGCGGCTCTGTCCAAAGTTCCACGATATCCGGCTGGAGCTCGCCAAGCTGCTTCGGCTTCGCGGCAACGCGCATGGGGCTCGCGAAGAGCTGACGCTGATCCTCCAACTCGACCCCGACCACCAGGATGCCCGGGCGCTTCTGGGCGTCATCGAAATCGAGACCGGCGACCGTGGCCAGGGGCTTCGCCACCTAGAGGCCGTCATCGCGCAATCCGATGACCATCCGGTCGCTCGGGCCTATCTCGAGAAAGCGGATTCGGACTATCAGCGCGCCTCCTGAGGAGGAGATCTCACCGTCTTGTAGGGGCTCCAAACGGTGCCACACTCGGGGCCAAGTGCTTCCAACCGTTCTTCTGCTCGACGACGACGCTCAGTTTCGGGCCAGTGTCACACCGGCGCTCGAAGCGGAGGGTCTGCGTGTCCTGATCGCGACCAAAGGCAGCATCGCACGGGCCATGATCGAAGAGGAATCGCCGTCACTCCTCGTCGTTGACGGCCTGCTACCGGACGTCAACGGAATCACCTGGATCGAAGACCTCCGACGAGAGGGCTTCGAGACGCCCATCATTTTCGTCTCCGCCTTCTACAGGGACCTGCCTACCTTCCGGCACCTGACCCAAGAGCTCGACGTGACCAAAGTCTTTCACAAGCCGGTCACGGTCGATCGATTCGCGCGCGCAGTTGCAAGCGTCGTCGCCGCGCTTCCAGGTCCCGCGCCGCCCGCTGCCGTCACGCCTCGGCCAGCCGAAGATTCCGCAGACCAAATCCTCTTCCCCGATGAATCGTCCGAGCCACGCGTCGACCCCGGCAGAGCCAAGGCAGCGTATCTGAGCCTGCTCCCGATCGCCGCGGACAACCTCACCGGTGCAATTCGTCGCGTTCATTCGGAGGCCGAGCGAACCAGCGTGGTTTCGGACGCGCTTCGTCAGGCCCACGACCTGCGCAGCACCGCGCAAACGCATGGCTTCAACGAGATTTCCGATGCCGCAGGTCGGATCGAGCTCGAGCTTCGCCAGCTACAGAAGTCGGGGCGGCTCGATTGGCCAATCATGTTCGAGTCGATCGATTCGATGCGGGCCTACGCCTCCGCGGCTGCGGGCCGTCCGAATGACACCCCATCGATGGCCGCGGCACCACCCTCGGTCACGCCCGCCGCGAGCTTCTTCTTGCATCGCCCCATTCCTAAGGATTTCGTACCAACGCTGCTCGTCCTCGAAGACGATCCCGCAATGATCGCCTATCTGCGCTCTGCGCTCGATGAGGTGCTGGTGCACCTGAGGCCCGTTTCGACCGTCGAGGAGGCACTCAAGATCGCAGGCCGCAACGCGCCGACCGCAGCCCTGGTGGGCTGGCCCCTTCAGGACCGCGAAGCGCTGTCCCAGTTCGTCCCGCTGTTTCGTGGCTTGCAGGGCTGCGACGAGGCTCCAGTCATCCTGCTCTCCGTCGACGACGACCCGCACACGCGTGCTCTGGCTGCCCAGCTCGGCGTGGACATTTTTTTGCCGCACCCGATCGAGCTCGTCCGATTGCACCACGCGCTGAGCACAGCGGTCGAGCGAGCGATGACCCCGCGACCCAAAGTGGCCGTTCTTCGCGATCCCGAGGCCGCCCGGGTCATCGAAGAGAACGGCATCGATTGCTTGCTCTTCTTCAGCCTCGATGAGCTCCTGCGAGAGATCGACGTCCAGTGCCCGGACGCAATCCTTCTGGGCTCGAGCGTGACAGGCAAGCAGGTGCCGGCGATCATTCGCATGTCGGCCTGGGATTCGGAGTTCGCTCTGCTCTGCTTCGAGGACTCCCCGCTGGCGGACACACGCGAGATCACCGAATGCCTGATTCGATCGTCGGGGTGGATGGTGCACCTTCATGGCGAGGCCGATCGCATGGCGCGACTACGCCGGCAGCAGTTGCGCTGCAGTCAAACCGGCCTGCTCACGCGGCCCGGGGCCGTAGCCGCGCTCGAGGTGGGGCTTTCCTCCGCTCAGCGTCACGGGCGCACCTACTCGATTGGGCTTCTGCAAGCGACCGGCCTCGACGGGCTCGACCATGTCCAGGCGCGGCGCCTGAGAACGTATCTGGGGCGTCTGATTCACGGCAGATTCCGCCGCGAAGACGTTCGAGGGCGCTGGGATGATGACACCTTCGTCGTCGGCTTCGATGGAGCGAGCGCCCGTGCCGTCGTGGAGGTGGTTCGCAGGCTACAGTCCGACCTCGAGACGCGCCGGATCCGGCAGCCCGAAGAGCTTTTCTTCGCGCACATGGCGGTGGGCCTCGCCTCCTACCCGCTCGATGGGGACACCGCTCGTTCGCTGATTCTCGCTGCCCACGAGCGCCTCGAAACGGCGGTCGAACGCGATCCCGACGCCCTTGTTTGGCGCTAGCATTGCCGCTCGCCTCCTGAGGTGGGACAGGCTAAACTTCCAACATCGAACCAACTGCGCAGCGCGGCCCCGCGGAGACCGATGTAGCCGCCGACATTGAAGTGGGCGATTCGAGCTTGTTGCTGCGGCTGACCGGCCCGGGCGGCTCGAATCTACGCACGCTCGAAGCTGAGCTCGGGGTTTCGATGGGCCTGCGAGGCTCGACGATTCACGTCCACGGGCCGAACCGGGACGTCGAGATGGTGGAGCGCGTACTTCACGAGCTGATCGATGCCCTCCAATTCCGGGAGCTCAGCGCCGTCGAAATGGCGCGCGCGGCGCGCACCCTTCGCGCGCATCCGCAGATGAGGCTTCGCGCGCTTCTGGACGACGTCGTACTGACAACCTCCAGCCGGCGTATCGTTTCACCCAAGGGCATTACCCAACAGACGTACATTCAGGCGATCCGAAGCCACGACATCGTGTTCGGGATCGGGCCCGCCGGCACAGGCAAGACCTACCTCGCTATGGCGATGGCGATTCGCGCCCTTCAAGAGCGCCAGGTCAAGCGGATCGTCTTGACGCGTCCGGCGGTCGAGGCTGGCGAACGCCTCGGTTTCCTGCCGGGCGACCTCGCGGAGAAGATCAACCCTTACCTTCGACCGCTCTACGATGCCCTGCACGACATGATGGAGCCGGGACGGATCGCCGCGCTGATCGAGCGGGGTACCATCGAGGTTGCGCCCCTGGCGTTCATGCGAGGCCGGACGCTCAACGACAGCTTCGTGGTCCTGGACGAGGCACAGAACACGACGCGGGAGCAGATGAAGATGTTCCTGACACGGCTGGGCTTCGACTCGAAGACGGTCATTACGGGCGACGTGACTCAGGTGGATCTGCCGGGTGGAGCGCACAGCGGGCTTCGGCACGCCGAAAAGGTGCTCTCGCACATCAACGGCATCGACTTCGTCTATTTCTCCCACACCGATGTCGTACGTCACCCCTTGGTCCAGCAAATCGTCCAGGCCTACGATGTTCACGAATCGGGCTCTTCCGACGGTGACATCTAAGCTCTGCCTGTTATGCTAGCCGCCACATGACCGACCGAATCTACGACGGCGCGCTGGACCTCATCGGCCACACGCCTTTGGTACGGCTCGCGCGAATCAGCGACGAGAAGGGCGCCGAGATCTGCGGAAAGCTCGAGTCGAACAACGTCGCGGGCTCGGTCAAAGACCGGCCTGCGCTTTCGATGATCCTTGCCGCCGAAGCATCGGGAGAGCTCCGAGAGGGCTCGACGGTCGTCGAGGCGACCAGCGGCAACACTGGGATCAGCCTCGCCATGATCTGCGCCGTTCGTGGATACCGTTGCCTGATTGTGATGCCGGAGGACATGAGCGCGGCGCGTCGCCACCTGCTGAAATCCTATGGCGCCGAGGTGGTCTTGACGGCAGCCGAGGACGGCATGGCAGGTGCCGTCGAGCAGGCGGAGCGCCTGCTTCGGACGACGCCGGACGCGATGATGTGCGGCCAGTTCGAGAATCCGGCCAATCCTGCGATTCACGCGAAAACGACCGCAGAAGAGATCTGGGAGGCAACCGGCGGCAAGGTCGACGCCTTCGTCGCTGGTGTGGGGACGGGCGGCACGCTCACCGGGGTCGGGCGCGTGCTCAAGAGCCGCAATCCGGACGTTCGCCTGGTCGCCGTCGAGCCGCGCGCGAGCGCAGTGCTATCGGGCGGGAAGGCGGGCCTGCACGGGATCCAGGGCCTTGGGGCCGGCTTCATTCCGGCGGTGCTCGACACCAAGCTTCCGGACGAGGTGCTGACCGTCACCGACCTCGCCGCGGAGCGCATGACGAAGCGATTGGCACGAGAAGAGGGCCTGTTGCTGGGGCCTTCGGCCGGTGCGAACGTTCACGCTGCGCTCGAAGTGGCGCGCCGATTGAAGCCCGGGCAGCGAGTCGTCACGATTTTGTGCGATGGCGGTGAGCGCTACCTCTGCTGACCGCGCATGGGCGAGCTCGTCAAAGCTTCGCGCGCACTGAGCCGCGTCATCACCGCGCTCGAGTTCGGCGCGCCGGTCACGCACGTCTACAATCCTCTTCAATACGCGCGGCGCTCGCACGAGCTTTATTTGAGTCGCTTCGGCTGTGGCAAAAAAGAGGTCGTCCTGGTCGGAATGAACCCCGGACCGTTCGGGATGGGTCAGACGGGCGTCCCGTTTGGCGACGTCGGTTTCGTCCGCGATTGGATGGGTATCGAGGCGCCGGTCGATCGTCCGGACGACGAGCACCCAAAGCGCCCAGTACTCGGTTTCGACTGCGAGCGGTCGGAAGTCAGCGGCTCCCGTCTTTGGGGTTGGGCGAGGGGGCGCTTTGGCACGCCGGAACGGTTCTTTTCGAGGTTTTTCGTTCTCAACTATTGTCCCCTTCTGTTCCTGGAATCGACCGGACGAAATCGCACACCTGACAAGCTATCCGCCGACGAGCGGGCCGCGCTCCTGCCTGCCTGCGACCGGGCACTGCGCGACGCCGTCGAGATCCTCTCCCCGACCCTCGTCGTCGGTGTGGGGGCCTGGGCAACCAAGCGCGCGCGCGCTGCGCTCGGCGCGGCGGGCCCGGCGATTGGCACCGTCCTGCACCCCAGCCCGGCAAGCCCGAAGGCCAATCGAGGGTGGGCGCCGCAGGCCGAAAGCGACCTGCGCGGCTTGGGCATCGACTTATAGGCGCGCGCCTCGCATCCATGCGCTATGCTCCGCCCCGGGGTTCGACGAAATGCGGAGCAAAGCCATCCAAGTCGCGGCCATCGTGGCGCTCGTTTCGGGGTGCGGACACGAGTCCGCTGCCACGCAGCAGATACGGAGTGCCGCGGCAGTCGATCTGGACTGTGATGCCTCGATGATCGAGTTCGTGGACGACGCGGCCATGCAGAAGCGAGTCAGCGGGTGCGGTCGCACCTTGACGTACATGTACAAGTGCAAAGCCACGGCGGGCGGCGGCAAGGACTGCCGCTGGAAGCCCGTCCCGGACGATAGCAACAAGCTCAACTAGCCGCCGTCGGCCTGCAGCGCGCGCACCTGCTCCTGCAGCTCGCCGATATCGGGGTTGTTCGGGTCGAAAGCGCTTGCACGTTCGAGTGCCGAGGTCGCATCCGCGAGGTCTCCGCGTTCGAGGGCTGCGCGCGCATTCTCGAGCTCGTCTTTCGCCGCCTCTTCGCGTTCGTGCGGAGAGAGGGCGTCGGGGCCAGCATCGGTCTCATCGCCGGCGGCGGCGGCAGTGGCAGCGTCAGTGTCAGTGTCAGTGCCAGCGTCCATGTCAGCGCCAGCGTCGGTGCTGGCACCGGCGTTGTTGGGCTTTGGATTGCAGTTTTCGACCGCAATCCATAGGGCCAGGAGGAGTCCGATGGTCAATGTCATGGCGAACGGCAGACCGGTGCGTCGACGTCTCGATTTCGATGGACGGTGTCCGTCGTAGGCTTGCTTGAGTGCAGATACGAAGGTTCGCGCGCTTGCGTATCGGTCGGAGGGACGCTTGCAGAGCGCACGCAGGATGGCGGCATCGAGCGCACTTGGGATTGCAGCGCCCCGATTGGCCTCGCTTGGCGGTACCGGGTCGATGCTCATGACCTTGTGCGCAACGGCCAACGCCTCGGATCCGGGAAACGCGCGCTCGCCGCACGCCGCCTCGTAGATGACTGCCCCGAAGGAGAACAAGTCGCTCTGCTCACTGTACTCGCCGCTCCGAAGCGTCTCCGGCGCGGCGTAACATGGAGTGCCTAGAAACTGACCCTCCTTCGTGAGGTCCGCGTTCGGGATTCGAGCAATCCCGAAGTCCGCTAGCTTCACCTGGCCATTGCTGGTTATCAGCAAATTCTCGGGCTTGAGGTCCCGGTGGATCACGCCGGCGACGTGCGCGGTCGTCAGGGCATCGGCGACCTGTTGGGCGAGGTCGAGGAGCTCGTCGCGGGACAAGGGACCACGCTCTTTCAGCGCCTGCTTGAGGGTGTGCCCGGGGACATACTCGAACACCAGATAAGGGCCGACGTTCGGATCGTCTCCGACATCGAATATCTGAACGATATTCGGATGTTGCAGGCGGGCTGCCGCACGTGCCTCGTTCTGAAAACGGCTCAGGAAAACCTCGCGCGTATCGGGATCGAGAGCGAGGTCACGGAGCGTTTTTACAGCGACGGGCCGGTCGAGATCTGCATCGTGCGCAAGATAGACGTTCCCCATCGAACCAGCGCCGAGGAGGCGGTCGATGCGGTAGCGGCCGATCTGTTGCGGCAGTTCTTCCATGGGCGCGATCTAGTCCATGCTGGAGCACGGGGCCACAGAGGACTAGAGACGATGGAGCTTCAAGGTATTGGTGCGTCCGGAAGGGGGCCAGCCAACGACCATCGCGAAGGCCTCCCCGCTTTGACAAAGCTTCTCTCGGACGAGCAAAGAAGAAGCGATCCGCAGTGTCTCATCGAGTGACTCCGGAGGCACTTCGATTCGCGGAATCACGCCCCATTCGAGCGCGAGCCGTCGTGCGACACGCGTGTCGCTGGTGATGGCCAAAATCGGCGCGCGCGGGCGATGCTCCGCAAGTAGGCCCGCCGAGCGACCGTCCTGGGTAAACACCACGACTGCTTTGAGTGGCAGATGCGTGGTCAAGACCGCTGCGGCGCGCGTCGCGGCATTCGCAAACGACCAGTCTTCTTCGTCCACGCTCTTGAGGTCGCGAAACTCTCGCGAGAGATCTTCGACATAGTCCGATTCGACCTCGCGAATGATCGCATCCATCATCTGCAGTGCCTGCAAAGGGTAGCGGCCCGCCGCCGTCTCGCCGCTGAGCATGACCGCATCCGTCCCGTCCATCACCGCATTGGCGACGTCCGCGGCTTCGGCCCGGGTCGGGCGCGGGTTTCGAATCATCGAGTCCAGCATCTGTGTGGCCGTGATCACGATTTTGCCGCGGGCGTTGGTCTCCCGGATGATCCGCTTCTGAATCATCGGCACCTTTTCCGCCCCCAGCTCCACGCCGAGGTCTCCCCGGGCGATCATGATGCCGTCCGCCGCGTCGACGATGTCGGAAAGGGCCTCGACCGCTTCCGGGCGTTCGATCTTCGCGATGACCGGCACGTCGCCGGCCAGAGCTTTGGCCTCCCGCACGTCGTCAGCGGCTCGAACGAACGACAGGGCCACGTAGTCTGCCTCGAGGACGGACACCGCAAAGGCGAGATCTTCGCGGTCCTTTTCCGTCAGAGCCGGTCCGGTGATCGCGACGCCCGGCAGGTTGAGCCCCTTGTGGTTGGAAAGGGAGCCACCATCCTCGACAATCGTGTGAACGGTGTTGCCCTCGACACGGTCCACGCGGAGCCGAATGAAGCCGTCGTCGAGCGCGATTGCATCGCCGGGCTTCAGGTCCGCGCCCAACGACTCGTGGGTGACCGAGACGATGTCTTGGGTCCCCTCGATTTCGTTCGTCGTGAGGGCGAAGCGATCGCCCTGCGTGAGCTCGATCGAGCCCCGGGCAAACTTACCGACCCGCATCTTCGGGCCCTGCATGTCGGCGAGGATCGCCAACGGTCGCCGCGCCTCGGCCGCGGCCTCGCGGATCAGCTTCGCCATCTTTGAGTGCGACGCGTGGTCGCCGTGCGAGAAGTTGAGTCGAGCGCAGCTCATCCCCGCTCGGACGAGCTCGCTGATCTTCGCCTTCGTGTCGCTGGCGGGCCCGAGCGTGCAGACGATTTTGGTGCGTCTCACTTTGCCCTTGTAGCCGGGTTCCATGCGCCGGCCAAGCTAGCGGTGCCGCTAGCGGTCTGGTTCCCAGCGGCTGAGGTTCGACTTGAAGCCCAAGCGCACCACAAACGTCGTATAGAGCGTCCATTGGCTCCGGTCGCCCGTCGCTTGAGTGTTGCGAAAAGATGGGTCGCCGTTCACATGACGCGCGGCGATTCGAAGCCAGAGGCCGCGGAGCGTGTTGAGCGGCCGGTAGAGCGGCAGGCCGAACCCAAAGCCGATTCCGAGCCCGGTGCTTCGCTGGCCGTCGAGCGCAAAGGCGGGCCCGATCTCGAAAAAGATCGATTGGAGCATCAGGTCCACAAACTCGACCCAGGTTTGCTTGTTGAGAAAGAAAAGCGCTGGAAAGAGCGGACGAAGATCTACGCCAACGAACAGGTGCTGGCCGGAGTCGGGGCCCCAGCGCCCCGAAAGCACGAGTCCGGCCAGGTCGGCCACCAGGAAGCGCGCCTCTCCCACGACGTTGGGGTCTGCCTTTCGGTCGAGCCACGTGGCGCCAGCCCCCGCGCCGAGCGCGAGCGTGAGCCCCCGATCCCAGCGACCATAGAGCCCGTCCCCTGCGCGCTGCGCGCTCGAAGACGCTGCAAACGACGAAAGGACGAGGATCGAGCCGACGATCACCCCGACGCGGGCGCCTCGTGTCATGATCCCCCCATGCACTGGGCTGCGTGGCGGGTCAAGAGATTGAGGCTGTAGACTGTACGCATGGGGCGTTCGTTCGGCTTAGGGCTTCGAAGCCAGCTCATGCTCGCGCTCATCGTAGCGTTTGGGGCAGCATTCGTGTTGCTCAGCCTCGTGACGGCGAGGCTCGACGAGAGCGAGAGCGCCGAAAAACAGCGGACGCGCGCGGTAGGGCTTGCCCAGGCGCTCGCTGCAGGGGCTGGCTCGGAGGGGGAAGGGCTGAGCGAGGAAGTCATGGGTCGGATGCTCTCCGAAGGTCTGGTTCGACGCGTCGAGATCCACACCTTGGACGGCTTGTCCAAGAGCTGGGGCGTCCTCGAAGGCGAGCCCGATGCGGTCGTCACGACTGCGAACGGCCTGGAGCTGCGCGTCTGGGTACCGGCGAGTTATCGCGGCGATGCGGCGCGGCGAAGCTTGTTCGTCTTCTACCTCGGCCTGACGGCATCGACGGTGCTGCTGCTTACGTATGTCCTGCTGACCTATTTCATCGTGCGGCCGATCGACCGATTGAGATTGGCTTCCGAGCGCCTCGCAGCCGGCCGGCTGCGCACTAGGGTTCCCGTGCAGGGCGCCGCCGAGGTCGCGCGCCTGGCTGCGACCTTCAATGAGATGGCCGGGCAGCTTCGAGACGACCGAGCATCGCTTCAGCGAAGACTCGAAGAGCTCGAGCAGACCACTGCTGAGCTCACGACGGCTCAGGAGCAACTCATCCGGAGCGCGCGTTTGGCAGCTGTCGGAAGGCTCTCCGCCGGCGTCGCACATGAGATCGGGAACCCACTTGCAGCGATTCGCGGCTTGCTCGATTTGATGCAACTCGGCGACCTCGAACGCGCCGAAGAGAAGGAGTTCGTCACTCGGATCCAGCGAGAAACGGAGCGAATCCATCACACCATTCGCGATTTGCTCGACTTCTCGAGGAACGACTCCAGCCCGGACGGACGGATCGAAAGCTCAGCGGACCTCGCAGAGGTGGTTTCGGACACGGTCAAGTTGATCGACCGCCAGAGCCGGTTCCGCGACATCGAGCTCGCCCTCGCACTCGACGAGGGCCTTTCACGCGTACGGGGAGATCACGAGCGCCTGCGGCAGCTTCTTTTGAACCTGCTTTTCAACGCGGCGGACGCCCTTGGCGGCAAAGGCCGCATCGAGGTTCGCACCCGCAATGGTGCGGGGGTCGTGGAGCTTCTCGTCGAAGACGATGGGCCTGGGATCGACAGCGAGATCCTCGACCAGGTGTTTGACCCGTTCGTCACCACGAAGGCGGCCGGGCAAGGAACCGGCCTCGGGCTTGCCGTCTGTTACACGATCGTGGAGCGACTCGGTGGTACGATCGAGGCCTCGAATCGGAAGCAGGGCGGAGCCTCATTCGAGGTGCGGTTGCCCGCGGCACGTTAGACCCGACGTCGCTCGCTAGTCAGGCTGGAAAGCGTTCTCGATCGCCGTTTCCTCTGCGGCCTCGGTCTCAGGCGCAAAGGGCGACCGCTCCCCCAACGCCTGTTTGATCGCAAGCGCCTGCCGTTTCGTCGCCCCTGCCTCGATCAACTGCTGCTCGGTTGCCGCCAGGACGTCGCGCAGCGACCCGAGGCTCCTCAACAATTTGCCGCGCGTTTTCGGGCCGACTCCCGGGACGCCGTCGAGCTCGCTTCGGAGCCGCCGCGTGCGGCCGACTTTCTTTCGCAGCGCGTTCGACGCCCGGTGGGTTTCGTCGCGGGCCAGAAGCAATAGCGAGAGCGCGGAGTTTCCGCGTACGGGTATCGCGTTCTTTTGGCCGGGGCGAAAGACCCGGTCGCCTTCTTCTTCGCCAGTGGCCATGATCCGGGGCTTTGCGACCGAGGCGACTTCGAGCTGGGGCAGGCCGATGTCCTCGCGGGCCCGGACTGCAACCCCGAGCTGGCCTTTTCCGCCGTCGACGAGCAAGAGGTCCGGAAGCTCCCAGCCTTCCTCCTCTCTCTCGCCGCGCCGCAGGCGTCGCATCAGCACCTCGTACATCGCTCCATAGTCGTCTCCGCCGCCCACGCCCTTCACGTGAAAGCTTCGGTAGCGTTCCCTAGCGGGCGTTCCGTCCTGCAACGCGACGAACACGGCAACCGTTTCCTCGCCTCCACTGTGCGAGATATCGACGCACTCGATACGGCGCGGAAGGACCGACAGGCGAAGCTGGGCCTGCAGCTCCGCCAGTCGCGCCTCGACGTCTTCGCGCGCGCGCTCCTTTTCGTTGAACGCGTGCTCCGCGTTCTCGCGAGCGAGCTCCAGAAGCTTGGCCTTCGCCCCCCGCTTTGGCTCTACGATCCGCACCCGGCGTTTTCGGTTCTCGCTCAGCAGCTCTTCGAGCCCTTCGCTCATCTCGATAGTGACCGACACCAGGAGCTCGTCTGGCAGAGAAGGCCGATCTGCATAGTGTTGCATGAGGAACGCACCCAGCATCTCGTCGTTCGGCACCGCAACGCGCCGAAGAGCAAACGTTCGCACCGAGAATATGCGGCCGCTTCGCATGCTCAGCACGGCGACTTCGACTTGGTCACCTTGACGGTGAAATCCAATCACGTCCTGGTCTGACTTGTGCACGCCGGCGACGCGCTGCTCCTCTCGGGCGCGTTCGACGGCGCGGATCTGATCCCGATAGATCGCCGCCCGTTCGTATTCGAGCTCGTCCGAAGCGCCCTGCATTCGTCCATCGAGGTCGACGACCAGCTCGTCGTGCCGCCCATCGAGAAACCGAGCCACGTTGGCGACCTGTGCGCGATATTCGTCAGAGTCGACCTGCAGGACACAAGGCGCAGGGCAGCGCTTGATCTGATGCTGAAGACAGGGTCGCGACCGCTTACGAAACTCCGTGTCGGTGCAGGTCCGGAGCTGAAAGTATCGATTGACCAGCCTGAGCGTCTGCCGTGCTGCGGTCGCCGAGTGGTAGGGCCCGAAGTACTGCGCGCCGTCCGGCTTGGGTCGACGAACGACTTCGAGCCGCGGCCAAGGTCGCTTCGCGTCCAGCCTCAACGACAGGTACTCCTTGTCGTCCCTGAGTTTCACGTTGTACTTGGGCTGGTGCGACTTGATCAGCTGGTTCTCGAGCAGGACCGCTTCCTTATCGGTGTGGGTGACGAACGTTTCGATATCGACCAGCTCGCGTTCGAGCCGGCTCACAAACGCACGCAGGTCGCTCGAGCCGGCTTGGAAGTAGCTTCGGACACGGTTCCTCAGGCTTCGCGCTTTGCCGACGTACAGCACTTTGCTTCCCGCGCCGCGGAACACGTAGACCCCGGGAGAGGCCGGAAGCGTGTCGAGCTTTCGCTGTGCTGCATCTGCAACCACGGCGAACCTATACCACTGCCGCAGCCTTCGAGCGCCCCGGGATCACGCTGCGTGAATCACACGCGAATCGGTGATGACGAGGTCGACCGAAACGTCGAACGGCAGCTCGGGCACTTCGGAGATCATCTGGAAATCGTAGGCGACGGCGCAGGTGCATGCGTTGGAGAGTTGCGGGATCAGCCGGTCGTAGTAGCCGCCGCCGTAGCCGATCCGGTAGCCACGCGGATCGACCGCCAGTGCAGGAACCAGGGCAAAATCGATCTCGCCGGGCTCGATGCTTTCGTCGTCCTCGGCGGGCTCCGGAACCGAAAACGCCCCGAGAGCGAGTGGGGTTTGGGCATCGATGAGGTGCAAGCGCAGCTCGTCCCCGTGCACCCGCGGCAAGGCAACTCGCTTTCCAGCGGACCAGGCCTCTTCGATGATGGGCTGCGTCCGTACCTCGTTGCGAATCGAAGCGAAGGCGAGAACCGTGGCTGCCCGTTCGAGCTCTGCCACACCGAAAAGGCGTTTGCGAATCTCGGCCGAGCGCGCTTCGCAGGCGGACTGGGGCAGCGCGCCGCGGACCATCCGCATTTGATTTCGCAGCGCCTGTTTGGCGCGTTGACGGAGCTGACGATCGGCGTGCTCCGTCTCGCTGGTGCTCACGGCTCGATCTGCTGGGCGAGCTCGGCGTCCGCTTGCAGGCGCTGGTCGATTCGCCGAATCGCCGTGGTCACGACTTGCCGCGTCTTCGCTTCGAGCTTCTCGCGTTGCCGTTCGGACGCCTCGAGGTCCTCGGCGAGGCCGAGCGCGACGACGGCGAGGAGTTGAGCTGGCGTGGCCGCGCGGGCAGCCTTCGGCCCGAGCGCCTGAACGCGTTCATTCACGATCTCGGCTAGACGCTGAAGGTAGGTTTCGTCGGCGTCCGCAGACATGCGATAGCGGGCGCCGGCAATTTCGATCTGAACGGTTCGCTTCACGATTGACGGGAAGGTAGTCCCGCAGCTCCTTAGGCGTCAAGGTAGGACATCCACATCCATCCCCCTTTTGGTTCCGCTGCGATCGGAATCCGACGACCAAGTTTATGAGACCGGGGGCAGGCGTGTTATGTTTGATCCCCGGGGGACAGTGGGGTCATGATCAAGGTTAGTTGTCCGTCCTGTAATGCGTCTTACGACGTGGACGAGCACCGGTTGCCGGACGGCGGGCTTCGAATGCGTTGCCCAAAATGCAGCGAAAGCTTTCAGGTTCATCGCGATGGTTCGACCGCGAAGGTCGGAGGAGGAGCTGCGCCAGGCGCGTCGACGCCCCCGCGTGCGAAGCGGACCAAAGTCGGCATTGGGCCCAAGGTCCCGCCCCCCGCCCCCGCGGCAGTGATCCGCTCGCAGCCCTCGGATTTGCCCGCGCCCGTCGATGATGTCGATTTACCCGCGCCATTCGTGGGCTCGGATTTCATGGACCTGCCCGCGCCCAAGACGGGTGCCCATTCACTCGATTTAGACCCCTTTTCCGATTCCAGCTCGGCCGATTTGCCTGCGCCAAAACACGAGGTGAGCCCCTCCGGCTTCGATCCGTTTGCCGACCTGGACTTGCCTGCGGTTCGCGAAGCGGCAGGCGGGACCGATCTCCCGGCGCCACTTTACCGTTCCCGGGAATCCGATCCGGACTTGCCTGTCCTCAAACGAGGTGGGGCCGGGGGCTCGGTCGGTGCTCTAGGTGACGAGACCGACCTGCCGATGGCGCTCACCGACGCCGACCTTCCGACGCCGCGCATGGGATCCGACATCCCGGCGCCGATTTCGCTCGACTCCGATCTGCCGATATCCGGCGAGCAAAAAGATCTCCCCATCGCCCGGGACGACTTCATGGATCGCGATATCGAGGGTCCCGAACGGGTGCACGGTGGAGGGCCCATCGAGCTCGACCTCCCCGACGGAGACGACATCGCGCTCGAAATGGAGCTCGATGCACCGCCACGGCCGCCAGGCCCACCGCCTCCCATCGGCGCGCCCGGGGCGCCCCCGCTCGGCGCGATTCCGAGCGGGTTCGGAGGTCCAGCGGGATTCGGCGGAGCTGGAGCTTCCGGAGTCCAGCGAGCTCGACCTCTCGGCCTTCCCCGCAGGAGGCGAAGGCGAAGTGCACCGCATGCCGCGCCTCGCCGGCGACGGACCCGAGTTCGAGGTGGCCCCTTCGCGTGAGCGGAAGCAGCTCAAGCTCGAGATCAAACGGCCACCCTGGCTGATGAAGGCTCTTGCCGGCCTGACGGTCGTCACGATCCTCGTTGGCGCCGGCTTCTACCTCGGCACGACCAAGTACGGCCTCTTCGGCATTCACCTGCTGGAGCCCATGCTTCCTGCCTCCGGCGACCCCGCTCTCGTCGCCCAGGCGATCGAAGAAGCCGAGCTCATCGCCGCCGCGGACACCTACACCGCGCAGCGCGAGGCGCTCGCAAAGCTACAAGCCGCACGAGGCGACGCGCGCTTGAACCGCTCGCTGGTCGCGCGGACGCTATTGCACCAATCGTACAATCTCGTTCGCTACGGTCCGGACAAAGAGAGCGCGAGCTTGGCCGATGCGCTGCGGGTCCACTTGCAACGCAGGGGCGATGAAGCTCCGCGGATTCACGTCGCGCTTGCAGCCGATGCGCTGCGCAACGCCGATCTCGAAAGCGCGAAATCCGAGCTCGCGCTGGCATCGCAAGACGACGCGACGGACGCCTACCTCGATCTCGTGGCCGGGGAGACCGCACTGAAGTCGCGGGACGGTCAGACTGCCGTCGAGGCATTCGGTCGAGCCCTCGAAAAGAACGGCAGCGCCCGAGCTCAGTGGGGGCTCGCGCGTGGCTATCAAGTGCTGGGAAACTCGGACGAGGCGGCGGCAGCGGCCAAAGCAACGCAAAACCTCAGCCCCAACCACGCCGGCGCGCGCATCGCAGTGGCCAGCCTGTTGATCGAAGACGGCGAGATCGACGAAGCCCTCGATCTGCTTCAAATCCCAGCGGGTCTAGCCCCCGTCGAAGGCACGACGCTTCGGGTTGCAAAGGCCGACCGATCCGAAGCGCTTACTCTAATCGCGCGCATCGACGAGCAGCGGGGCCGCCTGGGCGCCGCTCGCGAAATGTACGAGAAGTCGATCGAGCTCGACACCAGCAATTCGGATGCCGCCCTCGGAGCCGCGCGACTCGTGCTTCTAGAAGGCGCCTATCCAGACGCGTACGCACGCTTCCAGACTGTGCTGGGCTCACAAATTCCAGACGGCGCCGAATTGGACGTGACCGGCCAGCCCAAAGTCGCGGTTCAAGCCAAGCTGGGCGCGGCGGAGGCCCTCCTCGCCATGGGCAAGGCGGAGGAGGCGAACAAGCTGCTGGCGGATCTCCGAACGGACGAGCCCGTGAGTGCCGAGGTGGAGCTCTGGCAGGGCAAAGTCGCCGAGGGCCTGGGGCAGAGCAAAGAGGCTGTGAGGCACTTCCGAAACGCGATCAAGCTCGAGCCCAAGTCGGTCCGCGCCTATATGGCGCTTGCTCAGCACTACACATCGACCAAGCGTCCCGGTGAGGCGGTCGGCATTCTGGTCGAAGCTCAGAAGACGGTCGATATCACTGCCGAGGTGCGACGCGTTTTGGGTTGGGCGGAGCTCCAGCGCAATCACTTCGATGATGCGATCAAGCAGTTCACGCAGGCGCTCGAGATGGAGCCCCGCGATTCCTCGGCTCAGTTTGGGCTCGCCGTCGCCTATCGGCGCAAATGGAAGCTCGATGAAGCTGCGGCCGAGCTCGCGAAAGTCGAAGCGTTGGATGCAAAATTCCCCGGTCTTGCATTGGAAAGGGGCCGGCTCGCCGAGGCGGGTGGGGATATGGATGCCGCCACCGAAAGCTATCGCAAAGCGCTCCTCGAATCGCCCGACGACGCGGCGCTGAAATCGCGGATGGGCGCCGTGCTGGTGCTCGCAGGCAAATACGAGGAGTCCGAGAAGCTTCTGCGCGAGGTGCTGGACACACAGCCGTACTCTGCCGAAGCCGAACACTATTTGGGACGCATCGAGCTCGAGCGAGGCCAACTCGAGGCGGCGCGCCAGCGATTCCTGCGCGCCGCGCGCCTCGAGCCCGAGAGCGGCCTCTATCGGATGTACGTTGCGTGGGTGGCGCTCGAGTCGAACGAGATGAGCACCGCACTGCGGGAGCTCGACGCCGCCTTGAAGCTCGATCCCACGCTTGGGGATGGCTACTGGCTGCGCGCACGGATTCGGATTCGCGCCGGGACCGTTCGTGATGCATTGGCCGATCTGAGAAAAGCGATCGAGCTCAACCCGAACCGGATCGAAGCCTGGGCCGCGATGGGCGAAAGCCATTACCAGCTCGGTCAAATGAACGAAGCCATTGCAGCCTTCGAGAAAGCGGTCGCCGGCGATCCCAGACAAGGGTACTGGTGGTACCGTCTCGGTCTCTTGCAGCTCGACGAAGGGCAGCGGGCAAACGCGCTCGCCTCATTGAGCGAAGCGACCTCGATTGGCGATGAAGAGCCTAGCGGCAAGGCATGGGTCGCAGACTCCCATCGGCTGACCGGAGACATCTACTACGCTCAAAACAAGCGGCAGGAAGCGATCGTCGAGTACGGGCGCTACCTCGAGCTCGCCGACCGCGAGGCGATCGACCGTTCGGACGTCGAGAACAAGCTTCGCCGGATCAGCGAAGGTCTGAACTAGCGGGCTTCAGTCGAGATGGCCGCGACCAAAGGCTTCGGGCAAAAGCGTCGCAAGCTCGTAGTCCGCCCGCGCGTCGCCTGCGTAGCTCCGTATCGCCAAGCGCGGGGCGAGCTCGGTCAGGCATTGCCTGCAGATCCCACAAGGCGGGGTGGGGCTCTTTGCGCCCGAAACGACGACCAGCGCTCGGAGCTCACGCTCTCCGGCCGCAACCGCCGCGGCCAAAGCACTGCGCTCGGCGCAAAGCGTTGCCCCGTAGCTCGCGTTCTCGAGGTTGCAGCCGGCGAACACCCTGCCCGTCTGGCTCATGACGGCGGCGCCAACGGTGAAACCGGAGTAGGGCGCGTACGCGTTCGCTCGAGCCTCCACCGCCGCGCGCTTCAACTCGGCCCAGTCGCTCTCGTCCATCAGATCGACTCCAATACGCTCGACAGGAGCGCTTCGAAACGCGGCCGGACACGGCTCGCGGTTTCAGTCACTTCCTCGTGACTCAGAGGGGCTTTGGAAATCCCCGCAGCGAGATTCGCGATGCACGAGATTCCGAGGACGCGAAGCCCCATGTGCCGTGCAGCCAGTACCTCGAGCACCGTGCTCATCCCTACCGCGTCGGCGCCCAGGGTCCGAAGCATGTTCACTTCGGCCGGGGTTTCGTACGCCGGCCCGAGGAGGCCCGCATAGACGCCCCGCCGAAGCTCAAACCCCAGCCCCGTCGCGACACCGCTCGCGGTCTCGATCAGCGCGGGGTCGAACGCAGCGCTCATGTCGAGGAATCGCGGGCCCTGCCGTTCATCGTTTGGACCGAGGAGACTGCTCGTCCCGGTGAGGTTGAGTTGATCGCGGATCGCCATCAGGTCGCCCGCCTCTAGGTCTTGGGCAATCCCTCCGGCAGCGTTGGTGACGATCAAGGTCTCCGCGCCGAGCAGAGCCATCAAGCGCACCCCGAATACGACCTCGCTCGGAGAGTTCCCTTCGTAGAGATGTGCGCGTCCTTGCATCGCAACCACGCGCTTTCCACCTCTGCCCCCGGTGACGAGGTTGCCCGCATGCCCCAAGACGCCGGACAGCGGCATGTGTGGAATCTCCGCGTAGGGGATCGCGCGCGCGTCCTCCAAGCTCTTTGCATAGTCGCCGAGCCCCGAACCGAGGACCATGGCAACATCGGCCTTTCCGGTCTGGCTCGCGATCGCGGTCTTGGCTTGCTCGAGTGCCTCCATCATCGCGCCCGCATTGTACGCCACCTCGGCTATAGTGCCGGCCGGATGATGAAACGAGTCGCAATCGCCTTTTTGCTATGCTCGTCCGCCTGCGCGGGCCGAGGCGTAGACGGACCCGGAAGCGAAACGGTCCGCGAAATCTCTGAACCCATCGACGCGCCTGGCGTCATCGAGCCGCCAGTTCTGGTTTCGATCGTCCCCATTGCCACGGCCCAGGAGATTCCGCGCGATTGCTCGGCGCCGGTCGAGGAGTCGTGCAATGCCATCGACGACGATTGCGACGGCGTCATCGACGACGGCTGTGGGTATGGGACCGGCCTGATGCAGGTCACCGCATCGTGGAACACCGGGGCAGACATCGACCTCTACGTCACCGGGCCGCTCGGCGACACCCTGAGCTTTCAACGTCCTTCGACCCCGTCGGGGGCTCGCGTCGACCACTCGGGCCGCGGGGACTGCGTTGACATGCCGAACCCGCAGATCGAAAACATTCGCTGGGTCGGCGCTCGTCCCATGGACGGCATCTATGAGGTCGAGGTTCACTATTGGGGGGAGTGCATCGGCAGTGGAGGGCCGACGCTGGTCACCCTCTCTGTTGCGGTCGGACGCCGGATTGCTGGCCAGTACCGCCAAAGCCTTCTGCCTGGCGAACGCATTCGTGTTTTGCGGTTCGTCGTCCAATGACGGTGCGCCGGGCCCAGGGTCTGTTCGTCGTCTCCCTCGCGTCTCTTGGAAGCATGCTCGCCGCGCTCGCACTTGCGGCACGCGCCGGCTGCCTCCCCTCTACCTTCGTTGCCGGCCTGGCGATCTCGTTCATCCCATATGCGGGCTTGCTCCTCGCCGCACTTTCGCTCCGAAGGCTGTCCCCGCTGAGCCTCGCCGCGCTCGCGTTGCTGTTTGGCGCGCCCCTCGTATTCGCGCCGCCCCTCCTGTCCGATGACCTCTACCGCTATCTTTGGGAGGGGCGAATGTGGCTCGAGGGGTTCAACCCGTATCGACTCGCCCCCGACGACCTCGCCCTTGCGCCGCTCCGAGACGAGGTCTGGAAGAACATCAACAACCCTGCGATCGGCAGCATCTACCCACCGCTTTCGCAACTCCTATTCGTCTTGGTGGCCTGGTTCGGGGGACAGGTCTGGGTGCTCAAGCTTTTGGCACTTCTGGCGCATGCTGGCACCGCGGCGTTCGTCGCGCGAATCGTCAAATCCCCCGAGGCGCCCTTTGCCATCGCCCTCAACCCGCTTCTGTTGAGCGAAAGTGCGCTCAACGGCCACCTCGACATCCTCTGCGGCCTCGCACTTCTGGTCACGGCCTGGGCCCTCACACAGCAGCGCTACCTTCGAGCGAGCATCGCAGTCTGCGTGACCGTTGGGCTCAAGGTGGTTGGCTTGGCGCTCCTGCCTTTATTCGCTCGACGGCCCAAGGTCTTGCTGGGCACGGCGTTCGCTTCCCTGCTCCTGCTCGTGCCGCTCTTCGTCGAGCGCGCACCCGCCGACCCCGTCTCTGGCGCAGGGCAGTTCGCAAGCCGTTGGCGCGGCAACGAAAGCCTCTTTGCGCTTGCCGACTGGGCCAGCCGCCAAGCCTTCGGAGATACGTCCGCCGATCTCGCCGCGCGCTCGATGACGGGGTTGGTCTTCCTCGTGCTCTGCGCCTTCGTAGTGCATCGTCGCGTGCCGAGCTTGGCCGCTGCACGAGTCCTGATTTGGTCCGTCCTGCTGCTCTCCCCGCAGGTCCATCCCTGGTACCTCGCCTGGCTGCTTCCGCTGGAGCTGGTCGCCGCTGGCTCGGCGGGCTTGGTCTGGAGCGCCGCTGTTCTCTGTGCGTACGCGCCGCTCGACCTCTGGGTCAGCCAAGGGCTTTGGCGGATACCCCCGTGGCTGCAGGTCTTCGAGTATTCGATCGTCGCGCTCGCACTAATCCTCGACCCGCAGCGTCCAACCCTCCAAGCGCAGCGGGTGGAAGGGCAATTTCTTCTGTGATTCAAGAAGCTTAGCGCGGTCGTGGCGAGGTGATTCGCGGCCGCTTGGTTTTGGCTTGCAGGCAAGGCCGCAGCCCCTAGACTACGCGCCCCTGAAGCCCAGGGATTGACGGATTCATCTATGTACGCGGTCATTCAAACAGGCGGAAAGCAGTATCGAGTTGCCGAAGGCGACACGATTCGCGTCGAAAAACTAATCGGCGACGTCGGCTCCAAGGTCGAGTTCACCGACATCTTGATGGTCGGCGGCGAGAAGGTCGAAGTGGGCAAGCCGCACGTCGACGGCGCCAAAGTGACGGCGGAAATCGTCGCACAAGATCTGGCCAAAAAGATCATCGTCTTCAAGATGAAGCGCCGGAAGGGCTACCGAAACCGTCGCGGTCACCGGCAGCCGTACACCGAGCTTCGCATCAAGAGCGTGAAGGGCTAAGGAGGCGCCATGGCACATAAGAAGGGTCAGGGCTCATCCCGCAACGGCCGCGATTCCAAGCCGCAGTACCGTGGCGTCAAAGTGTTCGGTGGCCAGACGGTCCCCGCAGGCAGCATCTTGGTTCGGCAGGTCGGCCAGACCTTCCACCCCGGCGCCAATGTGGGCGTGGGCAAGGACTACACGCTCTGGGCCAAAGTGGACGGCGTGGTGACGTTCGAGCGCCGCGGCCGTACGGGCAAGCGCGTCGCCGTCTATCCCGCCGACAGCTGAGCGACTCCTTGCAGGAGCGTTTCCCCGCGCCCGAGTTTGACTCCCCCAGCGGGAGCGTCTTTCCTCCGCCGGCTGGACGTCGGGTCTACTGCAACCGCAACATGCGGCTCGACCAGGTCAAAGTCGTTGGCTTCGACATGGACTACACGCTGGCGATCTACCGACAGGAGGAGATCGACCGACTCAGCATCGACGCGACGGTCAGCAAACTGATCGAGCGCGGCTACCCCGAGGAGCTCCGCGCGATGAAGTATCGGACGGACTTCCCGATTCGTGGCCTGTTGATCGATCGGAAGCTCGGCAACGTGCTCAAGATGGACCGTCATCGGTACGTCAAGACCGCCTATCACGGCTTCACCAAGCTCAGCCGGGAAGAACGCCGCCGCGCGTACCACACCCGGCGGCTGCGTCCTGGCACCGGGCGCTACCACTGGGTCGACACGCTCTACTCCCTGTCCGAGGTGGCGGTCTACGCCGCGGTGATCGAGCACCTCGAGCCGCGCCAGGGCGGGCTCGACTACGGTCAGCTCTTCGCCGACATTCGGCAGTGCGCCGACCTCTCGCATCAGGATGGCTCGATTCTCGACGTGGTGCTGCAAGATTTACCACGTTACGTCGATCGTGATCAGGAGCTCGGGCTCCTGTTCCACAAGCTTCGGAGCGCGGGCAAGCGACTCTTCCTGCTGACCAACTCGGGCCCCGAGTACACCGAAGCAATGATGTCCTACCTGCTGGGCGACGCCCTCGAGGAGTACCCCAGCTGGAAGAACTACCTCGACTACATCTGCACCTTCTCGAAAAAACCGAGCTTTTTCACGGGGAAGGCGCCTTTCGTCGATGTCGAGACGGGAGCGGAGATTCGCGAGCCCGCGCGCGGCCGCGTGTACACCGGGGGGAACATCGCCGACCTCCAGCGGGCGCTCGGCTTCGCCGGCGACGAAGTGCTCTACGTGGGCGACCACATCTACGGCGACGTCCTCCGAGCCAAGAAGGAATCGACCTGGCGCACCGCGATGATCATTCAAGAGATGGACGATGAGCTTCGGGTGCTGAGGGAGCACGCGCTCACCTTCGATCGCGCGGACGCCCTCGAACAGATGCAGGATGCGGTGCAGGACGAGCTTCGGGAGCACCAGGCCCGGCTCAAGCGGGCCGAGCGGAAGCTGAGTGAGCATGAATCGGGCCCTGAGCGAGCGAAATGGGACTCCAAACGGGTCCGTCATAGGCGCTCGATCGATCGGCTGAGGGCCCAGCTCAAAGAGCTGAACGCCGAGCGGGCCGCGCTTCACGACGTCCTGGACGAAGCATTTCACCCCTTTTGGGGCTCGGTCTTCAAGGCCGGCAACGAGGTGTCGAGCTTTGGCAATCAGATCGAGCAGTACGCGGGCCTGTACACCGCTCGCGCCACGAATCTGACGCAGTACTCGCCCATGCACTACTTCCAGAGCCCCCGGCATCGGATGCCCCACGAGAACGGGAGCTAGCCAAGCGCTTGCGCGTTCGGTGGTCGAGCGGTTGAGCGACGATGGCCCCGCGTGCGCAGAATTATCGTCCGGACACGCTCTCGCTTGTTTATACTGCGCGCTTCATCCACAACGGAGCGTGACATGGCGAAAGCGGCGACCAAAAAAGCCACCAAGAAGCGGGCGACCAAAAAGTCGGCGCCCAAAAAGAAGACCGTAAAGAAGGCCACCAAGAAGCGCGCGGCGCCGAAGAAGGCCACCAAGAAGCGCGCGGCGCGAAGAAGGCCGCCAAGAAGCGCGCGGCGCCGAAGAAGGCAGCCAAGAAGCGTGCGGCGCCGAAGAAGACGGTGAAGTCTGAAGCGGCCGCGCTGAAAAAGAAGCTCACCAAGGCCAAGAAGTCGGCCGGCAAGGCGATCGCCGATCTCGAGAAGAAGGGCGAGAAGGCGGCGAAAAACCTCAAGTCCAAGACGACGAAGAAGTTCACCAAGGCCAAGAAGTCGGCAAGAAAGGCGATCGCCGATCTCGAGAAGAAGGGCGAGAAGGCCGTCAAAGAGCTGAAGGCCAAGACGAGCAAAAAGAAGAAGCCGGCGAAGCGAAAGCCAGCGGCGAAGAAGTAGGCGCCGGCCGGTCGACGAGGCCTGCCTTCGTCTCCCCGAGCCGCTCTGGCATCGATCACGGGCCCGGATCCTTTTCGATCACGGGCCCGTTCTCGTTTGCATGTCGAAAAAGGGTGGAGCGACGGGGGATCGAACCCCGGACCCCCACACTGCCAGTGTGGTGCTCTCCCAGCTGAGCTACCGCCCCTAGAGGGACGCCGTTCTGCTTCGCGGCCCCCTGTTTGTCAATCGCTCGCGCTTGATTTCCGGCCACGGCTTCGACGCTCGGAGATGGCACCGGAAATCTTGACCATTTCGGTCGGCCCGGCGAAAGGAAAGGACGATGCGAGCGCTCGCTTTCTTCGTCATTTTGCTCAGCGCGTGCAGCGGGTATGACGATCTCGCGCTGCTCGACGTGGAGACGATCGAGCCCCCCGAGATCGAGACCGGAGGGACCCTGCGAATCCATGGTCACGGCTTCCCTCTGGGGCGTGCTCCCGAGATTCTGCTGCGCGGCTCGATCTATCGGCCTGGGATGCGCGCAAGTCGCATCGATGCCCGCCTCGCCGGCGAGGTTCGCTCCGAATCGCTCATCGAGATTCCAATCGTGGAGGAGCTGATCGACGCCCTTGGCGGCCGGGCCACCGTCGACGGGGAGCTGCGCGTCGGGTTTCGCGCGGCGGACGAGCGCCGAGACGTTTTCGCAGCCGAGCGGGTGCGGGTCGACTTCCTTCCCGACACGTCGTCGCAGCTGCGCGCCGATGTTGACCGTGAGGGGCAGTCGTCGCCGCTACCCGTCTCACCGAGCTTCGGCTTGGAGCTCTCCCGCGAGGAGCTAGGCGCCGTCGGGGTCGAGGTGGTCTCGGTGGACCCCGACGGGCTCGCTGCGAGGCAGGGCGTGAAGTCGGGCGACACGATCGTAGGGCTCGACGGGATGAGCCTTTATAGCCGGCGCGACTTCCTTCCCGACCCCAGTCGAACCGAGTCCACCGTGCTTGTTGCTCGGGATGGGCTTCGCGGGGTTCACGCGCTTCGTTGGCCGCACGAAGCCAAAGAGCGCTCTGCGGAGCCCATGGCCATCGGCCTATTCGTCTTGCTCGGACTCCTGCTCGGCTGGCTTTCTCCGGCGACGCTCTGGCTGCGCACCAGCCCTGCGACGGTTTCGCTTTCTGCATGGCTCACCGGATCGAGTCTCATCGTCATCTTTGCGGCACTCCTCGTATTCGTTTCGGCGCTTCACTGGACGACGATGTGGATTTTGGGCTTGGGGACGTTCGCAGCGCTCTTCACCTTGGCGACCAGGGATCGCGCCGGAGCGTCCAGCTTCGCCTTCGCCGTAACCGCGACACTCACCGTGATGTTGCTCGCGCGGACCGCGAGCCTCTCCCTGATCATCGCTGCTCAGCATCCATCGGTTCTTCGCTGGTATCTGTTCCAGTCGCCCGCTTCCTTCTTCGCATGTGCTGCGTATGTCTACGCGCTTGGAGCGGTCGGCGCGCGAGCCAACTATTCTGCATCACTCTATTCGGCGGCAGCAGCGGTCTTCGGCGCGGCTCTGTTCCTCGGGGGTTGGCCTTTGGCGGGCTCGATGGGGGGGATCGCCGCGTTCGCCGGGAAGGCTGCCGCGCTGATGATCGCGGCCCGCGCGATCGAGATGAGCCCCAAAGTGGCTGCGACATGTTCGGGATTGGGAGTCGGGCTTGCGTTGCTCGGATACGTCGTAGACCTAGCCTCGCTCTTTCCCCAGTGGAGCGCCTTGTCGGTGGGAGCTGTGTGCGCGCTTGCCGTTCGCGTCCTGGTGCCTCCGCTTCGTCGAGAGGCGGCTCCGGTCATGGCCGTATCACCTAGTCCGCTCGTTTCAAAAAATCCTTGAGCAGCTCGCGTTGGTCCGAAGAGGGCGATAGAAACTGCAACCCTGCCTCGAAGCCACGCGCCCCAACCGGTTTGCTCCAGCGAACCGACGCGGCGCATTCGAACGGCGAACGGTCCGGATCCTCGATCCCGTCCTCCGTCAAAAAGAAGCTGACGGTGAGCACTTCGCCTGCCGTGAGGGGACGCTCGAACACGATCGCAGCCCCACCGCTGCTGAGGTTCTTCATCTCCGCATGGAGCCTCTGACCCGAGACGCTGAGCTCGCAGGAAATCGAGACAAGGTAGCGATGGTGCTGTCGCTTCTGAATCGTCGTCACAGCTTCATGATGCGAGAGATGTCGCGTGAAGCAAAATTGTGAACGTCAATGAGCCTGGGGTCGGCGTGCCCGCGACTGCGCTCGTATCCCGTCGGCCTCGGCGCTCAGCTCTCGGTTCCCTGGCTCGTCGCGCAGCAAGGACGCGTAAATCGCGAGCGAGCGCTTGAAGTGTCCTTGCTCCGCGAGGATGCGGGCCATGGTCAGGGTGGGAAAGGGTTCGTCGAACATGCTCGCGGTCTTCGAAAAGACACCAACCGGCGGACGGCTAGGCGGCCCAGAGGCGGCCTCGAGCTCCGGCTCCGAATCGCTTCGGCTCGTGGTCCCCGCGTCAGGGTCCGCCGCGCTCGCTGACGCGGACACTGGCCCTGGTTCTGACGCGGGCACGGACGCTGGCACTGACGCGGACACCGGCTCTGGCACGGACGCTGGCACTGGCACCGGCTCTGACGCTGGCATTGGCGCTGACGCCGATTCCCGACCCACCGAGGGCAGGGGAGCCTCCGCAGGGCGCCCAAACCGCTTCGCCTTGCCCTGCTCAGGCGCTTGCGACACCGATGCGGGCGCCCGGCCCTGAGGAGGCCGGGAAGCCGCCGCTCTGCGAGGCTCCTCCTGTGCGGCCTGCAGCGCCCACTTGGCGAAGCCGAGCACTTTGCCCAACAAACCCTCCGAATCCGGCCCGCCTGCGCGGTTGCGAATCGCGTGAATCAGCTGTCCGCGGCTCATCGCGTAGGTATCGTCGACGCCCAGGCGCTCGGCTTCGTCGCGAAGCTCCCGCGTCGTCAGGTTGTAAAGTCGAGTCAGATCCATCGAACCAGCTCCGGGTCCATCTGTTGTAGCGCGTTCTTGGCCTGGTCGCAGTCCCGATCGATTTGCTCGCGGAGCGCTTCGAGCCCGTCGAACTTCGCTTCGCCCCGAATGCGGGCCACGAAACCGATGCGCATGCGTTTACCGTAGAGATCGCCCTCGAACCCGAGAAGATGCACCTCGATCGAATGTCCCGCTTCGAAGGTCGGCCGGTTGCCCAGGTTGGCGACCCCTTGCAGCAACGGCGCTCCGGGCTCGTCGAGAATTCGAGCGACTACAGCGTACACCCCATCTTTTGGAAGCTGTAGCGGCTCTACAGCTAGATTCGCCGTAGGAAAACCCAGCTCGCGGCCACGCTGGTCGCCCCGCGTGACCACGCCGGTGGTTTCGTGTACCCGCGTCATCATCAGCGCCGCATCCTCGACGTTCCCATCTTCCCCGAGGATTCGGCGAAGCCGCGTCGAGGACACCGCCTGCCCTTCAAACATCACCGGCTGCACGAGCTGCACCGTGAATCCCTCGCGTTTCCCCCAGTCGCGCAGCGTGCTGATGTTTCCAGAGCGCTTGTGCCCGAAATGAAAATCAGGGCCCACCACCACACCCTTGGCTCGGCACGCCTCCAGTAGGACCCGCTCGACGAATCGGTCCGGAGTCATCTTCGAGAACTCGCTGTCGAATGGCAGCACCACGACGTCGTCACAGCCGGCCCCCTTCAGGAGCTCGACGCGGCGCTTCATGTCGGTCAGCAGCACCGGCGCCCGTTCGGGGGCCAGAACGGCCGTTGGATGCGGCTCGAAGCACATGGCCAGGGTCTGCCAGCCCTCGGCGTTCGCGGTCCGCTTGGCCGCGTCGACCAGCGCCCTGTGCCCCAGATGAACGCCATCGTGGTTTCCAGGAGTGACGACAGAGTGGGTGCGGCGCATCAGCTCAGGAGCCCCGGAGCGGTGAACGTGCTCCTCCTTCACTCACCTACAGCGCCGTTCGAGACACTTCAACTCGAATACGCCCGATATCCAGGTTGATGACGAAGGGCTTTGGGTGCTGTATGGTTGAAAACATGGGGAAATCAAAGGGGAGGGCCGGTTCTGCCGAGGATGCTCCTTTTGAGGAGGTCATGGACCGCCTCCAAACGGTCGTAGCGCAATTGGAAGAAGGAGATTTGCCTCTTGAGCAGTCTCTGGCGATGTTTGAGGAGGGAGTCCGCCTGTCGCGGGCCGGAGCGAAACGATTGGATGAAGCTGAGCGCAGAGTAGAGGAGCTCCTCGCAGCCGGAGACGAGCTGCAAACGAGTCCTCTCGACGAAAGCGAAGCGGGGGAGCAATGAGCCAAGTCCTCACGGTACCGACACACTTCAACGACATCGGAGAGCTCTCCGAGGGCTTCCTCGATCGAGTCGAACGAGACACGCTGATCCTCTACGGGCCCGTCGCCTACGAAGATGGTTCGCGGATCCAATTCGTGGTGCTGCTTGCCGACGGTACGGCGGCGCTAGAGGGTACTGGCGTTGTCCGCGCTGCGGTGGATGGCGGCGCCGACCGTGTTCCGGAAACGCGCTACGACGTCGTGGTCGAAGCCTTGGAGCTCGACGGCCGATACGAAGTCGTGTTCGAGCGCCTGGTGCTTGCGCGTCAGGCCGTGTCCGAGCCACCGTCGCCTGATCCTGAAGAAAATGAAACCACCGGCGAGATCGACGCGGCGCCCGCGGCGGACGACTCAGCCGACGAGCCGAGCACCGATGATTCCGCGCCCGACCAAGCGCACGCGTATGTGAACGACGTCGAGCTCGGCGCGGAGGAGGTCTTCTCGCTCGCGCCCGGCGAGGTGCACTCGGTCGCGCCCGATGAATACGACTCCGAGCTCCCCGAAGAATCCGCCGCCGAGACCGAGCCGCCCGACGACGCGGACGACGAACCTGAAACGTCGGTCGAAGAAGTCGAAGTCGAGGACGAATACGCAGACGAAGAGGAGCTGGCCACGGTCGTTGCCGCCGTCGATCCCGAAGCGATGATGGCCGATGCGGAAGAGCCGATCGCGGCCGACGCGCAGGACGTCGACGCCGACTATGCCTTCGAGCATGGCATTGCCCTGGAGCCGCAGGTCGGTATGCCGGTGCCCATCCCTTCGATGGCCGCACCGCCCGCGGCGCCTCCTGCGCCGCCACGATTGCGCCTGGCCGAACCTCCCGACGGTCTCACTCGGCCCTCCCTGGCAAAATCCGAAGAGCTTCCGTTCAGCACGGATGGAGAGGTCAGCGATGTCCACACCACCGGCCTTTTCGCGTACGAAGACGGGCTTCCGATCCCATCCCGGCCGCCGCTGCCCGATCCCAGCGGCCGCCGATCTTCAGCGGCCAATGAAGCTCAGGTCGACTCCGACGTCGAAGAATCGGAGCCCCCGGAATCGAATGACGACGAGTATGAAGAAGTGCGCCTCAGCGATTTCGCCGGCGCGGTCGAAGAGGGCTGACGCGTCATGAGCCGCGTCGCCGCCATCCTCGTCTGCGTGCTGAGCCTGCTGCTGGTCACCGCAGAGGTCAAAGCGGACGCTGTGGTTCACGTGAAGGTGCGAAGCGCGGACAACAAGCCTGTCGATGGCCGCGTCGAGCTCAGCGGACCGGGTGGTACGTTCACCTGCACAACCAGTCAGGGCAGTTGCACCATGAGGTCGGTCCCAGGGGGCAGGTACCTCGCCGTCTTCAAGCCCGCGAGCGGAAGCGCCACCGCACCGAAAAAGGTCATGATCCCGCCGGACGGCAAGGCGGATCTCCACATCGCAGCGAAATAGCCCGTTCAGGTTGGCGCGGAGCACCCGCAAAGTGCAATAATTTCGGGTGGGGAACAGGCGAGGGGAATGCGCAGGAGTTGGATACTGCCCTGTTTGGGGAGCATTGTTGCATGGGCGTGCGCCGCACCGATCCATGCCCAGCCCGATCCTGTTCCCGCGGATGAGGCGCGCGAAGCTCGGCTTGTCGAGGTCCAGAACAGTTTCAGCGGACCGACCGGAGGCATTCGCATCATCGATGCCGCCTCGGGTCCCAAAGGCACGTTCCGCCTCGCGTTGAACACGGAGTTCTTTCTGATCGGTGACTACTTCGTCCCGACCGATCGGGCGCAGCACTTCGCCGGCAACCTCTCGCTGAGCGTGACGCCCGACCGAATTCCTGGAAGTATTCGCCTCTGCAGAGGTGACCTCGGCCTGGGACGACTCCAACGACCCGATGTTGATCCAGCGCGTTGCCGACGTTCTGCTCGGCCTCAAGGGCTTCTATCGGGCAAAGCCTTGGCTCGCGGTCGGTGGCGACGCGAGCCTTGCCTTTCTCAGCGGCGTGAGCGACCCGAAGGCGAGGTTCCGCTCCACCAGCTTTGGTTTCCGCGGCAACCTCAGCTTCGACTTTCGAGAGCACGAGCGCCACGAGGCACCGATCGTTTTGCGAGTCAACGCACAATACTGGTTCGACAACTCGGCGAACCTCACCGCAGGCATCGAAGATCGGAGATATGCGGCGTTCGACGGCGCTCTGCCCCGCTCGGAGGAAACCCGCCACCTGCTCACCGCGTTCGAGCGCTTCGCGTACGGCGTCAATCGAACCGACTTCGTGCGCATCGCGACCGGGTTTGAAGCTCCCCTCAAGGCTCGAAAGGTGGGGCTCCATCCCATGCTCGAGTGGCAGTGGGGCATTCCGATCAACCGCCAGGGATTTCAGTGTGCGCCCGCGGCTCGGACGAACGAGGACGGCTGCCTAGCCGACGAGGGGCCGAAGGCTTTTCCGATGGAGCTCACCTTTGGGTTGCGAATTCTCCCGCCGCCGAGGGGGCTTGCGTTCACGGTCGCCGCTGACGTCGGCCTCACCGGGACGCGCAACTTCGTCCGGGAGCTGGCGCCAACCGCTCCCTACAACATCATCTTGGGCGTCGCCTATGCGTTCGACACCCGCCCCGCCCCGCGAAACGTTTCGGCCCCGGCGGAGCCGGTCACGGATTCGATGCCCACGGGTCAGCTGCGTGGCCGAGTTCTCATCGAAGGGAGCGACAGCCCGGTCTCCGGGGCCTTCGTCGGGATCGTCGGCCAGGACGTGTCCGCGCTGCACACCGACTCCACCGGCCGATTCGTGACCTACGGTCTTCCGGAAGGCGAGGTCCTCCTCGACGTATCGCACCCGGATTTCATTTCGGCGCGCTGTACCGCAGCCGTTCCGTCCGATGTCGAATGCAGGCTCGTGCCTGCGAGCCGCGACGGTCAGCTGCGGGTCGTCACCGTTGATCGTGCTGGCAATCCCGTTCCCAAGGTACCGATCACCCTGCGTGGGCCCTCCGAGCACAGTCTCATTTCCGACGAACGAGGTTCGGTGCAGATCGACGCGCTTGCGGCCGGCACTTATACCGCCCACGTCGACGATCCAATCTATCTCATCACGGTCGCCGACGTGGAGATCCACGAGCGTCGAGAGACCACGTTGCAGCTTCGCGTGCTTCGCAAACCCTCGCGTCCCGGCGTCGTTCTGAAAAACAAGCAAATCGCGCTGCGGCGGCAGATCAGCTTTGCTACGGGCAGCGACGAGATCTTGCCGAACAGCGAGCCTCTTCTTCTGGAGGTCGCGGACGTGCTCATGCGAAACCCCGACCTCGAGCTCGTCGAGGTTCAAGGGCACACCGACAACCGGGGCGACCGCGCGCTCAACATGCGGCTGTCGCAGCAGCGCGCGGAATCCGTGAAGCGATGGCTGAACCAGCATGGCGTGGAGCCAGATCGCTTGACCGCGAAGGGCTATGGGCCGACCCGTCCGCTCGCACCGAACATCACGCAGCAAAATCGAGCGCGCAACCGGCGCGTTCAGTTCAGGATCGTGCGCCGCGCCCAGCTGACCGCCGCCGCGTCACGGTAAGCCCGATCAAGACAGCGAAGGTCGCCCAGAGCGCGTTCGCAGGGGTTTGGGTCGTGCTGCAGCTGCAGCCGCTGCTGCTCGACACGGCCCCGGGG
The DNA here is from genome assembly GCA_963712235.1 of uncultured delta proteobacterium. GTDB lineage: Bacteria > Myxococcota_A > Polyangia > Polyangiales > Houyiibacteriaceae > SG8-38. The sequence continues at coordinate 134,494 of CAVQHC010000015.1, forward strand.
GCATCGCAGGCGATCGGGTTCCCCGATTGGGTGGTTTCGCAGTTGAGCTGGAGCCCGCCCATCGGAATGGCGGTACAGCTGTCGTCCAGGCTGCCGGGAGGGTAGATGTCGCAGACGGCGTTGATGTCGTCCGGCGCGAGACTCCGCTTCTCGACCGCATCTCGGTCGGATCGCGCATACATCGTGGCGACCACGCAGGGATCGTCGGGATCGGTTTCGTCGATAGGGTTGCAATGACCGATGCCGATGAAGTGCCCGGCTTCATGGGTCACGATGCCGCGCAGGTCTGCGTCGTTGCCGACGCAACCGTTTTCGGGGCAGTCGGCATAGGGGCCACCGGCTCGCCCGCTGGGCCCTGGAACGAATCGCTGATCGTTGATCATCATGTCCGCGTCGAGGATTTCCCCGGTGCTCGTGTTGTGCCAGACGATGGTCACCGCGAAGGCACGCGGTTCATAGGGATCGCCACCGTCGTCGAGGCAAGGATCCTCCCATGGGTCGAGGAAGGCGATGGTGTTCACGTTCCCGACGTTGTTGAACTCGGGTCGCTTGCATGTGGAAGGCTGCATGGATGGCTTGAAAACCAGGTTTGGGTGAGCCGCCCTCGGGGCATTCGGCGGTCTCCCAGGTTTCAAATGCGGCGTTGACCGAGTTCTCGATGTCGCTGAGGTCCATCCACACCGAGCCGCGTCCATCGACTGCATAGGACAGGCAGGTGTCGTTCCAAAAGAAGGGCGCCCCGATTTCGACGCAGTCCTGGTCGCCGACCTGTGCGCCGCCACCGATCGTCATTCGACAGTACGCCGAGGCGTCGTTTGCTGCGAGAGCGGCCATGAGCGCGAACCCGAGAGGCGCGAGCCTTGAAACGTAGCGTAGGCTACGACGACTCATCGACCCGCCTCCTGTTGCGCTGCGATCTCTGCGCAGCTTCGAAAGAAACGCGTCGAGGCGTTGCGGCTCTGGCACCGCGCCGAAGCTCCGTTTCAGACGGCCTTCCGCGTCGCGGCGTACCAGCATCAGACCCTCGCGGCTCTGGCGGACTGTCTCAGTGCCGTGTTCTATGCGTATGCGCATCACGCCCTGCCCCATCCCGACGGTCCGGAATGCCTTGTACGCACCGCCGCCGTGGACGAACACGAGTACTCGCTCGCCGACCCGGAACGGTGGCTTCGCCTTCGACGCGCATCCCGATCTCGCCAATTTGGCCACCCATGGTTTCGACGATGACTTCGTCCTCGGCCGGGGCACTTCCGCGAATCGCGCGTTCAACCGCGATGCGGTGCCAGGTCCAAATCTGTCCGTCTGCTCCGCAGGAACGACTCGGAGAATAGAACGCGACCAAGGACGATACGGTCGGCTTCGGAGACCAGCTCTTCGAGCTCGAGCCCTTCAACGACGGAGCCTTCGGCGGGAGCAACAGGAAGGAGAGCCACTAAGATCGGGCCCAATAATAGAGGTAGCAACCGGAATCTAAGCATTTCTCAATGCTGGAGGCCTCCGACCCCTCCGTCAAGCAATCTGCCCTACACGATCTCGATTGACAGTTTCCCCTAGATTTTCGTACACCTCGCTCCATGCACCAAGATCCCTTGTCTCGTCGGCTACGATCGGCGATTGGCGTGATCTGTATCGTGGTCCTCGGCGGCTGTGACGTCGCGAAGTTCACCGCCGACTCGACGGCAGGATTGTTCACCCGAGCGGCTCCCGCATTCGAGTCGTACTGGGACTACGACTTGGCCGGCGAAGCGCTTCCGGCAACCGTCGTGCAGTTTGAAGGGCATCCTCCGTGTCGTTCCCGACAACGAGGCGATCTTGGCGCAGTTGGCGCAGGCCTACATCGCGTACGCATACGGCTGGGTCGAGGCCGATGTCGAGGAGCTCGAGTTCGAGAGCGAGTACGAAGAAGCCGACGTCCAACGGCAGCGTGCGCGAATCATGTACCTTCGCGCGCTCGACCTGACTCGGCATTGGGTTCGGCTGCACAACGAGGACGTCGACCTCGCTGTTCAGGGGACCGTCGCGGATCTCGAGTCCTGGCTGCAGGAGGCGTTCATCGAAAAGGCCGACGCCGAGATGTTGCTCTGGCACGGATATGCCTGGGGCTCCTACATCAATACCGCCAAGGATGACATGGCAGTGGTTGCCGATCTCGAATACGCCAAAGCGTTCGTCGCGCGCTCGATCGAGCTCGACGCGGACTACTACAATGCGGCTGGCTACACGTTCATGGGCGTGGCGACCGCGTCGGAGATGGCGGGCGACATGGAAATGGCGAAGGTCTACTTCGAGAAAGCATTGGCACGTACCGAGAGGCGCGCGCTCCAGATCCAGCTCAACATGGCCCGCTACTATGCGGTCAAGGAGGGAGATCGGGAGCTCTTCGACAAGCTTCTGAGCGAGGTGATGGACGCCGAAGACCCTCTTCCCGAGGCACGGCTCGCCAATCGGATGGCCCGCGTGCGCGCAGCCCTTTACATCGAGAACGCAGACCAACTTTTTTAGTGATATCGGCCACTACCGAAGTTACTCTGCGTAGCTCCGGCGTTTCGAACGAAGCGGCTGCGAAGAGGCAAGAGTGAAGCACATCCGCCGTTTAGACAGAGGGCTCGCGCGCGGCGAGGCGGCAATTGCCGCGACGGTCCTTCTGCTCATGATCCTCGTCGCTGCTACCCAGGCGGCGCTCCGCAATCTCACGAATCTCGATTTCGAATGGGCCAATCTCGTTCTCGAGCGCATGGACTGGGCCGATTCGTTTCTGCAGAAGGGAACGCTCTGGCTCGCCTTCTTCGGAGCATCTCTTTCGACGTTTGACGAGAAGCACATCGCCATCGACGTGATTCCTCGCCTCTCTCCGCCTCGTATCAAGCAGCTGCTGCGTGCCATTGTCTGCGTCTTCTCTTCGATCACGTGCTTCTACCTCGGGCGTGTCTTCTGGCTTTCGGTGCTCAACAATGCGCGAGAGATTCCTCTCGAATACTCGGTGCTCGGACCCACCGACGACATGGTCCACATCTGCAATGCGCCCATCCAGATCCTTACCGACGCGGGGCTTTCGCGGCCGGACATTTTCTGTGGGCTCAGGAGCGCGCTCGAAGTGTTTGGCGCCACGATGTCGACCCCCGATGTCGCCCTGCAGCTCATCGTTCCGGCGATGTTCATTTTCATGGCTGCGCGATTCCTGAGTCGTGCGATCGCGGCCAGCTTCGCATTCACCAGCAATCGCCTCCCCAAAGACGCCGAAGGGGAGGGCTGAGCGATGGACACGATTTGGATCGTCCTGCTCACCGTGCTCGCCATCCTCGGCGCGCCCCTCTTTGCCATCTTCGGTGCGGCGGCGATGCTGCTCTTCGGAGCCCTCCCGGACACGAGCATCACCGGCACCGCGAACGATGTCTTCAGTGAGAAGTTCGCCGACTCGCCTCTCCTGGTGACCATTCCCCTGTTCACCTTCGCTGGCTATCTGCTGGCAGAGAGCGGGACCCCGCATCGCTTGGTCAAGGTGTCGCGTGCCTGGCTCGGCTGGATGCCTGGCGGCCTCGCAATCGTATGCTTGGTGGCCTCGGCCTTCTTCACGACCTTCACCGGCGGCAGTGGCATCACCATCGTCGCCATCGGCGGGCTTCTCTATCCTGCCCTGGTTGCCGACAAGTACGAGGAGAACTTCTCGCTCGGCCTGGTGACGACCGGTGGCTCGCTCGGCCTTCTGTTCCCACCGAGCGTGCCGATGATCATTTACGGCGTCGTCGCCGGCATCATGATCGAAAAGCTCTTTTTGGCGGGCTTGATTCCCGGCATCATCACCGTCGCTGCCCTCGCGATCTACAGCTCGGCGATCGGCATCAAGCACAAGATGCCGCGCACGGGCTTCAATGTTCGTGAAGCCTTCACGACCCTCTGGGAGGCCAAATGGGAGGCGCTGCTTCCGATTGCGCTGCTCGGCGGCATGTACAGCGGTCTGCTGCGGATCCACGAGGCCGCAGCGTTCACCGCGATCTACACCCTGGTCATCGAAGTCTGGATCTACCGCGACGTCAGCTTCCGGAAGGACCTTCCCCGCATCATCCGCGAATCGATGACCTTGGTCGGCGCCATTCTCGCGATCTTGGCGACCGCGATTGGCTTCACCGCGTTTCTCATTCAGGCGCGCGTGCCGATGATGATTCTCGACGCGATGGAGGGCTTCATCACGTCCCAGGTCATGTTCCTCATCGCCTTGAACTTCTTCTTGATCGGCGTCGGGATGCTGATGGACATCTTTTCCGCGATCGTCGTCGTGGTGCCGCTCATCGTCCCGATCGCGCTCAGATTTGGCGTCGACCCTTACCACCTTGGGATCGTCTTTCTGCTCAACCTCGAGATCGGCTACATGACGCCGCCCGTCGGCCTCAACCTCTTCATCTCGAGCTTCCGCTTCAATAAGCCGATCACCCAGCTCTATCGCTCCGTCTTGCCGTTCATTGGGCTTTTGGGTCTTGCGCTGATCATTGTCACCTACATTCCATCCCTCTCGACCTGGCTCCCGAGCTTGGTCGAGACCAGCGCCGTGGATCTCAGTTCGGGCAATGAAGACCTGGAAGGCGACTACGATCTGGACCTCGACAGCTTAGAAGGCGATGACGACAGCCTCGATCTGGACGACTTGGGAAGCGACGACGAGGAGCTCGACCTGGATTCATTGGAGGGCGACGACGAGGAGCTAGACCTCGATGCCCTCGAAGGCGACGACGAGGAGTTGGACCTGGACACCCTCGAAGACGGGGACGAAGAGCTCGAGCTGGATGCGCTCGAAGGCGACGAGGACGAGCTAGAATTAGACGCCGACGAGGCAGAGTCCCCTCCGTAGACGCCGTAACCATCGACTGAGCAGTCGCAGAGCGGCCGTACCGGGGCGCGGAAAAAGGCGCGACACGGGGCTGCGTCGGACGGGGCGGCCTGCAAAGGTGGCCGGAAGGGCGGAGGGCCTGAGGCCACGCACGCCGCCCCTCGGAGCTCGCGCCAATCGGAGGCGGGTTGCTGTCTTGCCGATTGTCACTCACACGCCGACTCCGCCCCATATCGCGCCTTTTTCCGCGCCCCTCCATACGGAGAACAGGACCACCAACCTTCCCCAACGGCAGGCGGCAGCGCGAGCCCGAACGGCGAAGCCCGGCGCGAAGCGCCGGCAAGGCAGAGCGAAGCGAATGCCGCGCCAGGGAGGACTACGGGTGGGGGTGGGCGGGGCGGTGCAAACAAGCCGTACCACGCAGCCCACCCAAGACCGGGCCCCCAACATCCGCGGCAGCACCAACCGCTCGACCCGCCCCGTCCGTCGAACCCCCGCGTCGTGTTCGCCGGCGCCCCGGTTGGAGCTGACTTAGGCGTGGGCGAGTGTGGTGGAGGTTTCTTTGAGCATCGCTAGGCGGTAGGCGATGTCGCCGCTGATCTGGCCTGGGGCGCTCGCGATCGAGTTGACTCGTTCGAGCACGCGGCCGAGGCGGCGTTCGAGATCTTCACGTGTGAGCTCCAGCTTGGTTCGCATCGGAGCGAGCTTCTTGCGGCGGGGGTCGAGGTAGCTACGCTCTCCTGCGTCGCGTTGCTCACGCTCGTGCCTGGTAAGCACCGTCGCGGAGTGAACCTCCAAAAGAGGAGAGTCGCTCGAGACGATCGCGGGGAATGGCGTCGGGCTGTTGATGTCGACCACGCGGGTGAAATGCTCGGCCCAGCAGTGGTCTTCGCCGCGGCTGGTGTCGCTGATGCCTACGATTTCGACCGAGGGATCGCCCAGGGAGCCGCAGAGCTCGCGAAGGCGTTCGATTTTCGCTTCGCCGCTGTTGATTCGATCGAGGGTCGAGTAGTGAACGTGGTCGACCCCGAGCGCTTCGCCTGCGACTTCGACGGTTGGCTTCGGGGACGCGCTGCTCAGAACGACTTCGATTTGGGGCCACTGGGCGCGAACCCAGGCGAGGTCCGTGCGGTCGATGACCTGGTCGGGCTCATGCCGGCGCCAGATGCGCTGGGCGAGCTCTCGCAGCACATCGTCGGGCGCCGTTTGAAGATGTCGAAGAAGGGTGAGCTGAGGCACGCGCTGGGCTGCGCGAATCGGGTCCGCTACGAAATGCTGGAAGCCACGCCTCCGAAGCCAGTCGAGCCGCGAGGCGGCCTTCCCCCACAAGCCGTAGTACATGCCTGGATAGGCCCAGATCTTGAGGCTTCTGGCGAGATAGCGAGCGGTGCTTTGCGGATGATCCCAGTCGAAGAGGAACTTGCCGCTCTCGAGCCGCGCTCCCATCCGCTCGAAATGCTCCCGCCCGTAGCCCTGGTAGGCGCAGAGCTCCCAGCCCAAGGCCTGACCCAGGTCGCGTCCGAGATGGATCGTTCGATCGAGGTCGAGAACGAGGTAGCGCGTGTTCTCGGTCAGGACCTGCGCGCAGAGCTCTCGCAACGTCGCCACCTCGCCATGACGAACCAGCCGGTTCACCAATCGGTTGGGAGACTTCGTCGCTGCGGGGCTTGGTTCCACGTCTATAATCTAAGCCTTCGTTCGCCATCTGTTTGTAAAACTTAGGTCACATCGGCTAGATCTGTTCCAGGCCTCAGACGTCTATTCATGTGTGACCTTCCGAACCACAAGCTGTTGCGCACCGACGAGGAAGGCTCCGCGTGAGCAATGTGTCGGACGAGGAGCTTCTGCGCGCCTACCGGGATGGCGATTCGGAAGCGTTCAAACTGCTTTTTCATCGTTACCGGCGGCCGCTCTTCAACTTCCTTTTGCGTCGAGTCGGCGATCGGGGGCGAGCCGAAGAGCTTTACCAGGACAGCTGGACCAAGGTCATCGAACGCTGCGGGGCGTTCCGCGGCGACTCGAAATTCTCGACCTGGCTCTACACGATCGCCCGGAACGCCTGCATCGACCATCAGCGAAAGATGAAGTTCCGAGGGCACGCCTCGCTCGACGAAACCCAGCGGGGCGCCGATCAACCGAGGGTCGAGCGGGTCGCCAACCCTGGGCTGGCGCCGGACCAGCTTGCCTCGGGGCAAGCGCTGAGGGAACGGATTCGGATCGCGGTCGAGGCGCTGCCGGAGGAGCAGCGGGAGGTGTTTTTGTTGCGCCAGCTGCAGGGGCTGGGCTTCAGGGAGGTCGCCGAGGTCGTTGGAGTGCCCGTGAACACGGTCAAGAGCCGAATGCGCTACGCGCTCGAACGGCTTCAGCTGGGGCTGGATGATCTGCGCGAGCAGGCGGGCAAGGGAGCCGAAAAGGCATGAGCTGCGAGGAGTGCAAAAGCCAGGTTTTCGAGCTGATCGAGCGCGAGGCGGTCGACCCCGAAGGCGTGCGCGCCATCCTCGCCGATTGCCCGGACTGTCGCGCCGAGTTCGAGGCGATCAAGGCCGCGCTCGCGCTCGCCGGGGAGCTGCCGATCGAGGAGCCGCCTGCGGACATCGACGCGGCGATCCTCGGCCTGGCCGATCGGCGCATTCCCTCGGCCGGGGCGGGGTCCGCGACCGTGGCGGCGCAAGCGGAAGGGCCGGTCCCCTTCTACGCTAAGATGACGCAGGTTCCGCCTTGGGCCATGGCCGCCGTTGCCTTGCTGGCGGTTGGCGTTGGCGTTTGGTCGATCCCCCGAACCGTGCAGTTCGAATCGGATGCGAATCAGACGGTGCTCGAGACCAAGGAAACCGTATCCATGGCGGAGGCCCCACGCGAGGAGCGTTTGGGTGGGGCGCTCCCCTTGGAGGAGTCCGCGGTGGCGGCCATGGATGACGTCGCCGATGCTGCACCGGTTGGGGTCAGGGACTCGGCAAAGAGCGCTGGTCGGCCTGCGCGTTCTCAAGCACCGCGAGCGAAGAAACGGCGGGATGCGATGGCGAGGCAGTCGGCGCCCGAGGAGGAAGCAGCGCAGAATCGAGCGCTGGCGCCGGCAGCGGCGCCGGCGGTGGCCAAAGGGGAGGGCGTTGCCCAGCGCGCGGCTGCGGGCGGGGCGGTGGCCGAGGATGCAGCGCAGGCTTCCGCCGAGCTCGATGAGATGGATGCGGAGCGCGATGAGACGGCCGAGTGCAGGTACGAGGTCAGGGCATTCGAGCGGCGGCTCCGTGATGACGAAGGCTACGCGCCTACGCCAGAGGAACAGCTCGCGATTGGCCGCTGCTATCAGCGGCTAGGGGATACCGCCAATGCCCGTACGTGGTTGAAGCGCGCGGCCGCTGCGCCGGCGACAAAACGCCGAGCTCGAAAGGCGCTCCAGGCGCTTCCCAGCGAATAGAAGCGTCGAGGCGGCCGTACTCCGCCGGGGCACAGTATGGGCGCCTAAGGCCGAAGGGCGTGCGGCTCATGAAGATACCAGGCCGCGGCCATGACGAGGGCGCCGATGACCGACCATGCGATGGTGCTCCGGACCCCCGGGGCCAGGCGTTGCAGCGGCCAGATCTCTTGGCTGAAAAAGTTGTCGGGATAGGCCTCGACCCCCTTGAACCCCAAATGCGCAGGGGGGTCCGGCGGCATCTTTGCCGTGCCGAAGATCCAGTCCCAGCAGCTGAAGATGATGCCAAAGTTCACCGTGGTCTTGGCGGTGCCTTCGTAGTCATGATGCCAGATGTGCATCCGTGGGCTGTTCAGAACGTAGCGCCAAGGGCCGTGGCCGAGATCCAAGTTGGCGTGGTTGAGATGGCCGATCAGCGTGCCGAAGATCGCATGGAACATCAGCGCCTCCCAGCGGAAGCCCAAGAAGACGAGCGGTAGGTACAGCACCGACTTGTAGACGATCACCTCGAGCCAAGAAAAACGGAAGGAGACGATCCAGTCCATCTCGCCGTCTTTCACGCTGTGGTGGGCCTTGTGCAGCTCCCAGAGAAGCGGAACTCGGTGGAGCGCGTTGTGGACACACCATTGAAGGAAATCGATGACGAGCAGCGCGACGATGATCTGAGCCCAGAGCGGCCAGTTCGCGGCCGCGTTTCGATACACCGCGTCGCTGAGGCCCTCGGCGCTCAGCCAGCGGTCGACGTAGGGCAAGACCCAGGTGCTGGCCAAGCCCGCGAGCAAGAGCCCGAGGAAATGACCGTTGAAGACCAGGTGAATCAGGTCCGACCAGAGTTTGGGTCGAAGCTGCTTCTGCCCGGGGCGCCAGGGGAAAAAGCGCTCGAGCGTGACGAGCAGTCCAGACAGCGCGGCCAGACTAATGGGGTAGAGGTAGGCCGTCATTTCAGCGAGGGATAGCACGTCTTTTGCAACCGATCGCGCCGTGGTATCACCTCGGAATGACAGTCCTCCTCAACCCCAAGAAACACCGCCGCCCCTACCCGGACGAGCGATCCCGCGAGGTGATGCTCAAGACGATCGAGTTCTTCGAGCGCAAAGGCAAAGCGCGCATCAAAGAGGACTATCACGCGCGGGTTTGGTACGCGGACTTCCTCGATTTCGTCAAGGAAGAGAAAATCTTTGCAACCATGTGCACGCCTGCGGGGCAAGGCGCTCCGGACTCGCGATGGGACACCTGGCGGATTTGCGAGTTCGCGGAAATCCTCGGCTTCTATGGCTTGCAGTACTGGTACACCTACCAGGTCACCGTGCTGGGTCTCGGGCCGATCTGGATGAGCGACAACGAGGCAATCAAAGCTCGGGCTGCGCGCGCCTTGGAGCAGGGCGGGATCTTCGCGTTTGGTTTGTCCGAAAAAGAGCACGGCGCCGATGTGTACTCGACCGACATGATCCTGAGCCCGCAGAGGGACGGACGGTACAGCGCGAACGGAAGCAAGTACTACATCGGCAACGGCAACAAGGCCGCCATCGTATCGACCTTTGGGAAGCTCGCAGATTCGGGGGACTACGTATTTTTCGGTGCGGATTCCCAGCACGAAAACTACCACCTGATCAAGAACGTCGTCGCGAGCCAGAACTACGTGTCGGAGTTCGCGCTCGAGGACTACCCAATCGAGGAAAGCGACATCATTGCGCGGGGGGAGCACGCTTGGAACAGCGCGCTAAATACCGTCAACATCGGGAAGTACAACCTCGGCTGGGCCTCGATCGGCATGTCGACGCATGCGCTGTACGAGGCGATTCATCACGCGTCGAATCGACGCCTCTACAACATGTACGTGACCGATTTTCCTCACGTGAGGCAGTTGTTCACCGACGCCTACGCGCGTCTGACGGCCATGAAGCTCTTCGCGCTTCGAGCCGCGGACTACATGCGCGTCGCTTCCGCCGAGGACCGCCGCTACCTTCTCTATAACCCCATGGTGAAGATGAAGGTGACTACCCAGGGTGAGGAAGTGATGAACCTCCTATGGGACGTCATCGCAGCAAAGGGCTTCGAGAAAGACATGTTCTTCGAGCAGGCCGCCGTCGACATTCGCGCCTTGCCGAAGCTCGAAGGCACGGTGCACGTGAATATCGCGCTCATCGTGAAGTTCATGGCGAACTACTTCTTCGCGCCCGCCGACTACACCGAAGTGCCGCAGCAGAACCAGGCCGCCAACGACGATTTCCTCTTCGACCAGGGCCCCACCAAAGGCCTCGGGAAGATTCGATTCCACGACTACAACATCGCCTATGCGAGCCGAGATACTCCGAATCTTGCGGTATTTCGCGAGCAGATTGCAGCTTTCAAAGAGATGCTGTTCGCGGCCCCGCCCGATGAAGGTCAACGAAAAGACATCGACTTCCTGCTCGCCGGCGGTGAGATCTTCGCGCTGGTGGTCTACGGCCAGCTCATCTTGGAGAACGCGAAGACCTACGACATCTCCGATGATCTGATCGACCAGATCTTCGACTTCATGGTCCGCGACTTCTCGCGCCACGCCCTGAGCCTCTACTCCAAGCCATCGAGCAGCGAAATCCAGATGTCGGCCTGCCAGAAGATGATCCGCAAGCCGGTGTTCGACGAGGCGCGCTATCAGCGCATCTGGAGCGAAGTGTACGACCTTCGCGACGAATACGAGATGAACCCCTGAGGGCTGGCTTCACCCCTTCGTTCGCCCGCTAGGCTCTTGCCTCAGCCGTCATGAAGATCCCGGCGAGCTCGTCCTTGCGCTCGCGGCCCATCAGGCGCGTCGCCTCTTCGGGAAGCGAAGCGCCCTCGTGGCAGACTTTGTAAACCGCTTCGGAGATCGGCATCTCCACGCCCTCCCGTGCGGCGAGCTGGTGAACGGCCATCGAGGTGCGATAGCCTTCCGCCACCGCTTTTTGGGACGTGACGATCTCGCGCGCGGTCTTGCCGCTGGCGAGCTGCAGGCCGAGTTGACGGTTTCGCGAGAGCTCGCCGTTGCAGGTGAGGCTCAGGTCACCGACCCCCGCGAGGCCGAGAAAGGTCAGCGGGTTCGCGCCGAGCGCCACGCCCAAGCGCGCGAGCTCCGCGAGGCCGCGGGTCATCAGGGAGGCTACGGTCGAGGCGCCGAGGCCCAATCCATCCGCGGCGCCGCAGGCTACGGCGATGACGTTTTTCAAAGCGCCACCGAGCTGAACCCCCACGACGTCGGCGCTTGCGTAGACTCGAAGAAGCGGCGAATGGAGGATCTCTTGGACGCCCCGTGCCGTTTCGATATCCGCGGCAGCAAGGCTCACGTCCGCAGGCAACTGCGAAGCGATGTCTTTGGCGAAACTTGGGCCGGACAGATACGTTGCGGTCGGCGCATGGTCGGGAATGGTGTCCGCGAGCACGTCGCTCATCAGCGCGAGGGTCTCTTGCTCGATGCCCTTTGCGGTGGAAGTGACGAGCGCTCCGGGCGGCAGGTGTGGCGCGGCCTGGGCCGAGACGCCACGCATGAAGCCCGACGGCACCACCAGCAACACCAAGTCGGCCCCTTCCAAAGCCGTGGCCATGTCGTTGGTGAAGAGCAGGTCCTTGGGCGTCGGGAAGCCCGGAAGATAGGCGGTATTCTCGCCTTTGGCGGCGACCCGTTCGGGGAGCCCCTCGTCGTAGGCCCAGATGCGCGTCTGGTGACCCAGGTGATGGGAATAGAGGGCGAGCGAAGTGCCGAATGCCCCGGCTCCGAGGACGCTGACGTTGGTCATGAAGGGAGTTAACGCCCCCGGCGCTTGCGCGTCAACTCAGGCCCGTTCGAAGCGCTGCACCAGGAGGGTGCCGAAGTGCATGGGGTTTGCTCCCTCGAGCCGGTGCAGGGCCTTGGCTAGACGCCAGTTTGCGAGCGCGAGCCAGGGGGAGAGCACGAAGAGGGTGCGGGTCGAGAGCAGGCGGAAGCCGGTCTCCTCGCCGAGCGCTCGAAGCGAGCGCGGGTGATATCCGGCAACGTGTTGCTCGCCTTCCATCGTAGGGACGAGGCGGAGGCGATCGAGGGACCACTCGAGCGCGGGCCAATAGCTGTGCATGTTCGGTGTGGAAATCACGAGCCGGCCCCCCGGAGCCAGGAGTCGATGGAAGGTCCGCAGGACCGCGCGCCCCTGTTCGGGATGGATGTGCTCGATCACCTCGAGGCAGGAGATCCGCTCGAAGCTCGCGCCCTCGAAGGCGAGCTCGTCGACTAGGCCGTGACGAAAACTCAGATTCGAACGGCGGAACTGCTCCTGGGCGAAGGAAATGGCCTCACGGTTGCCGTCCACCGCCGTGACCTCGGTGCCGCCGACTGCGGCGACCATGTCCGCAAACACGCCGGACCCGCAGCCGACGTCGAGCACGCGCATCCCAGGGCCTGCCCCGAGCATGTCGAGGCAGACTTCGAACCGGGTCTGGTGCCAAAACCGCTGAGGTGCGCTCCCCGCGAACGCCGCTTGGAACTGGTAGTTGCCGGGGATTTGGATGGCGTCGCCCAGCCGCCGTTCGCTAGCGGTCATGAAGGGTCACCTTGCCTGGCGCCGCGTTGGCACGGGGCGAGCTGTCGATCGTCCGCTGGACGGGCAAAAGCGGGCGATAGCGACCGAACAGCTGGTTGAGTCGGATGGCGCCGAGATCGCGCACCATGGCGGCGCCGTCTCGAAGAACGTTGACGGTCGACGTTTCGTTGCAGCGCAGACGCACCGGCAGCCGCTTGATGTCGTAGTTTCGTTTGAGCGCGATGTAGAAGAGCTCGACGTCGAATGCGAAGCGGTTGATGCGCCCGACGCTGAACAGATCTTCGGCGACGTGATCCCGAAAACCTTTGAGCCCGCACTGGGTGTCGAACCAGCCTCCTGCCACCAGTCGCCCGACGACGGTCGAATACACGTGACTGGCTGCGCGACGAAACCAGGGCACGTGCAGATAGTAGCTGGATTCGTCCAGTGTCCGATCCCCAGCGACGAAATGAAACTCTTTGAAATCGAGATACCAGAGCATCGCCTCGATGTTCGAGAGCTCGTAGGGAACGTCGATGTCCGTGTAGAAGCGGTAGCGTCCGGTGGCAGCGAGCATGCCCCGGCGAACCGCGGCACCCTTGCCTTGGTTCTTTGGATTTTCGAGGTAGCGGCAGCCCAAGCCTGCGGCGACCCGCTGGGTTTCGCCGCCGTCCTTGCTTCCGTCGTCGACCAAGATGACCTCGTAATTCAGCCCGACGGTGCGCAGGTATTCGAGGAGCAAAGGCACGTGCCGGCGGGCGACGTCGGCGCCTCGGTAGCTTGGCAGCACGAAACTCACGTCGACCGACATCAATTCCTCTGCTGGCAGCTCGCGCGCTGAAACGCAGCGGCTGCCGCGTAGCTCGGGTTGATCTGCAGCGCTCGCTCGACGCTAGCGCACGCCGCCTCACGTTCTCCCATGTTCATCTGGGCCACCCCTAGATTGTACCAGGCACGGAAGTGCATCTGTCCACTCTCTGCAAGAGCCCGGTCGAACGTGCGCGCGGCTTCCTCGTATTTTCCGGTGTTCAGGTAGGCGACGCCGAGGTTGTTGAGGGCTCTCAGATTCGAGGGCTGAAGCGCGACGGCGCGCTCGAACAGGGCGATCGCCTGTGGCCACTGCCCCTCTTTGGCGTAGCTATGGCCGAGCCGATAGTGCGCCATGGAGCTCTGGGGCGCGGTCGCCACCGCGTGGCCGTACAAAGTTCGATTGTCTTTCCAGGTGCCCACCTGCACGACGGTGACCGCAACGCACATGGCGGCCCAGAGAAAACCGGCGAAGCCGAGCATCGTGCGTAGCTTGTTGGACCGGCTCGCGGCGGCGCTTAGCAGAGCGGAGAAGGCGACCGCGAATCCTCCGAGTGGAAGGTAGCTGTACCGGTCGGCGACGACGTTCATCACGACGACCACCACCACCGAAGGTCCGAGCAGCACCAGCATCCACAAGAGGCCGCTTGCGACCGTACGCGACGTCTGAGACCAGCCGCGGCGCAGGCCGACCAAGGCCCACGCGGCGAGCGCCCCGAGCGCAAGCCAGCCTGGAAGCACGTAGCTGCCGTCGTAGAGCCGTTCGGTCGAGAGATCGAAGGGAAGCAGGGCGATTTGGAGATAGCGCAGGAACACGCCAGGCAGGGCAACGAGAGCAAGCGCGCCGGCTCCGCCTTCTGCGACGCCCCCGACCGCGAAACGAAGCGCGAGATAGGCCACAATCGCGGCGATCCATGTGGCGAGCACGGTGCGTTGCGCGCGAAGCCTGCCCCGGGCGAACGCGACGCCAGCAAGAGCGATCGGCAGGCCGAGGTAGGCTTCCTTCGAAAGCAGCGAAGCCAAGAGGCAGGCCGTGCTTGCCACCAGCCAGAGCGCTCTTCGTCCCCGGCTCCCGGCCTGCTCGAACTGCAGGGCGGACGCAACCGCGAGCAAGGCGAAGAGTCCGGCCAGGAGGTCACCGCGGCCTGAAACATAGGCGACGCTCTCCACTTGCAAGGGGTGCAAGGCGAAGATAGCGGTCGCGATCAGCGCAGAGCGCTCGGAAATCAGCCAGCGCGTTGCAACGAAGTAGAACGCCACAATCGACAGGAGCGCGAGGATCAGATTGTGGAGGTGCATGCCTCGCGGACTCGTGCCGCAAAGGGCCACGTCTGATCGGTACGAGAGGTAGAGGAGGGGCCGATAGCTGTCGTGCGCCGGTTTCATTCCGGAGAGTTTCCGCAGCGCAGGGTCCAGGTGGTCGTGCTGGGTCGCGTCGAGGCCGTCGAGCAGCGGCCCCGCGTAGATTGGGTTGTCACGGATCGCTTCAACGTCGTCCCAGACGAAATCAAACGTCACGGACCGCGCGTAGATCGCTGCAAACACCAACAAGATGGCGGCCAGCCCATAGCGTTCCCAAATCCGTACGTGACCCTCCGGCTCGACCCCCATCGAGATCGACGATACCCCAGTCTTCGCGGATTGCGCGAAACCTGGGCAGGCCGGGAAAGGCTAGGGCGTCGGCAGCGCGTAGCGCCAGACGTCGTTGTCGACGCGAAGATAATTGTCCGGGTCCGTGAAATCGAAGGTTTCGCGGTCCCCTCCGA
>CAVQHC010000016.1:0-211244 GCA_963712235.1 uncultured delta proteobacterium
GTTCGCTGATCCTCTGGATCATGCATCGCATCGGCGATCCTCGTATCTCGATCCGGCTGTGGAACGGCGATGAGTTCCCGGTAACGGACGCGCGCCCAGTGGCGTGCATGGAGTTTCGCGAGCGGCGGGCAGCCTGACTTTTGCGATCTCCGTCCGTGGGCTTTGGCGAATGCTATACCAAGGGACTGATCGAGATCCACGGCGACATGCTGGCGTTTGCCAATGAAGTCACTGCGGCCACGACGCAGAAATACGATGGCGGTTACTACGGCCCTAAGATTCGATCCTTGCTGTACGCGCTGCGAGTCAACTCGCCGGACCGTTCCCGGCACAACGTTCGCCACCACTACGACCTTGGCAATGACTTCTACAAACTGTGGCTAGACGAACGTATGGTATATACGTGTGCTTACTACGACACACCCGCCGCGACGCTGGCCGAGGCCCAGGTCGCCAAACTCGACCACGTATGCCGGAAGCTGGAACTGCAACCCGGGCAGAAGGTCATCGAGGCGGGCTGCGGCTGGGGTGCGTTGGCGATACACATGGCCGAGCACTACGGGTGTCGACGTGATCGCTTACAACAATTCCAAAGAGCAGGTTGCTTTCGCGAGGGAGAGGGCGGCTGCCAAGAACCTGGACGGCCGCGTGACGTTCGTCGAGGACGACTACCGAATGGTCGACCAACGCTGTGACGCATTCGTTTCGGTTGGCATGTTGGAGCATGTCGGGTTAGCCAACTTCAGAACGCTGGGCGCGCTCATCAAACGTAGCCTCAAGCCCGAAGGATTCGGACTGATCCATTCGATCGGGCGGAGCTATCCAGACAAGACGGATCCATGGATCGTCAAACGTGTCTTCCCGGGCGGCCACATTCCCAGCCTCAGCGAAATGATGTCGGTCTTCGAACCGCCCAAGTTTTCGATTATCGACATCGAGAACCTGCGCCCGCACTACGCGCGCACCTGCGCAAGCTGGTTGCAGAACTTCGAAGTCGTGGCTGACAAAGTCGCGGACATGTATGACGAGGAATTTGTGCGCATGTGGCGCCTGTACCTGGCCGGTTCATCGGCGGGCTTCCAGTCGGGCACGCTGCAGCTATACCAGGTCGTCTTCACGCCGCGCGGCAATAACAACGTGCCTTGGACACGCGAATACCAGTATCCGGAGACGTCGGGGAAGCATTGACGTGAAAGCGGCCGATGCCATTGTGATAGGCGGCGGCCCCGCGGGCTCGACCTGCGCCTGGAAACTTCGCGATGCGGGGCTCGATGTTCTGGTGCTGGATCGGGCGGCTTTCCCGCGCAGCAAGCTGTGTGCGGGCTGGGTCACGCCCGAGGCTATGGCGGATCTCGAGCTTGATCCGAACGACTATCCGTTGAGAATCATGATGTTCGATGAGCTCCACCTGCACTGGAAGGCGCTCACGGCCAGGCCCAAATCCCGCCAGTATTCGATCCGCCGTTTCGAATTCGACGATTTCCTGTTGCAACGCGCCGGCGCCACGGTGCTGCAACACAAGGTGCGTGAGATCCGCAGGGACCGCGGCGACTACATCGTCGACGGTGCATTCCGCTGCAAGTACCTGGTCGGTGCGGGCGGCACCGCCTGCCCGGTCTACCGGGCGTTCTTCCGCGAACGCAATGCGCGCAGCCGTGCGTTGCAGACGGCGACATACGAGCAGGAATTCGCGTATGACTGGAAAGACCCGGCCTGCCACCTCTGGTTTTTCGATGACGGCTTGCCGGGGTATGCGTGGTGCGTGCCCAAGGAGAACGGATACATCAACGTCGGCCTGGGAGCTATGGCGGAGCGACTGAAGCAGCAGGGTGGCAACGTTCGGAAATATTGGGGTAAGTTCGTCGACAAACTGCAGAGGCGCGGCCTGGTCCGTTACGATCAATATCATCCCACGGGCTACAGCTACTTCCTGCGCGGCAATGTCAATGGCGTGAGTGATCGCAATGCATATATCGTCGGCGATTCTGTCGGTCTCGCGACGCGTGACATGTGCGAGGGTATCGGTCCGGCTGTCAAAAGTGGTTTGCTGGCCGCACGCGCCATCGCAACTGGCGCAGACTATTCGCTGGCCGGGATCAACAAGTACAGTCGCGGCGGTTTCGCCAGCAAACTGCTCGAACGAAAATTCGCTGGCGCACGATGACTGTCAGGTTACCGCTGTAGATTCCTGTGGTTAATACGGCCAGCACCAGTCGCTTGCCTCGGGCACGTCGACGCCGTGCCGGTCGGCGTACGCACGACACTCGATCTGCCGGTCGCGCAGCGAGGTGATGGTCAAACCTGCTCGAGCTTTGACCGGTTGGGTCGCGCTGGTACGAGGAGCAGCGCGACGCGCTGGGCCGTGCACTTCTCGACGAGTTGGGACGAAGACGGCACGGCAACGGTTCTCGCCCTCTGTCATAGCTCCCGCGATCCTGATCATTGCAAGGATCGGATTCGCCAGCCGTAGAGGGGCGTGGATTCGATGGGGTCTGGCTCATCGGACCCCGCGTACGCTGTTCCAGCGGCACCAGGGGACGACACGGCCCCGGTCCTGGAGCGTTGGGGCGATCGAGCGCCCCTCCGTCGCCGTGTGCGGAAACTGGACGCTGCCGTGACCTCGACAGCGCCAAATCCCTCGATACCGGGGGCATTCTCGCATGCGGCGACCAATGGCTGCGGCTTCCAGAGTGGACATTTTGGCGACTTGGCGTATATGGCGGGCCGCACCGACGAGCACTGCGCGAGTCGGTACATCGCCCGCAGATCGACGACGCACACGAGGTAACGAACGAGCGATTTCCTCCATTCAGCACACGAAGTGGGTCACGGAGAGCGATGGGAATCGATTAAAATACTGACGGGATTTCGGGTACTTGGGCTGTTAGCTCAGTTGGTAGAGCAGCGGACTTTTAATCCGCAGCAAGAGGCTCCGAGGGCAGGTTTGTTCAATCGTTTCGGGGAAGAGCGCGGTCAGCAGCGGTCCTGTAGCGCCACCGAATGACGCTTTCGGCACACGGTGTGCCAGCCGCGGGCCGCTCACGTCTCGACTTCTCTCTGATCGACGTTCGTCGTCCATATCGAAAGTTCCTTTCCAGTACCCTGTACTCGGTTTTGGGCCCCGAAAAGTTGCACGGGGCGTGTGCTGAATGCGGAGCTTCGCCTTGCAAACCAAGCGCATCACCGAGCACGTGGCGTCATTTCGTTGCCAGTCGCGCCGCACACCGCGACGCTCGAGCGATTCGACTCCTACAGCGACGAGAGCGGGAACGAGGCCATTGCAACGAAGAAAGGGATTCGTGAGATGCAGGGAGACGGAGTGGAGATGCAGTTAGGCGAAACAGCCGCGCGGCATAACACCTAGTACCGCGCGATTCGGAGCCCGAATGGGCCCAATGGGGTAAGAGAGCCGTCGAAGGGAGCGTTACTCATGTTACAATCCCGCAGTGCGCCCGTTTGAGCAGGACACCTCCCCCGAAGCACGTCACGTAATGGTCGCGGCGCTGCGTCAAATGACGCCAGCCCAAAAACTGGCTCGTCTGGAGGCGCTGAATCGATCTGTTGAAGAGCTAGCCCGAACGGGGATCCGCATGCGCTATCCGAACGCATGCGAAGAGGAAATTCGATATCGACTCGCCTCCATGTGGCTCGACCGCGAAACGATGCGAAAAGTCTTCGACTGGGATCCCGACCAGTGACCCAATGGACGTTCAGCGAGTCGCTCGCCGTCGCCGATCGAATCGCACGGGTCTTCGAAAACCTTGAAATCCCCTACGCGATTGGCGGGTCGGTAGCCTCCTCGTTACATGGCTTCCCTCGATCGACGATGGACATCGACCTCGTCGCTGAACTCCGACTCGAAGACCTCGACGCGTTCGTAGCGGCGATTGAGCAGGACTTCTATGTGGATCGCGACAGAGTCAGGCAGTCCATCGAACTAGAAGACTCATTCAATCTCATTGAACTCAATATCGCGCTCAAGGTCGATATCTTCGTTCGGCGAACAAGCCCACTGAGTGTGTCCGAGCTGAAGCGCGCCCAGGAAGTTACCACCGAAGCTGGTCATCGGTTCGTGGTCGCCGCACCTGAAGACGTAGTACTTCAGAAGCTAGACTGGTATCGCCGCGGCGGAAGTATTTCAGAGCGTCAGTGGGGAGACCTGCTCGGAGTCTTGGAAGTGCAACAGGGGCGGCTCGACATGGACTACTTGCATCAGTGGGCAGCTCAGCTTCAGCTCGAGGAGCTACTAGCAAAGGCTTTGAGTGAGGCATCGGGTGCGTAGTGAGCCGTTTGGCGAAACGTAGCGCCCGATGGATTCCTGTTCCGGGCCGTCGGACCGCGCGTACGCTGCGCTAGCGGCACGAGGCCGAGAGAATGGCGCGAGCTGTGAACATCGGGACCATCGAAAGTCCCCGGATATCCGGGATTTTCGCCACGCTGCCTCCGGCGATGTTGCCTGAAAGAGTGGACATTTGAGCGGTTTGGCGTATATGGCGGGCCGCACCGACGAGCACCGCGCGAGTCGGTACATCACCCGCAGATCGACGACGCACACGAGGTAATGAACGAGCGATTTCCTCCATTCGGCACACGAAGTGGCACACGGGCCACGGAAAGCGATGGGGAATCAATGAAAATACTACTGGGATTTCGGGTACTTGGGCTGTTAGCTCAGTTGGTAGAGCAGCGGACTTTTAATCCGACGGTCCAGGGTTCGAATCCCTGACGGCCCACCCTAGAGGCGCAAGCCTCTCTTGCTTATTGTCCCCATCGTCTAGTGGCCCAGGACCCCGGCCTTTCACGCCGGTAACCGGAGTTCAAACCTCCGTGGGGACGCCGGCCCCGAGATCAGACAATAGGTCTCGGGGCCTTCTTGTATGTGGCGTGTACCAAGGCTGGCTTCGGCCGGGCTTTTCTTTGGAAGCCGCTTCCACTCACCCAGCTGTCTCCACACGAAAGCCCGCTTGGTCGGGTTGGAGTTGGATCCATGTGGCCAATGCCGAGGCGCAGGCGTTTCCGTCTTCATCGAAGACCGCGGTGCCCGACCAGAGCTTTCGACCTTCACTGCCGACCTTCCAGCCGACGACCACGTAACGATCACCAACTCTGGTTTCGCGAAGGATTTGGGCGTGCAGCCGGCCCAGCACAGCCTTTGCGGGGTAGTGGGGGAAAAAACTCGTGCAGTCGAGCGCAGCCCAGAGGATTTCGTCTCGGATGCCATTGTTTTCGTTGGGCATCGAGGCATCCGGTGTCCACGGTGTCGCGACGATCGAGCGTTCCGGAATCTCCCCTGGGTACAGCCGCATCCCATCGTCGAGAGGCCGCCCAGGCCCGCAGACAAAGCAGGTCGGGAAGATGTGCGACTGGAACCCCACATAGCGCTTGCTTGCCTCGACTGCCTCATCGAACGACAGCGGCTCGGGCAACGCAAGACTCAAGGGTTTGGAGACTGCTTCCCCGATGACCGTGTCCCCGTCTCGTAAGACGACACTGCCTTCTGCGGACGTTTGCAGGAGGAGCTCCCGCCCGAGCGGCGGGGGCTTTCGTAGCGTCGAGATGGCCGGCCCATCGATCGCATTCGCGAGCAAACCACACACGTAGCCACCGTTTCCCGAATCGGGAGGCCCGTTGAACCGACTATCGATGAAGATCTGAGACATGGCAGGTGATGGTACTCACTTGGCGGACGAGCAAGTCGCCGCGACCGACGCGGCCTCAATCCCTCCACTTGGTCTGCGAGCCCGCGCCGACCAGGCCGAGATCGAGGAGCACCGTCACGACGACGAGGACCAGGTACATGCCGTCGACCGAGCCGTTGCTGTGGATCGCGAACGCATAGGACAGCGTCGTCAGCGGCATGAAGAAGAACCCGAGCAGCGGCCAGATCGTCGACTCGTACGCCGTCCCGATATAGTCGCTGAAGATGACGACCAAGACGATGGCGAAGCGCGGCGTGCCCAGAGCCAAGCAACCGACGAGAAATGGCATCGTGCGAAGCTATCACAGAGGGCGGGACGAGAGCTGGCCGTTTGCTCAGGCTGTGCCAATCGAGCCACAGGGATTGTGCCTCATGGTCACACACGGCACCGAGCTTGCCCCGATCGACCGCGAAAACGAGCGGCATGTCTTTTGCTTCCTAGCGGGGCCATGCCCCGAGCTCATCCCCCAAGCCACTCGACCTGGATGGTCCTGCGAGAGCGGCTCTTGCTTTGGATGTGGAAGCACGGCTGGGTTTCCCGGCCGCTCTGAGCCACCCACCTCGACCTTCGTGATACCGTCGCTGCTCATCGGAGGAGCAGATGCGAGCGGCGTGGTACGAAAAGCAGGGGCCCCCGAGTGAGTCGCTAGTCGTTGGGGAGATGCCCGAACCGACTCCGGGCCCCGGTGAGCTGCGGATTCGTGTGGTGGCCTCGGGGGTGAATCCGGGCGATGTGAAAAAACGACAGGACACGTTTGGGGTTGGGATGCCCTACCCGCGCGTCGTGCCGCACAGCGATGGAGCAGGAACCGTCGACCAAGTCGGGGACGGCGTCGACCTTCGGTGGATTGGGAAGCGCGTCTGGTGCTTTGGCGCCCAGAGCTATCGACCGTTTGGGACCGCCGCCGAGCTTTGCGTCGTTCCGGAATCGCAGGTGTCCGAGCTCCCAGCGAACGCGAGCTTCGAGCAGGGCGCGCTGCTCGGGATTCCCGGTCTCACCGCACATCGGGCGATTCATGCGGGCGGCTCGGTCGAAGGGCGCACCGTTCTCGTTCAAGGCGGTGCAGGGGCCGTCGGTGCCTGCGCCGTGCGGCTTGCGCATCTCGCTGGCGCTACCGTCATCGCCACGGTGCAGCGAGCTTCCCAGTCGGACGCGGCGAAAGAAGCCGGTGCGCACCACGTGGTGCAGTCGGGGGGTGAGATCGTCGAGGCGGTGACGGCTCTCGCGCCGGACGGCGTCGACCACATCGTCGAGGTAGCGTTCGCGTCCAATATCGGCGTCGACGAACAAATGCTCAAGCTCGGCGGATCGATTGGCGCGTACGCGAGCAACGCGCCGGAGGCGACGATTCCTTTCTGGCCCCTGGTGTTCAAGAACGTCCGTGTGTTCTTCGTCGGCAGCGACGACTTCCCGCTCGAAGCCAAGCGCGAGGCGGCGAATGACTTGAGCGCGGCGATAAAGCAAGGCTGGGTCGGCCTGCCGGTTGGCGCGCGCTTTGCGATCGAGGACGTTGCCGAGGCGCACGCCTTCATCGAAGAGCGTCGCGGGCCGGGTCGCGTGGTCGTCGTCCTGTAGCAGCGAGGCTAGGAGCGGGGTGGCCGTGATGTTCTGACCAGGTCAGCGCTGCGGCTCCTGCATCTTCATGACGAAGCCAGGCTTGAAGCCGTATTCCTTCTCCACGATCTGCGTCCATCCGCTCGACGGGCTCTTCCCCCTCGAAAGCTCTTCAGCGCTCCGCGAGCTGAAGGCCCGAGACCTGCGCGTCCGGTATCCGTCTGAACTGAACGCGCTTCTTGAAGATCAGGATGTGCGCGGTCAGCTCGAGCCTGTCGGCCTGAGGGACCTCGATGTCGATCGGGACTTCGCGCTTGCGCTTGATCGAGTACGCCCGGCCACGCCAGGCGCCGGCTTCTTCGTCGTACCGGAGCTCGCGAAACACTTCGATGCCGACGGTTTTCGGCCGGCGCTCGCTGCGTCACGATGATCGCCGCTGGTAGCCATCGGCTTGCCGTCTGACCTCGATGATCGCTTCGCCCTCTCCGCGCTGCCAGTAGCCCAGAATCGTTGCGTCGGCTTCAGGCAGGTCCGACGCGTAGGCTGCTGTGGGGAGACCACCGAAGATCAACCAACCAGCGAGCAACACGAGCGACAATGGCCTAGACCTGGAGATGGGTCTTCTCCTTTGCGACGACGGGAAAGGTCGATGGTCGCCGAAAACTTCGGATTTTGCATTCAAAAAATCGACATTCGTGGCCGACGAAGCCAGATCGCCAATGTCATCGACCTCACAACGAGGCGTTGCGACAACGGCTTCCTGGGGCGTAGCATCGGCACCGTGAAGAACATCATCCGGGGAATCGCCTGGGCCCTCGTCGCTCGTTGTGGCTCTCGTCGTCGTGGTCGGGGGCCTCGCCTGGCTGCGACTCCATCCCTCACCGCCTGGGCTTCAGGTCTGGACCAACGGGCGGATCCTCACGATGGACGCGGAGGGAAAACAAGCGACCGCGATCGTCATTAAAGACGATCGCATCGTGGCGGTGGGCGATGACGAAGACGTGGAGCGTTGGCTGCCAAACGCAGACGTCGTGTTCGACCTCGAGGGGCGGACGGTCGTCCCTGGGTTCATCGAAGCGCACGGCCATTTCCCAGGAGCCGGGCTCGTCGCGGTGGCAGCCGACTTGAACAGTCCTCCCATCGGCACCGTTAAGACGATCCCGGAGGCGCTCGAGGCGCTCAGGCAGACCAACGCGAACCAGCCAGGAGACGGTTGGCTGATCGGTTTTGGCTACGACGACACGATGCTCGAGGAGCAGCGACACTTCACGCGCGAAGATCTCGACAGCGTGTCTACGACCCGGCCGATCCTCGCCATGCACATCTCGGCGCACATGGCGGTCGTGAATTCCCTCGCCCTCGAACGCTTTGACATCACGGCGGAGACGCCGGACCCGCCAGGCGGAGAAATCCGCAAGGACGCGGACACCGGGGAGCCCACCGGCCTGCTCCTCGAGACCGCCTCGCGCCCCCTACAGTTGGAGGCGCTCAACATGCCGCCGCTCCAACAGATCGCCGTCGTCCGCTCGGCCGCTGCACTCTATGCCGCGCAGGGGTTCACGACGGTTCAGAACGGACTCGCGACCCTCGTACAGATCAAAGGAATGAGCGGCGGCTCGAAGCTCGGTCTCATTCCGCAGCGACTGGTGATCTGGCCGAAGGACGAGACTCGGCCTCGAGGTGGCGGAAGGCACGCTGGATCTCGGGCCGTACGCAAGCGAGCGCGTGTACATCGGCGCCGCGAAGTTCGTGGGCGACGGATCGATCCAGGGATACACCGGCTTTCTCGGTGAACCCTACTATCGACCCGGCGAGCACCAAGCGGACTACCGCGGCTATCCGAACATCGATGCCGACACGCTGAACGCGCAGGTCAAAGCGATTCATTGCTCGGGTCAGCAGGTCGCGGTGCACGGCAACGGGGATGCGGCGATCGATCAGTTCCTCGATGCCTGGGAAGCGGCGCTCGGAGCCTGTCCCGCAAAAGACGCTCGGCCGGTTCTGGTGCATGCGCAGATGGCGCGCCCCGACCAACTCGAACGGATGAAAAGACTCGGCGCGACCCCGAGCTTCTTCAGCGCGCATGTCTTCTACTGGGGCGACCGGCACCGTGACATCTTTCTCGGCCCCGAGCGCGCTGCCCGAATCAGCCCGGCAGCAAGCGCGGCGGCCTTGGAGATTCCGTTCACGACTCATCTCGATACGCCCATCGTTCCGATCGACTCGATGCTGCAGCTCTGGACGCCTGTCGCGCGTGAAACCTCGAGCGGTGAAGTCCTGGGCCCCGACGAACGCATCTCCGTCGAACAGGCCCTTCGCGCGATGACCTCCGACGCGGCCTGGCAGCTGCGGCTCGAGGAACAGCTCGGTTCGATTGAACCCGGTAAGCTCGCCGACCTGGTGATCCTGTCGAAGAATCCATTCGACGAAGGGGATCTGCGTGATATCGAGATCGACCAAACGGTCGTGGGCGGCGTGACCATCTACGAGAAGCCCCGCTGAGCGTGGACTACGAAATCGCCAACATCGTGGGCATCGCGGAGGGCACGGCGATCAACTTCACGGCCGGCGAGGTTTGGAGCTTCCGGTCACGGTGAGGGGCGCGCTCTCGCGGTTAGAGTAGACTCCCAAACATGATCGGCAGTGTTCTTCTCTGCCTGGGCGGATTGGGCCTGTTCCTGCTGGGAATGACGGTGCTCACCGACGGCCTGCGCGCCCTCGCGGGCCGTGCGTTGCGCCGCCTGCTGAGCCGTTTCACCCGGAGCCCATTGTCCGGCGCGATGACCGGCGCGGTCACCACCGCCGTGGTGCAGTCGTCCAGCGCGACCACCGTCGCGGCGGTGGGATTCGTCGGCGCCGGCCTGCTCACCTTCCCTCAAGCGCTCGGCATCGTTCTCGGCGCAAACGTCGGCACGACGATGACAGGTTGGCTGGTGGCATTGCTCGGATTCAAGCTCGAGCTCGGCACCGCGGCGATGCCCGATCGTGCTGGTCGGCGCACTCATTCGCCTCTTCGCGCGCGGTCGTGCTTCGGCGGCCGGCTTCGCAGTGGCGGGTTTCGGCCTGATCTTCGTAGGCATCTCGCTCTTGCAACAAGGCATGGGTGGTTTCGTCGGCATCCTTACGCCAGAGAGCTTTCCCGGCGACACCTGGACCGGGCGGCTGCTCCTCGTCGTATTCGGCATCGGCTTCACGATCCTGACGCAATCCTCTAGTGCAGGTGTGGCGATGGCCTTGGCCGCGGTAAACGCGTCCGCCATGACGGTACAGCAGGCCGCTGCGGCAGTCATTGGGATGGACATCGGCACCACGGTCACCGCTGTCCTCGCGACCGTTGGCGGGTCGGTCCATGCAAAGCGTACCGGCTACGCGCATGCCATGTACAACGTGTTCACCGGCATCGGAGCGTTCTTGATTCTCGTCCCGTTCATGCATGCGCTCGAACGATTTGCGCCGCGGCTGCTTGCTTCCGAGCCAGAGCTCGTCCTAGTCGGGTTTCACACTTTCTTCAACGTCCTTGGCGTGAGTGTGGCTCTGCCGTTCTCAGCCAAATTTGCGGGGCTGTTGGTTCGGCTCGTGCCGATCAAGGCCACACCGTTTACTCAGAGCCTCGACAGGAGCCTTCGCGATTCGCCCGCCGCTGCCATTGACGCGCTCGGCACGACACTTGCGGACCTGACGGCCGGCACACTCGAGATGGTGCTGCAACTGCTGTCGGTGACCCGGGCGCACGGCGCAGATGCACGTGTCGCGCAACTGCGGCAAGCCTCGAGCGAAACGCGAGACTACGCGCAAAGCATTCGCAGCTCGCCCGACCAAGGATGGACCTACCATCGGCACTTGTCCGCAATGCACGTGATCGACCACCTCGACCGCATGGCTGATCGGTGCGCGGAGTCGGACCGTTGGGCCACCCTGAGAGAGGATCCGGAGCTGGCAATCATCGCAAGGCAGCTCGAACCGGCGATGAACGAAGTGCGAAAAGCGCTCGTTCACGGAGAACGAACGCGTCCGCGAAGAAGGGCTCGAGGCCGCATGGCAAGCGCTTCAAGACCAGGGCCGCGAGTATCGCGAACGGGTGCTCGAGCGGGTTGCCGCCGGGGATTTCGACGCGATCGAAGGCGTCGAACGTCTCGACGCGGCACGAGGTGCAAGACGGGTCGCCTACCATGCTTGGCGAATCGCGTACCATTTGAACCGCTGTCGCGCGCACGAAGAACCAACGCAAGAGCCTCGAGCCACGCTTGTCCCTCCTCACGCCGAAGCGGAGCCTCCGGAAGCGAGCTAAGAGCGCGCGGGGGCACGGTCGCGACAAGGTCGCCCGCTGCCATTGACCTGAATATGCTGCGGCGTTAGCTTTCGGGCTTCCACCGAAATTGGAGATATCTGAATGAGACGAGCACAGCTGACCTCTGCACTTTTGGCCTTGGCGTTCTTGAGCGCCGCATCTCCTGCGGCCGCGGAGAGTGAAGAAAAGGGGACCAAGCCCAACATCCTCATCATCTGGGGCGATGACATCGGTCAATCGAACATCAGTGCTTACACCATGGGGCTGGTCGGCTACCGCACCCCCAACATCGACCGCGTCGCCGCCGAAGGAATGATCTTCACCGACTACTACGGCGAGCAGAGCTGCACCGCGGGCCGCTCGTCGTTCATCACCGGCCAGAGCGTCTTTCGAACGGGACTGAGCAAAGTCGGGATGCCCGGCGCCGAGCAGGGGCTGAGCCCCAAAGACCCCACCATCGCCGAGCTTCTCAAGCCCCATGGCTACGCAACGGGACAGTTCGGGAAGAACCACCTCGGTGACAAGGACGCGATGCTCCCGACCAATCACGGCTTCGACGAATTTCTCGGCAACCTGTACCACTTGAACGCGGAGGAAGAGCCCGAAAACCCCGACTACCCGAAGAACCCCGAGTTCAAAAAGCGGTTCGGGCCGCGCGGGGTGATTCACAGCTACGCCGACGGCCGCATCGAGGATACGGGACCGCTCACCAAGAAGCGCATGGAGACGATCGACGACGAGACCGTCGCGGCCGCCATTCGCTTCATCGAAGAGGCAAACAAGGCGGGGAAGCCGTTCTTCGTCTGGTGGAACGGAACGCGAATGCACTTCCGGACCCACGTCAAAGCAGAGCACCGTGGCATCTCCGGTCAGGATGAGTACGCCGATGGCATGGTCGAGCACGACATGCACGTCGGGCAGCTCCTCGGCCTTCTCGACAAGCTAGGGATCGCGGACGAAACCTTCGTGATGTACAGCACCGACAACGGCCCGCACTACAACACCTGGCCCGATGCCGCAGCGACCCCGTTCCGCGGCGAGAAGAACACCAACTGGGAAGGCGGGTGGCGCGTCCCGTCCATGGTGCGCTGGCCTGGCAAGATCAAGGCCGGCTCGGTCTCCAACGAGGTCATGCACCACATGGACTGGTTACCGACTATCCTCGCAATGGTGGGCGACCCGGACATCAAAGAGAAGCTCAAGCAGAAGAAGAAGCGGCGCCAAAAGGGCTTTCGGGTGCACCTCGACGGATACAACTTCTTGCCCTTCCTCACCGGCGCGGAAAGCAAGGGACCTCGCAAGGAAATCTTTTACTTCTCCGATGATGGTGATTTGACGGCCGTGCGTTACAACGACTGGAAGGCCGTGTTCATGGAGCAAAAGACGGAGGGGACGCTCCGGGTTTGGATGGACCCGTTCGTTCCGCTTCGTGTGCCTTTGATTTTCAATCTGCGCCGTGATCCTTATGAGCGCGCTGAAATCACGTCGAACACGTACTACGATTGGATGATCGACCGCGCCTTCATGCTCTACGGCGCGCAGGCCATCGTCGGCAACTTCCTACAGACCTTCAAGGAATTCCCGCCGCGCCAGAAAGCAGCCAGCTTCACGGTCGACCAGGCCATGGAGAAGCTGAAGCCACAGGCGCACTGAGTGTACCCCAGGCGCTGAGTCTGGGGTTCGCTGAAACCCTAGCTCTGGTCGAGGCGTTCGTACTCGTCGAGCAGCTCGTCGAGGAGCGTGTCCATCCAATGCTGGGCCTGCGGGCTGCTGAGGAGCGTCCTGAACGCCGGCCAGGTGGCCTCGGCCAAGGCGCCTAGGGGCGGTCGTGCCTCGATCCCCTCGAGATGAAGCGCCTCGCCAAGATTCATGCCCTCGGAGTGGTCCAACGCACGATCGATCCAGGCATGAATGTCTGCACGTAGCTCGGGCATGTCCACGACGTGTTGCGCGGTCAGCTCTGCGATGGCTCCCATGTCCTCGAGCAGTTGGTCGTCCGCGACTCCTACAAAAAAGGCCGGAGACTTCGAGAGCACGAACCTGATGAAGTTGGTGCGAAACTCGATCGAAGCGGGATCATCGAGCCTGTCGATGGTGAACTCGGCGGCACGCTCCAGAATCTGCTCCGACCGGTCGGCCAGAAACGACTTGATCTCGGGTTCGATCCGCCGCTCCAAGTCCTCGATCAGCTTCTCGGCAAAGGCGCCCGCACTGCCAAGCACTCCAAGGCGCCCCATCGGCGAAACCTTCACCATCAAGCGCGGTAGCAAGGTGGAGAAGTCCTTGAGCGCCCGATAGAGAGCGTCGTTGAGCACGGCCTCGGCGGCTTCCCCGCGAAACATCGCCCGAACCCAGTCGGGGTGAACCAAGCCGGGTCGAGCGATCGCCTCTCGGAGCTTGGCCTGCGCGTCTTCGGGCAAGAAGCGTTCGAACGGACGCTCGTCCCGCCTGAGCTCTTGGATGATCGCGGGTGCGACGGCCGCCACGATGGGGCGCGCGAGCTCCGTGACGAGCTCCGCGTCCATCAGCTCATCCGCCGCAGCCTTGGCTGTCTTGGCTTCGATCAAGTCGTGAACCGGCGCCAGCAGAAGGTAATCCCAGGTGGCCTCCAAGAGCTGGCGCCACTCCTTCTTCGGTTGGTCCCCGTCGGTCAGCCGACCACGAAGCCACTGCCTGAGCGCATCGCGCTTGTCCGGTTCGGCGCCCATTCGACGGACCCTACCCCGCGCGGCGGGGAGAACAAGGCAAGCTCGAGGCCAACGAAAAAGTCGGCCAGCGAGCATTGGCCTTGATGTACGCTGCGGCACGATGAGGGCACGATGGATGAGTTGAGCCATCGCTCTGCCTCGGAGTGCCTGGCGGCGCTTCGAACGCGAGAGGTCAGCTCCTTGGAGCTCGTCGACGCTTGCATCGCACGCATCGAGGACTTGAACCCCGAGCTCAACGCGGTGGTCGCAACGGATTACGACCGTGCCCGGGAGACGGCGCGCGTAGCCGACGCCGCCCGCGCGAACGGGAACACGTTGGGCCTGCTGCACGGTCTGCCGATGACGATCAAAGACTCGTTGGAAACCGCAGGTCTGGTCACGACCTCGGGAGCACCGGAGCTTCGCGATTACGTGCCCCAGGAAGATGCCGTCGCGGTTCACCGCGCGGTCGAGGCGGGCGCGATCATTCTCGGGAAAACCAACCTGCCCATCTACGCCGGCGACTGGCAGACCTACAACACGGTCTATGGCCGCACCAACAACCCCTGGAATATTGCACGCACCGTCGGTGGGTCGTCGGGTGGGGCCGCCGCAGCGATTGCCGCGGGCTTCGTCCCGCTAGAGATCGGCAGCGACATCGGCGGCTCGATTCGAACCCCTGCGCACTATTGCGGGGTCTACGGGCACAAGCCTTCGTACGGGATCGTTCCGGGGCGTGGGCACATTCCGGGACCGCCCGGAACGAAGAGCGAGGCCGACCTGGCGGTGGTGGGGCCGCTCGCACGAACGGCGGGCGACCTGCAGCTGGCGCTCGATGTGATCGCGGGCCCCGATACGCTCATGCGCGATGGATGGTCGCTCAACCTACCGGCGTCGCGAGCCGATCGTCTGAGTGAGTTCCGGGTCGGGTACTGGCTGGACGACCCGCTCTGCCCCATCGACGCCAGCGTTCGGGACCAGCTCGAGGCGACGATCGAGGCGCTGCGGCCACACGTCGAGCTCGTGGACATCGGCGCACCGCTTCGCCTGGACCGAATCGTGCCGTTGTACGTTCAATTGCTGCTGGGGGTCATCGGGGGAGACATGCCGCTGCCGCTCCGCGCGATGGCGCGTACTCTGTTGCCCTTCTACGCGCTCGCCGACCGCCTCGGGATCTCGACCGACCTCGTCACGAAGAGCGCCGTGCGCGGGATGCTGCAGTCTCACAGCGAGTGGAACCGAGCGAACGAAGGGCGCACGAAGCTGCGCTGGCAATGCCGCGAGCTCTTCCAAGACATCGATGTCCTGCTGACGCCGATCGTCCCGGTCACGGCGTTTCCACATCAGACCGGAGGCAACCCTCTCTCGAGAAGGCTCACGGTCAACGGAAAGAAGCGCCCTTACATGGATCACGTGTGCTGGGTGGCGCTCGCCAGCGCCGCGTTCTTGCCAGCAACCAGCGCGCCTGTAGGGGTCACGCCCGAGGGCCTCCCGGTCAACGTCCAAATCCTGGGTCCGTTTCTGGGTGACAAGACGACGATCCGGTTTGCGGAGCTGCTGGCCGAAGTGCGCGGGGGATTCCAGCCTCCACCCGCTCTCGGTCGCTGACGCTGACGCTGGCACTGGCACTGGCACTGCAGCTGCCCTATGACCCTCCGATGACCAACCTCCCCCGCAACCGCGATCGCTCGCGTGACTTCGATATCGTGCTCTGGGGGGCGACCGGCTTCACCGGGCGCCTCGTAGCCGACTACCTCGTTCGCAACTACCTGGGCGGCGATACCGGGCTGCGGCTCGCGCTCGCCGGCCGCAACAAAGAGAAGCTCGAAGGGATCGCCAACGAGATTGGCGCCCCGCAGCTTCCGATCTTGGTGGGCGACAGCTTCGACGTCGCATCGCTCGATGCGATTACGTCGAGGGCCGAGGTGCTCATCAGCACGGTGGGGCCTTACGCGAAGTACGGCGCCGAGCTCGTCGCTTCCTGCGTACGCAACGGGACCGACTACTGCGACCTCACCGGCGAAACCCAATTCGTGCGCGCGATGATCGACGCCCATCACGAGGAGGCGCGGAAGACCGGCGCGAGGATTGTTCACTGTTGCGGCTACGACTCGATTCCATCGGACCTCGGCGCGCTCATGGTGCAGGAGGCGTTCAAAGCACGGCACGGGAAGTACGCGACCCAGGTGAAGATGGCCGCGGTCGACATGAAGGGCGCGTTCAGCGGCGGCACCGTCGCCAGCATGATGAACATCGTCGATGAAATCAAAGAGAACCCAAGCTTGCGAAAACTGCTCGGCAATCCCTATGCGCTCAACCCCAAGGGCATGCGCGGCCCCGACAAGGGAGACCAGGCCGGCGCACGCTTCGATAAGGACTTCAATATGTGGACAGGCCCGTTCATCATGGCGGCCATCAATACGCGCATCGTTCGGCGAAGCCAGGCATTGCTGGGTCAGCCCTGGGGACAGGATTTCCGCTACTCCGAAGTGATGGGCACCGGCAAGGGCGCGAAGGGATGGTCGGCCGCGGTTTCGGTCGCCGGCGGCGTGGTCGCGTTCATGGCATCCCTGGCAATCCCGCTCACCCGTCCGTTCGTCGAGAAGCGCCTGCCTTCCCCGGGCGAAGGACCAGACGCCGAAGCTCGCGCCAAGGGCCGCTTCAAGACGGTGTTCGTGGCACTTGGCCACGGTCAGTCGCTGCGGGGCACGGTCGCCGACAAGCGCGATCCTGGGTACGGCTCGACAGCCGTCATGCTCTCCGAAGCGGCGCTTTGTCTCGCACTGCAGGGCCAGGAGCTCGAGACCGAGGGCGGCATTCTGACACCGGCATCCGCGATGGGCATGCGACTCGTCGAACGCCTGCGCGCAGCCGGACTGACGTTCGAGGTCGAGGGCTAGCGTCAGGCGTTCGGGCGACGTATGACTCCTGCCCTGGGAGCCAACTCGATGCGAAAACTAGGCATAGCGCTTGCGATCTTGGTGGCCCTGCTCTTCGCAGGGACGCTCTACTATTTCATGCCGCGAGCGACCAAGGTCCTGATCACGGGCACCGAGGTCAAGCGGATGGACACCAAGGACCCTGTCACCGGCGATCACCGGAGCCGCGACGTTCGGTTCATCTACGCGACGGATCAGGACACGCAAAAGGCACGCGTCTTTCGCAACGAGGACAACGGCTGGTACCTCAAATGGGACGCGGGTGACATCGCCGCGGAGGCCTCGAAGCTCGCAAAGAACGAGGTCGACGAGACCGCGCTGCTTACCTATTACGGCGTCCGCATGGCGATTTTCGACTCGTACCCCAACGTCCTTTCGTTGAAGGAGGTCGAGCCGGACTACGTGTACATCCCGTGGTTCAACATGGTCGTGCTCGTTCTGCTGCTCATCGTCTTCCTCTGGGCGGGCGTGAAGCTCCGGCGACTGTTCTCCGGCGCCAAAGCCAAGCTCAGCAAGCGGCCCGAGGGCTCATAGGTCGAAGCGCTCGCAGTAGCCGGCAAGGCGCTCTCGAATCTCGTCGGCGCTGAGCCCAAAGCCCGCGGGGCTGTGAACGTGCACGTCGCGAATCTTTCGATGCTCCGCATCGACCATTGACGCCATCGCTGCGCGAGCCGGTTCGCTGAGCTCCATCCCGAGGTCGCGATACGCCTGGGCCATCGTGGCGATTGGATCGCGGCGCACATCTTCGTGGCGCATGTGGGCCACCCTTCCTGGAGGAAGCGCATCGACCTTCTGGAGGGCGACTTCGAGTGAAGCCGGAAGGTAGCTGTGGAGCAGCTCCGGCCCGAGCGCCTGCGGGTCGACGTCGTCGCTGAAGAGCGCGCGCGTATAGGCGTAGAGGCTGCAGAGCGAGCTCATCGTCGTCGCCGGGTCGCGATGGGTGAACACGAATCGTGCGTTGGGAAAGAGCTCGAGAATCGTGTCGACGAACACCGAATGGGTTGGATCTTTGAGCGCGAACCGGCTGCCGTGCGGCCGGTAATGCTGAACCAGTTGAAGCTGCTGCCGATATTGGCCGTAGGCGATGCGTGGATCCTGCGCGCGAAGCCATTCGAGGTAGCCCGGGACACGATATTGAACGTTGTACTGCAACGTTCGGAAGACATTGGTGAAAAGCGCCACGCATTCTTCGGGCTCGCGCGCGCCCATCGGATGAATGGCCTCGTAGTTCGGAGAGATGCGCTCGAGCTGCTCGAGTACATGTGCGAGTTGCTCGGGGCGATCGTCCTTACCGCCTGCGGGAGGCACGGGATACATGCTTTCCCAGTAGGGCATCGTTCGCGTGTCCGGGTCCTGGGCAAGCAGGCGGTGGACGAACGTCGTTCCCGTCCGCATCCAGCCGATGAGAAAGATCGGCGGCGGGATCTCGGTGTCTAGGATTTCGGGCGTCGCGCGAAGGGCTTGTTCGATTCTCAGGTGCTGGCTTGCCATGCGCAGGCAGTCCATTTGCGCTGCG
This sequence comes from uncultured delta proteobacterium, assembly GCA_963712235.1. GTDB lineage: Bacteria > Myxococcota_A > Polyangia > Polyangiales > Houyiibacteriaceae > SG8-38. The sequence continues at coordinate 18,684 of CAVQHC010000016.1, forward strand.
ATGCGCCCGGAGAAGCTGAGCGCCGCATCTTCTTGCACGGAGCGAAGGAGCGCGTCGAGGGCGGCCACCGTTTCCGGCCTCGGGTCCCCGACTCCCGAATTTTTTCGCTGAGCCTTTGCGAACCAGGCCTCGGCCGAGGGCTTGCCGAAACGCGGCAGAACTCGTCCGACGCGGTTCACCGAACGGTACCAGAACGGCTGCGCGGCACGCGCGGTCGTGAACTGCTCCGCGCGCAGCGGCTTTTCGCGGTCAGTGCGCATGCGGGGGAGGTCTAGCACGTCAGTCAGCCCGGACGCTGACGCTGGCACTGGGGTGTCGCCGACGCCGTCATTGAGGTACAAGCCCAGCTATGCCTGGCTTCAAGCTCGCCGCTCTCTGGCTACTCGCGATCCTGATGGTCGCAGTTGGCGTTCTTCACTTCGTTCAGCCGAAACCGTTCGTCCGAATCGTCCCGAAGTTTCTGCCGGCGCCTCTCGCGTTGGTCTACATCAGTGGGTTCTTCGAAATCCTCGGTGGCATCGGGCTACTCATTCCGGACACACGAGCCTGGGCCGCCTGGGGCCTCATCGCGCTCTACGTAGCCGTGTTCCCAGCCAACATCTACATGCTCACCCACAACATCTCCCTAAACCCCAAAAAACCCATCCCGCGCTGGGCGCTCTGGGCGCGCCTTCCGTTTCAGTTTCTGTTCATCGCGTGGGCATACTGGTTCACCGGCTGACCTCCGCCGGACTTCTTTGGATCGGCGACGGCATCTCCTTGATTAGCGAAGTGTCCCCAAGCGCCCAGAGCGAGTATATGAGCTCCGTGGTCCCGTCGTGGCTGCAATTCCCGCGTGAGGCTCCTGGAGATCCCCAGCTGCCGCGGTGGTCGTTTCCGGTTTGCGCGCTGCTCGCTTTGATAGCGGTCTGGTGGCACCGCTACCCGGTGGGCGTTGATCTTCCTCAGCACGCCAACCTTTACAAGCTCTGGTGGCAGCTGCGAGAGGGCCCAATCGAGTACCAGCAGCTCTATCGCTACAACTTCTTCACGCCCTATCTGCTGCCTTTCGCGCTGGGCGCATTGCTCACGAAAGCCGTCAGTGCGCTCTTTGCCGTCAAGTGCATCTTATCCCTATCGGCGGTTGCGACGCCGCTGATGATGGCGCGCTGGCTAAGGACGATCGGCGCGAACCCGATGTTCGGCCTCTTCGGCTTCGTGCTGGCTTTCGACCTCACCTACCTCTGGGGCTTCCTGTCCCAGGGCTTCGCGATGCCGCTTCTCTTTTGGTACCTGGCGGTGTTCGAGCGGCAGTACGAGAGACCCACGAAGCGTGGCGTCTGGTACACTACCGTGCTTGGTCTAGCGCTGTTTCTGAGCCACGGCATCGTCTTTGGGATGGCCATGCTGGTGTCGGGCGTTAGCTACCTATGGCGACGTGAGCTGCTCGACAAATGGCGCGCTGGCATACACCTCGTTCCGCTAGCCCTCCTCACGGTGGCATGGGGGCTCATGCGGCGAAACCCGAACAGTTCGCCCCCCAGAGACTGGTTCATCGATACCGATCGTCTGCTCTCGTTGTTTTCGGGCCCATTCATGCCAACGGGGGATGGTTCTTGGGCAGCAGTCGGTGTCGCGATCCTGCTGATCCTGGCGATCGTTGGCCGACCGCGCTTGGTCTTCAGCGTTGCCCGGACGGTCCCCCTCGGACTCAGCGCGTTGCTCTTCGTGGTATTGCCCGAATGGATCGCGTCTACGTTTCTCGTGGGCACTCGGTTCGCCGTCTTCGTGCACGGCTTCGCGCCGGCGGTCTTTGTGCCGCGGACGGGTGACCGGCTGGGTCGAAACCTGCCACGGCTGGTCGCTGTGCTCGTCGTGGCGCTCCTCGTCGTGTTGAACGTTCGCCTCCAGCAGTTCAACGAGGAGGCGAGCGGCTTGGATGAGCTGGCAGCCGACCTGGACCGAGAAGGTGACGTCATGCAGCTTGTCACCAAGACCGAGCACAGCAGTGCGTTCTTCGGAAGAGCGCAATTCGGGCAAATGCCCGCGTGGCTGACCGCAAAGAGTGGAAACCTGCTGGAGAACGACTCAGGACTGTACTTTCAGCTGCCCGTCCGCCGACAGCCCACAGGCCGCCCAACGCGTTATCGATACGTCATCGCACGCGGAGACCTGGGCCGCGCCAAACGGATAGTGCGCCGCTACCGGCCTCGTGCACGGTTCGTGAGAGCGTACGGCAAGTGGCTGCTGTTCGAAGACCCACCCCGCAAAGTCGGTCCGCTCACGGTCGTGCGCGACGCTCAGGGCTGGAAAAGCCTGCAATACAATCGCTCGGTAACCGGTGCCGCGCTGCGAATCAATGGCCGCGTCTACTCGCAGGGTCTTGGAGCGCACGCGCCGTCCTTCATACGTGTTCGAGCGGAGGACCAAGGGGGTATGACGCTCGCCGGCCTGGTGGGTGTGGACGATGGTTCGCAAGGGAAAGCCGCCATGAGCTTCCGCATTCGCGACTCTGACGGCAAAGTGCTGTTTCAGTCAAAGGAGATGACTTCGAAGGTCGATGCTGTGCCTTTCTCCGTCCCCCTCGACGAGAGCCGCGAGCTCCTGCTGGAAGTCCTAATCACAGGCTCGACCAACCATGCCCACGCGTCTTGGGTCGATCTTCATCTCGAGTGAGCCGCCCCAAGGGCTCCTCGGAGCGTCCCCGGGCTTTGCGGTCTCTACTTCGGTCGGTGTTTCCGCGGCTTGCGAATGCGTTTCAGGGCCTCGGCATTGCCTTCGGTGGAGTGCCCGCGCTTGGCGAGAACGAAATCTCCAGCGACTTCGACGACGCCGAACGTTCCATCGCTGATTGCCGGGTGAATGTGTTCGACATCGGCTCCACCGATGCTCGTCTGGAACAAGATGTATTCGGCATCCTGGACGCCCAGGTACCGAATGGTGTACGCATCGGGACGATTGGACACGTGGGACAATGTCTTCTCGGTCCCCCCGACTTTCGCCTCCGGCGGAATCAGGGCACACAGCGACCTGAGCTGCTCATACCGCTCGATGTCTTTTTCCGTGCGTTCGAACTTGAAGGCCGAAAACCCGCCGCGTGCAGTGTTGTGCTGAAGAATTGCGCCATGCTGATAGGACGTAGCGGCCATCGCGAGGGCCAACGCCATCAACCAGGATCGAAGGCGCGTTTCACCGCGCTGGTCTTTGGGCTGCGTAGGCTCCTTGATCATCGTTAGAACCACAACGGTGGCGAGAAACATCTCGAGCGCCCAGTGCGTGGTGTACTGAAACCCGATGTTGTAGAGGGCCGAACGAGTTGCCAACAAGGTCATCAGGAGTCCGGGCAAGGCAAACACAAGGCCGATCGGTCGTCGAAACGGCAGGAACACGAAGGGAACCATGACCTGCAGGAAGTACTTGACCTTTTCGGCTTCGAGCAGGGTCCCCACGGTGTAACCCGGGTTGCCGAAAATGGTCGCCAGCACGCCGCCAAAGCCCCCGGGCCCGCCTTCCGGAACCAACTTCTCGTAGTACCAGACGAACGTAGACTTGCCGTCGCGGAAGTAAGGCATCACCCCCATCTTCATGATGAGGAAGTAACCGATACCGATCAGCGTCAGCGCCAGTCCAGCCCGGGGACGAACATTCGATAAAAGAAAATACGCGCCGAGCACACAGACGGAGAGAGCAATGTCCTCGCGCACCGAGAGGCTCAAGACCAGCGGAATGATGGCCCATCGATACTTGCCGATGTCGACGAGATACGCGAGCCAGAACACGAATCCGATCCCTAGCGGAGGGTAGTGAAAGTCGTAAAGGTTGCCGCCGTGCAAGGGCGCATAGAACACGTACATGGCCGCGATCGAGACTGCTTGGTAAGCACCAAGGCGATTGCGTGCGAACAGGAAAAGCGGGATGACTGCCGCACCAATGAGCGTCGCTTGAACGATCAGCAAGGTTTCCGCACGCGGCGCGATCGCGTAGATGGGCACGAGCAGATACGCGAAGAACGTCGCGTGGTGACCCAAATGCGTGCCCTCGGGGCCGAAGATCGGCGACGCCTTCAGCAATTTACCGCGCATGGCATTGAAGACGACATTGTCTTCGATCCCCATGTCGTACGCGGATGTCCCTAGGTTCCAGTGGTTGCGCAGGGTGTAGAACGAGAAGTAGGACGCGTAGAAGAAGAACAGCCCGATCACGAGGACCCATGGGAGCCAGGTCTTCCATCGATCGAGCGCGTCCGCGGTCCGTTGGCGGGCCGAGGCAATGGGTCCTGAGGTGGTGCGGAACAGCGGCGGCTCGACGAGTGATCGATAGAACAGCTTCTGCGCTGCGAAGGCCGTGATTGCGGCGATGGCCAGGAACTGGATGTCGCGGCCCTTCCAGATCTGCCAACGAAATAGGATCGGAATGACGATCGCTAGGCACAACGGCGAGATCTTCCACGCGAGCGACTCGATTCTGCGCGCCGCATCGAGACACCGCGCACGGCGAGTCCACAAGTAGATGGCAATGCCGATCAAAGGAAGCGCGATTCCGACGCCGGCGAATAGAAGCAGCAGCTTTCGGGCGAAGGGCTCAATCTCGTTTGATGCGATGTAGGTGACCAAGCGATCGCTGAAGACCAGTTCCCAAGTTGCGAGGCCCAAGCTGGCTCCGGCCCCGAGGATCAAAGCGCTGCCGCGAGCGAGGGTCGACAGAAAGGCGCCGCCTAGCGGTGATACGATCCGCTGCTCGGCGGCGGCAACTGCAGGTGCGGGCGTGTCCTCAGAGGGCTTCGACTCGTCTTCCACGCCGCGAGGGTAGTCATCTGGCGGGTCATGTCCAACCGGCAAACGACGGTCTATTGCGTGGCACCGAGATCCCCCCGGACATCTGAGCAGGTGGGTAGCTGGCTACTGAAAACGCCGCGCTTCCCATAGGTTGCCGGTGGCCGACGCCCCCAACAGCTGGCGCAGGTCTTCGGCGACCTGGGGACTGCTTGATGCGATGTCTTGGCGCTCGCCTGGGTCTGTGATGGCGTCGTAAAGCTCGACGCGATCCGACAAAGCTTCGTAGACCAGCACGTGTGTATCCGTCCGAACGCTGCGCGTGAAGAAATTTTTCGGCCGCTCAGAAGCTGGAAGATCGAGCAGAAGATCGGACGGTCGGCGGGCACCCTCCCAGGTGCAAGTGCAGGAACGAATAAGCTTTGGCCATCGAAGGGGAAGCGATCCGCCGGGAGGGACATGGCCTCGACCAGCGTGGGAGCGAGGTCCGTGAGCGCGACGCGGCTCGAGATTTGCTGCGGCTTGAAGCCCGGTATTCGCACGATGAGCGGGACATGGACCGACTCGACATAGCACGTCACGGAATGGATCGCGCCACCGTGTTCTCCAAACTCTTCACCATGGTCTGCGGTGAGGACCACGATGGTGTCGTCCCACACGCCCGCCTGTTTTAGATGCGATGTGAGAATTCGAAGCATGTTGTCGAAGTTGGCAATGCAGCGGTCATAGGCGGGGACGTTCCGGTTCGGACTCGGGAAGTTGGGCACCAAGCGCCCGAGGTGTGCTCGATACGGGTGATGCACATCATCGAAATGCGCCATGATGAAAAAAGGGCGCCCGGTCCGGCGTGAGTCCTCCACCGCCGAAATGACATTCGAGATGATGAACTCTCCGCTCCTCCAGTCGGAACCCTCCGGCACCGAGAGTATCTGCTGAAAGTCTCGCTGCAGCCCCTTCAGATGCCGGACCACGTAGCGGTTGATTGCGAGCGTGGTGTCGTACCCCTGTTGGCTCAGGAGCTGGGGGAGCATCCGCTCGCTTTCGACCGTCTCCGGATACCCCCCCTTCCATCGCATGCTGCTCGGCCTTCGACCGCTCAGCATACTCGGCATGCTCAGTGAGGTGGTCGAGGACTGTGAATACGCGCGCGTGAACAGCCATGCGTCCTTGGCAAGCTCGTCCATGTGCGGTGATGTCTTTTTGCGGTAGCCGTACGCGCCCAGATGGTCTGGGCGAAGTGAGTCGACGACCAGCAGGAGCACGTTGAAGCGCTTCTTCTGAGAGTCGAGGAGCCCACCGTAGTACGGAGCCAGCTCAGGCACGACCCGCACCGCCGTCGCATCCCGGCCGTCGCAATTGTCGTCGATGCCGTTGTTGGGGATCTCGGTGTTCATCGGCGACCGGCTCGCGTCAAAGGCTGCACAGTCGTTGCCGCCGAAAAGCGAAGAGACGCCATCGCCGTCGGCATCGGTGAGACGCTGCAGCTCAACAGCGACCGATGGCATTACCCGGCCGGCATCCATCGCGGCACTGGCGCCGGGCCAGAGCTCGAAGAGTGCAACGCTGCTGACGACTGCGGCGACCAGCAATCCACCCAACGATCGAATCGCGCGAGCGGTGCGTCGCCCCCCCGGCTCGAGCCACTTTTCGCTGATCGTTTGCACAAGTTGCCAAAGGAGACCCTCAGCGACGAAAAACAAAGTCAGCGCCAACGGAGCCGCGAGGATGCCCAGTTGCACCCCGAACGCGTTGAACATGGGTGCCAAGAGTAGCGCCGCCGGTAGCGCGACGAACAGGACGTACCGGAACAATCGCGAGCGCGGGCGTGGCAGCCCCCAAGAACGGTCGATTCTTTCACAGGCGCTTACGAACGTCGGGCGGACGATCGTCGACAGGATGAGAGCCATGACAATTGAGCCCGTCACCCCCAAGATCAGGACCGTGTCATGGAGAGCAACTTCCTTGATGCGCTCCGATCGTCGAAGCAGCCAGACAAACCCGAAGACCAGCGGTGTACCCACGGTGACCGCCGACGCGATCCAGGCATGGAATGCAACGACCGGGGTACGGTCTGCATTCGCGTTGGTGCTCAATGCGGCATGCCATCGAGTCCGCCAGCGGTGCCTCTCCGCGATCGGCTCGACGAAGATGACCAGCGCGGCCTGAACCAAGCCCACGAATGCTCCGGCGATGGCGAGGGTTCCTGCGCTCAGCCCAGCCGAGAACAGTGGATTGTGGCCTGTGCCGCGCGCGCTCCATGCGCCGTCGAACGCCCCTACGAGGAGCGCCGTCGTCGCGGCCAGCATGACATGCCGAACAACGGTCGCCCGGCGGTTGAATCCAGTAGTGGACATGCCTCGTTAGGGTCTTTCGGGGGTCACGGCAGGAGGTTCCGCTGGCGTTGATATCCCATTGGCCGGCGGAAGGTTCAGCGTGCCGGCCACGACGTAGAGCGGGCGGCGCTTTACTTCTTCATAAATTCGGCCGATGTATTCGCCGAGGATTCCCGTCATGATGAGCTGAGCCGACGCGGCCAATGCGACTGCGATCATGATGGTCGCCCAACCTGGAACCGTCTGCTCCGTGATCGCGGCATAGAGCGCCCAAGCCGACGTGACGATCGCAACCAAGCCAGAAAGCAGACCGAGCCAAGTCGCGACCCGAAGCGGAACGATCGAAAACGAGGTGATGCCGTCGATCGCAAAGCGCATCATCTTGCGAAACGGGTACTTCGTTTCGCCGGCAAAGCGCTCGGGCCGCTCGTATTGAACTGCAGTTTGCTTGAAACCGACCCAGGACACCATGGCGCGCACGAATCGATGCTGCTCGCGCAGCGCGCGCATCGACAGGACCACGCTCCGACTCATCAGCCGAAAATCCCCGGTATCCAGAGGTATCTCGATCGGCATCAGAGCACGCAACAAGCGGTAGAAGGCGGCGGCGGTGGCTCGCTTGAAGACGCTCTCTCCGTGGCGAATGGATCTCTGCCCGTACACGACGTCGTATCCCTCGCGCCACTTCTGAATCATCTCGGCGACCACCTCGGGTGGATCTTGAAGGTCGGCATCCATGATGACGACGGCGTCCCCTTCGGCGCGGTCCATACCTGCCGTGATCGCAATCTGATGCCCGAAATTGCGCGAAAACGAAATCACTTTGTAGCGAGGCTCAATCGCCGCGAGCTCGCTGAGTGCCGCCGGCGTGCGGTCTTTGGAGCCGTCGTCGACGAAAACCACCTCCCATGTCTCATCGAGCTCTCCCAAGAATGCCCTGAGCCGACGGTCGAGCTCCCCGATGATTGCTTCCTCGTTATAAACGGGGATGATGAGAGACAGCGCTGGTCGTTCCATGAGTCGATCCGAGCCTAGACGGCGACAGCGGGCCTTCTACAACGATGTCGTGTATGGTTCAAGCCACGGATCAGACGTGCAATTCGAAGAATACAAGCAAAGCTATGTTGCCGAAGTCGAGCAATCGATTGACTTTGCTGGGCAGAGCCATGATTTCTTCATCCGCGTCAAGGCAGACGAGCTCGTCGCTTCCTGCGATAGGCAGCTCGGCTCGTTGAAGGAGCGCAGCGTGCTCGACGTTGGATGCGGCGTTGGGCTCATGTCGCACTACGTCGGCGAGCACTTCGGCCAGCTTCACGGTATCGACATCGCCCCAGGGGTGGTCGCGCGCGCGGCCTCGCAAGCTCCGCGGGGGAATTTTCAGCTCTACGACGGCAAGCAAATCCCCTTCGCGGACGAGACCTTTGACGTGACCTTTACCGTCTGTGTTCTGCATCACGTGCCACCCGCGCAGTGGGAATCGCTGGTCGCCGAAATGGCCCGCGTGCTCAAGCCGGGCGGGCTGCTCTACATCTTTGAGCACAACCCCTACAACCCGCTCACCAGGCGGGCAGTCAACCACTGCCCTTTTGACGCCGACGCGACGCTGCTCACGCGCAGCCGGTCTCACGCCCTGTTGCGAAGCGCCGGGCTCGACCCCGCCGAAGAACGCTATGTGCTTTTCTTTCCCTGGGAGGGCTTGGGCTTTCGAACGATCGAATCGAGTCTGCGCTGGCTGCCTCTCGGCGCGCAGTACTTCGTCTCGGGGCGCCGCGTCCCGTAGCGACGGAGCGCTTCAACGCGCCAGCGGCGCCGGCTCGAATCGCTCCAAACGCCGGAGTGCGCTTTGCGCCGCATGGAAGCCGCACATCCCATGCACGCCGCCGCCTGGTGGCGTCGATGCAGAGCAAATGTACACACGTGGATTCGGCGTCGTGTAGGGATCGAACCTCGCGACAGGCCTGGTGAAGAGCTGGAAGGCGTCGGCGACGCCACCCGTGATTGCCCCCCCAACGAAATTTGGGTTGTACCGATGGAAGTCATGCGTGTTCATGACGTGTCGGCTGAGGATTCGATCTTTGAAGCCGGGCGCGAATCGCTCGACCTGGCGCTCGATCGCTTCGGTCATGTCCACCGTGGAACCGCCAGGAACGTGGCAGTACGCGTACCCGGTGTGCTTCCCTTTGGGCGCCCGGCTCTCGTCGAATTGGCTCTGCTGGCAGAGCAGCACGTACGGCCGTTGGGGATGCTTCCCCCGAAACACCGCGGCTTCTCCGGCTGCGATCTCCTCGAGTGTGCCACCGAGGTGGACCGTCGATGCCTTCAGGCAGTTGGCGTCACGCCATGGAATCGGCCCGTCGAGCGCCCAGTCGAGCTTGAAGGCGCCGGGACCATACCGATAGCGACCGAGTCGCCGCCGGTAGCCGCTCGGAAGCGCGGCCTCCGGCAATCGAAGCGAGCTGGTCCGGACTGGTAGTCGAACAGGTAGACCCGAGCGGCTGGAAGCTCCGCCGGTGATTTCACGTGCACGTCAGTGCGAATCTCGCCGCCGAGCTCCCTCAAGAGACTGCCAAGTGCGCGCGGAATCGCCTGCGACCCCCCGGACGCAATCGGCCAGGGCTCGACGTGGCCGGCGATCGAAAAGATCAGCCCGAGAGCCGCCGTGAACATCTTGTCGAGCGGCAGGATGCTGTGGCCAGCGCAACCAGCGAACAGCGCTTTGGCCCGGGACTGCTGAAATCGCCAACTCGCAAAGGCGGTCGCCGGCCACATCGCACGGAGCCCAAACCTGACGAAAGGCACCGGGTGACGAGGCATGCCGATCGGCCCCAGCGCGTCGCCGAAGAACCCCTGTGCGTTCTCGAGAAAGGGCGCCATCAGGTCGCGGTAGCTGCTTGCGTCCGCGCCAAGTCCCAAAGCCGTCTCCTCGAGCGAGCGCCACATGATGACGGCAGGCTGATCGTCGAGCGGATGCGCGACGGAGGCCGGTGGGGAAACCCAGCGAAGGCCGTGGTCCTCGAGCGGGAGCGACCGAAAGAACGGCGAAAGAATCCCGGTCGTGTGGACTGCCGAGCAAACGTCGTGTTGGAACCCAGGCAGGGTTAGCTCGGCCGTTCGGGTCCCACCGCCGATTTGTTCCGCCGCCTCCAGCACTAAGACCGATGCGCCTGCCTGTGCCAATGCCACGGCTGCACTCAGGCCGTTCGGGCCCGAGCCAATCACCACCGCATCGAAGGTCTCTCGGTGCTCGCTCACCGCCTCGCTGTTCTACTCGAAGGCAGTCGTGTTCGTCATCCGAATCTCGAAGGCCTCGTCGACCTCGATTTTCTCGGTGCCTTCGGGCGCTGTCACCGAGAGCTTGTCGGTCGCGGCGCCCGAAGCCGCCGCATCGGACTCGAGGGCATTCAAATTGAGAATGATTTCGCCGTTCGCATTCGCCGACATCTGCTCGACGGAGATCGCAATCCCTTCGTCCGGGAAGTCGACCGTCTGCGGCAGCGCGTTCTGTGTGACCGCGACGTTCAGCTTGATTTCGTCACCCACCCGCTCGACCAGCGTGTAGGTATCCACCTGCTGCACCTTGAAGCCGTAGAGCTGGAGCTCCTTGCGAGCCTCCCAGCGCGCCCCGAGGCCGACGGCCTCGGCCGGCAATACGACGCGGGACAGCGTGGTGCGGGCATTGACGATCATCATCAGAAGGCGAAGCGGAATGTCGGGGCTCTTGGCCCGGTCATTGAGCTCCGTCGCCAAAGAAACGCCACGGTCGTTCATCTCGACCGTGCCACCGACGTCATCCAGGATGGCCGCGCTCTCCTGAAGCTCCTTGGCCACCTGCGGATCGAGGCCTTGTGGAATGGCCGCCTCGGCCTTCGCGATCTTGACCTCGAACTTCACCCCTTGCGCGGTCGCCATGGCGGGCCCCGAAACGATGTGAAGTCGGACCCCCGGCACGACGGTAAGCGCAGCCGCCTCCGAGGTCTTCGCCAAGGTCGCCATCGTGAAGTCCATGTTGGACTTGGTCGTGGTGCCCTGCGCGATTTTGTAACGAAGAAGCGCTTGTGGTTCGGCGCCCGCGTCGAGAAGCAGCACCGGATCGGCATTGGCATCCGCGGCCGTTGCCGACGACCCGTCCTTCTTACAACTGCTCAGCGCGAGCAACATGGACATGCACATCAAACCACGTACGAGCATCTTCTTCATCGAATCTCCTCTCGGCAGCCAGTTCCTGCCGCCTCGACCGCGTTTCTAGTCCCTGAGATTGTCCGGTGCAACCGCACGAGGCCGCGGGGCGAGCTCTCGTCGACGTGCATGTCTGCGAATCCACGCGCGCCCAATCACGAAAGGGATGATGAACAGGACGTGCCGAGGCCGTATTCCGCTCTGCTCCGCCCCGTACAGTGGACGCACGGGAACTTCTCGAACGCGGAGCCCACAAAGCGACAGCGCGCTCAGCAGATCGTTTGGATAGCCGTAGCCCTTCCACAGCCGATCCCAATCGAGCGCTTGCTGCGTGCGTCGATTCATCGCCGCGTAGCCGCACTGCGAGTCCTGGACATCGACGCCAATGGCGTATCGGGTCAGCAGCGAAAAGAGATGGTTCCCGAGCCAGCGTTGCCAAGGCATCGCTTCTCTTGCTGCCGGCCAGCCGAGGCGATTGCCGTGCGTGTAATCGGCCTCGCCCGCAATGATTGGCGCCAACAACCTGGGCAGATCCATCGGGTCCATTTGCCCGTCTGCGGCCATCACAGCCGTGACGTCTGCCCCACGCGCGAGTGCGCGTCTGCAACCCATTGCAATCGCTGCGCCCACGCCCTGATTGGTCGTGTGCTCCACGAGCTCGACGGGTCCGGGGAACGCCCGAACGATCTCGGGAGTGGCGTCGAGGCTCGCATCGTCGACCACGATGATGTGGTCGACGAAGCTTGGAATTCCGTCGAGCGTCCCCCTTATGAGCTTCGCTTCATTGTAGGCCGGCATCACGACGGCGATGCGCTTACCGGCAAGCATCGACTCTGACTCGAACGGCAATGGGTGTCCGTCATGGGGCGACTGGCTATCGCCTGCCGGTACGCGAGGTCAAGCGCTTGCAGTGAACCGGAGCACCGCGTAACACCTCTGCGAATGGCTGAAGTCCTCTTCGTATCCAAGCCGGTCGCCCCCCCTTGGAACGACAGCAGCAAGAACCTGGTCCGCGATATCGCAGGTCATCTCCGGCGCCACGGCCCCGTTTTGATGGGGCGCGCCGGTCAACCGAACCCGATCGACCAGGGACGGGTCGAGGCGGTCTACCGCGCCCGGTCCTCCGGTGGCTTTGCGCCCAGCGCCAGAGACAACCTGGGGGTATTGCGTCATCTGCTCTTGGGTCGCTCGACCCATCTTTGGCATTTCTTTTTTGCACCCAACCCGAGAAGCTCGGCCGCCGGCCGCGCTGGCGACGGCGGTTCGAAGAGTACCGAGCGTCCACACGGTTTGCAGTGTGCCGGCCGACCGGGTCGACGTTAGAAAGCTGCTCTTTGCAGATGCGACGGTCGCACTGTCGCGGTTCGCGTACGAGCGATTCCGTGAAGAGGGGGTCAGCCCGAGTGCACTCCGGGTGATTCCCCCGTCGGTGCCCCCTCTCGCAGCGCCGAGTTCGCTCGAACGCGCCCAGCTCCGCAAGAAGCATGCGCTTCCCGAGTCTGCAACCATCTGGATCTACCCTGGGGACTTGGAGTTCGGCGGCGGCGCCGAGATCGCATTGGAGGGCTTTGCCGCCTGGAACCGACCGGACTCGATGCTCTTGATGGCCTGCCGCCGGAAAACCCCGCAAGCGGACGAAGCGCTCTCGCACGCTTCAAGCGAAGACAAAGCAGTGGGGTATCGATCCGCAGGTCGTCTGGCTCGGTGAAACCCCGGACATTCACGAGTTGCTCGCCGCGAGCGACTTCGTGGTGATGGTCAACCCCGCAGCGTACGCCAAAATGGACTATCCTCTCGTGGCGCTCGAATCGATGTGCCTCGCACGCCCCGTGCTGGTCGCAAAAGGAACGCCTTCTGCCGAGCTTGCCGAGGGCGGCGCGGCAATCGCCGTCGAGCCGAGTGGCGAAGCCCTTGCCGAGGCGATCGAGCGTCTCAGCGGCAACCGGGCGGCGATCGACACGGTCGGACGAAAGGCTCGCGCTCTGGTCACATCGAAGTTCTCACCGCAAGCAGTCGCAGAAGCATACGAAGTGCTTTATGAGGAAATCCATGGGTGAAGGATCCGAACACCAGGCGCGCCAGTACTATGACGACTTCAGTCACTCGTACGAACGAGAGCGAGGCCACGGCTACCATCAAATGATCGACGACCTGGAGCTTCAGGTCACGGCGCCTTACGCCCGCGGCGCGCGCGTTCTCGAGCTCGGCTGCGGCACCGGTTTGATCCTCGCCCGCGTCGCAGAGGTGGCGGACAAGGCGGTTGGGATCGACCTGTCGGAGGGGATGGCGCAACACGCGCGCGAACGCGGCCTCGACGTGCACATCGGAAGCGTCTGCGACCTCCCGTTCGACGACGACGAATTCGACCTCACCTATAGCTTCAAAGTCCTTGCGCACGTTCCCGACATCGGCACCGCCCTTCGCGAGGCGGCCCGTGTCACCCGGCCTGGCGGGCATCTGCTGCTCGAATTCTACAATCCGTGGAGCCTTCGCTATCTCGCAAAAAGGGTCGCAGGCCCTCAGCCGATCGGCGAAGCTCGGACCGAGGCGGACATCCCGACCCGCTGGGATTCACCCCGGGCGATTCAGCAGCTGCTGCCACCCAACGTCGAGCTCGTCGACTTCTACGGCGTTCGCGTGCTCACGCCTGTTGCCAGCGCACACCGCATCCCATGGGTCGGTCCAGCCTTGAGCCGGGCCGAACGCCTCGCGGCACGCTCACCGCTTCGCTACTTCGGCGGCTTTCTTGTTGCCGTCTTGCGCAAGTCTTAGCGAAATCGCTACACGCCGAAGCGCTCGTTGTACGCCTTGAGCGTCTCACGCACCCGCTCGTCGGTGAGCCCGAAGTCTTCGATGGCGTATTCGTGCTCGCCCTCTTGCGAGGTTGGTTTTTCGCCAATCCGCTCTTCGAGAAGCGCTGCGAGCTCCTGGGTGAACTCCAGGTCGAAGTGCGCGTAGATGTCCTGCAGCACGGTCATCGGGCTGGCCATGAGGTCGCGAAGCCGGACGTCGTAGAGCTGAGACTCCGGGATCTTCTTTCGTGACTCCATCGCCCTTTCCAAGCCGATCCGCGTGTATTCGAGCCAGAACTCGCCGAGCTCCTTCACGTCGAGGCTACGCTTGAATTTCGACGCCATCTTGGCCGACAGGCTGCAGTGCGATGCCAGCGCCTTGCTGATGTCGCGGTGGGTGAAAATGATTTGCGCGTCGGGATAGACGGCCATGAGCGCGTCGAGGTTCCAAATGTGCCAGGGGCACTTCAGAACCCAGCGCTTCGCGGAGCGCTGCGCGTTGAGGATCTTGAGCTGTAGCTTGGAGAACTCGTAGGGCTCGACCATGTCCCAGTCGAGCATCGCATTCGCGTAGCTGTAGGCTGCGAAACCCACCCAAAACGTCAGCACGGCCATGTCGTTCTCGAGGAGGAAGAAGTCCTCTTCGTACGAGTCCGCGGTGACGTTGTGGGCGACCCCCTGATCGGGAATCGCGGCCTGGTTGAAGCCGAACGTGAACTTGGCCTGCGCGCGCCGCCAGGCCACGTCACCGAGCGGATCCCCCAAGCGGCCGACCGGATAGGCGAGCTCCCAGGCTTGCGCGACGCGATTGTTTGGGTCGGCGGCCAGAACGTTGTGAAGGAACGTGGTGCCCGTGCGGAAAAAGCCGGTGATGATGACCGGCCGCTCGATGTCGACCTCCTCCAGCTCCGGATGGCGCTTCGCGAAGTCGACGACCCGAAGCCGGTTTCCGAGGTGCCAATTGAACACGTAGCGCGCACCGAAAAGACCGGTCGTATTCAGATTGGCGTCGTTGACTCCGTCCACCGCCGCGTCGAGCCGCGCCCGAAACCCGCCACCGCCCCAGTCGTCGAGCCCAGTCACCCGCTCCGCCATCTTCATGACGCGCTCCGAGTCGATCGGGATCATCTTCGCGCTGAGCCCGTCGAGCTTATTCACGAGCGAAAACGGGAGGCCAGGCTTCAGGTCGTCGGGGGTTTCACTCATCGAGGATCTAGTAGAACGGAGATTGGCGAAGTGTCAAAGCGCGCCGTGGCCTTGATTCCCAGTGGTCGAAAAACAGACCCCAACGGTCGCCAGTCGTCTCTGAGCCGTAGCTTTGCCGGCGTGTACACCCTAGGTGCGGATTGGTGGGGACGATTCCGCGCGCTATTCAGAAGCTGACGTTGGCGCCGAGGTTGATGGCGATCTCATTGATCTTGCCGTTGGCGCCAGTCGTCGTGATCGACGACGGGTCATACTGAGCGGGGAACAGGACGCCCAAGCCCTGCCCGCGGCCGTGCGAGTAGCGAAAGCCGATCGCGATGGCGAAGCCGCCCTTACCCTCGTCGGCATCGGGTCGCCCGGGATGGACCTCCCGATTGGAGAACAGAAAACCCAGGTGGGCTCCGTAGAAATCGACGTCACTCGTCGCGAACGGGGCCACCTCGAGCCTGTCGATGGGGCTTCGATCGGTAAACAAGCCCACACCGAGATTGACGAATTTAGTCAGGCGAAACGCGCTTCCGATCCGGCCGTTGACGATCGGCTGCAGATCGATGTCGAGGTCAGGTGTGCGCAGCCGCCACTGGATGATGAGATCGGCCTCGATCCAGCCCCAGTTCCCGACGTACGCGATCCCAAAGCGAAAGTTGCCTGGCTCGACGCCCCACCAGCCGCCGCGCGCGCCCCGGGACTCGGCGCCTCCCGCAGCTTGGGCGTTGGGATCACCCGCGGGGAGCGTGGTGCCTGCCGGCGGACTCTGCCCAAAGGTGTTGGCGAACCGACTGAGGATCACGAAGGCAAACGAGGGCGACGCGACGGAGAATCCGATCCGAACTTTCGGAATCGGGACCCATTGAATGCCAGCTTTGAGCTGCAGGCCAAAACCGGTATCGGTCGACACTGTGCTACCCATGGCAAAGCCCGCCTCTCCCCCGTCGTAGAAGATCGATTGCGTCGCATCGAGGCGCGCCGTGGCAACGACGATGTCAAACGCGCCGCCGACCCGCACCTTCTGCTTGTTGCCAAACGTCCCGGCCAAGCCGCCGCTGATGTGAAAGAAGTCGATCTTGGCGTTCTGGCCGCCGACCGCCCTCGCCTCTGGCGTGATGCCGGGCGCGGTGGTGACCTGCTCGGTGACGAACGAGCGGCGAATGGAGCTGTTGAAGAGGCCCACGCCGAGCTTCAGGTTTTCTCTGAGCTTCAAAGTGAAGGTGATCGCCTGAGGGATGACGGTGAAGTTTACCGTTTTGCCCTCGCTCACCGCTCGAGGGTCGGAGTCGATCGTCAGAAGCCCCGGGACCTTGACGATCTGGATTTGCATCGTGATCCCGGTGAGCTCGAGGGACGCCTTGCTGATGTTCGCGATGCCTGCCGGATTGTACCAGAGCGCTGCGCCGGTATAGGTCATGGCGACGACGGCGCCGCCGGTGAGCGTGACGTCGAGCCCGGCGTTGACCTCGTCGCTGTTGCCAGCCCAAGCCGTCGCGGGAACCAAGAGCACGCCCACAAGCACGAAGACCCTGGCTCGGCGCATGACCGGAGAATACACGAAAGTGTCTTTTTCGCCGGCGCAAAGTTTGCAGTTGCGCGATCGCCCGATCAGAGGGTAGCAAGACCCAAGATCATGAACCATCGCTACCTGCGTACGTTTCTCTTGGTCGGCCTCGGGCTGGTTCTCGTCAGTTGTTCCATCACCCGCGTCAAGTGGCGCATCAAATGGAACAAGGGGATGGAAGAAAGCAAGGCGGCATTCATGAATGCCCCTCTTCCGATCGAGAAGAAACGTCAACCGAACATCATCCTGCTCGTCGCGGACGATCTCGGCCCGTACGAAGTGAGCGCCTACGGCGTCGAGCACATCAAGACACCGAACATCGATCAGATCGGCAAGGACGGCGTCGTCTTCGAAGAGGGCTACGCCACGGCGCCCACCTGCGCGCCTGCTCGCGCCGGCCTGATGACCGGCCGCGTGCAGAACCGCTACGGCTTCGAGACGCAGGTGATGGAGTTCTACCCGAGCAACTACGTCGAATACATCTCGGGCCGATGGCTGGTCGACACCGGCGAGTTCAAGGTCAAGGCCAAGCCTTCGTTCCCGTCGGCCTGGCAGGTGCACAAGCAGGGCGTGCCGCCTTCCGAGATCATGCTCTCGGAGATCCTCCACAAGTACGACTATGACACGGCGCTCATCGGCAAATGGCACCTCGGCGTGCACCGCGAGCAGGTGCCCTCGGCCCGTGGCTTCGATTACCAGTACGGATTCTACGGCGCTTCGTCGCTGTACACGCCCGAGGAAAACTGGTCGGGCGTGATCAACCACAAGCAAAAGGCCTTCAGCGCCCAGCACCAGTGGAAGACCGGCCGCAAAGGTGAGGCCGCCATCCTGCGCAACGGCGAGAAGATCATCGAAGATCGATACCTCACCGATGCCTTCCGCGACGAGATGTTGCAGTACATGGAGGAGCACAAGGACGAGCCGTTCTTCATCTACGGCGCGTTCTCGGCGCCTCACGTGCCCTTCCAGGCGCCGGTCGAGTACTACTGCATGTACCCGCAGGTCGAGGACGAGAACAAGCGGGTCTACTACGCGATGATTTCGTCCCTCGATGACGCCATCGGTGCGATCAGCCAGAAAATCAAAGACCTCGGCATCGAAGAAGACACGCTGATCTTCTTCATCAGCGACAACGGTGGCGCATCGTACACCCACGCGACCGACAACGGCCCCCTCAAGGCGGGCAAGCTCACGCAGTTCGAAGGCGGCATCCGCGTGCCCTTCATGATGAAGTGGAAGGGCACGATCCCGGGCGGCACACGCTACAAGTACCCGGTGTCGTCAACCGACATCTTCACGACCTCGGTCGCCGCGGCGGGAGGCGTCTTGCCCGACGACCGTGAGTACGACGGCGTCGACCTCCTTCCCTACGTGACCGGCGAAGAACAAGAATCGCCCCCACCAGTCGCTGTTCTGGCGAGCCGATCACATCTGGGCGATTCGCGACGGCGACTACAAGCTCATCTTGAGCACCCGCGACGGCTGGGCCGAACTCTACAACCTCATCACCGACCAGTCCGAAGAGATCAATCTAAAGGAGCAGATGCCGGAGCTCTACGACAAGCTCCATGAAGAGCACGAGGAGTGGCAGAAGAACAAGCTCAAGGTGAAACCGATGTGGCCTCGCATCATGGACAAGCGCTTCGTCATCGACGGCAAGGACTACTACTTCCCGGCCTAAGGGACTGATTCAATGAAGAGACTCATCCCTGCCCTTGCCCTTCTCACCCTTTGCACTGCGGTCTGGTTCCCGCCGAGCTCGGCGTCCGCCGTCCCGAAGATGGACGTCAAGGTCGCCGTTGGGGTCGGCAGCACGACGCTCGTACCCCGGGTTCCCAGCATCGACCTGTACTCCACGGGTCCGCTAGGCCCTGGTGACAACCCCGTGTACGAAGGAACGGTCGGCGGCCGCAGGCGAGGCACCTTCGCAAACTGGGGCATGCAACTAGCGGCGCGGGTCACCGCGGGGAAGATCTTCGGGGAGATGGCGATCGGTTTCAGTCGCTTCTATTTCACCGTGGGCGAAGAGCTCGAGCTGATTGCTGAGCTCGAAGGCAACCCATTGCCGCATAGAGATCCGTGGCCAGCAGGCGAGGATGAACCAGCTCGAGATTCCGCTGACAGCGGGCTACGTCCCGTACAAGAACCCCTATTTCAAGATCTTTCTCTATGGGGGCTGGGTGAGCACCTTCAACCTCCGCGGCTTCGTCGATTACAACGGGAACCGCAAAGCTCTGAAATTCAAGCCCAAAGACATCCCGGGTTATCCGCTCGCAATCTACCTCGCGGGCTTGCGTCTTGGCACGCAGTTTGATCTGGGTCCGCTGAACTTCGACTTCAACTACACCATCGGGATGAACAGCCTCACCAAGACGGATTTCCGGACGAACACGCACGTGTTCAAGTTCTTTTTGGGCTGGCTCTTTTAGGAGCCTGCGGCGCCGAAGAAGGATTTCACTTTGTCGTGGAGCTCGTGGAGGTGTTTGCTCGCGTGGTCGCGCTGGCCCGGCATCGAGCAGGCCGTAGACGAAGAGCAGGGCTTGGCGGCCCTCGGCTCTCCGAGCTGACGGCGGACGCGCATTGGGGCCCCAGTCCTCGCGGTTCTTCCATTCTTCCCACATCGCATCGCGGAGCGTCGCCGCATCAGGGTGGGTTCGAGCCAGCTTGACAAACCGTGCGACCCGCCGCTCATCCGCCTCGAGTCGGACGGCTCCTTCGTCGGGGAGGTTTGCTACGTATCTGCGAAGCGCTGCTTGTTGCCCGTCGGTGAGGCTCCCCGCCCAATCCTCGACCGCGTCGACGAATTGATCTTGGCGTTTCTCCACGCGCTCTTCGGCAGGCGCCGCCAGCTCTTCTCGCGCCTCTTCGAGCCGCTTTTCGATTCGCTTCTCGACGAATACGATTTGATCGTCCCGGAGGGTGGCCATGATCGGCGCGGCTTCGTCGATGATGGCGCCGGCAACGGTGTCGATGAGGCCGTCGACCTGGCGCTCCATTCTGAGGAGCTTCTCCTCGGTGAGCCCCTTGGCGATGGCCACGTCGACCGAGGCGACCAGCATGTCGATCTTGCTGCCCAGGGCCGTGGGCGCGGCAGCCATGAGCCTGTCGACCGAAGCACGCGTAGCCGCCGTCTGCGCTTCGTCGAAATTGAACTCGACGGCAATCTGACGCGTCACCCAGCGAGCGCCGAGGTTTTGAAGCAAGCCGGTGCAGCCGACCGCGAACAGCAGGAACAGACTCAGGGCAACGACGGCGGGACGCCGGGAATGGCGGGAGAGAAAAGTCATGGAAGGAAGCCGGACAGCGAGCCGAACCCCGGAACTCTGGGGCCGGAACATTGAGATCGCAATCGGCTGAGACTTTCTTCGGAAAACCGCGACGGTCCGAGGACCGAGCTCAGTAGACCTCAGGAACGAAATTCTGATCGTCGAGCGGCGGGCGGACGTACTTCTGCTTACTCTGCCGCTCGGGAAGATGTAGATTGGGCTGGTGCACTTCCTGGTAGGGGATCAGGCTCAAGAAGTGTGAAATGACATTGAGGCGGGCGCGGCGCTTGTCGTCGCCGTGCACCACATACCAGGGTGCCTGCTTGATGTCGGTGTGCGCGAACATTTCGTCCTTGGCCTTCGAGTAGTCGACCCAGTATTTGCGCGACTGCAGATCGACGTCGCTGATCTTCCAACGTCGAATCGGGTCTTCGATGCGTTTTTGGAAACGCCGCTCCTGCTCTTCGTCGCTGACGGAGAACCAGTACTTGATCAAGATGATTCCGGAGCGGACGAGCATGCGCTCGAACTGCGGGCACGAACGGAGAAACTCGCGATACTCGTCCTCGGTGCAGTAGCCCATGACCTTTTCGACGCCAGCTCGATTGTACCAACTTCGATCGAAGCAGACCATTTCGCCCGCCGCCGGGAGGTACTCGACGTAGCGCTGGAAGTACCATTGGGTTCGTTCGCGCTCGGTGGGCTTTGCCAGCGCCTCGACACGGCACACACGCGGATTGAGGTTCTGGGTGATCCGCTTGATGGCGCCACCCTTACCTGCGGCGTCGCGACCTTCGAAAATCACGACGACTTTGAGGCCTTCGGTGTGGATCCACTTCTGGAGCTTCACCAACTCCACCTGGAAGTCCGCCATGACTTTGTTGTACAGCGGCTTTTTGAGTTTTGGCTTCTTGGGAGCCTTCGAGTCCCGCTGTAGATCGGACGGCGCGACCTCGACTTTGGAATCCTGCTCTTCACTCTTGCTCATCGCACCCTCGCTCCGACCCAATTTCGCACAACAGATGGGATAGCGGCAAATCGCCAAGAGGACCAGCCGCGCAATCTGTGCGCCGTCCATCGACCGCGGACCGTGACAGCCGACGCTCCGCTCGATAGCATGCCGGCCGTGGCTCTTCTCAAACCCATCCCGCCTCCCTACGACATAGGAGAATGGCAACGAAAGCCGTTCCCCGAGCGCGTCAAAATGGTCTGCCAAGCCTGGGCGCTCCAGGGCTATGGCACACCGTCCCCGGTTTACATCGTCTACATCCTCAAGATCGCCCTTTACGTTTGGCTCTGGAGCTGGTTCTGTAGCTTCACGCCGGGCTTGGGTGACCTCGGCAGCTTCAGCTCCTGGTACTACGAGCCGATCGCGTTTCAGAAGGCGGTGCTCTGGAGCATGGCCTTCGAGGGTCTCGGCCTCGGATGCGGGAGCGGTCCGCTGACCGGCCGCTACAGGCCGCCGATGGGCGGGGCGCTCTACTTCCTTCGACCGGGCACGACGAAGGTTCCATTCTTCCCGGGTATCCTGGTATTCGGTGGCTCGCAACGCACCCTGCTCGACGTCCTGCTGTACGCAGCACACATGTTCTTCTTATTCCGCGCGCTGGTGGCGCCGGAGCTCTCGACCGACCTCCTCCTGCCGACCATCGTTCTCCTCCCGGTCCTCGGCCTCACCGACAAGACGATCTTCCTCGCGTCGCGCGCCGAGCACTACTACACCGCACTGGTCTGCTTCCTGTTCGTCAATGATTGGCTGGCAGGCTCGAAGCTGGTTTGGGTCGCGATCTGGATGTGGGCGGCGACCTCGAAGCTCAACCACCACTTCCCGTCCGTCGTTGCGGTGATGCAGAGCAACAGCCCGCTCACGCGCATCGGGTCAATCCGAAAGCTGTTCTACCGAAGCTATCCGGACGACCTCCGCCCTTCCCGCCTCACGCATGTCATGGCGCACGCGGGCACCGCGGTCGAGCTCGTCTTTCCGGTAGTTCTCGTCCTCAGCGACGGTGGCATGCCGACGACCGTCGCGCTCACCGTCATGCTCTTGTTCCACATCTTCATCACCAGCAGCATTCCGATGGGTGTCCCGATCGAATGGAATGTCATCATGGTGTACGGAGCGTTTGTGCTCTTCGGGCACTATGCCGACCTGAGCGCCTTCAGCATTGGCTCGCCACTGCTCATCGCCTACCTCGCGTTCGCGCTCATCGCCGTCCCGTTGTTCGGAAACCTCGTCCCCTCGCGCGCATCGTTTCTGTGTTCGATGCGGTACTATGCGGGGAACTGGGCCTACAGCGTCTGGCTCTTCAAGGGCGACTCTTGGAAGAAGATCGACGCGAACATCACCAAAGTCGCGCCGGGCCTCCACGCGCAGCTCGAGGGTATGCTCGACGAGGACGACATCATCGCCTCGATGTCCAAGGTGCTCGCTTTCCGTTCGATGCACCTTCACGGCCGGTGCCTGCAGTTCCTGCTGCCCAAAGCCGTCGACGACATCGACGCGTACGAATACCTCGATGGTGAGCTCGTCACCGGCATCGTCGTCGGGTGGAATTTCGGTGAGGGGCATCTACACAATCTGCAGCTACTCCGATCCATTCAAGCGCAGTGCGGGTTCAAAGAAGGCGAGCTCCGCTGCATCTTCGTGGAATCACAGCCGATGGGCCGCGGGACCCATGCATGGACCATCGCCGACGCGGCCACTGGAGTGCGTGAGACGGGAGAGATCGCCGTCAAAGACCTCCTCGGCCTACAGCCCTGGCCGACCATGGCCAATGATTAGCTCTGACGCGGCAGATTCAGCGAAAGCTTGATCACCACCAAGTCGCGGATGAGGTCATCCTTCATTCCAGCATACGCGATGCCGAAGTCCTGACGGTTGATCGAGAACTCCGCGCTTGCGCTGACCGCGGAGTCGGTGGCGCTGATCGTGGCCGGGAAACTGATTCGCTTGGTGACGCCATGAAGCGTCAAGTCGCCGCTGATCGTGTGGCCGGCGCCGTCCTTCTTGATCTCGGTGGAGCGGAAGGTCGCGGTTGGGAATTTGCCGACGTCGAAGAAATCCGGTGACTTCAGGTGCTTGGTGAGCTTTTCCTTGTCGGCGAAGAGCGAGGCCGTTTGGATGGTCAACTCGATGGTGCTCTTCTCGATGGGATCAGCTAGGTCGACCGTACCGGCGAAATCGGTGAACCCTCCTTCGTGGCTTGCCGTGACCTTCGCGCCAACGAACTCGACCTTGCTGTTCGACGGGTTGATGGACAGGGAGCTTCCGACCTCCTTGTCGGGCTCGCCGCCGGGGACGGCCTCTGCCTTGCTTTCAGGGGCAGGCTCGACTTTCGCAGGGGCCACGTCGGCGCCGGGGTTCTTACAACCCACGACCAAGAGACCAGTCACAAATAGAAGCACAGTTGTTCGCATGGATCCTCCGTAGATCGCTTATGGTGATCGCGCGGTCATGGTCAAGATCGGCGATCGCTTCGATTACATCGACGGACAATCCCCTGAAAACCTCTGAAATCCTTATCAAACACGGGAATCCGAGTCCCGTCGATTCGCAGCTTATAATCGCTGGCTATGTGGGCACTTGTCATCTAGGCTTCGGCCAGTTTGACGGGGAAGGAGCAGCTGGAAATGACGGCAAGAGCAATTGGTGTATTCGCTTTGGTGCTTGTGATGGCGAGCCCGGCATTCGCGGGCCCGAAGAATTCGACCATTGGCGGGAAGAAGCTCGAGGACGACATGGTCCACAGTGGTGGCGTCGGTTACCCGAGCATGTTCTACGAATGGTGGAACAAGGGTAAGAAGAAGCTCGACTGGGGGCTGAGCGGCGATCTCGTGTACGGCGGATCGTGGGGAGTCGCGACCACCAGTAGTCAATCCGCTTTCGGCGTGAGGGTCCGGTCTGCCAGCCGATTCATCAAGATCGGCCTCGGCATCAATGGCCTGCTCCGGTGGCACCTGGCCGAAAAGGAGCGTCCCAAAGTCACGAATGACGTGGGGATTCTCTTCAAGCCGGGCATCCTCCTTTCGAGCAACACCGGCAGCTCGTTTACCTTCGGGATCAAAACCGAAGTCGGCGCTCCCGTCTCGATCGACGTTCACGAGCGCGTCAGCGTGGTCACGGGTGGCTACATCCCGTTCACCTTCTTTTTCAACAAGGGCAATGACTTTGGCGTCATTCCCCTGCTCGTTCGTCTGGGCGTCGAGATCAAAGCCAACGAGAACGTCGCACCCTGGTTCTTCTTCGACCTCGGCCCAGGGATCAATGTCGGCAGTGGAGTTTCCGGCGCGTCGTTCGCATGGCGCATCGGCGCGGGTACGGCGTTCTGGGGCGTCCTGGGCAGGAACAAGAACAAGTCGGATGTCGCGGAAACCGAAGTCATCGAAGTCGAGGTTGAGGAATACAACTGAGCGCGAATTCTAGCTCGACCCACGGGGGCCGTTCCGCAATTGCGGGCGGCCCCTTTCTCATTGAGCGCTCGATCCGGCCAAGCCTCTAGGCCCCGAACCGCGCTGGCACGCGCTTCGGTCTGACCCTATGAACAGCCTGGGAGTCCATGGACGCGCGGCCCGGAGCCGTGCATGATGGGCCACCTCGAAAAAGGAGTGACCAGTGGCCGACAAAGACACCACGAGCTTCATGCGATCCCTGTGCATGGGCCGCATCGAACAGGACGTCATCTTTCCGTTCCCAACGCTCTCCGAGTCAGAAAAAGAAACCCTCGGTGATGTTTCCGGCGCGCTTGAAGGCCTGCTCGGTACCCGCGCTGAGGACCTTCGGGCATGGGACGTCGCTGGCGAGCTCCCTCAGGAGTTCATCGACGAGCTGAAAGAGTTCGGGATGTTTGGCTTGGTCATCCCCGAAGAACACGGCGGCATGGGGCTCGGCAACAAGGCCTACTCGCGCACCCTGCAAGAGGTCGCGAAGTACGATGCTTCCATTGCCGTGACGATTGGTGCACACAGCTCGATCGGCATGCGCGGCCTGCTGTTGTTTGGAACGGAAGACCAAAACAAACGTTACATGGAAAAGCTCGCTTCGGGTGAAATGATCGCGGCGTATTGCCTAACGGAGCCCGGCGCCGGCTCGGATGCCGCTGCGCTGAAGACGACTGCCGTCAAAGAAGGTGACCACTGGGTGATCAATGGCAACAAGCTTTGGATCACCAACGGTGGCATCGCAGACTTCTTCACGGTTTTCGCAAAGACCCCCGAAGAGGGCGGCCGCGGCAAGATGACCGGCTTCATCGTCACGACAGACATGGAAGGGGTGAGCATCGGCCCGCACGAAGATAAAATGGGGCTTCGCTCCAGCTCGACGACGACGGTCCACTTCGACAACGTCAAAGTGCCCGACGATCACGTTCTTGGGGAGGTTGGCCAAGGGTTCAAGGTCGCAATGGCCATCCTCAATAGCGGGCGCACCGGGCTCGGTGGCGGCTCGGTCGGGGCGATGAAGAACCTCATCAAGATGGCAACCTTGCAAGCGAACGAGCGAAAGACGTTCGGCGAGCCCATTTCGAGCTATGGCTTGATCAAAAAGAAGGTCGCTCGGATGGTCATCGACTGTTACACGGCCGAAGCCGTGGTCACGATGGTCGGCGGGCTCATCGACGAAGGCTACAAGGAGTACCAAGTCGAGGCCGCCATCTCCAAGGTGTACGCGACCGAATGCCTGTGGCGTACGGCCGATGAAGCCCTGCAGATCGCAGGCGGCAACGGCTACATGCGCGAGTATCCCTACGAGCGGATCGTCCGCGACTGCCGGATCAATCGCATCTTCGAAGGCACCAACGAGATTCTGCGGCTGCTCATCGCCCTTACGGCAATGAACGACGTGGCCAGCCAGCTCAAAGAGCTCGCGTCCACCATGAAGGGCATCTTCAATGAGCCGATCAAGGGGTTTGGGGTGCTTTCCGACTATGCGCGCAAACATGCCGTGCTCCGGACGGGCATCGGAGGAAACGCGAAGTTCACCGGGCTCGACCCGGCCATCCAAGATCAGGCACAGATATTCGAAGAAGAAACACGGTACCTTGCGCAGGCAGCCGACAAAATTCTCCGCAAGCACGGTAAGGCCATCATCGGAAAGCAATTCGACAGCCACCGCCTGGCCGAAATCATGATCGACTTGTTCGTCATGGCAGCCACGATCAGCCGAGTTCAGGCCTCGATCGAAGCTAAGGGCGTCGAGGCTTCCGCGCTCGAAATCGACATTCTCAGGACGTTTACACGCGCGGCCAAGGTGCGCATCAAGCACAACTTCCGGCGCATCGACACCAACGATGACGAGATTTTGAAGGTCATCGCCGACGACGCGTTTTCGGCGGAAGGGTTCCGCTGGGACACAATCTAGCCGTGAAGCGGTATTCGCGAGACGAAGTCGAAGAGATTCTGCGGCGCGCGTTGGAAACGCAACCGCTCGAAACGCTCTCGCACAAAGATCTCGTCGACTCAGCGGTGGAAGCGGGAATCGACGCGGGCGATGTCGAGGCTGCAGCGAGGCAGATCGAAGAGGAGCGCGAGATCCTCTTCGAGGAAGAGCAGATCGTCAGCGCTCGAAAGAAGCGCTTTCTTCAAAGCATCTACACGTACGTGGTGGTCAATGCGGGCCTGTTCGTCATCGACATCATGTCTGGGCCGGGTTGGTGGGTGCAGTGGGTGCTCGCGGGCTGGGGTGTCGCTTTGGCGCTGGGCGCTCGACGAGCCTTGATACCCGACCGACAGCGATTGCGCGCTCGCGCTCGCCGCCGAGTCGCCCGGCGCAGCCGTGGAAAGTGGGAGAAGCAGGTTCGCAAGGAGGTCGACCGCGCGATTCAGGTCGGAGTAGACGCCCTCGTGGACGCCGCGTCCCGGAAACTCTCCGCCCGGCAACAGGCGTCGCCACAGCCAAGTCACCGAGTGCGGGTGGAACGAGCGGACGCTGAGGTCACGGAGGGCGAGGTGATCGAACGTTCCGAACGAAAACACCGTGGCTAAGAGGAACCTAGGCCCAGTCGCTAGTCGAATTCGAATTCGGCTTGAGCGAGCGGCTCGATGCAGCCGGGGTCATCGTTTTCGATACGGTTAATTCTCGCCGAGACCGCCGTTCTGATCAGCCCGGGCGCTTCGCCGAGCTCACCCTCGTTCAACCACCGCCGCGCTCCGTCGCCGCTCAAAACCACCGGCATCCGATCGTGGATGTCCTCGACTTCGCCCTTCGCGTCGCGGGTCAGGACGACGTATCGACCCTCTTTGCAAAGGCCGGCCATCGAGAACAAGGACCCGTCGTGGGTCCGAAAGAGGTGCGGCTGCTTGACTCGCCCCTCCCGGCGCCACTCGAGGAAACCATCGGCCGGAACGATGCATCGTCCGCTGCGAAAGGCGTCGCGAAACATGACGGTTCGCTCCGCGGTCTCCGACCGTGCGTTGATGCTGAGCCCGCCTGTCGCCCGCTCGAATCCCCAGCACGCATCGGCAAGGATGAGTTTGCCGCCATTCAAATAGACGACCGGGCTTCGTTGACCTGGCGCGATATTGTATCGTGGCCGGAATTCGATTCGTATCTCGTTGAACGCGTCGAACGGCAAGTTTGCAATGACCGTGTCTTGGTCGGGGCAGGTCAGCGTGTATCGCCCGCACATCGCTGGTCAGGCCGGTTCGCTGTGTACCCCGATACCCGCATACTCGAAACCTTGCTCGGCAAGCTTGTACGTGACCCAGATGTTACGGCCGTCGAAGATCACGGGTGTTCGCAAGAGCTCTCGAATCCGATCGAACTCGGGGTACTGATACTCTCGCCATTCGGTCAGGAGCAGGAGGGCGTCGGCGTCTTTGACCGCGTCATAGGCGTCGTCGACCAGTGTGATGTTGTCGCCGAACAGTCCCTTGACGTTTTTCATGGCTTCGGGATCGTGGCCAACCACCTCGCAGCCTTCATTGAGCAGGAACTCGATGGTGGTGATCGAAGGCGACTCGCGAATGTCGTCCGTGCCCGGCTTGAAGGCGAGGCCCCAGATCGCGATTCGCTTCCCTGCAAGCTCGGCTCCGAAGTGCCGCTTGAGCTTGCGCACCAAGAAGCTTCGGTGTCGGACGTTCACGCGGTTCGTGGCGTCTGCGAGCTCGAGCTCGATGCCGTGACGCCGCGCTGTCGCGACGAGCGCTTTCACGTCTTTCGGAAAGCAAGACCCGCCGTAGCCCGGGCCCGCGTGTAAAAACTGCGAGCCGATTCGCGGGTCGCTGCCCACACCTTTGCGAACGCTCTGCACGTCGGCCCCCACCTCTTCACAGAGGACCGCCAACTCGTTCATGAAGGAGATGCGCATGGCGAGCATCGTATTGGCGGCGTACTTGGTGACCTCCGCGCTTTCCGGATTCATCCAGACAATTTTCGTGCTCGAGAGATTGAGTGGATGGTAGACCCGATCCATGAGCTGGCGCGCTCGCTCATGCCCGGGACGGACGCCGACCACGATCCGATCCGGATACATGAAGTCGTTGATCGCTCCGCCCTCTTTGAGGAACTCCGGGTTCGACGCGACTTGAATGTCGTGCTTTGCGTCGGCGACGAGCTTTTGAACCTGTGCGTTCGTTCCGACGGGCACCGTGCTCTTGTTGACGATGACCAGGTCGTGCGTGGCGTGTTTCGCCAGCTCCTCAGCGACCGCAAAGACGGCGCTCAAGTCCGCCTCGCCGTCGTGCGTGGGAGGCGTGCCTACCGCAATGAAGGCCAAGTCTACATCCCGAACCGCGGACGCCAGGTCGGTCGTGAACGTGAGGCGGCCTGCGCTGGCGTTCTCTCTGACCATCTCTTCGAGGCCCGGTTCGTAGATGGGAATCTCGTAGCGCTTCAGGCGCTCGATTTTATCGGCGTCCTTGTCGACGCAAACCACTCGCTGACCGGTCGCAGCGAAGCATGTGCCCGTGACGAGGCCGACGTAACCTGTACCGATGACGCAGAGCTTCATGGCGAAGGCATAGCAGGTTTTTCGCTTCCGGAAAGATGCGAGCTCCGCTTCCTCGCGCTAGTCTGCGACCACGGAGGCGCTCATTTGATTCTCACCAACATCGACAGCGTGCCGGGCCGCCAAGTCGTTGAGCACTT
The DNA here is from genome assembly GCA_963712235.1 of uncultured delta proteobacterium. GTDB lineage: Bacteria > Myxococcota_A > Polyangia > Polyangiales > Houyiibacteriaceae > SG8-38. The sequence continues at coordinate 47,842 of CAVQHC010000016.1, forward strand.
CGGATTGGTCCAGGGGAGCACCATCCGCGCCAAGCACTTCGGACGGGACTTTGCCGCCGGCCTCAAGAACATCGTCGGCGGAGAGCTCAAGGGCTATACGGAGCTGCTCCAGGAGAGCCGCGCCGAGGCTACGAGCCGCATGGTTGCGCAAGCGACCGAGCTCGGCGCGAACGCCGTGATCAACGTGCGCTTTACGACTTCCTCGGTTGCTCAGGGAGCCTCCGAAATTCTGGCCTACGGCACCGCCGTCTTGATCGAGTAGGCAAATGGACTCGGTCGAGCTTTGGATTTCTCTCGCCATCCCCGTCGTCCTGATCGTCGTGGGCAGGGTCGTCGGCGCAAGAATCGAACGCAATCACTACCGGGACATCATCGCGCGCGAAGCCCGCTTCCGAACGAGGCCGGCGATCTCCACCAAGGAGCCCGACGCACCCGGCCCGATTCGATCCGGAAAGCTGGCGGTCGGCTCCGTGGTGGTGTCCGTCGACCACTTCAAGCGCTTCTTGAGCGGGTTCCGGATGATCTTCGGCGGTGAGATCCGCTCGTACTCGTCGCTCATCGACCGCGCGCGTCGTGAGGCGGTGCTGCGAATGAAGGAATCTCAGCCCGACGCGGACGCATACCTCAACACCAGGCTCGAGACCTCGACCATTTCGAGCACCGCGGGGAACGAGGGAATGGGGACGATTGAAGTGCTGGCCTATGGAACGGCAGTCCACTACGATCGCGGCCCATGAACGACGACCGACCCCGTGTGCTGACCGAACGCGACGGACGCATCTTTCACATCGTCCTCGACCGCCCAGACAAGATGAACGCCTTCGACGTGCGCATGCTTCGCGAGCTCGCCGAGGCGGTGACCGAGTACGAAGCCGACGAATCGCTCTGGTGCGCCGTATTCTACGCCAATGGTGAGCATTTCACGGCCGGCCTCGACCTGGCCGAGGTGGGCCCGGCCGTTCGAAGCGGAGCCGCGCTGTTCCCCAAGGGCGCGGTCGACCCGCTCAATCTGCACGAGACGAAGCGCGAAAAGCCGCTCGTGATGGCCGTGCAGGGCTGGTGCCTCACCATCGGAATCGAGCTGCTGCTCGCCGCCGATATTCGTCTGGCCGCCCAAGGCGCCCGCTTCGGACAGATCGAAATCAACCGAGGCATTTTTCCGTTCGGCGGCGCAACGATTCGACTCCCAGAAATCGCCGGTTGGGGCAACGCCATGCGCTGGCTTCTCACCGGCGACCGCTTCGATGCCAACGAGGCCCTGCGACTCGGCTTGGTCCAAGAGGTCCTCCCCGAGGCCGAGCTGCGCGAAAAGGCGATTGAGATTGCCCGCACAGTCGCAAAGCAGGCCCCGCTGGGCGTCCGAGCAACCCTCCGCTCCGCGCGGACCGCTCAACTGAAGGGACATGAGGCCGCCATCGCCGAGCTTTTGGTCATCGCGCGCGAGTTGATGGGCAGCGAAGACGCGGCGGAGGGCATTCGCTCGTTCCTCGAGCGACGCGAGGGCGAGTTCAAAGGGCGCTAGCCGCTGACCGAGGGTTCGATTCGAATCGTGGCACGCCCCAACATCTGCGCGGTCAGCCGCGCCGCTTGATCTTCGGAATCGCCTTTTCGATTCGGATCGTACGGTCGGCACCGACGACCTTTCGCAGAGCGGCCTCTATGACGCCGCTGCGAACGTACTCCGAGCCGACTCCGAAAGCAGCCCGGCCTGTCACTCGAACGACGACCTCGTCTTCGCCGACGTCCAACAGCTCGATGCTGCTCGCGTCTTTCTGAAGGAGCGGGTTGAGAACGTCGTCGATGACTCGCTGCACCGCCTCTTGCACCTTCTGAGCATGCGAAATTGACGCCATCGACGCAAACCTCCCAGATATGCAGCGTCGAGGCAAAGCTGAGCTATACTCCGGCCCGCACGATGCAGCCCGTACGCACACGTCTCCAAGTCGACGTCCGCCGACAGCAATTGCTGGAGCTCGGGCTCCAGCTTTTCGGAAATCAGACCTACGACGAGCTCTCCATCGACGAGATCGCCAAGCGGGCCGGCGTTTCCAAGGGCCTTCTTTACCACTACTTCCCGAGCAAGCGGGCCTTCTACGTCGCGTTGGTCCGGAAAGCTGCGAGCGAGCTTTTGGAAGAAACCGACGTCGATCGACGACTCGTCGGACATGAGCTCGACCCCGAGGGGATTCGCACCAGGATTCGAGCCTTTTTGGAGTATGTGTCGCGCCGGCGCGCCTCGTATGCCTTTCTCCTTCGCGGAGGCATCGGAGCCGACGCGGAGGTCGCGCAGATCGTCGAAGAGACGCGACAGGAAGTTCTGCATCAAATGGTTTCGCGTTTGTCTCGCTTCGGCGCAGATCCGGAAGCCCCAGCCACGCGGCTGCGTCTCCGTGGATGGCTCGGTTTCCTCGAAACCGCGAGCCTCGACTGGGCAGAGCGCGAGGACCTGGAGCTGGAAACGTTTCTCGAGCTCCTCGTGCAGATGGCAGGTGCCGTCTTCGCTGCGATCCTCAATCCAACTGAGCCGTGATGGGGCGATATGACGTCTTTGCCGCTGCGCTCGTAGCCGCGGCAGTGACCGCGTGCAGCCCCGCGCAAAGACCCCCGCCCACCCCTGCGGATGAGACAGGAGCCGACGATGCAAGGCCCGTCGCCCCCAGACCCGAACCGCAGGCGCAAGCCCCCACGATGGACTGGAGCTCCTTCGACTCGACCTCCGTACGTAACCCCAACGACGGCGCGTTGCGGGGTGCAGTCCCCCTTCCCCTCCGGGCTCCCGGCCTGCGCTTCAACCCGAGCCGCGACCCAAGCGCTCGCTACGGGACCGTCGAAGTCGTACGCGCCCTGGTTCAGGCCGCTGCACGGGTCGACCAGGAGCTGGGCGGGCTTCCGGTCACGATCAACGACCTCAGCTACGAGCGGGGCGGCCCAATCCCCCGTCATCGCTCACACCAAAGCGGCCGCGACGTCGACGTGCTCTTCTACCAGCTCGACTCCAACGGCGAGCCCATCGAGAGCGTGGGCGCCTTCTTCGACCCGGCGGGCGTCGGAGTGGATTTTCGAGACCTAGCCGACCCGAACGACGACATCCTCTTGCAGTTCGACCTGGCGCGGACGTGGCTTTTTTTGCGGGCGCTCATCGAGGACGAAGAGGCACAGCTCCAGCAAATCTTCGTCGCCGAGCACCTGCGAACGCTCCTGCTCGAGTACGCCCGATCAAACGACGAGCCTTCGAGGACGGTGACCCGCTTCGCGGCGATGAGCTGTCAGCCGAGCTATCCACACGACGATCACTTCCATCTTCGTTTTTACTGCGCGCCTGACGACATCGTGAAGGGCTGCCGTGATTCTGCCCCGCTCTATCCCTGGCACCGGAAGAGGCTCCAGCGCGCATCGGTCCAATCACGTCCGCTCGCGACGACACGCCCGGGCGCCAACGCCAAGATCGTGACGCACGAGGAGGCTCGCGCAGCCGCAGGACCAATGGATTCCGAAGTCGAACGCTGGCTCGATCGCCGCAAGCAATGGGCCGAGCAACCACACCCGCATCGCCCCTACTGTCGGTGACCGGGCGGTTGCTCCGCGATGCGCTAAGGTATCGCCGTGACCGACTTCGACTGGATCACCGAACAGGCAGAGTTCGATCAGCTCGTGGACGAGATCTGTCGAACGGACGCCTACGCGCTCGACACCGAGTTCCATCGCGAACGAACCTACCTACCGCATCTCGCCCTGGTGCAACTCGGTACGGCGGACCGCATCGCCCTGGTCGACGCTCTCGAAATCGACGTTCGGTCGCTTGGCAAAGCATTCCAATCCGAAGCCGTCTGCGTAATGCATGCAGGCTCGCAGGACCTCGAAATTCTGGAGCTCGAATGCGGCGCAGTGCCGAGCCGAATGTTCGACACCCAAATCGGCGCTCTTTTTTGCGGCTATCGAACCAGCTCGCTTGGAAAGCTGGTGGAGGGGTTTCTTGGGATTCAGCTCGACAAGAGCTCCCAGCTCAGCGACTGGACGCGCCGTCCCCTCCCCCCGGACGACCTCCGCTACGCCGCCTCCGATGTTGCGCATCTGTTGGCGCTCCGCGATGCGCTGCTCGATCGCCTCGGTGAGCAGGGTCGGGTGCAGTGGGCCGAGGAAGAGATCGAACGCCTGCGCAGCAAGGACCGTTCGCCGCCCGAGGCCGAGACGCTCTGGTGGAAGCTACGGGGCAAGACCAAGCTCAACGGAAGGGCCCGAGGGGTCGCGCAGGAGCTCGCTGCGTGGCGCGACGGCGTGGCGAAGCAGAACAATAGGCCGCCTCGAACCGTGCTCTCGGACATGGCTCTGTTGGCCCTGGCGCAGCGGCCGGCTCGCAACGCCGAGCAACTGAGCGGCATCCGAAACTTCGACCTTCGGCGCTTCAAGTACCGCGACGAGCTCTTGCGGGCCATCGAACGGGGAACTCGACTCCCAAAGCACGAGGTCCGACTGCCGCCGAAGAAGCCTGAGAACCTGCCTAGCGTCGACGGCGTGATCGCCCTTTGTCTGGCGTGGCTCGCACAGCGCGCGGGGCAGGAAGGCATGGACCTGACGGTGCTCGGTACGCGCGACGACGTGACCAACCTCGTCCTGCGTCAGCCTTCCCGCCTCGCCAAAGGCTGGCGAGATGCCCTGGTCGGCCATGAGCTTCGCGCGATCATCGACGGAACGGCCGCGCTCCGCGTCGATGGTACGGAGCTCCGGCTGCTGGATCGCATGCCTCCCTAATCCGCGCTACATTAATCCCGTGTCATCCACCAAGACCGGACGCATCGTTCTGATCTTCGCTTCGATCGTCGTGGTCGGAGCGGGCATCAAGCTGGCTGCGCCGTTGCTGGTTCCAGTCCTCGTCGCGTCCTTCATCGCGATCGTCACGGCGCCCCTCGTGATGTGGCTATGCGACCGTGGTATCCCGCGCCTGATCGCGGTCTTGTCGGGTCTCCTCTTGGACGTCGCCGCAGGGGCTGCCCTCGGCTTTCCGCTCGCCGGCGCGGTTGGAACCTTCACCGCGCGCGCACCGATCTATGCCCCGATGCTCTCGGGCCAGCTCGGGAAGCTCGAGCTCTGGTTGGCGGGCAACGGGATTCACCTCGAGTCGATCTACGACTTCTCCGAGTCGACCTGGATGCTGAATCTTGCGACGACCATGGCCCAGTACGCTGCCTCCTTCGTTTCACAGATGGTTCTGGTCCTGCTGATCGTCGCCTTCATGCTTTTCGAGTCGACCGGGCTTCGCGAGAAGCTCGCGAAGATCGCGACCCCGGGCCAAATCACCGAGCTGTCCGCCGCCGCCCGTGAGGTCAACACCTATCTGGTCGCTAAGACGGTGATGAGCTTGCTGACCGGCGTTCTCGTGTTCCTCTGGTGCCTGTGGCGAGGCGTCGATGTCCCGGTGCTCTGGGGCCTGCTGGCCTATTTGCTCAACTACATCCCGACCGTTGGTCAGATTATCGCCGCGGTGCCGGCGATCGCGCTTGCGTTGATTCAATTCGGTCCCGGCCAGGCGCTGGTCGTCGCAGCGGGCTTTGGCGGCATCAATCTGGCCATCGGCGCGATGGAGCCGCGGGTCATGGGTCACGCTCTAGGGTTGTCCCCGCTGGTGGTGCTGGTTTCGATGGTGGTCTGGGGCTGGCTGCTCGGGCCGGTTGGCGCCCTCGTCTCGGCGCCGCTCACGATGGTCATCAAGCACTCACTCGCCCACAGCGACGAGTTGCGCTGGCTGGCGGAGCTTCTTGGCCCGTCACCCAAGCCTGCCGGAAAGACTACGCGAAAGAGCTCCGACGCGGCCGACGAGCTCAGTCGCGCCTGAGGAGGTCACCCGCCCGCTCGGCGAATCGGCGAAGAACCTTCCTCGCGGCCGCGCTCGCGGTCGTTCTACCGTCCCCTACGGCGTCCTCGAGCTGCGAGATGAGCGCCGACAGCTCCGCATCGCTACGAAGCGCGCGACGAAGCCCGTCTTCGACCATGTCCCACATCCATCGAACTTGTTGGCCGCGGCGCGTCCGCTGGAGCTCGCCCGACGCCTCGCGACTTCGCCGACTCTCGACGATGAGCGCCCAGATATCGTCGAGACCGGTCTTTTCGATCGCGCTGCACGTTACGACGGGCGGCACCTTGTCCCCCCGCATCAGACGCAATGCGCTCCGGTATGAGGCCTGGGCCCGAATCGCCCGCGACCGATTGTCGCCGTCGGCTTTGTTGATGGCGAGCATGTCCGCGACTTCGAGAATGCCGCGCTTGATCCCTTGAAGCTCGTCGCCTGCCCCGGCGATCAAAAGCACGAGAAAGAAGTCCACCATCCCGGCGACGATCGTCTCGGACTGACCGACACCCACCGTCTCGACGAGAACCACATCGAAGCCGGCGGCCTCGCAGATGAGAATCGTCTCACGGGTCTTTCGGGTGACCCCGCCGAGGGTTCCACTCGTCGGCGAGGGCCGAATGAACGCATTGGCGTCGTTGCTGAGCTCGGACATCCGGGTCTTGTCCCCGAGAATGCTCCCTCCGCTGACGCTGCTGGTCGGGTCGACTGCGAGCACCGCCACGCGATGCCCTTCGGCGGTGAGCTGCGTCCCCAATGCGTCGATGAAGGTGCTCTTTCCGGCGCCGGGCACGCCGCTGATCCCCACTCGGCAGGCTCCGCCCGTCTCGGGCAGAAGCGCTTCGAGGACGCGCTGTGCAAGCTCGGCATGCGCCGGCTGCTCGCTTTCGATCAGGGTGATGGCTCGGGCCAGGATCGCGCGGTCTCGGCCGCGAACGCCATCGACATACGCCTGCACGTCGAGACGGTTCACGACCCCCCGAGTTGCGCGTCCAGCCGTTCCAGAAGCTCGACTGCCGCGTCGCCGATGACCGTGCCTGGGCCGAAGATCGCGGCGGCCCCCGCCTCGCGAAGCGCGTCGTAGTCTTCTGGGGGAATCACGCCGCCGACGACCACGAGGATGTCGTCACGGCCCAGGTCTCGGAGCGCTTGCTTGAGTTGTGGAACGAGGGTCAGATGTCCGGCGGCGAGCGAGCTTGCACCGACGATGTGAACGTCGTTTTCAATCGCCTGCCTCGCACTCTCCTCGGGCGTCTGAAAGAGCGGCCCGATGTCCACATCGAAGCCCAGGTCCGCGAATGCCGTCGCGATCACCTTCTGGCCCCGGTCGTGCCCGTCTTGGCCCATCTTTGCAACCAGGATTCGAGGCCGCCGGCCGTGCTTGTTCAGGAATTCGTCACTTCGTGCGCGCACACGGTCCACCGCGTCCGAATCTTTGCCGACTTCACTTCGATACACGCCTTCGATACTCCGAATCGTCGCTTGGTAACGACCCCAGACGCGCTCGAGCGCGTCGCTGATCTCGCCCACGGTCGCCCGTTGCCTGGCGGCGTCGATCGCCAGCTCGAGCAGGTTGCCTTCACCAGTTTCGGCGCACTTGGTCAAAGCCTCAAGTTTCGGCCTGAGCGCCGCATCATCCCGCTCTGCGCGCAGCTCAGCAAGCCGCGCGAGCTGCGCCTCCCGAACAGCGGTATTGTCGACCTTGAGAACTTCGAGAGGGTCCTCTTTTTCGAGGCGATACTTGTTGATTCCGACGATGGTTTGCTGCCCAGAATCGATCCTCGCCTGCGTCCGCGCAGCCGCCTCTTCGATGCGAAGCTTCGGCAGACCGGCTTCGATCGCCTTGGTCATTCCGCCGAGCTCCTCGACCTCTTTGATGTGCTCCCAGGCACGCAGAGCGAGCTCGTGGGTGAGCCGTTCGACGTAGTAGCTACCGCCCCAAGGGTCGATCACCTTGGTGGTCGCGCTCTCGAGCTGCAGGTAGAGCTGCGTGTTGCGCGCGATCCGTGCGCTGAAATCCGTCGGCAGTGCGATCGCTTCGTCGAGTGAGTTGGTGTGAAGGCTTTGGGTGTGGCCTTGCGTGGCTGCCATCGCCTCGATGCACGTGCGAACCACGTTGTTGTAGACGTCCTGCGCAGTGAGGCTCCAGCCCGAGGTTTGGCAGTGTGTGCGAAGCGTGAGGCTCTTGGGGTTCTTCGGATGGAACTGCTCGATCAGCTTGGCCCAAAGAAGGCGCCCCGCCCGGAGCTTTGCAATCTCCATGAAGAAGTTCGTGCCAACCGCCCAGAAAAAGCTGATGCGCGGAGCAAACTCGTCCACGCCCAGGCCGGCTGCCATTCCGGTGCGCACATACTCGAGGCCGTCGGCCAAGGTATAGCCGAGCTCGAGGTCCTGCGTCGCGCCGGCTTCCTGCATGTGGTAGCCGCTGACGCTGATGCTGTTGAAGCGAGGCATGTTCGCCGCCGTGTACTTGAAGATGTCGGCAACGATCCGCATGGACGGAGACGGCGGATAAATGTACGTGTTGCGGACCATGAACTCTTTGAGAATGTCGTTCTGGATGGTCCCGGTGAGCTGGCTCGGGTCGACGCCCTGCTCTTCGGCCGCGACGACGTAGAGGGCGAGGATCGGAAGCACCGCGCCGTTCATCGTCATCGAAACGCTCATCTTGTCGAGCGGGATGCCGTCGAAAAGCACGCGCATGTCCTTGATCGAGTCGATCGCCACGCCGGCCATGCCGACATCGCCCACGACGCGAGGATGATCGGAGTCGTATCCGCGATGGGTCGCCAAATCGAAGGCGATCGACAGCCCTTTTTGACCTGCTGCAAGATTCCGACGGTAGAAGGCGTTGCTCTTCTCGGCGGTCGAGAAGCCCGAGTACTGCCGAATGGTCCAGGGCCGGCGCACGTACATCGTCGAATACGGGCCGCGCAAAAAGGGCGGGATACCGGGCATCGTCTGAAGATGCGTGACCGGATCGAGATCCTCGGCGGTGTAGACAGGTTGGACAGCGATTCCCTCGGGCGTGTTCCAACGCTGGTCGGCGCGCGCGCCGGCAAGCACCCTCCAGTCGGCCAGGGGCGAAGCGCTACCGCCCGAAACAGCATCGAAGTCGATTTGGCTGAAGTCGGGGAGGCGGCTCATCCTTGCACCCCCATCGCATCGAGGACCCGCGTCATCACGCTGAGCACGTCCGCACCTGCGAAGATGAACTCATTGGCGCCGAGTGCGCGAATCTCGCTCTCGCGCTCGCCGGGGCGGCCTGCGACCAATACGAGGTCGCATCCCGCCCTATTTAGAGCTGCGACGGCAGGCTCGAGCATCGTGTCGTATTCCGCATCGCTGCCGCAAATCACCGCAAGCCCCGAGGCCGAGCTCCTCCAGGCTGCGGCCAGGGCATCCATGCGATCGAAGCCGTCGTTGGTGATCGCGTCGACGCCCACCGCTGCAAGCAGGTTTTGGGCCCAGGTCGCCCGAGGCGTGTGGGAAGCGATCGAACCGAGATTGGCCAGGAACGCCGTTGGACGAGTTTGTTGGCGATCGCTTCGCTCCCGCTGCCGCTCCCAAATCTCCGATGCTCTCCATTGGAGAATCGGCTCTACGTGGAAATCGGGTTGGCCGTGCTGCAGAACAGTCGCGATGCTGTACATGTCCGCTCCGTGGCTCGTGGCATCGACGCAAGCCTCTGTGAGCGCGCCTGGCGCGCGGTCTTCGTCTTTCACGCTGCGAGCGACCGCCAAAAGCCGATCGCGATTCGCACCCAAATCGAGCGACTCGAGGGAAGCCTTGAGCAGGGCCTGCAGCTCTTGGTCCGACACCGACGCGCGCTCGAGCACGTCCTCCCGCAGGTTCGGGAACTCGCTGACGCCGACCAAGGCGGTCTTTCGGCTCGAAAGAACCTTCTCGCGCTCGTCGGCGACGTCGCGGATGGCATCGACCATCTTGCCTGAACCGAGCGCCCGCACCACGCCGCCTTGGGCTTCGATCGAGCGCAGCTCCGTCCATGCGGCTCGCGCCAAATCGTTCGTGAGTCGCTCGATGAACCAACTCCCTCCAGCGGGATCCGCCACCTCCCCGAGGTGGGATTCCTCTCGCAGCACGACCTGGGTGTTTCGCGCCACCCGGCGTGCGAGCTCATCGGCAGGACCGATGACGCAGTCGAAGGGCAGCGTTGCGATGCTGTGAGCGCCCCCCAGCACCGCGGCAGTGCACTCGGCGGTCGCCCGAAGCATGTTCACCCAGGGGTCGAGACGTGCCTTGGTGAAGCGCGACGTTCGGCAATGCATGCGCATGGCGGCAGAGGCAGGCTCTCCGCCGGCGCTGAGCACCACCTTGGCCCAGAGCCACCGAGCTGCGCGAAGCTTCGCGACCTGCGTGAAGAAATCGCCCGAAACCGCGTAGCTGAATCCGATTTGTCGAGCGGCCGCGTCGACGCCCATGCCCGCATCGGTGAGCCGGCGAAGGTAGTCGATGCCCGTGGCGATGGTGTACGCGAGCTCTTGGACGATGCTGGCGCCCCCGCCGTCGTAGGGCTCGCCCGAGACGTGCACGGCGCGAAGGTCGGGAGCGTGCTTGGAGCACCAGATTGCCAAATCCTGCAGCTCGGCCGATCGGGCGCGAAGCCCTCCTGGAATGGATCCTTCGGCGGCAAGCAGGCCAATCGGGTCGAAACCGAGGCCGCCCACCAGCTCGCCGTACGCCAGCCCGCGACGCTTCGCGACGGCAAGGAACCCGGAGGCAACGGCCAGCGCGTCTGAACCGCCGTCGACACAAACCGACGTCGTTCGGAGATCGACCGCGGCCAGCAGCTCATCGAGCTCATTGACCGACAGCACGCGGCATCCGCGGCGCGGCCCCAAGCGCAACCAAAGCGCCTCCACGCCACGTTCGACGTCCTGCCGAATCATCTCTTTGCAGATGTCGGGTCGAGGTTCGTCGTATTCCTGGCGAATCAACCAACCGCCTAGCGGCGATGCCCCGCGGAGATATGGAACAACCCCCGGCAGACCAGGATCGTGGAGTCCTTCGACGTCCTCCGCGGCATAGAGCGGATCGAGCGCTGGGCCCCCGGGAGCGGCGGAACGGAGCCCGGCGTACGAGGCGCCTTTGAGGTCAGCCTCCACCTTCGCAATCCACTCCGACTTGGTCACGGGTGGAAAGACGTTCATTCGCTCGTCGGAGTTGGACACCGCAAAGCTAGATAGACTAGAGAGATTGCTGCCGCAATGCGCCCCGCAGGCCGCTTTGAATCCTAGCCCTCAGCCTCGCTCGCGCTCTCCCAAAACTCTTCGACGGGCCCCACGCGGTCCTGAAGGTCCACATAGGCATCGCCCACGTTGACGAGCACGTAGCCGACGCCTTTGGTACGCCCAAGGCGCGTCTGGATGCGCGCCAGCTCGATGACGCTGACGCCGGAGGACACCACTACCATGACTCGGTGCGCGAGCCGCGCGGCGCGGCGCAACACGGGGCCGCTCAGCGGGCCGTTCCAGGCCAGCGCGACACCCGTCACCGACCCAGAGCTCGGCGCGCCGGAGCGGTTCGGTGGGTCGGACGGTCGAAGCCTGCGGATTTCCTCTTGGTCGTTCCCAAGCAGCCTGATCGCGGCACGCATGACGGCATTGGAAGGGCCCGCATGCGGCGTTTCGGTTCTCACGTGAACCCCGCGTCCAGCGCGTGATGGGCTCGGTTCGCTCGCGACCGGCACGGGCCGAGTCAGCAGGAAGGCCTCTTCGTCGTCGCCGGGGTCACCCGCCACAGTCGCGGCAGACTCATGCGCGGACAGGTCGGAATGGGGAACGGGCACCATCATGCGCACGGTCGCTCGCGCCCCGCGCTTCCGCCGAAACGGCTCGGGCTCCCTCGAAGGCCTGGGGGGCTCGGATGAACCGATCGAAGAGACCGTCGCCACAGATGGTGGCGACGAGGAGATGGGGGGCGGGCTGGACGACTGTACCGCCGGCAAGCCGATCATCGTCTTTTTGCGCGGGGGCCTCGAGGAGTAGGCCTTCTTGGCCTCGGCCTTCGGAGGAGGCGTGACGACCGGCGGCGCTGACGGCGAGCTGCCCGCCGGTGGCACGAAACCTTGGATCGTCGGGCGCGTGGACGGCCTGACCCCAGGAGGTACCGACACGCTCGCCTGCGAAGAAAGCCGGCGCGGGCGCGACGGGGGGCTGGACGGCTGTGCCGATGGTGCGGGCGTGATGACCGGATCCGCGTTCGCCGCTGTCCCTGCCCGGTCCCCAACATCGAGAATCGCGGCCGCCAACCAAGGCGCATCGGCGAGGCGCATCGCAAACAAACATGCGATTTCGCGCTCGACCTCGGTGGCGGGTACGACGAGGGTGCGCCCTGCCCCGTACATTCCGTAGTCCTCGAGCTCGTCGACGAATGTTTCGAGGGCGCCCGGGTCGCGCGGCCAGACACTGGTGCCGAGCACGGGGCCGTTGCCCCACCATGCAACCTCGCGAGGAGCTTCGACGGTGAGCGTTCGCAGCCTTCGCGCGATGATCACGATCGCGAAGATCAGCGCCGTCACGATCGGCAGCATCAGGAGCATGAGAACGTACGGCCCGGAGGGATGCGATTCCTCCGGTACCATCGGGGACGACAAGACCCGAAAGCCCGTCATCGTCCCGAGCGAAGCATCCCTGAGCACCGCAGCCCGCTCGCTGAGTTGCTTGAAGCGCTCGTCGGCGGCCTCCACCGCTCCGACCAATTGGCGAGCCTCCCCCTCGTCCGGAGAAAGCGATTCCAGCTCTGCTCGAATCGTCTTGAGCAGCACCAGGAGGGCGGACTCCCGCTCCTTGGCCCCCGCGAGCGCGGCGCGGGCGGTTGCGAGCTGCTGGTCGACCGCAGCGCGGGCCGGATTGACGGCCATCGTTTGCTCGCCGAACTCCGCCTTTTGACCCTTCCTTTGTGCTTGGAGGCTTGCAACCCTTTGTTTGAGCGCCTGCACCCTCGGATGCTGGTCGCTCAGCGAAGCGCGAGCAGAAGCAAGCTCGGACCGCGCCTGCGCAAGAGGCGAGTCGACGGGGGAGCCCCTCTTCGCGCTTGCGACCATTTGACGGGGCAGCTCCTTCTGCGCCTTTTCGAGCTCCCCAATGCGGGCCTGCTGAGCCATCACCTCCACCGAAGCCGTCTCCGCTTGGGTGCGAAGAAGATCGGCACGGGCCAAGAGCTGTTTCCTCTCCTGGAGCACGTCGCGCTTGCCGCTCTCTTTTCGAATCATCTCGTAAGCCGCGGCGGCTTCGTCTTGCTTCTTTTTGGCGTGCTCCAGCCCCTGCGCGTTCTCCGCGGTGAGACGCTCGAGCCTCGCATGGTTGAAGCTGGATTGCCGCGCAAGAAACACATCGAGCACGGCTTGGGTCAGCGCATGCGCCCGTTCGGCAGTCGTTTCTCGTCCGACGATCCGCATCGCTGCTTCGGTTTCCAGCGTCACTTCGATCTGGCTTTCGAGGTCCTCCAGCGACAGGTCCCAGCTCAGTCGATCGCGCACCTCTCGAAGACGGCTCGGCGCGATCGCAGCATCGACAAAGGCGTCGGGCGTAGGCTCCGCACCTCCGCGTTCCAGCTCTGGGGTCCCTTCGTACAAGAGCTGTGCGGAAGACTCGAAGGTCTGCGGCACGAAGAAGGAACCGAGCAGCGCAAACACGGACGCGATGAGAAACGCCTTGAGCAGGCGCTTTCGCTCGTCTCGCAGGATCCATAGCAAGCGCCGCGGCTCGACCGGCAAGCCAGGGCGGCGTGGCTTTGCTGCCGCCGTTTCCTCGTCGCCAAAGTCGTCTATTGCGTCGTCCAACCTGCGTCCTCTGCTTCAGTGAGCATGGCCGTCGAGGCCCCCTTTGGGCAAGTCGACAAGCCATGTGAGGCTGCTAACGTCGCCGCCGAGAATGCGCCCGTGGGTGGAAAAACTAGTGGCCACCTGGGGCATCGCCTGGGTGTCGCTACTGCTCGGACGCGCGATTTGGCGACTGGCGCCGCTCGCGCTCGAACCGTGGACGCAGGACCTGATGACGAACGGCCAGAAGGGGATCTACATCGCCTGGCTCGCCGCGAATGCCTACCTGGAAGGCTACCGTGGCTTCCAGCTGCGGTTTTCGCCGCGGGTCGTGTCCCGGGCGATCTACCTCGGGCAAAATCCCCGGCCGCTCTGGATCATTCTCGCGCTTCCCTTTTGCATGAGTCTTTTTCACTCGACCCGACGCCAGATGACTGTGAGCTGGGTGTTCGTGGTAGCCATCGTTCTCCTGATCTGGTGGGTCCGTTCGCTGCCACAGCCCTGGCGCGGGATCGTCGATGGCGGCGTCGTGCTCGGGCTCATGTGGGGGCTCGGCTTCATTTGGTGGCTTTTTCTTCGCTATCTCATGGGCGCGAAAATCCCCCCTCCGGGCGATATCCCCTTGGAAAAAGCCGCACAAGAGCAGCCCGCGCTCGGTTGACCCGCCGTTTTTTTCGCAAAAAGGCGAACGAAGGCTACAGAAACCCTGTAAAACCCAGGCTGAACGGGCTCTCAGCCTTGGCATGAGGGTACCTCAACATGCACACTGGCACTTAAGGGGATTCAGGCCACACTTGGCCTCGCGAAAATGGGGAACGAGGATTTACAGAGGGGAGCTCAATCCAGGCTAGTGCCATGGATCTGCGCGCTGATCGCGGCATCACTGGTGTGGATGTCGGGTTCGTTGGGTACCTCTGCATCCGCTGAGCTTCCCATCACCGGCAGCCCGGTTCTTCGCGAAGCGCAACACGCAGAGTCGCACGCAGAACCTTCGGACGCAGACCTCGACAAGATCGCGCGAATGCCACGCAGCATTTCGCCTTCCGACATCGAACCGAACCCCAGTGTTTCCGTCGGCTACCCCAATCGCGGCCTCCTGAGGTTTGGGATGCGGATCAACGACGATAAGGCCCTCAAGGTCAAGGTCGGTTCGCAGGACTCGCGCCACGCGACCGGCGAGCTCATTCGACTGATCGAACGCGCCGCGCACGAAGTTGCATTTCGGTACCCTCGCGCCGAGCTCACGGTGGGTGACCTCTCGCGACCGGGCGGCGGCCGATTCCGCCCGCACGTCTCGCACCAGAGTGGCCGTGACGTCGACATCGGATTCTACTTGCTCGATCGGCGTGCAACGCCGGTGAACGCACACGTCTTCGTACGGCTCAACAATCAGGCGATGGGCAAGCAGTGGGGAAGCCTCTACAAGTTCGATGCCGCAAGGAACTGGGCACTAATCGAATCATTGCTCAGCCATCCGACCACCGACGTCCAGCACATCTTCGTGTCCAACGCCATCAAGCGCCGCTTGCTCAATCAGGCGATCAAGGAACGCGCGAACCCCGAGCTCTTGATGCGCGCGAGACGCGTGATCACGCAGCCCCGTCACGGCGCGCCACACCGAAGCCACTTCCACGTCCGTGTCTACTGCGCCGATGACGATCGGCCGATGTGCAAGGACCGCCCGCCGTTCTACTCATGGCACCAGGGAGCCAAGCAGGCTCCGGCCGTCAGCACGCTCAAACCCAATGATTCATGAGCTGGCAGGGTCATTTCTGGACCCTCGGACCATTCCTTCGCCATAGCCTGCTTCCGGGAACGGTTCCGGATTGGCAACGCTGGCAGACGAGCCTCAGCGATCGTGTGCTGGGTACGCTCGAGCTGAGCGGTCGGCTCAGTGCGAGCGGCGGTTCGGACACCATCGTAGTTATCGTGCACGGACTCGGCGGAAGCGCGACGAGCTACTACGCGCGACGAGCCGCGCTTGCCGCATCGCGCGCCGGGATGGACAGCCTCCGGCTCAACCTTCGCGGCGCCGACCGCAGCGGCGCGGACTACTACCACGCCGGCCTCACCGACGATCTCGATGCAGCGCTGCGAAGCCCCGCCCTCAACGGCTACGACACGATCCTTTTGCTCGCGTACTCGCTTGGCGGCAACATGATGCTTCGCTACCTCGCCGACCGGCCGGCGCCGCGGGTTCGGGCCGCTACTGCGGTTTGCTCGCCGATCGACCTAAAGCCGGGCGCCCGTGCGATCGACCAGCCGCAGGGCCTGTTCTATCGGCGACACATCTTGAGGGCACTCAAGGACATTTACCGCAACGTGGCCGAGCGTCGTGAAGTGCCTCTCTCGATCGCAGAGGCCGACCGTATCGACACGATCGAGCAGTGGGACGAACGGGTCATCGCGCCGCGTCACGGGTTCGCAGGCGCCGAAGACTACTGGGCAAAGACCAGCGCCTGCCACGTCCTTGGAGACATCGAGACGCCGACCCTCTTCATCGCAGCGGAGCGCGACCCGATGGTGCCGATCGACACGGTGCGGCCTTGGCTCCAGAATGCGACCGGGCTGCGGCGGATCGTCACTCCGCGGGGAGGCCACGTCGGCTTCCCGCAGAAAATGGACCTCGGACTCGGTTCCGGGGGTACCGTCGAAGACCAGATTCTCCGATGGATGCTGGCACACACATAGCTTTTCGCCTGGCCTTTGCGGCAACGCTAGGCCTCGTCTCGCTACCGGGGTGCACCGAGGGAGCCCCGCACGCGCCGGGCGGCGAGCGGCCGCGGCCTGCGGCCTGCCCTGAAACCCGCAGGGTCGAGCCTCATTTGCCCCAGGTATCGCCCGCCGAAGAGACGCTCGAATACTGGCTTGCCCGCAACGCCGCCTACGGGCCGCTCGATGAGTCGCTGATGGACGCGGACGCGGTCCGGCGCCACCGGCTCGCGCTTCGGGAGCCCCGAGACGGGGAACCGATCGGTCAGGCGGATCTGCTGGCGCCGATCGATCGAGACGCGCTGCAGGTTCAGCTCGACGAGCGCCTCGCCTACATGAGGCGCAGGCTCGAGGCGGACGAGCTCTTCGATTCAGAGGAAAAGAAGCTCGGGGCAGACCTGCTCGCTTGGTTTGCGGTGCCAGCGCCGATCGTTGCGATGGAGGAGTGGAGAGTGGTCGAAACGCGCGAAGCGCTCCGCTGCGGCCCCTACGACGGCAGCCTCTACACGGCTCCGATCGACACGGACTTCGACCGCAACCGCTGCAGCACGATCCGCGAGGGCGAGCTCGTTCAGCTCTTAGCGCGCTGGCCGAACGGCATGTACCTCGCGCGAACGCCGTACGCTCTCGGCTGGGTCCGCGGCGAGGCGCTCTCCCCGGCGATCAAACGCGAAGAAGTCGAAGCGCGGCGGCAAGCCGGCGAGCTCCGCCCGTTTACCCGGCGAGAGCTCCTGACCGAAGCGTTCTCGCTGCTGGGCAAACCGTATGGCTGGGGCGGCAAGGGCGGCGGCTACGATTGCTCGCGGTTTCTGCTCGAAGTCTTTGCGCGTTTCGGGATTGATTTGCCCAGGCACAGCGCACGGCAAGCGATGGCCGGCACGTTCAGCGTCGATGTGTCGAAGCTAGAGGACCCCAACGAAAAACGCCTGTTGCTCGAAGCCTCCGCACGCCGCGGAATCGTACTCCTCCACTTCCCCGGACACATCATGCTGTACCTCGGCACCAGCGAGGAAGGCGTGCCGATGGCCATCCACGCGTTCTCCGAGTACCTGACGCCCTGCATCGGTCTCGACTTGGAGACGGTCAATCGCGTCGATCGCGTCGCAGTCAGTGACCTGTCCCTGGGCGCCGGAAGCTCGCGCGGAGATTTCTTGAGCCGCGTCACCCGGATCACGGTCTTGGGCCATACCCCTGGGCCCGCGCTGGTCGCGGACGCGGAGCTCCGCCCCAACGCACCTGTCTCGCTTCCCCGGGGGCGATGCGCCGACACCAAGCAAACCGCGATCTTTCGATCGCCGCAGCGACCGGATTCCTCGAGGCCCCTGCGCGTCATCGTAACCGGCGATCGCGACCCAGGTCTCGCCGCGCTCGTGCTCTTCGCGCCGGATGGCGCTCGGCTCGCGCCGACCGAGCATGTTCTCGATGGCCCCCCGTACAGCCGATGGGTCGAGGTCCCCGAACCGGAGCCAGGCCGATGGACCGCCGTGTTTGCCGACGGCGATCTGGTGCGCGCCTGCGAGTCGATCGTTGTGGCAAAGCATCCAGCGTCACTCGCAAAGCGCAGCTCCGCCGCCCCTGCGTGGGAGCCGAGCCGGAAGTGGGAGCGCGACACCGAGAATCTCTTCGCGGCGTTCGTCGAGCAGCTTTTTGTCGAACCTACCAGCGGCGACGCCACCTGGTCGAGGCTCCAAGAGCTGACCGGAGTCCGCGATCGCAATCTTCTTCACGACTACCGCGCGATTGGCGAGGACGCGAGGCTCGACCTCGAGCCCGACTGCGCGGACCTGCCCTACTTCTTGCGAGCCTACTTTGCTTGGAAGCTGGGGCTCCCGTTCGTCTATCGCGCCTGCACGCGCGGCCGAAAGGACACGCCCCCGGTCTGTGAGTCCACAGTGCTCAGCAATCTCGATCCTGTCCCGGACGCGGACGATGTGGGCGCGTTTCGTAGGTTCGCGCGCCGAATGGCAGGCACGGTTCATTCTTCGAGCCCGCGCACGCTACCGAACGACGACCAAACCGACCTCTACCCGGTTCGCTTGAGCCGACGAGCGATGCGACCGGGAACCGTATTCGCCGACCCGTACGGCCACGTTTTGGTGGTCGCGCGTTGGAAGCCCCAGGGGGTGAGCGATTATGGTGTCCTGATCGGCGCCGACGCTCAGCCGGATGGGACAGTCGGCCGACGACGCTTCTGGCGCGGCTCGTTCCTGTTCACCCCCAAGACCGATCTAGTCGGCGCAGGGTTCAAGGCCTGGCGGCCGGTTCGGTACGCGCCAAGTCGTGTCGCTGGCACTGGCGCTGGCGCTGACACTGACGCTGGCACTGAGACTGGCGCTGGCGTCGACCCTGCCCCTCCGCCGCAGCCCTGGGACATCATGACCAACGATCAGCTCCGCAAAGCCGGTGGAATCCGCGCCTGGTCCGACGCCCAGTACAAAGGCAGCGCCGACGACTTCTACGCCGCGATGGAGGGCATGATCAACCCGCGCGCCCTCGACCCGGTCCGCATGCAGACCAGCCTGGTCGACGCCCTCGAAGAATCGGTGCAGCGACGCTTGAGCTCGGTTCAGAACGGCGAAGACTTCATGAAGGCCCAAAGCAACGCTGCGATCGACATGCCGCAGGGCGCCGCTCTGTTTCTGACCACTGGCCCCTGGGAGGACTACTCGACGCCGTCGCGCGACATGCGTTTGCTCATCAGCATGGACGCGGTGGTGTCTTTCCCCGACAGCGTCGCGGCCCATCCGGAACGCTTCGGAATTCCAGCCGAGGATCGCGAGGCTGCCGTGGAGCAGGTTCGCGCAGCACTCCAAACCGAGCTCCAGACGCGGTCCTTCGAATACCGTCGCTCGGATGGAACGGCCTGGCAGCTCACGCTTGCCAATCTGGTCGCGCGCGCCGAAGCGATGGAAGTCGCGTACAATCCGAACGATTGCGTGGAGATTCGCTGGGGAGCGCCGGAAGGCTCCGAAGAACGGTCGACCTGCAGACGACGCGCATCGCAGACGCAGCAGTCGCGGATGCAGAGCTACCGAAAGTGGTTCTCCAAGCGGGAACGCCCGGGCTAGGGGGCTGCGGCGCGCGCGACCCTTGGCGCTCATCGCAGGAACGGAATCCGCTCGCGCAATTTCGCTGCGCGGTCGCGGGCGAGGGGGACTTTTGGATGCTCGGGGTGGTCGAGAAGGAGGCGAAACGATCGGGCACCTGCGGGCTCGATGGTACGTATACGATCGATTCGAACGATGCAGCTTCGGTGGCACTGAAAGTACACCTTCTCATCGAGCTGGTCGGCCAAGGTGGTTAGCGTTCGATCCAGCGCGAAACGGTCGCGCTCCGTGACCGCCCAGACTAGCTCGCCCCGGGCTTCGAAGTAAACGACGTTCCGAACCTCGACGACGACGTAGGAGCTTCTGCGTCGCACCGCGAAGCGCTCGAGGCGTCGAACGCTATCGAGCGGGTTCGCACTTGCCACGGCCACGCGATCCAGCGTTCGGCGAAGTCGATCTAGGCGTACCGGCTTGAGCAGGTAGTCGGTTATTTGGGCCTCGAATCCGCCGATCGCTCCGTCGTGGTGCGCCGATACGATGACGACCTCGAGGTCGGGGCATTTCTTCCGGAGAAGCTCGGCGAGGGCCAGGCCGTTCAGCTCCGGCATGCGCAGATCGATGAACGCGACTTGGGGTTGCTGGTCTTCACAGAGCCTCTCGGCTTCCACGGCGAAACGAGCCTCGCCCACCACTTCGACCTCTTTGCACTGCTGGAGCAGAAACCTCAGCTCATCCCGTGCGGGCGCTTCATCGTCGACTACGATCACGCGAACTGCGTCGCCCACCCCAGTCACACGGAAAGCCACCTCTCGAGCTCGTTGGAAATGACGCGCGGTGCATGGCGGAGCTCCTCGACGGTGCCGCACCCCGTCAGCAGCATGACAGTCCGTAGCTCGCGAACGAGCTCATCGAGATACCTACGTACACCATCCTCTCCTGCACGGCTCAGCGTTTGAAGCACGGGCCGCGCGATACCAGCGGCGTGAGCCCCGAGCGAAATGGCCCGGGCGACGTCGTGCCCGGACCGAATGCCGCCGGTTGCGATCGTCGTAAGCGAGGCCCGCGCCGCGTAGTGCACCGAGGCCGCGGTGGGAATGCCCCAGTCCCAGAGGCGATTGCCTATGGAACGCCGCTCCTCGTCGGCTCGAAGTGTTTCGACGCCCACCCAGGACGTTCCACCCGCGCCCGAGGTGTCGACGTAGTGAACGCCCGCGCCCAGGAGCTTCTCGATCGTTTGCGGGCTGAGTCCGTTTCCAGTTTCTTTGGCGACGATCGGAAACGGCAGCTCCCTGCAGAGTCTCTCTAATGCACCTACGCAGCCGCGAAAATCCCGGTCCCCGTCGGTCTGAATGAGCTCCATCGCCGGGTTGAGATGCACGCAGAGCGCATCGGCGCCCACGTCTCGAACCAGCGCTTCGAGATCCTTGGTTCTGGTCTCTCGCGCCTGAACGACGCCGATGTTCCCAAGAAGCAAGATATCCGGAGCCCAGTCGCGGACTCGATAAGTCCAATCCATTCCCGGGTCGCGCTGCATCGCACGCTGGCTCCCGAGCCCGAAGCCGAGGCCCCGTTCTTGCGCGAGCATCGCAAGCGAGCGGTTGATGCTCGCGGCGCGTTCGTGACCACCGGTCATCGCAGCGATGATGACCGGAGCGCGGAGTCGCCGACCCAGTAGCTCGATTTCGGTGCTCACCTCTTCGGCGCAAAGCTCGGGCAATGACTGATGAAGTAGAGTGACGCCCTCGAGCAAGGTACTGGTCGACCGAAACCCAACGTCGTCGCTCTCGCACAGGTCCAGATGGTTGGCTTTACGCGCTGCGATGCCGGACGAGGGCGCCCCGCTCGATGGATCAGGCGCTCGCGCGGACATGGCCTCGAAGCCTTTCGTAGCCCCACATGTCGACTAGCTCCCGTGCTTCGAGATCCTGCTCCACGTCCGAGGCCCAGGGCGCTGACGCGGCCGTCGGTCCAGCAGTGAGCTGCAGAAGCTCCGCGCCGTAGCCAGAGCCATACGAGAACGCGGTGATCGCGCTTCCCTGCGGGAGTCCTACCAACGCCCTTGCCACGGAGATCCACAGGCTCGCGGTGTACGCGTTCCCGGTCAGCTGGTTCCACTCGAGCGTATCTTCGACCTTCTCGCGATAGAGTCGTTCCGCTTCCTGCGCCGACCAATCGAGCTGTTCGCCGAAATGAAGCACCGCCTTTTTGACCATCTTCGGGAACGGCACGTGGAAACACATGGCTCGGTACTCGGCGAGCACCGAACGCGCGTCGCGGTCGCCAATGAGGGCGCCGAAACACTTGGACACCGCATTCCTGTAGCAGTCGAGACTGAGCTGTCCGTCCACGGACGGAAATGCATCGCCGACTGGACGCCAGAAATCAAACGCGGGGCTACTGAACGGAAACGATGTTGCCGAAACGCTAGCAACATCTGGTTCATCGATGATCATCGCAACCGCGCCCGCGCCCTGTGTTGGCTCACCGGGATCGCTCCGCGAATAGAGCGCGACGTCCGAAGCGATCACCAACGCAGCCTTGCCGGCATTTGCCCCAGACCAATTCCACTCGAGGGCCTGCCGTAACGCGAGCGTTCCGCCGTAGCATGCATGCTTCACCTCGTAGGACCGGACGGCACCCGACAAGCCCAGCGCGTCGGCTACCCAGGCGCTGAGCGGACGACTCATATCCTTCGCGCTTTCGGTTCCCAGGGCGATGAGGCCGATGTCCTCGAGGGGACGATTCCAGCGTGAAAGCGCACGTTTTGCGGCACCAACTGCAAGGGTTACAGCATCGTGCCCATCCGGGCATAGAGCGATGTCCTTGCAGCCTAAACCTTTTGTATACTTGTTCGGATCCACGCCGCGAAGCTCGGCTAGTTGTGTCACCGGCATGAAGAGCGGCGGTAGTTGAAGTCCGATGGAGGCGATGCCTGCTGAGGTATTGCTCATTCGTTTGTCTCCTAGGTCGTCCACACGAACGCCCTGTTGCTCTGTAGCGCGCTTGCTCATGCGATGAAGTTAAAACGCGTGACTCGTCCCGTAGATCCGACCAACGGTTGGCACCGGTCGTTGAACGGTGGTCAACCGGTGCTAAACCAACGCAAAGTAAACTTTGCAACGCTCGCAACGACCTAACGCAACGCGATGTAAAGATCGCGAGGTCGTAGAACCGTTGACGCGTCGATTTGGACGATCGAAGAGACGCATCGATCCGTCGAACCGATTGTTCTCGCAACGCGCTTGGTCCCGCGGATACTTGTGCGGGCATGGGGGCAATGCAGACCGCGATCGCTTTTGGGGGACAACGATCGACCTACGACGCTGTCGTGATCGGCGCCGGCCCAGCAGGTTGCGCGACCGCCGCTTGTCTCTCCAATCGGGGCGCAGCGGTTCTTCTGGTTGAATCGAATCCGAAGGCAGCCCGCCGTTTCGCCGGTGAGTGGGTTCACCCCGAGGGAGCCCGGGTTCTCGACGCTCATGGCCTCTTGGAGGGCCTCGATACAAGGTCGAAAACGCGTGGATTCGTCGTTTTTCCAAACGACGGCCTTGGAGCGATCGGACTCGAGTACCCTGGGTCCGCAACCGGATTCGCCTGCGAGCACGAGACGCTCGTCGGCCATCTCCGAGGTCGCGTCGCAGCATTGCCTCAGGTCGACTACTTGGAGGGGGTACGTGCCCAACTCGTAGATCGCCATGCCGTCGATCTATCGGTTCGCGGAACCAAGCCGCAGCGTGTCAGCACGCGACGCGTTGTCGTCGCGGCCGGTCGATCTGTCCGCAAAATCGCCGCCAGCTCGATCTTTAGAGGGGATCAAGTTTCCATCTCCTCGATGGCGGGTCTCATCGTCACCGGAAGCGATCTGCCTTTCGATGGATACGGTCACGTCATCGTGGGCGGACCGGGTCCTGCCCTGGCGTATCGCATCGACGAACGTCGGATTCGGCTCTGCATTGACGTGCCTGCTTCCCTGGCCCCAAGCGCCAGCAGCCCAGAGTGGATCTGGAAGTCGTACGCGGAGGCAATTCCGAAGTCACTGCGGGACGGGGTTCGCAATGCGCTTTCCAAGGGTTCGATTTGTTGGGCGACAAATGCGTTTCGACCGCGATGTTACCGTGTTGCCCCCGGTGTTGCGCTGGTGGGTGACGCGGCAGGGGTCTTTCATCCCTTGACGGCAATGGGGATCACCATGTCGTTACTCGACGCGGAATCGCTTGCACAAAGCGAGAGCCTTGGCCAGTACGAGCGACGTCGGGCCACCGACAGTTACATCCCGGAGCTTCTCTCCAACGCCATTTACCAGGCGTTCGCACGAACCGACGCAGGCTCCCAAGCGATTCGCGATTCGATCTACCTCAGCTGGCGCTCGAACCCGGCCCAGCGCAGTCGCACGATGAAACTCCTCGGAGGCGCCTCGACCAGACGCGCCGACTTTTTCAGCGCATTCTCACGTGTTGCGCTCCGGGCGGGTGCCGGCGCCCTCAGGTCTGACACGGGCACGCTTGGGGAGCTCGCTGGCTGGCTAAAATGGCCATGGGCGAGCTTGCACCCGCAACCCGCGGCTATCCGCTCCCGTTCGTTGTCCTGGGCAGCTCCTGAATCTTGGGCGCGCCCCGACTTCATTCCAAGGCCGCAACTCTTCAAGGAGGAGACGCATGCAAACTGACTGGGACTTTTGCTCCACTAGCCTCCGACAGGTTTCGCGGACGTTTTCGCGTCCGATCGAGGTGCTGCCGGGGGACCTCAGGAAGGCCGTGACCTGCGGCTACCTGCTTTGCCGGATCGTCGATGCGATCGAAGACAATGAAGGGTTTTCGGTCGAGCAACGCGATGAACGGTATCGTGGATTCCACCACGTCATTCACGGTGAGGCCGGTGCGAGCGAATTCGAACACTCCTGGCTGGGTGTGGAAGGCTCTCCGCCGCACGAGATCGAGCTGTGCGCTCACGTTGGCCGGGTCATGTCGGTGCTCGGGACGGTGCCAGATGAGATGGGCATCGCTGTGCTTCGCTGGGTGACGGAGATGGCTAGGGGCATGCAGATCTACAGTCATCGTTCAGCGGACCGCGACGGGATCATCGCACCGTCCACCAGCGACGATCTGCAGCGGTATTGCTACTTCGTGGCAGGCACGGTCGGCCATATGCTGACGGATCTCTTCACTCTGGAAATGAACCTCGAACCCGAGAGCCCGTCGGCGCAACGGCTGACCGAGCACGCCGAGGCATTTGGCACGGGTCTTCAGCTGGTGAACATCTTGAAGGACATCACGGACGACTTGCACCGGGGCTGGTCGTTCGTCCCTCGATCTCTGTGCAGGGCAGAGGGCTTGCGCAGCAGGCAGCTCGCCGATCCCGAACGACGCCAGGCGGCACATCGCGCCGTCGCCCCGCTCTTCGACCTCACCCGACTGAACCTCGGCCGCGCGCTCCAGTACGCACTCGCTGTCCCCGCCGAACATCGCGAGATTCGCTTGTTCTGCCTTTTCCCCCTTTGGATCGCAGTGAAGACCATCGGTCTCGCCTACGGAAACGACGCGATGTTCACGCCGGATCAGCAGGTCAAGGTAAGTCGAGCGGACGTCGAGGACGTCATCGCTCGGTGCACGCTTCGCTGCGAGGACGACAGCCTATTGCGAGCGGACTACGAGGCGATGTGGAACCCGGTCTCGAGGCTGATGGTTGCCGGCCCCGCCATGAGCGCGTGGCCCGAAGAAATGGACGCGGCATGACCGCAAAAGCCTTCCACTGGCCAGCCGATCGCCCTTCGTCGAGGATTCCGGGGTTTTACCGGCTGGACCTGAGCGGGCGGCACCGCGAGCTCGCAAAACGCTTTGGCCTCACCGATCTGGAAATCGAGCTTCTCCGCGGCGCCGGAGCAGACGGGATCGGGATCGCGGACAAGATGGTGGAGAATTGTGTGGGCGTCCTGCGCCTGCCAATAGGCTTGGGGCTGAACTTCCAAGTCAACGGCCGGGACTATGTCGTACCCATGGCGGTCGAGGAGCCGTCGGTCATCGCCGCGGCGAGCAACATGGCAAAGGTAGTCCGCGCGTCTGGCGGCTTCCACGCGGAGACCAGCGAGGCATTGATGATCGCGCAAGTTCAAGTGCTTGAGGTCGGTGACCCCTTTCGGTCTCGCGCGGCCATCGAGGAGGCAGCCGAGCGAATTGTCGAGACCGCGAATCGACGCCACCCAAACATGTGCGCACGCGGCGGCGGCGCGAAATCGCTCGAAGTGCGTTTTCTCGATTCCGAGCCTCGAATGCTCGTCGTCCATGTCTTGGTCGATTGCCAAGATGCAATGGGCGCGAACATCGTCAACGACATGGCCGAAGCGGTCGCGCCCCTGATCGAGGAAGTGAGCGGAGGGCGCGTTCGTCTTCGGATCCTGAGCAACCTTGCGGATCGCAGGCTGGCCCGTGTCCGCTGCGCCATTCCGGAGGCACTGCTCTCGCGCCAAGGGCAGGATGGCTCCGCTGTCGCTGAGGGCGTCGTCGAAGCCTACCGGTTCGCCGCGGCCGACCCGTACCGGGCTGCAACGCACAACAAGGGCGTGATGAACGGCATCGATGCCGTGGGAATCGCGACGGGCAACGACTGGCGCGGCCTCGAGGCAGGAGCACACGCATACGCTGCGCGAAACGGCAGATACGAGCCCTTGACCCGTTGGTGGCGACGTGACGGAGAGCTGCGTGGCGAGATCGAGCTTCCCATGGCGGTGGGCACCGTCGGCGGCTCGACACGCGTTCAGCCGACGCTGCACGTTCTTCAGAAGGTGCTTCGCGCCGAGACCTCTCAGGAGCTTGCCATGGTCATGGCTGCCGTTGGGCTAGCGCAAAACCTGGGCGCGCTCTGTGCGCTCGCCACCGAGGGAATTCAACGCGGTCACATGAACCTACACGCGCGTTCGGTTGCGCTTGCGGCGGGCGTGTCTGAGGACCGCATCGACGATGTCGCGGCGAAGCTCGTGCGGATCGGCCAGTTCAGTCCATCGGCGGCGCGCAGAATCGCAGAGACCGAGTGACTGCAAATGGCTAGGCATGCACTCAGTCCGCAGGCTCTCGTGCGACGAACCGCGCTCGATCGGGGTGCCGATGCCCTCACCCGAATGCAGCGGGCCGACGGGAGCTGGGAGGGTGAGTGCGTCTGGTGTCCGATGCTCACCGCTCAGTACGCGATGACAGCACAGGTCATCGGCGCGAGTGTCAACCCATCACGCCGCGCCGGCATCCTGGCGCACTTCCGTGCGACTCGAAATGATCACGGAGTTTGGGGGCTACACCCCTTTGATGAAGGAAGTCTCTTCGTAACGACCCTCGTCTACGTGGCTGCGCGCCTTCTCGGCGTCTCGAAATCGGCCCCGTGGCTGCAGAGTGCCCGCCTCATGTTCGAGCGCGAAGGCGGCGTCCAACGAATACCGACCTGGGGCAAAGTCTGGCTGGCGATCCTCGGTCTCTACCCCTGGGAAGGCGTCAACCCCATCCTTCCCGAGGTGTGGGCGCTCCCTTCACGCTTCCCGCTCCATCCCGCCAACTATTACTGTCACACTCGCTCGATCTATTTGGGGCTCGCCGTCCTTTACGGACAACGATTCGTCGCGTCGAACATTCCGGTATGCTCCGAGCTTCGCGCCGAGCTCTACGCCGGCCACTACGATCTCGTCGATTTCCGATCCTGCGCGAACGAGGTCCGAGAGCAGGACGCGCCGTTTCGCGCGAGCGGCGGACTCCGGATGCTCTTCGGGCTCAGCCGCCTGTTTGAGCGGGTCCAATTCAAGCGCGTGCGTGCTCGAGTGCTTCGCGGGCTTCGCCAACGAATGCGGCGTGACCTCCGGGCCAGCAGTTACTTGTCGCTTTCGCCGGTCAACGGCCTCCTCAGCATCCTGGCGCTTTGGTCGAACGATCCAGACGATCCCGATATTGCGCCTGCCGTCGCTGGCTTGGACGCCTGGTTTTGGGAAGACAGCCAAGAAGGCTCGCGGGTGGCCGGCGCGGGAAGCGTCTGCTGGGACACGTCGTTCGCGCTACAGGCCCTTTCCGTCGTACCGCTAGCTGGCAGCACGGATGCGCTAGCCCGCGGGTCCTCGTTTCTCGCTGATCAACAGATCGCGGAAGCCAGCTTCGACTACCATGCTGCGAATCGGATCGATCCGAGCGGTGGCTGGTGTTTCTCCGAAGTCCGACACGGCTGGCCGGTCAGCGATTGCACAGCTGAGGCCCTGATCGCACTGCTGCAGACACAGCCCGAGGGCCTGGGCCAAGAGGATGCGGCGCGTGCCTGCCGGTTCATTCTTCGATGTCAGAACCCCGACGGTGGCTTTGGAAGCTACGAGCCAAGCAAGACCTCGATTCCTCTCGAGTGGATGAACCCATCGGAGATGTTCGGGCGGTGCATGGTCGAGCGCTCGTACGTCGAATGCACGGCGTCCTCGCTCATCGCCTTGCGTGAAGCTCAAGATCGGTATCCCAATCTCCTTCGTCAGCCCATTCAGGGCGCCATCGAACGAGGACGTAGATTTCTCGTCGCCGTCCAAAACCCCAACGGGGCTTGGGACGCCTCTTGGGGCGTGCAGTACATCTACGCCACGATGTTTGGCGTCCGCGGGCTACTGGCTGCCGGAATCGACCCATCGGATGAGCGCATCCGCAGGGCGTGCAGCTGGTTGCTCGCGCATCAACGTCCGGATGGAGGCTGGGGCGAGCACCACTCGAGCCGTCAGTTTAAACGGTACGTCGACGCGCCCGAGGGGCTGTCGGTGCAGACGGCCTGGGCGCTCATCACCTTGATCGAAGCGCGAGACCCGAACATCGCCGCACTCGTCCGCGCCGCGGATTATCTCGAGCTCACGCAATTGGACTCCGGAGAGTGGCCCGACGGCCAGTTCGTCGGTCTGTTCTTCGAAACCGCGTTGCTGAACTACCGACTCTACCGACAATACTTTCCAGTGATGGCACTGGCGCTTCTTCGTCGTTCTCGCACCGATCACGCGCAACCAGGGAGAATCCATGCAAGCCCCACACCTTCAAGCCGTCCCTGAACCCCCCTCGAGCGCCGAACCGAGCGAATGGCTCCCGAAGGTCCGGGCGGGGGTCGACGTCGCACTGCGGAAGTTCTTCGACGAGAAGAAACGCGAAACGATCGAAATCTCGCCGCCTACGCTCGAGCTCGTCGACGAGATCAAAGCGATCACGATGCGCGGAGGAAAACGTCTGCGGCCGGCTGTCGCTGTGGCTGGTTATCGCTGCGTGCGCCCGGGCGACGGCATGGAACGCCTGCTCGAGCTCAGCGCATCGCTAGAGCTGCTGCAGAGCTACCTCTTGATTCACGACGACTGGATGGACGACGACGAGATACGCCGAGGTGGCACTGCGGTACACGCCAGCTTGCAACGCCGTCATCAGGATTCACACCTGGGCGCTGCGCTCGGTGTGCTCGCCGGCGACCTGGCGTCGGTTTATGCTTGGGAGCTCTTTCTCGAAGCGCCTTTCCCGACCCAGGCCTGGGCCCGCGCGAGCGCGACGTTCGTCCAGATTCAAAAGCAGGTGTACTGCGGCCAGCAGCTCGACCTCATAGGAGACGACGATGTCGCCCGCATGCACGCTCTGAAAACGACTAGCTACTCTGTGCGTGGCCCACTTGTTCTCGGCGCGCTGCTTGGCAACCCAAGCACCGAACAACTCCGTGCGCTCTCGGATTGGGCCGGGCCGATCGGAGAAGCGTTCCAGATTCGAGATGATCTCCTCGGTGCCCTGGGTTCTCCCGACAGCACTGGAAAGCCGGGTATGGACATTCCGCACGGCAAGATGAGCAGCGTCCTCGTCGAGCTTCGCCGTTCGACCGATCCGGCCGAACGACAGCCCGTTGAGACCATCCTCGGCTGTGGCGAGGCAGATGAACACGAGCTCGCACAAGCGCGTAGGATTCTCCACGATTCGGGCGTGATCGACCGGCTCGAGCAGCGGATTACGAACCTGCGAAACGATGCATCTTCCGCTCTAGACCGGGCCAGCCTCGGCCCTCAAGGCCGCGGCATGCTCATCGAGCTAGGCAACAAGCTCACCATCCGTCAGGCCTGAAGTGACGAATGCGGCGATAGGGTTCGGTGGAGGGAAAGTCATCCTCGTTGGGGAGCACGCGGTCGTCCACGGCGCGCCGGCAATCGCGGTGGGCATTCGCCGTGGAGTCTCGTCGATCGCGTATCCCGCGGACCGCGACTCGCTCCGCATCGAACCCTGGGGGAAGACGTGGCGCCCCATCGCTGAGAGCGAGTACGCTTTCGAGCGGGCTCTTGAGCGAATCCTCTCGCGGTATGCCGATCGTCCACGCCTCCGTTTCGTCGTTCGCGTCGCGTTGCCGCCCGGCGCTGGGCTCGGGTGCTCCGCCGCAATCGGGGTGTCCCTGATCGACGCGATTGACCGTGCACTCGGAGTGCCGCGGTCACGCTCCGAGCTGGGCGCGCTCGCGCTCGAATGGGAGCGTTTCTTCCATGGGGATCCCTCAGGCATCGACAATCTGGCTTCGGCGCTGGGCGGCGTGATCTGTTTTCAACGATCGTCGCCCCCTCGGGCTATCCGGCCGAAGAGCTCGATGTTTTTGGTGGTCGCGCACAGCGGTCAACGTTCGAGCACCAAGAAGATGGTCGCGCGCGTGTCTCTGCAGCTCGAAGAGCGTCCTGACTGGGCGCGCCGGGTGCTGGACGAGATGGGCGCGTTGGCGCTGGAAGCCGAAACCGCGATCCGCAGCGGGGACCTCGGTACCCTGGGTAGCGTTCTGGACAGAAACCACGCAATCCTGCGCTTGCTGAACCTAAGCACGCCTCGACTGGAAGAACTCTGCCGAGCCGCTCGATCGGCGGGAGCGATCGGAGCGAAAATCACAGGCGCGGGTGGCGGCGGCTGCATGGTGGCGCTCGCCACCGGCGCTGAGCATGCAAATCGGATTGCCCGTGCGCTTGAGGCTGAATCCTTCGTCGAGGAGGTGGGGCGTGCCGCCTAGTCTCGTACCTGCCCAAGCGACCGCACACGCGAACATCGCCCTGGCGAAGTACTGGGGCAAATCCGACATTGCTCATAATCTGCCAGCTGTCCCGAGCATTTCACTCACGCTCGACGAGCTCGTCACAGAGACCGAGGTCTGTTTCGAGCCCGGACGGAAGCTCGACGAGCTCCTGCTCGACGGTCGTCGCGCCACAGCGGCCGAAACCCAGCGCGTAACCGAACTGCTCGACCGAGTGCGATCCGACGCCGGAATCGAGCATCGGGCGACCGTGACGAGCACCAATCACTTCCCCACGGCGGCAGGTCTAGCTTCGAGCGCCGCTGGCTTCGCCGCACTCGCAGCCGCCGCGACCGCCGCTGCGGGACAAGAGTTCAACCTGACCCGATTGAGCGCTCTTGCAAGGCGCTCGAGCGCCTCCGCGGCGCGTTCGGTCTTTGGCGGCTTTGTCGAGCTCGCGGCCGGCGCGCCCGGCGAAGATGGGCTTGCGGCCAAGCCGATCGCGCCGCGCAGGCACTGGGATCTCCGCTTGGTCCTAGCCCTCACCGCGGCCGGCCCGAAATCCGTGGGTTCGACCCAAGCGATGGAACGGTCGCGGACGACATCGCCGTTCTACGACGCTTGGGTCGCATCTGCGCCACGTTGGTGTGACGCGGTGAAGCAGGCCATTCACGAACGTGAATTGGAAATGCTTGGAACCGCGATGGAGCAAAGCACACTCTCGTTTCACTGCTGCGCCATCACCTCGCAGCCGAGTACCCTCTATTGGACCCCGGCCACGGTCGCAGCGCTTCAAACGGTCACGAGCCTTCGCGCCAAAGGCGTCCCGGTTTGGAGCACGATGGATGCTGGGCCCCACGTCAAAGCGCTCTGCGAAGCCGACGACGCGATTCGAGTCCGTAACGCCATGAGGCAGACACCTGGCGTTCTGCGAGTCCTCGTTGCAACCCCCGGGCCTGGTCTCGAGGTTCGCTCATGACCAGCGGCGGCGTGTCGGCGCCCGGCAAGTCCTTTCTCTGTGGGGAGTATGCGGTTCTTTCGGGCGCGCCCACGATCGTCGCCGCAGTGGGCAGAAGAGTGGTCGCGAGATGGGCTCAACTACCATTTGGACCCGAGGCCCTGCCCCGCGAGGCCAACGCGTCGATAGCGGCTGCCGAACAGGACTTCGGCCCGGTCCGTCATCACATCAGCGTGGATACCCGGCGACTGTATGACGGCCCCAAGAAGCTCGGTTTAGGCTCCTCGGCCGCGGTGGCTGCTGCGAGCGCGGCAGCAATAGCGGCGCTGCAAGGTTACGATCTCGAGCAGCAACAGATACGCGACCGCGTGTTTGCCACGGCATGGCACGGCCACGCATCGGTTGCGCCGCAGGGAAGCGGGGCCGACGTGGCTGCCGCAACGTACGGCGGCTACCTCTGCTTTCAGGGGCGCTGGGGCAAACCGATCGTCGAGCCGGTCAACCCACCGAGCTCACTCGTGATGCTGTTGATTTGGACCGGTGAGCCGGCGCGAACCAGCGATTTGCTCGCGCAAGTGATTCGAATGCGTGCGCAGGAACCGAAGCGCCATGAACGATGCATGGCCGTCCTCACGGAGCACGCGACGGAGTTTGCGCGTGCGTTCCGTTCAGACGATGGACGTGGCGTCATCCGCACTGCGAGGAGGTACAACGCCTGCATGGGAGCGCTCGGCGTGGCCGCGCAAGCGCCGATCGTGAACCCCAAGCTTCGACGCATTGCAGACTGGGCGGAGTGGCATGGCGGTGCCGCCAAGCCATCCGGTGCAGGCGGAGGCGACCTGGCGGTGGCCTTCTTTTCGGACCGGAGCGCGGCGGAACACTTCGGGTCTGTTTGCCAAGACGGTGGGCTCCAACCGTTGCACGTGGAGATGGGCGCCGAGGGCGTGAGCCTTCTCCGTGTGCGCGAGAAGCCCCTCCAACACGGCCTTCCGACGAGCAAGCGATGACCGGGCACACCGAGACTTCTAGGCGATTCTCGACCTCGAGGGGGCCGAAGGACCCTCCGTCGCTTCGTGGAGGTCTGCCTCTCATCGGTCACACCCGGGCTTTCGTCAGCGACACCGTGGGTCTGCTCCAGAGAACGCACGAGGAGTGCGGGGCCGTTGGGAAGCTGAAGCTGTTGGGCAAGGACATCATTCTCTTCACCGGTCCGGAGGCCCAAGAAGCCCTGTTTCGACAGCCCGACGAAGTGCTCAGCCCGAACGCCGCGTACAAGATGATGGTTCCGGTCTTTGGAGAAGGCGTCGCTTATGGAGCCGAACCCTCCAAGATGGCGGAGCAAATGCACATGCTCTATCCGGCGCTCCGCAACAATCGCATGCGCACGTACACCGAGATCGTCGCGCGAGAAACGCTGGACACTGTCGCGAGCTGGGGTGATGAGGGAGAGATCGAAACGAGCGAGTTCTTCGCGATGCTCACGAACTACACCTCGAGCAGTTGTCTCCTCGGCACGGAATTCCGAAACGAGATGAGCGAGCGGTTCGCGAAGGTCTACCGCGACCTAGAGCGGGGCATCGTCGCCTGGGGGTACATCCACCCTTACCTGCCGATCCCGGCGTTCCGACGTCGTGATCGCGCGCGCGCACATCTGGGCGAGATGGTCTCGGAAATTGTAGACGCTCGGAAACGCTCGGGGTACCGAGGCGAAGACTTTCTGCAAACTCTGATGGACGCGGAATATGCTGACGGACACAAGCTCAGCGACCATGAAGTCACGGGCATGCTCGTCGCAGCGATGTTCGCCGGCCACCACACGAGCGCGGTCACGACCGCATGGACCTTGATCGAGCTGCTTCGGCACCCGCGGTTCCTCGCCGAGGTCCGAGACGAGATTCGCGATCGATATGGAAAGGAAGAAGGCTATAGCTTTCAATCACTACGCGACCTCGAAAAGACGGAAGGCGCCGTCAAGGAAGCACTGCGTATTCATCCTCCGCTCTTCATCTTGCTCCGGGCCGCGCTACAGGACTGTGAGATCTTCGGCTACCGCGTGAAGAAGGGGAACTGGGTGGCTGTGTCCCCGCTGGTGGCGCATAGGGACGAAGCGACCTTTGAGAATGCGCTCCAGTTCGACCCAACGCGGTACGAGCCCGGCCGAGAGGAAGACAAGAGGCCGTTCGCCTATATCTCCTTTGGTGGCGGTCGACACAAATGCATGGGCAACGCATTTGCGCTTCTTCAGATCAAGACGATCATGGCGGTTCTGCTGCATCGGTACGACTTCGAGCTCGTGGGTGACGCGATTGAAACCGACTTCCAAGGCCTGGTGCTGGGGCCGAAGGCACCGATTCGCGTGCGGTACCGAAGGCAGGGATACGGTTCGGGAAGTGGATGACGACTTCGAAATCGCCGTCAGCCAGCGAGAACGCCCGGCCCGAGGCTCAGCGCCACTCCTGAGCGTTTTCGTCGACTTCGTATCCGTCGATGGGGCGTGGCTTCGGGCCGCTGACCTTCTTGAGCTTCGGTCCATCGGGGTGCTTGACGTCGCCACCTTCGAGCCAACCTCGATAAGGATCCTCAATGCGTATTCCGGGACCACCCTCATCGATTAGCCGGACGTGTGGCAGCTTCGGCATTGCTTCCACGACGTTCTTGAGCTCTGGCTCGGGCGTCGCCGGGATCGGCCTCGACGATGACCGGAGCCTCATAGTCGATTTCGATGACCGCGGACGCGGCCTTCGACTGCGTCGTACCCTCGAGCGGCCTCAAGACCACCGTGCCGACACGCTCCTCGATGCATTTGAGGGCCGCTGAGGAGAGGCCGGATCCATACGCCGTAGGCTCGATACACATGCCAGTAGGTCGGACGATCGCGCTGACGCTGATGCGAATGGTGGTGTCGCCGCTCGAGGTGAAATCTCGAACGCAGTCGGTGGGCAATCCCAGCGCTACTTTGAGCTCGTTTCCGAGGTCGCGCTCGACGGTTCCTTTCGCCGCGTTCCCGACTGGCATCGGTACGTTCTCGGGCGGCGAGGGCATGTCGTTTGGCGGCTGCGCAGGCACGGGCGGCACCCCAGAAACCGGCTGCCGAACGACACTCTGGCTTGCCCCGCGAACCGGCACTTCTCCGCTCTGGCAACCGAAGACCAGCATCGCAGCAGCGCAGACAGCCCATGCGCGAATCATAGGCCTAGCTTACCGCGCAAATGGACGTAGGGGTACTTCGTGAACTCGG
Source organism: uncultured delta proteobacterium (assembly GCA_963712235.1). Classification (GTDB taxonomy): domain Bacteria; phylum Myxococcota_A; class Polyangia; order Polyangiales; family Houyiibacteriaceae; genus SG8-38. Next base: position 82,420 of record CAVQHC010000016.1, read on the forward strand.
CCCGCTCTAGCGACGCCACGCTACGCCCAGTGCGCCGCCCCAGTATTGGTCGAGCGCACCTCCTGCCACGTATGGCGGATCGGGCGGCGGCGGCACCGGGTTCAGGTCGAAGCCGTAGCGGCGGTAATCGCCGCTGAGCCGTATTTCAAAGCCCTTCGGAAGCGCGAAGCCCATCATGAGCAGGGCATCCATGCCGTTTGCCTTGGCCTCCGGGAACCACAGATTCGTGCCAATCGGTCCGACCGAGAAGGTGCCGCGGAAGGCGATGCTCGCCCCCAGGATGAAGAGCTCCTTCTTTCCGATCGCCACTCGAAAGCCGCCGCCCAATCGAACGAACTCGTACTTCACGCTCGGGATTCCCGCGGTGTTGTCCTCGCCTGGCACCGGTGGGCCCGACAGGCCGAAGCTGAAGCGGTGCACGCCGTAGCCGAGCACGACCGAAGGCTCCCAGCGCCCTTTGGGGTAGCGCCAACGAAGGCCGATGAGAAACTGCTGAGACTCTGTCGGGAACGTCTGCACCATCCGCGCGGGTCGAGTCGATTTTGAACAAGCGCTCCCATTCGAAGTCGATCCCGAACTGAGCTCCGACGCCGGCTGTGAAATGCGCGCCGGGGTAGTATTGAAACTTGATGCCGACGCCGGGACCGGCAGTGAGCTTGTAATCGCGCAGGTTGCCGCGAATGTCGTCTTTGTAGGCGAACGTGCGATGCACGACGCGGAAATCGACTTCGATGTCGACCGCAGCCGGACGATCGCCCTTCCGGCGCTTTGGTTTGGCCTTTTGTTCGGCCTTTGGTTTGGGCTCGTCCTTCTCTTTCGATGAGGTCGACTCGCGGCTGGTCGGAGTCGCCGCAGCCATGGGCGCGGTCACTGCGGCCGCAGGAACGGCTACACCGAGCTTTCTGATGTCCTTTCGGAAGTCGGACCCGATATTCGCCTGCACGGACTTGGCTAGGGCCGACGACGTGCTGGCATCGTAGTAGTGCTGACTGATCACCTTAGCGCTGTCACCGTCGACCAATCGGATGTACGCCGACCAGACACGATCCTCGTACAGCACGTCCCCTTCGATGAGGCCGCTCACGGCCAGATCGCTGGCCGGCGCGACGTGTCCGCCTTCGGACCTGAGATTGACCCCCAGGCTCCTGGCTCTCGCCTCGAACTGCTTGTTTGGGAACATCTCGACCGGTTCCGAGCGAAGCCCGCGCACCGATGCGCCGCGAATTTTCCCGGCCTGCGCGCCTGTGAAGGGCCTGACGACCAGTCGTGGCCGGGTCGGCGCGGGCGTGTCGGGTTTAGCCTTCGGAGCTGCGACCGTGGCTCCGGCAGCGCCCGCGAGCGGCATCCGCCCGCTCTTCATCAGCCCGGCTACGATCCGATTGGAGAGGCGCGTGAGGCTCGAGGACGTAGTGCGAAACTTCTCGACCCGTTGCCCTTTGGCGTTTCGCACTTCGGTGTCGCCGAGCCACCGCCCTTCGACACGCCGAACGCGCGTACGGACGAGCGTGACCGCGCCGAGCTTCGCTGCCTGTTTCGCATAGCCCTTGGTGTTTCTAGCGACTGCGGTGACTCGTTTGAGTGGAATGAGGTCGACCTCGGCCGCAGCCAATCCCTTCTGGACGCTCTGACGAACCTTTGCAGCCTGCGCACCCTGGAATGGCAGCAACGCTGCGGCGCCTTCGTCGGCAGAGGCAAGGCCCGCCGACCAACACAAACTCAACAACAGTGTCATCGCGCCGAAACGCAAGATTCGCATCGACTATCCCCCGTCTGGCATTCCTTGGCCGGAACCACCCAAGTCGATGATCCACTCGCGAATTACCTCGACGTCGCTGTCCGGGAGAATGCTCAAGAGCGGCATTCGAGAACCACAGATCCCAATCGTCCCAAGAATCTTATCGAACAAGTAGCTGCCGCTCGGATCGCCAGCCACCACCAGAATCCTCGCTTCGCAGCCAATCCCCGTTGCGTTGACATTCAAGACGCGACTCTCGACCCCCGCCGACTTTAGATTGAGATTTGCCGCTGTGGTGAGGTCGTCGTGACAGCCCGCGGTAGCACAGCTCTCATCGAAGACCGTCTGCGCGTCTTTCGTAATCGTACCCCCGTCGATGAAAGCGTCCGGGTCCGCTAGGCTCCCGACACAGCCAGCACCCCCCAAGGCCGTCACAAGCACAAACACGACTGAAGCAAGGCGTTTCATCCCGCTCGTTGATCCCCCCGAATCATTCATAAAGCTTAGTAGCCTATGACACTCCTCGTCGAGTTCTGCCGTATTTTTCTGTAATCCGGCCTACTCAGAGGCGATTCAGGCCCCAGTCGTAGGGAAGAAAAACCACGTCGAACTCAGCGCCACGGGCCCGATCGAGATCGGCAGCGACCGTCGGCGTGGCGAACGCCAGGATGAAGTCCTCGATCGTCGCCGGTCGGCCCAGGCGCCGCGCGTGCTCCTCGAAATCCGGCTTGTACCAGTCGAAAATCGCCGATAGCTGAATTTCCCCAGCTTCGTCGTCGACACGAACGTGGACCGGGCTCGAACAAAATGCACGGGTAACGGCGTCGAGCTGCGCGTCGAGCTGCGCGGGTTCGAAGGCGAAGGGCATGAGCGCTGGGCAGGACTTCGACGCGCAGTTGATCGCCGCATGAATACGAGCGTCGACGAAGCCACGGATCCTCTCGTTTTCCAAGTCGTAGAGATTGATTTCCTCGCCGTCGAGCGGGAACCGGAGCCCATAGAAGAAGCCGAAGCCTGCTCTCGGATCCAACCAGCCGTGAACATCGTGCACGGTGTCGATTGGCCAATTGTCGACGACCCCGAACAGGACCAGAGCGTTGTACGCGTTGACGTAGTAGCTGAGGCGCTCGGCATCCGTCGTGAAGCGCTCCGGCGTGACCCGCGGCCCAATGGTTCCGAGCGTCGCAATGAAGCGCCGGAGCTCGAGCTCGTCGGCTCGCACCGCATCGTAGTCGACCCCCCCTGGCTGCACCCAGCGGCCGAGCGAGGCGTTCCACCAGCTGTAGTCGAAGCCGCCCGCTGCTTGTGGGAAAGGCTCCGCATCGACCCCAACCGAGCGCATACCGAGCGCCTTGATCGTCAGGATCGCGGCCATTCCAACGACGAGCGCAATCAGGAGCGCGATCGCCCACCAGCGTCCGTACCAAGGCTTCGACTGCAGATTCATCGCAGGAGTATGGCACGGGCTGACGAATCGCTATTCGGAACCTCCTCGAGCTGCTCGACTGGGCCCCGGTCCGCTACTCGGAGGCCCTTCGATCGAAGGCCGCGCGGACCTCGGAGGCGCGCAGGTCGGACACCACGATAGACGCTCCGGCGGCGTGCAGCTCCGAGGCCTCGTAGCTGCCGGTGCTCACCGCTACGCTTTGCGCTCCAATCGCGTTCGCGGCCGCGACATCGTGCGGGGTGTCTCCGATGACGACGACCCGAGCCTCCTCGCGTTGCGCGCCGCTTCGCTCGAGACCTCTTAGGAGCGCGGTTCGAAGAAGCTCGGGGCGCTCCGCGTGGTCGGAACCAAAGCCTCCGAACGCGAAAAATGAATCGAGACCGCCCCTCGCAAGCTTCGCATACGCGGCGGGCTCAGTGTTTCCGGTTCCCAGGCCCAAGACCAGGTCATCGCGCTCGCTGAGCTCGGAGAGCAGCGACAGGACACCAGGCAGGACTTCAAACGCGCTTGCGCGCTCGAGCTCTCGCGGCAAATGCGCGACGTAGCGCCGGATGACTTCGTGAACCAGGCCGTCATCGGCCGTCACGCCGTACTGCATGAGCGCCGCGCGCACGATCCACGGATCGGTCCGCCCCGCAAACTCGACCTCATGCAAGCTCACCTCTTCCTCGAGCTCGTCCAGCACTTCGCTCAGCGCGAGCTCCACAGCGCGCCGACCGGCGCCGCCCGCACGCAAGAGTGTTCCGTCGATGTCGAACAAGGCAATGATGCGCTGCATCGAACGAATGTAGCAGGCGGACGTTTTCATAGTAGGCTCCGCCCGACCGATGGACCTTCACCTTCTCGCCAAGCTCCCCCTGTGGCTTGCCGCGTTCCTGCTGTCTCTGACCTGCCACGAAGCGGCGCACGCTCTCGCAGGCAAGATCGGCGGCGACTCGACCGCGGCGGCTCAGGTGACGCTCGACCCTTTGCCTCACATCCGCCGAGAGCCCTTCGGTGCGCTGGTGGTTCCGATCCTGTCGTTCTTTCTGCAAGGCGGTGGCTGGATGATCGGCTGGGCCAGCGCCCCGTACGACCCCAACTGGGCGAGTCGACACCCGAAGCGGGCTGCGGGGATGGCGGCCGCCGGTCCTGCGGCGAATTTCACGCTTGCCCTACTGGCTGCGCTGGCCATGCGCATCGGGATCGCGGCGGGCTACTTCACGCTGCCCGCCGGCGGCCTGAGCCTCGAAACCCTCGCGGTGGCGCCCGAAGGCGTTGCCCAGGGGCTGGCGCTCTTTTTGAGCGTGCTGTTCTCGATCAATTTGATTCTCGGCTGCTTTAATTTGATCCCGCTTCCCCCCCTGGACGGGTACGCTATCGTGCCGATCGTCCTCAATGATCGAATGCGAAACAAGTGGTTCAGCATGTTTTCAGGCGGGGGCGCGCTGATGGGCCTGATCATTGCGTGGGTTCTGTTCGACCGCTTGATGCCGCCGGTGTTTCGGACGGCGATCGGGCTCTTGTACACGGGCCTCTGAGCGCGTTGTCGTGCTATTCTTGGTCGGTGCGGTGGATTGGGGTGGTTTTGGCGGGTGCGATCTGGCTTCTTACGCCGTTCGCCTCGGCCGATGAAGCGGACGCTCACTACCGGCTCGCAAAAACGCTCCGGGCGGAAGGCCGCTACGAAGAGGCGCTCGCCCAAATCGACCTCGCGGTGGCCGCTCGCCCCAGCTATGCGCAGGGCCATCTCACGCGCGGCTCGATCTTGCGCCGGCTCGGCCGCTACGAAGACGCCCTGCGATCGTTCAAAAGCGCGATCGCGCTCGAGCCCAGGGACGGCAGGGCGTACGGCCTGGCGGGCGCTGTCCTGCTCCGGCTCGACCGCCCAAAAGAGGCTGTCAAATACTTGAAGACGGCGACCGAGCTCGAACCGAAACACAGCAACCATTGGCTCAACCTCGGTGTGGCCTACCGCCGGTCCAAAAACAACGACGCCGCGATCGCGACCTACCAGCGCGCACTAAAGGTCATCCCAAACGACCCCCGTGTGCTCAATAACCTCGGCGTGGCGCTTCGCAAAGCACGACGCTACGACGAAGCGATTCAAGCGCTCGAGCAAGCGCTCGCGGTCGACCCGTACGACGCGAACGTTGCGCGCAACCTGGCGATTGCATACCGCGGTGCCAAGCGATGCAAAGAAGCGATTCCGATCTACATCAAGGCGCTCGAGCTCGGCGACGGCGGACCGCCCGACCTCCTGTTCGACCTGGCGTCCTGCTATGAAAAAGTCGGCCAAACCAAGCTGGCGATCGCGACCTTCGAGAAGTACATTGAGGCCGCCGAACGCAGCGACCCCGACGCGGCCGAACGAGCCCGACGCGCAGTCGAGAACCTGCAGCGTCGGTAGCGGGTAGATGGCAATGTTCGCGCTCAGTCGATGAAGAAGCTGAAGCCAGCCTCCATGCTCCAGGCCTGGTTCGGCGCAGCAGGCGGCATTCGGAAGTACCTCGCCCAGCGGCCGCGCACTTCGAGTCCCATCCAGGACAGAAAGCCGTAGCCGATCCCGACAAAGGCCCCGATCGTCCCCGAGCCGTCGACGTAGGACGGCAGCGGCACACCGAGGTAGCCGCCCGTAAATGCGCCCGAGAGCCGAAGACTCTTGATGTTGCCGCGCAGTGCAAGCATGGCGCCGCCGCCAAATCCTGGATTGTCGAGCGGCCAAGACCTGCCGAGCCATTGGAAGTAGCCGCCCACGTGAAGCGGCCCGGCAACCCCATAGGATCCATCCAACCAGAGCGTCGGCTGCCACTTTCGCTCGCCGGCGAACTTCGACACGGTGGCACCGAAGACGCCATCGAACACGACGAGGTCGCCATCGGCGGAGGCCGGCTGCGCAAAGCCCAGTACCGCTAGCGAGCAAAACACGGTGGTCATGGGCGCGAATCGCTTCACGCCCATGCCTGTTACCACAACTCCAAGCGCTCCCCGCAAAACCTGCGAGGCGGATCGGCCTCAGTTCGCCGTCGCTGCGATGATGGCGTCCGCAACGTCGAACTTCTTGAGGAACTCGGTGCGGGCTTCCTTCATATGGCTGACCCACTGCGCGTAGTCGCTGTGCCTTCCGCGAGCGTCATAGAAGCGCTGTGGGTTCAGAATCTCGGCCGGCACCTTTTCGACCAGTTTGGCGTTCTCCGGGGCGTCGACATCGACGATCTCGTAGCCGAAGTCCGGGTCCTTCTTCCAGGTGATTTTCTCGCTCAGAAGCGCCTCGAGCATCGCACTCGAATGCATGATTTTGATGTTGAGCGCCTTGCCCTCTTTGACGTCGTTGGCCTCGCCTCCGATGTAGCCGGTGTTCATGAGCCACATGGTGACCCCTGGCATGGTTGCAGCGAGCTCGGCGAAGCGCTTGGCCTGAAGCCCATGTTTCGCAGGAAAGAAGGGCTGGGTGAAAGGCGAACGCGTCTTGCCGCGCTCCTTGCCCGCGGCGCTCGTCTTCGAGGTCTCGCCGAGCATGAAGTAGCCGGCGGCCTGCTCGGGCGAGGTGAATCGAATGATGCCCGGCGTCGCGGCGTCGTAGCCTTCGTCGCGGTTGAGAATACCCATCGACTTCACTTGGGGGATGCGGTCGAGGTCCGCGGCGTCCGGAATGGAGCTCAGTGGGACGATGGAACGGCCGTTCTGGGTCCAAACGACGAAATCCCAGCCGTCGGCGGGAATGCCATGGCTGTCGACCAACTCGTCGATCTTGACTTCGTCGGCGATGTACCGGTCGACCTTCGTGGCGTCGGCGCCGGTTGCAATCAGGATGTCGCGGAGCCGGCTCACCTCCTCGGTGGAGAGCACGCCCTTGGTAAAGTGAAACGAACCATCGGCTTCTAGAAACACGTTTTCGACCCAGGCCTCGGGACCAATTGTCGCCTGGTACAAGACCGGCTCGGTCTCGAGCGACAGGCCGTCCGTCTTCGCGAAGCATCCGTTCTCGGTGATCGTTAGAGCGCCGTGCGGCCAGAGTGTCACCATGTCGTCCTGAATCGGCTCGGTGAGGTCCCCCTGCTTCGAGAATGTGGTCGTAGTCTTGCCGGTGCCGGAAAGCCCCATGATGGTCATGGTGACCGTGTCGCCGCTGGTCGCGGTGACCGCTTTGGCGCCCGCGTGGAGAACCAACCCGCCTTTTTCGTAGACGAAATGGTTGAGCATACGCAGGACGCCCTTCTTCGACTCGCCGAAGTAGTCGGCGCCCATGACGTACGTTGTCCAGTTGGCCATATCGACGATGATCGCCTGACGGCCCGGCATGTCATCGAGCATCAGATCGGGGGTGTAAATCAGACGGAACGTCGGATGGAAAGGCTGGGCCAACTGCGCTTCGCTCTCTGCAGCGGAGCGCGGAAACGCGAGGATCTGTTGCATGCCTGCGATGTTCGCGCCTTCGAGGGTGTAGAGCCAGGTCGTCCCGAACGCACCGTCGCCGAGGCCCGAGTAACCGTCGATGGCGATGAGCTTGCCTTTGTCGGCAATGTACTTCGCCTGATGCTCGATCAAACCACGGGCCTTGTCCGGATCGATGATCTGATGGCTCCAGCGATCTTCGGTGTCGATGATGTACGTGTACTTCGCCATACGCGCTTTGTTGCGCGTGACTTTGTTGATGCTGCCGACGGCCGTCTTTTGCACGCACGGGGTGTGCGCGAGCGCGAGCTCACGAAGCTCGGCTTGGCTCGGATTCTCGATGTACTCGACGTCGAAGGGACGGGGGTCTGCGGTCGCCATATTCTCTCCGTTTTCGTCTTAGGCAATGGGAGCAAACTGCCAAAGAGGCAAGCTCCGAAATTGCCATATGACAACGTTTTCGAGCGGTGTCCAGACGCAGCGGCAGTTGCCGCTCCCAGGACAGCCACTAAGCTGCACATCGTGCGCTCGCTGCCGCTAGATTTTCGCGAGTCCTCGAGTTCGGAGGGGCTCGCATGGAATGACTGGCGTTGGCAATCGCAGCACGCAGTGACGAATTTACAAGCTCTCGACAAAGCTCTTGTCTTGACCGATGCCGAGCGAATCGGGGCCAGTCGTGCAGAGGCTGCCGGGTTGCCGATTTCGATCACCCCATACTATCTCGCGCTTTGCCACCCGACCGACGCAACTTGTCCAATCCGCCGCCAGTGCATTCCGCGGGCAGAAGAAGCGATCGCGATCAGGGGCGATCTGCGCGACCCCCTCGGCGAGGAGGCCCACCAAGTCGCCCCTCATCTGATTCAGCGTTATCCGGACCGCGTTCTGCTCATCGCTACCGATCGCTGTGGTGTTTACTGCCGCTTCTGTACGCGATCCCGGCTGGTCGGAGACGGCGGGGGAGCCCGCTCGATGGCGGCGCTCGAGCCGGCTTTCGCTTGGATCGAGGCTCACCCTGAGATTCATGATGTCATCGTCTCGGGGGGCGACCCGTGCCTGATGTCCACCGAACGAATCGCGCGCTTGCTGCAACGAATCCGCAAGATCGAGCACGTCGACTACGTCCGACTGGCGACCAGGGCGCCCGTCACCCTTCCCCAACGAATTACGGACGAGCTCTGCGTGGCGATTCGCGAAAGCCACGAGCGCACCTGGGTGATGACCCATTTCAACCACCCAAAAGAGCTCAGCGAGGAGGCTCGAACGGCATGCGCGCGTCTTGCGGACGCGGGCCTGCCTGTAATGAACCAGACCGTGCTGCTTCGCGGCGTCAATGACGAACCCGATACGCTCGCGGCTCTGTTTCGAGGCCTGGTCCGATCGCGCGTTCGACCCTATTATCTGCTGCAGATGGACCCGGTGGGCGGTACGGGACACCTGCGGACGCCCCTACGTCGCGGGGTGGAGCTGATGGCCTCTCTTCAAGGACGTCTAAGCGGCATTGCGCTCCCCAAATTCATCGTCGACACCCCAGGTGGCCTTGGCAAAGTCCCGATTGGTCCCAACTATATTAGGAGCACAACAAACGGGGTTACTGTTCTCGAGACGTTTCGCGGAGACTTTGTCGAGTACTACGACCCCACCGAGGACTGAAACACCTGCGTTTTTCCGCCCGCCTCTGGCAAGAGCAGGCCGGTGGATGTATGAATCGGCCGCTCGCCACGCAGGGCACTGAGGAGAATCCATGCAACGCGCCTTAACGCTGCATCAAACGACCATCGGAAAAAAAGTGGTCATGGCCTTGTCCGGGCTCGTCATCGTCGGGTTCGTGATCGGCCACTTCCTGGGCAATCTGAACCTGTACCGCGGACAGGAAGCGCTCGATGCCTACGCGCACTTCCTCAAAGGTCTGACCCCTGTGCTGTGGGGTACTCGATTGCTTCTGCTCTTCGCATTCGGCGCTCACATCGCGTCAGCGTTTTCACTCTGGTCGCGAAACAACAAGGCGCGGGGTTCACGGTACAAGAAGCATCAGGACATGGCGACCGACTATGCGGCGCGCACCATGTACTGGTCCGGCCCGATTCTCTTACTTTTCGTCGTGTACCACCTGCTGCATTTCACGATCCTGCCGGCACATGAGGGAGAGGTCTATCGGAACGTCGTCGAGGGCTTCCAGAACCCGCTGATTGCAAGCGTGTACATCATTGGCAACATCGCCCTCGGCTTCCACATCTTTCACGGAATCTTCAGCGCGACCCAGACCTTGGGCGTCAACCATCCACGTTACAACGCGTACCGCCGCGATGCGGCGGTCGCGATTTCCGCCGCGATCACCCTCGGCAACCTGTCGTTCCCGATTTCGGTGCTCGCTGGTTTCGTCACCTTATAAGGGTCCTCATGCAACTTCGATCGAACGAACCGACCGGTCCCATCGAGCATCGCTGGGAGAAACACAAAGAGTCGAGCAAGCTCGTGGCGCCGGCCAACCGCCGCAAATACAGCGTCATCGTCGTGGGCAGCGGCCTCGCCGGTGGCGCCGCGGCCGCTTCGCTTGGCGAGATGGGCTACAACGTCAAATGTTTTTGCTATCAGGACAGCCCACGTCGTGCCCACAGCATTGCCGCACAGGGCGGCATCAACGCGGCGAAGGACTACCAGAATGACGGCGACAGCGTCTATCGGCTGTTCTACGACACGGTGAAGGGCGGCGACTTCCGCTCCCGTGAGTCGAACGTGTACCGACTCGCGCAGCTCAGCGTCAACATCATCGACCAGGCGGTCGCTCAGGGCGTTCCATTCGCGCGCGAGTATGGTGGTCTGCTCGCGAACCGTTCTTTCGGCGGCGCCCAGGTTTCGAGGACATTCTACGCGCGAGGGCAAACCGGTCAGCAGCTTCTCCTCGGCGCGTACCAGGCGCTCTCCCGTCAGATTGAAGAGGGTACCGTGGAGATGTTGCCGCGCACCGAGATGCTCGACCTGATCGTCCACGATGGTCGAGCGCGGGGCATCGTCACGCGCTGCTTGAAGACCGGCAAGGTCGAACCGCACATCGCCGACATGGTAGTTTTGTGTACCGGCGGCTACGGCAATGTCTTCTACCTGTCGACCAACGCCAAGGGCTGCAATTGCATGGCGATATGGCGCGCGCACCGCCACGGCGCGGCGTTCTCGAACCCCTGTTACACGCAGATCCATCCAACCTGCATTCCGCAGTCGGGCAGCTATCAGTCCAAGCTCACGCTGATGAGCGAATCGCTCCGAAACGATGGTCGGGTTTGGGTTCCTCGCAACAAAGAAGACGTCACGAAGCGTCCCGAAGACATTCCCGAAAAGGATCGCTACTACTATCTCGAGGAGCGCTACCCTGCGTTCGGCAACCTCGTCCCTCGGGACGTGGCTTCGCGCAACGCCCTCTACGTCACCAACGAAGGCCTGGGCGTGGGCTTGGAGGTCGACGGTGAGCGCCGCGGTGTGTACCTAGATTTCAGCGAAGCGATCAGCCGCCTCGGCGAGCAGACGATTCGGGAGCGATACGGCAACCTCTTCGAAATGTACGAGCGGATCGCCGGGGACAATCCCTACAAAACCCCGATGCGCATCTACCCCGCGACCCACTACACCATGGGCGGGCTCTGGGTGGACTACAATTTGCAGACCACCATCCCGGGCCTCTTTGCGGGCGGCGAAGCCAACTTCTCCGACCACGGCGCGAATCGCCTCGGTGCGTCTGCCCTGATGCAAGGGCTGGCGGACGGTTATTTCGTGCTGCCTTTCACCGTGGGCAATTACCTGGGCGAGGTTCGCACCCTGCCCCAACTCGACGAGAACCATCCCGATGTGGTGAAGGCCGTCACTGCGGTCGAAGAGCGAATCCACAAGCTCATGAACGCTCCGGACCCCAAGCACGCACCCGAGCACTTCCACCGCAAGCTCGGCCGGATCATCTGGACCAAATGCGGCATGTCCCGGAGCAAAGAGGGCCTCGAAGAAGCCCTGCGCGAGATTCCAAAGCTGCGCGAACAATTTTGGCGCGAAGTAAAGGTCGTGGGAAGCGGCTCGGAGCTGAACCAGACTCTCGAACGCGCCGGCCGCGTTGCCGACTTCCTCGAGCTCGGCGAGCTGATGTGCATCGACGCTTTGCAGCGCGAGGAAAGCTGTGGTGGACACTTCCGCGAAGAACACGAAGAGAACGGAGAAGCGCTCCGTGACGACGAGCACTTCAGCTACGTGTCCGCCTGGGAGTGGACCGGAGCTCCCGGCGAACCGCGTCTCAACAAAGAGCCTTTGACCTTCGAATACGTCAAGCCCAGCAAGCGAAGCTACAAGTAAGGGGCCCATCGATGAGCGAAGAACTACTGAATTTGACCCTGCACGTCTGGCGCCAAGACGGACCCAACGACCCGGGCCGTTTCGAGACACATCAGGCGAACGGCATCTCGACGCACATGTCGTTCCTGGAAATGCTCGACGTCGTGAACGAAGACCTGATCGAAAAGGGAAAGTCTCCGGTCGCCTTCGACTACGACTGCCGCGAGGGCATCTGCGGCAGCTGTGGAATGGTGATCAACGGCATCGCGCACGGGCCCCAGAGGCGCACCACCACGTGCCAGCTTCACATGCGGCAGTTCAACACCGGCGACGAGGTTTGGCTCGAGCCGTGGCGAGCGAGCGGCTTTCCCGTCGTAAAGGACCTGGTGGTCGACCGGTCTGCGTTTGACCGAATCATCCAGGCAGGTGGCTACATCTCGATCCGAACTGGAAGCGCCTCGGAGGCCAACGAGATGCCGATTGCCAAGGCGATCGCGGATCAGGCCATGGATGCAGCGGAATGCATCGGTTGCGGAGCCTGCGTTGCGGCTTGTCCCAATGCATCGGCCAGCCTTTTCACCGCAGCGAAGATCTCTCACCTGTCCTTGCTCCCGCAGGGGCAAGTGGAGCGTCAGGACCGGGCGCGCAACATGGTCGCACAGATGGACGCCGAAGGGTTTGGCGGCTGCACCAACCACGGCGAGTGCGAAGCGGCATGTCCCAAGGGGGTGAGCCTGCAATGGATTGCTCGGATGAACCGCGAGCTCCTGCGCTCGACGGTGAAGTCCGATTCGAGCGTCAAGAGCGGTCGTCGCTAAGCGCGTCGGCTGTCCCAGGCCAGACGGGCGACGATGCCGGCAACTGCGAGTAAGATGAGAACAAAGGTCGCTGCCGCGTATCGTTCCGCAACGTTTCGAAGCGCGTCCCAGTTGTTCCCAATCGCATAGCCTGCGGCCATCAGGATTGCGTTCCAAACGGCGGCAGAGATTCCACCGTAGAGCAGCACCGGCGCTGCTTTCATTCTGGACAAGCCGGCACCGATGAAGAAAAAGGCGCGGAGCGCGGGCAGGAAGCGATTGACCACAAGGTACATCGACCCGTGTCGTGCATAGCCTCGACGCACTGCGTCGAGAGCCCGCGTCGCACCCGGAGTTTTCAAGAACGAAGGCCAGTGGTTTTCGTGATCGGCAAGCCAGACACCGAAACCCCAGGCCGCAAACCCGCCCAGAAGCGCACCCGCAGTCATCGCTAGGTATACGAAAGCCCAATGCAATTGCGCGCGCACCGCGAGGGCGACGGCGAAGAGCGCTACCGTATCTCCCGGGATGGGCGGGAAGACATACTCGACCGCAGCCGATGCTGCGACCAGCGCGTATGCCCAGTACACCGGACCGTGTTCCAATGTGTGCAGAAATTCGTCAAGCATTCGAACAGCACATAGGCTTGGGATCAAAGCCGGTGTAGCACAGCGCTCGGCTCGACATCAGCGCGCGATGGGTCAGTCTACTGCAACGCAAGGTTAGAATCGTGGCGAGTGGAGATCCCTTGGTTTCAGTCCTTCAACGGCCCAACGCGCGGGTCGAGGACGTTGCCATTCTCCTCGCCAAAGAAGCCAGCCCGCTCCTCGACGAGCACGCAATGCGTCGCAGCCTCGATGGCCTGGGGGCCGAAGCCCTTATTCGCCGGGGGCTGCGCTCCAATCCAGAGCGCGACGGGCGGATCCTAGCCGAGCTGCTTTTCGAAGAGCTCGGTTTCGAAGGCGAGCGTGACGACTACTACAATCCCTACAATAGCTATCTCGACAAAGTGATGATCCGCCGCAAAGGGATTCCCATTTCACTGTCGGTGCTCACGATGGCCGTCGGCGAGCGCGCGGGGATGGATATCGAGGGGGTTGGGTTCCCCGGTCACTTCTTGGTTCGCGTAGGCGGATCGGAGGGCGTTTATCAAGATCCTTTCCACGGGGGCGAGTTGCTCGACGGTCACGGTTTGCGCAGGCTCGCAGCGGAGTTCCTCGGCGCGGAGATGGCCTTGCATCCGAGCTACCTCGAGCCGGTGGATAGCCTCACGATCACGATCCGAATGCTCGCCAATCTCAAGAACGCGCATCGACGTCAGGGAGACTACGCCCGAGCCATGCTTGCGTGTGACCATCTGGTCGAGCTTACGCAGGCGCCCGAGCACCGCCGCGACCGGGGTCTTCTGGCCCACGCCCTTCGGACCTATGGTGCCGCGTCGGAGGATCTGGCCGCGTACTTGGAAGCCAGACCGGACGCAAAGGACGCCCATATCGTTGGCGAGGCCCTGGCCGAGGCCCGGCAGCAGGCTGATCTGGTTCTCCACTGACCGCCCTCCTCTCTCGGACGGCCGCTTTACAGCGGCCCCTGGCGTGCAATGACTCCGCCCGACCGGTGAGCCGCATGTCGATCGAATCTCTCAAGACCCTCTTACGGCCCGAGCTCGCGCAGCTCTCCGCATATCGGGTGCCTCCGGCACCGCCTGAGGTGAGGCTCGACGCGAACGAAAGCCCGTTTCCGCTGTCCCCGGAGGCGCGTGCGCGAATCGCCGCCGCCTTACACACGGCCGACATGCATCGCTACCCGGATGGGCGCGCGACGCGACTTCGCCAGGCGCTCGCTCGCGGACTCGGCGGAAGCCCTGAGGAGTACGTTCTCGGCGCTGGCTCCGATGAGCTCATCGCATCGTTGGCAACGGCGATGTCGAGACCGCGTGCAGGCGCCAAACGCCCCGTCGTCCTGATTCCGGAGCCAACGTTCGTGATGTACCGATTGACGAGCCAGGTCCACGGCTGGGAGCCGCTGGGCGTAGCTCTGGACGAGGACTGGGATCTCGACGCGGATGCGATGGCTGAAGCGATGGAACGGACGCGACCCAATCTCGTTTACTACGCCATTCCAAACAACCCAACCGGCAACTGCTTTTCGCGCGCAAAAGTCGAAACGCTCGTCGATGCGTTTCCCGACACCTTGCACGTGATCGACGAAGCCTATGGCGCCTACTCCGAGCAGTCGTTTGCGACCTTTGCCGAGGAGCGCCCCCACTGCGCCTTGATGGGAACCCTCTCGAAGGTTGGCTTTGCCGGGATCCGTGTCGGCTGGGTCCGCATTCATGAGGCTCTCTCGGCGGAGCTCGAGAAAGTTCGTCAGCCGTTCAATCTAAATACCGCGTCGCAGATTATCGGGACGCTCGCGCTGACCGACCTTGCCCCGCTTCTCGAAGAGCAGATCACCCTCGTCGTCGCGGAGCGCGAAGGACTGGCAGAAGCACTGAGCCGGCACGAGGCGCTCCGCTGCTATCCGAGCGCGGCGAATTTCTTGCTCGTCCGGTATGCGGGCGACGTGCCAACGCTCTGCGAGGCGCTCCTGGAGCGCGAGATCGCAGTCCGGCAGTTTTCGAGTGGCGATCCGCGGCTTCGAAGCTGTATTCGAATCACCATTGGGACTCCCGAAGAGAACGGGCGCCTCATCCAGGCGCTCCACGATATACTAGGCTGAGCGATGTCGGTAGCACGAGAGGTGACGCCCGAGCGGGCGATTGAAACGTTGACCTGGGCCGCCGACGTGGCGCAGGACCCAGCTCTGCTCGAACAGAAGCCGAACCGCCCATCTCCAGCGGAGTGGCGCGCGGTCCCGGTCTCCTCGTTTCGCGAGCAGGTGGACAGGCTGCTCTGCGCAAAGTTTCCGGAACCCGGCCTCGATGCGATCGAATCGGTCGGCGGCCTGGACGTATGGCTGCCCGAAGTCGCCGCCATGGTCGGCTTTGGAGACAACGAGTGGCGTCACAAGGATGTTTGGAAGCACACCAAGCAAGTGGTGAAGCAGGCGGTCCCGCGCGCAGACGTTCGCTGGGGCGCGCTGCTGCACGACATCGGGAAGCCCAAGACGCGTCGCATCGACGAGCGCGGAAACGTTTCGTTCCACGGCCACGCCGAAGTTGGGGCGGCGATGTTTCGAAAGCGCGTAGCCGATCGCCTCGGCTTCGAGGGCGAGCAACGCGAGCGAATTCACTTCCTGATCTTGCATCATCTTCGCGCGGCGCAGTACGACGATAGCTGGACCGATGCCGCCGTTCGTCGCTTCTACAAGCAAATGGGCGAAGGACTTCGCGACCTGCTCGACCTCAGCCGTGCCGACATCACGACGAAGCGCCCCGAGAAGCGTCGGCGCGGCGTCCGTCAGATCAGCTTGTTGGCAAAGCATATTCGCGATCTCCAAGAAGAAGACAGCAAGATCGCTCCCCTGCCCAAAGGCTTGGGCACCGTGATCATGAACGAGTTCGGGCTGCCGCCATCCAAGCGCCTCGGTGACTTGATGAACCAACTCAAGGCTTTGGTGGATGCCGGGGACGTCGAACCCCAGCAACCCGCAGAGTACTACATCGGGTACTTGGCGGCGCACCGCGACGCGTTCGGACTCGACTGAGGGCCCTAGCGGAGCAAGAACTCGGCAATGGCGTCCATGACCTCGTCGAAGTCGTCTTCCCGAAAACGAGCGCCGCTTACGAGCCAATCGGTGTGGGATGAGTCTCGGTCTCCGTGAAAGTGGCCGAGAACGTCGAGGTGATCGGCGGTGCCAGCCCACAGAATTTCGCCCCAGATCATGCTGGCGGTTGGAACCAGGCCGTCGTTGAACGAGCTCTCCAGCGCAAGCCCCAGGCTCTTTTCGAGAACTTCGCGAACCTCGGGCTGAGGGTTGGGCGGCGGATAAACTTTCGAAGTGCGACTCGCACCCAAGTAGAGTGGGCTGAATACTACAGCCGAGAGTGCGTTGAGAGGCGAGCGGAGATTCTTCGCGATTCGAAGCGGCGCAGGCGGAGGGGTCCGCGTGACGACGCAGCCATACCGAAGGTTCGGGTTGTCCTCGATCCCGGCGTTGAAAATGTCCATCGACTCCGGTGTGAGTTGAATGACGGCACCCTGATCGCTGCGAATGCCATCAAACCAGTCCCGAACTTCGGCCCGACCGTCTGCCCCTAGAAAGCTCAGGAGCAGCTCCGTCGACTGATCGAGCAGCTTGAGCTCGATGCCGAGCGCCTGGTCCATTCGGCCCAGGGCGGCGATGACCGGAGCCAGGACGGTGAGCGGCGGCCCGCCTGCCCGGAGCGTCACGTACGTGAGAAGCGAGAGCGCCTCGAGGAGCCGCGTCCCGGCCAAGGTCGTGAAGAAATAGGCTAGCGGCGTGCCATAGTGGGGGGTCGCGATCGTGGTGACGGTCCGAACGCGATCCAACCAGGGCGGGGGATCTGGCCAGGCCGTGGGCGAGGTCAGAAGCCGGACATCCAGCCCACCGGTCGAATGCCCGACGAGGTGAATCGCCCCCGCATCGTCCGCGCAGCTTTGTTGAATCGTGTCCATGAGCACCTCTGTGCGATGCACGATCGAGCCCGTCGGTGGCGCCGACACGAGCACGAACTCGCAGTCTGCACCCAGCTCCATGAAGCGGCTCGCAAGCTCCTCTTCGACATGCATGAAATAGTCGAAGCCGCCGAGTCGCGCGAATCCGAACAGGCCGGGAACCAAGACGATGTGATGCCGGCGGCGCGCCACGAGAACCGACGTTACGCGCTAGTGCCGGTAGCAGATTTGAAGAACGCCACCGACGCCGCTGGGCTGCAGGCGAAGCTGAAGTTTCTCGGTATGCGCAAGCTTGCGCTGGTTCAGATCGACGCCGTACTGGGCGAGCCGCTCGACTCGCGCTGCGAGATAGCGAATGTCGCGCGAAAGCGTAAAGCCCAGCACCTCGGGCTTTGTCGCAGCGGCTGCGATGACGTACGGATTGGTCATGCCGAGCACCGCAGCGGGCGCTGCAATCGGCATGGTCCTGATCGCAGGAAGCGGCGGCTCGGCCGAGGCGCTCTTCGCGCCAAAGAGGGAGGAGACGAACGCACAGAGGAAGCAGAGAATCCCCAAACAGGGGCACCTACGTGGGCCAATGAGCCCCAACTGAACACTCTTTCTCAACTTCTTCCCACTTACAGTCTGCCAGGTGGCGAGATATTAATCTACAGGGGTCAATTTCGAACAGAAATCATGACGCCGAGACACCAACCTACCCCCTTTGCTCTGCCTTGCAAAGTGAATTGGGCTCATTTTATGTAACGTTGCCGTGCCAGGGACGCAGGGCCCGCGTTTGCGCGCCCGGCTGCGCCAAAGCAAAAAGCCCGGGCGAAGCCGGGCTTGAAGCTAAGTGTATGAAATAACTCTTAGCCTACTCCGCGCTGCGGGTTCCACGGCGAAGGTAGGCTGGGATGTCGAGCACCGCTTCGTCGAGCAGGGCGCTGGCTCCGAAGGCTCGGCTGCCGGCGGGTTGGCTGACCACGGCCGGGGCGCCCTCCAGAGTCGACGACATATCGTCGGCGCGCGCGGGCGCGGTTCTCATCGCCCTATTGGCTGAACCGTTGCTGGCGCTCTGGCTGGAGGATGCCGAGTGGCGCAAGCCGAGCGGGATGGGCGTGTGACCGCTCTTCTCGAAGCCTGTAGCGATGACAGTGACCTTGACGGTGTCCGAGAGGTTCGCATCGGTCACGACGCCGAAGATGATCTCCGAATCGTCATGTGCGGCCTGCTGAACCAGGCCTGCCGCCTCGTTGATCTCGCGAAGCTTGATGTCAGGACCCGCCGTGAAGTTGATCAGGATGCCTGTTGCGCCCTGCACTGAAACCTCGTCCAGGAGCGGAGAGTTGATGGCCATCTCGGCCGCCTCGAGCGCCCGTCGGTCGCCCTTGGCGATACCGGTGCCCATCAGCGCTCGACCGTTGCTCGACATGATGGTCTTCACGTCGGCAAAATCGACGTTGATCATGCCCGCATTGATGATTAGGTCGCTGATGCCTTGAACGGCCTGCAGCAGGACGTCGTCGGCGCGCGCGAATGCGTCGAGCATCGTGATGTCATCATCGCCCAGAGACATGAGCCGCTGATTGGGAATCGTGATGATGCTGTCGATGACGTCGATCAGCTCCTGAACACCACGCTCGGCATGTTTCGAGCGCTTGCGCCCTTCGAACAGGAATGGCTTGGTGACCACACCCACCGTCAAGGCACCCTGGTCTTTTGCAATCTGCGAAATGATGGGAGCCGCCCCGGTGCCCGTGCCGCCACCCATACCGGCCGTCACGAAGACCATGTCGGCGCCTTCCAAGACTTCGGACAGCCGTTCGATGTCCTCGAGCGCCGCCTTGCGACCTACGTCGGGATTTCCGCCCGCCCCGAGACCACGTGTCAGGTTCGGGCCGAGTTGGATCTTCACGGGGGCGAGGCTCCGATCCAAGGCCTGCGCGTCCGTGTTCGCCGCAATGAACTCGACGCCTTCGAGCCCGCCCTGAATCATCGTGTTGAGTGCATTGCCGCCGCTGCCGCCGACACCCACGACTTTGATGCGTGCCTGAAGCTCTGCGTCGTCCGCAAACTCGATCGAGATAGCCATCGATTCCTCCTAAAAAACTTCTCTGAACCACGCGCCGATCTTTCGACCGAATCCGCGGCTCGTAGTCACTTCCACTGTTCGTTCGGGCGCGGACGCTCCCGCCAGTTGGTCCGCTCCGTGCTTCACGAGTCCCACTCCGGTTGCATAGGACGGACTCTTCACGACATCGATCAAGCCTCCGATGCCCGTGGGCGCCCCACGGCGAACCGGCAAGCCAAGGACTTCCTCGGCCAACTCTGGCAAACCATCGAGGAGCGTCGTACCACCGGTCACGATGGCTCCGGACGCCAGCATGTCCATGTAGCCGGTTTCGGCGATGACATGGCGGCACGCGGCGAAAATCTCTTCGACGCGCGGTTCGATGATGTCGCACAGAACACGGCGGGGAAGCGAGCGCGAAGGCCTGCCGCCAACCGATGGCACCTCGATGGTCTCGTCGTCGTCGACCATTCGAGAGGCGGCGCAGCCGTACTTGATCTTGATGCGCTCCGCTTCGGCCATCGGGGTGCGAAGCCCGGTGGCAATGTCGTTGGTCAGGTTGATGCCACCGATGGGAATCGAGCTGGTGTGCACGACGGCGCCGTCGACATAGATGATGATGTCCGAGGTTCCGCCGCCGATGTCGATCAGCACTCCGCCGATTTCACGCTCATCGCCGCTGAGCACTGCATGCGCACTCGCAAGCGGTTGCAGGACGACCTCTTCGACGAACAAGCCGCAGCGCTCCGCGCACTTGATGACGTTGGCCACACAGGTCGACGCAGCGGTGACCATGTGGACGCGTGCCTCGAGTCGAACGCCTGCCATTCCGATCGGCTCTTTGATCCCATCTTGATCGTCGACGATGTACTCTTGGGGGAGAACGTGAAGCACTTGGCGGTCGCCAGGGAGTGGCACGGCCTTGGCCTGCTCGAGAACGCGCGTTACGTCTTCGGCAGCCACCTCGCGGTTGGCGATCGCAGCGACACCGTCCTGGTTCATGCCGCGAACGTGGCTTCCTGCGATGCCGGCATACACGGTGTTGATCTCGACGCCGGCCATCGTCTCGGCTTGCTCGACCGCCGCGCGAATCGCTTGCACGGTCGACTCGATGTTGACGACGACGCCCTTCTTCAAGCCCTTTGAAGGAACGGAGCCTATCCCGATGATGTCTAGGCCTTCTTCCGACTGTTCGGCCACGATCGCGCAGACCTTCGTCGATCCCAGATCCAACCCAGCAATGATCTCGTTTTCCGCCATCCCTCGCCTCTCACTGACCCATACCGAAACGGGATTTGGCGGGACAACTTTTGTGCAGAAAAAAATGGGGTGAAACGCGCTTTTTCTTCCAGGGAAATTAACCCTTCGCGATGGGGAACTGTCCGCTTTTTCGTCAGGGCAGTCGAACGGTGACGCGCTCAGGACTTCGCACGTTGTCGAGGTATACGTAGGAAGGTCGCGTATTCTCCTTGGTAAGCCGCTCGAGGACTTGGCGGAGACGTCGGAGTTTCTGTCGGTGCTGCCCGTTGCCCAGGCGGACGTTCATGCCATCGTCGCCGACGAAGAGCTCGATTCCGTTGGCGCCTTCGAAATGAATTTCCGAAACCGGCTCCCGTTTCGCGAGACCCGCGCCTTCGTAGTCTTGAAGGAGCGCCATCGATCGAAGCAGGATCGCCTTGCGGTAGTCGAAGTCGTCGTAGAAGCGCTCCGATGCGATGCCGGTGATGACGGGCAGGTCTACGGGGTCGTCGACCCCAAGCCGCTTGAACACGGCCCCCTCCTCGCTCACCAGATAAAGCTGATCGAGCGCGACCAGGGCGACGGGGTTACGCTCTACGATTTCGATTCGAACGCGTCCAGGTAGCTTGCGAACGACCTTCGCCTCTGCAATCCAAGGGTGCTGAAGCAAGTGATTACGAGCATTTTCAGCCGAAATCTCGAAAACGTTTGAGCCTATTTGGAGCCTGGCTGCGCGCCGCACATCGATGTCTTCGAGCTGATGGTTGCCGTCGATGACAATCTCCCGAATCGCGAAGGCGTCGGCCTGGTGCGCATAGCGGACCGTCTGCTGTCCGAGCCACAGCGCCCCGGCCAACAGCAGTCCTCCGAGTGCCACTTGCCCCGCGCGACGCAGCCATGCCCTCCGGGCCAGGAGCCATCCGCCCAGCCCTTCGGTGGCCCTTGCCGCCCGTTCACGCCAGGTCCTCTTGGGTTTGCCGTGCGGCGGCTTTTTCGTGCTCCGCCGTCGTCGATTCTGGCTGCGATCACCCGGCCTAGCCCTGCGAGTGGGCTCTTCGCGAGCCACCTTCTTCGCAGCGGCCCTGCGAGTCGGCTTCTTGGCAGCGGCCTTTCGCGGGGTCGCCTTTTTCGCGACCGCGTTCTTTCGAGCAGGCCGCTTTGGAGCTGGCTTCTTCTCCACCGCCTTTCGTTGTGTGGGCTTCTTGCGCGCCGGCTTCTTGCGAGCATTCGATGAGGCCCGTCGGTTCATCGTCGGAGCACCTCGAGGAGCTCCGGGCCCGTGAGTGTGATGTCTCCGGCGCCGAGCGTGATGACGACGTCGCCGGAGCGAACGCGTTCGCCGATCGCAGCAGCCAAATCCTTTCGGTCTTCTACCAAGGTCACGTCACGATGCCCGTGCGCACGAATCGCCTCGGCGAGTCGACGCGCATCAGCCCCTTCGATTGGTTTTTCGCCTGCGGCGTACACGTCGGTCAAGAATAGGACATCGGCCTGGTTGAAGGCCCGGGTGAGCTCATCGAAGAGGTCTCGGGTTCGAGTGTATCGATGGGGCTGAAAGGCGACGACGACTCGTGATCGATAGGCCTTCCGTGCAGCCTCGAGGGTCACTTCGACCTCGGCCGGGTGGTGTCCATAGTCATCGATGACCGTCACCCCGTTCTCTTCGCCGACGATCGAGAAACGACGCTGCACGCCTTCGAAGCCGCGCAGCGCCGAACGGACCTGGTCGTGGTCCACCCGCAGCTCGTCGGCGACCGCAATGGTCGCGAGTGCGTTCAGGACATTGTGGGTGCCCGGCATCCGAACCTCGAACTGACCCAAGCTTTTGCCGTGATGCTCCACATCGAAGCCCACGGTGAGACCCGAAAACACCGGATTGCGCGCTCGGTAGTCCGAGTGGACCGAAAACCCATAGGTGACGATTCGCTTGTCGAGCCTGGGCAAGACGTCCTGCACGTTCGGGTGATCGAGGCACGCGACCACCAGGCCATAGAAGGGCACGCGATTGGCGAAGTCGATGAACGCCTCTTTGACGGCGTCGAGGCTACCGTAGTGGTCCAGGTGCTCCGGATCGATGTTGGTGATGACGGCGATCGAAGGAATCAAGTGGTGAAAGGAGCCGTCCGATTCGTCTGCTTCCGCGACGAGCAAGTCCCCGGCGCCCCTGGCCGCCCCCGAGCCCAGCGCATTGAGCTTGCCGCCGATGATGACGGTTGGGTCGAGCCCTGCCCCTCGCAACACCGTGGCAACCAAGGACGTCGTCGTCGTCTTGCCGTGCGAGCCTGCGATCGCGATGCCGTCCTTGAGCCTCATCAACTCGCCGAGCATCTCCGCCCGAGGAATCACAGGCACGCCGGCCGCCCGCGCTGCGATCAACTCCGGGTTGCTTGGCGGAACCGCCGATGAAAACACGACGACATCGGCATCGGCCACCTGCTCGGCTTCGTGACCAATGTAGACCTTCGCGCCCTTCTCCTCGAGGCGGCGCGTGTAGTCGTTTTGGCGGAGGTCGGAACCCGTGACGTCGAAGCCCGAGTCGAGCAGCACCTCGGCAATGCCGCTCATTCCCACGCCACCGACGCCAACGAAGTGAATGGACCGAATCCTACCGCGAAACATGGTCGCTTACTCCCACACGGCCCCGTCGACGACAACCGGGCGGCGCGGGCGATGCGCGGTGGGTCGGAGAGCCACCTCGGGGGAGCCAAGCCGAAGCATCGGCGCCATCACGAGCCCACTGTACTGCATGCCCAAAGGTGGGTCGCTTTCGGGCGCCGGCACACTCTCTCCTGAGGGCTCTACGCCGCCGATCCAGCCCATCATGTCGTCGACGATCGCTGCCGCCGCGTCCGGCCTGCCGTGCGACCGGGCCGCGCGTGCCATCGCTCGACGCTGGGCGGGGTCGTCCAAAAGGCCGGCGATGAGCTCCGCCAGTCGGTCGACCTCGAGCTCGGACTCTCGGATACAAATCGATGCGCCTTGCGCTTCGAGGGCATCGGCGTTCTTGGCTTGGTGATCGTCGGCTGCAAACGGGAACGGGATTAGAATCGACGGGCGGCCAATCGCGCAAAGCTCCGCCAAGGTCGTGGCTCCGGCACGCGCCACGACGAGCGCGGCGTTTGCATAGGCTCGTGCGATCTCCTCGATGAACGTGACGACTCGCGCCTGAACTCCGAGCTCTCGATAAATCGCTTCGACCTCCTCACGCATCGCTTCACCGGTTTGGTGGACGACCTGGAGCTTGCGATCGGCAACGCCGGCCTGAGCTAGTGCGCGAGGCAGATCTTCGTTTAGCTTCCGGGCGCCCTGCGACCCGCCGAGGACGAGCACCGTGCGGGCCCGAGACTCGAAGCCTTCGGGGTCGGCCAGGGCCAGGCGCGCGTGCTCGACGAACTCTTTCCGAACGGGGTTGCCCGTCAGGCGCGACTTGCTGGCTCCAAACACCTGTTCGGTCTGCTCGAAGGCGATGTACGCGCGGTCGACGAAGCGCGCGAGGATTCGATTGGTCATGCCGACGTGCGCGTTCTGTTCGAGAAGCGCGGTGGGCCTTCCTGATAGTGAAGCGGAAAGAAGCACGGGACCGGACGCGTAGCCGCCGACGCCAAGCACCAGGTCCGGTTCAAAGTCCCGCATCAGGGATGCGGCCTCTTTCATTGCGCTTGGAATCCGCGCGAAGCTCTTGAAGCGCGCTCCGACGCCCTGCCCTTTGAGCGGAGTCACGTTCAGGAGCTCCAGGGCTTCCCCACGGGCTGGCAGAATGCGAGCCTCGATGCCACGGGCGGTCCCGACGAACTTCACCTCGAGTCCGGGAACCCTTCGACGAAGCTCCTCGACGACCGCGAGCCCCGGGAACAGATGCCCGCCGGTACCTCCACCCGCAACCATGATGCGTTGAATCATCGTGCACCTCCGCGAGCGGTTCGAAGCTTGGGCTGGCGTTGGGCCGATTTCGCCGTTGCAGGCGACTGTTCCCTACGCGACGCACCAAAGCGCGACGTGTTTAAGATGATGCCTGCAGCAGCGGCGTTGACGAGCAGCGAAGAACCTCCGTAGCTCACGAAAGGAAGCGCGAGTCCTTTCGTCGGCAGCAGCCCCATGGCAACGGCCAGGTTCGTGAACGCCTGCAGTCCGATGAACAAAGTCATGCCCGCAGCCAGGTAGCCTGCGTAGTCGTCCTGGGATCGCCATGCGGCCCGAAGGCCGCGAAAGACGATCCAGGCAAAGGCTGCACTCAGAAGAATGACACCGATGAACCCGAGCTCTTCACCAATGATTGCGCTGATGAAATCGGTGTGCGCTTCGGGCAGGAACAGCAACTTCTGACGGCCGTCACCGAGCCCGACGCCCGTCCAGCCGCCGGAGCCGAAGCTCATTAGGGATTCGGTGATCTGGTAGCCGGCGCCCTGGCGGTGCTCAAACGGCTCGAGGAAGGCCTGGATACGGCGCATCCGATACGGGGACGAGGCGATGGATGCGTAGCCAACCGGAAGGGCGATCAAAAGACAGCCGAGCAGGTACCCCGCCTTCGCCCCTGCTGCAAAAAGCACGACGAAAGTCAGGAGCGCGATCATCACGGCGCTGCCGAAGTCGGGCTGTGCGAGGCAAAGCAACATCAGGAGCCCGGCCACGAGCACGTGCGGAAGAAAACCTATCGAGAAGGTGTGAACACGGTTCGACTTTTTTGCGAGCGAATGGGCGAGCCACAGGATCATCGCCAGCTTGGCGAGCTCGGCCGGCTGCACGTTGACCGGGCCCAAGGCAAGCCAGCGCGTAGCCCCCCCGGCGCTCCGTCCAAAGCCGAGGGCGACCGCGATCATCAACAGGACCGCAACCAAGAGGACCGGATACGTCGATCGCCTGAGCCAGTCGATGTTGGCGTGAGCAGAGACGAAGAGGACGACGAGTGCCACCAGAGCAAACACCGTTTGTCGGATCAGGAAGTGATATCCGTTTCCGTACATGTTGTTCGCGTAGACCGCGCTCGCGCTGTAGACCATCACGACGCCGAAAGCGATCAGCCCGATGAGGGTGGCCGCAAGCGTGACATCGATCGGTCCGGCCTCACTCCCGGGTCCGGGTTTCGAAGAACGGCTCATGCTTGCCCTCCAAGGCTCTGGACTGCGCGTTGGAACTGATCGCCTCGCTCGGCGTAAGAGCGAAACATGTCGAAGCTCGAGCAAGCCGGCGCCAGGAGCACGATGTCGCCTCGTACGGCGAGCGCGGCGGCAGACCGGACCGCTTCAGCCATCGAGTCGGCGTGGCGAAGCTCGACCGGCGAGTCGGCAAACGCTCGCTCCAGCAGCGGCGCAGCTTCGCCCAAGACCACGAGGGCGCGTCCACGGTCCGCCATTCGCTGACGAAGCGGCTCATAGCTGCCGCCCTTGTCGACGCCGCCGGCGATGAGGACGATCTTCCCCTCCGCACTGGCCAGTCCATCGATGGAGGCGACGGCTGCGCCCACGTTGGTCGCTTTGGAATCGTCGATGTACTCGACGCCCGCAAACGAGCTGACGTACTGCATCCGGTGCGCCAGACCTTTGAACTCGCGAAGAACCAACGCGATTTCTGGTTCGTGCACCCCGATAAGACGAGCGGCCAGCGCAGCGGCACAGGCATTCGCCACGTTGTGCGATCCT
This sequence comes from uncultured delta proteobacterium, assembly GCA_963712235.1. Taxonomy (GTDB): domain Bacteria; phylum Myxococcota_A; class Polyangia; order Polyangiales; family Houyiibacteriaceae; genus SG8-38. The sequence continues at coordinate 108,583 of CAVQHC010000016.1, forward strand.
CGAATCCCGAGCTCCGCGATGGGCACACGCAGCGGGCTCTGTGTGTCGGTGAGCACTTCATCGACGACGCGAACCTCGCCGTTTCGTCCTCCGAACAAGACGACGGTTCCGCCGTCTTCGATGAGCTCGCGAAGGTCGGGGCAGTCGGCCGGTAGAATCGCAAAATCCTCTGCGCCCTGCCGCTCGAAAACCCGTGCCTTGGCGGCGGCATAGGCTTCGAACGAGGGATAGCGATCGAGGTGATCCGCCGTGACGTTGAGCAAGAGTGCGACGTGGATCTTCATTTGCGATACGCGCTCCAGCTGAAAGCTCGAGAGCTCGACGATGACCAAGCCGCCCTCGCCGCCCGCGTCGGTGCCCGCGGCCTCGATCATCGGGCGACCCAGGTTGCCGCCGACGAAGATCGGCCGGCCGAGACGGCTGCACATCTCCCCGATCAGGGTAGTCACGGTGCTCTTGCCGTTGGTCCCGGTGACCGCGACGATCGGTGCATCGATGAAACGCGACGCAAGCTCTACTTCGCTGACGACGGGCACTCCGCGCCGCTCCGCCTCGTCGAGCTGCGTCAGAGGCGGCACGCCGGGCGAGACCACGATGAGATCCAAGTTTTCGAAAGCGCTCTCGGGGTGACCGCCGAGTACGAGCTCTGCGCCCAGGCCCTCCGCCTCTGCGGCGGCTGCTCCAAGGGCCTTCGCCTCGCGTTGGTCGTTGACCCGAACGCGGGCACCCCGCGCCGTCAGAAATCGGACCACCGCCAGCCCGCTCTCGCCGAGCCCGACTACCATCGTATTTTTTTGCGAAAGCTCCACGGTCACCTCAGCTTCAACGTGGCGAGACTGAACACGGCCAACACGATCGCGATGATCCAAAACCGAACGATGACCCTGGGCTCGGGCCAGCCCTTCTTTTCGAAATGGTGATGAATCGGGGCCATCAGAAAGATGCGCCGACCGGTCATGCGGAAATACCCGACCTGCAGGATCACACTCACCGCCTCGACGACGAAGATGCCTCCGAGAATCACCGAAAGGAGCTCGTTCTTCGTCAGGACCGCCAACGCACCGAGGCCTCCCCCGAGCGCCAGTGAGCCAACATCGCCCATGAAGACCTGGGCGGGATATGTGTTGTACCAAAGGAATCCAAAGCCCACGCCGACCACCGACGCGGCAAAGATGCTGAGCTCGCCGGCGCTTTCGATGTGCGGGATGTCCAGATATCCGGCGACGACGTTGCCGAACAGGGTGAGGCCCGCGAGGTAAGCGAGGATCGCGTAGGTCCCCGCCGAGATCATGACTGGGCCAATCGCGAGCCCATCGAGGCCGTCGGTCAGATTGACCGCGTTCGACGTGCCGACGATCACGAACGACGAGAAGATGACGTAGAGCCAGGGCGGCAGCTCGATCGGGTACTTCGAGAAGGCGAAGAACGGCGCGGCGAGGCGGTGGCGAATATCGAGCCAGTCGCTTGGAAGCCCCGTCTCGCCGTAGTAGAGCCAGCCGCAGACCAGGATGGCGGTCGAGAACTGCAGGAGGAGCTTGTACCGGCCCGAGAGCCCGCCGCTGGAGCGCGTTCGAATCTTGGAGGTGTCGTCGATGTAGCCAACGACGCCATAGGCCACTGTGATTAGGGTTACGACCCAAACCATGGCGTTTGAGGGGTCTGCCCAGAGCACGGTCGAGAGGACTAGCGCCAGCAACATGAGGGCGCCTCCCATCGTCGGTGTGCCAGCCTTGGACAGGTGTGTCTCTGGACCATCTGCGCGAATGACCTGCCCGATTTGCTTTCGCTGCAAGCGGCGAATGAACCAGGGGTAGAGGCCGAAGGTCAGCAAGAGTGACGTGATGGTCGCCATCAAAAAGCGGAAGGGCACGTAGCGCAGGACGTTCAGAAAAGAGAGCGACTCGTACTCGTGTAGCGGGTAGAGCAAGTAGTAGATCATCGCTGCCCCTCCTCTAGGAGTGGGGCAATCAACCGTTCCATCTGCATCGCGCGGGAGCCCTTCACGAGAACCACGGCGTTGAGCGGAAGTCGGTCCGAAAGCTCGCCACATTCGGCGGCGTCCTCGAACCAAAGTGTGTCCGTTCCTCGGGCATTCGCCCTCGCGACCGCCTCATGCATGCCTTCGCCACAGCCGACGAAGAGAAACGCATCTGCATCCGCGACGAGATCTCCAACCTTGAGGTGTGCCTCCTCGCTATGCGCGCCAAGCTCTTTCATGTCGCCCAGGATTGCGACGAACGGCGCGTCTCGCTTCAGCGCGATCGCGCGAGCCGTCTCCATCGCTACTTCCAAAGACGCCGGGTTCGAATTGTACGAGTCATCGATGACGAGACGGTTGCCGCTGCCGGTCCGAGCCTGCAGTCGACCGGACGCAGGCTTCACGTCGGCGAGTCCGCGGCCGGCTTCCTCGAGCGGCAGGTCCAAACCGAGCACGATCGAGAGCGCGCCTGCCGCGTTGAGCACCGCGCCCTCCCCAAGCAAGGCCATCGCGATTTCGAGGTCTCTGCCGCGAACCTGATAACGAGCCCGGGTGCCCTCCGCATCGACATCCCAGTCGATCACGCGAACGTCGTTGCCAGCCGACCGGCCGTAGAAGAGCTTTCGCTTGGCAGCGACGACCGAAGCCCGTTTTTTGAGCGGCGGGTCATCTCCGTAGACGACCGCCACTCCGTCCGGCGCGAGCGCATGAAGCAGGGAAACCTTCTCGTCGGCGACCGCTTCAACCGAACCGAGCCCCTCGGTGTGTGAGATGGTGGCACGGGTCACGATGCCCACATCGGGAGCTGCAATCTCGGCCAGGCGTGCAATTTCTCCGGGCTCACTGGTCCCCATTTCGATGACTGCCGTGTCGACCGTCTCGTCGAGCTCGAAGAGCGTCATCGGAACGCCAATTCGATTGTTGAGGTTCCCGCTGGTCTTGTGCACCCGACAACCGGCCGAACGAAGCGCCGCCGCGCATAGCTCCTTCGTCGTGGTCTTGCCGACCGAACCGGTGATGCCGATGAGCTTTCCAACCCAGCTAGCGCGATGGGCCTTTGCCAAATCCCCGAGCGCGCGAAGCGTGTCGTCCACCTCGACCGCACTCACGTGGGCTGGAAGTGAGGTCCCCCGCTCCACCAAGACCGCTGTTGCGCCCGCGTCCACCGCCTGCACTGCGAACCGATGCGCATCGAAGTGCTCCCCGCGAAGCGCGACGAAGAGGTTACCCCGTTGGACGGCGCGCGAGTCCGTCACGATACCCGAAGCGCTCTCCCAGTCTGGGCCACTCGCATCGCCATCCGTTACGGCCAGCACCTGGTTTCGATGCAGCTGAGCGTGGTTGACGGGGATTCGCGTCGCCATCACGCGCCTCCCGCCAGGCTGGCGATGACCGCGCGGGCTTCTTCGCGATCGTCGAAGTGCTGACGGTTCGCGCCGATGATCTGATAGTTTTCGTGACCCTTGCCCGCGAGAAGCACGGTGTCCCCTGAGCCGGCCGCTAGAATCGCAGTGCCAATCGCTTCTCGCCGTTCGACCACCCGACAAAAGCCCCGGCTTGCATCCCTGAGGTCCGCCGCTTCGATACGAATCCCCCCGGCTTGCTCTGCGCCCGTGGCAACCTCATCGAGGATTCGTCGTGGATCTTCGGTTCGTGGGTTGTCGCTGGTCAAGACGCAGAGGTCGGCGCCTTCCACCCCGACGCGACCCATCTCAGGCCGCTTCCCCTTGTCTCGATCACCACCGGCGCCAAACACTGCGATCAATCGATTCGGGGTCACCGCACGCATAGTTCGCAACACCCTCCGGAGCGCGTCGGGCGTGTGCGCGTAGTCCACGAGCACGGCGACGTCCTGCGGGTGTGCAATCCGTTCGAGCCGTCCCGGACTTCCAGCGGCGCGCTGCCACGCCTTTGATACGAGGTTCAAGTCGAGTCCGAGCGCGTACGCACAGCCGAGGGCCACGAGAAGATTCTCGAGGTTGTGCTCTCCGAGCATCGGACTTCGGATCTCGACCGCCCCCGCCGGCGTCTCGACAGTGGCCTGAATCCCGGCTCGATTCACCGACCAGTCGGTCGCCAAGATCTCGGCCCGGCTTTCCGAGCTCTTCGAGCAACGAAACACGGGAACCGGGATTCGGCCCGCGAGCGCGGCTCCGAAGGGGTCATCGACGTGAATCACAGCGCGTTTGGGACGCAGCTCCGTGAAGAGCCTGGCCTTTGCTTCGCCATAACGGTCCATGCTTTTGTGAAAGTCTAGGTGGTCCCGGGAGAGGTTGGTGAAGGCGGCGACCTCGAAGTCGAGGGCATCGACGCGATGCATCGCCAGGCCGTGGCTGGATACCTCCAAAACCAGGTGCGTTGCGCCAGCGTCGAGGGCGAGCCTTGCGAACCGGGAAATGTCGTCGCCTTCGGGCGTCGTGTGAAGCGAAGGATGCTCCGAACCCGGGGCAGTCCAACCCGTCGTACCGACGAGCGCTGGCTTGGCCGCAACGCCTTCGAGCGCGTACTGCAGAAGGTAGGCGGTCGTCGTCTTCCCGTTCGTACCGGTGATCCCAACGGTGTGCAGCGCGCTCGTCGGCTCTCCATACACGAGCTCCGCTGCGCGTCCGAGCCCTGCGCGGACGTCCGTCACGATGAGTTGGGGAACCTCGAGCTCGACTTGCTGCTCGGCCATCACTGCAACCGCGCCACGGGCAACGGCATCGCCAACGAAGCTCAGCCCGTCGTGGGTCTCACCTGGAACCGCCACGAAGAGGTCGCCACCCGTCACCTCTCGAGAGTCGTGCTGCACACCGCGGACGGTCTGCGTCGCCAACCCTGCGATCCGAACCCCGACACCGCGGTTGTGGAGTTGCTGAAGCGTCATGCCTCGACTCGGCTCAGGGGACATGCGGCCTCCGGGGCACCGCCGCCGCGAGTGTCTTGTTGCTTGCGTCTGGAGCGTCGGCCTCCGTCTCGAATCGCGGTCGCTCGAGCTTTATCCGAACGACCGCACCGTGGGCCACCGCCTTGCCCGGCGAAGGGTCTTGGTCGACTACGACGCCCGATCCCGTGACCTCTGCAACGAGGGACTGGGCGTGCAGAGCGATGACGGCTTGGCGCAATGGAAGCGAACGGACGTCGGGGACTGCGCTCTGTCCCTTTTCCACCGCTTCCTCCTCGGGCGCAGGCTCTCCCTCGGCGACGACGATCTGCTTCTTCTTCTGCGCAAGCACTGCCGGCCTGCCCTCGGGGGCGACGCCCATGTGCCGCAGGGTGACTTCGGCGATCCGGCGAAAGACGGGCCCGGCCACGGTCCCGCCGTAGTGCGCGATCACGGGCTCATCGATGACCACGGAGATGACGACGGCCGGTCGTTCCGCCGGGGCGAAGCCGATGAACGAAGCCAACCATTTGTCTTTGGCGTATCCACCGTGAATGTAGTCGGCTTTTTGCGCCGTGCCGGTTTTGCCAGCGACGAGGTAGCCGTCCACCCCCGCTTCGATCGCGGTCCCTCCAGGCTCGGTCACCGCAGTCAGCATCTGTCCCACGAGCTTTGCAACACGCTGGGGCACCACTTGGCGCCGAACGCGAGGCGTGTGCTCTTCCACGGTGACGCCATGCCCGTCCAAGAGCCTTCGGACCAGCATCGGCTGCATCAAGCGCCCTCCGTTTGCAATCGCGCTCATCGCCGTCGCGAGTTGAACGTTGGTGACGCTCATTCCCTGCCCGAACGATACGGTGGCCGCATCGATATCGTACCAACGCCGGTAGTGGCGAAGAATACCCGCCGTCTCACCCGGTACTCCGAGACCGGTCGGCTCACCAAAGCCGAAACGTCGAAGCCCGCGGTAGAGATTTTTCTTGCCGAGGTCGAGCGCGACCTTGGCAATGCCGATGTTGCTGGAGTACGCGAGGATCTGGGTTGGAGTCAGCCATTCGTAGGGATGGGCGTCGTGCAGGGTTCGTCCCGCAATCCGCGTCACTCCGTTCTCGCAGTTGATCGATTGGTTGGATTTGACGGCACCGGAGGCAAGCGCTGCGGCCATCGTGAATGGCTTGATCGTGGAGCCCGGCTCGAATCTGTCGACGACGGCGCGGTTCCGTCGATGCGCGGTTGGGTGTTTCGACGGCTCGTTTGGGTTGAAGGGTGGGTAGTTTGCAAGCGCGAGGATCTCTCCACTGGACGGGTCCATCACGACCACACTTCCTCCACGTGCCTCAAACGTTCGCACACCGAGCGCAAGCTCCCGCTCTGCAATGTGCTGGATCGCCTTGTCGATCGTGAGGACCACGCTCTGCCCTTGCATCGAGCGATCGTCTTCCATGTCGTCCGCAAAGACGACCTGGCCGCGCCGATCACGGATCGCCTCGACGCGCCGATCCCAACCACGAAGCCGATCCTCGTAGGCGAGCTCGACGCCTTCGATGCCTCGTCCGTCGATGTCCGCAAAGCCGAGCAGATGCGCAGCGAGGTGACGGTTTGGGTAGTACCGACGCGCTTCGGTCGTGAGCTCGAGCCCAGGAATATCGAGCGCGCGAATCTGCGCGGCTTCATTGGGCGTGACACGTCGTTCGATCCAGACGAAGTAGCGGTTCGCCGACAATCGCTTCAAAAGCACCTCTGGGTCGAGGTCGAGAATCTTGGAGATCCGCCTCGCCACGGACCGAGGCTCTTGCTCCATCGCTTTGAGGCGACGAGGATTCGCGTACACGCTCTCGACGTCGGCGCTCACGGCAAGCTCTGCACCGTGCCGGTCGTAAATCGCGCCCCGTCGCGGTGAGACGCGAAGCTCACGGAGGTGCTGCCCCTCTGCCATCTCGCGTAAGCGGTCGCCGCTCGCGATCTGCAAATGAAACGCCCGAACGAGAACCAGTGCGGCGACGGCGGCAACGCATGCGCCGAGCAGAGCGATTCGCGCCCGGAACCATCGCTGATGCCGGTTCTTCACCGCACCCTCCCCGCGGCCGTGCGCTTGCGGTTCTCTTTCATGGTCACGATTCGCGTTGGCTTGGGAACCTCCATGCCGAGCGTTCCGCGTGCGATGGTCTCGATGCGTCCGCTTTGCCGGAGCGTAGCGGCTTCGATCGAAAGCAGACGGCGGTCTTGAAGCAAGTCGCGCTGCCGGCCCCGCTCTTCGCTCACCTCGTAGCCGAGGCGAACCGTCTCGAACCGAATCGACAAATGCACCACGAACGCGGCTGCCGTTGCGAAGACGGCGACGCACCACAGGGGCAGGAAGCGACCCTTCATGCCCCGACCTCCACGCGCCTGGCTGCACGAAGCTTGGCGCTGCGCGACCTCGGATTGTCGTCGCGCTCTGCATCGGACGCCACGATTGGACGCTTGGTCAAGGGCGACAGTTGCTCGCTGTCCCGAAATGCGTGCTTCACCATTCGGTCCTCGAGCGAGTGGAAGCTGATGACGGCGACCACCCCACCCATCCGTACGAGCTGCGGAGCTTGTTCGAGGAGAGCCTCGAGCTCTCCGAGCTCGTCGTTGACCGCGATGCGCAGCGCCTGAAACGTCTTCGTCGCCGGGTCGATGCGACCCCGACGCCCCCCGATTGCTCTGTGCACCGCGTGCCGCAGGTCGCCGGTGGTCTCGAGCTCTCCCTCTTCGTACGCGCGCCGAAGGGAGCGCGCGATCTTCCGCGAGCGGTGCTCTTCTCCGTAGCGGTAGATCACGTTGGCGAGCTCCTCGGCATCGCTGCGGCCGATCAGATCCAAGGCCGTCTCGCCTTCGGTCGGGTCCATGCGCATGTCGATCGGGCCGTCTTTCGCAAGGGAAAACCCGCGCTCTGCACGATCGAGATGAACGGAGCTGACGCCCAGGTCAGCCAGGACGCCATCGACCTTTTCGATCTGGAGCGAAGCCAAGACCTCCGGAAGCTCGCTGATTCGCGCTTTGCGCAGAGTCGCGCGGTCTCCAAAGCCGGAGAGCGCTGCGCTGGCCGCCTCGAGCGCGGTCGGGTCGCGGTCGGTTCCAATCAGACGGCCATCGGGCGAGCTGCGCTCCAAGATCGCTTTGGCGTGGCCTCCGCCGCCGATCGTCACGTCTGCGTAGACACCGCCCGCCCTCGGATCGAGTTGTTCGAGCACCTCGTCGAGCAGAACGGGAGTGTGCTCGAATGCACTCACAGGCCGAGCTCCGCCAAGCGTCGGGCAATCTCTAAACGGCGGTCCTGATCGCTCAGCGCTTCCTTGCGAAGGTCTTCAAAGCTCTCCTTGGCCCAGAGCTCGATATAGCTGCCCATTCCTGCCCAGAGCGCGTCCCGCTTGAGCCCAGCGTGCTTTCGGAGCGCTGCCGGGATGAGAAGTCGTCCGACTTTGTCGACGTCGCACTCGACCGCTCCCGAGACGTAGATCCGCTTGAGAGTGACGACGTTCGCATCAAACTGCGGAAGCGCGGACAGCCGCTTCTCGAACCCGAGCCACTCCGCCATCGGGTACGCGACCAGACAGCTCTCCAAGCCGGTGGTTAGAACGAGCTGCGAGTCACCGTTAGCGGTCATCACCTCGCGAAATCGAGACGGCACCGAGGTGCGGCCTTTGGCATCGATCGCGTGCTCGTAGCGTCCTCGGAACAATCTAACCCTCTCGTCCTAGTTAGCGGCTAGTTGGCACTTGATCCCACTAGTTCCCACTAAGGCCGGAAACTAAGGCCGAGAAGGCTCCTCTGTCAACTTCTTTCGGCAGTCCAAGTGGCAGAATTAAAAAGGTTTTTTGGGTTCATGTAGGTGGGAAATCCATGGCCCGCGCCAAGCTCGGAACGCTGGCCCTCATTCTGCAGAACGGATCTCGGCTAGCGCCGTCTTCCGGAGCGCGGCGGGTAGTGCAAAATTGTCACTATTTGCCGCTGAGAAAGTCAATTCTGGCCAGGATGCCGCATGCTATTGTCCGGTCGCGTGGATCCGATCGATCAAGCGTGGGAGCGAGTCGAAGCCGACTGGGCGAATCAGGACGCGCATCGCCGCTTCGTCGGCGTTTGCGTAGCCCTGGATCGGCTCCCGGAGGCCGGAAAACGCTATCGCGCGGTCCGCGACACGGACCCTGCCCGCCGCGAAGATGCCGCAAAACAAATCGACGGCCTGATCGCCCTGGCGTCCCAGCAATTGCAGGATACGCGGGTCGTCCCCGCCAGCCATGAGCACAAAAGGACGCTGACCTGGGTCGCGTTCTTTATGATGTTGCTGTTGATGGGGGCGGGGATTTTGCTCTTGTTGCGGACTTAGCTCCGGAGCGGGCGACTCGCAGTTCGAAATGCAAATCGACTTCGCCGCGAAAGAACTGACCGTGAAACTGGTGTACTACGGGCCGGCGCTCAGTGGGAAGACGAGCAACCTGCGCGCTATCCACTGGCTCGGGACGTCGAGTGCGTGCGGCGAGCTCATGACGCTCGAAACGCAAAACGACCGAACGCTGTTTTTCGACATGCTCCCGATCACCGTGAGCTCGGGAAGCGGGCTCAGGGTTCGTCTGAAGCTGTTTACGGTTCCGGGTCAAGTGATGCACAACGCAACCCGGCGACTCGTCCTTCAGGGAACCGACGGAGTCGCCTTCATCGCCGACTCGCAGCGAAGTGAAGCGGATGCGAATCGGGAATCCTTCCTGAACCTAAAGTGCAACCTCGAAGAGAACGGTATCAATCCAGAGCGGATTCCAATCATCATTCAGTTCAACAAACGGGATATGTCGAGCATCCGTACGGACGAAGAGCTCGAGCTGATTGCGCAGCGAAGCAGGGAGCCTATCTACAAAGCAGTCGCAACCCGAGGGTACGGGGTGATGCAAACGCTTCGCGGCCTGATTCGAGACACCTGGGCGAAGCTCGAGGACGATCACCAGCTCGAAGAGAAGTTCGGGATCAGCCCCATCCGCTTCATGACCGAAGTGGAGGGGAAATTGAAACACGATCCGGGGCCACAGGGACGATGATGCAGGACCAGACAAATGCCGCCGACATCATGATGGGAGATGTGGTGCGCCTCGAAGACGTGCTGAGCCGCGATTCTGTGACATCGGTCTGCAAGTCGTTTTTCGGTCTGTTCGGTCTTCCCGTGCGCGTCATCTCCCATGAAGGGGACCTGCTCGCCGATGTCCATCGCGACCAGCCCCTGTGCAACTACCTCAATACGCTCGAGCAGGGCGAACGCGAATGCGCCAGGACGGTCGGCGTCGTACGAGACTTGGAGCCCGAACTGCAAACCATCGTTCACCCGTGCTTCACCGGCGCGGTGTACCGAATCGTGCCCCTGGAGTACCAGGGCCGTCCGATCGGCCGATTCATCGTTGGACCGTACGTACCAGCGGAGACAGCGCAGCCACCCGCGTCACTGCTGTCCATCGACCAGGCATTGGATGCGGCGAGCGCATGCGGGCACTTTGAGACGATGCCGCGCGTGCGCGAGCACATCGCCGAGAAGATCTCGGACCACCTCAAAGGCGTGCTCGAGCTGCTTCTGTTCTCGGGCCACCGCGCGCAACTCGCATCGACGATGCAGGTTGCCAGCGTCCGAGAGAATTACCGCGAGCTCGCCGAGAAGAACGAGGCGCTCAAGTCCTCGTTCGAAGAGCTCAAACAACTCGATCAACTCAAGAGCACCTTCCTGGCCACCGTGAGCCATGAGCTCAGGAGCCCGCTCACCTCGATCATCGGCTACACCGAAATGCTCGAAAGCGGCGCTGCGGGTGCGCTCAGCGACGGCCAGGCGGAGTTCCTAGGGACGATTCGCAACAAGGCCGATCAGCTGCTCGGCTTGATCAGCAGCCTGCTCGACCTCGGCCGGCTGGAGGCCAAGAGCCTGGACCTCAAGCACGAGGCCGTCGACCCGCACGCCCTGTTGTCCGACCTGGCAGCGACGATTGTGCCGACAGCCAATCGGCGCAACGTTTCGCTCGACATCCAAGTCGGCGATGAAACCCCGAAGGTTTGGGGAGACCCGGTTCGCCTCAGCCAGATTCTGCTCAATCTCGCCGACAACGCCGTCAAGTTCAGCGACGAAGGCGGCACCGTGACCATCCGCGCGGAGCTGGGTGAAATCGACGCCGCAGGCGCTTCTGGCCTGGGCGCCGCTCTTTTTTCTGCGAGCCTGCCGGCGGTCGTCTTGACGGTGCAGGACGGCGGCATGGGCATTGCGGAACAGAACCTTTCCAAGATTTTCGACGCGTTCTACCAGGTCGATGCGGGAACGACGCGCGTTCATGGCGGCGCCGGGCTCGGGCTGTCGATCGTGAAGCAGCTCGTCGACGGCCACGAGGGCAAGATCGAAGTGTCCAGCGCGCCTGGCGAGGGGACAACCTTCACCGTGACACTTCCCGCCGCCGACGAAGATGCGTGACGAGTTCGCCAAGATCGACTGGCTGAAAACCCGTTTTGCCCTGGACGGCGAATCGAAGAAGGTGCTGGTCGGCATCGGCGACGACGCCGCCGTAATCGATTTTGGCAACCGACCGACCATCGTCACGGTCGACACACAGGTCGAAGGGGTCCACTTTCGGGCCGATCTGCTCTCCTGCCGGGAGCTCGGCTACCGCGCCATGGTGGCCGCCGTCAGCGACGTTTGGGCGATGGCAGCGATGCCCACCGCTTCGGTGATCGCACTCACCCTGCCCGCTGACTTGTCCGACGAAGACTTCCGCGAACTGATCGAGGGCCTCGCGGATGCAGCGCGCGCTACCGGAGCGGGTGTCATCGGCGGGAACTTGAGCCAAGGCCCGTCGTTGACCGTGACGACGACCGTGTTTGGGCTACCGATCTCCAAATCGCTGACCCGACGAGGCGCGCAGCCCGGCGATCGCATCTACGTGACTGGGACGCTTGGATCCGCCGCACTCGGGCTCGCGATCCTAGAGGCCGGTCGGCTCGATCTCGAAGGAGCCGCGCGCTTCGTGAATCGCTGGAAACAGCCGCCTCTCAACGGTCACGCAGCAGCCGTGCTCGCGCGAATTGCGACCGCGGCCGTCGACGTCTCCGATGGCTGTCTTCAAGATCTGGAGCACCTCGTCACCGCATCGGAGGTTGGTTCGGTCTTGCATGCTGCGGCCATCCCCACGGCGCCTGGCTATCAGGCCGCATGCACGGCGCTGTCGATCGACCCGATGATGCTCGCGCTGAGCGGCGGCGAAGACTACGAGCTACTGTTCACAGCGCCGGAGTCGGCCGAAGCTAGCGCGCTAGGTACCCCAATCGGCGAAATCGTCGAAGGCTCAGGCGCCCGGGTCGTGGACGCGGCGGGCAACGCAATTGAACTCGCCCGGAGTGGGTTTTCTCACTTCTCGTAGAGCCACGCGGAGCGCCGCGCATCGTCGAACTTGGCCGCCCCGCGGGCTTCGTCCGCCAAGACTTCGTCCAGTGATGCGCCCCGATCGACCGCCGTTCGAAACTCAGGGCCGCCGGTCAGCAGATCGATCGCAGGCCGGTCCGACACGAACTCATACACTTCCGTTCGCCAACGCCTCGCCTCAGGCAGCTGAGGGAGCGCGGCCGCAAGCATGCGCAGGTAAGACTCGTAGGGTCGAAATACCCAGGGGTCGGTGACGTGCACCTGCACCCCGGCACAGGTCCTGCCGGCGTGCTTCTGAAAGGTCGGGGTGAACTCGACGGGTCGCAGCGTCGCGCCGTGGAGGTCGAGATCCAAGAGCGGGCCGACGTCCAAGCCGGGTGCGCCCCAGAGCTCGAAAGGCCTCGTGGTGCCGCGCCCTTCGGAGAGGGTCGTACCCTCGATCACACAGCCCCCGGGATAGACCAGCGCTGTGTCGAAGGTCGGCATGTTGGGCGACGGCATCAGCCAAGCAAGACCGGTGTCCTTCCACTCCATCGCACGCGTCCAGCCGTCCATCGGGACGATTTGCAGCACGCTCGGGTCGATCCGTTCGCGTTCGCAAACCCAGAGCAAGAGCTCGGCAATGGTCAAGCCGTGACGAACCGAAACCGGATACAAGCCCACGAACGAGAGGTAGCCTTGACGCTGCGCGGCCCCTTCGACGCGGGCGCCTCCAAGCGGGTTAGGCCGATCGAGCACCACGACCTCGATGCCAACGGTCGCGGCGACCTTCATCATGAGCGCGGCGGTCCAAACGTAGGTGTAGTAGCGGGACCCTATGTCTTGCAGATCGATGACGATGGCGTCCAAGCCCCTCAGCCAATCGGGGTTCGGGCTCAAATCCTCGGCGTCGTCTCCATACAAGGAATACACCGGGACATCGGCTTCGTTCCGACTCTCGACGCCAACCATGTCCTGAGCTGCACCCGCAAACCCGTGCTCCGGCCCGAAGAGAGCAGAAACCTGGGCGCCCGACTGGTGGAGGACTCGAGACGCCGAACGAAGCTTTCGGTCGACGCTCGCCGCGTGCGCGAGCAAACCCACGTTGCGACCGGCGACCAGACGAAGCGCGTCCGAGTCACCGTCGGCAATACGGTCCAGCCCGGTCCGAATCTCAGTCAATGAACCCCGCCCGCGGCCAGCGTGTCGGTCGCTTCACCAGCGAGCAGATAGAGCAGAGCCATGCGCACGGCCACTCCTGCTTCCACTTGCTGCAAAACGACACTAAACTCGCCGTCGGCGACCAGACTCTCGATTTCGACGCCGCGGTTCATCGGACCGGGGTGCATGATGATCGCATCCGGCTTCGCGGACCCTATCGTTCGGGGGCCGATGCCGAACGTGCGGGCATATTCACGAAGGCTAGGCAGTAGCGCCCCTTCGAGGCGTTCACTCTGAATGCGAAGCACCATGACGACGTCGGCGCCGGCGAGGCCGTCCTCGAGCCGATCGAAGACACGTACACCGAGAGAATCGACGGCGGCCGGCAATAGGGTGCGCGGGCCGACGACACGAACCTCACAGCCGTATAGCTTCAAGAGGTGCGCGTTCGATCGAGCGACGCGCGAATGCGCAATGTCTCCGACAATCGTCACTACGAGATTGTCAAGAGTGCCCTTTGCACGCCGAATCGTAAACGCGTCGACCAGGGCCTGCGTTGGATGCGCGTGCATCCCGTCTCCTGCGTTGATGACACTGCAGCCAATCTTCGAGGCGACATAGTTGGGAGCGCCCGACGAGGCGTGTCGGATGACGATCACGTCGGGGTGCATCGCCTGCAGCGTTCGACAGGTGTCTTGTAGGGTCTCGCCCTTCCTCACGCTCGATGCGGACACGCTCATGTTGATCACATCCGCGCTCAAACGCTTGCCCGCAAGCTCGAACGAAGTCCTAGTCCTCGTCGACGCTTCGTAGAAGAGGTTGATCACGGTCTTGCCTCGAAGCGTCGGCACCTTGCGCACAGGCCGGCGGGAGACCTGCAGGAACGCTTCCGAAGTGTCGAGGATGCGATCTACGTCCGCCCGCGTAAGCCCTTCGACATCGAGGAGGCTGTGATGGGCGAACGGTTCCATCACTCCCCCTCGGTGAGCACGACGCGATCCGGACCGGCCGCGTCGACCCATACATCGAGACGCCCGCCTGGGTCGAGGTCGACGACGCGGCCGACGAAGTCCGCTGCGATAGGAAGCTCGCGGCCGCCGCGATCGCAAAGCGCCGCAAACCATACCCGCGCGGGGCGCCCATGATCTTGGAGGCACTCGATCGCTGCGCGGACGGTTCGCCCGGTATGCAGCACGTCGTCCACCAGCACGACATGACGGCCGCTCACGTCGAATGGAATGTCGCTCGGCCCAATTTTTGGATTGGGGAGCGCAGTGGCCGCGTCGTCTCGGTAAAGAGAGATATCGACGGCCCCGACCGGGGGTGGTCGCCCTTCGACCTTCGCAATCTCGTCGGCGATACGCTTGGCAAGCCCGACACCACCGCGGCGGATGCCGATCAGGGTCAGATCTTCGATCCCCGAGGTCGCTTCGAGAATCGCAACAGCGATGCGTCGAATGCTTCGTTGGATAGCGTCCGCATCGAGTACGACCTTCTGAGTTCGAGCCACGTTCGGCGGAGTGTGTGAGAAAACGCCGAACGCTTCAAGCCTAGGCGAGCGAGAGGCCGCCATCGATGGTGACCAGGCTTCCCGTCTGCCAGGTTTGATCGAGGACGCTCAGGATGACAGCGGCCACTTCCTCTGGCGTGCCTAGCCGGCCGCCAAGCGGGTGGAGCGCCGCCAGACCGGCAAGTTGGGACGTCACCCGAGCCTCGATCTCCCCGGGTCCGAGGGTCTCACCCGGCCGGAGGCGCGGCGCTCGAAGCATGTCGGTTTCCACGCCCCCGGGGAGCACGGCGTTGACCCGTACGCCCGATGGCGCGAGCTCGAGCGCCAGGCCCTTGGTCACCGCGTTCAGGGCAGCTTTGGTCGCTGCGTACACGACCGTGTGCGGAGCCGCGCGCTCGGATAGGGTGCTCGAAACGTTGACGATGGAGCCCCCCCGGGCGCGCAAGTGTACTGCAAGCGCCTGAGAGAGGAGAAGCGGCGCGACGAGATTGACCCGCAGCTGTGCTTCGACGGATTCGAGGCCGATCGCGCCCACCGGCTCGTAGCGAGCAACTCCCGCGCAGTTGACCAGACCGTCTACGCTCCCAAAGGCATCGACGGCACGGCTCGCCAGTTCGGGAATCCGATCGAGCTGTTGGAGGTCCGCCGGCAGAGCGCGAATGCGATTCGGCGAGGACGCTTGAAGCGCGTCGAGCAGCCGCTCGTCACGGGCGACGGCGACGACCTTGCCTCCACGCGCCAAGACCGCATCGACCGTGGCGCGCCCGATCCCGCGGCTTGCACCGGTGACCAGCACCGTACCCTTGGAAATCGTCATCTCAGCCGAGCCCCGCGATGGGACCCCACGGGGGCTCTGCAGGAACGTCGGCCGGCTCCCCGGCCACTTCGATTTCGTCCTCCGGCATGAAACGCGGCGAATCCACGCAAAGGATGGTCTGGTGGCGATCGGTGGGGTTCGCGTAGCTGTGCGCTGCGCCTCTGGGCCAGCGATGCACCGTCCCAGGCGCGCATCGCTCCCCTTGGCAGAGGAGCCCATCGCCCAGCACCATCTCGGACTCGCGCATCTGCTGATGGACGTGTAGCGGGATGCCCTGTCCTGGAGCGACGTTCAGACGGTAGATGCCGGCGCCCTTGGTTTCGTAGATCACGTCGACCGTGCCAAAGGGCTTCTGCTCGACCTCGAACGAGCACCACGAAGCGCTGCGCTCGATCTCGAGCGAGGGAATCGCGAAGCTCCGAAGCGCCCCAGGCTTACTCAATCGAATCACGGCGGAGTCGACCTGCGCGCGTCGTTCGTCCGGTGCGGGGGGCGCGAGTACGTAACGTGCGAGTACGTGCGCGGCGGTTTCGAGCAGGCGGAATCGGCAGCTTCGGAGCAGGAACACCAGCTGCGACGCAGTCGCGGCGTAGTCGATCGTCGCGCGAAGGCTTTCCTTGATTGCGGAGGTCTCGGTGTGGAGGCGCATCTCGACGTCGACGCGCAGCGGCTGCGAGGCGTTGCGCTCGTGCGGATACACCCCGACCACGCAGTCGACCATGAGCTCTTCGATTCGCAAGACATCCATGCGGCAAGGCTATCGCATTTCGAGACTTCTGCTAGAGTCTCGCAGCTCATGAGCGAGCCCAAACCCAACCCGATGAGCGGAATTGCGGAGGTGGCCGCCTTTCGACCGGTCCCGCGCACTGGCGTGATCTACGTCACGGTCGAGGCACAGAAGCGTGGATTCAGCCTCGACGCGCCCGACTGGTGCAACCTCGGCCAAGGCCAGCCGGATACCACTGCGCTTCCGGGAGCCCCGGAGCGGATGACTCAGATCACGGTACGCCCGGCGGACCTCGACTACGCACCGGTTCCGGGGGTCTGGGAGCTCCGCGAAGCGGTGGCTGGCCTCTACAACCACTTGTTCCGCCGCGGCATGAAGTCTCAATACTCGGCCGAGAACGTGTGCATTGCGGGCGGCGGTCGAGTCGCTGTCATGCGCGCGTGCGCGGCGATCGCACCCATTCACCTCGGGCATTTCCTTCCGGACTACACGGCCTACGAGGAGCTGCTCGACGTGTTTCGGCGATTCTTGCCAATCCCGATCTTGCTCGACCCGAAACAAGGATACGAGTTCACGCGCGAAGATCTCGAGGAGGAGATCTTGGGCCGCGGGCTCAGCGCAATTCTCGCGAGTAACCCGTGCAACCCGACGGGCAAGGTCGTAGAAGGCGATGCACTGGCGAGCTGGGTCGAGACCGCAAGGGACTTGAACTGCGCGCTTTTGCTCGACGAATTCTATTCGCACTACGTCTGGACGGGAGAGCAATCGATCGTCAGCGCAGCGCAGTATGTCGAGGACGTCGAACAGGATCCGGTCGTCGTGTTCGACGGGCTCACCAAGAACTGGCGGTACCCAGGCTTTCGCGTGAGCTGGATCGTCGGCCCCAAGCGCGTCATCGAATCGGCCGCCAGCGCCGGCTCGTTCCTCGATGGCGGAGGGGTCGCACCGATGCAGCGCGCTGCAATCGATCTGGTCCAGCAAGAGCCGACGCTCGCCGAGACCAAGGCCGTCCACCTCGAATTCAAGAAGAAGCGCGACTTCCTGGTGCAGGGCCTCAAGGACATCGGGATCAAGTTCGACCTCGAGCCGCAGGGCACCTTTTACGCCTGGGGAAATCTGAGCGCCCTACCGCGGTCGATTCGCAACAGCGACGACTTCTTCAAGGCCGCGCTCGAGCGACAGGTCATCGCCGTGCCCGGGCACTTCTTCGACGTAAATCCGGGGAAGCGCCGGACGGGCCGGCCCTCGCGTTTCGTTCAGCACATGCGTTTCTCCTTCGGGCCACCGATGCCCGTGCTCGAGGAAGCGCTCGAGCGGCTTCGCACGATGGTCGCCGACGCCGAGTAGCTCTCGCCCTAGCGAGCCGAAATCAGGACGAAATTCGGCAGGGAACCGCCGCTTTTTTCCGTTCTTCGGTTTGTGTAGGTGATCATACTACACATGACGACATTGGCGGCGGTCGCGGCACGGGTAGAGCACGAGCCACGGGAGGCAGCTCCCTTCGTGAAGTGGGTTGGGGGCAAGGGCCGATTGCTCAGTCAGCTGCGACCGCTGCTCCCGCCGGGCGTCGAGCAGATGCGACACGTCGAGCCCTTCGTCGGTGGTGGTGCGATGTTCTTCGCGCGTCGTCCTCGGCGCGCCTTGCTCACCGACATCAACGCCACGCTGGTCTCTACCTACACGGCAATTCGCGACGACGTGGAAGGCGTGATCGGCGGGCTGCGAAGGCTTGCAGGCCAACACTCCAAGGAGCGGTACTACGAGGTGCGCGCGCGCTACAACCAAAATCGTCGTGTCGGTTCATCCAAGCGGGCCGCGATGTTCATCTATCTGAACAAGACCTGCTTCAACGGCTTGCATCGGGTCAATCGAAAGGGCGAGTTCAACGTACCGGCAGGCTCGTACAAGAGCCCGCGGATCTTGAACGAGGATGCGTTGCAGGCGGCGAGCGAGGCGCTTCAGGGTGCAGACCTTCGTTGCGCGTCCTTCGACACGCTTCTCGAGAGCGCGAAGCCCGGCGACTTCATCTACTTCGACCCGCCGTACGCACCGGTTTCGGTAACCGCGAGTTTCACCTCTTATGCACGGGATGGGTTTTCCCAGGATGATCAAACACGGCTGCGCGACGTATACAAGGCGCTCGACCGTCGTGGATGCAAGCTCATGCTCTCCAATAGCGACGTCCCCTTCATTCGAGACCTCTACGGCGGGTTCAAAGTCGACACCGTCGCCGCACCCCGCGCGATCAACTGCGATGGGACCAAGCGCGGCAAGGTGAGCGAAGTCGTGGTGCGGAACTATGCTTGAGAGACGGAGTTGGCCGATCCACGGCTCATCGCCCGATCGTCGGACGCCCCGCCGCCCGCTGCTCTTCGGCGGAGTACGGGCAATGACGGCAGCCGGAGCCGCAGCACGCACCTTGATCTCGTAGTGCGGTCGCGGTCATGACGAAGAGACCGGTCTCAGAATCGACGTAGCCTTGGTCACCGCGATGCTCGGCTTCCTCGTGGGCTCGAAGGATCTGCTGCGAAAGGGCTTTTGGCACCGCGGCAGTCTGGGTCCAGCGGCCAATTCCGCAACCCCGAGGCAGCCCAACTCCGGGCCTTTTTCGGCTCGTCAGTCCATGCTGACGCGCGATGCCCGAATGAACTCCGCCGTGGCTGGATGATCGGTGCGCAGCAGCTCCTCGGGCGTCCCGGTCGCTGCGATCCGCCCCTCGTGCAAGAAGCTCAGCTGGTTGGCGATTCGCACGACCGAGGCCATGTCGTGGCTGATCACGATCGAGGTCACACCGAACATTTCCTCGGCCTCGGTGATCAGCTCGTCGACCATTTCGGTCGTGATCGGGTCCAGGCCGGTGGTGGGCTCGTCGTAGATCAGAATCTCGCTCTCGAGGATCATCGCGCGCGCGACGGCCACGCGCTTCTGCATGCCCCCGGAGAGCTGGGCGGGAAGCTTCTGGGCCGCTGCCGCTACACCGAGCGCCGCCAGTCGATCCATCACGCGCTCGCGAACCTCATCGCGGGAAAGGTCAGTGTGCTCGCGAAGTGGAAACGCGACGTTGTCGAACACCGTCATCGAGTCGAACAGCGCAGACATCTGAAAGACCATGCCGAAGGTACGTCGCATCGCCGCCAGATCGAGGCCTTCGAGCTGGGCGAAATCGATGCCGTTGACGAGGAGTTGCCCGGAGTCGGGGTTTTCGAGCCGGATCAACTGCCGCATCAGCACGGTCTTGCCGGACCCGGAGGGGCCAATGATCAAATTCGTCTGTCCTCGATAGATGTCCAGCGACACGCCGTTGAGCACCTCGTGCTGGCCGTAGCTCTTGTGCAGATCGCGAATCCTCACGTGGATCGGATCGTCCTTCATTTCCGGGGGCAGCGGAGCCCGCGTCAAGCGCACCAGGTTCCGTCGGAACAACTTCATCAGAAAAACCCTTGTCCGAGGACCAGGCTCGTAACGAGATAGTCGAGCATGAGGATGGCGATCGCGCTCTGCACGACGGCGCGGTTGGTCGCTCGCCCTACTCCGGCTGCTCCACCCTCCGCGTAAAAGCCCTGACGACACGCGATCAGCGTCACCGCCACGCCGAAGACCATTGCCTTGATGAGCCCCTGAGAGACGTCGTCCCAGTCCACCAGCCACTTGAGTCGGTCCATGAACACGCCGGGGTCGAGCCCGAGGAGCCCCACGGCGACGAGGAAGGCCCCCGTGACGCCAACGATGTTGAAGAGCATCGTCAGGACCGGAACCATCACGAAGCCCGCGACGAGCCGCGGGACGACCAGGTACTGCACCGGGTTGACCGCCATGGTGACCAGAGCGTCGATTTGGTTGGTGACGCGCATGGAGCCGAGCTCGGTCGTCATCGCGCTCCCGGCTCGGCTGGTGACCATCAGCGCGGCGAATACCGGCCCGACCTCTCGGGCCAACGCCAGGCCGATGACAGCGCCGGTCTGATTCTGGGCGCCAAAGTCCCGAAAACCATCGACGAGCTGCAGCGCGAGCACGCCGCCGACGAAGACCGCGGTCAGCGAAACGAGGAAGATCGAGCCGATGCCGATGAACTCCATCGCTTCGACGAAAAGGCGGCCGCGGTACGGCGGGCGAATCCCCCAAAACACCGATTCCCACAGAAGCTTGAAGAGCGCCCCGATCTCGACGAATGGGGACAGAATTAGCTGTAGAAGCCAGTCGCCGGCGTCACGAGCGGTCGCGCGAAGCTTCGAGGTCTCGTCCGGGGTCACGGGTGCGCTGGGCACGACGTCAGGCACGGGTCTTCATAGCATGGTTCCTCCGCGAAAACTCAGCCATTCAGGTAGACACGAGGAACGCGCCGCGAGACGTTGGTCAGTACCTCATAGGGAATCGTCCCGGCCGCCGCCGCGAGGTCGCGCGCATCGAGAACCGCGCCGCTTTGCTCGCCAAGCAGAAGAACCTCGTCGCCGATGGCGACTCCCGAAACCGCGGAAACATCGACGGTGGTCAAATCCATCGCGATGTTCCCTACGATCGGACAGCGAACGCCCGCGATCAAGACCTGTCCGCGATTCGACGCGGAACGCAACAATCCGTCGCCGTAACCGACGGGAATCGTCGCGAGGCGTGTTTCTGCGCGTGCACGAAACGAGCGTCCGTAGCCGACCGATTCGCCCGCTTGCAGGGTTCGAAGCCGAAGTACCTCCGTACGCCATCGCAGCGCGGGGCGAAGGGGCGCATCGATTGTGTCCGCGCCAGGATAGCCGTAGAGCGCGAGGCCGGCGCGGACCCAGTCGAAATGAGACTCCGGATGCCGAAACAAGGCCGCGCTGTTGGCGACGTGCAGGACCGAGGGCTCGTGTCCAAAGCGGCGAACGAGACCGCGGGCTTGCGCGAAACCCGCAAGCTGCTCCGCGACGTACTGAGGATCGGCGTCGGCGGTCGATAGATGGGTCATCAAGCCCGCAATGCGAATCGAGGGAAATCGACGAAGCTGACGCAGGAAATCGCTGAGCTCCCCAAGAGGCACGCCAAGCCGGCCCATGCCCGTGTCGACTTTGAGGTGAACGTCGATCGGCCGGCTTCCGGACACCCTCTCGAACGCGCTGGCTTCGGAGATTTCGTAGAGCACAGGGGTGAGGCCGGCCGCGATAATCTCGCGGTGGGCACCGCCGTTGATGCCGTTGAGGACGAGAATGGCCCGGTCGATGCCCGCTTCTCGAAGCTCGATTCCTTCTTCCGCCAGGGCAACACCGAAACCATCCACGCCTTCGGCCTGAAGCCGCCGGGCAACTGGAACCACGCCATGCCCATAGGCATCCGCCTTCACGACCGCGAGGATCTTCCGCCCGGCCGCCGCACCCTGCACTACGCGAAGGTTGTGCCCGATCGCGTCGAGCAAAATCTCGGCGCGCGTCGGTCGCAAAGATACTCCGGCGTGCTGAACGCGCGGTCTCGATGGCTTCGAGGAGTCCGGTTGCACCGCTTGGAGCTAACGGTTGGCACTGCCGGCGTCAAGCATTGGCGTCCCAGCGCCCGAAGGCTAGGCTTTGGTCCGGATGGCAAAGGCTCACCGACGCCCATTGGACCGTGACTTGCTCGCAGGCGGCCTCGTGGCAATCGCGATCGCGCTGGCCCCCGGCTGTGGGAAGCCCGCCGAAGAAACCGTCTCACCGGTCCACGTCACGCCCAGCGACGCGCCACACCAGGCCGGTGCACCAGCCCCCCAAGCGCTTCGTGTACGGGTCCTTCGTCAGTACCCGCATGACAAAGACGCGTTTACCCAGGGCCTCATTTGGCACGACGGCGTCATGTACGAAAGCACCGGCCAGTACGGAAAGTCATCGCTGCGCAAGGTTCGACTCGAAGACGGAAAGGTGCTCGCACTGCGCGAGCTCGACGCCGAGCTTTTCGGCGAGGGGCTGGCACGGGTCGATGAGCGATTGGTCCAACTCACATGGCGATCCGGGCTCGCTCTGATCTCGGACTTGGCGACGCTCGAGCAGCGCTCGACCCTTCGCTATCGGGGTGAGGGCTGGGGTCTATGTTTCGACGGGACGGCGCTGGTAATGAGCGACGGCTCTTCGGTACTCGAATTTCGGGATCCGATCTCCATGGAGGTTCTTCGCGAGGTCAGCGTCAACAAAGAGGGACGCCCCGTTCCGCGACTCAACGAGCTCGAATGCGTAGGCTCCGAGATCTACGCAAACGTTTGGCAGAGCAGCGAGATTTTGCGCATCGATTCCAAGACTGGTCGCGTCACGGCCAGCATCGATGCGAGCGACCTTCTGACGAGGTTTGAATCGCTACGTGCCGACGTCCTCAACGGAATCGCGTACAAACCCGATTCGAAGACATTCCTGGTGACCGGGAAGCTTTGGCCTCAGCTCTTCGAGGTCGAGCTGGTACCCCGCTGAGCCGCCCCGTGGATCTCGACCTCCGGCTCCCATGGCGCGAGGCGCCTGCGCATGATCTCGATCGCCTCATGATGTTCGTCGATGAGTACGAAGCCTCTGCCTAGGCGTGCTGCAGACTCACCCGTCGTCCCGCTTCCCGCAAAGAAGTCCAGCACCGTGTCGCCGGGCTCGCTGTGGACCTTGATGATGCGGTCCAGCACGCCCAGCGGCTTCTGCGTCGGGTAACCCGTCTTCTCTTTGCCATTGGTTGGAACGATCGTGTGCCACCAGACGTCGGTCGGCGTCTTGCCCCTTGCCGCCTTCTCTTTGCCCACGAGCCCAGGCGCCATGTACGGAATCCGGTCCATTTCCTCGAACTGGAAGACGTACCGCTTGGGGTCGAGCACATACCAGAGCAGCGTGTCGTGCTTGGCCGGCCACCAGCGCTTCGGCCGCCCACCAAAGTCGTACGCCCAAATAATCTCGTTGCGGAAATGATCACGGCCGAGCAGGCCGTCGAGCGCAACCTTCACATAGTGCACTTCGCGGGAGTCGAGGTGCACGAAGAGCGAACCGTCGCGTGTGAGGCAGGGCAGCGCAGCTTCGATGCGACTCATCAGGAAGGGAAGGTACTCGTCGTACTCATCTTCGTAGCTGGGGCTATCGATCCGCTCGACCGCGTAGCGGCGGTCTCCAAACCCCTTGCGCTCTCCTTGGGCTGCCGCTCGCACCTGCATCCGCTCGCGCGATTGCGTTCGCCCGGTGTTGAACGGTGGATCGATGTAGATCAAACGCGCATGCTCCCGAGGGAGCGTCCCGAGGACCTGCAAATTGTCGCCATGGACGATACGCTTCACGCGTCCGAGCCTATCATCCGGGGAGGAGCGCGCCCATCTTCGAACCCGCTTGCAGCGCCTCTGCACCCGCCCTACGCTCTCGGCCGATGCGTCTCCTGGTCAACGGTGAAGAACGGCAGGTCGAGCCGAGCACGACGGTGAAGCAGCTGCTTTCCTCTCTCGGACTCGAAGACACCTTGGTGGCGGTCGAGCGCAATGAAGAAGTCGTGCCGCGGGCGCTGCATGAGAGTACCCGTCTCAGCGACGGAGACACGGGTCGAGGTGGTCCATTTCGTAGGAGGCGGCTAGGTGTCCGAAGACATTCTGAAGATCGGCCAGTTCGAGTTTCGATCGCGCTTGTTTACCGGCACCGGGAAGTACCCGAACCTCGATACGGCGAAGAAGGCCCTCGAGGCCTCCGGCTGTGAAGTCGTGACCGTCGCCGTGCGCAGGGTGGATATGAAGGCCACCGGATCCGACTCGATCATGACCGTGCTGCGCGAAGGCAATTACACACTTCTGCCCAACACCGCCGGCTGCTACACCGCCGAAGATGCGGTCCGCACGGCTCGGCTGGCGCGGGAGCTTCTCGACACGCCGCTGATCAAGCTCGAGGTCATCGGCGACGAAAAGACGCTCTTCCCCGATGTGCCTGCAACGCTGCAGGCCGCAAAGGCCTTGGTGGACGACGGTTTCACCGTCCTGCCCTACTTCAACGACGATCCGATTGCGGCCCTTCGCCTAGAGGAGCTCGGCTGCGCGGCAGTCATGCCATTGGCCGCGCCCATCGGCAGCGGGCTCGGCGTTCGCAATCCGTTCAACATCGAGATCATCGTCAAGCACGCGACGGTGCCCGTGATCGTCGACGCCGGCGTCGGCACGGCGTCGGACGCAGCGATTGCGATGGAGCTCGGCATCGACGGCGTGCTCATGAACACGGCGATCGCTGGCGCCCGGGACCCGGTTCGAATGGCACGGGCGATGAAGGCAGGGGTCGAGGCCGGCCGCGACGCATTCCTTGCAGGCCGCATTCCACGAAAGCTCTACGCAACGGCGTCGAGCCCACTCGAGGGCGTCATCGGCTCCGATCAAGACGGCCGCACCTGAGCTCATCGCGATGAACCAAGACCTTCCGCGGATCTGGATCATCACAGACCCGAACCACCCGGACGGTCCTGTGGCTCCCGTTCGGAGCGCCCTCGAAGGCTGCCCAGCCAACGTGCTGGGTGTCCAGCTTCGCGCGAAACGGGCGTCCGATCGGCAGATCGTGCAATGGGGACACGAGCTGCGCGCGATCACACGGGACATCGGCAGCGCGCTGACGGTCAACCGACGGGCAGATCTCGCACAAATCGTAGACGCAGACGGCGTGCACCTACCCGAGCTCGGCCTTGCCCCCACCCAGATTCGCGAGAACTGGCCTTCTTTCCGTATCCTCGGCGTCTCTCGCCATGATCGCGCCGGCCTTGCGACCGCAGAGCGTGAGCGTGCGGGCTATGCGTTCTTGAGCCCCGTCTTTAGCGTCCCGGGCAAAGCTCCGCCTCTCGGGCTTCACGGTTTTCGAGCTGCGATCGCCGGTATCGACCTGCCGACATATGCCCTGGGCGGCGTGCGTCCCGAGGATTTGCAGCCCTTGCTTCGCGGAGGCGCGACCGGTGTCGCGATCCGGCGTGCCGTTTACGCGGCCGAGCGGCCCGACGAAGCCGTGCGGCTCTTCCTTCGCGAGCTTGACAAGTACCTCGCAAGCGGCGAATAGCGAGGGGCATGGGGGCAATTCGAAGTGGGCTTGGATGCCTTTCCTGGGTGGGCGCGATCCTGATCGTCATCGCCCTGCTCCTCAAGGTGTTCCTGTTCGACATGGCGGAGGTCGGACACAACGGGATGGCGCCTACATTGCTCCGGGGAGAGCGTGTGCTGATCAACAAACGAGCTACCCCAACCGTCGGATCGATCGCGGTTTGCCAGCATCCAACGGAGGTCGGCTGGGTCGTCGCTCGCGTAGCGGCCACCGGCGGGATGACGATCAACTCGTTTGGCACC
This sequence comes from uncultured delta proteobacterium, assembly GCA_963712235.1. Classification (GTDB taxonomy): domain Bacteria; phylum Myxococcota_A; class Polyangia; order Polyangiales; family Houyiibacteriaceae; genus SG8-38. The sequence goes on from CAVQHC010000016.1 coordinate 134,273, forward strand.
GAGCTCTTCATCGACGGCAAGCCGGTCGACTACAATGGAGGCGGAAGCGCCTCTTTCTACAACGCCGACACGGACCGGACGGTCCAGGTGACCTGGGGCGACGAGTACCTAGGCACGGGCAAACACCAAGTCTTCCTCGGCGAAAACCGGCGGCACCACGTCGAAAAGACAGAGGTCCCCGCGGGGAAGCTCTACCTTCTCGGCGACTACCGCGGCTACATGGGACAGGACAGCCGTGCTTATGGGGTCGTCGACGCGGCGAGCTGCCGAGGGACGATCGTGTTTCGCATGACCCCGATGGCAGGCCTCGAACCCGAGATCAGCCACGGCTATTTGGAGCTGATTCGATAGCGTCGCTTCCACGTTGCCTGCCGGCCGGTCCGTTCTATGCTCCGCGCGCCGAGGACCACGGAACCCTCAGATGAGAGTCGCTGTCTTACAATTTCCAGGCTCCAATGCCGACTGGGACGCCCTGCACGCGGTGCGCGACGTCGTGGGCGCGGACGCCTGGTACGCGTTTCACAAACGGACGAGCCTCGGTGACGCGGACGCCGTCGTGATTCCCGGCGGTTTCTCATACGGTGACTACCTTCGCGCCGGCGCGATCGCGGGCTTCAGTCCGATCGACAACGCTGTCCGCGAGTTCGCCGGCCGCGGCGGGCCGGTCCTTGGAATCTGCAACGGCTTTCAGATTCTCACCGAGATGGGGCTCCTGCCCGGGGCGTTGACCAGAAATGCTCATCTTCGCTTCGAGTGCCGCGACATCTATCTCCGGGTTGAGAACGAAGGTCCGTTCACCGACATGGGGAGAGGCAAGGTTCTCCGCCTCCCCATTGCGCATGCAGACGGCCGGTACCACACGACGGCGGAAGGTCTTGCCGAGCTCGAGCGCCACGGGCAAATCGCGTTTCGCTATTGCACGCACGGCGGCGGCGAGCCCAAGGGGAGCGATGCCAACCCGAACGGCTCTGTGGGTGATATCGCCGGCCTCTACAACCGGGAGAAAAACGTGCTCGGCATGATGCCGCATCCCGAACGAGCGAGCGAAGCCATCCTCGGCAACGATGACGGGCTCGCACTGTTCACATCACTTCGGCGTCATTTGGGGTTCGGATGAGCACACCAGCGAACTTTCCCGGAGAGCCCGATAGCTCGCCGGAAATCGCCCGCGAGTTTGGTCTAGCGACCGAGGAGTGGGAGCGCGTCCTGAGCACTCTCTCCCGCTCGCCGAGCTACGCGGAGCTCGGGGTCATCAGCGTGATGTGGTCCGAGCACTGCTCGTACAAGTCCTCTCGGGTTCATCTCGCTCGCCTTCCAACGACAGGGCCACAAGTGGTTCAGGGGCCCGGTGAAAACGCCGGGGCGGTCGACATCGGCGATGGTTTCTGCGCGGTGTTCAAGATGGAGTCGCACAACCACCCTTCATACATCGAACCTTACCAGGGCGCGGCGACGGGTGTGGGCGGCATCCTGCGCGACGTCTTCACGATGGGCGCGCGTCCGGTCGCGTCGCTGAACTCTCTCCGATTCGGGCGCCCCGATCACCCGAGGACTCCTCAGCTGCTCAAGGGCGTGGTCGCGGGCATCGGCGGTTACGGCAACTGCATCGGTGTCCCGACGGTCGGCGGCGAAGTGCAGTTCGACGCGAGCTATGACGGAAACATCTTGGTCAATGCGTTCACGGTAGGCATTGCCAAGACCGAAGACCTCTTTTTCGGAGTTGCGGAAGGCGTCGGCAACCCGATCCTCTACGTGGGCGCCAAGACAGGCAGAGACGGAATCCACGGCGCTACCATGGCGAGCGCAGAGTTTGGCGAAGAAACCGACAGCAAGCTCCCGACCGTCCAGGTGGGCGATCCATTCATGGAGAAACTGCTACTCGAAGCCTGCCTAGAAATCTTCGCAACCGATTGCTTGTCGGGCGTGCAGGACATGGGCGCCGCGGGGCTGACCTCGTCGTCGGTCGAAATGGCCGACCGCGCGGGCAATGGCATCGAGCTCGATCTCGATGCGATTCCGCGCAGGACCAAAGCATTGAGCCCCTACGAGATGCTCCTGAGCGAATCCCAAGAACGCATGCTGATGGTCGCCAAAGCGGGACGCGAGCAAGAAGTGTTCGATATCTGTGCCAAGTGGGACCTCGATGCATCGATCGTTGGCCGGGTGACCGACACCGGGCGGTTCGTTTGCAAAGCCACCCCCGGCTACGACCCATTCGATGGAACGGGTGAGCCCGATCCAATCGTCGTCGTGGATCTGCCAGTCGACCTGCTCACGAACGCAGCACCCAAGTACGATCGCCCCCAGCGAGGGCGGACGGACGAAGCCAGGCTCTTCACGATGACCGGCGATGGTCCCGAAGACCTGGGCGCCGAGCTCGTGCGCCTGATTGGCTCGCCGAACATTGGAAGCCGCTCGTGGATCTGGCGTCAGTACGATCACATCGTTCGAAACGGCACGGTGATTCGTCCTGGCGACGGGGACGCCGCGGTGATTCGAGCATTTTGCGAAGATGCGAGCGGGATCCGCGAGAAGTTCCTCGCAATCTCCGTGGACTGCAACGGCCGCCACGTAGAGCTCGACCCGTACGCTGGCGCAGCGATGGCGGTTGCCGAGTGCACACGCAACATCGTCTGCGTCGGAGCGAAGCCTCTTGGCCTCACTGACTGCTTGAATTTCGGCAACCCCGAAGTGCCGGAACAGATGTGGCGCTTCTCACAAGCGATCGACGGTCTGGCCGCAGCGTGTAGCGCGTTGGGCGCGCCTGTCGTCTCAGGCAACGTCAGCCTGTACAACGAGACCGATGGCAGAGCCATTCTGCCGACGCCGACGGTTGCCGTGGTGGGGCAACTCGAAGACCCCGATCATCGCCTTGGACTCGGGTTTCTGTCCGAGGGAGATGTCATCGCACACCTCGGACGCCCTTCGCGCGGAGTGCTCGGTGGCTCGGAATGGCTCGTGCAGCACAGCGGCTCGGTGACGGGCGCGCCCGTCGGGATCGACCTCGATGCAGAGGCCGAGCTGCAGCACGCGATGCTCGATCTCGCCCGAAAAAGGCTTCTCCGGAGCGCGCACGACATCAGCGACGGCGGCTTCGCGGTGGCGCTGGCCGAGTCTTGCATCGCGCACGGACACGGCGCGCAGGTCAGCCTGCCCTCGAGTGAAGACGCGCCGGCGCACGCCTTGCTTTTCAGCGAAGAGCCGACGCGGATCCTCGTCAGTCTCTCCCCGAGCAAGGCCGGCGCGGTCGGGGATATCTGCGCGCGATACGGCGTCCCCTTCGAAAAGATTGGAACCGTCAGCGGCCAGACCCTCGCGATCGAGGGCGTCTGCGAAGTGCCGGTTGAAGAGCTCGCCGAGGCCCACGCGTCGGCGTTGGACGCGATCGTCAGTTAGGCCGCTTCGCGCTCAGCGCGTAGCCGATGAGGGCCGCTCCGGTCGCCGAGGCGATCCATGGAAGGAGGCCCGTTTGCGCGTTGAACGCATTGTAGAGCATCCAAACCGATGAAGCTGCGTAGACGGCGGCGGCAACGAGCGCCCAGGGGCGCGGTGTTTCGAGGTCGGGCCGGCGCCACCGAACCGTGAACAAACCAACGGCGACCAGGGCGGAGAAGAAGACCAGGATGCCCGCCACGTTGCTGAGAAGCTCCCCGACGCTGTGCATGTACAGAAGTGCAATCGCAAGCGCACCCTGAAGAACCACGGCGGCGCGCGGTGGCGATCCGGGAGCTCCTCGCAGAAACGAGGGCAGAAACCCGTCGCGCGCCATTTCTGCGTAGACACGCGGACCGACCAGAAGCATCGCGCTGCTGCTCGAAACCATGATTACTGCGATGCCCAGGGACATGGCGCGGGCTCCCAGCTCTCCAAGGAGGTCCTGGGCGACGATGTGTCCGAGCGTGACCCTTGCTTCTTCGTACTCGAAGACGACTTGCGCGCGCTCTGGGCTCAGGTTCGCGACGAGAATCCAGTTCACCAGGATGTACGCAACAGCAACGAGCGCGCAGCCGATCAACATGGCCCGTGGAACGTCACGCCGCGGTGCCCGAAACTCCTCGGCGGCGTAGGCCGCTGCATTCCAGCCGGAGAAGGCGTACGCGACGAAGAAGAGGCTGCTAGCAAAGGAAAGCGCAAGGCTTGCTGGCTCGTTGGGCGGCGCCCAACTCGGCCACTGCGTCTCGCCCAGCCACAGCCCCAGCGTCACGAAAGCGAGCATGAGAAGCCCTTTGAGCACGACGAGGCCGTTCTGAGTCCACTTCGAAAGTTCGAGGCCGGCCGAGTGAAACAGGGTGAGGACCACGATGAGGCCAGTGGCTCCAAGGCGCGTGTCAGGCAGTCCAAAGACCGCGAACGCGAATGCTGCGGCCGCAAATGCACTGATCGCCATCGGCGCAGAGAAACCCACGAGCAGCGAAGCCCAGCCAGCCAGATATCCGACGGCGGGGTGCAGAAGCTCCGATAGATATCGGTACTCGCCGCCGGAGCGCGGAATCATCACGGCGGCCTCCGCATAGGTGCGCGCCCCCGCCATCGCGAGCAGGCCGCCGATGCCCCAGGCTGCGAGGATCCAGCCAGCGCTGAGCTCCTGCGACATGAACCCTGCGCTCACAAAGACACCGGCGCCGACCATGTTCGCGACCACCAAGCCGACCCCGGACCAGAGACCCAGGAACCCTCGGCTCGACGCAGACGCCCGCAAACTCCCCTATTCGGCGGCTTCGACGGATTGGGAAATGGGGCGTTTTTCGCCACGGAGCTCGACGGAGACGAGCTTGGAGACGCCTGGCTGCTCCATGGTGACCCCATAGAGAACGTCGGCGAACTCCATGGTGCGCTTGGAGTGCGTGATGATGATGAACTGCGAGCGGTCGGTCATTTGCTGAATGGTTTCCGCGAAGCGGCCGATGTTGGCTTCGTCGAGCGGCGCATCGACCTCGTCGAGCAGGCAGAAGGGGCTCGGCTTGTACTGAAAGATTGCGAAAATCATGGCAACGGCGGTGAGCGCCTTCTCTCCACCGCTCATGAGCTCGAGCGAGCCGAGGCGCTTGCCCGGCGGCTGCGCGATGATTTCGACCCCCGTTTCGAGCATGTCCTGCGGGTCGGTGAGCCTGAGCTCGGCCTTGCCTCCACGGAAGAGCATCGGGAAGATGCGCTTGAATCGCTCGTTGATTGCGGCGAACGCCTCACGGAAGAGCGCCCGGCTCTCTCGGTTCATTTGCCGAATCGCCTTGTCCAGTTTGCTGAGCGCGTCATCGAGGTCGCGGCGCTGACCCGTGAGGTACTCGTAGCGCTGCGCGTTCTCTTCGTACTCCTCGATTGCAGTGAGGTTGATCTCGCCCATGCGATCGATGAGCCGCTGCAACTCCTCGGCGCGTGCCGTCACTTCGGCGTCAGGCACGGGCCGCGCGTGGTGGTCACCGATGACGTACGCGAGCTCGACGCGATGCTTGTCCTGAACCTGCTCAGCGAGGTGCTCGAGCGACAGGCTGATCTCGCGCTCGCGGAGGGTCAGCTCGTTGAGCTCCGTGGACTGAACGTCGATGCTGGAGCGCAGCTGTTTGAGCGCCGCCTCGGACACGCCGAGCTGCGTCTGCGCGTGGTCGAAGTCGGCGCGCTGGCGTGAAAGCTCTTGGCGGGCCCGCGCGGCCTCGTGAGCGGTCTCGCTCAGCCGACCGTGATGCAAGAGGATGCGACCTGCAGCCTGACCCTGATCGCGATCGGCGATCGCGACGTCCTCACGCAGCCGCTCTTCGCGCGCATCGAGCTCCGAAACCGCGCGCTCGAGCTGCCCGATGACCGAACGCTCGCGGTCAGCGCGCTCACGCGACTGTGTCGCGGCAACCTTGACCTCTGTCGCCTTCGCCAACTGCTCCTCGACCACGCGTCGACGCTCGGTCAGAACGCTCTCAGCAACCTGCACGGCTTCCTCGGAATGGGTGACGACATGCTGAGCCTCGCCCAACTGGCGCCGGCTGTTGGCCTCGTCGACATCGACTTGTGAAAGCGCCGCGCGGCCTTCGGCATCGGTGCTCGCGATTTCACGGCGGCGCTCGTCGATCCGCTGAAGCTCCATTTCAACCACCCGGAGGTCTCGCTCCGAACCGAGAATCTCCAATTCCGCGTCGTGGGCCTGTACCCGAGCCGAATCGATGGCGGCTTGCCCCTCGGCAATGCCGGAACGAAGCCGGCCCTGATTGGAAATCGCTTGCTGGAGAGCGGCGCCCTGCGAAGCCGCGGACTCCTCGAGCTCGCGGATCTCTCGCTTGAGCCTGAGCAGATGGGCAGCCGACTCGTCTTTGGCGCCACCCACCACGGCCCCGTCGCGAAGCAAGGCCTGGCCATCGAGGGTCACCAGCTTCCCTTGGAAACCGTCGCGATGAAGACGTGCCGCGGTCTGCAAGTCATCCACCACCAAAGCGTCGAACAGAAGGTAGCGCACCCAGCTGTCGTCGGCCTGGGAGTAGCTCAGCAGACTCAGCAGAGGTGCGACGATGCCCATTCCCGTCGGGAATTGCGGAACGACACGGGGAGCGCCCGTCGGAGATCGCGGGAGGAAGGTCGCCCGGCCTTTCTCTTCGCGCGCAAGGTAGTCGGCTGCGCGCAAAGCAGAATCGGTATCGTTGACCAGCAGGTACTCGAGTGCACCACCCAGCGCGGCGCCGAGCGCGCGCACGTGCTCCGGCGCGCACTCCAAACGATCGGCAACCAAACCCACCAGTCCCGAGCGGGACGCATCGCCCGCGGCGCTCGAGTACCCCGTCAAGACGGCTTGTGCGCCGGCGCCAACCCCTTCAAAGCGCTCGTGGATTTCGTTGATCGACCGCAGCCGCGAGCTGGTCACGGCGAGCGACTCCCGGAGTGAATCGACTTCCGCATCCGCTCGGTGCAGCGCCTCCTTGCCCGTCGAGAGCGATGCCTCGATTTCGGTTTGCCGCTCTGCGGTTTCCGACTTGCCGCTCCGAAGGCCGTGCATCCGGGCCTCGAGCTCCCCGCGCTGTTGCTTGAACTCGACCTCGCGGTCGGCGAGGCCTTGGAGCTCTTCCTGCAAGCGTTCCAGACGAGCGCGAATCTCCTCGCGACGTGCGTCGTAGCCTTCGAGAACCGCCTCGGCACCGGCTACGCGAGCCCGCCCTTCGGCCAGGCCGGTACGCGCGTTCTGCAGCGTGGATTCGGCCTCCTCCGCGGCGTTTTTTCGAATTTCCAGCTCTCCCTCGACTTCGGCCAGGAGCTCCCCAGCCTCGGTTTCCAGCGCCTCGAGCTCCCCCAGAGATAGGCGCACGGTGGATGCTTCTTCGTGCAAGCCCTCGCGCTGCTCTTCGAGTTGGCGTAGCTCGCGGCTCGCGAGGTCTTTGCGTTCGATCAACGCGGCCTGTCGATCTTGCTGCTGCCGGATCAATCCTTCGAGCTGCCGCACCGAGTTGTCGAGCTCGTATGCGTGACTCTGGCCGCGCTCGACCTCCGAGCCTCGCTGTAGCAGCGCCACGCGCTCCGCTTCGACCGATGCCTCGTTTGCGATCAAGGCGTGACGGCTCGCTTGCATCTCCTCGCTCGCTTTTGACAAGCACGCGGAGACCGAGCCCATTTGTCCTCTGAGCTCGAGGAAGCGATGCGATGCAACCCACAAGTCGAGGTCTCGCAGTTCTTTCTTGTAGCGTTTGTAACGTTCGGCTTTTTGTGCCTGGCGCCTGAGCGAAGCGAGGCTGCGCTCGAGCTCACCGATGATGTCCGTGACACGCAGGAGGTTCTGGCGGGTCTGATCCATCTTTCGTTCGGCAGCGCGCTTGCTCAGCCTGAACTTGCTGATTCCCGCTGCCTCCTCGATCATCGAGCGACGATCCTCGGGCTTGGAGGTGACGATGAAGCCGATGCGGCCTTGCTCGATGATCGAGTACGCGCGCTTCCCGACGCCGGTGCCTAGGAAAAGGTTCGTGATGTCGAGGAGACGGACCGGCGTGCGATTGATGAGGTAGTCGCTGTTGCCCTGGCGATCGAGACGCCGGGTCACCTGAATCTCGGTGTAATCGCTGTACTCGGCGGGCGCGAGGCCGTCTCGGTTGTCGAAGGTCAGCGTGACCTCGGCGAACCCATGGGGCCCCCGACCTTCAGCTCCGCTGAAGATGATGTCCTCCATCTGCCTGCCTCGAAGACGGGATGGGGACTGCTCGCCCATGCACCACTTGATGGCGTCCACGATATTGGACTTGCCGCAGCCATTGGGTCCGACGACACAGGTGATGTCATGGTCAAAATGGACCGTCGTCGTATCGACGAAGGATTTGAAGCCAACGATTTGGAGCTTCTTGATCTTCACTCTGCCCCCCAAAGGAGTAGTTGGACGTGGCTATCACTGAACATACGAGATTGCAACGATTTGCGCGACCAGAAGCGAGGGTCAGCCCGTGACCCCCACTACATGTTGTGGTTGAGGTATGCAAGCCGGCCCAGGCGGGAGGCAGTGTTCGGGTCCTATTCGTTCTCGGCGGACTTCGCGGCCGCAGCGACGGAAGCCTCCGAGGCTGCCTTGACCGGGGGCCTCGAAGCATGCCGCCGGTCGCGAAGCAGCTCGAGGTAGGTTTGGGCCAAGTCCATATCTTGAGACGCGAGCGCGTCGACGAGCTCGTGAAGCCGAGTGCGCTGGCTGTCGCCGACCGCCGCCCGGGCCACCGGTTTCGCCTTCGGCTCCACCGGCGCTTCGACTGCGATGGGCTGAACCTCCTGGGCGGTCGGAACGTGCCAGGTCGGCCGCTCGACAGAGCTAATCCCGTGCGCGGTCAGCCAGGACTCCATGCAAGAGCGCAAACGCTCGGACCGAAAGGCGAACCAGCGCTCGCGGTCGACCGGATGGCTCATCAGCGCGTCTTTGAAGCGGCGAAATGCGCCTTTCCCATCGATTGCGATGTTGAGACGGCGCCTGAGCTCTTCGTCTTCGACCGTCGCGATGAAACGCTCCATCCAGCGATACTGCTCGCGCGAGGAGACAGGATCGATTCGAAGGTACCGAGCGTCGTTCATGATGCGGGTGTGCATCGAAGGGTCTGCAACGCCGTCCACGATGCGGATCACTTCTCCGGTATCGAAGTGCAAGTAGCTATGCACCTCCGGTGCGTTGTTTTCGAATGCGTCTTCGAGTGCCTCCCAGGCTACCGGTACCGCTAGTGCGTCATCTTTTTGTTCGTCTTGTTTGTCTTGCCCGACATCATTCTCATTCATGTTATTCCCATCGTACTTCGCGCCCGCCGCACCGCGTCGCGCCATCGCTCCAAGTGCCCGTCTCGTTCAGTTTGGGTGACCTGAGGCTCAAAGCTACGCTCGATACGGTAAGCATCTAAAACAGAATCGAGACCGCTGAATACACCAACGGCCATCCCAGCTAAGTAAGCAGCTCCTAAGGCAGTCGTTTCGACATTCTCCGGACGATCGATCGTCACCCCGAGCATGTCGGATTCAAATTGCATAAGTAAGTCATTTCGAGCCGCACCACCGTCGACCCTCAAGCGCTTGATCGGGCGACCGGCATCCGCCTCCATCGCGTCGACCAGGTCGACAATTTGAAACGCAATGCCCTCGAGGGTCGCGCGCGCCAGGTGCGCTGCCGTCGTGTCCCTCGTGAGGCCGTAAATGAGGCCCCTTGCATGAGGGTCCCAGTATGGCGCCCCCAAACCCGCCAAAGCAGGGACGAAAACCACGTCGCCCGATTCGTCGACCTCCCGCGCTTTCGATTCGATCTCGTCCGAGGAGGAGATCAGCCCAAGCCCATCGCGCAGCCACTGTACGGCGGCGCCGGCGATGAAGGCGCTCCCTTCGAGTGCGTACACGGTTTCGTCGCCGAGTCGCCACGCAATGGTCGTGAGGAGCCCATTTTCGGAGTGCACCAAGCTCGTACCGGTGTTCATCAGGAGGAACGCGCCGGTGCCATAGGTGCACTTCGCATCACCCACCTCGAAACAGGTCTGGCCGAACAAGGCCGCTTGTTGATCCCCCGCCATCCCAGCGATTGGAATGCCGTCCGGCAAGCCGGGAACGCCGGAGCTGTGCGCGTAGACCTCTGAACAGCTGCGGACTTCGGGCAGGAGCGCCATCGGCACGCGCAGAACCGCGGCGAGCTCCTCGTCCCATCGGCCTTTCTCGATGTCGTAAAAGAGGGTGCGCGATGCGTTGCTCGCGTCGGTCACGTGTGCCTTCCCGCCGGACAAGCGGTAGACGAGCCAGGAGTCGATCGTCCCAAACGCCAACTCGCCCTTTTCGGCGCGAGCCCGTGCGCCATCGACGTGGTCGAGCAGCCATTCGAGCTTGGTACCCGCCAAATACGGATCGAGCACGAGGCCGGTGCGTTGGCGAAACATCGGCTCCTTGCCAGCCTCCTTGAGCTCCTGGCAGCGATCGGCTGTGCGGCGGTCCTGCCAGACGATCGCCTTATGCACGGCCTTGCCCGTGTTCCGGTCCCAAAGGACGGTCGTCTCCCTCTGGTTGGTGATGCCGATTCCCAAACAATCGGTCGCCGGAACCCCGGCGCGCGCGATCGCGTCGCGAACCGCATCGCCTACGCTTTTCCAAATCTCATCGAGGTCGTGCTCGACCCAGCCGGGACGGGGAAAATGCTGCGGAAATTCGTGGTTTGCGCGCCCCAAAACCTCCCCCGACGGAGATAGAAGCATGGCCGTGGAACCCGTGGTTCCCTGATCGATAGACAAAAGAAAGCCCGACATCCGAGCGGCTACGGTACGAAGCCTCAGAGCCAATGTAAAGCGACTACTCAGTGCCAGTCATCATGGCCTGAAACCGAGGCCAAGCGTCGCCGAGCTGCGCCTGAAGCGCTTCGCGAAGCGACTCAACATCCTCCGCATCGGCGCCCAGCTCACGCGCGCGCTCCGCGCAAACCATGGCCGCCAAGATCTGGTCGCGCGCCGCCAAGGACCGAGCCAAGAGCGGGAGTGCTTCACGTTCGTCGGCGCCGAGCCGGATCGCACGCCGCAGCAGGCCGATCGACTCACCGTGTTTCTCGCTCGCGACCGAGGCACGACCCAGAGCGAGAAACAGCGGAGCTGCCTGTCCGGATTCCCCCGCCCACTGCACCCCGAGACGCAGGACTTCGTTGGCTGCGTCGAGCTCGCCGATCTTGGCGTAGGCCGTGCCGAGAAGATCGAGGCTCATCGACAGACGCTGGTGAACCTCTTTGGGGAGAGTGTCCGACTCCCCTGTTCGCATCAGCATCGCGATGGGGGTCAGCCACGGATTGAGCATGGCGATGGTCGCACCCCAATTGCCGTGGGCGTTGGCCGTCTCCGCCTGGTCGACGATGGAGAGGTCGATCGACGGCTGGCTTGGCTGGTCGAGGCCGAGCTCTGAGCGTACTCGCTCATCGAGAACCTCCCGGAAATCGTCGAGGCTCAAGACGTGCTGGACCTCATTGAAGCGAACCTCGACCTCGGAAAGGCCGAGGTCGTGTCGAAGCTCGAGCGGGGTCACGAAGAACAAGCTGGCTTCGAGCAAATAGCGCCCGCCGATGTGCGCCTGAAGGGTCTCCACGTCTGCCTTTTCGGGAAGGCCCTGATTCCGCAGCGGGCTCAGCAAGGCTCGCGCGATGGTTTCGCGAAACTCGGGGAGCGGAACCTGCCGTACCGTCGCATCTTGACCCAGAGAGAATTCGACGGTGGTCAAAGCCTGCGTGTGCGGATTGGCGGTGAGGCTCAGGATGCGCGCCCCCGCAATGAGCGCGAGGCCCAGCGTGGTGCGGCCGATGATCTTGCAGGCGGCATCGAAGTCCTTGGACTGTTTGAGCACCTCCTCGAACCAGCCGTCGGGACGCGCCGCAGACAAGTCGTAGACCTGCGGAGGACGATCGGACATCTCAGCCCTCGCCGCTGAGCTTACGCCGGTACCATTCGATGGTGTCGAGCAGCCCTTGTTCGAGCTCGACGTGTGCGCGGAAGCCGAGGAGCTCCTCCGCCTTCTTTACGTCCGGGATACGAAGCTCGACGTCGGGGAAGTCCCATTTGACGAACTCGATGGGGGACTTGCTCTCGGTCAGACGGACGATGAGCCGCGCGAGCTGGTAGATCGTGACCGTGCTTCGAGGATTGCCGATGTTGAAGCTCTCACCGACGGCCTCGTCTCGCTCCATGGCAAGCTCTATCGCGTCGACGATGTCGTCGATGTAGCACCAGGATCGAATCTGGTCGCCCTCGTTGTGGATGAGGATCTTTTCGTCTTGGAGGGCGCGCACCACGAAGGCGTGTACGGCTCCCTCCCCGACTTGCCCGGGTCCAAAAATGTTGAAGGGGCGAATCGAAACGGTCGGCAGGTTGAACTGCTTCCAATAGTTGTGCGCAAGATGCTCCGTTGCGAGCTTGCTGACGGCGTAGGTCCAGCGGGCTTCACCGACGGCTCCTAGACTCGTCACGTCGGCCTCTCGAACGCGAAACGCATAGGAGCCAAAGACTTCGCTGGTCGAGAAATCGATGACTCGCTTGATCCCCGTGCAGTCGTTGGCGGCGCGAAGAACGTTCATCGTACCTTCGAGCGAAATCTCCATCGTCATGACGGGGTTCTTCAAGACCGTGTCGACACCGGCAATCGAGGCCATGTGAATGACGTAGTCGCACCCCGTCACCGCGCGGCGAACGGCCGTCATGTCGCGGACATCACCGACGACCAGCTCCACGTTGGGATGGCGGTCGAGGCCTGCCTTCGAAAGCGCATTGCGGCGCAAGATATCGAGCACGCGAACGCGGTTGTCGTCCGCCAGACGTGCCGTCAGCGCGGTTCCGATGAACCCCGCACCCCCCGTAATCAGGACGTGTGCCCCCTTCAACATAATCCCCCAGCTAGCATAGACGGAAGCGGGAAGTCGAGAAACCTCAGTCCCTTTACAGGGGGCTCACGTCGTGGGATCGTGTTCCTAGTAGGGGGAGTATGGGCATCTTCAGTCGGCTGAACCGGGTGATCAAATCCAATCTGAACGCGCTGATGGACCAGGCGGAGGATCCGGACAAGATGATCGGTCAAACCGTGACCGACATGAAATCGGCACTCAAGCGGGCTCGCAAAGACCTCATCGAGGCGCTGGGCAGCGCGAAACGGCTCGACAAGAAGCAACGGGATCTCGAGCAAGAGGCCGTCGACTGGGAACAAAAAGCGATCCTCGCCCTCGAGCAAGACGACGACGATCTCGCGAGAGAGGCGCTCAGGCGGAAATCGCGCGCGCTCAAAGAGGCGAACAACGTCCGAGCACAATCGGCCGCGCAAGCAACCGCGGCCGACGCAATGAAGGCTCAACTCGAGCGCATCGAGGATAAGCTCGACGACCTCAAAGCGAGGCAAAAGGCGCTGGCGGCTCAGGTGCGTCGAGCACGAGCTCAGCCGCCGGACCTTGAGCTGACGAGTGGCGATCGCCTCGGGGGCGGCGCGTTCGCAGATCTCGAACGTATGGCCGACCAGATCGACCAACTGGACGCAGAGGTGGAAGCCCACGAAGTGCTGGATGACCCGAAGCGTGCGCAGATGGACGAGCGGTTTCGAGCGCTGGAGTCCGAAGAAGGAGAAGAGGACGTCGACGACGAGCTGGCGGCTCTCAAGGCCAAGCTCGGCGGTTAGCGGTTCACCGTGATGGAACGTTTCGTCCTGTGGCATAGAATCCTTCCGCCCGCCTTCGAAGAGGAAGAGACGACTGCGGCAGCCGGCCAGTGGGCGCGCTACGTCACGAACGAAGTGAAGAACGTTGGCGGGGAGGTGATGTCCTCTCTTGCCGGTACGGTGGTCGCCAATTTCGGCCTTCATGAGCTGAAGTCCGCGATCAATCTGGCCCTCCGCTTGCTCGCGGAAGCCGAATCGCAGCCGGTCCCTGCCGGCGGGCTCCCCATCGCGTTCGGCATCGCCACAGGTGAAATTCAAAAGGCGAACGACGACCTGGGCCAACCCACGAATAGCGGCGGTGCGATCGATCGCGCACAGCTGCTGGCGAACCAGGCACACGCCGGGGAAGTGGTCCTGGACGTCGAGTCGCGCGAGGCCGCGTCGAGGACGTACCTGTTCGGACGCTCGGTCTCGACCAGCTCCTTCGCCTTGCAAGGCGAAGCGATCGATCGGAGCCGCCCGCTTCTCGAGCAATGCCGACAGGCGGTCGGCCTACTCGCGCCCGCTCCGGTCCCGGCGAGCATTCGACACGCGTTCGAGCCAATCAAGAAGGCCGCCGCGGGAAGCAAGTCGGCTACCTTTTACTTGAAGGGTCCGCTCGGCATCGGTGCACGCGACGGAGTGTTCGCGCTGCGCGAGGAGCTTCGTCCACCGGCGTTTCTCGAAATCGGCGCGGTGCCCGGCGGGCTCGAGCCGCTTGGCGGGCTTCGTCTCGCGCTCGTGAAAGCCTGGCGAGCGCTCGAATCGACACGGCAGAGGCTCAAACAAACCGAGCCCGGAGTGGCCGATGCGATCAAAGCCATCGCCTGCGCGACCCCTCCCCGCCGAGAGGCGACCATTCACGCGCTCAAGGCGCTGCTCCGGGCGCTCCGCAATGATCAGGGACTTCCGTGGATCTACGTCAATCGCATCTCGGCGGTCGATCCCGCAACGCTCTGGGTGCTCGGCGCCGCCCTGTCGGACCAGAGCGTGGCCGCGCTGCTCTGCATTCGGACGACCGAGTCGACGATTCCAGCAGGCCTCCGCTCCCTCCGGGAGTCCATCCAGATCGAGCTTCCGGCGATCGATCCCACCGAAGCGCTCGTGGTCGCCGCTGGCATTCTCGGCCCCGACCCAGATATGGACATCGCCAAGCAGCTCGTGATCACGGGTGGCACGACGGTGCTTGGCATCGGGGAAGCGGCCCGTACGATGGTCGCCACCGGCGACTTGGTTCACGATGGCAAGGGCTTCGTCTGGCGCGAGAGGGCCGCAGAGCGGCGTCAATACCTCGGGCCGCGCGCCCTTCTCGAAGAGCGATTCGCAACGCTCGATACCTCGTCGATGCGTTACCTCGAAGTCGCCTGCACCGCCCTTCCCGCTTCGTCGGCGCACGTCATCGATGCGGCGGTAGGCCTGGACGGCATCCCAGAGAGCACGCGACGCCGCTGCCTCGAGGCGCTCGTCAACGACGGCCTACTGACCTCACACGGCAAGCCGACCTCCGAGCTTCTGCGCAGGGCCGTTCTTCAGCGCATGCCGCCGGCGCGGCGCAGCGAGGTCTACCGCTTCGTAGCTGAAGCGCTTCACACCGCAGAACCTTTGGTCGGCCCTTCGATGGCGGCGACGGTTGGCGCGTATCTGTGCGAAGGCGGCGACCTCGAGCCCGGTGCGCACGCCATTCTCGAAGCGGGGTCTCTCGCGGCGGATCTCGGCTACACCGCCTCCGCGGTCCGTCTCGCTGCTGCTGCCGTTCAATACCAGCCCGACGTCGATACGCGTTCGGCGGCCTCGGAAATCAGCAAGGCGGTTCGACTGCCCAGCGTCCCACCACCTGATCTCGATGACGATCGGCCGACGATGCCCATACCCGAGGCCGCCCTCGAAAACACCACGGAGGCGGTTGTCCAGGTACTCAAAGACCGTGATCATCAGCAGTTCGATGCCCTAATCGAGTCTGCCATCGCAGCAGGTGGAGACCTCACGGGGGCCCATTGCCTGCGCGTCGTCTCGTACATCAGCCGCGAGGACATCGAGGCTGCAGCAGAAGCACTCGAGGCAGCGAGGAAAAGTCCCAATCGAAAACCGGGTGCTGCAATTCGCATTTCGATTGCGTCGGCTTGCCTGCAGCTTGCGCGCGGCCACCGTCACGACGCGATGATCGACTCCCTCGAGGCGCTAGCCGCGGCTCGCGCTCAGAAGGACGGCCCGGGCGAAGCAGCCTCCCTGAAAATGGTCTCCGCGACCTGCCTGGCGGCGGGCTTGGACAGTGATGCCGACCGAATCGCAGGAGTCGCCGAGGCGCTCGCTAGCTGACGCCTGCGCGGCGGGTGGGATACGACCCGAGGACGGTCAAGAAGGTGGTCACTTCTTCGAGATCGTCGAGCGCCTCTTGTGTCGTTTGGCGATCGATGTTGCCCTCAAAGTCGACGTAGAAGATGTATTCGAACGGTGTGTCCGGCTTGGGGCGTGATTCGATCTTGGTGAGGTTCAAGCCCCGATCGGCGAAGATGGCGATGCAGCGCGCGAGCGCGCCTTGCTCGTGAATGGTCGAGAAAATCAACGAGGTCTTGCAGGGCACCCCAGGCTCGTAGTGCGCGGGCTCGGATGCGACGATCACCATCCGGGTGTAGTTCTCCGGGTGGTCGGCGATGTCCCTGCGTAAAATCGGCAAACCGTGCAACGCAGCGGCTTGTTCGCTCGCGATGGCCGCCTGCGTCGGGTCGGCGTCTTGCTTCACTTTCGCCACCGACATGGCGGTGTCCGCGAAAGCTTCGACGTGACAGTCTTCGAGCGTTTCTAGAAACCCTCCGCACTGCGCCAAGGCCACCGGATGGGAGTACACGCGGCGGATGTCGCTGACCGCTACCTTCGCTGCGCCGATGAGGCAGTGCGCGATGGGCTGAAACTCTTCTCCGACGAGGGAGAGCCCCATCTTCGCGAGCAGGTCGTAGCTTTCGTTGATCGAGCCTGCGATCGAGTTCTCGATCGGAAGCACCGCATAGTCGAGATCTCCGGCCTTCAGCGCCTCGAGCATCAGGCGGAAGCTGTGGTAGCCCACGCAGCGAAGCGGCGCGGAAGCGCCCACGAAATGGTGCTTGGCCGCAAGCTCGCTATACGCACCTTCGCTGCCCTGATAGCCGACTCGCAGCTCGTTCTTCTTTTTCGCCAACCCGGTCTGCCTCAGTCCCGGAAGTTCACGTATTGAAGCGGAAGGTCGAAGTCCTGCTCTTTCAGGAAAGCGATCGTCTCCTGCAGGTCATCGCGTTTCTTGCCCGAGACGCGCACCGAATCACCTTGAATCGAGGCCTGGACCTTGAGCTTGCTGTCTTTGATGGCCTTGACGATTTCCTTGGCCTTCTCCTTGGAGACCCCCTCCTTGAGCTTGATGAGCTGGCGCCACATCTGGCCGCCCGCTTGCTGCGGGTTCTGGGGGTCGAGCGACTTCAAAGACACCTGCCGGCGAACCATCTTGCTTTCGAGCACGTCGCGGGCCGCATCGACCCGGCCTTCGCTATTGGCTCGGATCACGATCCCCTCTTCGGTCTGCTCGATCGTGCTCTCCGTGCCCTTGAAATCATATCGCTGAGCGATCTCCTTGCTCGCCTGGTTGCGCGCATTGTCGACTTCATGCTGCTCGATCTTGGAAACGACATCGAACGACGGCATCCTCACCTCCGATTCCGGAACATATCACGCCGATGGCTTGCGGCGAGCCGGCTTCTGCACTTCGAGCACGGCATCCCCCCGCACGAGCGGCGAGAAAAAGTTGTCTTTCTTGGTGTACTCGTCGACGCGGAACGCGAATTTGTAGCTTGGCGCCGAACGCATGTTGCAATCGGTCCGTTCACAAAACGTGCAGGTCGTTCCAACGGGTACGGCCATCTTTTTAGGGTCCGCGAACGGCAGGTCGTCGGCGTAGGCGAAGTGCTTTGCGTTGTCTGCGTGGGTCCCGAGGCCGATGCTGTACGTCGTCCCCTTCACCAGCGACCCCTGCTGAGGCTCGCTCACGACCTTTGCAAAGCAGAAGTAGGTCGAACCGTCTGGAAACGCCGAGTACTGCTTGCTGATCACGCTCGGCGTGAGAAAGGCCAAGTGCACCGCCATTTTCGGGCAAGAACCACCTTGGTGCGGGAAGCGAATGCCATCGCCGGAGTAGCGCTTGGAGATGTTGCCCGCGACATCGACGCGCAAGAAGTGCATGGGCAGCCCGCGGCGACGCGGGTCGGATAGGTTGCACATGCGGTGAGCAACGGTTTCGTAGGAGGACTCGAATAGCTGCGCGAGGAGCTCCACGTCGTACCGCGTATTGGTCACGTCGCGATAGAACTCTGGATACGGAAGCAACAAGGCGCCAGCGAAGTAGTTTGCGAGGTGGATCTTGATCAGCGTTCGGGTCTCGGCATGCTGGCCACGGTATCCTTCGAGGATAGGCTCGTGCAGCTTCTCCTCGTCGAATAGGCCGAGGGCGATCGTGTGCGCGAGCTGGAACTTCAAACGCTGTTCGAAGAGATCGTTGGAAACCGTGAGGACCCGCTCCTCTGCGTTCCAAGTCCGAATGACGGAGCTGTTGGAGCGTTCTGGAATACGGAGCACGCGAACACCGACCTGATCGAGGAGTCCGCGCTCGAGATCGTCACTCGTCACACGACGACCAAACGCGCAATCGCGCCGAAACTGCTGCGCTCGTTCCTCGAGCTGTTCGAACCAGTTGTGGTTCTGCTCCAGAAAGTCCGTCACCTCGTCGTACGGATTGTAGTCGAAGCGAACAGAGCCTTCGTCGGCCTGCTGCTCCCGTTCTGCGAGGCTCGTCATCACATGGTCGAGCTGGCTGCGGGTGTTCTTGTATAGATTGAAGAGCGCCGTGATGGTCGCCATCATGCGCGGCTCGGCGCTCATGCTGGCGAGATCTTCTTCGCTCAGGTCGAGCGAGCGAAGCAGCGGGTCGTCGAGGAGACGGGCAAGGCCGTCGTCGACCCTGCGCTCGCCGAGACTCGACATGAAATCCTCGACCGCCACATCGTAGAGCTCCAGCGCCTGAAAGAGCAGCGGCAGCTGCACGACGCGCTTGCCCTTCTCGATGAGGCTCAAATAGGCAGGTGAGATCTTCAGACGCCGCGCGACCTCGCTCTGCTGAAGGCCCCGACGAAGCCGAAGCTCCCGCAGACGCTGTCCCATCGCGGCGTTGGTCTCGGCCATTCGCGGCATTTACCGCAAATTTACAAAATCTGCCAGAGCGGAGAAGGGCACTTAAACCTCGTTTGGGAGGCGCTTGACCCTCCACGAGCGTATGATAGTGAAACAGGGTTCAGGCTCGACCGTGTGAAGCTGTAAAGAGCACCGCAACGGCCGCAGGGGCTTCGAACCCAAGGAAGGCCAAAACGAGGTAGGCTTCGGCCCCCTCGGGCAAATCGCAGAGGAAAGGACCGGCCAATGGCGGAGTACGGCAAGCGAGAGCGCGATAAACCGTGGATCATGCGGACCTACTCGGGCCACAGCACCGCCACCGCATCGAACGAGCTCTACCGAACCAACCTCGCCAAAGGGCAAACCGGGCTCAGCGTCGCCTTTGATTTGCCCACCCAGACTGGCTACGACCCCGACAACCCGCTGGCTCGCGGCGAGGTCGGAAAGGTCGGCGTGCCCGTTTCGCACATCGGTGACATGCGCGCCCTGTTCGATGGTCTGCCGCTCGACCAGATGAACACGTCGATGACCATCAACGCGACCGCCGTCTGGTTGTTATCGCTCTACATCGCGACCGCCGAGGACCAAGGCGTCGACCACCACGTCCTTCGCGGAACCACCCAAAACGACATCATCAAAGAGTATCTATCGCGCGGTACACACATCTTTCCGCCCGCCGCTTCGATGCGCTTGATCACCGATCTGATCACTTACACGGTCGAGGAGGTTCCCAAGTGGAACCCAATCAACATCTGCAGCTACCACTTGCAGGAAGCCGGCGCGACACCCACCCAAGAGCTCGCGTACGCGCTGGTGACGGCAATCGGCGTGCTCGATGCGGCTGAAAGCGACGGGCCGGGTGCCCGAGGATGAGTTTGGCAAAGTCGTCGGGCGCATGAGCTTCTTCGTCAACGCGGGCATTCGCTTCGTCGAAGAGCTCTGCAAAATGCGAGCGTTCGTCCAGCTTTGGGACCGAGTCACCCGGGAGCGCTACGGCGTCACCGATGCCAAGCAGCGGAGGTTCCGGTACGGGATTCAGGTCAACTCCCTCGGCCTGACCGAACAGCAACCCGAGAACAACATGATCCGGATCGTCCTCGAAATGCTGGCGGTCACCCTGAGCAAAGACGCCAGGGCGCGCGCGATCCAGCTCCCGGCCTGGAACGAAGCGCTCGGGCTTCCACGACCCTGGGATCAGCAATGGTCCCTTCGCGCACAGCAGATTCTCGCCTACGAAACCGATCTGCTCGAATACGATGACCTCTTCGACGGGAGCGCGGTGGTCGAGGCGAAGACCCAGCAGCTCGTCGACTCAGCCTGGACCGAGGTGCAGGAGGTCTTGAAGCGAGGCGGAGCCGTCCAAGCGGTCGAGACGGGTTACATCAAGCAAAAGCTGGTCGAGTCCAATGCGGCCCGTCTTCGCGCGATTGAAGCCGGTGAGCAGATCGTCGTCGGCGTCAACAAGTACGTAGAAGGCGCAGCGTCTCCGCTCACGGAGAATCTCGATGACGCTATTCTCACGGTCGACCCCGAGGTCGACGCCAGCCAACGCGCCGCGCTCGCACGCTGGAAGGAAACACGGGACGACGCCGCCGTCGGCGCAGCCCTCGCAGAAATTGAGCGTGTTGCGAGGACCGACGCCAACCTGATGGCAGCCTCGATCGCCGCTGCGCATGCGGGTGTCACGACCGGCGAATGGGCCGATACGCTTCGACAGGTCTGGGGGGAGTACCGGGCCCCGACGGGGGTTGCAGGCGCAACGGTGAAGGCCTCCCGCTCGGGAGCAGCTGCGGAAAAGATCGGGCGCCTCCGTAAACGACTCGACGCACTCGAGGCAGCAATGGGACGGCGCGCCAAGCTCTTGGTCGGAAAGCCGGGCCTCGATGGGCATTCGAACGGCGCCGAGCAGATCGCGATCAAGGCACGCGACGTCGGCTTTGACGTGGTCTACGAGGGAATTCGTGTCTCTCCGGAGCAAATCGTGGCATCTGCGCTCGAGGAAGGTGTGCATCTCATCGGTCTGAGCATCCTGAGTGGCTCCCATCTCGCGCTGGTTCCCGAGGTTGTGCGCAGGCTTCGCGACGCAGGTCTAGGCGACATTCCGGTGGTCGCCGGTGGCATCATTCCAGAAGCGGACGCCGAGCGGCTCCGCGCCGAAGGGGTTGCGGCGGTCTACACTCCAAAAGACTTCGAGCTCGACAACATCATGAGTGACTTGATCGACCTGGTGGACCGCCAGCATGCCGCCGAGTGACCCGAGCGAGGACGCCTTGGCTGTGATGTCCTCGGACAAGGCAGCCGTCTCCCGCGCCTTGAACATGGTCGAAGATCGGAGACCGGAGTCGCAGGCCCGTGTGGCGGCGCTCTTGGCGCTACTCAAGGACGCGCCAAAAGCAGCCGGCGGTCATCGGGTCGGACTCACCGGTCCACCTGGCGTCGGCAAGAGTACGCTGACCGCGGCGCTCGCTCGCTTGGTTCGCCGGCGCGGTCGCACCGTCGGAGTCGTGGCCATTGACCCTTCGAGCATACGCTCTGGCGGTTCGCTGCTCGGCGACCGTGCGCGCATGAGCTTCGACCCGACGGATGCCGGTCTCTTCGTCCGTTCAATCGCCACTGCAGGCGAAGTCGGCGGCCTTGCCTACGCGGCGAACTCTGCGGTGCGCGTGCTGGCCGCCGCCTATGACATGGTCGTCATCGAGACCACCGGCGTGGGTCAGTCGGAGGTCGACGTCGTCGACGTTGCGGACACGGTCGTGCTCGTAATCCAGCCCGGGAGCGGCGACGTGCTTCAGTTTTTGAAGGCCGGAATCATGGAAATCCCCGACATCCTGGTCGTGAACAAGGCCGATCAGGAGGAGCTGGCGCGGCGCGCCGTCGCCGATCTGCAAGGCGCGATCCAAACCGCCCAAGCTGTCGGCGCCGGGGGCGAACAGGACGCGGACTGGCAGACCCCCATCGTCGCCACTAGCGCGACCCAGGGCACGGGAATGGACGCGCTAATCGACGCGCTCAAACAGCATCGAAAGCACATTCAAGCGACCCTCGCTGCGCGGCGCAGGCAGGGGGAGGTAAGCTGGGTCTTGGACCTTTTCAGCCGCAAGCATGGCGAGCACGGGGTTTCGACCCTAGGGGGGAAAGCAGAGTTGGAAGCCCTCGCCGAACGAGAGCTCGATGGCGGTGAAACGCCCTTGGCCCTTTGCGAACACTTGAGCCGAGACTATGTAGCAGCGCTCGGCACCACTCCATGAGGAAGACATGAGCGAACGTCCAGACATCGTATCCGTTGGTCAGATCCCAGAGCTAGGCGTCATCCCGGAAAAGATGCACGCCTATGTGATTCGCCCCGAACGGTTCGGCGAGCCCAAGCAATCGTTCCAGCCTGAAGCGCTGCCCGTATGGGATCTCGCGCCGGGCGAGGTTCTGGTTCAGGTGATGGCGGCGGGCGTGAACTTCAACGGCATCTGGGCCGGGCTCGGCCAGCCGGTCAACATTCTCAAGGCCCACGGGCTCGACTTCCACATCGCCGGCTCCGATGCGTCCGGCGTCGTCTGGGCAGTGGGCCCGGGTGTCGACAACCACAAGGTCGGCGATGAGGTGGTGCTCCACTGCAACCATCTGGTCTACCCGGGCACCAACGACCTGCAGACGATTTGGGGCTACGAGACCCCGGACGGCTCGTTCGCACAGTTCACCAAGGTGCAGGGGCAACAGGTCCTGCCGAAGCCCCCGCAGCTCAGCTGGGAAGAAGCGGCGAGTTATGGCCTCACCTATTACACGGCACACCGAATGCTGATTGACCGCGCCAAGATCCAGCCCGGAGAAGACGTGCTGATCTGGGGCGCTGGAGGCGGCCTGGGTGTCTTCGCAGTACAGCTCTGTGCGGTCGCGGGCGCACGCGCCATCGCAGTCGTGTCGAGCGATGACAAGGCCGAGCTCTGCATGCAGCTCGGTGCGCACGGCGTCATCAACCGCAAGGAGTTTCCGGGCCTTCAATACAAGGACAACATGACGCCGGAGGAACACAAAGCGCACAGCGCGGACCTCAAGGCCTTCGGTAAACGCATCTGGGAAATTCTCGGCGAGCGAAAGGGGCCCGACGTGGTGTTTGAGCACGTCGGGAAGGCGACCTTCCCAGCGAGTGTCTTTCTTGCGGCGAAGTTCGGCCGCATCGTCATCTGTGGCGCGACCACGGGCTACAACCTCAACTTCGACGTGCGCCACCTCTGGATGCGCCAGAAGCAAATCATCGGCTCGCACTTCGCGGATGCCGACTCGGCGGGCCGGGCCAATCGTCTCGTCATTCAGGGCAAGATCAAACCTGTCATGACGCGCCTGTTCACCTGGGACGAGATTCCGGAGGCACACCAGCTCATGTACGAGAACAAGCTTCACGGCACCGTTTCGTGCCTCGTCGGCGCGCCCCGACCTGGACTCAAGAACCTCGAAGAAACCCGCGCCGCAATCGCGAACGGTTAGGAGAAGGTCATGCAGAACGTCATCGAAGCGATCGAAGCCGTCTACCAGCGCGCACACGACCACGTCAAAGCGCTCGTCACTGACGGGGATCGAATCAGCGCAAAGAAACTGAACGCGAATCAACTTGCCGCACACGCCGTCGCGTACCTGGCGACGGAGCTCGAAGCCTGCCGCCAGTTGGCGGGCTGGGCCGAGCGAGTCGGCGGCGAGTACGAGGGCAAAGTCGCTCGTGCGTACATCGGTGAGGTCGCGCGCACGATCGTCGGGGGCGTTGATCTAGGGGCCTGTGAGAACATCAGCCTCGCCGAGGTCGGCGTCAGCGAGGGCGACCTGCGTGAAACCCTGCTTCGGCCCGAAGTCACGGCCTTTTCGGCGGAACACGCGAGCGGCCAGGTTTATCTGGAGCTCGCTGCCCACGCCCGGGACAACGGCTTCCCGAATCGCGGCTTTGGCGACGACATGCTCGACGAAATTCGATCGCAGTTCTCGAAGTTCGTGGACGCCGCGGTCATTCCAAAGGCCCAAGACATCCACCGCAACGACGTGCTGATCCCGATGGACATCCTCGATCAGATGAGCGAGCTCGGCGTTTTCGGGCTCACGATTCCCGAGGAGTACGGCGGCCTTGGGATGAGCAAAGTCGCCATGTGCGTCGTCACCGAGGAGCTCTCGCGCGGCTACATCGGCGTAGGCTCGCTCGGGACACGTGCCGAAATCGCGGCCGAGCTCATCCTCGGCGGGGGAACCGAAGAGCAAAAACAAAACTGGCTGCCGAAAATCTCAGCCGGTGAGGTCCTCTCCACCGCGGTCTTCACCGAGCCGAACACCGGCTCGGACCTCGCCCACCTCGGAACGCGCGCGGTCAAGCAGGCCGACGGAAGCTACCTCATCAACGGAGCGAAAACCTGGATCACGCACGCAGTGCGTGCCGACTTGATGACCTTGCTCGCGCGAACGAACTCCGATGAACCGGGATACAAGGGGCTCTCGATGTTCCTCGCGGAGAAGACGCGCTTGACAGGCGAAGACGGCGAGCCCGAGTTCGTTGACGAGGGGCTCACTGGCACCGAAATCAAAGTGCTCGGTTACCGCGGCATGAAAGAATACGAGCTGAGCTTCGAAGGCTTCCAAGTTCCGGCCGACGCATTGCTCGGCGGCGAGGAAGGCGCTGGCTTCAAGCAGCTCATGCAGACGTTCGAAAGCGCGCGGATTCAAACGGCCGCTCGCGGCGTCGGTCTGGCGCAAGCGGCGCTCGAGGACGCCATCCTCTACGCCACCGAGCGCGAGCAATTCGGCGGTCCCATTTTCCAGTTCCCTCGCGTCGCACGCAAGATCGGCCGCATGATCTGTCGCATCGAAGCCGGGCGTCAACTCACGTATTTCAGCGCACGCGAGAAGGACGAAGAAAAGCGCTGCGACCTCGAAGCGGGCATGGCCAAGCTCTTGGCGACACGCTGTGCGTGGGAGTCTTCGGATGCCAACGTCCAAATTCACGGCGGAAACGGCTACGCCGAGGAGTACACGGCTTCCCGGCTCCTGGTCGATTCCAGAGTGCTGAGCATCTTCGAGGGCGCCAACGAGATTCAGGCGCACGTCGTCGCGCGCCGGCTTCTCGAAAGCTGACGCGCGCCTTCCGAGCGGCCATACTGGCCTGACATGAAGCCTGATCGCGTCGGCGAGGGGCGAAGGCTCGTACGCATCGCCTTTGCCATGGTGCTCGCAGCGCAGGTCTTTTTGGCCGTGTGGGGCGTCGCCGATCAATGGACGCGAGGCCACAACGGCTGGAACGGAGCTGCGTATCACAACGCCGCCCGAAACACCCTGCGCTGGGGGGTGTTGTTTCCCCTTCAGTACGACACCGCGAACGTGCCGCCGAGCAAAGACGAGCTGTACACCCACCATCCGCTCGCCCTGCACCTGCACAACGTGGTCAGCGTGAGGCTGTTCGGCGACCGCGAGATGTCGATCCGACTGGTAGCGGGCTTCTGGAGCGTAGCGACCCTCTGCATGCTTTTTGCCGTGGTGAGACGCCTCTGGGGCGACGCCCACGCTCTCGCTGCGTCGGCGATCTACGTCGCACTCCCGATCAACGCGATCTATACGAACATGGCCAACAACTCGGCCGGCTTCATTTTCTGGAGCCTACTGACACTCTATCTCTACATCCGAGCCAGCCGTGCCCCACCTTGGCGTCCGTTGCACTTCGCGATCTTTCTCGCCAGCTTCGCCATGGCCGCGACCTGGGACTGGCCGGCCTACTACATTGCGTTCTGCATCGCTCTCCACTGGGCATGGTCGCTCTATGGACCGCGTAGCTCTTCGCCGCCGCGCAGGTCGGCGACGCAACTCGGGTGGTTCTGCCTGTGGGTGCTGGCATTGTTCATGGGGCACTTCGTGTTGGTTGAGGCGCTGACCGGAAATCTCGATGAGCTCAGGGGGACGTTCAACGCACGGCGGGCGCTGTCCTGGAGCCGGTTCCGCACGCACCTCTTGGTGGTTCCCGAGCTGATGTTCACCGTCCCCATTCTCGGGCTCTGCATGGCTTGGCTCGGCGCCTGGGGTGTCCGCGTGGCGCGCGGGACGGCAGAGGCACGGGACTTGGTGCCGGTTGCCTTCTTGCTGGCCGCCGCGATTCACTATTGGACCTTTCGCTGGAGCGCGATCGTTCATTCCTACTGGGCCTGGCCGATGCTTCCGGCAGTCGCGATCGCCGTCACGACCTCGCTCTTCGAAACGGCGCGCTGGATTCGCGCACGCGCGGGTCGCGTGGCAAGCGTCAGCGTGCTGCTGCTTTTGCTTCCCCTTGCGATCCGCGACGTTCAACTCGTCCCCACGGGCCGCTACGTCGGCGGCTCGATGTGGTTCTTCACCCCAGTGCGAGGCTCGGTGGATCGCTACGACTCGGGCCGTCCCGAGCTCCGCTTCGCCAGGCGCGTCAGGGCCTGGACCGATCGCAGCACCGGGGTTCAGCTCCACACCAGCCTCAAGCCGCTTCGGCTCGAGCCTCGATTCGACATCACCCTCGACCGCGTCACGCATCGCTGGTCACAAAATCCTCGGCCCGAAATCCCGAACGAACAGGGGGCGACGGGCTGGGTTTTCGTCGCAGCGGTCGAGGCCTTCTCCGAAGAACAACGGGCTGCGTTCGCTTCGCGTCATCCCTATCGGCAGTACGGCGACTACTTCATGTTGGATCTACGGCGCGAGGCTCGCGACATCGAAGCATGGGGCCTGACGCCCGTCGAGTTCAGTCCCCGGTGGCGGCTCTTGCATAACGCGTTCGAACCGCCCGTGAGAGCAACGCGCGTCATCGGGGTCGAACAGTCCCTCGATGAAAAGGTGGCGGACCTCGATGCTCTCTAGGCCGTTTGACTCGGTTCTGACGCTCTGGTCGGCAGCCTACCTGGGCTCCGCCTTCTTCCTGACGGCAGGTCTGCTCCCGCAGGGCACCGTTTCGCTCGGATTACTCGCCCAGCTATGTTGGCTCGCACTCCTCGGCTCGATACCGACCACCCTCGCCTTGGTCGTGGCGTCACGCTTGGCTGGTGCGACGCGACCCATCGTCGTTGCGTCGACCCTCATCCTCATGGCGCTGACGATGGCCGTCGGCTGGGCGCACATCGACTTTCTGCTCTCCGGACCGCGCTGGATCGATCATCCTCTGCACCTGCTTGTTCACGTGGCAATGCTGCTCGTGCTCGGCTTGCTCGCTGGATCCGGCTGGCTTTGGCTGATCCTCGGGATTCGTATTCGAAAGGGTCCATGGCAGGCGATTTGGATCGCCCTGTGCATCGTCGCGGTCGGCCTACTCACCGCCGCCATCGTGCGCTACCGGTCCTACGACCACTCGATGGCCCAGCTCGTCTTTCCGGCCGGACTCCTGAGCGGCGCGATTCTCTACCTCATCCTTCGCGATTCCCCCCGCCGACTCATCGGCGTAGGCCTGGCGGCGGCATCTCTGCTGTTTGGGGTCGGCTCACGCTTTGCGCCTGCCCTGGTTGCGACCGGTCAGCGGGAAGTGATCGCCCAAAGCCGGGCGGGTGCGCTGGCGACCCTGTACCTGCTCCCTCACGCGAGCGGAGATACGAGGCTTTCAAGCAGCGGAGCAGGTTGCCCTGAGCCGAAGCCCGTCGTCGAGAGCTCTCCGATCGGCATCCTGCCCGACGCGCGTCGGAACGTGATCATCGTCACCGTCGACGCGCTGCGAAAAGACATCGTGGGCTTGGAACACAATGGGCGGGCGGTCACTCCACAGCTATCGAGACTCTCTGCCAAGGGGGTGTCTTTTGACAATGCCACCTCGACGTATCCGGCAACCCTCTTTGCGATAGGCAGCGCGTTTACGGGCCTGAGCCCGGCAGAGCTCTACCTCTCCCCGGCCCTGCCGGAGACGATTTTCACGCGCTCCCGGGCCCACATCGACCAGCAGATCGCCGTCCTTCCGGATGTAGCCTGGTTTCGTCTTCCGATTGTGCAGCAGTTTCTCGCGCCTGAGGTCGAAACCGAGTTCGCGGCCACCGATACGGACGCAACCAATGCGCTCATCGCGCGACTTCGCCAGGCGCGTGAGGACGACGCTTCGGTGATGGCCTGGGTCCACTACTACGCTCCACACGACCCCTACGAGCCACGTGCCGGATTCCCGTTTGGAGATGGAAAGAAGAACGCATACCTGAGCGAGGTCGCCTATTTCGATCGGGAGCTCGGCCGCTTGATGGATTATCTGGAAGCGGAACGCTGGCTCGACGACAGCCTCGTGATCTTTTTTTCGGACCACGGCGAAGCATTGGGCGAAAAGTCCTACTGGGGCCATCACGTGTACTTGAACGGCTGGATGGTCGACGTCCCGCTCGTCCTCTGGCACAGGGCGTTCGCGCCCGCCGAACCCCGCGTCGGTGTCAGCCTCGCCGACGTCGCGCCGAGCGTCCTGCACTTCTTGGGGCTACCCCTGCCGTCGGACATCGCCGCGCAGAGCCTCTTCACGCTCGACCCGAACCTACCCGGCCGTGCGACGTTTTCCGAAGCCTTCCCGGTCCGTGGTCGCGAGCTCTTCGATAGTTTTCGCCTCCCCGCGCTGGACGATGCGACGATTCGCGCGCGACTCGAAAGCATTCGAACGTCCAGCAAAGGCTACGAGCCCAAAGGCGCGATCCGCCTCGATCGCTATCGGCTCATTCATCATCGCGGCGCGGGCACCGCGTTCTTTTTCGACGACGACACCAATCCGGGCGAAGACCCGGGCCTCCAAGCCGGCAACCCGCGAGCTCGCCAGCTTCTCGAACACGAGCTCGGGCGCTGGGAGCAAGCGCAGCTGAGGCGCATCGAGTGCCGGCTCCAGCTCAGCGAGGATCGGCCCGAGACACCGCGTCCTCCATGACGACCGCAGCATCGGAAGCCGCGTCGTTAGCGGTCATCGTGAGCCGGGCGTCGCGGAACCGAATCGTCGCTACGTCGCCCGAGACCGTCGTCGCGTAGAGCTGCACCACGAGTTGGCTGGCGTCGCGAGGAACGCCAATCTCATAGCTCAGGCGCCAGCGCTCGCCGCCTCCAAGCTCGAAGGCTTTTCGTTCGAACTTCAAACGGCCGCCGAGAAACACATCTTGGTGGAGCTGGACCGCCGAATGCTCGCCCAGGACCTCGAGATCGAAGTCGACGCGCAGGGTCGTGCCCCCAGGAACACGAAGGTACTGACCGCCGATCAGCAGCTTTTTTCCATCGGCCGCGGGGACCGACACCTGCTCCTCGACGAGAAGGTCGAGCCCCCCGGCGTCTGTCATGTCGGCACGGCCGGAGCGGGAGAGGCGCGCCACCTCGGTGAGCAGCTGACGCGCGCGCTCCGGCGCAGGCTCGCGCTCACGGTTCGGCCCGAACGGCAAGCCCGCCAGTGGAACCGAGCGCGAGCAATTCTGAAACGATTCGCCGCAAACCACCGCGCTGCCGGAAGGTTCGAACATCAGCACGCTCCGGGCATAGGTGTTCCCAGAAAAAACCGGGCGGGGTGATGTGTAGTCCCGAAACCAACTTCGTCCTTGGAAACCGTCGGCCTCGCGGCCCAAGCCGAGCAGGTCGGTGACCGAAAGCGCGGTGTCGACGTGCGCGTAGAGGGTATCGACGCGTTTCACGATAGGCTCGGGGAGCATGACGACTGCAAACGACCAACTCTGCGAGAGCAGCTTGTGCGTGGCGCTCGCCGCCTGACCGAGCCCCGTCGATTCGTCCGAAGTGACGATGACGACCGTGTCCTTCAGCACCCCGCGCCGGTCGAGCTCATCGAGGAAATCCGCGAGCGCATCGTCGGCCCATCGGAATGCCCGCGCTTGCCGGGTCCGGGCGCCGTCGGCGGCAGCGCTGTCAGGAAACGTAAACGGGTGGTGCGTGCCGACCGTCAAGAGCGTCGCAAAGAACGGCCGCTCCGCGTCATGGAGCCGGAGCACAGGACCGAGTGCCTGCTCGAAGAACGCCTTGTCGTCGACGCCCCAGTCGGTTCGCGCGTAGCTCCGCTCGAAAAAAGGGTCGCCGATGAGTTCCTCGAAGCCGGCCTTTTTCATGAACTGATCCTTGAGCATGAAACCGAGGGGCGCCGATTGTATGTAAGCCGTCGCGTATCCCTGCTCGCGCAAGGCTTCCGGAAGGCACCGGCGCGCCGCGGCATAGACCTGTTCGCTCATCTTGGACTGATCGGTCAGGAGCTTCGGGTAGTCCCCGCAGAGAATCCCGTACTCCCCGCGGTTGGTCTGGCGCTGGTGCGAAACCATGTGCGTGAAGAGAACATGCCGGCGAGCGAGGGCATCGAGCTTGGGCATCTCGATGGTACTCCGGACACCTTCGGCGGCCGCGACCGAAGGGAGATGGGCGCCTGAGGCCGCTTCGATCAGGATGAGCAGAACGTTGGGCCGATTGGATAGCGGCCCTACCCAGCGCTCGCCTCGAAGATCGCCCTCAAACACCTCTCGCACCTCGGCGCTGATCGCCACGCGATGCGGCCGGACCGAAGGCGGAAAGAACCCGAGATTCGCTTGAATCGCATGGCGCTCGCGCCACTCGTCGTGCGTGTACGAGGTGGGGATGAGCACTTGACCGAACACGGAAACCGCGAACCCGAGGCCCCACCATCGCCACCAGAGCGAGACCGGAGGGCGCGCCCAAACGGCCCCGAGGATCGCGAGGACCGTCGCCCCGAGGAGCAGCAGCGGGTGGCGTGCGTGCCGCACCGAGCCGCCGAGAAACGTCGAATCACCCAGGAAGCCGGCGTGACTGAGCGCGTACAGAGAATCGAAAACCGAGATAAACTCGTAGATTGCGAAGCTCAGCAGAACGAACGTGACCAGGAGGGTCAAACCGAGGACGCGCCCCCACAGATGCCGGTTGGCCAACAGGAGCCCCAGGAGTCCGACCAGCAGCAGACCGACCGAAGCATCGGCCAGAGCACCGCGCAGGTCGATCGGCGCCAAGGTCAGGCGCTTCTCGTACAGAAGCAAGACGCGCGTCAGCCAGGGCGTGGCAAGACATAGCGTCACGATGAGCCCCCAGCCCAGCGTTCCCTTCCAGTCGTCGCGGTTGACTTCGATGAGGAGAAGTTATGGGCTATGCCAGGGCGATGGCAAAGGGTTTTGCGCCAGCAGCCGAACGCAATCGGCTACCGATTCTCGACGTTCTTCGCCGTGTGCTGCCGCCGAGCGGACTCGTGCTCGAAGTCGCCAGCGGTACCGGTCAGCACGCCGTCTTCTTTTCGGAGCATCTCTCGCACTTGCTCTGGCAGCCTAGCGATGCATCGGACGATGCCTTACGGAGCATCTCCGCATGGGTGGAGGAGTCGACTCCCGGGAATCTCTTGCCTCCGATCGAGCTCGACGTCTGCTCGCATCGATGGCCGATTGCCAGCGCGGATGCCCTGCTCTGCATCAACATGATCCACATCTCCCCGTGGGAAACCACCGAGAGCCTGTTCCGGGGCGCAAGCGCGCTGCTCGCCGCTGGCTCTCCGCTGATTACATACGGCCCGTACAGGCTTCACGGCGAGCACAGCGCGCCCAGCAACGCAGCCTTCGACGAAAGCCTTCGGTCACGCAACCCGCGCTGGGGCGTTCGGGACATCGATGCGCTCATCGAGCTGGCGGGGCACACGAGATTCGAGCTGCGGGAGACTGTCCCGATGCCGGCCAACAACATGACACTCGTCTGGGCCCGCGTCGCCTAGCCCGGCAGCGAGGGCAGCGAAGGGTTCCAAAAGAGCATCACGAAATAGGCGACGAAGACGAAGATCAGCGTGATCCCGCGTTTGCGGCCGATGTGGTTGCGCTCGTTCATGGCCATCAACACAAGCAGCAGCGTCACGCCCACCATGATGGGGAAGTCACGGACGATGATCGAGCGGTCGACCTCGCCGGGCGCGATGATGCCCGGTAGCGCAAGCACCCCGAGCAGGTTGAACATGTTGGACCCGACGACGTTCCCAACTGCGATGTCTTGTTCCCCACGGCGCGCGGCCGCTACTGAGGCCGCCAGCTCAGGAAGGCTGGTCCCGAGGGCAACGAGCGTCAGACCGACGACCAGCTCGCTCACGCCGAGGTCGCGGGCGATCCCGATCGCTCCCCAGACCAAGACACGAGAGCCTGCGAGAAGGAGGATCAGACCGACCGAGAAGAGGACAATCGCCTTAGCGGTAGGCAGCGAGCTCGGGATGTCATCCTGGGCGAAGGCGTCCGCTGGAGGATCGCTGTAGCCGGGGTCCTCTTTGCGGCCCTGCGTGCCGATCCAGGCGACCAAGAGGAACATCCCAAAGAGCAAGAGGAGGCCTTCCACGCGGCTGAGCTCTCCGTCCCAGAGAAACGCCCAGGCGACCGCCATGGTGAGAAACAGAATCGGGATTTCTCGGATGAGCAGGCGGGAGTGGATGCTGAGCGGTTGAACCAGCGCGGCTGCGCCCAGAACGAGCGTCACGTTGGTGATGTTGGAACCGACGGCGTTGCCGACGCCCATCTCGCGACTGCCAGCCATCGCCGCCATGCCGGAGACCAACATTTCAGGCGCCGAGGTGCCGAAGGCCACGATGGTCAGCCCGATGACGAGGCGACTGACGCCGAGATTGCTCGCCAGCCCAGCGGCTCCGTACACGAAACGATCGGCGCCCCAGACCACGGCGACGAAACCCACGATGATCGCAGCTATGGCTTGGAACAGCGTCAGGATAACCTCTTCGGCGAAGCGAAGAACAGCTTAGTCTTGCTCAGGAGCGCGCGCGCGCAAGTCTCATGCAGATCGCGC
The DNA here is from genome assembly GCA_963712235.1 of uncultured delta proteobacterium. Classification (GTDB taxonomy): domain Bacteria; phylum Myxococcota_A; class Polyangia; order Polyangiales; family Houyiibacteriaceae; genus SG8-38. Next base: position 166,811 of record CAVQHC010000016.1, read on the forward strand.
TGGCAAAACCACCCCGCAGAGCGCTATACGTGTCGGACCAAAGGAGGGGGCAGCATGGGTGAGCGCCTACGAGACAAGGTTGCGATCGTGACAGGAGCGAGCCGGGGGATCGGAGCCGCCATCGCGGGCTTTATGGCGGAAGAGGGAGCCAAGGTGGTCCTCGTCTCGCGAAAAATCGAAGGTCTACGGGGCGTAGCCGAGGAGATCGTGGCGCACGGCGGTGACGCGACGCCAATCGCGTGCCACGTCGGCCACCGAAACCAGCGGGAAGACATGCTCGATCAGGCGCTCCGAGCCTATGGCAAGGTCGACATCCTCGTGAACAATGCGGCGACCAACCCACACTTTGGCCCGATGCTCGGTATCGATGAAGCGGCCTGGGACAAAACCTTCGAGGTCAACGTAAAGGGCTACTTCGGAATGATCCAGCTAGTCGCCGGCCACTTGCAGGAGCGCAAAGCGAAAGGGTCGATCGTCAACATCGCGAGCGTCGTCGGCCTCATGGGCGCCCCGATGCAAGGCGTCTACGCCATGACCAAATCCGCCGTGATCTCGATGACGAGGACCTTGGCGATGGAGCTCGGCGCGGCCGGGATCCGTGTCAATGCAATCGCACCGGGGCTGATCGAAACCAAGTTCGCCCAGGTGCTGGTCGACAACGATGAGATTCGATCCAGCATCGTGAACAAAACCGCTTTGGGACGCGTGGGTCAGCCGCGCGACATCGCCGGTGGCGCAGTCTTCTTAGCTTCGGATGAATCGGACTACCTGACGGGAGATGTGATGGTCATCGACGGCGGTTGGACCATTACCTAGTCGTGGGCGGAGGATGATCGAAAGGGCGGCCATGGGCCTAGCGGAGAGCGCGCGCAGGCGCGACATGGTGGAGCTGCGCATTGCCAACCTGCGCCGCGAGCTCGACGCAGAAACCGAGCCACGAGCTCGGGCGGCGATTCTCTACCAAGTCGGAGCGCTCTACGAACACGAGCTCGAGCTGACTCCGGAGGCGATGGAGCAGTACGGACAGTCGCACGCGGTCGCCCCAGGGTTCCAGCCGGCTCTCATCGCCCAGTTGCGGATCGCAGAGCGCGCCGAGAGTGGCTACGATCTGGCCGCGCTTCGTTCGGAGCAGGTCGCGCGAGCCACGAGCCCTGCGGTGAGCAGCGCGGCGCTCGTGGATTTGGCCATGCACTCCGAAGATTGGGCGTCGCTCCTGCGCGAGGCAATTTCGCGTTCTTCAGAACCGGCGGTACCTGCGCTCATTCTCGAATGGCTGGCCGAAGCGCGCGGTGAGGATGGCGCCGTTCGGGATGCCTTGATGGCACAGGCGAAGCACGCCGCCGACCCAATCTTACGCGCCGCGCTTTGGATCGACATCGCACTACACGAGCTCGGGGCGAGCAGGCCGGATGATGCCCTTGCTGCACTCGAGCACGCGTGTGAATGCCATGCGCTCGCTTGGCAGGCGCGGTCACTGCAAGCTCATACCGCCCGCGCGCACCAGCGCTGGGATGAGCTTGTGCGTGCTGTGACCTCGATGGCTCGTATGCTCGAAGCGGCGATCGAACCGGGCGGGTCGCCCGACTCGCTCGGTCTTCCCGTTCCGGAGGGCGTCCGTCGACCGATGGCGGCGCATTTGTGGCAGGAAGCGGCGACCTGCAGCGCCGCGCATCTCGATGACGCCACCGCAGCTGCGGGCTACCTCGAATCGGCCCTGCGATGGATGCCGGAGAGCCGGCTGATCCGCCGGCAATCGCTTCTCACCGCGGAGCGTCTCGGCGACGGTGCGGCGGTTGAAAACGCATCGAACTGGTTTCGATCCATGGCCCCCGAAGACCCGGCGTTCGTCGCGCACGAGCTGCGGCTTGCAGGGTCGAGCGCTGACCTCGACAGCGCGTTGGAAACACTTCGCGACGCGACGGAGCGCTTCCCTGATTCAAGCTACGCCCAGGCGGCGCTCGACGTGGCGCTCATCCGCGGCGCGCGCCACGGCGAGCGCGCCGAAGCCTTCCGACAGGCCGCCGAGCTCGCTGAGGGGGAGACACAGGCGCAACTCGCCTGGAGAGCCGCGCAGCTGTGCAGCGCCAACGCGGACAGCTCGGACCACACCCAGGCGCTCTACAGCTCAGCCATCGAAGCCTCCACGACCTCGAAGACGGCGATCATCCGAGAAGCCTTGGGCGCAGCGATGCGCGCGAAGCGGCCGGAGGCCGTTCTGACGCGTTTCGATCAGCTGATGCAACGCGACATCGAGCCCGATGAACGAGCTGCCCTCGCCTGCGCCAAATACAACCTCTTGCGGCACGCGCTTCACAGGGACGAAGACGCCGATCAGCTCCTTCGAGACGCTCTTGGAGACTCGAATCATCGCGCCTGGGCGCCTTCACTTGCACGAGCGCAGGCTGCTTGGAGAGGCGACGCAGGCTTGCTCGCCAGGGCTCACGAGGAGAGCGCCGAAATCGCATCGGGAGATCGTCGCGTCGGACACCTCTGCGCAGCGGCGCAAGCTTACGCGCAACGCCGAGACTGGGAAGCCGCCGAGCGGGTCCTTCGGTCCGCTCTGGCCGCCGCTCCGAACGACGGCCACGTGGTTTCGCTGCTCGATGCGATTCTGCGAGAGGGGGGCCGCCCCGAGGATGTGATCTCTTTGGCGCGCGAACGCTCGCAAGCGGATTCAACGACGCCGCTCGGGGAGCTTTCGCTGCTCCTTGCGGGGGCAAGCGCCGAGCGGATCGGAAATCCAACCGCGGCTCGCCAGGCGTATGAGCAAGCTCTGGTAGATGCACCCGATTCGACATCCGCGGCGCTCGCAGTTCTCGATGTCGCGCGCCGTCAGGGCGATGCGAACGCGACAGAGCGCGCGTACGCGTCGCTCTCGGAGAGCCGCCTTGCTGGAGGCGTACCCCAGCTCTTCGCGCTCCTTCTCGGTGACGCCTTGGGCCCCGATGACGACGGCGGTGCATGTCGGGCCTACGAGCGTGCGCTCGAGCACCCCAGCACCGCCACGGCGGCGGCGATTGCGATCCTGTCGCTGCCCGTGAAGCTCAGCGAAGGCGACCAACGAGCGGCGGCCGAAGAGCTTTTGGCCGACGAGGGGGCCGCGACGCTCGAGGACATGGATGGTTTTGCTGCGGCCTACGGAGCGCTGCGCGCGTCGCTTGGCGAAGAGAGCTCGTTCGCAGGGGACGCCTGGCTTCGGCTGTCCGCCGCGGCGCCGACCGAAGCTTTGCGGGCGGGGGCCCTCCTTCAGGGGCTTCGCGCCTCGGGGATCGCGCGAGGCACCGACGCTGCGGATGAGCTTATTCATGCTTGGCGCACGAATCCGAAGCTCTCGCAGGATTCCTTCCCGACGCCGCGGTCGCGATCGACGAGGTGCTCTCGCCAAATGACGACGCCGCGCTCCGCGTCCATGCGCTGGTGCATAAGCTGGAGCACAGCGCGGCCCTCGGGCGCGGGGCGCTCGACGCGGCACATTGCCGCGCCCTGGTCGAAGCGGGTCGAGGCGCGGAGGCGGTCGCGCTTCTCAGCAACGCCGTCGATGCGCGCCCCGACGATCTAGCCCTTTGGGAGACGCTTCGATCCGCGGCACGGCAAGCCGGCGACTGGCCGTTGGTCGCACAAGCCTGCGAGCGACTCGCACCTTTCGTCGAGGACGCGCTGCGGGGCGACCTTTTGGAAGAAGCGGGTGTGGTGCGGATGGACTGCCTCCAGCAGTTCCAACAGGCAGAGGACCTTTTTCGACGCGCGCTCGATGAGGACCCCACCCGCGACCTTGCCTTTCGGAGGCTTCGTGACCTGTTCGTCGCACAGGAAGACACCGAGGCGCTCGAAGTCCTCGTCGCGGGTCGGCTTGCCCTTGGCGGCCCGAAGGATCGACTGGATCTGCTCTACGACCGCGCGCGCCTTCTGCGCGGAGTGAGCGATCGTCCGGGCGCGCTCGAGGTGCTCGACGAGCTCTTTACCAGCGATCCGGCTCATCCGGGCGCCCTGGCCTTGGCCGCTGAGGTGCACGCCTCACTCAAACAATGGGCCGAAGCGGTCGACTGCTTGCAGCGTCTGTCCCGGGCGAGCATTCCCGACGATCAGAGGCGCGTCGCGCACCTTGGCGCCGCGGGTTTCCTCGAAAACCAGCTCGGCGCGAAAGCCGAGGCCCTCGAGGAGCTACGCGCGGTCGAAGCGCTCGGGCTCACCGACGCGGAAACCTGGACACGAATCGCCGCACTCGAAATCGAGCTCGGTCGCCCAGAAGCGGCAGCCGATGCGTACAGACGCGCCCTCGAAGCGGAGCCGGCCAGCGACACAGCGATCTCGGGCCTGGTCGAGCTCGTTGACCAGACGGAGGTCGAGACCGCCGTCGCACGCTACGAAACCGCCATCTGGTCTCGCATCGACGCCGGCGAGCTCGACGCATCGCTTCTCGAAGCCTTGAGAAGCGCTGCCACATGGCGGGGCCACGACGCGCGCGCGGCCGCGGTCCAGGAAGTACAGCGTGCCTTGGGTCTTGCCGAACCCGTCGACGAACACAGCGTCGAGCTGAGCAGTGTCTCGATCGCTGCGCTCTGGGATCCGAACGCCGACCCCGTGCTCCAAGAGCTGGTCCTGCGCGCGGGCCCCGAGCTCGGCAACGATCGCCTTCGTTCGAAGAAGGTGGCCTCGAGTGAGCCGATCTGCTCCGAGCTCGAGCGGCTGTCCCAACGCTTCGGCGCCAGGACAGGCTCCATCGAGATTTCCAGCGAGCTCAACGCACCTGTCGCTCGGACAAGCCGTAGCGGCGAAATCCGCTGGGTGGTCCCCGAGCGCGCGCGAGGGGGTCTCGATGCAACGGGGCGTTTCCTCGCCGGCCGACTCGCCTGGGCAGCGCCGCACGGAGGCGCCCAGCTCCTCGACGGGTCGCCAGAGCAAGCCGCCGGGACGCTCTTGGAGGTTCTTCGCGTCTCGCGCTGTGATGTCGAGGCTGGAGATCCGCCCTTACCCGCAACGGCTGTCAAGTTGAAGCGCGCTGCGCGCAAAGCGGTGCAACAAGCGGTCGGCGCCACCAAGCTTCGCGCATCGTCCTTGCTCGCCTATTCCCGGAGCCTGCAGCGGAGCGCGGACCGAGCCGGATTGCTGGCGTCCGGAAAGATCGACGCCGGGCTCGAGGTGCTGCTGAACCAAGAGGTGAGTCCGGACGCACTGAGGATTTCTCCTCGGGGCCTCGATCTCGTTCGCTTCTGGATCGACGCGGACTCCCCGCTGTGGGGGCGCGATGGCTGAGGACGACGTGTCTCGGGCGAGCCGCGAATCGGAGCCGTTCTCGTTCGATATCGATGACGAGGCGATCGCTGACCTGCTCGACTCCTTCGTCGAAACGCAGGCCGGGAGTCTGGCGAAGCGTACGAGCCGTCCACCGGACCCCTCGGACTCGGGCGCCCTCGCCGCGCAGCGAACGCTCCTCGAGCGCAGGCCGCGCCAAGAGGCGCTGCCCTTGGTTGGCGATACCCCGGACACGATGAAGCGGCGCGTCGAGCTTCTGGAAGCGCTTGGACGACGCGCCGTTGGCTCGGCGCGCGCACGGCTTCTTACCTCCGCAGGGGAGCTCTGCGAGCGGCTCGAAGATTACGACGCGGCCGGGCGCCACTACGCCCAAGCGCTGTCCGCCGACGCCCGCGACGTCGTCGTTCTGCGCGCGCTTCGGCGGCTCGCCATGCGGAACGGTGACTGGGGCGCCGCGGCAGAGGCCTTGGAAAGAGAGGCCGGCCTGGAGCTCAGCGCCGCCGATCGAGGCTCGGCGCTCAACCTGCTTGCCCGTATTCAGCTCTCGAAGCTCCACGACCCGGCAGCCGCAGAGCAGGCCGCCGCACACGCAGCCGAGCTTCGAGGGGACGACTTCGTCGCGTGCGTGCTCTTGGCCTCCGCACGGCTGGCGCGCGACGATTCGGGGCGCGCAGCGGACGCTCTGAGCGCCGCGGCGGAGCGATGGCCCGATGCCAACGCCGAAGCGGTGCTGCGCCTCCATGCGGCCGAGCTCAAGGAGAAGGCGGGCTCGCTTGAACATGCGAGGAGCAGTTACCGCCGCGTGCTCGAGCTACAGCCCGCACTGCTCGCAGCCCATCTCGGGGTGGTTCGCACGAGCCGCGGGCTTGGTGAAGATGATGCGGCGAAGGGCGCGCTTCTCACGGCTGCGGCTCAGGTCCCGGGTGGATTCGCCGCTACCCTTCGTCGAACCGCAGCGAGCATGAGCCGGCGCACTGACTCTCCGGAGGCGGCGGTCGCACTGCTCGCCCACGCCGAAGACACGGCCTCTCTTTGGACGCGTGCCGAATCGGCCGCGCTTTGCGGAGACACGCAGAGCGCGATCGATTCGTTTTCCAGGAACGCGATCGATGACACGCCGGAACTTCGGGCCCTAGGCTCCGGTCGACGCGCACGGCTTCATGCGGAGCGCGGCGAGCGAGAAAGTTTCGAGCTCGCTTCCCGGGCAGCGCAACAAGAGCACCGCTTGGACCCGTACGTGCAAGCCTCGAGGCGTCTGCTCGGGCCGGACGCCGGCGAAGAAATCGAGGTTCCGCGATTGATCGAATCGATGCCCGCCGATCCAACCAGCGTCGCGTCGAGAATGCTTCAAGCGGACGAGGCCGCGCGCATCCGAAATGGTGCAGGGTTCTTCGCGGCACTCGAAGCGGAGCTCGACGACGTACCCGATGGGCTGGCGGCTGCTGCGGCGCTCGCCGTCGCTGACATGGGTGCTGCCTGCGGCATCATGGACCGAGATCGCGCTCTGCTCCGCGCCGAGGAGAGGGTGCCGGGCGATTCGATGATTGGTCGTGCGCTGCTGCTCGAAGACGAGGACCCCGAGCGGAGCGCTAGGCGCTGGATGGAAGAGGGGAACGCCGCATCAGCCGCTCGCAGCGCTTTTGCTTTCACGATGGCCGCAAGGCTCGCTCGGCCGGGGTCCCCGGAAGCAAAAAGCGCGTGCGAAGCCGCGCTGGCGGAGAAAGTCGACTACGCGCCCGCCCTGTGGGAGTTGGAGGACCGGCTTGGCGACGACGAAGCCAGGGCAACGAGCGCGGCCCGGCAATCGGCGCTTGGCTCGACAGGACAAGCCGCTAGCTGGCTGCGTGCGTCGATGTGGGCTTCGTCCCGCGACGACCGTCTGGCGTATGCGGAAGCGGCCTTGGACCGGGGCGCGCCCGATCCACTCCTCGTCGAACACCTCATCGAAACAGCTGGACGGGAGACGGAGACCGCCGGGGAGCTCCTGGAGCTGGCGGCACGTCGTCTCGGCATGTCGGCGTACCTGGAGCGTGCGGCAGCATCCTATCGAGCCGCCGGCCTCGCAGCCAGAGCCGCGCGGCTGCTCCGTGATGCCTCGACCGAAAAGCCGGACGACGAGATGATTCTCGTCCATCGAGACCGAGCGGAGCTCGAGGCATCGGAATTTGCACGCCTGTCCGACCGCGCGATGAATCGCGTACGCGAAGCGACCGACGAGGCCGAACGCCTCCGTGCGTTTGCAGCGATGGCAGAAGTGGATCGACTCGCGCGGCACGACATGCAAAGCGCCCGACTGTCGCTCCAATCGATCGCCGAGCTTCGCCCGGACCACATCCCTACCGCGCGCGCCCTGGAATGGGATGCGCTTCGGGAGAACGACACCGAACGCATCCGTTCGAGCGCTCGACGGCTTTTGCAGGCCCTTCCGGAGGACTCGCCGGACCGCTTGGCCAGGCATCGCCTCCATCTCGAGCTGCTCAAGGCGGACCCCGACATCCTGCGATCCGATCTCGATCGATGGCTGTGCGGGATCGACGATGCGCTCGAGGCGGACCCAGGCCTGGCCAGGCAAGTCCTAGGTGCGGCCTATGCGAAGGGCGAGCACCTGCTCTGCCTTCAAGCGCTCCTCGCTCTGCAGGTGGCAGTCGATGACGACCTCGAACGCGGCGCCATCGCACTCGATGCCGCTCGCGTGCTGCAGTTGATGGGGGCCCCAGAAAACGCGCTCGAGCGCTTGGACGAAGCGAGAAACCACCCGCTCGCTCGCGAAGTCGAGGCCGGGCTCTTGCACGCGGCCGAGCGCTGGGAAGACGCGGCTGCCGTCTATCAAGACGCTGCGAGCCAGGCCAAGGACAGTCATCGCGCCGCGTCGCTCTGGCGGGAGGCTGCGTGCATCTTCGAAAAGGAGCTTCGGGACCCGCATCGCGCCATCGATGCCTGGGTGGCCGCTTCGAAGTGCGACATTCGATACCTCGACGTGTACCGCCGCCTCGCGGCGCTCTACCAAAGCCAGGGGCGACTCGATGTGCTCGCGGCACTCACCGATGCCCGCATCGATGCCGGCGCCGATACGCCCACGCTGGTTGGTCTGCTCGTCGAGAAGGCGCGTCAGAGTCGCGAGCGCGGGGACCTCGAAGGCGTCCGCCAGGCATTGGACGAATGCTTGGAGCTCGACCCCCTCAACTTCACCGCATTGAAGGAGCTGGTGGACACCCACCGCGCTGCTGAGAATTGGCAAGGCGCCGCCGAAGCGTTGATTCGTATCGCGCGTCTGAAGCGTACCCACGAGGAGCAGATTTGGGCGTTCACGCAGCTCGCCACGCTCTACGATGTGCACCTTCAGGATCTTGACCGCGCCGAATCATCGCTCCGAAGAGTGGTGCAGCTTTCGCCGACGAATTTGGAAATCTTGGATCGCCTCGCATCGGTGACGAGCCGCCAGGGCAAGGCGCATGAAGCTGGGCGCTTGCTCGAAGAGTTGGTTCGTCGCGCGGGCAGTGAATCCGACAAGCGTGACTACCGAATCCGGCTGTCGGGCGCCGTCGAGTCGGCCGGTCAGGGGCGGCAGGCCGAGCAGATTTTGGAGAAACTGCGGGCCGAGCAGCCGACGGAGCCCGACGTGATCCTTGCCCTTGCGGACTACTACCAACGCCAGGGCGCTGGCCCCGCAGAGGCGATGCACCTCAACCGGGCGCTGAGCGATCTGCGATCCGCCGTCGATCTCGACCCGGGCGATGAGGCCGTATGGACGACCTTGGTGCGCGTGCTCCACCGTCGGCACGGTCCTGGCCCAGCCTCCTGCGCGGCCAGCGCAGCAATCGCGGCCGGCCATCCGGCATCTCTGTTTGAAGGGGACGTCACGGGGCACGGCGAAGCGCTGGGCCGGGTCAAGGTACCCCTTTCCGTCCTCATCGATGCCGTCGTGGCTCCGCATGGCCTGCCAAAAACGGCGCGCCGCCTTTTCGCGCTCTGCGAGCACTCCTTCGACAAGGTCTTGCCGTTCGATGCGAGCGCCTGGCGCCTCCGGAAGCCAAAGGGCGAGCATCGAATCCTCGTCGAGGAAGCCGGCGCCGTGGCAGAAATGCTTGGGATCAGCGAGCCGCGCTTGCGAATCACGTACGTCGCGCCGGCTGCATGCATGCCCGTCTCCGGCGACCCGCCGACCATCGTCGTCGGTGGCAACCTTCAGCAAATCACCGATCCGCGGGAGCGTCTGTTCCTATTTGCGCGCGCCCTCAAAGTGGCTGCAAATCATCTCGCCCCTGCGCTCCGGGCCCGCTCCGAGGACCTGGACCTCGCTCTTTTGGCGCTTCTTCAGGAACACGGAGAGAGCCCAGGAAGCCTCGCAACGCAACCGAGAATGATGGACCTGCGGAAGAAACTGCTCAAGGCCGTGCCCCGCCGTTCGCGCGACGAGGTCGATAGCCTGGCCCTGGAGCTGAAGGGCAACGCCGGTTTTTCGACAGGAGCGGTGCCCTTTGCAATCGCAGAGCTGGGGAACCGCGCGGCCCTGACTTTGAGCGGGGACGTGCCTTCGGCGGTGTCCGCCTTGCTCAAGATCGCTGGGCACGATGTCCCTGCCGGCGACGAGTACCGCTTGAGCGCCATTATGGAAACCCCAGAGGCCTGGGCGATGCTTCGATTCGCGATCAGCGACACACATTTTGAAGCTCGGGCCCAAGCTGGTGTAGATCTCTAGAACCATGCGCTTGGGTTTCATCGGTCCCGCAAAAAGTGACGTCGCTGCCCTCGAGCAGGCGGCCAAGTTTTTGATCTGCGACCTGGAGGTCGACACCGTCATCTATCTCGGAGAAGACGAGGCACTGCGTGCGTTCATGGCGAAGCACGAATCAGATGCCGGCGACGCTCCACTCGAACAGCAGGTTGCGGAGGTCGCAGCTCGCGGGACGGCGGACGAAATCGAAGAGGTGCTTCGCAAGCTGCGCGGGGCTCGTTACCTTGGAAAGCTGCGCATCGCGCCCCCGGCGCCTCGACGGGCGATGGAAATGCTCGACGACCGAATCGCTCTCATCGTTCGAAACAAATCGACCATTGGAGAGGAAGACGTCATCAACTCCAACATCGTCGTGTACGGAGATGGCAAGGAGCTGATGTTCAAGCGGTTCGGGCCTCGCTGTTTCTTCAGCCCGGGTCCCCTCGGGACAGGGCACCTCGGCCTGCTCGACGACCAATCTGAAACCGGAGGCGTCGTCTTGAAGGCCCTCACGCTGAACGGCAAGCTGTGCTGGAGTGAGCCTATTCAGGGTCGGGGTGCGAAGGTAATGGTGGCGCCATGAGCGCGCGGCGGGTCGCGATTTATGGCGGCAGCTTCGATCCACCTCATCTGGGCCACGTCCTCTCGGTGGCCTGGGCTATGTCAGCAGCCGATCTCGACGCGCTTTGGATCGTGCCAACTTGGAAACACGTGTTCGACAAGCAACACGGCGCCTCATTCGACGAACGCCAAGCCATGTGTGAGCTCGCTTTTGCTCCGTTTCGAAACGTTCAGGTCTCCGACATCGAACGACGTCTCGGCGGGGTCAGCCGAACGCTCGAAACGCTCGATGCACTGGAAAAGGAGCATCCAAGCACGCTGTTTCGTCTCTTGATCGGCGCCGACGTGCTTCAGACGACCGATCGCTGGTACCGCTGGGACCAGGTCGTGAAGGTCGCGCCACCTCTGGTGATCGGGCGCCAAGGGTACCCTGTTCCAGAAGGCTGCCCAATCTCGATTCCCAACATCAACTCCACCGACATCCGCACCGGGCTATCGAACGCGGCTGACCTCGGCGGCCTCGTGCCGAGCGCGGTCATCGAGCACATTCGATCTCGCGACCTCTATCCGGGCAAAGGATGAACGTCCTGATCATCGGCCGAGGCCGAGTGGGCAATGGGCTGAGGCGGTCATTGGAAGCGAGCGACACGCTCGAGGTCTCTGCCACGGGTCGACGCTACAGACCTTCGCGCGTGGCCGCAGCAGACGCCATCGTCCTCGCCGTCTCCGATGACTCGATCACCTCGGTCGCCCGCGCCATCGCCCCAAACCTAAAGCGAGGCGCTACGGTGCTTCACTGTGCAGGCGCTCTGGGCGCCGACGAGCTCGAGGCGTGCAGGGCGAGCGGAGCCGCGGTAGGCGTGATGCACCCGCTGGTCTCGTTCGCGAGCAAGCAGCGCAGTCCGAGCCTCCGAGGCGCCACCTTCACGGTGAACGGCTCCCGGCGTGCGGTCGCCACGAGCCGGCGCATCGCAAAAGCGTGCGGCGCCCGCGTGATGCTGGCGGAGACCGGCGGAGCCGAATACCACGCGGCAGCGGCCCTCGCTGCCAATGGCGCAGCGGCGTTGGCGTTCGTTTCCGTCGGCCTGCTCGAACGGCTAGGTTTCGAACGGCGCGGCGCCGAGCGTGCGATTGGCGGCCTGCTGCACAGCGTCGCCGAAAACGTGCAGAGCCTCGGCGTGCCCGGCGCCCTCACAGGTCCGATCGCACGCGGCGAGTCGGAGGTGGTGTCCAATCATCGAGCGGCGCTCCGCGGTCTGAGTCCCGATGCGCTCGCGGCGTACGACTCGGTCGTTCCCATCATCGTCCGCTGCGCACGCGCCGCAGGCCTTGGGCGTGCGAAGGCCTCGGAAATCCTGCGCATCACGAAACGCTGAAGGCGGTCGTCACTCTGCGGCTTCGACGGAGCCTTCGGTACGTTCGAAGCGAATGCCCCCGAGGTCACCGAGCGCTACGACGCGATCACCGCGCTCGAACTCCCCGCCTAGAATGGCAGCCGCCAAGGGCGCTTCGACCATCCGGCCGATTATGCGACGCATCGGGCGGGCGCCCAGCTCCGCGTCGTATCCACCGAGCTCAACCAAGGCCTCGATCGCGCTTTCGTCGATGCCAAGGTCGACGCCTTGCCGCTCGCGCAATTGTTGAATTACGCCGGCAGCCATCCGGCGCGCGATTTCACGAACCTCGTCTCGACTGAGCGCTCCAAAAAACAGCGGCTCGTCGATGCGATTCCAAAGCTCGGGCGGGAGCGCTCGCCGCGCTGCCGTCAGGGCCGCCGTAAACCCATCCCCTGTGCGTTTCGATGTCGCCTTGAAACCAATCGAGCTTTGGCCGTGCTGCGAGCTCTGAGCGCCGAGGTTCGAGGTCATGACGACGATCGTGTGCGTGCAATCGACCGTCCTCCCCTTCCCGTCGGTCAGCCGCCCGTCTTCGAGCAGTGGCAAGAGCGACTGGAGCACGTCGATGTGTGCTTTTTCGATCTCGTCGAGAAGGATGAGCTGGTAGGGCCGATGCCGAATGGCTTCGGTGAGCTGACCTCCGGTGTCGTGGCCGATGTACCCGGGGGGCGCGCCCACCAGCTTCGCGACGGCGTGGGACTCACTGAGCTCGCTCATGTCGATGCGGGTCATCGGGCAACCCATGAAGAAGAGCTCGTTCAGCGCGCGAGCGGTCTCGGTTTTTCCGACGCCGGTAGGCCCCAAAAACAAGAACGTGGCAAGCGGACGCTGACCGTGAAAACCCGCAGCTCCTTTTCGAAGCGCGTCGGAGATACGCCGCATCACCTCGGCGTGGCCGACGACGTGCTCTGCGAGATGCTGCTCGAGCTCTAGGAGCTTCTGCGAGTCGGTCACTAGGAGGCGCTCGACCGGAACACGGACTTTCTCCGCCACCACCTGCGCCACCGCTTCGCGATCTACGATGGCCCCACCCCGGCGACGCGTTCGCGCTCCGGCCAAATCGAGAAGGCCGATCGCCTTGTCAGGAAGCGTCTGCTCCGCCAGGTATCGCACGGAAAGCTCGACCGCGGACTCGACTGCGGAAGGCTCGTAGGCGATGCCGTGATGCACCTCGTAGCGAGGCGCGATGCCCATCAGAATCTCGATCGCGTCTTCTGCGGTCGGCTCGGCCACGTGGACAGGAGAGAACCGCCGGGCGAGCGCCGCATCCCGCTCGACGTACTTGCGGTACTCGACGTCCGTCGTTGCCCCAATGCAGGGAAGCTCTCCGCGCGCCAGCGACGCTTTGAGCTCGTGCGCCAAGTCGTCGGGCGATTCGCCTCCGATGAAGAGCGTGTGAACTTCATCGATGAACAAGACGATCTTTCCATTGGCCCGCTTGACCTCGAACTGCAGACGGTGAATGCGCTCCGAGAGCGCACCTCGAACCCCGGTACCCGAAACCAAGCCTCCGGCGGAAAGCTCGATCAGGATCGTGCCTTCGAGACCGCGCACGCCTTCTCCGCCTCCGGCGAGCCTCCGGGCGAGGCCTTCGACGATCGCCGTTTTTCCGACGCCGGGCGGGCCGACCAGAATCGGATTGTTGGATCGCCTGCGGGCCAAAACGTCCAAGAGGCGCTCGATTTCGTCGTCGCGACCGATCACCTCGTCGATCCGTCCGAGGGAAGCCATCTCCGTCAAGTTGCGCCCGAGCTTGGCCAGTGTCGGATACTTGCGCGCGTCGAGAGTGAACGGCGACGACGAAGGAACGATGAGCTCGTCTTCCGCCTCTGCCATAGGGCTTGCGATCGGAGCGCCGATCGGCGCTTCGATCAGAATCTCGTCCTCTTGTTCGTCGAGCGGCTCGACGCGTAGCTCGATCAGCGGAGCCGGCTGGGCGGTCCTTCGTGCGGAGGGACGCGACGGTTTCGTCGGAGGTTGTGCTGAAAACGAAGCAGCAGACGCGGCATAGGTCGGGCTGGGCCCTGCCTGCGCGTCGTCGGGTCCAAGCACCTCGTGCACCGCTTCCTGAACGCGCCGGGATCCAGTCCCGATCACCTCGAGGCTTCGGTGCGCGGCGCTTCGGGTGTCGCGCGCGATGGCCAGGAGCAGATGGGCCGGCAGCACCTGAGGCGCTTCGGCTGCTTTGGCCAGACGGTAGGCGCGCTCGACCGCTCGTTCGAGTGCACTCATTGGCTCGGAATCGACGACGCGGATCGCGCTCAGCAGATCGCTCTCCTTAACCCCGAGCCCGGATAGCAGCCTTCCCATCGGGCCCCCCGTCTGCAGCATCACGAGCAGCAGATAGGCCGTCGATGGGCTCTGCGCGCGCCTTTGGGCCTCGCGCTGCGCGCGGGCGACCAGTCCTTTCACACCCCCACTGACCGTCGTCATCGAGCTCCGTTCCTGGGTCGGAGTTAGCCGTCACCGCCTTGGGGCACAACTTTTCGGCCGGCTGTATCAAACATGAAGGCCTAAAACCTACATTACAGCACCTTATCACCCTGTCACTGGAAAGTTCTAGTTGTTAGTTTGATCGAGGACCTCAAGCCAGGAGCAAGCTGTGAATCCACGCCTCGCACTCGTCACCACCGCATTTGCAGCCATCGTTTCGTCGGTGACGCCGTGGCAGGGAGCCGACGCCGCCACGGGTCTTCGCGCGAAGATCTTCCTCACGCAAAAAGGCGTGCCGCGCACCCTTTCGGAGTCGGGCGTCATTCGCTTCGCAAAGTCGAACAAGGCGACTCGTCTGCGCGAGAATCTCGATGCTCCGGTCGAGGATCGACAGTGGAAGGCCACTTTGGTCGCGAACTTCAACGCTCCGCTCGGCGACTCGGAGTTCGAGGTGCTGTTCTACGATATCCAGACCGCGGAGCGGAAATTCATCGCCCCCGCCATGACGGTCTTCGTCAATGACAGCAATCAGCGAACAATCGTGCACAAGCTCAGGCTCAAGCGCCCGCAGTTCGAGCCCAATCGACGGCTCGAGATGGTGGTGACCGTGCGTCGACAGGAGGTCGGCCGTTATCGCTTTCAAATTCTCGGGGACAGGGTACAACACGGCGGCGAAGTCACCTTCTCGGATGACGAAGCCCGCTGAACCGTGCCAAGCCTCCATGATGTCTCCAAGAGAGCCTCGAAAGGCTCCCTCGACCCGGTCTACGTGCTGGTCGGTTCCGAGCGCCTGCTGATCGAGCGCGCGGTCGACGCCGTACGCAAAGCGGTCGATGCGATGGGCGCATCGGGCTTCAACATCGAAGTATTCGACGGCAAGGGGCTGGACGCAGCGCGGGTGGTTGCCGCCGCACGAACCCTTCCGATGATGGCCGATACACGCCTCGTCTTGCTGCGCCACGTCGACGCAATGACGCCGACCGAGCAAACGAATCTCGCCGCTTACCTTGACGATCCGAGCGAATCGACCTGTTTCCTAATGACGGCGACCAAGCTAGACGGGCGCGCAAAGCTCGCAAAGGCTGCAAAAAAGAAAGGCTACCTCGTCGAAGCCAAGCCGCTTCGCGGCGCCGCACTTCGGGAGTTCATCCGCGCCGAGGCAAAGGCTCGCGAGCACGGCATTGCGCCGCAGGCGATCGAGGCCCTCCTCGATGCGGTCGGGGACGACCTCGCCGCGATCGACGACGCGATGGAGCGCCTCTCCCTTTTCGTGGGCGCAGGCCAGCGCATCGACGCGGAAGCCGTGATGACCTGTGTCACCCGGGTTCGCGTCGAATCGATTTGGAGCCTGGTCGATGCGATCGGTCTCAAGGACCGTCGCAAGGGCATTGCCGCGGCCCAGTCACTTCTCGACGATCGAGAGCCGCCGCTTCGGCTGCTCGCCATGGTCGCTCGACAGCTCCGAATCGTCGCTCGCATGCGCGAAGCGCTCTCCGAGGGCCTTCGCCCTGAGGAGGCGGCCAAGCGCGCCGGCGCGCCTCCCTTCAAAGCGAGCGACCTCACCGAATCGGCCCGGCGATTCACCGCTGCCAGCCTCGGGAAAGCTTTCACGCTGATTGCGGAAACCGATCGCGCCCTCAAGAGCAGCAAGCGCCCCCCCGACCTGATCCTCGAGGACGCGGTGCTCGAGCTCTGTGCCGACGCTCCTTGATCGCTCTACGCGGCCCGAAACGGGCTGGACCGAAACGTACCCGAAGCCCTGCGCTCAGTTCCCGAGGACGTTGACCTGGTGGGTCAGCCGGGCGATGTACCGCGACCCGGTCTTTCGGTGGAAGATCCCCTTCGACACCGCGCCATCGATACGGCTCACGGCCTCGATGAGCGCCTTCTTCGCTGCTGCGGCATCGCCGGTCTCAATCGCGGTGCGTACGCGCTTCACGCAGGTCCGCACGTTGGTGCGGATGTGACGGTTGCGCGCGGTTCGCTTGATCGTCTGGCGGGCTCTCTTTTTTGCTGAGGCGTGGTTGGCCACTCGTATATCCTCCCCGTAGGGACGCGCGTGTTAGCCCTGCCCTGGGGGGCTGTCAAGCCGGTGGCAAGAACCTTGCGAGACCTGCTTCTTCCAGGCATACAGGCCCGTGTCCCGACGCCAGCAAACCTTGGATTGGCTTGCCAAGCTCGTCACGGAGCGTCGGAAGCTCGTCGTCTGGGTCTCGGTCCTGGTGACGCTCGCTTTCGTGACTCAGATCCCGAAGCTCACGGCCGATCCAGCGCCGGAAAGCCTGCTGTCCTCGTTCGAGGGTGAAGAGTACGCGCTGATCCAGCAACGCTTCGAGCAATGGTTTGGGAAGCGGCGAGAGGCGGTGCTCATTCTGGTCGAGGCCGACGACGTCCTCTCCCGGGACACGCTTCAAACGATCCACGACATCTCGCTCTACTTCGCAGAGAAGCCCTGGGTCGAGAAGGTCGCCGGCATCACGACCCTCAACATCCCACGCCGGGTCAAAGTCGCGCCCGACGACGCAGCGGGAGAGCTCGAGGATCTCGACGGCCTCCAGGCGGTCGGCGGACCGGACGACGAAGGCGACCTCGATGATCTCGATGACCTGGACGATCTCGATTCCCTCGACGAATCGGACGACCAAGCGGATGCACAGGGGAATCTCGAAGACGCCTCGTTCAACGCGCTTCTCGACATCATCGAAAGCGACCCCGATCGCTTCCCAGGGGGCATTGCCAAGGTCGGTCCCGCCCTGTCGGCAGAGCTTCAAACCGATCCAATCGTTGAAGGAACCGAGGTCACCGAAGAAGAGGCCACCGAGCTCGCAGGCGCCATCTCGAGCAACCCTCTTTTGGTGGGCCGGCTGATCGACGAGGACCACACGGTGGCGGGCGTTGCACTCCAACTGCGCGAGCTCGACCCCAAAGAGATGCGCGCGGCGATGGATGACCTTCGCGACTCGCTGGAGCGCCCGGAGTTTCGAGGCATCGATGTGCACGTTGGTGGCCTCCCGTATCTTCGCAGCGTCATCGTGAGCAAGATGCGCGCGGACAACCTGCGCTTGATCCCTCTGACCGTGTTGGTTTGCTTGATCTTGTTGACCGTTTCGTTTCGATGGATGCCAGGCGTCTTGCTTCCACTCGGGGCTGTCGCCATCACCGCCTTGGTGACGGTTGGGGGGATGGGGCTCTTTGGTGAGCCGATGAACATCCTGAATAACGTGATCGTGCCGCTGCTGATCATCATAGGGATCAGCGACGCGACGCATTTGATTCAGCGCTATCGAGACGAGGTGCAGGCGGACGACGACCCGGACGACGACCCGGACCGAAAGGCCGCAGGTCGACGCACGGTTCGCGCGATTGCCGTGGCCTGCATGCTGACCTCTGCGACGACCGCGGCCGGCCTCGGGTCACTCGTCGTTTCGAAGACGGTGATGCTTCGACACTTCGGCATCACCTCCGCTCTCGGCGTCATGGTGTCCTACGTCGTCATCATCACCTTCGTGCCCGCGATTCTCACCTGGGTCACCCCGCCAAAGCGCTCCGATGTCCGCAGAGAACGAACCAGCCTGTTCACCAACGTGACCAGTGGACTCGTCGCGAGGCTGCTTCGTTGGCGCTGGGCCGTGCTCGGCGTAACCGCTCTATTCACTGCCGGTGCGGCCTACGTCGCGAGCCAAATCACCGTCGACCACGCCCTGCTCGACCAGTTCGACGAAACCGACCCCGTTTACACGACCACCCTTCTGATCGAAGAGAAGCTCGCAGGCGTCCGTCCGCTCGAGGTCGTGCTCGAGAGCACCGAAGAAGACCACTTCATGGACCCGAAGATGGTTCAAAAGATTCAGCGCATCCGGAACTGGGCGGCGCTTCGCCCGGAAATCATCCGAAGCCTCAGCTACGGCGACATGCTGCGAGAGTCCTACGCCCTCCTTGCCGACGACCCGACGGTTCGCTCGGAGTTTTTCAAGAGCAAGAAGCAGGTCAAGGGCCTCGTCACCATGATGAGCCAGCGTCAGCCAAGCCCGCTCAGCGAGTGGCTGACCGAAGACGGCAAAAAGGCGCGCATTCAGTTCAAGCTGCGCGACGTTGGGGCACAAGCGACGATGCGCTTTCTCGATGTCCTCGAGAACGTCATCGAAGGCAGCCTCCGAGGCGACGACACCGTGTCGGTCTCGTACACCGGAGAGGCCTACACAGGCTCCCGCGGGCAGGCGGCCGTCGTCAACGACCTGCTCGGAAGCCTATTCGTCGCCGTCGTGATCATCTTCCTGCTGCTCGCGTTCTTCCTCCGCAGCATTCGCCTCGGCTTGCTGAGTATCCCGCCGAACCTCATCCCCCTGGTGGCAACGATGGCCTATATGGTCTGGCGCGAGATCCCTCTGAACGTCTCTACCGTCATCATCTTCTCGATCAGCCTCGGCCTCGCGGTCAACGGAACCATTCACGTCCTGGCGCGATTCCGCGAAGAAATGCAACACGGAATCGGACGTGAAGCTGCGCTGGTGCGCGCTGCGCGTGGCACCGGCCGAGCGATCGTGATCTCCTGCGTGACCTTGATGGCCGGCTTTTCAGTTTTGCTCCTGAGCGGCTTCGTCCCCGTCCGCAACTTCGGAGAGCTCATCGCCATCACGATCGGCGGCTGCTTGGTGGCCACCCTCGTCGTCCTCCCGCCGCTCCTTCGCGTCGCGGGGGGAAGCGGCGGTGTTCGAGAGACGGACGACTAGCCTTCGATTCGCTCGATGATCGCAGAGGCGAATCCCTCGGTGTCGAGCGTGCCTCCGAGGTCCCCCGTCTTTTGGCCATCGGCCAGGGCCTGGTTGTAGGCCTCGCGAATTCGCAACGCCGACGCTCGACAGGTCTCGTCGCCACGGGTATCGGCGATGTGGTTGAGCAGCATCACCGCCGACATGATCAGCGCGAGCGGATTGGCAATGCCCTTGCCAGCGATGTCGGGCGCCGAGCCATGAACCGCCTCAAACACGGCGTACTGGTCACCGATGTTTGCGCCCGGAATCACGCCCAAGCCACCGACGAAGCCCGCACAGAGGTCGCTCAGGACATCTCCATAGAGGTTCTCCAGCAAGAGGATGTCGAACTGCGTCGGGTCTTGCACCAACTTCATGCAGCCGGCATCGATGATGACCTCTTGATACTCGATGTCGGTGAAGCCCTCTTCCTCTTGGATCTCGCGGGCGCATCGAATGAACATCCCATCGGTCAACTTCATGATGTTCGCCTTGTGCATCACCGTGACCTTCTTGCGGCCGCGGTCGCGCGCGTATTGGAAGGCCCAGTGGGCGATTCGCCGAGACGCGGCTTCGGTCGCGACCTTGAGGCTCGTCACGACGCCTTTGGTGATTTCGTTTTCGATGCCGCTGTAGAGCCCCTCGGTGTTCTCGCGAATCACGACGAGATCGACGTCTTGATACCGGGTCGCGATGCCCGGAAGGTTCCGAATCGGCCGAACGGCCGCGTAGAGGTCGAGCCGCTTGCGAAGCTGCACGTTCACGGAGGTGAAGCCCTTGCCCACGGGCGTCGTGCAGGGCCCCTTGAGCGCGAGTCCGTGTTCGCGCACGGCGTCGAGCGTCCGTTCGGGCAGCACCTCGCCAAGCGTCTCGAGCGCCGCCACGCCCGCGTGATGCTCGACCCATTTTAGCGGGGCCTTGGCTGCTTGAAGGACCCGCGTGGTCGCTGCCGCTACTTCCGGGCCGATTCCGTCACCCGGGATGAGAACGATTTGGTGCGTTGTCATGTGCTACTCCCAGCCCAAGAGTAGCGCTTGCCAAACAATCGCCAATGCGCTTGAAGAGGAAACATGCCCGAAACTGACACGGTACTGCGTGCCATGACCAACGATGGGGCTTTTCGGATCGTCGCCGCACGCACGACCGATACGGCCGAAGCCGTCATCTCAGCCCAGGAGCTATCCGGACTCGCCGCTCAGGATATGGCCGATTTGCTGACCGCTGCGGTGCTCTACCGGGAAACGATGGCGCCCTCGCTCCGCGTCCAGTGTATCGTGCGCTTCGAAGACAACGCCGGACAGCTGGTCGCCGACTCCCACCCCGACGGCTGGACACGCGGGCTCCTCCAAAAGGGCTCCGGAGAGGCGCCTGCCGACATCCGCAAGACGCGCGCGACGCTACAGATGATGAGAACGCTCCCCAACGGCGATCTGCACCGCGGGGTGGTCGAGTTGCCCGAAAACGGGAATCTCTCGGAGGGGTTCATGCGTTACATGCAGTTATCGGAGCAAATCGTGTCGATGATTTCATTGGGATCGGTGGTGGCGGGCCCAGACGCCGCGGCGGGCGGCTACGTCGTGCAGCTCCTTCCCGAGGCCGTGGAGGCAGAGGCCGCCATGGAGACCATGACCAAGCGCCTCGAACACTTCGTCGAGATCCGCGATCGCCTGCAGGCCTCCGACAGCTCACCTTCCCAGCTGGTCGAGCAAATCTTCGAAGGCATGCCCTTCACCTGGTTGCAGAGCAGCGATATTCGCTTCGGATGTCAGTGCAGCCAGGTCAGGGTGATGACCACCCTCAGCATTCTGAATCGAACGGACATTCAAGAGCTCGTCGACGAGGGCGAGCCGCTAAGCATTGGCTGCGACTACTGCGGCACCTCGTACACCGTCGAAATCGCCCAACTTCAAGGCCTGCTGAGCGCGAGCTGACCGGGCCTCCTTTCTTGCCGCGATCGGCGCCTCGGGCGCATCCTTCCGCCGATGTCTGCGACGCCAACTAAAACGGCCGGGGGTGAGATCGTTCGCCGCGCCGGCGTCGTGGCGACGGGCACTCTTTCCTCGCGGATCTTGGGTGCGGTTCGGGACGCGGTCGTCGCGGCGGTCTTTGCATTGGCGGCAACGGATGCGTTCTGGCTCGCCTTCACAATCCCCAACGCTCTTCGCGTCTTGCTGGGTGAGGGGGCCGTTTCGGCGGCTTTCGTTCCCGTGTTCACCGAAGTCCGTGAACGCCAGGGGATGACTCGCGCAAAAGAGTTTTACCGAAACTTGATCGGTACGATGGCGGTCGTCCTTTTCTTGGTGACTCTGGTCGGCGTTCTCGGCGCCCCGTGGATAGTCAAAGCCTACGCCTGGGGCTTTCAGCGCGACGATGCGCTCTTTGAAACCACGGTGTCGCTGACTCGAATGCTCTTTCCGTACATCTTTCTGATGGGCATCTCCGCGCTGATGATGGGCGCTCTCTATGCGAGCAAGCGATTCGCTGCGCCTGCCTTTGCGCCTGC
The DNA here is from genome assembly GCA_963712235.1 of uncultured delta proteobacterium. Taxonomy (GTDB): domain Bacteria; phylum Myxococcota_A; class Polyangia; order Polyangiales; family Houyiibacteriaceae; genus SG8-38. The sequence continues at coordinate 188,423 of CAVQHC010000016.1, forward strand.
ACTCCTCAACATTTCGTTCATCGCCGCTGCGCTGATCCTCGCGCCGATGCTTCGCGAGCTGGGATGGCCGGGGATCTTCTCGCTGGCCGCCGGCGCGCTGGTCGGCGGCGGGCTTCAAGTCGTCGCGCAGCTTCCGGCACTCCGCAAAGAAGGGCTGATGGTCCGCCCGACCTTCGGCTTCAACGACGTCTACGTGCGCAAGTGCGCGCGTCTGATGGTGCCGCTCCTCGCAGGTCTCGGGGTCTACCAGGTCAACGTGCTGCTCTCGCGACTCTTGGCGTCCTTTCTGCCCACCGGTAGCGTAAGTTACCTCTACTACGGTCAGCGCTTGGCGGAGATCCCCCAAGGGATGTTTGCACTGGCCATCGCATCGGCCGCCCTTCCCTCCCTGAGCGAGGCGGTTGCGCATGGCGATGAGGACGAAGCCAAGCGCCTCTTTCGGCACGCGTTCCGGCTTTCTCTCTTCGTTGCAATCCCTGCGGCGGTCGCGCTGGCGGTCCTGGCGGAGCCGGCGGCAACGGTATTCTTTGGACGTGGGCGCTATGACGCTGCGGCGATCCACGAGACCACGCGGTCGCTGGTTTGGCAGGCAGCCGGCATTTGGGCGGTCGCCTCGGTGCGCACCATCGTTCCGATGTTCCACGCACACAACGACACGCGAACCCCAGTGATTGCCAGCGCGTTGAATCTCGTGGCCTTCATGAGCGTCAGCCTGGCTTTGATGGGCCCGATGCAGCATGCCGGCCTCGCCGCCGCCACAACCGCGGCGGCCATCGTTCAGCTCGTTGCGCTCCTTTGGCTCCTGCGGCGGCGTTCAGGAAACCTCGGCATGTCGGAGGTGACCGCCAGCGTGCTCCGGGTGCTGGTCGCAAGCGGCGTCATGGGCCTGGTTGTGTGGGCCCTCGCTGGGCTCGGTCAATGGGAGTTGGGCGGCAATGATCCGCGCAACCTCGCGATATTCGCCGCAACCGTCGTCGCGGGACTCTTGAGCTACGTCGTGGTCGTTGCCGCCCTTGGCTCACCTGAGCTTCGCGACCTTCGAGCCGCGATCCGCCGCCGCGCGCGTGCGTGACCTCCAAGTAGCGCTACAACGCGGGCTATGGACGTGCTCGACGCTGAATTCGTCGCGGGAGCGACCGCGCTCGGACAGTTGCCTGCGCCGACCTTTGCAGAGGTCGCGTTTGCAGGGCGTTCGAACGTCGGCAAGTCGAGCCTGATCAACAATCTAGTCCTCCGCAAGAAGCTCGTTCGCACAAGCGGCGCACCAGGCTGCACGCGCGCAATCAATATCTTTCGCGTGCGTATTCGGACCAACGACGACGAGGCCCATTTGGATTTGGTCGATCTACCCGGCTACGGCTATGCGCAGCGCAGCAAGGCCGAACGCCGGTCCTGGGGTCCGCTCATCGAAGGCTTCCTCCGCGAACGGCCAGGCCTCCGGGGAGCAATCGTGATCATCGACATTCGGCGCGGCGCTCAGGACGACGACCTGCAGCTGCTCGAGTTTCTCGACAGTATCGAGGTCATCCCGATTCTCGTCGCGACGAAGACCGACAAGCTGCCGTCCAGCAAGCGAAAGCTCGCCGTGACGACCCTTCGGCGCGAGCTCGACCGGCCTCTCATCGGGTACAGCTCGGTGACCGGGGATGGGCGCGACGCGCTGTGGAAGCGCATCTTGTCGGTGAGCAGCATCGACCAGCCAGGCTTGTCTGCTCCCGCGTGACCTTCTATTCGTCGAGGTCGAGCTTCAAGCTCTCGCCCGGGTCACGAAGCCGCAGGTTCGTCGGATCACCAAGCATCAAGGCCGGATCGCCTGGATCGTCCTCCGACGCTGGTGAAGGCGCATCGCCCAAGGCTTCCGGCCCCATCATCCGTTCGATGAAACGCTGAACGTCCGCGCGCTTTCCCGGAGTCACCATCTGCATGGCGGCGGAGAGGTTCTCCTTTGCGCCTTCGTCATCGTCCGCCCCCTGCAAGACGCGGGCGGTTTGAAGCCGGAGCTGCCAGTTGTCTGGATCAAGACTCGCCGCACGCTTCATGTTTGCGGCAGCGGTGATTGGATCGTTCACCGACAAATGATACTGGGCCCAGATCGACCAGAGCAGCGGAGCATCCGGGCTGAGGGCCTCTGCAGCTTCGAGCTCCAGCCTCGCTCGCTCCAACTCGTCGCTCCCGAGATAGATCGACGCCAAAAGAACATGCGCACGGGCAAAGCGAGGCCAGCGCTCGATGACTTCTCCGACGATTCGGCTCCCGCGATTGAACTCTGCTTGGGCCGCGTCTTGCTGACCGTTCATCTCGAGCATGCTCGCTTGCGCGAGATGGAGCTGCACCATGTTGAGCTTGCGCGGCCCGTCCGGTCGCAGCTGGGCCGCGGCTTCGAACTCCTTGACCGCCTGATCGACGCCCCCGGACTCGAGCAGGATCGTCGCGTTCACCCCGCGCAGCGAGGGCGAGACAGGGTCGAGAACGAGCGCGGTTTCGACCATCGGAAGCGACTTGGCTCCGTCTCCAGAGCGGGCGAAGAGCCGCGCTGCCTCGGTCCCCAGAGCGGCCGCCAAGACTTCGGTATCCCGAAGCACTCGAACCGACGCGGGCTCGACCTCGCCGCCACCCCATGGATCGAGAAAAACCGACGGCTCGGCTGCAGCCGGTGACTCGTAGACCGCGACCACGAAGTAGCCCAACATGCCTGAGGGATCGGACGGCGCCGCCGTCCCTCTTAGCTCCCACGCCTCCGCCACCATCGCGTTGACGCCGCGTGCACGCAGGAGTGCAGTCATCGCCGTCGCCGTTTCGAGTGGATAGAGCTTCACGCGCCCCTCTGCCGAATCGATCGTCGCAAGAGTCGGGCCGGCGCCGAGCAGCTCGCGTGAGAGCGGCCGTTCGAGCGACCAGCGCGCCGAGGCTGTCTGCATCTTGGCCGAGATCTCAGCCGCACCTTCGGGCCAGCCGTCGACCTCACCGTTCAGCATCATCATCGACTCGTAAGGGCCGACTCGAATCTGATCGCGCTCCAAGTAAGCGGCGAGCTCCATCGCCGTGAGCGGCCTCAGCGGTGGGCTCTCCTCGAGCGCCACCCGAGTCGCGACGTACAGGCCGAATCCAATCCCCACTCCGACGATCAGGAGCGCGACGATGAGAATCCAGGGACGGCGCGCCTGGCCCTGCGGCAGGGCTTGCTGCGCCGGCTCGACCCCAGCTCTACGCATGCAGCGAGGGCACCGTGGTTTTGCGTCGGACGTTTCAGGAACGAACGCCTGGTTGCAATGTGCGCAGAAATACTTCGTGGGCATCGCGCTCGAGCATACGGCTAGGGCTCAGGCTCGTCGACCGGCGCGTCCGGCACGAAACCGCTGCCGTGAACCCTCGCGAACGCGAACCCGCACTGCTGAGCGCGCCCCTCGCGCCACTCTCGATCCCATCGCTCAATTTCGCATCGCGTGTCACCGAAGTTGATCTCGAGCTGCGGCTTGGCTTCCTCCGGGTGGGCGCGATCCTCGGACGTCGATGGGAGCGAGCAGCAGTCCAGGGCCCGCAGCTTGCCGACGAGCTTTGCATAGGCTTCTTCGGAGATGGTGCGGCTCACCGTCATCATCGTGCCGTCGGGGGACCGTGTCGTCGTGATCAGCTCCCGACTGGCCTCGAGCACGACGTGGGTGCTTCGCCGCCCCGCACTTCGACTGATCACACTCCAGGACACGACGACGGTGTCGGGCTCGACCTTGGGCAACACGGCCTCGTCCTTCGGCGGCGTCGGCGTGCAGCTCGACAGCATGGCTACGCAGAGAATCCAATTCCGCATTCGTCTGACTAGATCACGCTTCCCGCGCAAAGTCCACCGCGTGCGCGTACGGTGGGCTGCGTCATACTCCCTCATCGATGGACGATGCTCTCGACTGCCTGAGCTGCGGCGCCTGCTGCCGAACAGGGACCGACGGCCGCATCTTGATCCCGCCGGAGGACTTGCTGCGCTGGCGAGCGCTCGGACGCGACGACGTCGCCGAAGCCGTGCAGCCCGGCCATTTTGGAATGCTGGGGTTTGCAACACGGGACGATGGGTCATGTGTGCACCTGGGGACCGCCGCGAGCGCGCATGCGTGCCGGATCTACGAGATTCGCGGAACGACCTGCCGAGACTTCGAGCGCGGAAGCAAGCAGTGCCTGGAGTTCCGGAGGGACGCCGGATTCTGACGCCGGCGCAGAGGGTGTTGCCAGAGTGCAGGCATATCGAGTACCACCTTTTTCATGCGCCGCCGGGCCAAACTTCTCGGGTCGATCGTGCTCGGTGCCGGGCTGCTTGCGCTAGCGGTCCCTGTAGGGGCCGAGCTCCCTCCCGAAGACGTCGGCCAGGTGATGCGACTCCCCGAACGGGCGGGAGACCATTGGCTTTGGGTTCCCGATCGACTGTTTCGTCACTCGGCCCTTTTTGATGGGGACAGCGGGCGAATGCTGGGGGCGATCGACAGCGGCCTGCAGGTCAGCCCCAGGGCACCGCTCTGGTCGCGCGCGCGCGCCGAGATCTACAACGTCGACACGACCTACTCCCGTGGTCATCGCGGGGAGCGGCACGACTATCTGGTCATCTACGACTCACGCAGTCTGGAGGTGAAGGGCGAGGTCGAGCTACCGCCCAGGGCGGCTGACACGGGGACTGGCATCGCTCTGGTTGGGATGCTGGACGGCGACCGGTTCATGGTGGTGCTCAACCAGTCCCCGGGGTCCTCGGTGTCGGTCGTGGACCTCCAAACGAGGCAGATGGCTGCCGAAGTTCAGACCGCTGGATGCGCAGCGGTCTTCCCAGCCGGCCCCGCCCGTTTTGGAATGCTCTGCGGGAACGGGACCGCGATCAACGTTCATCTGAAGCCGGACGGCGCGCTCGATCGAATCCGGCGCAGCCCGTCATTCTTCGACGTGGTCGACGATCCCATCACCGAGAAAGGCGTTCGCGATGGCTCGACCTGGTGGTTCGCTTCCTTCGGGGGGCTGCTTTACGAAGTCGACTTCGGCAGCGACGCACCAACGCCCAAGGCGCCATGGCCGCTCTTCTCCGCGGAGGAGCTCGAAGAAGGGTATCGAATCGGCGGCGCCCAGCACCTCGCCTATCACCCCGGCAACAAGCGCCTTTACTCGGTGACGCATCAAGGTGGCCCCGGCTCACACAAAGACCCAGGGGAGGAAATCTGGGTCTATGACCTGCCCTCCAAGAGAAAAATCGACGTGTTCTCTGCGCCCAATCTCATCGCTCCGTTCCTTGGTCCACAGGCCGGCTTCGACGCCGAGGGCACCGTCGGAAGTATTTTGAGCTTCGTCCTGCCCAACATGGGCGTGCACAGCATCGCGGTCACGCGAGACAGCAAGCCACTGCTCTTCATGCGGCACGCGGACCTCGGCGCGGTAGGTGTGCTCGACGCGCTCAGCGGCGAGCATCTTCGCGACATCGACGAAACCGGTCTCTCGGGCGCACTCTTGGTGGTCCCATGATCGACCCCGTCATCGAGCTCACCCTGCGCGCGGTGCTTGCGCTCCTGTTCGCGGCAGCGGCGTGGCACAAGGCTTCGGACCGAGGTCGCTTCGCGGCTTCTCTCGACGCCTACGCGCTATTGCCGGCACCACTCGTCGCACCAAGCGCCTTGCTGCTGCCCGTGATCGAATGCGCCCTCGCGGCGGGGCTTCTTTTTGGACCCACTCGGCAGGCGGCCGCCATCGCTTCGGTGGCGCTTCTAACGCTCTACACCGGCGCCATTGCGGCGAATCTTGCGCGGGGGCGGCGGGAAATCGATTGCGGCTGCTTCGCCTCGTCTGCTCGCGTTCCGCTGAGCCGGTGGTTGGTCGCCCGCAATCTGATCTTGATCGGCGCTGCTGGTCTGCTCGTCGCGCCGGTTCGGTCTCGGACACTGGTTTGGGTCGACCCATTCACGGTGGTAGCGGCCGTTCTCGTCCTATGGTTTCTTTGGGCCGCGGCACAACGCTTGGCGCAGACCGGCCCCGCACTGCAACGCCTGGGAGGCCAGCGATGATCGACGCTCTTTTGATTTCGAATCGTTCTCCTGTGGCTGCTGGTCGTCGGCCTCGCGCTCACGGTCCTCGCGCTTACGCGCCAGATTGGTTTGCTCCATGAGCGAATCTCCCCGGTGGGCGCGCTGAGCCCGCACGCAAAGGTCCTCGTTGGCGATCCTGCGCCAGAGCTCGCGCTGCTGGACCTTCACGATCGCCCGCTGCAAATCGGCGGTGTATCCGAAGACGACACCAGGACCCTCCTGTTTTTTCTGTCGCCCAGCTGTCCGGTCTGCGAGACGCTCCTACCGACAGTCGAACGCGTGGCACGAACCGAAGTCCCCCGTGTTCGCGTCGTTTTGGCCAGCGACGGCGCGCCCGAAGAGCACCGCGCCTTCATCGCGGAGAAGTGCATCTCGCACTTGCCGTACATCCTTTCGGCGCCGCTCGGCATGCGTTACGGGGTAGCCAAGCTTCCCTACGCAGTGCTGATCGACGAAGACGGCATCGTTGCGGCCCAGGGGTTGGTGAACACGCGGGAGCACCTCGAAAGTCTATTCGAAGCGCAACGCCACGGAGTCGCGTCGATCCAAGAGTACCTCGAGGAGAAAGCCAGATGAGTCGGCTCGATCGCTGGTTCGAGGGGATGAGCCGTCAGTCGGCGCGCCGCCTGTCGCGCCGCAGCTGGCTGTCGCGTTTCGGTGGCGTGCTCGTGGGCGGCGCCGCCCTTCCCTTGCTCCCGGTGGCGCGCGCGGCCGAGAAACACAGACTTGGCGAAGACGGCGTCAAAGGCCTCGAAGGCGACCCGAGCCGCTGCGAATACTGGCGCCACTGCGCCATCGACGGCTTTCTGTGCAGCTGCTGCGGCGGCTCGCACACGGCCTGCCCGCCGGGGACCGAGATGTCCCCCGTCACCTGGATTGGCACGTGCCGAAACTCTGCCGACGGCATCGACTACATCATCTCGTACAACGACTGCTGCGGGAAGACCTTCTGCGGACGCTGCATGTGCAATCGAAACGAAGGGGAGCGCCCCCTCTACCACTGGTATCGCAACAACGACATCAACTGGTGCGGAGGAGCCAAATCACAAACCTACAGCTGCTCGACCGCGGTCGTCGTGAAGGCTGCAAAAGAGGCGCAGCCAGAAAAATGAAGGGACTTCTGCTTGCGATGGGTTTGCTGCTTGTGGCGCTGCCAACGCGTGCAGACTCGTACGAGGAGCACGACTACATTTTGAATTGTTCGGGCTGCCACCGAATGGATGGCCGGGGCTCGAGAACAGTACCGTCGCTGATTGCCATGGCGGAGCTCCGCGCAAAGCCCGGCGCGCGGGCGTACTGGGCGCAGGTGCCAGGGGCCGCCCAAGCACCGCTCACCGACGCCCGACTGGCCGCACTCCTGAACTGGCTGGTGAAGCGATTTACCGGGCAGAGTCCGAATCCAGCGTACACCGACGAGGAAGTGAAGCGCTTGCGCAGCACGCCCGTGAGGGACCCGGTCGCAGAGCGCATCAGGATACGAGACGCAATCGTTCGCTGACTTCGTCGCGAAAGGCACGGCGCGACACCGGGCTGGGCCCGGGAATTCCAGCTCCGGCTTGCCATCGTTCGCTCGGGCCCGATACCCTTGATGGGCAGTCACCATGTTCGACTCAAACGATCTCCTGGAGAAGGCGCCGCGTCGGAGGTTCGAGCGAATTCTTCTCGCTCGCTGTCGTGCGGGTGAACCCTTCGCCCTGATGTTGGTCAATCTCGATGGCTTCAAGGATGTGAGCAAACGCTTTGGAGCCAATGTGACCGATCTTCTCTTGTTCGAAGTCGGCTCGAGGCTGCGCGAGAAGCTGAACCCAAGAGACCTCGTGACCCGGAGCGGCGACCATCAGTTCGCGGTCTTCGTGCAGGGCGTCGACGAGATGGAACGCGCGAACCAAATCGCCCAGGAGCTCATCGAGCGCTTGCAGAGCCCGGTTACCGTAACCGGAACCCGCTTCCGCCTCGACGCCAGCATCGGCATCTCCTTGGCGCCGAAGCAAAGCGGAGAGTGGCGCCTCCTCTTGCACGACACCGACCGGGCCGCTCACGAAGCGAAAACCGAGGGTCGAGGTCGAATCAGCATCACTTTCGCCGCCCCCAAACTGACGACCGACGACTGACGCCGGCACTCGCGCCCCATCAAGTCGATGCTTTGCATGGACCGTGGGGCTTCGCTGGCGCATCATGGCCTCCTGATGGTCGAGACCATTTCGATTCCCGTTGCTCGCGGACGAACGCACCAAGCGGCCCTGGCGCTTCCGCGCACGGGCACTGCGCCCTTCCCCGGCGTCGTCGTCATCCACGACATCTACGGATTCAGCGCCGATCTGCAAAGGCACTGCCAACGATTCGCGGACGCGGGGTACGTTGCGATTGCCCCGGATCTGTATCGCGGCCGCAACCCGGCTTGCGTCGTAAAGACCCTCCGGTCGATGACCACGGGCAAGGGCTTTGCCTACGAGGTCATCGAAGCAACTCGCCAAGCGTTGGCCGCAAGGGATGACGTCGACGCGACGCGCATCGCGGTCGCAGGGTTCTGCATGGGCGGCGGCTTCGCACTCCTCGCAGCGGCCGACCAATCGTATGCGGTCGCTGCCCCGTTTTATGGCGCGGTACCGTACAAAGCTTCACGCTTGAAGAACCTCTGCCCGACCCTCGCCCAGTACGGCGAAATGGACACCGTGTTTTTGCCGCACGCCAAGCGTCTCGCCCAGCACCTCGAAGAGCTCGGCATCGAACACGAAGTGCTCATTTACGAGAACGTCGGCCACTCGTTCATGAACCAACATGAGTTTCGCCTTGCCGCGCTAGGCCGGCACACCCCAATGCGCGCCTTCTACGACCCCGACACCGAAGCCCAAGCCTGGTCCAAACTCCTCGACTTCTTCGCGCGCCACACCTAGGGACACGCTAGCCCCCTAAAACACCTTTGATTCCGAGAGCATAGATGCAACACCGCGAAAACCGAGGCACGGACCGGTTTTCGCGGTGTGCCTCGCAAGTATTTGAAAATACCGCGTTTGCGAGGGGGGAGCGTGTCCCCTATTCGCTGAAGAGGTTTTCTACGTCGGCTTTGGTTAGGCCCTTTAGGGGGCTGCCTTCGGTGGAGAGGACGTTGCTTACGAGGTCGCGCTTTTTGGCGGAGAGCTCGAGGATTTTTTCCTCGACGGTGCCGGCGGCGATGAGCTTGTAGACGTTGACGTTCCTGGTCTGGCCGATGCGGTGCGCCCGGTCGGTGGCCTGGTCTTCGACGGCGGGGTTCCACCAAGGGTCGAAGTGCACGACGGTGTCCGCGCCGGTGAGGTTGAGGCCGGTGCCGCCTGCCTTGAGGGATATCAGGAACACCGGAACGCTGGCGTCCTCGTTGAATCGGTCGACCTTTTCGAGACGGTCTTTGGTCGAGCCGTCGAGGTACTCGTATTGAACGCCATCGGTGTCGAGCGCCGTGCGGATGTGGTTGAGCATCTGAACGAACTGGCTGAAGACCAGAACGCGGTGACCGCCGCTGACGGCTTCGTCGACGATCTCGCGAAGGGCGCCGAGCTTGCCACTGTCGTCGTCATTGAACTCCGTGTCGGGTAGCTTCATGAGCCGGGGATCGCACGCGACCTGCCGCAAGCGGGTGAGCGCCGCCAAAATCTGAATCTGTGCCTTGCTGACGCCCTTCTTCTCGACCTCGCTGAGGATGCTCTTTCGCACCTGCCCGAGGACCTGCTTGTAGAGCTTGGCCTGCTCTTCGGCGAGCGGCACAATCATCTCCTGCTCGATCTTGTCGGGCAAGTCGGCCGCGACGTCGATCTTCAGTCGCCGCATCACGAAAGGCTTGATCGTCGCCCGCAGCCGCTGCGCGGTTTCCATGTCACCGCGGTCGATCGGCCGCGCGATGCGTTCTTCAAAGGTCTTGAGCTGCCCGAGGAGCCCCGGCGAGACGAAGTCGAAGATGCTCCATAGCTCGCTCAGGCGGTTTTCAATCGGAGTACCCGTCAGCGCCAGCCGTCGTTCACTGCTCAGCTTCTTGGCCGAACGCGCCGTCTGGCTCATCGGATTTTTGATGTGCTGGGCCTCGTCCAAAATCACGTAGCGAAGGTCGAGCGACTGCAGCAGCTCCTCGTCCCGGCGAAGCAAGGCGTAGCTGGTGATCATCACGTCAGCCTTTTCGAGGTCGGGCGCGTTCTGATTTCGGTTTGGTCCCTGCCACACCACCGTCTTGAGCCCCGGCGCGAACTTGCGGATCTCGCGGTCCCAGTTCGGCACGACCGAGGTCGGCGCCACCACCAGGTTGAGCTTGCGCTTGTACTTGCTCTTTGCCCAGAGCAAGAGCGCAATCGTCTGAATGGTCTTCCCGAGACCCATGTCGTCGGCCAGGATGCCGCCGGTGTTGAGCTCGTGCAGGAAGACGAGCCAGGAGAACCCGTCTTTTTGGTACGGACGAAGGTCGGCCTTGAGCGTTCGTGGCTTCGGGACACTCGGAATCTCGTCGATGTCTTCGATCTTCGAGAAAAGCGTCTTTGCCGACGCGGAGACCTTGGCGTTCTGGACCATCTTCAAGAGGTCCTGGACGCGCCCTGCCTGCGAAAGCGGCAGCTTCTCTGTCATTCCAGCGGTTGCGTAGATCTCGGCCATGCGCGTGAGCACGTCCCCCACCTTCTCGGGGTCCACCGGCGCGTAGGTGCCATCTTCGAGCTGCACGAGCCGGCGCCCGTGTTCGAGGCACGCTCGCAGCTCTTCTTCGCGCACGACCGCACCGCCCGATTCGAACTTCATGTCGAGATTGAGCCAGTCGACTCCGCTCGAGACACGGACCTGCGGGGTCACCGACTCCTGGCGAACCGTCACATCCACCAGGTCGTCCGGAATGAAACGGTCCCAATCCTCGGGAAGCTCGCCGATGCCGTTCGTCCAGAACGCGATCGCGTCCTCTCCCGAAGCCACCAACTCTTCACCGGACTCCGAGACCTCGAAATTTTGATTGAGCAGCGCCTGAATGCCGGCCATCTCGGCACCTATGTCGCGACGCACGACGCGCGGCCGCGCCTTGCCGTTCTTTGGAGGCAGGAACGCGAGCGGCGAAGGAAACTCGTCGGGCGGAACGTCGAACTCCTGGTCCTCGTACCTCACGTAGAGCCTGACGCGCGCATCGATGATGTCGCCGTTGGCCTTGAGCTCGAAGCGCGGCTTCTGATCCACCAGATCGGCCACGGCGCTCAAATCAGGAAGCTCAGCGCCAAGCAATGCCGCGACCCGCGGAATCGATTCACCGAGCAACTCTGGCAAGTCTGCATGTGACTGCACCATGGCAGGCGAGCGGTAGAGCCGCTGAAGCCAGGCCGGCGTCACCAGCTCGCTCAAAGGCCGCGCCACACCTTCGGTGGTGTCGATCTGCCAGCCCGGCGTCCCCTCGAACCAAGCGCCACTCGACAACGCAAAGCGTCGTTTGTTGCTTTCGAGGTAGAAGACCACGCGCACACGTAGGCTATCGCCGTTGGCCGGGTCGAGCTCAATCCGCGGCTTGAGGGCCTCGTTTGCAAAGCGGAGCTCCATCGAGGCCGGCTCGAGCAGCACGCGCCGATCGCTTAGCATTTCCAAGACCTCGGCAGCATCTTCGCCACGAAGCTCCGCGGTCGTGGCCTGCCCGCGGTTTGTGTTCCGCGCCAGCGCCCGGAACAGAGGCCGCTCGTCGATCGAGACCATGTTGAACGCCCCAAGTGCGTCGGCGATCGGCACCACACTCCGCGAACCTGCCAAAACAGGCGTCACCGTGATCGACGCGGGACGAACGGTCATCCGATATTCGAACTCGAGCGGCTTGTCGAGGGCCTCGGCGGGCAACCAGGCATCCATGGGCCCTCGCGCTTCGCCACGCTTGGCCTGCAGCTCACGCGGCGAAAGCACCTCGAGGGCGCCTGCCTCGGCACCCGCTGCGCCACGGCGTCGCCGCCGGGACCGACGCCTCTTTCCACCCGCCGAAACCGTTCCGGGCACATGCACGGGCTCGGTCTTCTTCTTTTTCTTGCTCTGCTGCTGTTGGGGTCCTTTGACCCGCGGCGGACGCACTTCGTCGCGCAAGGCCACCATCACCGCGGCGACGTGCTTGCAGTGCCCGGTGGGACCGCGCCAACCCGGACAGGAGCAGCTCGACTCCCAGGCATCGTTTTCGTCGCTGTAGGTCGCTCGAGTGACATACGGCTCCTCGGCGGTGCGCACCGAGATTTCACCTTTGACCGTGTGCTCTTCTTCTTCGAGGTTCTCGACCGCCTTGCGCCGCGCGTAGAGCCGACCGCGCAAGAACGCATTGCCCCCGGTCACCCGTTGAATCGCCCGGTCGCTCATCGAAGCAAGCTTTTTGCCGACCGACGTCGTGGGCTCACGCCAGGAGGGCGCAACTTCCTCGGGAATCGCTTCGGGAGCGACTTCTTGGTCTACCGTTTCTTGGATCGCAGTGTCGGCCATCGAATGACGTTGGAGGCTAGCGGGACCTTCACGGAACTACGCGCGTTGCGTCTTTTTCCCCAAGCGGCGTCGTTGCTCGATCTACCGAGGATCCCGGTGTAGGCCGCAACCGCCGCTAAGTTGTGATCTTACACACCCGCCACAAGACTGCAACTCCAAGCCGCAGTCCCAAGGGAAACCGGGCTAGCTGGAGGCTCGGACCAGGGCCTCGGGCAACAGGAGCGAAGGGCTGCCGGTGCAGAAAACCCAGAGCTGGTGAGCGGCGCGGGTGGCCGCGATGTGGAGCAGGTGCCGGGACTCGTCGTCTACCGGAAACGCCGACTTATTGCACTCCGCGACGACCACGTAGTCGAACTCGAGGCCCTTGACCTGCCTGACGTCCGTCACATCGACCCCTGGCCGGAAGGGGAAATCCTGATCGGCGATCCGACGAAGGTTCGGCACCTCGCCGTGCCGAAGGCCCTTGTAGTAGACGTCCGCCTGCTCGGGGTAGCGGGTAATGACGGCAACCGAGGACAGCGGTTCGGAGCTGACCAGGCTCCGGAGCGCCTCGGAGAGAAAGCCGACCGCCTCCCCGCTGCCGCCGAACTGAAATAGCTCGACCGGCGCACCGTAGCGCGTGGCCTCGCCTGAAACTTCGTTCCGAAGCGGGCCAAGCACGTCGGTGGCAAACTCTAGAATCTCGTGGGTCGAGCGGTAGCTGAGCTTGAGAGGCTCGATTTCGATGTGGTCGAGCTTCAGCTCCTGGAGCACGTGCCGCCAATCGCTGAAGCCGTTGTCGAGGTGGAGCTTCTGGGCAATGTCCCCTGCAAGCGTGACGCTCTGCTGCTCGGTCGAGGTGTCGAGCACGACCGCCAACTCGACGGGGCTCATGTCCTGCGCCTCGTCGACGAAAATATGCTCGTACTCGAGCCGACCCCGGCGCCCCGAGAGCGGCCCCCGAAGCGTTTGGAACAAGCGCAGGAGCAGGGCGTCGTCTTCACGGTCGACCTCTGCGGGCTCCTCGTTGTCCAAGCCATCGACGCCGACGCTGCGCGCCTGTGCGTCTTCGTCTTCCTCGAGCGCCTCTTCGTAGGCCATCAAGACCGCCGTCGAATGACGGCTGCACCAGGAGTGTGCCCATTCGATCTCTTTGTCCGTCAGCGCGTCAGGCGCCCAACGCTTGAATGCCCCGACGAGCCGTTCACGATCGGTCACGAGGTCTGCCCAGGCCGTGACGACATCGCGCGTGCGCGTCGTCCAACGCGTGCAGATGCGCCCGACAGCGTGCCGGGTGCCAAGAGCCACCCCCTGGGCATCCCCTTCGCGATCCTGAAGCCACTGAGAAAGGACCTCGATCCGGACGCCGAGCGGCTCCGCCGCCGTGCCAAGCCAAACGCTGCGCACCCGATCGCCGCCTTCACCCCGCTTTGCTTCGCTCAGAATTTCGGCCTCGGCCCGCGCGGAGAGATCGGCAACGTACTCGTCGATCGCCCGCAGCATCGCTGGATGCTTCTTCAGGCGGATGACATGCGTAGGCGTGTCTTCGACGTAGCGCGCGCTGAGCTTGGGAATGTGACGGCGCCGCTGCTGCTCGGCCCAGAGCTGGAAGCTCTGCACCGGCACTTCCTCGACCCCAAGCGCCGGAAGGACGCGCGAAATGTACCGGACCAGGGCGTCGTTGAAGACGATGACGAGCATTTGGTCCGACCGGAAGCGCTGCGGATCCTGAAAGGCGAGGTAGGCGAGCCGGTGAAGCCCGATCGTCGTTTTACCACTGCCAGCGCCGCCCTGAATGACGACGAGCCCGGAGGTTGGCTGGCTGATTAGGTCGAACTGACGCGGGTCGATGAGCGCGGTGATCTCGGAGAGATGCTTGTCCTCCCGCAGATCATCGTCACCAATGCCGAGCTCGCCGGGCCGATGGTGGGACTCGGGGCGCATGGCCGCACCCTGCCCGCCGGAAAGCCTGGTTGCCTGATCGGCGACGCGGCTCCAAAGGTCGTCCCGCGAACGCCGAAACGTACCCTGCGGTGTGCCGATGCGGCGCAGCTTACCTCCGGTGATCGATAGATTGCGACGGACCAGCACTTCGCCCTCGACCTCCCGGTCGCCGAAAATCTCGTCGTAGTCGTCGCCTTCTTCGTAACGGTAGTAGACCCGGCTCACCGGCGCGTCGCGCCAGTCGACGATGCGCACACCGGTCTTGGGATCGAGAAAGGTCGAGCGTCCGATCAGAATCTCCCGCTTGCGTCCCTCTTCCTCGAGGACCATCCGCCCGAAGTACGGCGACATCCGGTCGACCGTGCCTTCGGTCACTTTCGCCCTGCGCTGCGCCACCTGCTGCAGCCGTTCCATCTCCTCGACGAGCGGAGGAATGTCTTCGAGCCGTGCCTCCCGAATCTGGTCGCGAAGCGCGATGAGCTCGGCGTCGTAGTCGATGAGCCGACCGCGGTGCGAGGGACGGGAGGCCGCTGCGGTCCGGTGGACGCGCGCAAGGACTTTCTCCTCCTGGCCGACGATGCCCTCCATCTCCTCGTCTTGAGGAGCAGCGTCGAGGTCCGGGCGGGAATTGAGCTCAGCCTGCTTCATTTTGCGCGTATCAACTACGAATCACGTCCCGTTTAAGCGAATTCGGGGACGAGTAGCACGATTCGCAATCGCATCCAAGCGTGAACCGAAAGCCCTGTGCTTTGGCGGAGATGCGTTAGTCGAGCGGCTTGAGCAGGATCTTCGAACGGCGGCCCTGGTCGTAGTGCGAGCGCCGCGATTCGGGAAGCTCGTTCAGCTCGCAGTTGTCAAAGCCATGCTCCCGAAACCAGTGCGAGGTCTGGGTCGTGAGCACGAACAGTCGGCGCAAACCTTGGGCTTCGCATTGGCGTTCGAGGTACTGCAGCAACTCACCGCCGCGCCCCGAGGTTCGGTAGTCGGGATGGACCACCAAGCAAGCAAGCTCAGCGATCGATTCGTCGGGATACGCGTAGAGCGCAGCGCAGGCGACCAGCATCCCGTCGCGCTCGATGACCGTGAACTTCTCGATGTCGTTCTCGAGCATCTCCTGCGGCCGCCGGACCAAGATGCCCTGATCTTCGAGCGGCGCGATCAAGGCGAGGATCCCGCCGATGTCGCTTTGCACGGCCGAGCGCACCCCTTCGAAAGCCTCGGAGGTCACCATCGTGCCAACCCCATCTCGGGTGAACAGCTCGCGCAGCAAAGCGCCGTCGCTCTGTCGGGCCACCAGATGCGCCCGCGGCACCCCGCCCCGGCAGGCCGCGATGGCGGCAGCGAGGTGGCGCTCCACGTCGTGACCCAGATCGCGGCCCGAATGAAGATAGCGCTCAGCCTCATGCGGGGTGAGCTGGGACGGATTCAGGCCCTCCGCATCGAGCACCCCCTGCCCTTCGAGCAGGCCAATCAGCTTGTCGGCGCCCAGCGCAACGGCGGCCGCAGCGGCTACGTCGTGACTGCTGATGTTGAAAGCCTCGCCGGTCGACGAGTAGCCGATGGGGGTCAGCACGACGATCGCGTCATCCTCGAGCCGCTGCCGAATGGCCTCGGCGTCCACACGCCGCGGTTTGCCCGTGTACTGGTAGTCGACGCCATCGAGGACGCCCAGGGGCTGCGCCATCACGAAGTTGCCGGTCGCGACCCGCATCCGCGCGCCGGACATCGGCGAGTTCGGCAAACCCATCGAGAGCAGCGCCTCGAGCTCGACCCGAGTCGCACCGACCGCCTCTTTGACACACTGCAGCGCTACCTCGTCGGTCACGCGGAGGTCGCCTTCGAATCTAGGCTGCTCGCCGCGCCGCTCCAAGGCTTCGTCGATTTGAGGCCGCGCGCCCGCCACCAAGACGATGCGCACGCCCAGCGAATGGAGCAGCGCGACATCGTAGAGGAGCGTCCGCAAGTCCTTCGAGGCGACCGCCTCGCCGCCAAACATGATCACGAACGTCCGCCCGCGGTGCGCATGGATGTAGGGAGCGCTCGCGCGGAAGTGCTGGACGAATGGGTCGACTTTGGGGCTCATGGCGAGTCCGTGCAGAAGCGTTGAATCAGTTTTGCGTACACCTGGGTGGCGCGCTCAATTGCTGCCATGGTGACATATTCGTCGGGCTGGTGCGCCACGGCGATGTCGCCCGCTCCGAGGACGAGGGTCTGCAGCCCCAATTCCGCGAGATACGGAGCTTCGGTTCCGAAGAGCGCGCTCTTGGCTGAACACCCGCACAAGGTCTCGACGGCCTTGGAAAACTCGGCATCCGTCGGCCCCGAAAATGCGTCTGCGTACCCGCCGACGGCTCGGAGATCGAACGTCCACGGCCCTCCATCGAGCGCGTTGGCAACCAAGTCGCGAAGCTCCGAGACCACAGCCTGCCGCTTCATCCCGGGCAGCAAGCGGATGTCGACATCGAGCGTGCACGCGTCGCAGATCCGATTGGGGCTGTCGCCGCCGCTGATCCGACCGAAGCTGAGCGTCGGCGTTGGGACTTCGAAGTCCTGGTCGTGATGACGATCACCGATCGTGTCTCGCCATGACTGCAGGGCGACGAGCACCCGCTGCACCCCTTCGATGGCATTCACCCCGAGCGCAGGGTTGCTCGCGTGCCCCGCTCTGCCGCCCACGGCAACCTGCACGTAGAAGACGCCCTTGTGCTTTCGAATCGGCTGCAAGCCCGTCGGCTCGCCGATGATCGCGTATCGTCCGAAACGCTCCCCGCTCGCGGCCAGCGCGCGCGCACCGTTCATCGTGCTCTCTTCGTCCGCGGTGCCGAGAATCGTGATCGGCCGCCGAAGCGCGGCCGGATCGAAGCGCTCCACCGCGTGAAGCGCCGCCGCGAAGAAGCTCTTCATGTCGGCGGTGCCGAGCCCATAGAGCTTGCCCTCCCGCTCGGTCAGCACGAAGGGGTCGTCGGTCCAGCGCTCGGCGTTGTAGGGAACCGTGTCGGTATGCCCCGAAAGCACGAGCCCATCGTCGCCCTCCCCGAGCGTGGCGATGAGATTGGCCTTGCCCGAGTCTCCGGGCAGCGACTCGATCCGGACCGCAAAGCCGAGCCCGGCCGCCCACTCGGCCAATCGATCGATCACCCCGCGGTTCGATTGGTCGAAGCGGAGATCCGGCGAGCTGACCGAAGGCGCGGCGATCAACTGGCGGACCATCTCTAGAGCGGGCGGAAGCATCGTAGGAACATAGCGCCGAACCGCGCTCCTCAAAATCCGGATTGCGGGGACGCCCAGAGGGACTAGGTTTCACCGATGAGCGACGATTTTGCGACGCGCGCAATCACCATCATCGAAGAAACCCACCGGGGCGAGCGAGCCTGGGACATCTACAGCCGGCTCTTGAAGGACCGCATCGTCTTTTTGGGCACCGCGATCAACGACTTCGTCGCCAACGCGATCATCGCCCAGCTCCTCTACCTGGAGAGCGAAGACGCGGACAAAGAGATCACGCTCTACATCAACAGCCCGGGCGGCATGGTTTCGTCCGGCCTCGCGATTTACGACACCATGAGCTACGTGCGCTGCCCTGTTTCGACCGTCTGCCTCGGGCAGGCGGCGTCGATGGGCGCGTTTCTGCTGGCCGCTGGCACCAAAGGCCTGCGCCGCGCGCTCCCCCACAGCCGGGTCATGATTCACCAGCCGCTCGGCGGCTATCAGGGCCAGGCGTCGGACATCGAAATCCACGCGAAAGAGATCCTCAACACCAAGAAACGGCTCAACGAAATCCTCGCCCGCCACACCGGCCAGGACGTCGAAACGGTCCGCCACGACACCGAGCGCGACAAGTTCCTCTCGGCCCTCGAGGCCAAGGAATACGGCATCGTCGACCACGTCATCATGCCGCGCAAAGAGCGCGGCGTCGCCCCCGCTGCATGAGCACGCTCGAAGTCTGTCTGGTTCGACACGGGCAGTCGGTATCGAACGCCGAGGGCGTCTGGCAGGGTCAGGGTGATTCTCCGCTCAGCGACCTGGGTTGCACACAGGTGGAGGCACTCGGCGCGGCGCTTGTCGGGCAGCGATACGACCTGGTGCTGAGCTCGGACTTGAGCCGAGCCGCGGAGACCGCCAAGGCCGCCGGCGTCGAGGTCGAGCACGACCGGGCCTGGAGGGAGATCGACGTGGGCGACTGGGAGGGACTGACGATGGAGCAGGTCGTCGAGCGCTTCCCCGAGCAAATCGCGGCGCTCAAGGACCGCCGGACCTTTGCAATCGGCGGGGGCGAGAGCTGGCCGGAGGTGTTTCGGCGGGCCGACGCGTCTCTGCTGGCCCTTCGAAAGCGGATGCCCGACGGTGGCCGGGCGATCGTCTTCACCCACGGCGGCATCATCGCCGCCCTCCTCTCCGGCCTTCTCGGGGTGCGCGACCGATTCCCGTGGCCGCTCGGCCGGATGCGAAATACTGGACGCACCACCCTTCGATTCGCCAGCGGCCAGGTGGAGCTCGTCGCCCACAACGATGACAGCCACATTCCAGTCGACCTTCAGCAGGCCTACGAGCCCCGTCCCGACCAGGTCGTGGTCCATTTGACCTCCGTGTCTGGCCACGACGGCACGGGCAGTGCAGCCACAGCGGATTTCAACTCTGAAATCAAATCTGCACGGAATGCGGGTGCAGGTGGGGTGGTGTCGGTATCAGGCACGTCACACCAGATCGCCGCGCTCGCGCAATCCACCTCAGGCGCTTCAACCCGAGAATTCCGGTTCGTGGCGCCTCTCGAGGGCCGTTCGAGCAAGCTCCTCATCTCGGAGAATCATCAAATGCTGCTCGACTATGGGCTCCCGATCATGCAGATCTGAAAAATCAGATGCAGGAATGAAAAGTGAGCTGCCTAACGCCTGTCCAGCATGAGTACACTTGTAATTCATCTGTAAGGGTTATTCGGAGCGTGTCTCGTTTGTGATCCAGAGCACATCTGACCCAACCCACTCGGTCGATCGGGTGCAATTAAGGGGTTAAAAGGCCAGAACTTCAAAAACTTTTCAGATCTGAACGACGTTCAACGATCGCGATCCCTGAATCATTATGAGATCATTCATGATTCCAGACACCAGAAAGTTGGCACGGTAGTAGCATATACAACGAGTGACATAAATACTGCGGCGAAGACGTCCCCCCACGTCCCCCGTGGTGTTGTTAGACCGGCGGTTTGGCTTGTTTCCCCCCACTTCATCCAAGCCGCCATCTCTCTAACGGCCCGAAAGCCCCCCCTTTCGGGCCGTTACTTTTTAACTTTTGGCTACACCGCCTGGTTACGGTCGGCCGGCTGCTACTTCACGACTTTGAGGTAGGACGGGCGTTCGCCTGGTTTGGGTGGGCTCGAGGGCGTCGACTCACTTTCGTCGACTGCCGGGAGCACTCTCAACGACGGGCGCTCCTCGACCACCGGCGGCGGCTGCCTTCCCGCTTCTCGCTCGATTTCCTCGGTGATTTCCTGGGGCATGGAGTCCGGCCAGACCATGCCGCGGCCGTCGTCACCGGCGAGGGCGAACACCGCTTCCCACGGGATTTGGCAGGTAAACGGCGTGCGGTTGAACGACAAGGTCCCGTACACGCCTTCGGCATCGACCTCTAAATCCCGAATGGGTACGGGCATATCGAAGCCAATCTGCAGAACGAGCTGAGGTTCTGAGCGGTACCAGTTCGGCACGGCGACGGTGTCCATCCTGGGGTCGAGGTGCACAAACAAGCTGCCCTGGGCCAGGAGGTAGCGGGCAACATCGAGCTTGGGCGGAAGCGGCTTTTCTTCTTCGGCCACCCTTCACCATTAGCGGATTCAGAAGCCGATCGCCACGGACTCGCGAAAAAGCGGGTTCTCGCATTAGGGCCCCTCGGGTCTCACCGGGGCTCCACTACGCCAGCGCCAGGATGCTGGTGCCGGCAACCATCAGGACGACGGCGGCGACCTTTCGGCCGGTGACCGGCTCGCCGAAGAACAGGCGCCCGAACACCACGCTTCCAAAGACGCCGAAGGCCCGTTTCAGGGTTTCGAGCACCGCCACCCAAAGCCATTGGAGGGCGACCATCTGAAGCGCCAGCGCTGCAACAGCGAAGGCGACCAACCCCAGCAGGAGGCTCTTGGGCGCCTCGAACACCTGTCGGAGCTCCCCTGGTTTGCCCCGGGCCAGGATCCAGGTTCCGAGAATCGTGGCGCTGCCCGCGGAGAGAAGAAAGGCGTGGGAGGCTGGCGCGGCGTGCGGGAGGGCCCGCTTGTCGAGGGCGGTGGACAACGCCCAGAGCACCGCCACGGCGATCATGTACGGCGCGCCCTTCTCGTGGGTGACCGATTTCCACCACGATTCGCCGAGGTCGCTGTTGAGGACCAGCGCCCCGAGGACGACCAGCAGAATTCCGGCCCAATGCATGAGCCCCGGGACTTCGCCAAGCAGAGGGATGGCCGCGACCGCGCTGAAGACCGGTGTCAGCGAAAGAAAGGGCACCGTGCGGCTCAGCGGCGAGAGCTGCACCGAGCGCATGAAGAGCACATTGGCGAGCGCGTTCATCGTCATCGAGGCGACGGCCGGAGGCCAGTATCGCACGTCGGTCACCCAGGTCTGATCGTACGCGGCCCAGGCCCCCAAAAACGGCACCTGCCCAAGCAGCAGGAAGACGGCAAGCGCCGTCGGGGAAGCCCTCCCGGCGACCGCCTTTCGAACTACATCGAGCGCGGCCCAACAAAGAGCCGCCGCCACACCGAAGGAAAAACCGATCATGAATGAAGCCGCCGCACCCTATCAGCCCGGCTCGTCCTGCCCAACTCTTGAGATGGTACACGTTCGATGGATCGACCCCGTTATCAGGGCGCAAAATGACGCGACGTTGCGCGACCGAGAGGCCGACCTCATAGTGTCGAGGTCTTTGAAAATTTGGGGGCGACCGGTTTCGACGGGGATGTTGAAGGTTTGGTTGCGTGTCCGTCGGCCCAAGCACGACGTAAATACGTTTGGGACGTACAACTGCCAACGATAACGCAGTTGCTCTCGCGGCCTAAGTAAAGCCAAGGGAGCCGTCGAAGTTAGAAGCTTGCCTGTGCTTCTAGCGGAGGCGTCATTTGAACGGGCTGGTCATCACGAGTCGGGTTCGGCGCGATGACGAGATAAAGAACCACTAGCGTTGGTGCGAGCCTGTTTGTGGGCGCAAATCAAGGCGAATTTCAAAACACAAACTACGCACGTAGATGTCATTCTGGACCGTTTTCGGACGTGGGTTCGATTCCCACCGCCTCCACTACTTAAGACAAGTGATTGCTTGTGGTTAGCGACTTCGCCGATCGCGAGTGACCAAATAGTGACCATCGTCGGGTCGGCTCGGCGCCGGTTCGTCGAGTTTGGCGACGGCGTCTTTGAGTCGTGACTCGCTCAAATGAGCGTAGATCATCGTCGCCTCGATGTTGGCATGGCCCAAGAGCTCCTGAACCACCTTGAGCGGCTCGCCGCGCATCACGAGATGACTTGCGAAGGTGTGTCGAAGCACGTGCCACTGGATGGTGCGGTCGAGGCCCGCCTTTCGGCAGGCGCGAGGCAGCACCCGTTTGATCATGTCGCCGGTCAAGAGAGACCCGTCCTCCCGACAGAACACCAGCTCCCCGCGGAGGTGCCGGTGATCTCTCAGTATCCGAGTTAGGCTCGGCGGAATCGGCGACCCGTCGGGAGAGCCCATTCTTGGGAGTCCCGAAGGTCCGTTTCCAGACGGACCGCTTCACGAAGATCTGGCCATTGACCAGGTCGACGTCCGTTTGGCGCAGGGCAAGCAGCTCTCCGAGCCGGAGCCCGGCCTTCAATGCGGTCGCAACCATCGGCCGGAACTCCGGGACGGTTGCGTCGAAAAGACGCTCGGCTTCCTCGAAATCGAGGAAATCGAAGTCGGCTCTCGGCGCCTTCATCCACTTGATGGTGGGCACCACCTCGATCACGCCCCACTCCTGAGCAGAGCGGAGTGCCCTCCGAAGGACCGAGAGCTGGTTGTTGATCGTCTTCGGCGACAAGCCCTTCGAGAGTTGCGCACTCTTGAAGCGCTCGAGCTCTCGAACCCCGATTTCGGAGACTCGCCGCTTGCCGAAAAACGGCGAGAGGTGACAGCGGATGATCAACTCCTTCGAGTAGACCTCGCTCGGCTTGTTGTTCGTCTTCGCATACGTCTCGAGCCATTCCCTGAGAAAGGACTGGCACCTGGGCGCAGTGGCGCTCTCCTCGGACTTCGCAGTCTGAGGGGTCAACGGCTCGCCTTGCATCACGCGCTGAAGGAGGAGCCGTTCGTACTCCCTTGCGCCTCGTTGCGTATCGATTGGCGATTTCTTTCGGTAGCGTTTGCCTTCGTACCAGAAGTCGACCGTCCATCTTCCGTCTCGTTTGATGACCGTCATCGTC
>CAVQHC010000017.1:0-249274 GCA_963712235.1 uncultured delta proteobacterium
TGCCGAAGCGGAGCTGGCCCATTTCGTAGCGCAGCCTGCGCTTGCGCTCTTTCTTTTGGACAATGCGCACGATGCTCGCGATGAACCCTGCGACCCCAGCCGCGATGAAGATGCTCCCGGAGGCGATGAGCACCCTATCCGAACGTGTGCGTGGCTCGTCGATGCACGGTGGGTAGAAGCAGAAGTCGAAGTCGGCCGCCACGATCATGGACAAGCCGCCCCCCACAGTGAAGTACGACACCGGAACTCCGAGGGCAGGCGCCCACAGGCGTATCGAATCGTACTCGCGTTGAACCTCTTCCATGGTGCGGCCCGTCGGAACGTACTGAAGCCGCAGCTCGCGCTTGGTCGGGTAGCCTGTCTGCGCGGACGCAGCGCTGGTGACGAGCACGCTCACGGCACACGCCGAAAGCATGGCGTAGAGAAGAAAAGCCGAGAGCCGATGGTGAACGTGCGTCATGGGACGGGCTTTGTGCAGAGACATGCAGTGGGTGTTTGCAATCGGTGTGCCATGCCGAGACGCAAGGGAATTGCCCTCGGCTCACTCGGTGTGGCGCATCCCAATCACACTCGCGTGAAGATTGAGCAACGCCCGAATCTTTGTGAACTGAAGGCACAGGGCGTGCGGTTTTGGTCATACCTGCGGCCAGCCGGACAACGACAATTGCTGCGGTTTTCGTTCGGCACAGGACTTGCACCTGTTTCGGTCATGCGATTGAGAGGTTGGTTTGCGGCGGCGTTGGTCTTGGGTGGCATCTTCACCGCGGGGCCGGCCGAGGCGGACGAGCCCTTCGTCGCCGGTCAGACCTGGAGCCTCGAGGTCGGCTTTGGCGGCGGCTGGCCGGACGAGAGCACGCCGTACACTCGCACGCTCGAAACGTTTGGCTTCGGGGACGGGTATCCTTACGGGTACCCATGTTGCCGGGACCGGCCCGTCTCCCGCTTCCGTTTCTCCGCGGCGGTCGAGAAAATCGTGCTCCCCTACTTCAGCGTGCTCTTGCAGACCAACCTGCTCGAGCGCCGGAAGTTGTATCGCGACAGCGGCATTGGGCCGGACGACGTGTTCACGTGGAGCTCGTGGACGCTCGATGTGCATGCACGGGCTTTCCTCCCGGTGCGAGAGTGGTTCCGTGCATACGTGCAGTTCGGGGTGGGTCCGACCTTCAGCGGGTCACGGCTCTACGTTCGAACGACCGCTAGCTCCGACCAAACCCGCTATCGCGAGGTCGACGTCGGTTTCAACGTGGCCGGTCTCGGGGGGCTGGAAGTGACGTCGGAGCACTTCGGCTTCTATGTGCAGGGGGGCTATTTCTATTCGCCGTCGCCGAAGAATCTTCTTGGTGACAGGCACCAAAGCGGCGGGGGCCTTCTGATGGCTGGCCTCAGCACCCATTTCGGGAGGCCGCGATGAACCGAGCCGCCCTGCGCCTCACGCTGATGGCCTGCCTCATGAGCGCGGGGGTCACATGCGAGACGGACCTCATCGACGACGCCGGTTTTCAGCTCTGGTGTGGCGAGCAGCTCTGCGCCTGGGACCTCGAAGAGGGGGAGATTCGAAAGGTGCCGACCTGGCACACGCATGACTACGGCATCGAGTTGATCGGGCCTTCGGTGCTGCTCTCTCAGCCTGCGCAAAGCAGCGCGTCGTGTGTGCGGATCGAGGTCACGTCCGAGATCGAGCCGAGCGCGCTGGTTTCGGTCGAGGTCGATGCGGATGGCGATGGATCGGTCGACTGGACGGTTTTCATCGAGCCAAGTGATGGCTTCGACAGTCGCGTGCAGGACGTCGAACGCAGCCTGAGCGTCGACGGCATCGTCTATCTTCGCAAGTCGGGGCAAGGCGGCGCCGTCGTCGCACGGCTCCGCGTTTCTCGCGAGTGTGGTCAGTGACGGGCCATCGCCCTACCCGTCAGATACCCCGCTTCTCGACCCATCGCGCGAGAAACGCGTACTCCTTGGCGCGGCCGGTCTGTAGCTCTTTTTCGATGCTCGATTCGATGAGGCCGCCGAGGCCGAAGATTTTTGCTTCGACCGTGAACTGGTCGGTGCGGCGGCAATGGCCGTCGCCGGAGGGTTCGATGCGGACGGTGCCGTGCATGGTGACGGCGTCTTTTCGGGGTTTGCTTTTGGGGTCGAGGTTCGCGGGCTGCACCATGCGCCATGTCCACTGGTTTGCCGCGCGGTCGAGCGTGCCGTGTTCTTCGTAGGCGAAGCTTTCGCCGATGAGCTTCGCGACGGGAGCGGGGAGGTTCATCTTGGGGACGATGCGGAGTTTGCGTGATGCCTCGCGCGATTTCGAGGACGTCGAACGCGCGGGACTCGAGCTCGTCGAGGTAGAGCGTGCAGAGGTAGGACTCGTCTAGGAAGGTGGCCCAGAAGGCGTCGGCGGTGCACGGGAGGACGGCGGATGTGGTGGAGGTCTTCATGTAAGGGTTTAGCCAGCCTCCAAGAACGCCCGCCAAGGGTCCCAGTAGTACTTCCGCCACCCTTCGGTGACGCCTTCGTAGTCGCGATGCGCGACGCCGGTGTGCACCAGGTCAATCCGCCCGCCTGACGGTGCCTCCGAAAACGCAAGGACGAGGATCGAGTCGGGGTCGTCCGCCCCAAAGCTGGTCGAGCGCCAGGTCTGCACCACGAGGCGGCCGGGGACCGTGGCGACCATCCGCCCGGTCAGCGCCCCCCCAAACGCCGAGAACGCGGACCCAGGCTCGTGCGAGACCGTCACCTCGCTGCCGGTCATTGCCGAGTGCTGCTTCGCATCGACATACATCTCGAAGAGCGCATCAGGAGAAGCCGGGAGCTCTACGCTCTGTTGAATATCCTTGCCCATTACGTCAACCTCGGGACGTCCGCTCACATCGTGTTGCTACGACAGGTGCAGGACTGGTCGAGCTCGAAGTCGCAGTTGCCGACCGCGTCCGGGACCAAGCAGCAGAACAACCCGGCGCCGCATTCGCTGTTGTTTTCGCAGTCGGCGCCCTCGAACTCGCCGACCTGTCCGCCTGACGAGTACGTCGAGCAATCCTCGACGCATTGATTCAAATTCGGCCCGCATGTCGCAGCATCGAGGCAACAAAACGCCCCCAAACTCGACGCCTGTGGATCGCAGCCGTTGTTGCTCGTGCATGTCGCGCCGAGGTCACCGCCCTTGCACGCATAGTACTCGACGTCACCCTCGGTGCGATCCAGTCGGCACGTCTGCTCCGGAGGACACCCGGATTCCGCATCGCAACTGCCGCCGCAATCGGTGCCCGAGCGCTCGCAGATCCCGACCGTTACAAAATCGGTGTTGCACGAACAAGCCGGAGGGCAGTCGCCATCGTTGATGCACTCAAAAGAGCCCGGCTCGCCCGATTTGCATGAAGGACTAGCAGCCAAAAGAACGGCGAATGCGAGCATCGCCGCGGACGCGGAAATCTGGGACTTCATGATCCCTGCCTACCAAACGCCGAAAAAAAAGACCAGGGTGTCTCGCACATCTAGAAGATGTACCCCAGGTTGAGCTGAATCTGGTGGTAGCCGGTCCGGTAGGAGGTGGTCGTCGCGCTGTTGAGGCTGATGGAGTAGTTCATGTCGAAGTTGAACATGGCCAGGTCGACGTTTACGCCGAAGCGGGCGAGGGCCTGGTAGATGGCGAGGTTGTCGGCCTTGGGTTTGAGCCGGAGCGAGGGCTGCCCATCTCTTCGAAGGATGATTTTCGTGTTGAAGTGATTCACGTAGCCGCCGTACAGGAACAACTTGAAGTACGGGTTCTTGTACGGGATGTAGCCCGCTAGGAAAGGGAGCTCGAAGGAGTTGACCTGGGTTTCGATTCCGCCGAGGTCCGGGTTCACGCCCTCGTAAAGCCATCGGTTGAAGGAGAAGAGGACTTCGATGAACGCTTTGTTTTTGCGGAGCCGCGCGCCGAAGCCGATCTGGTAGCTTGGGAAGATGTTTCGTTCGCGGCCGCTCTCGAGCATGGCCACGTAGGTCGTCTCGCTGAAGCCCAAGAAGAATTTGATGTCGAGCTTGGGCTGCTGCGCTGCGCTGCTCGGCGGTGCGGCCAAGTGGAGCGCCGGGAGCAGAGTGAGGAGCGCGATGAAAAGAAGACTCTTCATCGTCGTCTCACGATGACCGGCATCAGGCCGAAAACAACTTGGCCGGCCAGGCCAGTCATGCCGTGAGGGGTTGCGAGGGCTTGGACAAAGTCGGTCATCGAGCGGCCGAAGACCGTGAGCGAGAGGGCGAGCTCGGCGAGCATCAGGAGGCCGAGTGCGACGACGCCCATCGTCAGGCGTGGGGGAATGCTCGGCGGGACCTGAAAACGGGCGATGAGCTTTGCGCAGACGAACCATGAGATGCCGAGCATGACGGGGAGCTCGAGCAGGGCTGCGGGAAGCTCGCCAACGTGCGGGACGAGCAGCAGGACACGCACGGTGCCAAGCGCGAAGCCCGCCGCGAACACGATGGCGAAGTAGGTGACGCCCGCTTCAACAGCTCGGGTGCGATGCCTCGTCACGGGGCGGATCGTACTCGGGATGGGACCCAGATCCAGCCTTCGCGTTTGGCGAGCTCCAAATCGCTCGGCTGAAGCACATCGCCCGCCAGGAAGTCTAGGCCTGCAATGGTGCACAAGACGGCGTCGAGGGCGTGGTCGCTTTGCACCATGAGGATGGCTGCGTCGTCGTCGACCGAAAGCTGCTGGCGAACGGCATCGACGAGCTGTTGCCTGAGCTCGGAGGCGTGGATGGTGCGCGCCTTGTAGCCGGAGTGCGGAAGGCCGCGGGCTGCGAGGGTGCCGGCCGGGTAGACTTCAATGGCCGCAAGGCTTTCCAAGGACCCAGGCCGCCACGCGAGCGGGATGGGCTTGCCGAGTGTTTTTTGCAACCGTGCAAGGAACGCAAGAGCAGTGTGCGCCGTGCGCGCGATGCGGTCGGCGCCGACGTCGAGGGGTCGCTTGCCCAGATGCGCCGCGACGACGTCGTCGGTTTTGCGGCGAAACAAGGTGTTGGTGGCGTGCGGGAGCTCGGCGCCTGCGCGATGGCTATGCAATGCGTCTGCCATCGGCGCGGGCCAGCCTAGGGGGGCGTCGACTGCAAGAAGCGTTTTATCTGTGGCCCAGTGCGCGACTTGCTCGTCAATTGCGGGCCAGCTTTCGCCGACCAAGAGCTGGTCGAGCCGCGGGCGACCCTCGCCAACAACGCAAAGTGCGAGGCCGACCTTCTTCGCGACGGTTGCGCAGTCGATTCCGATGATGCGCACGGCGGTGGCTTTGGCGGGGTCGTTCACCGGCGGAACCTAGCTGAGCGATGAAGGGCTGTCAGGCGTGCCGACACCTGCGGGGACGACGCGTAGTGCCTCGAATTCTGCATTGAGCCGAAAGCGCAGCGGTTTGTGCTAGAGCACGCGTCTGGGGTTTTTCATGCAACCGGTCATCTCTGTCGCCAAGCTCAACAAGACGTACGAGTCAGGGTTCAAAGCGCTGGTCGACGTGGACCTCGACATCGAGCGCGGGGAGATTTTTGCGCTCTTGGGGCCGAACGGGGCGGGGAAGACGACACTGATCAGCATCATCTGCGGGATTGTGAACCCGGGCTCGGGGGTGGTGCGGGTCGATGGGCACGATGTGGTGTCGGGGTATCGCGCGACGCGGTCGATGATTGGGCTGGTGCCGCAGGAGATTTCGACCGACGCCTTCGAAACTGTGTGGGCGACGGTGAGCTACAGCCGAGGGCTGTTCGGCAAGGCCCCTGACCCGGCGAAAATCGAGGCGCTGCTGCGGCAGCTTTCGCTGTGGGACAAGAAGGATTCGAAAATCATGGACCTGTCGGGCGGGATGAAGCGGCGGGTGATGATTGCGAAGGCGCTGTCGCACGAGCCTATGATTTTGTTTCTCGATGAGCCGACCGCGGGGGTGGACGTCGAGCTCCGGCGCGACATGTGGGAGATGGTTCGCGGGCTTCGGCAAAGCGGCGTGACCATCATCTTGACCACGCACTACATCGAGGAAGCAGAAGAGATGGCCGACCGGATTGGGGTGATGAGCAAGGGTGAGGTCATTTTGGTGGAGGACAAAGAGACCCTGATGCACAAGCTCGGGAAAAAGCGGCTGACGGTGCACTTGCAGAGCCCGCTCGCGCGGATTCCGGATGAGCTCGCTGCACTGCCCATCGAGCGTTCGGAGGACGGAAACGAGTTGATTTACACCTTTGACGCGCAGCACGAGCACACGGGAATCGCCGGGCTCTTGCGAAAGCTGAACGAGAACGGAATCCACATCAAAGACCTGCAATCGAGCGAGAGCTCACTCGAGGAGATTTTCGTGAACCTCGTGAACGAGGACCGATGAGCTATTACTCGATTCGGGCGATTTACTTGTTCGAGATGTCGCGGACGGGGCGAACCCTGATGCAGAGCGTCGTCTCGCCGGTGCTGTCGACGTCGCTCTACTTCGTGGTGTTCGGCTCGGCGATTGGGTCGCGGATGGTGGAGATTGACGGGGTGAGTTACGGCGCGTTCATCGTGCCCGGGTTGACGATGCTTTCCTTGCTGAACCAGAGCATCTCGAATGCGTCGTTCGGGATTTACATGCCGAAGTTTTCGGGGACGATTTACGAGTTGCTGTCGGCGCCGGTTTCGTATGTGGAAATTCTGATTGGCTACGTCGGTGCGGCGGCCACCAAATCGATGGTGCTTGGGTTTTTGATTTTGCTGACGGCGCGACTCTTCGTCGACTACGAGATTGTGCATCCGTTCTGGATGGTCGGGTTTTTGGCGCTCACCGCGGTGACGTTCAGTTTGTTCGGGTTCATCCTCGGCATTTGGGCGGACGGCTTCGAGAAGCTGCAGGTCGTGCCGATGATGATTGTCACGCCGCTGACGTTTCTGGGCGGGAGCTTCTACTCCATCGACATGCTTCCGCCGTTTTGGCAGAAGGTGACCTTGCTCAATCCGGTTGTGTATTTGATTAGCGCGTTTCGCTGGAGCTTCTACGGCATCGCCGATGTGAGCGTGACCTTGAGCGCGGGGATGATTCTGCTGTTTTTGGCCGCGTGCCTGCTGCTGGTGCGCTGGATCTTCAAGACGGGGTATCGGCTCCGGGCCTGAGCGGCTGCATGCGAGCGGCTACCGGGCGATGAGCTCGTAGACCATCACAAACGCAGCGCCGACGGCGACGGCAAGCAGGCCGAAGCCGATGTACGATTTGGCCGAGCGAGGTTTGGGTTTGCCGGAGAGGTCGAGGAGCAGAAGCGCGCTGGCCAAGCTGAGCGCCATGATGCTGGTGGCGGTGAGCGAACCGGCGGACAGGGAGCCGAAGCCGCCTACGAGAAGAAAGATGACACCGAGCCACATGATGGCTTTTCGGAATCGGTCGGCGTTTGACACGGTGGGGCTAGACTAGCGAAGTTGGATTCGACTCGGCAAGGAAGAAGGGACGCGCCGGGCTTCTGGCGCTACACTGTCCTTTCATGCCGCTTACGAGACGAGAGTTTGGACGCAATGTGTTGGCCGGCGTGGCCACCACGACCTTGGTGGGAGCTAGCGGGTGTAGCTCGAGCGGTGGCGCGGCTGCTGGCGGCGGCAGTGGTGGCAATGCGTGTACCCTGTACCCGCAGCAGACCGCGGGGCCGTTCTACATCGATTTGGATTTGCTGCGCCGCGACATCACTGGGGGCAAGGCAGGCACGCCGCTGAGTGTCGTGGTGCAGGTGCAGAATACCGACTGCGCGCCGCTCAAGGATGTGGCGGTGGATTTGTGGCACTGCGATGCCGACGGGGTCTACTCGGGTTTTGACGGGCAGCTGGGTGGGCTCGACACGACAGGGGAGACGTTTCTGCGCGGGACGCAGGTGACCGACGTCGACGGCACTGTGGAGTTCGCTAGCATTTATCCGGGCTGGTATCCGGGGCGGACGACGCACATGCATTTCAAAGTACACACGTCGAGCACGACCGAGGCGACGTCACAGATTTACTTTCCTGAAGATGTGACCGCGGAGATTTACACGATGCCGCCCTACGATACGCGCGGGCCGAAAGACACGCCGAACGCTGGGGACGGGATTGCAAGGGCCAACCCTGCACCACTCGCGATGGTGAGCGGCGATGCAGCGTCGGGTTTCGTGGCAACGCTTTTGGTGACGGTCGCTTAGGTCTTTGCGGGGGCACTTTGGCGCACCTCGAATCAGCGTTCGGCGAGCTGTCCGGCGAGGGCGCGTGTTTTTAGCAGTGTGAGAAAGAGGGCGGCGGACAGGCCGGATGCGCCGAAGATCATGCACATGACCATGACTTGGTAGCGGACGGCGATGAGCGGGGAGACGCCGGAGAGGATTTGGCCGGTCATGAGGCCTGGGAGTGAGACGAGGCCCACGGCGAACAAGGTGTTGACGATGGGGATGAGGCCGGCCTGCATGGCGATGCGCCTTGCGTCGAGATAAGGGACGCCGCGACGGAGCTCGGCGAGCATGCGCTCGGCCGCGAGGCTGACGGAGTTCATGGAGGCGGCGAAAATCATGCCGGCGAGCGGGACCATGAAGCTGGGCTCGTACCAGGGGTCGAGGGTCAAGACCGCCTGCGTAATCAAGACGACGGTGAAGCCGCCGCCGACGAGGATGGAGAGGAAGGCGTAGCCGTAGAGCTTGGGCCGGAGCTCGGGGACGGTGCGAAGCGCGATCCAGCTTGCGGCGACGACCATGACCGACATGACGGCGAGGACGATCCAGGAGACGTCGGCTTCGAAGATGTAGACGAGGACGTAGCCGATGAGGAGGAGCTGGATGAGCATGCGCGCCAACGCTGCCAAGCTGTGGCGGGCGCCGGCGGACCACCTCCACAAAATGAAGACGACCAGCAGCGCGGGGATGGCTGCGAGCGCGAGATAAAGAGGTTCGATGGTTTGAATGGCTATCCTCCGCTGGGTTTTCGCGGTGTGCTCTTCAAGTGCTTGATATCAGGGGGCTCGTGGGGGTGGAGCGTGTCCCCAGAAGTTTGAATAGTTCGACCATGACGGCGGTGTCATGGTTGCAGTAGGCGGTTAGTTGGGTTTGGAGGGGGGTTCTTTGTTGTTCGGGTAGTTCTTCGGGGCGGCAGAGGAGTTGTTCGAGGAGCGACTGAGGCGAGTTGGCCGTCGGAGACGTCGAGGTCGTCGTAGGCCATGTCGGGGAGCAGTGCGGGGACGACGTTTTTGATGCTGAAGCTGCCGTGGAAGTCGGGGTGGTAGAGGTGGTTTTTGAAGACGACGAGCAGGTCGTCGACTTTGGCGAGCGCGCTCGCGCAGGGCCGGCGCGTGCTCGGGGCACGCTTTTTCGAGCTGGCTCAGGCAGCGCTTCTCGACGCTGGCGTGCCAGGCGAGGATGGTTTCGGCTCCTTTCAAGGCCTCCACCAGCGCCGCTGCGACGCCGGGACGCGGGTCGCCCGGGCCGTCGGCGAGGTATGCGCTGTGGGAGACCTCGCCGTCCTCGTGAAGGGTGTGCACGCTGAACTGGACGGGGACCGAGCCGAACGGGCTGCAGCCGTTCCAGACGGGCAAGGCGGCGCCGACGGTTTCGAAATCGAGCATGGCGATGGGGTAGCGAAACCCGTCGAGCACCTCGCGGAGGCCGGGCTCGACGATGAGCTGCTTTCGAAGGACGGCCGCGCGGTGGCGCGCCCAAAGCGGTTCGAGCGGGAAGTCGCTGGGGATTTGGTCGACGGTTTCGATGCCGGCCTCGCGAAGCTCGTCGAGCTTCTTCACCCGGATTCCGTTGAGCTCGTCGATGCGGTGCTCGGGCGCGGGCGCAACGCATCGGTCGAGAAACGGGCACTCGTACGGCGACCTGCAGTGCGCGCCGGGCTCGACGTACGGGAGCTCGCCTGAAAGCATCTGCATTTGCGCGCTCGCTTCGGCGGCGATGTCACTACGCAAAGCCGCGACTTCGGCGCTGATGTCGGCCCGGATGAAGAGCGGGCCCTGGTTCGGATGCCGGTGTTCGCGGTTGAGGTGCATCAGCTCGACCCGCACGACCGGGAGGCCCGCCTTCTCGACGACGTGGGCCTGCACGGCGGCGTCAGGAATGTGCTGCGGCTTGACCCGCGTGGTGGCTTTGACCTCGGTGAGCACCCAGCCATCGCCTTCTTTGGAGAGCGCATCGACGGCGACGAAAATGCCGTCTTCGAAGAACGACGCCTCGAGGATGACCGAGGCCCCGGCGTCGATGGCGCGGCGGGTGGGTTGGACGGCGGCCAGCGCATGGCGGTAGTCGAAGTCGATGAGCACGGCGTCCGGGAACTCCTCGCGTGCCCGCGCGCCAACGCGATTGCCCATGTCGAAGACGGCTTGAAGGGCCGCGTCGGGCCGAAGCTCGGGCGCACGCGGCTCGTGCACTTTCCACCAGAGCTGCCGGTGGCACTGAAGCCCGGCGGTGAATCGAGACTTGGAGAGACGGTGCGTGCGAGCCATGACTTTGCGAGACTCTACCTCAACCCGGGCGGGCCTAGGGCTTCTGCGCGCTCGCGATGAGCGCGGGATGTGCGAATCGGACGGAGCCGTCGGCGGTCACGAATCGGTTCAGCTCGACCTCGGCCTCTGCGACCAGCCGTTCGTACTGCTCGTCATCGAGCTCGTTGGCGAGCGTCCAACCGCGAACGTCGCTATGCATCCAGGCACGAATGGATGGAAAGCAGGCCTCGCCCGGCATGCGCTGGACCTCGAGGTCGGTGACGCCGGCGCGCGCGAGGAGAGCGCGAAGGGTGTTCGGGTCGCCAAGTGAGTAAGGCGATTTCAGCAAGGCCGCCACAGCGTCGCCGAACAGGCGGGCCAGGATCGAGGTGACGGCCGAGTAGCCAGGCGTGTTGTCGAGGGAATCCCAAACCGCGATGACGAGACGGCCTCCTGGGCGAACGACTCGCCACATCTCTGCAATCGCCGCTGGCTTGTCTTCGAAGAACATCAAGCCGAACTGACTGACGGCGGCATCGAAGCTTTCGGCTTCGAACGGGAGGGCTTCGGCGGGCGCTTCTAGCCAATCGATGTTTGGCGCCTTGCGCCGAGCCACGGCCAACATGCCAGGGTTCAAATCGACGCCGACAATGTGCCCGCCCGGAGATGTGGCGAGCGCGGCTACCATCGCAAGGACGCCTGTGCCGCACGCCACGTCGACGACGCGCTGCCCGGGTTGAAGCGCCGCAGCCGCGACCAGCCGAGGCGCCCAGGCTGCGAAAAGCGCTGGCAAGAAAAACTCGTCGTAGACCTCGGCTGCGCTAGCGCTCACTTGCCCTGCGTCGCTCATCGGTTCCCTCAGAGCCAGCCTACCTCGCTGGCGGTCAGGCCGTCCTCTTTGAGGAGCGTGTAGCGGTAGTGGTAAATCTCGTCGCCGTTTTTCCAGGCGGAGTTGGCGTCGTTGATGCGGCGGATGATTCGGTTCTGCCGCTCCTTGAGTGGTTTGCCTCGGCACGTGTCGTCACGCCCGTGGGTGACGCGCGCACCTTCGAGCCAGGTCTTGATGAGCTTGAACGATTCGGTGCGGCGCTGGACCAGGGTCACCTCGGTAGCTCGGTTGGAAGTTTTGGCGATTGAGTTGAGGCGGATGAAGTAGGTGCGACCGGCGGCGAGGTCGATGCTCGATGCGTTGGTTCCGAAAGCTGGCGATGTAGAGGGTGTACTTCCCGGGTTTCATCGGGATGACCTCGGCCTGTCGGCCGCCTACTTCGGCCACGCATTGCTTGTCCGCGTCGAAGACGATGAAGCTCTCGGCGCGATCTTCGTAAAGGTTTTGAATGAACACGACGCGCGCTTCGTTTTCAGGCGCAATGAAGTCCGCGTTGTCGTAGGCAGCGGCTGGGCGCGGAGACGCCAGCATCAGCGCAGGCGGCGGCGGCGAGCGAAGTCCAGAAGGTTTGTAGAGGGGTCTTCATGTTGCAGATCGGAGGCGCGGGTCGAGGCATTAGGGTTCGGGGCAGGTGACCGTGGTGCAAAGGGTCTTGACGCATAGGCCATCGGTCGCGTCGACGCAGATCTCGACCGGGCCTGGGCGGTCGCAAACGTAAGTGGCGTCCTGGCCAACGACGTTGTTCGGCATCGGGATATTCTCCGTGTTCTCAAAGCTTCCCCAGAGCGCGCTCAAGGTCAGCAGCACGGGCATCGGGAAGCCGTCGGTCTCCTGCGCACGGGTCTGGACCAACGTGCTGTTGTTGGGGGCTTGAATCGTCGAGGGGATCGCGTTGATGACGTTCAGGTTCGGGCAGATGTTGCCATCGGACCCGCCCGTTCCTCCCGCACCGGCCATGCCGCCGGCGCCCGAGAACCCGCCGACGCCGCCGTTGCCGCCGACGCCGCCGATACCGCCAAAGCCGCCGAACCCGCCGTTACCGCCAAAGCCGCCGAACCCGCCGGCGCCGCCCGCGCCGCCCGCGGCCGAACACCAGGGAACCAAGCGCCATCCAAACCAAGAATCTCATGACCCAACCTTGTAACCGCTTTTGCTACCGGTAGTCGATGATAACCGGCGCGTGGTCGGAAAAGCGCGGTTCGCGGGGGATTGATGCATCGACGGCGCAGTCGCCGATTCCCGGGGTGACGACCTGGTAGTCCAAACGCCAGCCGATGTTTCGTTCGCGGGTGGTCGGATGCCGCTGCGACCACCAGCTGTACTGCTCGGGTTCGGTGTTGACGCGTCGAAACGCGTCGACGAGGCCGATGGGCCCGAAGACCTGGTCGAGCCAGGCGCGCTCTTCGGGGAGAAAGCCGGAGTTCTTCTGGTTGGCTTTCGCGTTCTTGAGGTCGATTTCCCTGTGGGCGATGTTCCAGTCGCCGCACAGGATGCAGTGGCGGCCGCTCGCGGCCAGGTCAGCGAGGTGCGCAGCGAACTCGTCCATGAATCGGAACTTGGCCTCCAAGCGCACCTGCCCGCTCGTCCCGGCCGGCACGTACACCGACGCGATGCTCACGTCGCCGAACCGCGCCTCGATGTAGCGCCCCTCCGGATCAAACTCCGCAGAGCCGAAGCCATGAATGACCTCGTCCGGCTCGGCGCGCGCAAAGACCGCCACGCCGTTGTGCCCTTTGCGCTCGCCCGGTTCGTAGTAGGCATGGTAGCCGGCCGGCGCGAGCTCCGCCTCGGCGAGCTGCTCAGGCCGGGCTTTGATCTCCTGCAGGCAAACGAAGTCCGCATCCTGGCGCCCGAGCCATTCGTAGAACCCCTTGCGCGCGGCAGCGCGAAGACCATTGACGTTGAGCGTAAGCACGCGCATCGAAGCGGCGGGACGCTAGCACAAAACCAAGCCCGCGCGGCCTGACCCGCGACCCTTGCCCTCGAAATCGGGCCGCTCCCTCAGTGCTTGTCTTTGTCTTTGTCTTTGTCTTTGTCGCTGTCGCCGTCGCTGTCACTGTCGCTGTCACTGTCGCTGTCGCTGTCGCTGTCACTGTCACTGTCACTGTCGCCGTGACCGTCGCCGTGGTCATCGTCGTCACAGTCGCAAGGATGCCCCTCGCAGCGGTCGATGCAGTGCTCTAAAACGCGGTGGGCCATCCCCGCGCAGCGCTCTTCGGAGTCGATCTTCTTCATGCAGGCATCGTAGACATGCTCGGCGAGCTTCCCGCAGCCCTCTTCACAGGTCGTCGGCTCCGGCTCCGGCTCAGGCTCGCCGCAAAACTCGTCGATGCAGAGTTTCAGGAGCTCGCGCGATTCGATCCCGCAGGCCTCCTCGTTGCCGGTCAGCTCAATGCA
The DNA here is from genome assembly GCA_963712235.1 of uncultured delta proteobacterium. Taxonomy (GTDB): domain Bacteria; phylum Myxococcota_A; class Polyangia; order Polyangiales; family Houyiibacteriaceae; genus SG8-38. The sequence continues at coordinate 13,683 of CAVQHC010000017.1, forward strand.
CTCGGCGAATTCTTCGGTGACTCGGGCCTGGCATCGGTCCTCACAGGTCATCGGCTCGCACTTGCCGCCGCACTCGTAGAAGCTGTGAATCGCCCGGCCAAAGCAAGCCTCGCGGTGCTCGCCCTCCGCCGTGCACTCATCGAAAACCGCAAGCGCCGCGGCCGCGCAGCCGTCGCGACAGTCGCCGTGCGCGACGCCTTCTCGATCGGCAGCGGCATCGAGAACGGCGGCGAGCTCGGGATCGCCGGGCGAGGTGCCGGTCCCGCAGCTCTGCAAGAGCAAAACGGAAGCCATGAGAAACGCGGATGAAAATGCTCTGAGAATCATGAATGCCTACCTAACGCCACCACGGTCACGACCCGAGGGCGCCCCGAAACTACACGAACGAGGGTGCAGCTGTCTTGCCCAGATTGCTCTGCCAGAGGCGCAACTGCATTCAGTGTGGGCCAGCTCATATTCCGAACCTGGAATGCTACTGGCGTGCCGTTTTGGTGAGCCTCCATACTTCGCGAATCAGCTCCACCGTAACCGCATTTCGTTCCGCTACCGACCAGAAGTTCTTGTACGGGTCCACATCCATCACCGGGCTGGCGTGGTCGCCGGTCGCGAGCTCGGCGGAAATCGCGCCCGGCAGCTCTGTGCTCGCTTGCGGCACGAGCCCGTCGTTGGGTAGATCCAAGACGTCGTCCATGTAGAGGTTGGTGAAGTCCACCAGCCCAATGGTCGCCATCGCTTCGCGGAGTGCGCCGGCCGTTCGTTTGCGCACCAGCCGAATCGCCGCGCTCGTCGACGCGGCCACGACGCGCGCAAGGTCGCGGGGAGACTCACGGTAGTTGCGGACGACGATCGTGCTGATCTCCGAGACGAGGCCTGCGTTGAAGATGCTGCTCGCAAACGTGCTGGCGAACCCGGTCACGCCACCGGTGGCTTCGTAGGTCGAGTATGCGGAAATCACCGGGATGCGGGCGGTGAGCGCCTCGATTCGAACCTTGTTGGCCTCGATGTAGGGCTCGCGCACTTTTGTCTTCAAATCCTCGACCGACTGGCCGTTTCCGCCAAGCGCTTCGAGTAGAAAGCCGTTGACCGGGGCAAAGGTCGAGTCGGCCACCGGTGATCCGTAGAACGGGGCTTGAATCGCAACCCAGCCAATGACCTTCGTCCCGACGAGCTCGGGCGCACCGAGCAGCGCCTCGAGCGTGTCGAGGCTGCCCTTGCTGTGCGAGACGATGATGACCTGCTTCTTGGTGCTTCGAAGAACCTTCAAAAGGGCGGCAGCGTTGTGCTCGACACTCGCTGAGGTATCGAACGCCTCGGACTCCGCCGACAAATTCCGATAGGCGATTCCCTGCGCATCGAAGTATTGCATCTGCCTGTAGAACGTGACGAAGCCTCCTGGCTGGATCGGCAAATCGACGCGCGGAAGCGCATTGGCAATCGAATCGCCGATGGGAATGTCGATGTCCCGAGCCAAGGGTAAGTCGATGTGCACGTTGAGCGTGCGCGCGGCGTCTTGAAGCGCCTCGTTGATCTGGTCTTCGAGGTTGACGCTCAGCTCTTCATAAAGCTCGGAAAGGAATCCGCCGACGAAGAGCACTTCTTGCCCTTCATCCAAGACCAGCGGGGCGGCCGCTGTAGGCTCACCGATGGCCAAGTCGATTCCTATGCCCCCTGAACCTGCAGCGCCGCCCGCACCCGCGGCGCCAGGAGAGCAACCCGCCGATGAACGGCCGCAGCCAGCCAAGGCCAGCGTCAAAATGCAAAAGCAAAGCCAGACTGCACTGTGGGTTCGGATCGGGGCCACCATCCTCATCTCGGATGAGGAATGCGACGCGCAGGCCTCGGGCGCAAACCTAGAGGCCCTTGAGGTACCGAATGGCCTCGGACGCGTCGGTGCGAAGGCAGGCGTTGGTGTTGACCCTGCGCTTGATGATGCCGCCCTCGGTGCGGATGCGCTTTCTTGCGGTGCGCAACGCCGGGATGGCTTTCTTATCGCCAAGCGTGCGCAGCTTCGCCACCGCTTGCTTGCGCGCCGCGCAGTCTTCGCCCCGTTCGAGGTCGAGCAGATACGAACCGAGTCGGTCGACCCGGTCGCCGAGGTCGACCTCTTGAGCGACGGCCATGGCTTTGTGGCGTCGCCGCGTGTCCTTTGAGGAGGAGGCCAGGTCGATGAGCTGGTCGGCGGCGGTCGCATCGTCTCCAACCGAAGCGAGCACACCGAGGAGCTCGATCGCATCGTCGACCACGCCTGGCGCGTTCTTGTCCAAAATCAGCGCGACGTTGGTGCGCATGAGCTTGTCTTTGGCAAGCTTGGGTTCGAGCTCCACCGCTTTGGCATACGCGGCCAGCGCCAAGATGCTGCGCTGTGAGCTGGCCTGCGCGTGACCGAGAACCATCTGTGCATACGGCGCCTCGCGAAGGTCTTGCTGATGACCCATGAGGTACGCAACCGCTGCTTGGGGCCGGCCCTGCGAAAGCATCGCTGCGGCCGTCTCGGCCTCGGGCCCGTAGGCCGTCGAACCAATGGGCAAGAGCGGGCCGTTAGGAAGATAATCCGGTCCCTTGCGCCCGAAGGCGAAGGTCGTGATGGAAATCAACGCGAGGACGAGGAGCGCGGCCGCGACGACGCGCTTGAGAGGCTTCTTTTTGCCGCCTTCCCGACCGGCCGACGAGGTCAGCGTATCGCGGAAACCATCGACGACAATCGACGGAATCGCGCGAAGCCCGGACTGGTTGGGCCCCTCCTCGCGCAGGACTTCGTCGACGCGCTCGATGTACTCTGCCGCGCTCCCGATGCGGTTGCACGCTTTTTTCTCGAGGCCGTGCCGAATCAGTCGTTCGACGGCCTCCGGAACATCGAGATCCGGCGCAGCCTCTTCAAAACGGGGGACGGGAGCCGAAACGTGCATCCGCAGAAGGCTGCCGACGTCGTCGGAATCGAAAGGCGGCACCCCCGTAATCATCTCGTACATCATGACCGAGAGCGAATAGAGGTCGGCCCGCCCATCGACGGACTGCGCGTACGCCTGCTCGGGCGCGATGTAGGTGGGCGTGCCGATGGTGACGCCATGCTGGGTGAGCTTCGCATCGTTGCCCAGCGGGCTCGTATCGCTGTCTTGATTGGCGACGTCGTCGTGGAGCTTGGCGATGCCGAAGTCGAGGATCTTGGCGAAGTCCGGGTCCTCGTCGTGCTCGACCAAAATGACGTTCTCGGGTTTGACGTCGCGATGAATAATCCCCGCGCCATGCGCGTAGTCGAGCGCGCTCAGGATGTGGCGGCCAATGTGCAAGACGCGCTTCCAGTTCAGCCGATCTTCCCGCTCGAGCAAGTCGGAAAGCAGCACGCCGTCGAGCAACTCCAAGACCATGTAAAAAGTGCCGTCCGAAAGCTTGCCGAAATCCGAGACGTTGACACAGTTCGGGTGGTCGACGCGCCCGATGGCAAACGCCTCACGCTCGAATCGCTTGGTGACCTCGTCGATCTCGCCCACTTCGGGGTGCAAGAGCTTCAGCGCGAGCGGCCGCTTAATCGAAACGTGCTCCGCGAGGTAGACGCACCCCATCCCGCCGGAGCCGAGAACCCCGGTAATGCGGTAGCGAGAATCCAAGACCTCGCCGATCCGCGGCATAGGAGAATCCGAAGCCGACGGGAGCGTGGGCGCCCCGTCCCCCCCTTTTGAAGTGCGCACCGCTACAGTATTGCGAAAAACGAGGGCTCCTGCCTGCATCCATCGGCCAAAATGCGAAGTCCTCGCAACCATGCGGGAATGGCCCGAATCCGACTGGTTGCCGGCGTCGTGACATGCGAGATAGGTCACAGATGAACCGCACCTCCGGTCGAGCCCGTTCTGTCGTCGGCGCGCTGCTCATTGCGTTGCTGGGTGCGACCTCGGCCTCCGAGGCCCAAATTCCAAAGACCGTCGGAGCGCCCTACGCGGCTCCGCCCGACCAGGCGCTGCTCGTTTTTTCACGTCCCCGGCGGAGGCAAGCCAGCGAAGTGACGATGCACATCGTCAATCAGGCAGGCCGGTGCATCGCGGTGCTCGACAACGGCTGGCAGACGGCTGCGCCCCTTTGGCCGGGTAAGCATGCGCTGATGGTCATCACCGGCACGGCGCCACCAACCGTACAGCTCATGGAGGTGCGGCTCAGCGCGGGGAAAACCTATGTGGTTGATCTCCGTACACGGGTAAACGCGAAGAGGCCGGTCGCCATCAAGGTGCTCCGCCGCGCCGACCAACCCCTCGAAGCCTTTCCGCCCGCCATCCGCGACCGGGTCGCTGCCAAGCCCGACCTGCGCGGCTGCACCGAGTGGGTTTCCTGGAAGCGCGGGAAGATCGAGTCCCGGGCACACCGGGCCAAAGCCGACTGGGACAAGGCCGGCGAGGAGCACCGGGCGAGCCATACCGTGCATCGCAACGACGGCTGGACGGCGGCGGAAGTTCGTGGGCCCTAGCCACAAAGCGCCGAAAGTATGAATGAAATCACCCTTTCAGGGTTTTTGCTCCGGGTCTAGCCCTTGCGGCACCAGAGCGGACTGAGCTATGCAAATGTGCGTTGGGCAGTCACGATTGGCTCAACACGGGGATAGGGCAAGCGGGGTCGGTGTGCTGGAACGATGCGAATGTCGTCCGACTGACCCGGAGCTGCATGTGAGTGACGCGAAAATGGAGGAACCTGTGAAATCGAAGCAATGGATTGTGGCCGTCTTGGCCGCGCTCGTGGTGGTCGGCGGAATGCTCGGCTGCACGAAAAAAGACGATACTGCAGTCAAGGCGCTGCAGGAGTTGACCAATCAGCAACTCGAAGCGGCAAAGGCGAGCAACGAAGAGCTCACCAAGATCGCCGGCGAGATCGAAGACTGCCAGGCCGAGGTCGCTAAGACCAAGGGCGAGCCTGCCGTCATCAAGAGCAAGGACGTCGCCGTCGCGACGCCCGAGCTGGTCGGCGAGGCAACCGTCGAATCACTCGAAGCCCTGAAGACGGCTATCGCAGAGACGACAAAGAAGCAGGCCACGGCGCTGAGCGAGCTCGAGGCCGCGCTGGAAGCCTGCGATGCGGACCTGGCTGAAGCCGAGGAAGCCGCCGCGGCTGCGCTCGCGGAAGCCGATGCCGCCGCCGACGCAGAGGATGCTGCTGCCGCGGAAGCCGATGCCGCTGCAAAGGAGGCGGCTGCAAAGAAGAGGGCCGCCGCGGCTCGCGCGAAGAAGAAAGCCGCGGAGGCAAGGGCCAAGGCAGAGGCACCACCGAAGTCAAAAGCCGTGGAGAAAGCCCAGGAGGAGGGCAAACCGACCAAGGGCATGGGTAGCCGTTACTAATGCCGTTGGATCAAAAGAGGGATAGACAAATGAAGAAAATATTCTTGACGATCGCGTTGGTTGCGAGTGTCGCCATGGGCTGTGACACCACGGACACAACCGGACCGAACAACTACACGAGCACCGATCTTGCGGTCGAGGGCACCGATGATTGCGAGTTCTTCCAGCCCGGTGAACCGCTCGAGGCCGTCATCACTGTCGTCGGTAGCACTGTCACGATGGTGATAAACCCTGTCGGCTCCCCGGAGCAAGCGGCCGAGGTTACAACCAACAGATTACGACCCGACGCAAAACGACGTCTTGCTCACCGGCCTCTCGGTGAATACCAACAACGATCCCTGCGTGGTCGAGCTCGACGATGCGTTCACGCTGACGCTCGACGATCCCAACCTCAGTCTCGAAGAGCAGACCACGATCAACGCCATCTGGATCGATGCCGAGGAGGACATCAGCAGTGCCTGGGACGATGCATGCACCAAAGATGAGAATGGCGATCCTCTTGTCGATGCGAATGACGACCCCATCACCCTATGGTTCAACGTGCTCCCCTGCTCAGGGCAAGCGACACTCACGCTGGTCCAGGAAACCGACGGCGCAATCTAAGCTGGCCGTCAATCGCGCTGAAGCCGCCATTGCCCCGCGGCGGGCCCAAAGCCCGTCGCGAGGCGGCCCAGCGACTGGACCGAGACCCAGGCCGTCCCCTCGATTTCGTAGGGGATGGTGAACTCTGGAATCTGGCCTTTTTTGATTCGGTCGAGCTCGCCTTTGCCGAGCTGGCGAATCAGGCCGACCATCTGAACGGGGTCGAGCCCAAGGCGGACCACCATTTTCATCTCGTCGTTGGGCGGCACGGTGCGCACGCGCAGGTCGCTGAATTTGCGTTCGCCGAGGGCGGTGGCCATCAAGAAGCCGCTCGCCGCGTTCGCGAAGTCGCGGATGTCGCGAATCTCGGGCTCGTCCGACCGGCACGCGTTGGCATCCTGCCGGCAGTTGTTCGGGTCCTCGCAAAAGCTCAGGCAGACGGTGCCGAGGTTTTGGGCGTCTTGGGCCCCCGGAAACGCGGTGAACGCGAACAGGGTCTGCACCAGCGGCAGGGGCACCTTGCTCGAATTCGCCATCGCGAGCTCGACGTCGAAGGCGAACTCGATGTCCGAGGTCTTCGGCACCGGCCCGAACGCGCGGCAGATGAGCGGGCCGAGGTACTGCGCGCAGTAGTAGCTCGCCAGGTCGCGATTGGACGGCATCTTGGCCATGCTCACCGAGGCGATGCTGACCTTCGGAGGCTTCACATTGGGAATCGACCCGCCGCCCGAGAGGCCGAGCGCGGCGCAGCCGAGGAGCGGCACGATCAGAAGTGCCAAAAGAGTATGCGCGGTGCGGTGCTTCATGGTTGGTCCGGCAGGTTCCAGCGCTTCATAGCACGTCGGAAGCTGCGGACATTCGTGTAGCCGGCATGGCGCATGATTTCGTCGGGCGTCTGATTGCGCTCGACGCAACCAACTAGAATCGACTTGCGGGCCGCGTCCACTAGCGCGCGGAAGCTCGTGTCCGAGTCTTGAAGGCGCCGCTGCAGGGTTCGGGGCGTCGTATGAAGCGCGGCGGCCACCGCTTCGATGCTCGACTGGCCTCGCGGGAGCAGCATCTTGATGCGATCCCGAACGACGTCGATGAACGTATGCGAGTCGAGGCTGCGTGAAGCCCCGAGGCGACGCCGCGAAGCTCCCCGTGGAGCGCCTCGTTGCGGTGCACCAACGGCAAGGACCAGGCCTCGTCGTCGATGAGGATGGCCGACTTCTCCTGGCCAAACAGCACGGAGCAGCCGAAAGCGTGCGTGTACTGCGGGATGTTCCCGCGATACGGATGCTCGAAGTGAACCTCGCGCGCGGCGAAGCGGCCAGCCGTGGCAAAGCGCAGGACCTTCATCAACATGACCGCAAGGAACTCGACCTCGTGCACCGTGATCGGGAGCTCGTCCTCGACCTTGTGCATCTGGAGCGTGTGAGAGCTTGGGTGCTCGATGAGGCTGAGCACGCGGCCGTGGGAGAGCAGCTCTTGAAATCTGAGGCTCGCCTCGAGGCCTTCGCCGACGGTCTCTGCGCTCGTCAGCAGCAGAATCACCAAATGGTCGGCGCGCGCGCCCCAGACTTCGCCCGCGCTCAGCCCGAGGTGCCTGTCCCCGGATTCGGCCAAGGCGGCGCGCCAGAACCGGCCGAGGGCATCGCGAGGCGGCCTGCCCGATGTATCGGTGAAGATCGCGAGATCCATGCCGATTTCGTCGCAAAGCGCTTCGACGTCCAAGCCGAGGGCCTCGAATGCGTTCACCACGCCGCGCGCCCACGCGCCCGACACTCTCAGGCCAGAATGGGTCCTGGCATTTTCAGGTGAGTCGCCCACTGGGCGCAATCGATCCACAGGGTTTGGCGAATTACAAGCCCGAGGGGTGAAGTTTTACAAACTGTGGCGCGATCGGTACCGGCTTTTGTCGCCGGCGGTACGCATAGGGCGGTTAGCTTCCGGGATGTCATTCGGTGCGAGGCGGGCACCAGTGGTACGGAACGTAGGGCAATGGATGAGCCCACCATCCCATCCAGAGTCAGGCGAAAATGCGTTCCGAAAAGACGGTGCCCGCCTTGGCCTCCCCCCACTCTGTGGAGCCCGTTGATAGAAGCCGGCTAGCGTCTGACCACGTTAGCCGGCTTCGCCTTATTTCTGGGCAGGCCCCGGAACAGGGTTCGTTGGAGCCGGTCGAGAGCCTCGATTTCTAGCGTTCGACGGGGCGCATCGGGATCGAAGCGGTACGCGAAGTAGCCGAGGTGCGTGTCGCCTTCTGCGTGGAAGCGCGGATGGATGCTCCGAACCTGTGCGCCTTCCTCGGTGACGCCGACCACGTCGACCTCGACCCAGGTCCCGGGGCGGAGCTCCTCTTCGTTGGGCTGAAGGACCTCGATGCCGACGATCTCGTCCTCGGCGACGGCTTCAAAGGCGACGACGATGGGCTCGTCCTCGTCGTCGCCACCGAGCTCCAGAAGCTGAGGGCCGGGAGCTAGCTCCAGCCGGAGCAAGCGAGCCTCGGGGACGCCTCGACCGTCGGAATCAGAACCCGAGACGAGAATGTGCTGCTCCCCGGCTAGGATTCGCTGCTCATCCAAGACACCGACCGGGACCCCGCTAGACTCACTGAGCAAGACGGCGCGTGAATCGGGCTGAAGAACCTCGAAGCTCGATTCCGAAGAGCCATCGCAGGCCGCAACCGCTGCGAAGGCAAAGGCAAGACCAAGAAAGACCAAAGCAACTTTAAGCATGACGACACCTTTCGACGCCCGGGCCGAATGAAACGCTGCAACGCTCGTGCCAATGTGCGGACCCTACAATATACTGCGCGCGAAGCGCTCGACGCGCTGCGTCTGTCGCAGCAAGCGCACGCAGGCGTGAAGCTCATTCACAGGAACAACTATGGAAAACGAGAATCCCAGCATCCTCTCTCACGTCTCGATCGGAACCAACGACATGCCTCGCGCCGTCGCGTTCTATGACGCGGTGCTGCCCCTGCTCGGCTGCAAAAAGCTGATGGAGTATCCATTCGGAGTGGCGTACGGAAAGCAGTTCCCGGAGTTCTGGGTGCAGCTCCCGATCGACGGCAAGCCGGCGAGCGTCGGCAACGGTTCGCATATTTGCTTCATCGCGGAGAGCCAAGAGGCCGTGCAGGCGTTTCATCGAGCCGCCATGGCCGCGGGGGCGACGGACGATGGGCCGCCAGGGCCCCGGCCGCAGTACAGCCCGGGTTACTACGGAGCGTTCGCACGCGACCCCGACGGACACAAGGTCGAAGCCGTCTATTTCGATGCCTCGGCTGGCGAGCACGCGTGAGCGCACTCGACCGCTACCTCGACGACCTCGGCGAAAACGCCGACGGCGACACGCTGCTCACGCGCTTTTTGGACTACACGACCGACGAGGGCCTCGAGCTCTACCCGGCGCAGGAAGAAGCCATAATGGAGCTTTTCGTCGGGAACAACGTGATCCTCAACACGCCGACCGGGTCCGGGAAGTCGCTCGTCGCGCTGGCGGCGCATTTTCGTTCGGTCGCGCTCGGAGAGCGTTCGTTTTACACGGCGCCCATCAAGGCCCTGGTGAGCGAGAAGTTTTTCGATTTGTGCAGGGTGCTCGGGCCGCAGCGCGTGGGCATGATGACCGGGGACGCCACGGTGAATCGCGATGCGCCGGTGATCTGCTGCACGGCAGAGATTTTGGCCAACATGGCCCTTCGCGAAGGGGAGCGCGCCGACGTCGACGGGGTGGTGATGGACGAGTTCCACTACTACGCCGATCGCGACCGCGGCGTCGCCTGGCAGATCCCCCTGCTCGCCCTACCCCAGGCACGCTTTCTTCTGATGAGCGCAACGCTCGGTGAGACACGGCAGTTCGAGGAGGCCATCACCGAGCTCACCGATGTGACCACGACCCTGGTGAAGAGCAGCGACCGCCCCGTGCCGCTCGACTTCACCTACAGTGAAGACAACTTGCAGAACGCCGTGGTCGAGCTGCTCGAAGAGGGCAAGGGCCCGATCTACGTCGTCCACTTCGCGCAGCGGGCTGCGACCGAGCAGGCGCAGAGCTTCATGAGCATCGACTTCCTTTCGAAGGACGAGAAGCGCGCGATTAAAGAGGACCTCGTCGGGACACGTTTCGACACGCCGTTTGGCAAAGAGCTCAAGAAGTTCCTGCATCACGGGGTAGGCGTGCACCACGCCGGGATGCTCCCGCGCTACCGCCGCCTGGTGGAGCGCCTCGCCCAAGAAGGCAAGCTTCGAATCATCTGCGGCACCGACACGCTCGGGGTCGGCGTGAACGTGCCGATCCGAACGGTGCTCTTCACCAAGCTCTGCAAGTACGACGGCGAAAAGACCAAGGTGCTGAGCGTGCGCGACTTCAAGCAAATCGCGGGGCGGGCCGGCCGGCGAGGCTTCGACACCCTCGGCAGCGTGGTGGCACAGGCGCCCGAGCACGCGATTGAAAACAAAAAGCTGCGCGCAAAAGCCGGCGGCGATGCGAAAAAGGTGCGAAAGCTCAAGATGAGGCAGCCACCGGAGCGTGGCTACGCGCACTGGGACGCTGAGACCTTCACGCGGCTTCAAGAATCGCCGCCCGAGCCGCTGCGCTCGCGGTTCCGGGTGAGCACCGCGATGATCCTCAACCTGTTCGAGCGGGAAGACAACGGCTGCTTGGCGCTCCGCCAGCTCATTCGCAGCAGTCATGAAGGGCCGACCTCCAAGCGCAACCACGCGCGGCACGCCATCGCCCTGATTCGCTCGCTTCGCGACGCCGGCGTCGTCGAGCTCAACGGCGAAGGGCCGCGGGTCCACGAAGATTTCCAGTCCGATTTCTCCCTCAATCAGGCGCTCTCGCTCTACGTCGTCGAGGCCGTCGACGTCCTCGACAAGGATGACGCGCTCTACCCGCTCGACGTCCTGACCCTGGTCGAGGCCACGCTCGAAGATCCCTGGGCCGTCCTCTATCGGCAAACCGACACGCTCAAAGGGCGTGCGCTCGCAGTCATGAAAGCCGACGGCATGGAATACGACGAGCGCATGGCCGAGCTCGACAAAATCGAATACCCGAAGCCGCGCGCCGACCTGCTCTACGCCACGTACGAAGTCTTCGCCGAGCATCACCGCTGGGTCGGGAGCGACGTGCTTCGGCCGAAGTCGGTTGCGCGGGACATGTACGAGCTCGGAATGAGCTTCGTAGAGTACGTCAAAGAGTACGGGCTACAGCGGTCCGAGGGCGTCCTTCTTCGCTACCTGACCGACGCGTACAAGGGGTTCGTCCAAACGGTGCCCGAATCGGCCAAGACCGACGCGCTCTACGACGTCTCCGACTGGCTTGGCCTCACCGTTCGCTCGGTCGACGCGAGCCTGCTCGACGAGTGGGAGCAGCTTCAGGTACCGGGCGAGGCCCCGGTGATGCCGGTCGAGCGCGACGAGGAATGAAACCGTCGACATCACCAAGGACGAGCGCGGGTTCACGACGATGGCGCGCAACGCCGCCTGGCAGATCGTCCGCTTCCTCGCGTTCAAACAATACGAGCGCGCCGAAGAGGCGCTCTCCGAAGCGTCGGAGAACAACGACTGGACCGCCGACCGCTTCGCCGATGCCCTCGCCCCCTACTGGGCCGAATACGACGCCATCGGCATCGGCCCGGACGCTCGGAGCAGCGCCCAAGTCCAACTCGAACGCCAGCAAACCGACTGGCTGCTCACGCAGATCCTGCTCGACCCGGACGAGCACCGCAGCTGGCATCTGCGTTTCCGCATCGACCTCGACGCGAGCCGCGAGGCTGGCGCCGCGGTGCTGATGCTCGAAGCGCTGGGACCGTAGCGCCTGGGTTCAGGCGGGCCTTCGCCGGACGAACAGCACCAGCAGGGCGAGGACGCTGAGATATCCTGGCCAATCGCCAAGTAGTCCATACAGCGTCGAGCCATCGAGCATCCGAACGTCGTGCACGATGGTCGCCGCCTCGAAGACTTCCGTCCGCTCGAGCAGACGCCCAAGCGGGTCGACGATGGCGCTCATCCCCGTGTTGGTCGCTCGAACGAGGTAGCGCCGGTGCTCGATGGCCCGAAACCGCGCAAGCGCAAGGTGGATGCGCGGCTCGGGGGAGTCGCCGAACCAGCCGTCGTTGCTGAGGCTGACCAGCAGGTTTGCCCCGGTGCCCCGAACGAGCCGGCGGACATAACCGGGGCGAATCGTCTCGTAGCAAATCGGCGTCGCGATTCGCCAGTCGCCGAGCGCGAGCGCGGTCGGATCGGTCCCCGAGCTGAACCGACTCAGGGTCGGCGCGGCCTTGCCCCACCAGGGCAGCTGTTCGCCAAACGGCACGAACTCGGCGAAGGGAATGAGAAACCGCTTGTCGTACGCCGTGCGAATCACACCGTCCGCGTCGGTCAAGAGCGCACTGTTGAACCGACGGCCGCGCGCATCTTTTCGAATTCCCCCGAACAGAAGCGGGCCTTGCAAGTCCGTGAGCACCGCGGCGCCCGAGGTCGGAAGCTCCCGGGGCAAGGCGTGCAGGAAGCTCGTCTCCGGCCAGACCAAAAGCTCGACGTCGCTCTCCGCCAAGAGCGCGGCGCTCTGTTCGAGGTGCCGTCGGTGCGAAAGCGCCCGTTCGGCGCGCTTGTCCATCACGTCGACGTTCGCCTGAACGATTCCGACCGTCAGTCCGGGCGCGTTCGCGACACGTCGCGCCACCCGGTCTGCGGAGCCAAGGCCGTACCCGATCAACAAGACCGTCGCGAGCAGCACGGCGATCCACTCCGTGCGCGGCACGCGCGACCCACGCGCGAGCTGAAGCAGCCCGGAAGCGGCTAAAGCGCTCACCCCGCACAGCCATCCGCTGAGCAGAATCGGTCCGCCCAAGGCCGCCCCCTGCACGAGCAGCGTCTGGTCGATGAGCGGGCTCGCGAGATAAAACGGAAACACTGACGGATAGAGCCACTCGACCGCGAGCCATGGCAGCGTCAGCGACCAAACCATCCCAAGTGCCCGAGCGCGCAGCGCGCGATAGCCCCAGGCGATCAGCACGAAACGAAGCGACACCCAGCCCCCCCAGGCAAGCCAAACGCCCCAGCTCAGCGCCAGCTGTCCGCCCCAAAGCGAGGCGAGCGCCGGCTGGAGCCAGAAGAACCCGCCGACGTACCCCGCCCAGCCAAATAGCGCGCCCTGAGAGGCGGCCCGCCCCCCGTGCACATTGAACTCCAAGCTGAGCGTCAGGAGCGCGACCGCGACGAACGCCCCCGGCCAGGCCCACTCGATCGAGAACGCGCAGCCGAGGAGCGCGCCACCGATCAAGGCAAGCGGAGTTGCAAAGCGGGCCACGGCCATTGCTTATACTCCGTCACTCGCCGGTTTCGGAGTTGCTTCGCGTTCGACGCTGCCCTACCTTCCGCGTCGGTCGGGTGCACGATGCGGCGAATCCTGTTCACAGTGCTGTTGTTGGCCGCCGGCGTGGCCGTCGCGTTTCTCCTCAATCGGCGCGCGGGCCGAGCGCCTGCCGACGAAGCCAGCCGGGCTCCCAGCGCACGCACGCGGCAGAGCAAGCCACCTTCATCGTCGATTCAGTCCCCGACCCTCGACGGCGGAGTCGGCGCCCAGGAGAGCCCCCCGGAAACCGAGCCCATGCACTTCGACCTCGGCGAGCTCGACTTCGAATCGCTTCAACGCAGAACCCCCGACAGCCTCTACTGGCGCATGGCAGCCCCCACCGACGACCCCGCCGTCCTCGAAGCGCGCGCCCGGACCCGAGAAGAACGCAACGAGCAGTACGGCAAGGTTGTCTCCAACACGGCAAGCGTCGAAGAAATCCACGACTACTACGCCTACCGGCGCAAGCTCTCGGAGGACTACATCGAGGTGCTGCAGTTGATACTCGACGAGCACGGCGACGACCTTTCGGGGCGTGACACCGGCCTGTTCGAGCTCACGGTTTCCATGCACACCGCCCGGCTGGCCGAGATTCCCGACAAGCTGGCCGACGCCCTCGAGCGCAAGGCCGAGTACGACCGTATCAAAAAAGAGTGGCAGGAGCAGCAGCGCCAGAACCCGGACGGGCAGCCGTAGCGGGTGAAATCGTCACATTCGGTACCGCAGAACGTCCTTGATCGAGGCCCCCCAATTCGCCGATAGTCTGCTCGGCAAGTTGAAAAACCGTTGAGCCCGATCAGGAGGATGCCATGAGATTCGGAGTCGTTGCGTGTTGCGCGTTGGCCTTCGCCATTCTTCCACTGAACACCGCGCGGGGCATCGGCCTCGAGGACATCGTGGATGGCGAGAACTACTACCCCTGGGAGCAGGTTGAGCTGCCCGGCACCGTCTGCGGCAACGGCTCGCAGTACAAGTTCTACGTGTACGATAGCCCGACTTCAAACAACCTCTTGCTCTATTTCGAGGGCGGCGGCGCGTGCTGGGACTACGATTCGTGCAGCGGCCGCCTCGGCATCCTCGGCGCAGCCAATCGCAACGGCCTTCCCGACGACTACATCGAAGGGTTCCTTCCGAAGTTCGTAGCGCCGCTCGTCAACGGCGCCGACCCCGGCATCCCGTTCCGCTCGCGAACCGACATCGTCACCAAGGGCTGGGATGTCGTCTACATGCCGTACTGCACCGGTGACGTCCACGTCGGCAACAGCGCGACCACGTACGTCGACCCACTCGGCCAGGAACCCGATCTCGTCTGGTACCACAACGGCTACAACAACACGATCGCGGCGCTCAACGAGCTCGCGAGCCGGTTCCCGAACATCAACAAGCTCTTGGTGAGCGGCTTCAGCGCAGGCGGTGTCGCCACCGGGGTCGGTTACTATTTCGCGCGCCAAATGCTCAGCCCCAACGCCGGTTACATGATCAACGATTCTGGCCCGGTGTTCCCCGCCCCGAACGCGGGCTCGAACTCGCGCGCGCTCCACGACACCATCACCACCTCGTGGGACCTGCCGTCGGTTTTCGATCAGCTTCCGGCAACCTTCGACGACGGCGACTTCGGGAGCATCAACGCCATGATGGCCGTCGAGTTCCCGAACGATCAGCTCGCCTACACCGGCTACTCGCGCGACTACAACTTCTCCCGCTTTTCCTATGAGCGCTTCAACCCGGGCATCACACCCGAGGGCATCCTCACCAAATGGAAGCAGGATCAGGACGCGCTGGTCGCGCAGCTCTCGCAGTTCCCGAACTTCTCGTACAACATCCCCTGGGAGCGGCAGATCAACGTCAGCCACTGCTCCACCATCGTGACCTTCATCGGAAGCCACAACTGCCCGAGCATTCGCAAGAAGCGTTGGTATGAGCGCTGGCAGTGGCCCTGGAGCCAGAGCTGGAAGTGCCCAGGCACCTTCCAGACGATGGAAGGCTTCATCGACGGCTTTGTCGGGCAGGACCGCAAGTACCGCCTGGTCGAACCGCCGAACGGCTACAACGCCGAGGATCCGGGCATGCAGATCGTCGCTCCCCTGATCAACGACGCCATCTCGGGCGCGTGACCACGTCGCTGCGGCTGGCCATCGCGCTGATCGGCGGTCTCGTGTTTCTCTCGGCGGGCTGCGGCCGAGCGGAGAAACGCGAGGCCGAGGCCGAAGCGCTCCGGAAGAAGCCACCGGTTCAAACGGGCAACATCCGCGAAGCCATGGGCGCCGAACGGCTCGCTCCGAAGATCCCGAGCGCCGACGAGCAGCTGCTCATCGCAATCCGTGGAGGCGACCGCGCCCGTGCGCAGCGATGGCTCGATCAGGGCGCCTCGATCGACGCCAAGGCTCCGGTCCTGGTCGCCGCGGTTCGCGGCAAGGGCGACCTCGCATTCATCGAGTGGCTCGTCGGCGCGGGCGCAGCGGTCGATGTGCCGGATCCCGCAGGACGCACGCCATTGAGCTGGGCGGCCGGAGAGGGCTCGGTCGAAGAGGTAACCTACCTGCTCGCCCAGGGCGCCAACGTGGGCACCCGCGATCAGCTCGGCCGCACCCCCTTGCACTTCGCCGTCTTCAGCGAAGAGACCGAGGTCGTCGAGCTGCTCTTGAACGCGTCGGCCGACATCAACGCACAGGACTCGCTGGGCACGACTCCGCTGATGTATGCCTGCGCCAAGAACCAGGCCGCCGTCGTCGAGGCCCTGAAAGCGCGCGGCGCCGACCCGAGCGTCAAAGACAAGCTCGGCCGAACGGCAGCGGAGCGCGCGCACGGCGACGAAAACCCGTGCACGCCCTAGCTTAGGGGTCGGGCCCGCTCGATCAGCGGTCTAGAGCGACTCTTCGTACGTGAACTCGGCCTCTGGGAAGTCGTCCGCCACATCCTGCGAAAGCCCAACCGGCTCTTCGTCGAAGCCGAAGGCCCAGCGGAGCTGCGCCGTCACGAAGTGGTTGATGACGGGCCAGCCGTCCTCGGGCGCGATTGCCCCATCTTGACAGCCGTCAGTGCCGAGACGAACGAGATTGTCCGGAAGCTCAAGGCCGGCTTCGAGCGCGATCGCGATAATGCCGCCGCCATTTTCGCCGATGGCGCAAATGTCGCTCGGCCCGAGGTGCCCCATTGCTTCGACCACGACGTACCGAGCCGGCGCGCTCGCCACCTCGAAGGAGGCTTCCGTACGCTCCGGCTCGATGACTCCGTCGATGGCGCCTGCGATCCAGAGTGACGGTTTGTCAGGCAGCTCGATGGGGTTCTCGCTCGAGATACCAGACGAAAGAGGTATATACGTAACGACATCCGGCTCCCCGCCGAAACCAATCGCAGTCCCGCCGCCGGCTGAATGGCCGGTAATCGCGATTTGATCGGTGGAGACGCGCCCATTCAGGAGGCTCCCGGCACTTGCGTTTTCCGCGGCCATGAGCGCCACGACCATGCGCGTCAGTTCCGCGTCAACGATCGGCATGTCGGGTTGGATGCCGAGACCACTCAGCAGGCCGCGTTCCAAATAGTCGACCGACGCCACCACAAAGCCCCAGGACGCCAGATGCGTCGTCAGGAAGGTCGACTGATTGCGGTAGCTCGCAAAGCCGTGCGCAAAGATGACCAGTGGAAACGAGCCGTTCCCGCTCGCTCGCACATCGCGGTAGGCCGCGGTCTGCAAGGGCGGGTTGATATCCTCGCCTAGAATCGACTGGAATGCGTCGGGAAGCTCGTCGCGAATAAAGTATGGCACCGGGCTCATCCCCTCGGTATCGGCAAGGTTCACCGGGTACCAAACCTCGACCATCCGGTCGGCCAAGGCGAGCGTCGTGACGCCGGCTGCGAACGGACCGACGTCGCGATAGGTTCCGCTGAGCGGCGCGGGCGGAACGGCCCCGGCGGAGCTGGTGTCGGTCGAACAAGCCCCGAGTCCGAGAGCCAAGATCAAAACAAACAAGGAAAGAAAGCGCGCGTGCATGGTGAATACTCCCGGTCGAAGCTTCTAGCACAGCAATCGGTGACCCAAAAGAGGCCAGTTCCCTGTCTTTTCCGCTGTCCCAAGCGGGGACCGTTCGCCTTCCTTCCTAGGCCGCCCCGTCTTCCTTCGCTTCGAGCAGGTCCACCGGCGCGTCCTCGGCGAGGTCGAGCATGGCGGTCGCCGTGTCGGCGGGGAGCTCTTCGACGTTCCGTAGCTTTTTTTCCATCGCCCGGGTGCGTCGGCCGGTTTCGTCGATGGTGCGGCCGGCGGTTTCGAGCTGCCGCTTCACTTTGTCGAGCACGTCTCCGAACTTGCCGAATTCGTGCTTCACGGCGCCGAGCACCTTCCACACCTCGCTCGAGCGCTGCTCGATCGCCAGCGTGCGAAACCCGATGCGGAGGCTGTTGAGCACGGCCGCCAAGGTCGTGGGCCCAGCCACCACGATGCGGTGTTCGCGCTGCAGCTGTTCGACCAAGCCCGGGTGGCGAAGCACCTCGGAGTAGAGCCCTTCGGTCGGCAAAAAGAGAATCGCAAAGTCGGTCGTCTGCGGCGGGTTCAAGTACTTGGTCCCCACGTCTTTTGCGGAATCCTGGACGGAGCGGACGAGCGCCTGCTGTGCCTGGACCACCGCCGCGGCGTCACCGTTCTCGCTTGCCTCGACCAGTCGTAAATAATCTTCCTGCGGGAACTTCGAATCGATCGGGAAGCCAGACGCACTCGGCGGGGTCTTCGCTCGGCCCCGGCAGCCGAATCGCAAACTCGACGTTGTCGCGCGAGTTTTCCTTGGTCTTCACGTTTCGGTCGAACTGCTCGGGCGTGAGGATCTGGTCGAGCAGCGCGCCGAGCTGCACTTCGCCCCAGGTCCCGCGCGTCTTCACGTTGGTGAGCACCTTCTTGAGGTCCCCTACCCCGCTCGCCAGGCTTCGCATCTCGCCGAGGCCCTTCTGCACTGCTTCGAGCCGATCGCCGACGAGCTTGAACGATTCGCCGAGCCGTTTCTCGAGCGTGCTCTGCAGCTTCTCGTCGACGACCTCACGCATCTGGTCGAGCTTGCGTTCGTTGCTGCTCCGAAGCTCCTGTAGACGGCCGTCGACCGTCTCTTGCAAATTCTTGAGGCCGGCCTGGTTCGAGTCCGTCAGCCCCTTGAGCTGCAGGGTGAACGCCTCGAACTTCTTGGTTTGCGAATCGCCGATTTGGGAAATCGTTTTGACGAGACCGTCCGTGCTCGCCTGATGCGTGCCGGAAACCTCCCGCCGAAGCTCGCTCGCCGCCGCAGACGCCTCTTCACGCGACGCCCGAAGCTCCTCCCGCAGCAGGCGCGCCGCCGCCGCTCGGTCCTCCGCCTCAGCCTCTGCAATCGCGGCCGAGTCGCCGGCCCTCCGTTTGAGAAGCACGAGCGTCACGATGAGGTTGATGACCAGCAAAATCACCACAGCCACCAAAAGCGGATCTACCATCAACAAACCCCCAAAAACCGAGCTAGCCGCGATACTAGCACCATCGAAACGACCTGAGCAGCGCTGATTGAGGGCCACGCGCCATGCTAGTGTGCGCGATGCGCATGCCGAAGGGGGGTCAGCCAGATGAAGAGCTCAAAGCCCTTCTGCCCGCGACGATCGCGGTCCGGTTCGACGAGATGTTTCCGGACGTTCGCAACGGTCGAATCAAAAGGCGCGATCGCAAGCGCGCCGAGATGCTCCGCAAAGCCGAGCCCGTTCTGCAACGGGTGATGAACCCGACGGAGGTCGTTCGCTTCGCGACCAACGGCGCGCGGCAGCTTAGCTGGTGGGTGCTCACCGCCGGCTCGATGAATCCATTTGCCAACCGCACCACCTTGGTCCTCACCGACAAGCGAATCCTGCTGATTCACACCGACTCGAAGCAACGCCCGCGCATGTTCGCGAGCCAGCTCCCGCTCGACCGCATCCGCACCACCTCGGGCCGCAACAGCTACATTTTCATTCGCACGGGGCACGAACAGCTGATGTTCCACGGCGTCAAGCGCTCCGAAGCTCGCCAGCTCAAGGGCTTGCTCGAATCGACCGCCAGCAAGGAGGGCGGCTGGCAAAACCTCTGCCCGCGCTGCTTCGCCGCGACCGACGACGCGCCGCTCTGCTGCCCAAAGTGCGGCGAGGAGTTCAAGAGCCCCAAGAAAGCGGCGCTCCGCTCGCTCTTCTTGCCTGGCCTGGGCGACTTCTACCTCGGTTACCACAAGTACGGTTTGCTCCAGATCACGGGCGTCACTCTGCTCTGGGCGCTGTTCTTGAGCACCCTCATTCCGGCAACGCTGAGGCGCGGGTTCGACAGGTGTCGCGGTTGCGGCGCCGATCTTCGCCTTGCTGGCGCTGATCCATATCGGTGACTCACTGCTCACGCGCGCAAAAGCGCGAAACGGCCTCCACTCCAAAGACGGGGCGCTGCCCACCGGAAATATTGGCAGCCCCGACGCCTAGCCTTTTGTCAGTTGCATTGCCGGGGCCTCCGGTTGTAAGGATCCAGCTTCTAGCGAAGGAGTCGGTCCATGCGCGAAGAAGAGCTCGATCCTACCCACATCATGCAAATCGGCATGGGTTTTTTCGGCTCCCGCACGCTGCTGACCGCCGTCGAGCTCGGCTTGTTCACCGAGCTTGGGAACGGCAAGATGACCGGCGCGCAAATCGCCGAGCGCTTGGGTCTGCACCCGCGTGCGATTCCAGACTTTCCTGACGCGCTCGTTTCCCTCGGCTTGCTGCGCCGCGACGGCGATGGGCCCGACGCGCTCTACGGCAACACGGCCGAGACGGCCGTCTTCCTCGACAAGGAGGGCGCTAACTACATCGGCGGCATTCTCGAAATGTCGAGCAACCGTCTCTACGGGTTCTG
Source organism: uncultured delta proteobacterium (assembly GCA_963712235.1). Classification (GTDB taxonomy): domain Bacteria; phylum Myxococcota_A; class Polyangia; order Polyangiales; family Houyiibacteriaceae; genus SG8-38. Next base: position 33,771 of record CAVQHC010000017.1, read on the forward strand.
GAACAACCTCACCGAAGCGCTCAAGACGGGCGAGCCACAAAGCGAAATCAAAGAAACCGGCGAACCCATGTTCGCCAAGCTCTACGCGGTGCCGGAGCGAATCGAGCAGTTCATGGCCGCCATGGCGGGTGTGTCCGCCGGCAACTTCCGAGCGCTCGCCAAGAAGTTCGATTTCTCGAACTACAAGACCCTCTGCGACGTCGGCGGCGCCACCGGCCAGCTTTCGTGCATCGTCGCGGCAGCAGAACCCGCACATGCACTGCGTCAGCGCGGATCTGCCCAAAGTCGAGCCCATCGCCAAGAAGTACATCGAAGCAGCCGGGCTGCCGCATCGAGTGTCGACCGCCGTCGTCGACTTCTTCAAGGATCCGCTTCCGAAGGCCGATGTCATCACGATGGGCATGATTCTCCACGACTGGAACCTCGAGAAGAAGAAGCAGCTCATCAAGCTGGCGTACGACGCGCTGCCTCCCGGCGGCGCATTCATCGTCGTCGAGGCGCTGATCGACGACGCGCGGCGGGAAAACGCCTTCGGCCTTCTGATGTCCCTCAACATGCTCATCGAGTTCGGCGACGCCTTCGATTATTCAGGCGCAGATTTCAAGGAATGGTGCAGCGAAGTCGGCTTCGACCGGTTCGAGGTCATTCCCTTGGCCGGCCCGTCGTCCGCAGCTGTGGCATACAAGCCCGGCTAGCCATGCTCGAGCCCGCCTATCTCATCGTCTCCCTCATCGTGAGTAGCGTGGGTTTCGTGATGTTCGTCTACGGCAAGAAGCAACACCGGGCCGTGCAGCTGGGCGCCGGTCTGCTGCTTTTGCTCGTTCCGTTCTTCGTGCGGGACGGGCTCCTCTTGGGAATCGCAGGCGCCGTGATCTGCGCCATCGTTTGGGGCGCAGTCAAAGCCGGGCTCTAGCGCCCTTGTGCATCGGCAGTGTCCGGTCTATTGAAAACCCGATGATTTTTGGTGGCAAAGACAAGCCCAACGACGTGCCCCCCGAAGCGCGTGACCGCTTGGCGGAGATCGTCGAGCGCTACCTCGCCGAGGCCGACGACGCGACGCGACGCATCGTGACCGCCGTGGCTGGCTTGCTGGCGAAAGTCGCCTACGCCGACGGGCATTATTCGGAGCAGGAAGAAGCGACTATCCAAAAGGAGCTCAGCCGCGTCCACGGCCTGAGCCAGGCGGGCGTCGATGCGATCTGCGGGCTTCTCGCCGATCAGATCAGTCACGTGGCGCTTCTCGGGGACCACGACTGGACGCGCGATCTGCGAGAGCTTGCCGATCGAGAGCTGCGCGTCGAAGTGCTCGAAGTGTTGATCGAGATGGCCGTCGCCGACCAGGTGCTCAAGCACGAAGAGCAAACCCAGCTACGCCGCCTCGCCAAAGCGTTGAGCCTCACCCAGGACGATTACAACGCCCTGCAAGCCAAGCACCGCGACAAGCTCTCGACGCTGCGCTAGCCGCGCTGGCCTCGCTACCCGATCTGGCCGAGCATCTGCTTCATCAAGCCATGAAGCAGGTTCACGGCCTTGAGCGGGCGAATCATCACCTTGAAGTCGTCGATCTTCCCGTCTTCGTTCCAGTGGACCATGTCGACGCCGTTGATGATGATGCCGTTGACTTCGGCGGTGAACTCGAGGACGGCATCGGACTCGCCGATGACTTCCCGCACGTACTCGAACTTGCTGCCACCGAGCACCATGATGGCCGCGCTCAGATAGAGCTTCGTGAGCGCTTTGCCTTGCTGCGGGGTGTGGACGACAGGGGAGTGAAACACGGCGTCATCGGCCAGAATGTCGTCCAGGCCGGCAGCGTTCCGATCCTCGATGAGTTGGTGCCAGGTGTCGATCGCAGGTGTGCCCATGGGGGGACTCTAGCTTTTTTTCAGGATGGCGCGGATCAGGAATCCGAAATTTCGGCGACTCTCGAAGCCGTCACTCGATGACGGAGCTCCGCACCTGAGGGTCGCCGTTCGCTAGGACGAAGATGCCAGGATAGCCCTGGGTTTCGAAACCGTCGCTCGGGTTATTGCGCAAGACCGAATCCTCGATGACCAGGCTCCCGCTTCGGTCGTTGCTCACGAAAAAGATCGCCCCGCCCCCTTCGTTGGCCGTGTTGTTCTCCATCAACGTGCCGCAGACGGTGAGCGTGAACGTATTGCCGTCGTTGTAGATGGCGCCGCCGCTCCCGCCCCCTGGGGTGCCGGGCTGCTGCGGGTTGGCGCCGTTGCCGATGGCCTCGTTGTGCGTGAGCGCGCTGTTGATGACGCTGTACGAAACGCCGATCGAGCTCAGCGCCCCGCCGTTCGAGCAAACGTTCCCGAGCCCTTCCCCACCAAAGGTGCTGTTCACGATGTACGCCGGCCGGTCCTGGTACATGTCGAAGACCCGAATCGCCCCGCCGCCCACGTCCGGCCCGACATCGTGGCAGACGTTATTGAAGAAGCGCGTGTTCACGGCTTTGAACCGGCCGCCCCGGACGAAAATCGCCCCGCCGCCGTCTTCCTCGGCTTTGGCATTGCCGTCGACGAAGGTCAGGTTCTGGACCGTGAGCCGCGGGTGATCCTGATCATTGCAGTGCGACGTCGTCCAAACCTGGCTCTGGTCGCAGGCGTTCTGATAGAGAATCCGGACGCGCCCGCCGCCGCTCAGGGTCACCCTGCCCCCGCCGTCGATGACGACATCCGGATCCTGGTCATTGAACACCTTGGCGGTCCTATCGAGGGTGATGACGATCGGCTCGGGCCCGCAGTCGAAGGTGATGACGCCTCCCCGCGCGACCGCATCGACGAACGCCTCCGACGTGCAGCTCGCCGGACTCCCATCGCCAACGACCGTATCCGGTGAAGACACGTCTTCGAGCTGGGCCTCGCCAGGCACGGTACAGCTGCCGTCCCCATTGCCCGTCGGCGGCCCGTCGTTCGGATTGGTCCGTGGGTCCACCGGCGCCGCCTCGCCGCAGCCCAGCGCGCTGAGCACCAGCAAGGCTGCAATCCACGGCAGGCAGCGTTGTGACATCCCCGGTTCCCCCTGGAACCAAGATAGCGAGTCGAAGCGACGACGCCAAAAGCGCGCGACCAAACCCCATCGCTACCGCCCCGCAACTGGGTATGAAACAAGCCCTAGGGCGCGTCCCGCAGCTGCCCTCGCATGAGGCCGCTCGAAATCTGTTGGGACGTGAAGAGGACGTAAAGCGGCGTCGCAGCGTCGGTCAGCGCGGCCGCCTCATCTGGGGTGATGAACGCCGATGCCGTAAGCGTGCTTCCTTCGAGAAATGGAGGACCCCATGAACGGACCGTCGGAATGGGCTCGCCAAACAAGGTCACCAGCACGTCCCCATTTTCCGACGCGCCGCCTCTGCGAACCTGTCCGTTTCGAACCTCGTCCGTCGGAGATATGTTCTCGATGGTCACCGTGTAGCTCAGCACGTTCCCAAACACCTGAAGCTCGACGGTTCCGGTTTCGACGCGCTGGTCGAGCGGAAACGGCGGATCGACCACCAGGCCAGCAGAGAGCGCGACTATCGCGTCGAGCTCGACGCTTGGTTCGGTCGCCGGCTCGGAAATGACGGGTAACGTTTCGTCGTCCTCCTGAAGCCCTAACCGCCCTTCGGAATCGACCCCACACCACTCGAAGAAGTCCTGCGACACGAAGGCATCGACCAGCGGCTCCTCGCCCGCCTGTTGAAGGAACGTAGTAATGAAATCGCAGGGCCGGAACTGCAGGACCCCCCCCTGAAGCGAACCATCGTCCGCGCTCAGCGCGAAGCCAGCGCTTGCAGCGTTCGATCGAAGCTCGCCGATGAACAGCGTTGCCGACTGGCCGAACCGCGGGTCTTCCTCGGGAAAGAGACCGGCATCGGGGCCGAACTGAAACGCTCTGTGCGTCAGATCCGAAGGCGTCGCGTCGGTAAACCCCACCACCCCGAGCTCGCCGGCTTCTTCTTCTACTGCGCAGCCGAGTACCCACCCCAGCGCAAGCAGCAACACGGCGCCGATTCGAACCCCAGTCGTGAGTGATTTGCTCATGATGGGAATTACGATGCAAACCGCATGCCTTCACGAAACAGCGAGTTCCCGCACAATTGCCGACATCCGGGCGTGCAGTCGATGCGTTTGACCACCGCCCAGCGAAAAACCTGCACTGGGTACGCAGCATCCGGGCTGCGGCTGGCAGCCCGGCTCTGGATCTGCCAAGACGCGCGCTCACGCGAAGGCGTGGGGGTTTACGCGTGCAGAACAAGATTCGAAATGTGGCGATTATCGCCCACGTGGACCACGGCAAGACCACGCTGGTCGACGCCATGTTGCATCAAACCGGCGTCTTCCGGGCGAACGAGGCCGTTCGCGAGCGCGTGATGGACTCGAACGACCTCGAGCGCGAGCGCGGCATCACGATTTTGGCCAAGCACGCGTCGATCCGCTGGAAAGACTACAAGATCAATCTCATCGACACGCCGGGCCACGCGGACTTCGGCGGCGAGGTCGAACGGACGCTCCGCATGGCCGACGGCGCGCTGCTCTTGGTCGACGCGGCCGAAGGCGCCCTCCCCCAGACGCGCTTCGTTCTTTCGAAGTGCATCGAGCTCGACCTGCCCGTCGTCACGGTCGTCAACAAGATCGACCGAAGCGACGCGCGCCCCGACGAGGCCCTCCACGAAGTCTTCGATCTGTTCTGCGACCTCGGCGCCACCGATGAACAGGCCGACTTCGCGCACATCTACGCGATTGGCAAAGACGGGATCGCCAAACGGGAGCTCGAAGACGAATCGAGCGACCTCACGCCGCTCTTCGAAACGCTCATCGAACGGCTCCCCGCGCCCGAAGGCGACCCAAACACGCCGCTGCAGCTCCTGGTGCACAACACGATTCACGACGAATACGTCGGCCGCATCGCCATCGGACGCATCCGAAACGGCCAGATCAAGCCGCAACAAACCGTCGCCATCATCGGCACGGACGGCGTCGTCGAACGGAAGGTCGGCGCGCTCTGGGGCTTCGAGAGCCTCGAACGCGTCCGCATCACCGAAGCGTCCGCCGGCGATATCGTCGCGATCTCGGGCATCGAAGACGTGCACATCGGGGACACGATCACGCCGCCGAGCCACCCGAACCCGCTCGAGCGAATCAGCGTCGAGCAACCGACCATCAAGATTCGGTTCATGGTCAACACCTCGCCCTATGCAGGCCTGGCGGGCGACTACGTGACCTCTCGGCAGGTGCGCGAACGGCTTCTCAAAGAAGCGCAGCGAAACATCTCCATGCGCGTCGAAGAAGGCGACGAAGCCGATTCGTTCATGGTGTACGGGCGCGGCGAGCTCGTGCTGGCGATTTTGGCCGAAACGATGCGGCGCGAAGGCTACGAATTCGCCCTCGGCATGCCCGAGGTCGTCGTTCGGGAAATCGACGGGAAGAAATTCGAACCTGTGGAAACCGTCGTCGTCGACGTCCCACAGCACCACGTCGGCACGGTGACCCAGCTCCTCGGCGACCGGCGCGGCGTGATGGTCAAGATGAGCCCCCTCGGCACCAACCGCTCCCGCATCGAATTTCGCGTTCCTTCGCGAGGCCTGATCGGCTTCCGCTCCTTGTTCATGACCGAAACGCGCGGTGAGGGGCTCCTCAATACGATGTTCGAAGGCTGGGACCCTTACGCCGGTCCTCTGCTCCGCCGAAAGAACGGCGCGATCGTCTCTGACCGAAAGGGCGTCACCACGCCGTATGCGCTCTTCAATCTGCAGCCCCGGGGCAAGCTCTTCGTCGGGACGGCAACGAAAGTGTACGAAGGCATGATCGTGGGCGAGCACAACCGGCCGAGCGACCTCGACGTGAACTGCACCCGTGAAAAGAAGCTCACCAACATACGAGCCGCAGGCAAAGACGAGAACGTCGTCCTGACCCCGCCCAAAGAGCTCACCATCGAAACCGCCCTCGACTGGATCGACCAGGACGAGCTGGTGGAGGTCACCCCGGATTCCGTCCGCATCCGCAAGGCGATCCTGGAGTGCAACCTCAGGCCGAAGCGCGAAGCCCCCAAAAAGGGCTAGCCCCGCTGCCGCTCATGCGCGGCGAGAATGAAGGAGGTCAGTCGCACGGCCCGGGGTAGGCCCCAGCGTCATGGCGAACGTTGGCGGCTGATCGTGCGCAGCGAGAGATCCGCCGCAGGCTCCCGCGCGCGGAGGAGAACCGAGCCGCCTCGGCTCGACCGACATACCATCCCGTTGCCGGCGACTGACGTCCATCACCCCTCCCAGTTTGCAATGCCTGTGCCACCTCTTGCCTCCCAAAAGCCCTGTAGATCCGAGCGCTGTTCGTGGAAGAAGCGAAGAATCTTCGCTTCGGCGCCAAGGGCCGCAGCGGTTGCGCAAATTGCCCAGGGGCCGGTCGGGAGGTCATGATGAGCTGGCGGTGGCCAAGTCAGGCGGCAGAGGCGGAAAAGGCGGAGGCCGAAGAGGCGCTCCCAAAGAACGCTCGAAGGCCGATCGCGAAGCCCTCGAACGCGCGCTTTCCGACGTGAAGCCCTTGAACCCAGGTTCAAAGAAGCGGGTGATGCCAGCGCCGGCGAGCGGCCGCGCGTTCGCTTCGTCGTCGGGAAGGCCGATGAAGGCTGCCGAGCCTCTGGTGCTCGAGCGCGAGGCCAACGGGCTCGTCCTCGGCAAGCGCCCGGCGGCGCACCGGAGCATCCTCGATTGGCTCGAAGATCCAACGCTCGAAGTCGACGCCGAGTGCGATCTGCACGGGCAGACCGCACGCGAAGCGGAACGCGAAGTGCTCCGCTTCGTCCGCGAATCTCAGAGCAGGGGCAAGCGCTGGGTCCTGATCATCGTCGGCAAAGGCCTCCACAGCCCGGGCGGCAAGGCGACCCTGAAGTCCAGCGTGACCGACGCCCTCGCGAAGCGCGCACCGGCCCGCTACGTCCTCGCCTTCCGGACCGCCCCCCGCCACCTCGGCGGAGCCGGCGCCCTCGTCGCCCGCCTCGTCGATCGGCTGTAGCCCTGCGCTAGCGCGCGCCCGTGTTCACTTCGCTGACCTGCTCGTTGAGCGTCCAGTAGTCGTAGAGGACGCCGATGCCCGCCAGGCCCGCGGTCAGCAGGTAAAGGATGCCTGTCACGTACTTGCCCATGTAGAACCGGTGGATCCCAAAGAAGCCGAGGAACGTGAGCAGGATCCAGGTGACATTGTGGTCGACCGGACCCGAGTCGTATCGAAGCTCCGCCGAACGATCGAGCGAGGGCATCAAAAAAAGGTCGATCAGCCAACCGACCCCGAGCAGGCCCAGGGTGAGGAACCAAATCGTCCCGGTCACCGGGCGCCCATAGTAGAACCGGTGCGCGCCCATGAAGCCGAAGATCCACAGCAAGTAGCCGATCCCGAGATTGTGCGTATCACCCTGCGCCATGAGGGGTTTGTACGATGCGGGCGCCAAGCGGGCTACCGGTTCGTGCAGGACGGGCTTCGGCCGGCGGTTTGTCCCGCCCCACCGCCCCCACACTAGCGCCTAGCTACCCCTTGCTGATCTTGCCTTCTTTGTGCGGCTGGTGGCTGCGGCACTTGGGGCAGAACTTCTTGATGTGGAATTTCTCCGGCATCGTGCGCTTGTTCTTGTCCGTCGTGTAGTTGTCTTTGCCGCAGGTTTCGCAGCTGAGCTTGATGAGATCACGCATGGGAGTGCCTTGCCTTTTCGGCTGGAAGGGGCGGAGTGTAGCGGGGCCTGCCGCCGGGTCAAATCCGGGCACGAGCCCCTGGATCCAAAGCCTCGATCGGGTGTAAACCCTGGAAGATGTTCGAGACTGACCGCAGCAGCGGCACCCCGGCCGAGTACATCGCCCGGCGCAGCCGCACCGTGGGCGAAATGTTCCTCAAGCGCGTGGAGCGCGACGGCGACAAGCCGGCGTTCTACTTCAAGGAGGGCGGCGACTGGCAGCAGGTCAGCTGGAATACGTTCTCCGCCCAAGCAGCCGCGATCGCGTCTTACCTCCTGGGGCTCGGCCTCCAGGTGCAGGACAAGGTGTGCATGGTCGGGAGCACCGGTCCGGCCTGGTGCTACTGCGACGTCGGAGGGCTGCTCGCCGGCGCCGTGACGCTGGGCGCCTACCCAACGCTCACCCCAAAGCAGCTCGCCTACATCCTCGACCATGCCGACACGAAGGTGGCCTTCGTCGAAGGCCTCGAAGAGATCAACAAGATCCTCGCCCGGCGCGACGAGCTCACGAAGCTCGAGAAAGTCATCGTGTGGAACAGCGCGGGCGCCGAATCCCTCATGGAGGCGCACGACTGGCTCGTGCCCTTCGAGCGCGTGCTTCAAACCCCGGTCGACCGCGCCGCCATCGAAGCACGCGTCGCCGCCGTCGACCCGACGAGCACCGCAATCATCGTCTACACGAGCGGCACGACCGGCCCACCCAAAGGCGCGATGATCTCGCACGACAACATCATGACCGTCATGAAAAATCAGGACGAAGCCTTCGCCATCAACGAGGACGACGTCGGCCTGAGCTTTCTCCCGATGGCGCACGTCGCCGAGCGCATTCTGGCGTTCTACGGACGCATCAATACCGGGATGGGCACCTATTTCGCCTCGAGCATCGCGAAGGTGCTCGAAGAGGTGGTCGAAGTGAAGCCGACGATCTTTGGCAGCGTGCCGCGAATCTTTGAAAAGGCCTACGCGAAAATCATGAGCACGGTCGAGCAAGCGCCACCCACGCGGCAGCGCATCTTCCGCTGGGCCGAGCGCGCCGGCCGCGAGGCGGTGAAGCTCTGGCAGGCGGGCAAGCCCATCCCGTTTGGCTTGAAGCTCAAGTTTGGCCTGGCCGACCGTCTGGTGTTTTCCAAGCTGCGCGCGGTGTTCGGCGGGCGCGTGCGCTATTTCATCACCGGCGCCGCACCGATCGCACCCGAAATCCTCGAGTTCTTCTGGGCGGCAGGCTTCCCGATCTACGAGATGTACGGCATGACCGAGTCGACGGTCATCACGCACGCCAACGTCCCCGGGAAAGTGAAGCTCGGCTCGGTCGGCCGCGCCCTGAGCATCGTCGAAGACCGCATCGCCGACGACGGAGAGATCCTCGTCCGCGGCAAATGCGTGTTCCAGGGCTACTACAAAAACCCGCAGGCAACCGCGGAAACCGTCATCGACGGCTGGCTCTACACCGGCGACGTCGGCAAAAAAGACGAAGACGGCTGCGTCTACATCCTCGATCGCAAAAAGCACATCATCATCACCGCCGGCGGCAAGAACCTCACGCCGGCCAACATCGAGAACGAAATCAAAGCGTCCGACCCGATGATCAGCCAAGCCCACGCGCACGGCGACAAGCGAAAGTACCTGGTCGCTCTGGTCACCATCGGCGCTGGCGAAGCCGTCGACTGGGCCCGCCAACAGGGCAGCATCGACGGCGCCACCGCCGACAAGCACATCAAGGCCCTGACCGAGAACCCGCTCGGCCGCTCCAAAGAGCTCCAGGCGCTGCTTGCCCAGGTCGCGCAGGATGCCGACGTTCAGAAACGCGTCGTCGCCTCGGTAAAGAGGGCCAACGAAACCCTGTCGCGGGTCGAGACGATCAAGAAGGTCTACGTCCTCGACCGCGAGTTCAGCGTCGAGGAAGACGAGCTCACCCCGACCCTCAAGCTCAAGCGCAAAAACGTCGAGGCGAAATTCCAACAAACCTTCGATCGGCTCTACGAAGACGAAGCGTTTGGCTTGGTGGTCGTGTCGGCCTAGGCTTGGGCTTCGATGCGTCTTACTCTTGGCTGCCTCGTCGTGATGCTGCTTGCATCACCTGCGCTCGCGTTCGAAGGCGTGATGGAAGCCAGCCTGTCGAGCGAGCAAGGCGTCGCTGCCCGAGTCCGCGCCCGGTACTCGAAGCAAGGAGATGTTCGCATGGACATTCAGTCCGTCGGACGAGAACGGCGAACGGGTGGAGGCCACGACCCTCATGCCATCCAAGGGCGAGAGCTACTTCTCGATCGACCACGGGCAGAAAGTCATCGTCGAGATGCCTTACTCGACGCTCGCCACGGCCAGCAAACAGGTCACCGGCTCGGGCGAAAGCGCCAACCTCCAGATCAAAAAGCTCGGCAAAGCTACGGTCAGCGGTGTGCAGACCCGCCACATCCGTGTGATCGACAAAGACAACCGCACCGTCATCGACCTCTGGCTCACACAGAAATACCCGGCCGACCTCTGGACTCGTGCGTTCCGGGGCCGGAATCTCGGCCTCGAGCTGTCCGACGACGAGCGCAGCAAGGCGATGAAGAAGTACGGGGTGAAGCCCGGTTTTTCGATGAAGATGCGCGTGGAGCAGGCAGGCGGCGTCCCCGTGGTCTTTGTGGTGAACAAGGTCCAGCGCGCGCCCATGCCGCCAGAGGTCTTTGCACTTCCCGAGGGGTACCAGCGCTTGGAACGACCATCGGACCCGCAGCCTTGACGGTTCGGGGCGACCTTGCGATATAGAGCGCGATTAGACGGCGGTGCAGGGGCGCCGAGAGGAGATTCTATGACCAAGCAAGTGCTATCGCGCGCGTTGATTCTGATGTCCGCGCTGCTCGTATTGAACGGATGCAAGTCCGACACTGCAAATGACGCGAAGGAGGCCGGCCCGGTACTCGTGCTCGACGCCGGCGCAGAGCCGCGTGAGACGCTTCGCTACAAGATCGAGCACGGGACGACCACGACGGCGACCATGGACTTCGGGCTCGCCTCGATGGCCACCTCGCGGCGCGGCTCGGCGCTCTCGGTTACGCCCGGCGTGCGGCTCTACATCGTTTCGGGCCCCTCGATGCAGGGGAAGCGCGGCAGCACCCGATTCGACGTTCGCATCGTCAAGGCCGAAGCCATCGTCCCGACCGGTCTCGATCCCACGCTCGCAAAGGACCTCAACAAGAGCGCCTCGGTGCTCAACAACGTCGGCGGCTGGGTCGAGGTCGATGACCGGGGCATCATCCAGCGCACCGAGCTCAACGACGCCGCCAAGCGCTCCGACGTTCCGGTGCGGCTGCTGGTGATGATCATCAACGCGCGCACCTCGCTCGCCCGCGTGCTGCTCCCTGCCGAGCCCGTCGGTGTCGGCGCGCGCTGGGAAGCCCGCAAGGACCTCGTGCTCTACGGCTTCAAGGTCAACCAGGTCGACACCTACACGCTTGCCGAAAAAGTCGGCGACGAGCTGAAGCTCGACGTGCAGGTTCAGCAGTCCGCCGTTCCGCAGACCATCACCTTCGAAGAAGAAGGGGTCGAGCTCACCGTCAAGTCGTTCAAGATGAACGCAAGCGGCGAAGTCATCGCCAACCTCAATGCACTCGAAGCCAATGCCTCTGCGAGCGGCGACTCGACCGGCATGCTGAGCGTGAAGACGGTGGATGACACCGAAGACATCGAAATCGATCGCGCCTTCCAGGTTCGGATGACCGTGAAGTACGATCTCGCCACGGCCGCCGCAGATACGGCCGTCGAAAAGGCCCAAGGCGCCGAAAAGGCGGCAAAGAAGGCCGGCAAGAAGCTCGAAGCTCAGGAGTAGAGCGACCCGGGCCAGAGCGTCGCCACGACGGCACGTTGGGCTCGCTCCTGCTTCCAGTATTCGGATTCGGGGTCGAGCGCGACGCTGCCGTCGATGAAGGTTTGGAGCGTGGCCTCGACCCCACGCGCAAACTCGGCGTCCTGCACCACGATGTTGGCCTCGCTCTCCCAGAAGCTGGCGGTCGCATCGAGGTTTGCCGAGCCGATGCTGGTCACCAGGCCATCGACCGAGACCAGCTTGGCGTGCACGTACGGCCGGATGCGGCCTCCGCGCGAGACGATCATCGGAGACGGCGGCGGCACGAACTCGTAGATCTCGACACCCGCCTGGAGCAAAGGCTCGAGCTTTGCTTTGACCATGTACTCGAACAGCGTGCGGTGCATGGGCGCCGGGAAGAAGGTCCCGTCATCGCGCCGGGCTGCCGCATTGCCGGTCAGCAGCTTCACGCTCACGTCTTTGGCCAAGAGACGATAGATCGCGCGCTCGAGCGCCGGGACGATCGGATAGTCGTTGACGATGTACACATGGTCCTCGGCCACGTCGAACATCGACTCGTACATCGCCAGGCCGTTGGTATCGGCAAGACCTCGGTGCACCACCAGACGCCCCGAGGCCGAGCCCGCGCGCTTGAGCTCGGGCATCGTGTCGCGGTCGTTCGGAATCTCGGCGCCGCCCTGTCGGTGCCAGGTGCCGGTGAAGGTCTCCTGAACCATCCGCACCAAGGGCCCACTGACTTCGACATGCGCATCGAGCCAGGGAATGCGCTCGTGGCGGGTGTTGTCGTGCACCGGAACTTCGCTGAACCCCATGTAGTACTCGTCGCTCGCGTTGCGGCCGGACACGAAGGCGCGGCGGCCGTCGATGATGACGAGCTTGCGATGGTCTCGCTTCTTGAGCCGAGAAACGTCCATCTGCTTGCGAGATCCGATCGGGCTGACCGCCAGAACCTCGATGTTTTCTTCTTCCTTGAGAGACAAGATCGACGGGTTGAGGCGCCCGAGCACCTCCTCGTCGGAGTAGAGCGCGTCGACCATGAACCGGACCTTCACGCCTGCGCGCGCCCGCTGAATCAGCCTGACGATCATGTGCTCGGTGAAGTCGCTCGGCTGAACCATGTAGAACTGAATGTGAATCGTCGATTGGGCCTCATCGAAGGCAGCCAGCAAGCGCCGCCTCGCTTCGCCGTTGTCGAGCTCGGCGTGGAACGAGTTGCCAAGAACCAGCTTGGAGTCGGTGGTTTGATCGAGGCGCCAGTCCAGCGGATTGCTCTTCGCCCTGTCTTCGAGCAGCTTCGCCGCCCGTTCCATCTCGACCGTAAACACACCCGCGAGCGCTCGCCTGAGCGCGGTCGCCGGCGTCATGACGCTCACCTGCTTGGCAAGGCTTTCGTCGGCGCGCTCCACCCTCTCGGTCAGAATGGTGGTCACCGGCACGCCTTTGGCGCGCAGCCGGCGAATCGCCGTCGACGCGAACATCTCGACGAAATCGATTCCCAGGCTTCGCAGCTCCTCCTCTTCGGCCGAATAGACGAGGATCGCTCCAGGCGGCAGCCGCTGGGTGACGAGCGCATCATGGATCAGGGGGTCGCGGTTCTTCACGTGAATGTCGAAGTAGACGAGCTCGAAGCCCTCGTCGATGAGCGCGCGGAGCGCTTCGATCGGTGAAACCGGCGGGATCGGTTGATCGGGACGGCCGGGGAGCACGAGCGCCGCATCCACCAGCACGACCGGCCGGCCGCTGGCAACTTGCAGCAAACGGTGGCCGGACAGCTCGGTGACGACTTCCCCCCGGTCATTGCAAACGGCAACGCGAACACGATGGAGGCCGGGCCCGGGCGCGTCGATCAGCGCGCGCACTTCGCCCGCAACCTCGATCGCTGCCTCCGCAGCGACCGCGTCATCGACGTAGAACCGCGCGACCGTGCCGAGCTTGGAGGAAACACCCAAGGTCGCCGAGAGCTCGACCGGCTCTCCTGGGCTGGTGACCTCGTCGCGCTGCACCCCGCCGATGATTCGTCGAAGCCCGGGGTTCCGACCCCATCGTTCCATCGTCGAGCCGAGCGAAGAGGCCGCTGCCTCGAGCATCGAAGGCGACTGGTCGCTCGTAGCGAAGCGCTTGTCGACCTCTTCGGCGATCGTCGTAGCGATTCGCCGGATTCGTTCCGCCAGATCCTCGGGTGGCCTCGGTTCGCTCACGGCGTCCAGTATACGCCGCTTAGGCCTCGTCGTCGGTGACCACTGCCAGGTAGGGCAGATTCCTGAACTTCTGAGCGAAGTCGAGACCGTAGCCGACGATGAAGACATCTTCGACCGTGAACCCGAGATAGTCGATTTGGACCGGTACGCGTGTGCGCGCAGGTTTGTGAAGCAAGGACGCGACCTTGAGCGACGCCGGCTGGCGGGTCGTCAGATTCTGGTGGAGATAGGCGACGGTGAGCCCGGTGTCGACGATGTCCTCGACCAGGATCACGTGTTTGCCCTCGATCGAGTGGCTCAAGTCGGCGGTGATCTGCACCACGCCGCTGCTCTCCTGCTCATTGCCGTAGCTGCGGACGGCGAGAAAGTCGATGGCGACATCGAGGTCGATCTGGCGCACCAAGTCGGCGGCGAACATGTAGCTCCCTTTGAGCACCGGGACGACGACCAGGTCCTGGCCCCGATAGTCCTCGGTGATCGCCCTGCCCAACTCGGCGACGCGCCGGGCAATCGTCCCAGCGTCGATCAGTGGCTTCGTCGGCATTGAAACCTGCTCAGTTCGCGGAGAATACGATCGGAAATTTCGCCGGCCCGCCTTCGGAAGAGGCCGGAAAACGCCAACGGCGCACGGAGGCTTCGATGCACTCGGCGAGCCCACCGGGGCCATTCCCGTCGGCGTTCACCTCTTTGACTCGGCCGGAGGCCGCGACCGTCACGCTCACGTCGAGGCGAACCGACTGCGGCGACTGCTGACCACGAATCGCGCGCTCGTAGCAGCGCTGCAGGCGCGGCTTGTTGGTCGTCACGGTCGCCCGAACTCCATCGCCGTCGAGCGGCGGCTTCACGCTTTGGCTGTTGGCCGATTCCTTCACGGCGATTTTGGCAGGAGCGGCATCCGCACCCGAACCAAAGTCATCGATGATTCTTCTGCTCCGCCGCGCTCAAGGAACCTTCGTCCGGGGTCTCCTCCACCGGCTGCGCGCGAGCCCTTCGGCGCTTCTTCGGCGTGGGCTTCGGGGCGGGCGCCATCGTCGGCCCGTTGTCGGCCGGGTTGGGCGGTTCGAACACGAGCTTGGCCGGCTGGGTCTGCTTTTCGGGCGGGTTCGCCGGCTGCGCGCGTGCCGCATCTGCGCCATCGTCGGCTGCAACCTTCGCTGACGCATCGGCGACCGCAGCGGTCGACTCGTTCGCCTCGCCTGGTTCGAGATCCGCAGCGACGTTCGCCTCCGCGGACGCTTCGCCCGCAGGCTTCTCCACTGCGTCGACGACGTCGGGCGCCTTTGCTTCGGCTTGCGCCTTAGACTTCTCTACGCGTCGGTTTGGCTCAGCCAATTCGGAATCGCGATTCTCGAGCCAGTCGGTCAGCACCGAATCGCCAAAACGCTCGTAGGCCAGAAACGAGGAGACGCCCGCCAAGACGATCACGGCGAAAATCAAAAAGAGCACGCCGAGCGAGAGTCCGCGACGCGGCTCCACACTTGCCGCAGCAGCCGCCGGCGGCACCGAAGGCACCGAAACCGCTTCGCCTGCGGCGGCCGGAAGCCCGGAAAACGAGCCCAATGGAGCCGATGACTCGAAAATCCCGGGCGGCCCAATCGGTGCAGGCGGCTGCGACATCTCCCGAAGCCCGCGGGGTGCGTCTTCGTCGGGCGCGAGTGAATCGGCCAGCGGAACGAAATCGTGGGGCACACCCGCCGCGTCGAAACCAGCCATCGGCGCCGACACCACGGTGGGCTCCGACGGAGCGTGGATCGAGGTCCGCGAGTCGACGAAGGGCGGCATCGATGAAAACGAAGTTCGCGACGGAGGACCGGAATGCCGGCGCTCGTGCAACAGGTGCATGAGCTCCGGAACGGTGGCAAGCGGACGCCACTCGTCGAGGCCCTCGCGCCAAACCAGTGAGTACTCACTCACTGCACCGGCGTCGATCTTGTGACCAAGCTCTTCGAGTCGAACCGGCCCGACCGGCACGTCGTTGATCGAGACGTGCCAGTGCGGCACCTCGCCCCTCACGACAATCGGCGGACCCGACGGCGTATGCGGCAGCGCGGGCGCCAAACCTGGGTGCTGGCCGACCAGCGCACTGCTCGCAGCCGCTGGAATCGAAGACACCCTGCGTGCGGCCGCGGACGGACGGCGCGGCGGAACCGATGACGAACGCCGCCGAACCGGCGACGACGGACGACGCGCGCGCGCGGTTGGTGCTTCGTGCGTGAAGGGCGCCGTACCCTCTGGCCTGCTTCGCCTGACCTCCTCGAACCCGTACGCCGACCCCGCAGGAACCGTCATGTCCGGATCGCCCGCGCGACCGTCGACCAAGATCTTGTGATCGCACTTCCGACAAGGGAAGCGCACGACGCGACCGCGAACCTTCTGGTCCGCGATCTTGTACTTGGCGTGGCAGCTATCGCACTCGAATCTCATCTGTCTCGTCGTCTGTGGGCGGGCACACCCACTTGCACCCATTCCAGGGTGTCATCGAGAGAATCGTAGCGCGAATTGCGTCATGTTCCAATAGGAACGCAAAAATTTACATGCCAGAAAGCACGTAATATCGGGACTGAATGTCGTCGTAGAGCAAGACCAGCCGGTTTTCGCCGATTCGACGCGACCAGCGCTGATCCTCTTCAGCGTAGGCGATGCGGAAGCTCGCGCTGTAGCGGTATGCGATGAGCACCCGGTCCATTTCCCTGGAGATTGTGCGGTACTTGATCTCGTACCGAACGTCGGTGACCCGCTCCCGCCAGCGGCCGAGCTTCTTTTGGAGGGCCCGGTAGTCGAGGTCGTCGTCGCCCGAAGGGGTGCCGTTGTCGTCCAAGTACTGCGTGTGCGCCATGGCCAGGAGGGCCCCGACATCGCGGGCTTCGACCGCATTTCGGTAGTTCTCCATGAAGGTGATGACGGAGCGGTTCTCCGGCGTGTCCTTCACGGTGGTGTTGGGGATGTTCTTCGTGCAGCCCACGGCCGCGAAAAGCGCCGCACAAAACGCTACGGCGGTTAAAGGTCTACGCATACAGCACATCACAGGATCAACGCTCCTCTTTTCCGAGACATTCCCGATTATCCATCGACCGCTACTGAATCCCATAATCTTTGATTTTGTAAAGTAGAGCGCGGTGGCTGATTTCGAGCAATTTGGCGGCCGCGGTTCGGTTGCCGCCGGTCTTTTCGAGTGCCCTTTGAATCAGCGTTTCCTCCATGAATCGCGCGGTTTTCTTGATGGAGAGCTCCCCGTTCGCGAGGCTCGCCGCGACCGGATCGGCCGGCTCCCGCATTCGCTCCGGCAGGTCCGCCACGGTGAGCATGTCCCCATCGGCAAGGACGACCGCCCGCTCGATGGTGTTCTCCAGCTCACGGACATTGCCCGGCCAGGGGTGGTCGAGGAGCAGCTTGCGCGTCCGCTGGTCCAGATCGCGGATCTGGGTGCCCAGCCGCCGGTTGTTGCGCTC
Organism: uncultured delta proteobacterium; assembly: GCA_963712235.1. Taxonomy (GTDB): domain Bacteria; phylum Myxococcota_A; class Polyangia; order Polyangiales; family Houyiibacteriaceae; genus SG8-38. The sequence continues at coordinate 50,927 of CAVQHC010000017.1, forward strand.
GATGAAGTGCTCGACCAGCAACAGGATGTCGTCGCGACGCTCGCGGAGCGGTGGGACGTTGATCTGCAGGACGTTCAGCCGGTAGTAGAGGTCTTCGCGAAAGCGTCCCTCTTGGACTTCGCGCTGGAGGTCGCGCACCGTCGCCGCGATCACACGGACGTCCACCTCTTGGTCGCGCGTCGCACCGAGCGGCCGAACGCAGCCCTCCTGCAACACGCGAAGCAACTTCACCTGGAGGCTGAGCGGCAGCTCGCCGATCTCGTCGAGGAAGAGCGTCCCCAGATGCGCCTCCGAAAAGAGGCCCTTCTTGTCGGCGTGCGCGTCGGTGAACGCGCCTTTGCTGTGACCGAACAGCTCGCTCTCGAGAAGCGTTTCGGGGATCGCGCCGCAGTTGAGCGGGATGAACGCCTTGTTCTTTCGCGAGCTGCTGTCGTGGAGGGCACGCGCGACGAGCTCCTTGCCCGTGCCGCTCTCTCCTTGAATCAGAACCGTCGTCTTGTACTCCGCCACCTTTCCGATGGTCGTGAAGACTTTCCCAATCGCCTCGCTCTTGCCGAGGATGCCGTGGACGGTCTGCTCCTTGCGCATCGCTTCTTTGAGCGCGCGGTTTTCACGTCGCAGCGATTCACGCTCTTCGGCTTTGGCTAGGGCGAGCAAGACCTCGTCGTGCTTGAACGGTTTCGAGATGTAGTCGTAGGCACCGGCCTTCATCGCTTCGATCGCGAGGTCGACCGAGCCGTAGGCGCTCATCAAAATGACGGTCGCCAGCGACGAACGCGCCTTCAGCTCGGTGCAGAGCTCGATCCCAGTCATCCCGCTCATGCGAACATCCGCAAGCACGAAGTCCGGGTCGAAGCGCTCGAGCTGCTCCAAAGCCATCTCGGCGCTTTCAGCCGCCTCGACCTGATAGTCGTTCTTCTTCAGCAGCGTGCGGAGCACGAGCCGGATGTTTTCTTCATCGTCGACAACCAGGACACGGCGCATGGATTTAACCCTATACTTTCTGCATAGCAGAATGCGGGGTGTAGAAAAAATTTCATGATTCTGCGCGTATAGGGCGAGGCCTGCTGTAAAGTTCTCGCTCGATTGGCTTCGAGAGGCCCAAGTGGGTATGATTTGCGTGTCGGGTAGGGGGACAAGACATGAAGATCCGCTTTGCTTTTTTACTACTGATGGTGGGGTCGGTTGCGACCGTGAGCAGTTGCACGAGGCGGCCTTTGGCCAACCTCAATCCGTGCACGATCAACGGCGTCGTTCAAAACGTGCCGGTCAACCCGCAGCGCGCGTTGGACCTGCTCATTCTCATCGACGATTCGCCGTCGATGCGCGACGAGCAGGACAAGCTTGCCGAGCAGGTGCCGCGGCTGGTGAATCTCTTGCTCACCGGTGGTGTCGATACCGATGGCGTGTCGATGCCGGTTGGCGATTTCCCAGCGGTCGAAAGCCTTCACGTCGCGGTGATCACGCCAGACCTCGGCTACTCGACCGAGCCGCCGACGACCTTCACGCCGGGAGTCGACTTCAACCCGACGAACGCGTGCACGAGCACCGGCAAAGCAGGCTTCATGCAGGTAACGGGCCTGGGAGGCACTCCGCAGGAATGCACTGCGCAGACCCCGCCTGAAGGCACGCTCTACCTAGACCGACCACCCGAAGCGAACGCCTCCTTCGACATGCAATTCGTAGCAGACGTAGAGTGCGTGACTGGACAGGCCGATGGCTGTGGCTTCGAGCAGCAGCTCGAGGCGATTCTTGCATCTGATCGCAACACAGCCAACGCTGGTTTCAACCGTGAGGACGCCTTGTTGGCCGTCATCCTGATCACCGACGAGGACGACTGCTCGACGACCGACCCGCGCGTCTTCGACGTCGATGCGCGTCCGAGCAATCCGTACCAAGGCCCCTTCGCGGACCCGCCCACCGATTCGCTGGTGCAGTTCAACCTGCGCTGCTGGGAGCACAGCAAGGACGACGAGGTCGACAGCACTAAGGTTCTGCAGCCGGTCCAACGCTATATCAACGAGATCGCTGCGCTCAAATCCGACCCGAGCCAGGTCGTCTTTGCAGCGATCACCGGCATTCCCGAGGACAGCGCGCTCGACCCCGAAAACTTCAACACCGACTCGGATCGATACGCCGCGATTCTTGCCCATCCGGGCATGGTGGAAGTGCCCAATCCCGCCGATGACGGTCAGCAGGACCAGGCGCTCACACCGGCGTGCATCGCGGGCGACGGATCCGGCGCAGCGGCGCCAGGGGTTCGAATCGTCGAAACGGTCAACGGCCTTGCGAGCAACAACACCGGGGTGGGCACGGTCGTCGAGTCGATTTGCGCCGACGACTACGCGCCTGCGCTCAACGCGATCGTCGACCGCATCGCGGCCGCGCTTCGCCAGCTCTGCCTGCCGCGTCCGCTCAACCGCACCGCGCAGAACCTCGTGAACTGTGAGGTGCGCGAGGTGCAGCCCGAGGGCGGCACCTGCGCAACCGCCGGCCGCGGACGCGAGGAAGTCGCCGTGACCACCGAAGACGGGCGCGACGTCTGCAGAGTCACGCAGCTTCCAAGCGACCCCACCGCGGGCGTCCCGCAGGGCCTCGGCTGGTTCTACGATGACTTCACCGCAGAGACGGCTTCGGCTTGTTCGTTCAATCCCGAGCAGCAGCGCGTCAGCTTCACCGAGGGCGCCGCCCCACTCACCGGCGCGCGCGTTCGCTTCGAATGCCTGCAGACCGCTCCTCCGCAAGACGCAGGACATCGGCTGGCCCTGCACCAGCGACGCGCTCTGCGATCCGAACCCGGACAACTGCCTAGCGGGCGAAGCGGTCACCGCCGCGGAGTGCGAAGCCGACCCAGGCAACTGCTGCGAGACGCGCCTCCTCAAGGAACGCTACGACCGCGACAACCTCGAGCTCGTCTGCGACAACGAGACCAACACCTGCCAGCTGACCTGCGAAAGCAACGTCCAGTGCCCCGGTGGCTTCGCCTGCTTCGACGAAAACGAAGACGGCACCAACTACTGCGTCAACCCAACCTGCACGCTCAACTAGCGCGCTGGGGACGCGCGCTTCACAGCGTGGCGCCGAGAATCGTCGCGCCGTTCGCGCGTTCCACAGTCTGGGGCATGGGTTCGACGACGGCGCTTCCGGGCGGCAGGCCGAGCGCGGTGCTCAGGTCGATCGCGGGGATCGGGATGGTACCCAAGCCTTCGCCAGCGAGCACGCCTTCGATGGCGTTGACCAATGCGGTTTCGAGTAAGGTGGTGAGCAGCGCTTCGGCTTCGAGCTGATCGTCTTCGTTGATCGTGACCTCGGTGTCGGATCGGCTGATGCTGCCGATTCCGATACCGAGCCCGTCCCCGGTGACGCTCAATACGACGTCGCCTTCGAGCGAAGAGTACCCGGTGAAGGTGATCGCGCTCTCGTTCAGAAGCAGGCTTCCGAGAATCTGGAGGTCCCCCGCGTGAATCCGCAGCTCGCCGTGATCGTTGCAGTCCGAAACGGTCGGGGCGAGCCAGCCGCTCAGCGTCAAGCTCAGCTCGGTGACGCCGAGCGCGCTTAGATCGATGCCCCCGAGCAGCGCGGGGCCGACCTCGACCTCGAGCCACCCCCCGCGCCATGCCGCGTAGAGGATCTGATTGAGCAAGTCGTCGCTAAACCCGAGCTCGAGCGGCGACTGGCGTGGCAACGTGAGACTCTGACCACCCGCGCCACACGCGTCGCGATTTGGAACCCCAAGATTGTCATACGGAGTGACCGTAGTCGCGGTGTACGCCCCTCCCCGCTCGATAATCTCACCACCCGCTGGGGCAGCGCCGTCAAAGTCGACCGACTCGAAATCGGTCACGACATCGACGGGGATCGAGGAGTCCCCACCGAGCGTCGGAACCGGCAGAGGGAGACTAAACGCCAGCGCACCCAGGCCTTGTTCGAGTAGGGGGCCCAACTCGTTGGCAAGCTGGTCCTCGAGAAGGCTCTCCAAGTCCCCCGCGAGCGAGTTGCCGATGAAGAGTTCAATGATGCTCAGGAGAAAATTGGTGAACACGTTGTTCGAGCTGACATCGAGCCCATTGATGCTCGTCGACACGTTGACCAACGAAACGGAGACCGTGTGTTCCGGCGTGACGCCGAGGACGACGTCGGCATCGGTGATGACCGAGCTGATGGTGTAGCTGCCCGAGCTGTCGCCTCCAAGGAGCTCGCAGCCGAACTCCGTGCAATCGAAACGAAGGCCGCCAGAAATCCCGGTGAGGCTCACGCGAACGGCGAATCCCCCGTCGATGGCGGTGAGCGCGACGCCGCTATCGCCGAGGTTGATGCTCGTGATGTAGATGTCGTAGCCGGCCGACGAGGCCACCGAGGTGCTGGGGTCGATCAGCGAATTCAAGTCGAGCGACTGCAGCGCCAGGTTCATGATGTAGGCGAAGTCCGTGGGCGGGGCGGGCTGACCGTCGTCCAGTACTTCCTGGCTGAGCCAAATCCCGACCCCCTGCGGCGCAATTCCTTCTTTCGGGGTGGTCGGTTTGAGGTACCCGGTCGACCACAAGAAGCTCTGCACACGAGACCGCGCATTTCCGGCGCTGTCGGTGGCCGACAGAACGAGGGTGTTTCCACCGACGCGAGCATCCACCTCGTGGGAGAAGCCGCCGTCCGCCGCGACGGCAACCGCCGCTCCGTTGATCGTGAGCTCGGTGATCTCGCCGAGATCAGACTCGACCGTGCCGGTGACCGTGACGGTCGCTTGCTCGCCGGTCCCCTGCAATGTCGCACCGCGAGCGGGGAAATCGACCTCGATGCGGGTACGGCACGCGTTGGTGACCGTCGCTTCGTAGATGCAGCTTCCGTCGCTGCTCTCGCAGCGATCGGCCGTGCATGCGTCCCCGTCGTCGCAGGTGACGCCCGCGCAGAGGTCGACCGTGCCGCCACCGCCGCCCGATCCGCCCATCCCGCCGGAACCACCGCCCCCACCTCCCCCACGGCATCCGAGTAGCGGAAGGGCACAGATCGAGATCGCCACCAGAGCCAAGCGAAGAGTCATGCATGCGAGCCTATCATTCATTGCCTCTCGCCATGGTGCGGATCGAGATCGTCCGGACCGAGTGTCCGTCTAGAGACTGATTCCCAGAGCCGCGCTTAGCGGATGAGCTGTGCACAATTCCGTGTCATTGTTGCGGCTGCCCGATGCCCTCCTCTCCCCCATTCGACGCTCGGCAGGCGCTGAGGCTCGCGACACATGCGCTCGGCGGCCGAATCGTGATTCCTTTGAGCGCGATCCGAAGTCGCCTGGGTCCGATGTTCGAGAAGGTCTCGCTCACGATCGAAGCGGAGAGCCCGGGCTTGCGTCTCGAAGGCAAGGCCCAAGCGCTCGGCGCGCCGATCCAGTTCTCGGTCCGCATCGACGCGGAGGGTGTGCGCGTCGAAGGCGAGCAACGAACGGTGCGGATCCGGCTGAGCGAGGTCGCGCTCTCGACGACCGACGACGCGCCGGGGCCTCTTGCGGAAGCGATTCGAACCGGGATGATCGACACGAAACATCCGGCGACCCTGATCGGCAACATGGTCTCGCTTCCCGACATGGTGGTTGCCGCCGAAGGCCAGGACGTGGTCGTCGACTTGATGAAGGTCCCGGCGATCGAACGCGATGAGCTTCTGAAAGCGGCGCTCGCGGCGGCGACGAGCTACCTCGGCGTCACCGGCATTCGCGCTTCGGACGATGCCATCGAGCTCCAGCTCGGGCTTTTGCCGGGTGGCATGAAGGAAGCCGCGCTCAGCACGGCGCGCGCAGCGCTCACTCCCGCGGTGCGGTTCTTGTGGCCGGAGCGAACCCCACGATGAGCGGGCTCGGCAACTTGAGTCCTTTGAGCCGGGCGTCGTTCGCGTCGCGCGAGCAGGAGTTTCACGAGATCGCCATTCGCGGGGTCGACGGCTACGACCAGTTCGGGGACCCGAGCTACCTCGAAGGGCTTCGGCGCCTGCTCTACTCCTACGACCACGAGGCGCGCCTTCACACGACCGGGAAGATGACCGCCGTCTACCAGACCGTCGGCCTGCTCGCCGCGCGCCTGCACACCGAGCGCTGGTTCGAAATGCGGCCCGACTCGGCCGAGATCGCGATCGAGCGGCCGATCATAATCACCGGGATGGTGCGCACCGGCAGCACGGCCCTCCACTACTTGATGGGCGCCAACCCAGACATGCAGTGCCTTCAGTACTGGCTCGCGCTACACCCGCAGCCGCGCCCTCCCCGCGCCTACTGGGAGGCGGCGACCGATTTTCAGCATGCCCGCATCGAGCTCGACATGATGTACCAGGCCGGCAAGAGCATGCTCGAGTCGATTCACTTCATGATGCCCGACGGCCCCGACGAATCGGGTCGCATCCTGGGCCAGAGCTTCAGCGACGATCGCTTCGAAGTCGTCTCGACGGTGCCGACCTATTCAGACTGGTACATGAACAACGTGCACCGCGAGACCTACCAGCGACACAAGCGCATCATGCAGCTCATCGGGTCGTACGAACCCGACAAGCGATGGCTCCTCAAGTACCCAGTCCACATGCGCAACCTCGACGCGCTCCTCGAGGCCTACCCGGACGCGTGCATCATCTGGACCCACCGCGACCCTGCGGATGTCTTGTCGTCCTACGTGAGCCTCTGCGCGCACTTTCGGTCACTCTTCGAGAAAGACGTGGATCGGCCGCGCATCGCGCTCGAGCAGAAAGAAGCCTGGGCGCGAGCCGTCGAAAACGGCATGCGGCTTCGCAAAGGCCGCGAGCATCAGTTCCACGACATCTACTTCGACGACTTCATGGCCGACCCGATCGGCGAGGTCGCCAAGGCCTACGCCCGCTTCGACCAGCCCTTCTCCGAGCGCGCCAAAAAGGCGCTCAGCACCTGGCGCGAGGCCCACAAGCCCGGGCAGTTCGGCACGCACAACTACACCCGCGACGATTTCGGTCAATCGCCGGCGCAGATTCACGAGCGCTACGCCGAGTACCTGGAGCAGTTCCCCCGGGTGCTCGACAAGCGAGAGAGGAGCGCCGCATGATCAAGCGAACCGAAGAAGAACGCGCGCTCATCGCCGACGCCGAGCGGATGTTCCCGACCTCGACGCGCTGCCTCACCTTCGACCCGGAGCTCAACTTCTGCGTCGGCAAGGCCGAGGGCAGCCACATCTGGGACGTGAGCGGAAACCGATACATCGACTACCTGCTCGGCTCGGGCCCGCACGTCCTCGGGCATGCGCATCCCGCGGTGCTCGAAGCGCTCCGAACGGTTCCCGAAGGCGGGACCTCGCACCTCATCATCAACGAGCACGCCGTCCGGCTCGGCAAGAAAATCCTCGAGCACGTGCCCTGCGCCGAAATGCTCAGCCTGCACAGCAGCGGGAGCGAAGCGACCTTCTTTGCGATGCGCATCGCGCGCGTCTACCGCAAGCGCGACAAAATCCTGAAGTTCGAAGGCGCCTACCACGGGATGAACGACTACGCGATGATGAGCAATCAGTGGACGATGGGCTCCCCGGCGTTTCCCCAAGCGATCCCAAACACCCACGGCATCCCCCGCTCCGTAAGCAACGAAGTGCTGATCGCACCGTTCAACGACCTCGAAGCCACCGCCGCGATCATCGCAAAGCACCACGACGAGCTGGCCGGCGTCATCCTCGAGCCGGTCCAGCGAACTTTCGAGCCCCGGCCAGGCTTCTTGCAAGGCGTACGCGAAGTGACCGCGAACTACGACATCCCGCTGATCTTCGACGAAGTCGTGACCGGCTTTCGCATGGGGCTCGGCGGCGCGCAGGCGACGTACGGCGTCACGCCGGACCTGTGCGCGCTTGGCAAAGCGATCAGCGGCGGGCTTCCGCTCGGCGTGCTCTGCGGGCGCGAAGACCTCATGGCGATCGCCAACCCGAAGCGGCGGCTTCAGATGCTCCCCTACTCGATGCAGACCGGCACCTTCTCCTCGAACCCGGTCTGCGCCAGCGTCGCCTGCGCGATCATCGAAGAGCTCGAAAAGCCGGGCGTCTATGAACGTCTAGAAGAAGTCGGGACCAGGGTTCGGGCAGGCCTTCGCGACGCGATCGCGCAGTCGGGCATCGAAGCCTGCGTCACGGGAGTCCCCAGCGTCTTCGAGATCTGGTTCACCAAGGACGCGCCCTACGACCATCGCTCGGCCAAAGGTTCGGACTTCTACAAAAACATCCGCTTCTCGGATCTTCTGCTGCAACAGGGCGTGCTCAAGGCGGCGGAGAAGTTCTTCATCTCTGCGGCGCACAGCGACGAAGACATCGAGCAGACCATCGAGGCCTTTCACGTCGCCCTCGAACAGCTCAACAAGGAGCTCGCATGAAGCGCGTTCTCGTCACCGGCGCCTGCGGAAACATCGGCGCGAATGTCGTCGAGCTGCTGGTGGAGCGCGGCTACGCGATTCGGGCGGTGGATTTAGACAGCGCCGGGTCCCGCAAAACCGCCGCACGCTGGGCGGGTCGCGTCGAGATGCGATTCGGCAGCATTTGCAGCGAAGCCTTGATTCGAGAGGTCGTTTCGGGCGTCGATCACGTCATCCACTTGGCGGCGATGGTGCCGCCTGGAACCGACGTCGACCAGGCGGCCGGGTACGCCGTCAACGTCGTCGCCACCCGCTCGCTCATCGCAGCCTGCGAAGCGCAAGCACGGCCGCCGCGCCTGACCTTCACCTCTACCGCCGCGATTTGGGGCCGCAACGACCAGGTCGACGGCCCGCGGCGCGCCGACGAAGACATCTCGCCGAGCGACAACTACTCGCGTCAAAAAGCAGAATGCGAGGCGATGCTCCGAGCCTCGTCCCTCGACACCGTCATCTTTCGAATCGCGATGACGCCACCCGTGTCGCCAGGCGCCCTCGCCCCCTTCGTCTTCGACATGCACCCGGACATGCGGGTCGAGTTCACGCACCCCAAGGACCAGGCCCTCGGCATCGTCAACTCGCTCGTCGTCGACGAAATCACCGGCCGCACGCTTTGCCTCGGCGGCGGCGCGCGCAATCGCTATCGGTACCGCGAGTTCATGAACATGGCCTTTGGCGCGATGGGGATCCCTCCCCTGCCGAGGTCGGCGTTTGGCGATGCGCTTTTTCTAACCGACTGGGTCGACTCCGAAGAGTCTCAAGCGATCCTCGACTACCAGCGTCGCGACGCGGCCCAGTACTTCGAGGAAGTGTCGGCCGAGCTCGGTGCGGCGCGCCACGTGATGAAGTACATCGGCCCGACGCTCACGCCCGTCATCCTCGCGCACTCACGTCACCACGCCCTGGCCGAGGGCAAACAGCCCCGTCTTCCCAACGCCTACCGTGCGATCACGACGGTCCGCCGCGCCCTCAAAGCCGCGAAGAGCTACCTCTAGGAAGACGAGATGGAAACGAGCAACCGCGTGCTGGACGACGTGCTGAAGGAGTTCTCTCTGCCCCATGTTGAAGAACAGATCCCGCGCGATGTGTTCTACCAACTGGGCCTCAAGTTCCCGCAGCAATACGCGATCGCCTGCCGCGACGTCGCTGCATGCGTCAAGCGCGCCGAAGCCCAGGGCGCCGGCCCGTTCCTGCATGTGACCATTCCCGCGCCCAACTGGGTCGAACGCGGCGAGCGCATCAAAGGCTGCAAGCTCGAGGTCGCGCTCGGCTACGCCGGCGATCGGCAAGTCGAGTTCCTCGGACCGCGGCAAAGGAACCCAGCACTACGCCCGAGCGCTCGTCGACCCCGACATCGTCTTCCACCACGTCGGCATCTACCAGCGCGGCATGAACGAGCTCGCGCGTTCAATCGAAAACGCCGGCTACCCCGAAGTCGTCCGAGGCGGCGTATCCTTCGGCAAAGCCCTCTCCTTCGACTTCCGCTACTTCGACGCCCGCGCCGACTACGGCATCTACCTAGAAGTCCAAGACTTCACCTACCTAGGCCGCGAACTAACCATCGAACCCTTCCTCCGCACCTACGCGAACAAGGGACACGCTCCCCCTCTAGAACCCTCCTCTTTCCAACACGTTACACCCCACACCGCGAAAACTCGCCGCAAGCCATGCCCACATACGAAACCGAAACCACCATCGACGCGCCTCCGGCCGCCGTTTGGAAGCATCTCATCGACGTCGGCCGACACGACGAATGGAGCGAACACTTCAGGCTGCGTGGCGAGCCCATCGCGGGCGGCCCGGCCCGAATCGAGTTCTCGCTCTTCGGCATCTCCACGGGCGTCAACGTCGCGTACCAAACGGTCGATGAGCCGCGCGAGCTTCGCTGGCACGGGGGTCCCAAGGGCCTGGTCTACGGAAGTCATTTCTGCATTCTCGAGCCACTCGACGGCGGGACCCGAACGCGGTTTCGGCATGGGGAATCGTTTTCGGGGCTCCTTGCACCGCTCGTCGTCCGTCTCCTTCGGTCCAAGCTGGGCGGCCCCTCGTACGAGGGCTTCAACGAGGACCTGCGACGGCGCGTCCTCAACCAGTAGCGACGAGCAACTGCACCGTGCCACCCACTATGACATCGAGATTCCGCAAGCTCTTCGTTCGCACGACCTTTGCCGAGCCGGTCGACTTGGCTGGCAAGGTCGCCATCGTGACTGGAACGGGCCCGGCGTCTCTGGGTTTCGCAACGGCGCGCACGCTTGCCACATGGGGCGCCTCCGTGGTGGCGACGACACGCTCGAACACCGATGCGATCGTGCAGAAGCTACGCGCCGAGCTCCCGGACGATGCGGCCCGCGCGCGAGTCACGGGGCATTCGCTCGACCTTTCCGATCGCGACTCGGTCGAGGAATTCGCGCGCTGGTTCACCGAGACCCGCGGGGACAAACTCGATGTCTTGGTCAACAATGCGGGAGTTCATTTGGATCTTCTGTCGAGGTGGAAAGAGCCCCACCTGACCGACGATGGCTTCGAAGCCCATTGGCGCATCAACTATCTCGGCACGGCACACCTGACGCATCGGCTCTTGCCGTTGCTCCAGAAGGCCGGCGAAGAGACGGGTGACGCCCGCATCGTCACGGTCGGCTCACACATCTACAAGAAGGGCTCCAACGCGGACATGTTCGAAGCCACGCGCCCTTACAGCTCGTGGAACGCCTACGGCAACTCCAAGCTTGCGCTAATGCACATGACCTCGGAGCTCCAACGTCGCTACGCCGATCGATCCCATCTCCAAGCGTACTGCCTGCATCCAGGCTCGGTGTTCACCCGCGTCGCGGACAAGGGCCTCGAGGGAACGGGCCTCATCGAGAAGGTACGCAGCGCAATGGCGCCCATCGAAGCGTTCTTTCTAAAGACGCCAGACGAGGGCGCGCAGACGCAGATCCACTGCGCCACCCATCCCGGCCTGCGGGGCGACGTCTATTTTGCGGAGTGCCAGGCGAGGGAGCCCGGAGAGGATGCGCGGGATGCCGAGGTGGCCGGGTAGGCTTTGGGAGCGCACTCTGGCGTGGATCGGGGAGAACTGACGCCGTCACTGGCACTGGCACTGGCGCTGGCACTGGCACTGGCACTGGCGCTGACCTACCGGGGCTCGGAAAAAGGCGCGACACGGGGCTGCGCCGAACGGCTCGGCTTGCATTTGTGTTCGGAAGCACTTGGGAGCTTTGACCACGCAAGCCTCGCGTCGGCGCGCGCGCCAATCTGCGGTGGTTGCTGTCTTGCAGATTGGCACTTGCGACGTCGACTCCGCCCCATATCGCGCCTTTTTCCGGGCCCCTCCACACATCGACATTCATGGCGAAGAGCGGGGCGTAAGGATGCTCTCGCGATGTCCTCGACATGGTTCGACATGTATGGCGGGAGTACGTTACGAGATCTGCAAAACCTCGAGGCGCCGGCTCTAGCGGCCGGAGAGTCTCCAGGACATCGCGCAGATTTCAGGAGCGCGTGGGGTCCCCAGAAGGGCGCCAGCCCGGCCCCACTCACACGCAAAAAGGAGATCACGATGACCGAGTAGAGTCACAGGCGCACGTCACACCGGCACTGGCACTGGCACTGGCGCTGACGCTGGCGCTGGCGCTGACGCTGGCGGGCGGCGGCGGCGGCGGTGAATCCGGTCACGTTCGCTCACCTAAGTACCCGAAGTCCTTGGCCCACCCCCTGGCACGCCTCGTGCTCTCCCCCCTGCATGCTCGCCACCGCGCATGCCGCGTGTCTCATCGGTATTGAAGCCAACCCCGTTCAAGTCGAGGTGCGGCTCGGCGAGGGGCTACCCGGGTTCGACATCGTCGGGCTGCCCGAGCGCGGCGTTCGGGAGAGTCGGATTCGGGTGCGCGCTGCCCTTTCGTCGATCGGCTTCGCGTTTCCGCCTCGGCATCTGGTTCTGAACCTCGCGCCTGGCGATGTTCCAAAGACGGGGGCGGGGCTCGACCTCGCCATCGCTGCCGCAATCCTAGCGGCTTGCGAAGGCGTGTCGTCCGAACAGCTCGCAAGCACGCTCCTCATCGGCGAGCTCTCGCTGTCCGGCGAGCTTCGTCCGGTGCGCGGCGTCCTCGCCCTGCTGCGAAGCGCGCGCCAAGCGGGTCTCAAGAACGCGATCATCCCGGAAGGAAACCGTCACGAGGCCATGCTCGTCGAAGGGGTGTCGGTGCTTGACCGCGCCGCACGTGGGCGCCGTGGTTCGCTGGCTGGGCGGCGAGGCGCCCCTCCCGGACGTCACCGGCGAGACTGCCGTGCTCGACGCCAGCCTGGACGCCGAGCCGGAGCGCGACCTCGGCGCCATTCGAGGGCAAGAGGCCGCCCGGCGCGCGCTCGAAATCGCCGCAGCCGGCAGCCACCACATGCTTCTCATCGGGAGCCCGGGCGCAGGCAAAACGATGCTCGCGCGCGCCCTCCCCTCGATCCTGCCGCCCCCGACCTCCGAAGAGGCCCTCGAAATCGCCACCATCGCAAGCTCGGCCGGGCTTCGCGCGCCGCGGATTCTCACCGGGCGTCAGCGTCCTTTCCGCGCCCCGCATCACACCGCAAGCGCAGCCGCCATCGTCGGCGGCGGCGAGCCGATCCGCGCCGGCGAGCTGACCCTTGCCCACCGGGGCGTCCTGTTTCTCGACGAGCTTCCGGAGTTCCGCCGCGACGCGATCGAAACCCTGCGCACGACCATGGAAGAAGGTGAGGTCGTCATCTCGAGAGCGCGGCAGCGTGTGCGCCTCCCCGCCGAACCGATGGTCATCGCCGCCATGAACCCTTGCCCCTGTGGCTACCACGGCGACCCAACGCGCTTTTGCCGATGCGGCGAGCTGCAAATCGCGCGCTACCGCGGCCGGGTCTCCGGCCCCCTCCTCGATCGTTTCGATCTTCAGGTCGCCGTGCCGCGGGTCAGCGCGCGGACGATGCGAAAAGCATCGCGAGGCGAAGCGTCCAAGGCCGTCCAGCAGCGGGTCGAGGAGGCACGGGTTCGCCTGACCTCTTCGGGCGCGCGCGCCAGCATCGAATCGCTCACCGAAAACGTCGCCCAAGAGGCACTCACGCTGCTCGAGCTCGGCGTCGAACGCCTGAAGATGAGCGCTCGCGCCTATCTCAAAGCGCTTCGCGTCGCGCACACCATCGCTGCTCTCGATGGGGCGGCCGAGGTGCTGGCCGCGCACACCGCCGAGGCGCTGCAATACCGAGTCCTCGATCGCGAGCCTGCCTGAGGCGTCATCGATCGACCCAGCAACCCACCGACACCAACAAGGAGCAAGAGCAAATGAAACAAGCACTGAAGGCCGTCGACGCGCTTCTACAAACCGTCGAAAAGCAGTTCGGCAAAGGCGCGATGATGCGGCTCGGCGACCGGAAAGCCGAGCGCGTGCCCTGCATCCCGACAGGCAGCCCGTCGCTCGACGAGGCCCTCGGCTGCGGCGGCTACCCCAAGGGCCGCGTCATCGAGGTCTTCGGCCCCGAGTCGAGCGGCAAGACGACGCTCACCCTGCACGCCATCGCGCAGTGCCAAGCTGGGGGCGGCGTCGCGGCGTTCATCGACGCCGAACACGCGCTCGACATCCACTACGCGCAAAACCTCGGCGTGAACGCCAAAGAGCTGCTCGTGAGCCAGCCCGATAGCGGCGAGCAGGCCCTCGACATCGCCGAGATCCTGGTGCGCAGCGGCGCGGTCGACCTCTTGGTGATCGACTCGGTCGCTGCCCTGGTGCCGCAAGCCGAGCTCGATGGCGACATGGGCGCCTCGCACATGGGTCTCCAAGCCCGCCTCATGAGCCAGGCGCTTCGAAAGCTCGCCGGGACGGCGCATCGCACCGGCACCACGATCGTCTTCATCAACCAGCTCCGCATGAAAATCGGCGTGATGTTCGGCTCGCCCGAAACCACCACCGGCGGTCATGCGCTCAAGTACTACGCCTCGGTGCGCCTCGACATCCGCCGCATCGGCGCCGTCAAGCAGGGCGAAGAGGTGCTTGGCAATCGGACCCGCGTCAAAGTCGTCAAGAACAAGCTCGCGCCTCCCTTCCGAAAAGCCGAGTTCGACATTCGGTACGGGAAGGGAATCGACGCGGTGGGCGACCTGCTCGACCGGGCCGTCGAGGCCGCCATCGTCGAAAAGAGCGGTTCGTACTATCGCTTCGGTGGCAAGAACATCGGGCAAGGCCGGGAGAACGCCCGCGACGCAATCGAGAAGGACAGCAAGCTCCGAGAGATCCTCGTCGCGCAGCTCCAAGCGCCGGCGAAAGCAGCGCGCAAAGCCGCGTAACGGTTTGTGAACCGGTCGCTTCCTGTTACAAGACGGGCGTGCGCTGTCTGGTTACAGGGGCAACCGGATTCATCGGCGGCGCCGTCCTGCGCGACCTGCAGGCGGCCGGCCACCAAGTCGTGGCCTACGTCCGCGAGGGCAGCGATTCGCGATCACTCCAAGACGTCGAACGAATCGTCGGCGACCTGAGCGACCCGAACCGCTTGGCGATGGCCGCAGCCAACTGCGACGCCATGGTTCATGCGGCCGGAATCGCCGATCCCGCGCGCCGCGCCCGACGCCCTTGGCTGGGCGCACATCGCGGGCACCGAAAACGCGATCAACGCGGCAAGGAAAGCCGGTTGCCGCCGCCTCCTTCACATCTCTTGCGCCGACGTGACGCCTCTACGACGGGCCCCGCTCCTTTTGGAACGAGGACGCCGCCCCGCCTCGGCCCTACGGCGCGCTTGCAGCAGACGAAACTTCGTGCCGAGGAGCTCGTCCGCGTGTCGGGCCGACGCGGTTTCCGAACCTCGGTGCTCCGCCCCTCCCTGGTTTGGGGGCCGGGAGACACCACGCACCTGCCCTGCTTGGGAGAGCGAGGCCGGTCGAGGCGGCATTCGAATCGTCAGCGGCGGCAAGAAACTCCTGTCGACCACGTACATCGCCAACCTCGCGCACGCCGTGCGCTGCGCCCTCGAAACCAAAATCACCACCGGCAACGTCTACTACGTCGTCGACGCCGAGCTCTCGGTTTCACGCGACTTCTTCACCGAGCTCAGCGCCGCCCTCGGCTGGAACCCACCACGGCGCGGCGGCCCGTACCGCTGGGCCTGGATCGCCGCCCGGTCCGGGCTATCGTCGCTTCACCCGAGCGAAGTGATCCGCCGGGGACACACGAGCGCCTTCGAGATGAACAGAGCCAAAAAAGACCTCGGCTACGAGCCCATCGTCACGCGCGACCAAGGCCTGGCCGCGCTCGCCGCCTGGTACCGCCAAACCCGAGTCGGCCCATGACCAACGAAAACCCGGACGAGCAGTGGATGCGGGCCGCGATCGCCGAAGCACGCCTCGCCGAGGCCAAGGGCGAAGTCCCGGTCGGCGCGGTGATCGTGCACGAAGGGCAGATCATCGGCCGCGGTCACAACGAGCGCGAGTCGTCCCAAGACCCAACCCAGCACGCAGAAATGATCGCCATTCGCGACGCGGCCGAGCACCTCGGCAGTTGGCGACTGATCGACACCGCGCTCTACGTCACCCTCGAGCCCTGCCCCATGTGCGCCGGCGCCCTGGTCAACGCGCGCGTGCCGCGGGTCGTCTGGGGCTGCGACGACCCGAAGGCAGGCGCTACCCAAACCCTCTACAACATCGGAAGCGACGCGCGTCTCAACCACACGTTCGACTGTGTGCCGGGCGTCTTAGGCGATGCGTGCAGCATGCTGCTGAGCGAGTTTTTCGCTGCAATTCGCGCCCAGAACAAGCCTCGGAACGGCCGTTGACACCCCAATGCGTTTTGCTAGCTTCCGCCGCGGAGAGCTGTCCGAGTGGTCGAAGGTGCGTGATTCGAAATCACGTGTACCGAGAGGTACCAAGGGTTCGAATCCCTTGCTCTCCGCTACGTTCTTTGACCTACAAGTTGACGACCGCAGAGGCCCCTGCCCAAAAAGCAGAGGCTGAAGCGAACAGGAAGGCGGACTCCGCCAGGAGAGGTGACCGAGTGGTCGAAGGTGCACGACTGGAAATCGTGTGTACCGTAAGGTACCGGGGGTTCGAATCCCTTCCTCTCCGCCGATCGGCGCTCCCGCCCAGGGGGCTCCGCGATATGGTCCTGCCAACGTCGGCCCGTGAACTCCGCCAGGCCCGGAAGGGAGCAACGGTAGCGGTAACCGACGTGTGGCGGGGCCTTTTTTTACGCTATAATGGAGGAAGCGGGGCAAGGCGACGTACTTAGCGATGGACCGAATCATGCGTCATTCGATTCCCATCTTCTTGCTCACCATGGTCCTCGGGCCGGCGGATGCCCTCGCGCAACCGCCTTCGACTCAGCCGAGAGACCAGCCGTCGTCGATCGTCGTCATCGACTCGCCGCCGCAAGCGCCTCCGCCGCAGCAGCCTTCCACGGGCGTCATTCTCCGCCGGCCGGGGACGGGTCGCGTCATGCTGACGGGAACCCCCGTACGCACGCACTTCCAATCGCCAACCGACGGCGTCTCGTTCCAACTTCGAACCGGCGGCAGCTACACCTCGGTCAGCGGCGTCAGCTTCGGCATGGGGTACGGCATGGGGTACGGCTGGGGTGGCCCCGGCTGGGGCTGGGGCGGCTACGGCGTCGGCTACGGCGTCGCACCCTATTACGGAGAGGTGGTCACCAAGGCCTATCAACCGATCTGCGAAGCGCCCTGCGATGCGACCCTGCTCTCGGGCAGGCATCGTTTCGCGCTCTCGCTCAACGGCGGAAGGCCCCTCGACGTCGCGCAGCCCGTCGACCTCAGCGTCGAGTCGGTCATCGAAGGCCGCTACGTCGACAAGAGCCACCTGCGCAGAGCCGGCTGGATCACCTTCGTCGCAGGCTCCATCGCCGGCATGGCGCTCATGTTCTCCTCGATCGACTACCGCGCCGACCCCTACTTCGGCGATCAAATCCGCTACGGCGGCATGTTCTACACAGGCGTCGGCCTCTTCGTCAGCTCGATCATCACCGGCGCCGTCCTCGCCGCCCAAGGCGACGAAGCCAGCGTCACGGTCTACCCCGTAGAGTAGGGGGGGTGTAGCCACGTAGCGGACTCAGGAGGACTCGAACCTCCAACCCCCGGCTCCGTAGGCCGGTGCTCTATCCAATTGAGCTATGAGTCCCCGGAGCGCGCACGGTAGCGGCCCCGTTTGGAGCGTCAAGCGCCCCAACTTGCGGAGAGGAAGGGATTCGAACCCCCGGTACGGCTCTACACCGCACGGCCGCTTAGCAAGCGGCTGCCTTCGACCACTCGGCCACCTCTCCAAGAAGCAAAGATTTCAATGCCCGGCACGGCGAACGCTGCGCGCGGGCGGCCTATGTAGCCGCCCCCCAAAGCAGTGTCAAAGGCCCCCTCGGAGCGCGGGTCCGGGCCGTGCTACAAAGGCCGTCATGCGTTGGCTCTTGGTGTTCTTGATCGGTCTTGCGAGCTTCACCCAAACCAGCGAGGCCCGAGCCTGCTCCTGCATGAAGCTCACCCCTTCCGAAGGCCTCACTTCTTCGTACGCGGTCTTCACCGGCGAGGTCACCAACATCGAGCCGAACACCGCGACCAGGTTCGGTGGGGTCGAAATCACGCTGCGGGTGAAGAAGGTTTGGAAAGGCGACATCGGCGCGCAAGTCCAGGTCCGCACCGCCGGCAGCAGCGCGGCCTGCGGCTACAGCTTCGTGAAAGGCGAAACGTACCTGGTCTACGCTGACCGGGACGAAGCCGACCCGATGCGAGTGAGCCTCTGCAGCCGGACCGCGCTCATCGCCAACGCCCAAGAGGACCTCGACTTTCTCGGGAAGCCCACAAAGGAGCTCAAGGACGCGAGCGCGCGCGAAAAGAGCAAAGATGGCAAAGCCCGCAGAAGAGACAACTGCAGCGCATCCCCCGGCCCCGCCGGCCGCGCCGGTCTCGGCTGGGTCGTGCTCTTCCTCGCTGGCGCAACGCTCACGCTGCGACGCTTCTCCTAACTCACCCCGAACGGACCCCTCTTGCGCCTGACCGCCCCCGCCTTGCTGCTGCTCGCCTGTGCGTCGTTGTTCGCGTCACTCACCGGCTGCAGCACGACTCCAGCAAAGCCGTCGCTCATGGCGAACATGGCGCAGCAAGACGTGACGGTCCCGCAGCTGCGCGCCCTCGACTACGAGTACGCGGCCCGCTTCGGGCAGCTCGTATCAACGACCGTCTTGGACATCGTCGAAGCGAGCGACAAGCTCGAGGTCTTCGATCGCGCGTACCAGTGGCAGATGTGGGCCGCGGCACAGGCGCGCGGCGCCTCGTTCGACCGGGACCCTTTCGCCGGAATGCTGGAGCTCTGGACGCTCGCGGGGCAGCAGCGCAAGCACTTCACCGAAGGTGGGGGCAAAGACGCGTTTGCCGGCCAGCAGGCCATCGCCGTCCAGACCACCGAGCGGCTGGAGCGCGACATCCGAGAAATCGCCTCGTCGGTGATGGAACCCGAAGCGTTCGAAGATCTCAGCGCGAAGGTCGACGCGTGGGTCGACAGGAATCCGATCGAGGGCCGGCTTTTCATGCGGCCCACGGCGCGCGCAGACCTGGCCGCGTTGGTCCCCGCCGAGAAGCAGGGCGGCCTCAAGGCGGTCGGCAGCATCGAGGACCAATTTCGCGACCTCAACGATCGGCTCGGGATCCTCACGACGCAGCTGCCCTCCGAGGCGCGCTGGCAAGTCGAATATGTAACAAACGCGCTGTTCGAGGAACGACTCGAGGCGCCCATCGACGAGCTGGTCGTCACCATGGAGAACATCAACGGCTTCCTCGACGAGCTCGATGGGATGGTGGACGGACAGGTCTCGACGCTTCTTGGGGCGGTCGAGAGGGAGCGGCTTGCGGTGTTCGAAGCCATCGCCGAGGAGCGCGCCATGGTTCTCGGGGCCATCGAGCAAGAGCGCGTTTCGGTGATGGATGAGCTCGACTCGCAGTTGCTCACGGCCACCGCCAAGCTCAACGACGTCGGGAAGGGCCTGATCGACCACTTCTTCGTTCGACTCATCGAAGTTCTCGCCGTGGTGGGCGTGGCAACGATTCTGACGGTCCTGCTCGTGCTGGTCGTCCTTCGGAAACGCCGCAGCAGCGACGATTGACCCTGCGCCGCGAAACGAATATGTCCGTCTAATGGATGTGGTTTCGTTCCGAGAGACGGCCGAGCGGTACTCCGTCATTTTTCTCGATGCCTACGGCGTTTTGAAGAGCTCGAGCGGGCTCATCGACGGCGCCTTGGAGGTGGTCACGTCTTTGATCGACGCGGGCAAAGAGGTCTTCGTCGTCACCAACGATTCGTCCCGATCGCCCGAATCGATGGCCGAGCGGTACTCGCAGCAGGCCGGACGCGAGCTCTTGCCGGCCGACCGCTACATCTCTTCGGGGCTCTTGGCGGCCGAATACCTCGAGAACCAGATTCCATACGGCAAGGTCGCCTACCTCGGGAAGCCCGAGTCCGCGCACTACATCGAAATCGCCGGCAAGATTCCGATTCCGATTGCGGACTGCACCTCCAGCAACAACATCGTCGCGATCGTGCTGCTCGACGATGAGGGCTTCGACTGGTTCCGAGACGTGAACGCCACGCTCAATTTGATTCGTCACACCAACGTGCCGGTCATCGTCGCCAACAACGACATCACGTACCCGATGAAGGGCAATGAAATCGCCATCGCGGTCGGCAGCCTAGGCGACCTGCTCTCGCAAATCACCGAAAAGACCTTCGTCCGTTTCGGCAAACCCGACTCGATGATGTTCGCCTACGCACTGGCCCGCGCCCGCAAAGAGCTCCCCAACATCACCAAACGCGACGTCCTCTTCGTCGGCGACACGCTGCGCACCGACATCATTGGCGCGAACACGTATGGATTCGACAGCACCCTGGTTCTCTCGGGAAACACGCTGCCCGAAACCGCCGACCTGATGATCCGATCCTCGGGGATCATTCCGACTTACGTGAGCGAGTCGATCGCGACGTAAGATCGGGGCGCGGAAAAACCCGTCACGGGGTTCCATCGAACGGCTCGGCGCCAAGCGGCTTGTGCTGCCGCGGATGTTTGGGGGTCGGGTCTTGGGTGGGTTGGCTGGTACGGTTTGGTTGAACCGCCCCGCCCACCCCCACCCGTAATCCTCCCTGGCGCGGCATTCGCTTCGCTCTGCCTTGCCGGCGCATTCGCGCCGGGCTTCGCCCTGCGGGCTCGCGCTTCCGCCTGCCGTGGGGGAGCCGGGTTCCGCCTGCCGTATGGGCGCCGGGTTCGCCCTGTCTCCATATGAAGGGGCGCGCTTGAAGATCTATCCGTATGGAGGGGCGCGGAAAAAAACCCGTCATGGGGTGGAGTCGACGTAACGAGTGACAATCTGCAAGACAGCAACCACCCCAGATTGGCGCGAGTTCCGAGGCGAGGCTTGCGTGGCCTAAGGCCCCAAGCCCCTCCGGCCACCTCTGCAAGCCGAGCCGTTCGATGGAACCCCGTGACGGGTTTTTTTCCGCGCCCCGGTGGTCCGTCTACAACACTTCAAGCAACGGCGTAAAATCCGCGAGCTCTAGCTGCGGCAAGTAGTCGTGGATCGCTTCCTGCTGTAGCCGGTGGCAGATGTCGGGGCGGAAGAAGTGCTCTCCGACCCGGAGCACGTAGTTCAGGATGAAGAAGCGGTAGGACTCTTTGAGGAAGAGGAGCTCTTCTTTCGTGAGGCGGTGCACTTCGTGGTAGGCGCGCAAAAACTTCATGAAGCGCTCGTCGAAGAGCGGGTCGACCGTGTAGCTGAAGGCGGTCTGGTCGCCTTCGGCGCGGACGACGCGGGCGCAGAAATAGAGGTCCAGCATCCGGGGCTCGATGCGGAACCAGTCGTAGTCCCAGCGGGAAAAGAACTTGAAGCCATCGCCGTCCATCCCGACCGAGAAGTTCCCGAGGTTCCAGTCGATCAGGACCGGGATCTTGGTCCACTGGTGGTAGCCGAGGTCGTCGGCGTTCCCGAGAAAGGCATCGCAGTGGGCGCGAACGTAGCTGATCGACGAGTCCGAAAAGCCCCGCTCACGGCGCCACTCCGAGCTGCCGATCGCGTCGTGAAGGCTCGCGACATCGGCGCCGAGCGACTGCCAGGTCGGCCTCACGCGGTCCGAGATGTTCAAGCACTCTCGATGAAAGAGCCCCATCTCCTCGCCGAGCGATTCGATCTGCCCGTCCGTCAGGACCTTGGGGAGGAAGTCATAGAAGGGTTGCTGCGCGTAGAAGACAACCCACTCGTCGTCGTCGCGGTAGGTGAAGACCTCGTCGTTCTTCAAAAGCACCGGCGCAAGAAACTTCGCGTACCGAGTCCCGCGAAGCCGATGAATCCATTCGTGGATCCGGTAATGATCCTGTCGAAAATGCACGTAAGAGCCGTAGCTCGAGCGTTTCGCCACCACGGCGTGCCCGTCGTCGAGGATGAGCAGATACACCGAGTTGGTCGAAACGTTAGCGCTGACCTCGCGCATCTCGACCAGTTCCCGATGATCCCCGTAGGCATCCCAGGCTGCAGTCACGATGAGTGGGACAGCGGGCTCGGTCACGCTTGAGCTTGGCGTCCTTAGGCCTGCGCGGCGTAGAGATCCATGATGTCGTGAAGAAGCTTGACGGCGTCCTTGTTGGATCGCTGAAAGGCGTTGCGGCCGACGATCGAACCGTAGCCACCGCCCTTGGCGATTTCCCCGACCTCTTCGAGAACGGCGTCGGTGCCCTTGGTGGCGCCGCCGGAGAAGATGACGATGCGCTTGCCGCCAAACGCAGCCTGCACGACGTGCCGGACGCGCTCGGCCAGTGTTCCGATGGGGATGTTCTCGTAGCTCTTCTTCGCAGCGTCCTGGAAGACCACTTCGGAGGGCGCCTTCACCTTCACGACGTGCGCGCCGAGCTGGCAAGCGATCTGCGCGGCGTAGGCCGCGACGTCGATGGCGGTCTCCCCCTCCTTGGACATGTTGCCACGCGGGTACGACCAAACGATGCTTGGCAAGCCGGCGGCGCGCGCCTCGCTGATGAGGTCGCGAAGGTCTTGGTACATCTGATTGCGAAGGCCGCTGCCTGGGTAGATGGTGTACCCGATCGCCGAACAGCCGAGCCGAACGGCGTCATCGACCGCGGAGGTGAGCGCCGAGCACGGCGTGTCGGGCCCACCGAGCGAATCGCTGTTGTTTACCTTCAAGATGAGCGGAAGCTCACCGGCATAGCGATGCGCGATCGACTCGATGAAGCCGAGGGGCGCCGCGTAGCCATTGCAGCCAGCCTCGACGGCGAGCGCGGGGTGGTAGGCCGGGTCGTAGCCCGGAGGGTTCGGCGCGAAGGAGCGGGCCGGCCCATGCTCGAAGCCCTGGTCGACCGGGAGGATCACGATTTTACCCGTTCCAGCGAGGCGCCCGGTGTTCATCAGTCGCCTGAGATTTCCAATGACGCCAGGATTTTCACCCGCGTAATTCGCGAGGATTTGTTCGACTCGTTCACTCATGCCCGTTGCCTCCGTTGTTCAGCTTCTTGGCGGGGACCTTAGCTCAGAGATCGGAGCTGGTCATGCCCAAGTGGGGGACCCTTAGGGGCAGGCCCTACGCCAGGCGAGACTCAGGCGCGCGCCGCCTGGGTAGCCGCTGTCCCTTCGGCGTAAAACGCAGCGATTTCAGACGCGTACTTCTCGTTCACGATGTTCCGCTTCACCTTGAGGGTCGGGGTCAGCTCGCCTCCGTCCACGCTAAACACGGTCGGGAGAATCTTGATCTTCTTAATCGTCTGGTAGCGCGCGACCTTCTCGTTGCAGACCTTTTGCATTTCTTGCTCGATGTAGCGCTTCACGTCCTCGTTTCGGGCGGCGGTCTGGACGTCGCTCAGGCCGGAAATCTGGGATGCGACCTCCAGCTCCGGGAGAGCCTCCGGGTCGAGCACGATCAGCGCCGCGAGATAGGGCTGCCGATCACCCACCACCACGGCCTGCCCCACGCCCGGGATCGACTGCAGGTAGCCCTCCATCTCGGCGGGCGCGACGTTCTTCCCGCCCGCCGTGATGATCAGGTCCTTTTTGCGTCCGGTAATCGAGATGTAGCCGTCCTCGTCGATGGCGCCGAGGTCGCCGGTGTGCATCCAGCCATCGCTGTCGTAGAGCTCGGCCGTCTTGTCGGGCAGGCGGTGGTAGCCCTTCACCATGTTGATGCCCTTGAGCATGATCTCGCCGTCCTCGGCGATCTTCGCCTGAACGCCCGGCAAGGGCCTGCCGATGGTGCCCAGCTTCGGCCTGCCGTGCGGCTGGACGGAAGCAAAGGCCGTGGTCTCGGTCATTCCGTAGCCCTCGTGAACCGGAAGGCCGATCGACGCGAAGAACTCGAGCGTCGAAACCGAAATCGGTGCAGCGCCACTGAGCGCGACCTGCAGCTGGTCCAAGCCGAGGGCCTCCTTGATCTTCGAGATCACGAGCTTGTTCGCTAGATTGCGCGAAAAGCTCGACACCGGACGGCCGGTCGCGACCTCCTGCTTGAACGCCTCGAGCTCGGTCTTCCGAGCCCAACTCGCCAGCTTGGCCTTGATGCCGGTCGCTTCGGCCAATTTGCCGCGAAGCGCCGCCTCGAACTTCTCCCAAACCCGCGGCACCGCCAGGAAAATCGTGGGGTGCACATCGACCAGGTAGTCTTTGATCTGCGTGAGGTCGCTGCAGTAGAAGGTCTCGCCCTGAATCATGAGCCCGGCAAAGTTTGTCATTCCCTGCTCTGCCGCGTGGCAGAGCGGCAAGTAGCTGACGCTGCGGGTCTTCGTTTGCATGAGCGAAGGGAACACTTCCGCCACGGCATTGGCGATGAGGTCGATTCCCTCGTGCGTCAGCATCGCCCCCTTGGGAAGCCCGGTCGTACCGGAGGTGTAAATCAGGAGCGCGACGTCATCGCTCTTCACGGCATCGAGCCGCGCCTCGAGCTCCGCATCGCTGATCGAATCGCCTTTCGCCATGAGAGCTTTCAGGCTGATCACGCGAGGATCGCTCGACGCGAGGTCATCCATCGTGACGATATGCTCGACCGGACTGTCGCCCGTGGCGATCGATAAGAACTTATTAAGCTGCGTCTGGTCGTCGCAAATCACGATCTTCGATTCCGCATTGCTGACGATGTAGGCCATCTGCTCCGGCAAGAGCGTCGTGTAGAGAGGCGCCGGGACCCCCTGGGCCGCGTTGATGCCGTGCTGGCAAATCACCCAGTCGCGCCGATTGGCGCCAACGATGGCCACGCACTCCCCGGGCTGCAGGCCCAAAGCGATGAGCCCCTTCCCCACTTGTCGCACGCTCTTCCAGTACTCGGCCCAGGTCGAAGTCGCCCAGGTCCCATCGGAGTTGCGGTCGTGAATGGCGGGCTGGTTGCCGTTGGCCTTCGCCCAGCCTTCGATCCGCGAGAGCATCGTTCCTTGCAGTGTCATTTGGCCTCCATGGAGAGGGGGTGACGCTACCCCATCTCAAGCTCCGATCCTAGGCATGATCGCTGGCACTGGCACTGGCACTGGCACTGGCACTGGCTCTGGCGCTGGCGCTGGCACTGGCACTGGCGCTGGCGCTGGCGCTGGCGCTGGCAAAAACTGGCGGAGGAGGAGGAGTTCGCAAACTCTGCCTCTTGCCGCAAAGGCCAGAACAAAGGATTTCACGCGCTGGAGCCGCGCCGGCATGAGGATCGGCAGCCCCTTTTTGGCAGCTCTGGCGCTTTTGACATTGGCAGGACGGATCAGATCAGTAAGCCGGATGCCATCTCGGATTCCACTGGTCGGAACGCTCGGTAGACGCGCAGTAGCCTCGGTATGCGCCGCGCAAGAGTTGGCAAGAAAGGCGAGTACAGCGATAATGGCAGCATGATACGTACCAGTGTTGTCTGCATATCCGTCGTTTTCATTCTGGCTGCGTGCGGCTCAACGTCGGGAGGCGGAGCCGGAGTCGGAGGCTCAGCCGGAGTCGGAGGCTCAGCCGGAGTCGGAGGCTCAGCCGGAGTCGGAGGCTCAGCCGATTCGTGTGATATTAGCACCTGCGAATGCGAGGTCGATACGGATTGTGCCGAGTTCGAGGTTTGCGACACGACCTCGACACCTGGCCGACTCTGCACGTGCGCGCCCGCCTACGAGGACGCGGGCGGTGGCTGTTTCTTCGCCGGGGCGCCTAGCGACCAGGGTTTCCAGGCTGCCGACGTGTGGAGCACGACCAACGACGTGCGGGCGGTCATCGATCCGAACGCCGCCGGCAGCATTGACACCGGCGTCGCGAGCCTGACGCCCGACGGTGTCTGTGTCTTTGACTCGATCTTCCAGAGGTTCACCATGCCGCCGCGGGATCGCTCCGAGATCTTTGCCGTTGACGTCAGCTACTTCGCCGAGACCACCGGCTTCGACTCGCTTGGGCCTGTGCTCCTGATCGATGGCGGCTGGAATACGCTCCCCCGGGAACAGGGCAGCTTCACCAACAACACATTCTGTCTCGGCGAGCGTGGCTACGGCGGCGACGTCGAGTTCCGCATCGGCCCGGCCACCGAGAGCGACAGCTGCGTAGCCACGCCGGAGTCGTTTCTCCGATTTGATCGCGTCGCGGTCCGACGCGCCCTTGCCGGCGAGTGTCCGGATGACGTCGGCGAGACGATCAATGGCGACATGGAAGCCAACAACGGCTGGACCTTCGCCTTTGCCAGCGGCGGCACCGCCGACTACGCCGACAACATCGGCGCCGGAAACAGCCGCGGTATCCGCATCACCCGCTCGACGACGGCCTCGAGCGCGTCGGCAACATCAAGAATCTCGCTGCCAATGGACACCTCGGTTCCCAGCAGCGCGATCGAGTTCTTCTCGGCTGGAACCGCGAGTGGGGTCTTCGAGGTCAGGCTCGGCGGCCAGCCAGTCTCGCGAATGACGCCGACCGGGGTGCGCCGTGTGTGCGTGCCCGAGTGGGCAAAGGGCACCGTGCAGGACATCACCTTCGCGCTCACCCAGGTCATGGGTTCCGGCGCTCCGATCAATCGTTCGGAGACCATCGACCTCGACGCGGTGTCGGTGGTGAGCGACACTGGTTGCGGCGCTGACGCCACCCTGTACGACAATGACTTCGAGACCTTCTTGAACACCCCCGGCCTCGCACCCGGCTGGGCGGTCACCATTGGCGGAGTCAATGGAACCGAAGCGCCGGCGACGATTCTCAATGACCCAAGCAGCGCGCACTCGGGCAACGGAAGCCTGCGTCTGACCGCGACCAACGTGTGCAACCGCGCGACCGCACGTCGCGACATCTTCGTCCCGGAGAGCAGCGGCGCCGCCGGTCCGGCGATCAAGGCGTTCGTCAACATCCCCAGCGCGCCGATCGGCCGGGGCGGGATCCGCTTCTACCGGACGCCGTTCCGCCCGGTCGAGGTCAACGCCCCTGAGGGCGTAGGCTACCAGCAGGTGATCATGTGCATTCCGCCCAAGCACATCGGCCGGCGGCTGACGATCGAGGCCTTCGCCGATGGCGGTGGCGGTAGTTGCACCGACATCGCCGGCGAGGACACTTTCGTCGACGATCTCGAGGTCACGACCGACCCGACATGCCCGAACTGACCGGGTGTCAGTGCGCTTTCAGAAAAGCCGGTGCCTGAGGTTGGCGCACCAGCCCCTGCCCAATACGGGAGGGCGATTGACATGATCAACAAGTACCGACGAGCGGCCCGATGACTCGCGGACCTCGGACGCGAGGGACCTGAGACCTCAGAGAATACGGCCCAGACTGGCGGAGGAGGAGGGATTCGAACCCCCGGTAGAGTCGCCCCTACAACGGATTTCAAATCCGCCGCCTTCGACCGCTCGGCCACTCCTCCGTGGAGGGGCCGATTTAGCACATGGATCGCGCCCTGGCCCTTTTCATTTCTGACGATCTGGGCCTATATTAGCCGGCTCCCGGCCAATGGGCGGCCGACAACTGATGAGGTGACCCTGTGGCGACTGACACGATTCCGAATCGACTTTTGCAACGTGCGAAAAGGACCCCGAACGACCCTGCGTACTACGTGCGGCAAGGCGGTAGCTGGAAGCCGACCAATTGGGGCAGCTACTCGGACGAGGTGACGCAGGCCGGCCGTGCGCTGATCGCGCTTGGCTTCGAACCCGGGCAGACAGTCTGCATCCTCGGCTTCAATCGCCCGGAGTGGGCGGTGATGGACATCGCTGCGATGGGTGCCGGCGGCGCCCCGGCAGGCATCTACACCACCTGCTCTCCGGTCGAGGTTCGCTACATCCTCTCGCACGCCGAAGCGCCCGTCATCCTCGTCGAGAACGAAGATCAATGGCGCAAGGTGTTGGCGGAACGCTCGAACATGCCGAACCTGAAGCACGTCATCACCATGAAAGGCTGTCCCGCGATCGCCGACGACATGGTGATGACCTGGGAAGAGTTCCTCGCCAAAGGCGATGGAGTCGAGACGCGGGCGTACCTCGACCGGGTCGAGAGCCTGAAGCCCAATGAGCTTGCCACCTTGATCTACACCTCGGGCACCACCGGCCCGCCCAAGGGCGTGATGCTGAGCAACGAGAACCTCGCCTGGACGTCGAACGTGGCCATCAGCATCACGACGATCAGCGCGAGCGATTGCTCGCTTTCATATCTGCCGCTCTCGCACATCGCCGAGCAGATGTTTACGCTCCACATTCCAATCACCACGGGGGCCCGCGTGCACTTCGCCGAGTCGATCGAAGCGGTGCCCGAGAACCTGAAAGAGGTCCAGCCCACCATCTTCTTCGGCGTGCCGCGCATTTGGGAGAAGTTCCATGCTGGGATCTCGGCCAAGCTCAAGGAAGCGACCGGCGTGAAGGCCAAGCTGGTAAAGTGGGCAATGAAGGTCGGCTGGGAGGCCAACCAGACCCCCGACGGCAATAAAGGCCTGCAGTATCAGCTCGCCAACAAGCTCATCTACTCGAAGCTCTTGCCCGCCATCGGGATGGGCAACGCCCGCGTGTGCGTCACCGGCGCCGCGCCAATCGCGCGCGAGGTGCTGGAGTTCTTCGCGAGCTTGAACCTCGTCGTTCTCGAGGTCTACGGCCAGTCCGAGGACAGCGGCCCGACCAGCTTCAACACCCCGACCCGCTATCGTTTCGGCAGCGTCGGCCCTGCGCTTCCGGGCGTCGAGGTCAAGATCGCCGGAGACGACGAGATCATGGTCAAGGGCCCCAACGTTTTCCTGGGCTACTACAGAGACAAGGAAGCCACCGACGCCACACTCTCCGACGGCTGGTTGCATTCGGGCGATTTGGGCGCCTTCGATAGCGACGGCTTCCTGAACATCACCGGCCGCAAAAAGGACATCATCATCACCGCCGGTGGCAAGAACATCACGCCGAAGAATCTCGAGTCGGGCATCAAGAACCACCCGCTCATCGATGAAGCGGTCGTGATCGGCGACCGGCGCAAGTACCTGAGCGCACTCGTCACCATCGACGTGGAGGCAGGCCCGGCCTGGGCCGCCGCCAATGGCGAAGATGCCGGCGCGCTTCACAAGAGCGCGAAGCTCAGGGCGAGCATCCAAGCGCACATCGACGAGATGAACAAGGAGTTCGCGCGCGTGGAGCAGATCAAGAAGTTCACCATTCTCAAGCGCAACTTCACCGTCGAAGACGGCGAGCTCACACCGACCCTGAAGGTGAAGCGCGCCAAGGTGAACGACCACTTCGCCGAAGACATCGAAGCGATGTACGACGAAGGCAGCGCGCAGCCTCAAGCTCGCGCCTGAGCCAGCCGATACGAGGCGATTCGGTCCCGGGCGGCGTTTAACCGACGACCGTCACGGTGACCCGTCGCCGATGCCCCCGGCGGCGGTGTTCCCAGAGAAAGACGCCCTGCCAGGTGCCAAGCGCGCAGTGGCCCCCGCTGACCGGGATGCCCAGTGAAGTCTGCGTAAGGGCCGTCTTGACGTGGGCGGGCATGTCGTCGGGGCCTTCCATGCTGTGGACGTAGAGCGAATCGCCGTCGGGAACGAGCCTCGAAAGGAAGGCGTCGAGGTCACGCTGCACGTCGGGGTCGGCGTTCTCGTTGATGATCAGCGACGCACTGGTGTGGTGCACGAAGACGGTGCAGAGGCCCTCGGAAACCCCAGACGCTGCGACCGCCTCCTGAACCTCTCGCGTGATTTCGCGGGTGCCCCTCCCCCGCGTTTCAACCGTGAATGTGTGCGACTTGGCGGTCATGACGGCGACACCCTCATCCACATCGCCGCTTGGTCACCTTGGTAGATCAAGATGTCGTCCTGGGTGAAGCGGAACTCGTAGCGGCCAAACACCTGCGTTTCGCGCTGACGGATCTTCGTTGCGCGAAGCTCCATCTCGAGCGGCGAGCCCATCTTCGCCAGCGCTGCGAATCGGGCATCGTAGATTCGGCCGCCGTAGCCAATCCAGCCATCGGCGTGGCGGAGCCCGAGGCAGTAATAGGTGTGCATGAAGCCGAGGATCCCGGTCAGGTGAACCATCAGGCCGCCGCTCACGTGCCGCGGATGACGCAGCGGGTGTGCCCGCTGGTCGCGCGTCAGCGGAAGATCGGGGCGCGTCGTCATTCGCGCCCGCACAAGCCCTGCCTCCTTATCGACTTCGACGAGCTCATCGATGCAGATCGCGCCTGGGCCGTAGGGGCAGTCCGCAACAAATTCAGGGTCCAACGGCATGCTCTAAACTCCCTGGGCGTCCGCGTCCCAAATGACCTTGTGCATCTGCATCTGCACGCGAACCGGCAACTGGTCCTCGAGGACCCAGTTCACCAGGTCCCTAGGGTCGAGCTCCCCCCAGACGCAACTCAGCAGAACGGCATGGACCCGATCGGGGAGGCGATGCTCGGCGAGGATGCCTTTGGTCCAGTCGTAGTCGGCACGGTCCGCGAGAACGAACTTCACCTCGTCGCGCTTGCTGAGCTCGGCGATGTTCTCCCACCGGTTGCGCCGTGACTCGCCGCTTCCCGGCGCTTTGAGGTCCATGATGCGATGCACGCGGGGGTCGACTTTGGAGATGTCGCGCTCACCGCTGGTTTCGAGCAGCACGGTGCGCCCCGCATCGCAAAGCTCTTGAAGCAATGGAATCGCGCCTGGCTGCAAGAGCGGCTCGCCGCCCGTGAGCTCGACGAGCGGGGTGCCGAACGAAAGTGCCTTCGCGAGCACCTCTGCGCGCGGCATTTCGGTGCCACCTTCGAACGCCTGCGGGGTGTCGCACCAGCGGCAGCGCAGATTGCAGCGAGAAAGCCGGACGAAGGTGCAGGGAAGCCCGGCGAAGGTCGATTCACCTTGAATCGATTCGTAGATCTCGTGAATGCGTATCTGCTCGGTGTCGGTCATCTCAAGCGTGGGTTGCGGGTGATCAGGATCAGCATCTGGCCCTCCTGTGCGGCACGTTCGGGCACCTCAACGATCAGATCCCACATTCCGGGCTTCGCATCCAGCGCCAGGGTCTGCGTGCGCCGGCGAACGCAGCGCTCCCCCCTTTCGTCGACGCGAACCCAAAGAACACGGTGCTTGTAGCCCGCGAGGTCGAGCGCAGAGGCGCGGAGGCGCGTGCGCTCCGTCAGCTCGACCCGGTGCCGGTAGAGGCGCGAGTTGGGTTTCAGAGAGCCGCAGTTTTTGGGGAGGGTTTCGGCGAGGGGGAGAGAGGGTTTGGTGGAGAGGGCGGAGAAGGGGATGGGGATAGGGGTAGGGGTAGGGGTAGTGTCAGTGCCAGCGTCAGTGTCAGTGTCAGTGTCAGTGTCAGTGCCGGCGCCGGCGTCAGTGCCAGCGTCAGTGCCAGCGTCAGTGCCGGTGCCGGCGTCAGTGTCAGTGTCAGTGTCCCCAGCTCCCACTGCCTTCCTCAACGCATCCAACATCTGCAGCGTCAATAGGTTCCTCAAATTGTTTCCGTATTGGAGGCCCTTGTCCGTCAGCTGGCATGCGGCCTTGAGGCCGCCCTCGCCTAGGACGTTTGGATGGACGCCGTCTCGGGCTAGGCCTTTGCGGGGGAGCGCGCTCAGGGCCGCGTTGTAGTCGATGTACGGGAGCGACCAGTGCTTGGCGACGGCTTTGGTGATCGCGTTGAAGCGGCTGATCCAGCGATTCTTGTGCGTGTTTCTTCTTGGCAGCGCGGCGCCGAGGATGGGGACGACGCCCATCGCGGCGAGCTCTTCGACCAGGTACACCAGGCGCTTCGCATAGACCCGCTCGTTTTCGTTTTGCGCGTCGTTGCCGCCGAACAAGATCAGCGCCCAGCGTGCTTGGGTCTGCTCGATCTCGTGTCGGTAACTGGCCGGGCGGCCACCGAGGACGTAGCGAAGGTTCCAGCTCACCCCGGCGGCTTCGCTTTCCCGGTTAAACGAGTTGCGCCGGCCGGTGGCGAAGTAGTTCACGGTCTCGGCCAGATCCTGGTGCTCGCCAAGCTCTACGTACGAGGTCGCGAAGCAGTGCAGGAATGCTCTGCTGGCCACGCTGGAGCCGCCCATCTTCGAAAACGCATCGTCGCGCAGCTCCGGGTTGCGCGCATGGATCTGTCGAACGTGCGCGGTGACTTCGGCGCTGAGGGCCTCGGGTTCGGCTCGAGCGCTTCCGGCGACGAGCAGCGTCACAAAGCAAGCAAGGGTCGCTGATTTCATTGAATGGCGCTCGAGGGGATCACGAAGAGCCGGCTTGGCTGGCCGGTGGCGGTGCGGTGCTGGTTGTCGGTGAGGACGACCGCCGAACCATCGTCCATCCAGACCAGCCCTTCGAAGTTCGGCAGCGGCGAGATGAGCTTGGCCAAGTCGGCGGCAAGCGTGGGCTCGATCCACTGCCCTTGTGGGCCGCGAGGGATCGGAAAGCGAAGGAGGCGCGAGACGCCGTAATGCCGCTCCACGGCGAGGGCGACGATCGAAGCACCGACGAGCCTGCAGCTCAGTGCCGCGAGCTTCCCCGTCTCAGTGGTCATCCGTACCCGGTGCGCGGTCCACGCCTGCGTCTTCGGGTCGAACATTCCGACCGGCGCCCAGCGGCCCTCGCGCTGCTGTTCCACGAGCTCGGTCGCCACCACGAAGAGGCCATCTACGTGACAAATCCCCTCGATGCCACGGTTATCTGGAGCCGTGAGCTGCCAGCGGGCGTAGTCGAGGTTGCCGACCGGAACGACGACGAATCGCCCTGCGTCGAGCCGGCCGTCGAGGATGATGTCGCTGAGGCGTCCCTTCTCCTGGGTTTCGGTGCCGAGCAGGAAACGCGTCCCGTCGACCCAGGCCATCGCCTCGAGATCGGTGCCGGGCGGCGCGCCGACGACCGGGTAGCGGGTGACGCCAAAGGTCTGAGGGTCGATCCGGAGCACCGATTCTGCATCTTCGCCTGGCGCCCAGAACGCGCCGTGATCGTCCACGGTGAGCCCAGACAAGCCGGGCACCTCGGACCGGAGCGTAACGATGCGCCCTGGGCCCCGTGGCTCCTTTTTGGTGCAGCCAGCGCAGGCGAGCAGCAGCGCCACGGCAACCGCCGCCCAGCCGGACACGATCAGCGAACCGCTTCGAGCACGGCCGCGGCGCCTAGGCCGCCTGCCGCGCAGATCCCGAGCAACGCGGTTTGTCTTCCACTGTTCGCCAGCTCGTTCGCAACAGTCGTCACCATCCGCGCGCCAGTGGCACCGAAGGGATGACCGATCGAAAGCGAACCGCCGTAGATGTTGAAGTTCTCTTCGTCGATCTCGCCCACGGCCTTGCTCTTGCCCAGCCTAACCTCGGCGAAGCCTTTGCTCGCAAGCGCCTTGGTGACCGAAAGCACCTGAGCCGCGAACGCTTCGTGCATGTCGACGAGGTCGATGTCCTTGAGCTCCATCCGGGCCCGGTCGAGCGCCTTGGGCATCGCGATCGCGGGGCCGATGAGCAGCTGGTCCGCCGGGTCGACGCCGACGTACGCCCAGCTTCGGAAAGCCGCGAGCGGTTTGTACCCGAGCGCGCGCGCCTTCTCCTCGCTCATCAGCAAGACGGCGGCCGCGCCATCGGTCAACGGGGACGCGTTGCCCGCTGTCACGGTGCCGTCCTTTGCAAACACCGGGCGGAGCTTCGCGAGCTTCTCGACGTTGGTGTCGCCACGTACGATGTTGTCGGCGTGCACCCAGCCCTCCGGTGTTTCCACGGCGGTCACCTCGGCATCGAAGCGCCCCGAGGCGATCGCTTCGGCAGCGCGGTGATGCGAACGCGCCGCAAAACGGTCCTGCGCCTCGCGCGAGATCTCGTTGCGCCGCGCCATCGATTCTGCGGACTCGCCCATGACCTCGCCGGTCGTTCGCTCCGCGATTTTGGGCATTTTTGGAAGGATGTCGGTGATCGGCATCATCTGAGCCAAAACCCCGAGGTAGTCCGCGGGCGTGGCCGCCTTGCCAAACGCTAGCGGGGCCAGCGCGTGAACCGCCTTTTGGGGCAGGTTGAGCGGCGCATTGCTCGTGGAGTCCGAGCCACCGGCGATCACGACATCGGCCTCGCCGCGCTCGATCGCCGCGGCTGCGAGAGTGACGGCCTGCAGACCCGATGCACAGGCGCGCGTGCAGGTCATGCCTTCGACGCTCGGAGGCAGGCGCAGGTCGAGTGCGATTTCGCGCGCGATGTTCGGCGCGTGTGACGGCAAAATGACGCCGCCCCAAACGATGCTGTCGAGCTCTTGGTGGGAAAGGTCGGTGCGCTCGAGCAGCGACCGGACCGCGATGTCCCCCAAGTCGATGCTGTCGAGCTTGAGATACTTTCCAAACGCTTTTACGAACGGGGTGCGGACGCCGGCCACGATGACCGCGCGCTGCTTTTTGCCCCAACCATTTTTTTTCTTGGCCATGCTCATGCTCCTACGAGTGCGCCGCCACAGACACGAACGGTCTCACCGGTCAGGCCTACGGCGCCAGGGGTTGCTAGAAAAGTGATCGCCTGACCCACGTCTTCGGGCGTGCCTCCCTGCCCGACGGCGGACATGCGGCGCGCGACCTCACGAATCGCTACGGGCATCGCGTTGGTCAGCCGTGTCTCGATGAAACCTGGGGCGATCGCGTTGACCGTGATGCCCTTTTTCGCGACCTTGGCGGCAAGCGCTTTCACGAAGCCGACGATGCCCGCTTTGCCCGCCGAATAGTTGGTTTGGCCGCGGTTTCCGGCGATGCCTGAGACCGAGGAGAGGCAAATGATCCGTCCGCCCGGCCGCAGCACCTCGTCCCGGAGAAGTCGATCGGTGATGCGGATGACGGCGCCGAGGTTGATGTCGACCGCCATTTCCCAGGCGTCCGGCTGCATGCGCCCGAGGGTCTTGTCGCGCGTCACCCCCGCGTTGTGTACGACGATGTCCACGCCGCCGAATCGCTCTTTGAGCTCGGCGGCGATTCGGTCGGG
Organism: uncultured delta proteobacterium; assembly: GCA_963712235.1. Lineage (GTDB taxonomy): Bacteria > Myxococcota_A > Polyangia > Polyangiales > Houyiibacteriaceae > SG8-38. The sequence continues at coordinate 85,626 of CAVQHC010000017.1, forward strand.
TGCATCCACGTCGGTGATGTCGACCAGAAGCGTCGAGCCGCCGATGCGCTGCGCCACCTGGCTGCACGGGGCGTCGTCGGCTGGCCGGTCGAGACAAACCACGTGCGCGCCCTCCGCGGCGAGAAGCTCGGCCGTGGCTTCGCCGATTCCTCGCGCCGCGCCGGTGACCAGAGCGACCTTACCGCCGAGCACGTGCGTGTCGGGCGCCTGTTCGCCCTGGGCGAGGGTCGTGACGTGAAACGGCTGGCAGCTGATGAACGCCGACCTCGGAGATAGGAGAAAACGAAGAACCGCGTCGAGTCGCGCCTCTGCGCCCTTCTGCACGAACACGCTGTTGGCGATGGAGCCGTTGCCTCCGATTTCCTTCGCAAGGCTTCGCGTGAAGCCCTCGAGGCCCGCGCGCGTGGCGGCGTGCGCTGGCTTTTTCGCGTCTGCCGCCGGACGGCCGATCACTACGACGCGGCCCGACGGGTTGAGTCGGCGAATCCACGGATGGATGAACTCGTAGAGCTGCTGAAGGTCGTCCGGGGTTTCGAGGCCCGTACCGTCAAACACGATGGCGTCGATGCGCTCGCCCTCTGGGGCCTCGCCCGGCGCCACGAGCTGCGGGGCCCGCGCCCAGGCTTCGCCTGGTCCCACAAACGGCTCGATCGCAGCCTCCGAGGTGCCGATCACCCGGGGGTAGGCGCCTGCTTTGGTGAGGCTCTGGGCAAGGACGCTCTGCAGCTCACCGACCCCGCACACGAGCACCTTCTTGTCGTCGAGCGGTCGCTCCTCATAGGGCCCTTTGGCCCGCGCAAGTTTCTCCGGCACGGGGATAGGAAGGCCAAGAGTCTTGACCAGTTTTCGCGCGTTCGCGTTCTCGAGCAGAAAATCCGACATTTGAGCTCAGCTCCTCACTGAATAGGTTCCAACTAGATAGGCAGGGCCGCCGGGCGCGTCCCCCACAAACACACTGTCATCTTCGATGTAGAGACCGACCTTGGCCGGAAGGACCAAAGGCTTGGTGAACTTCACGTCGATCGATTCGAGCCTGCTGACGTCACCGGACAAGAGCGAACGGTTCAGGCCTTCGATCGCACGCGCCATCGTCGAGAACCCGTGATTGATGATGTTGCGAAAGCCATTGGCGCGCGCGGCTGGCGGAATCCAGTGGATTGGATTGAAGTCGCCGGTGAGCTTGGCGAACTCCAGGCCGACGTTGGTGCTGAGCCTCCAGCGGTCCAGCTCTTTGGCCATGGCCGGAACGCGCGGACGGTCATCCTTGCGTTTGGCAGACTTGTCGCCGCCTCCAAGCGGGACGATGCCGTACACGTCGCAGACGATCGCTTCGGGGTGCGTCGAGGTAGACGTGGTCGCGCGCTGATGGATGACCGCGCGGCGTCCGTTGTCGTCGATGTCGAGAAGCTGCACCTTGAGCTCGTAGGGTTCACCGAGCGGAAGCGGCGCGTTCATCTGCAAGCGGCTTCCACCGTTGAGCACACGCTGGATCGGGTACTGCAGCCCTTCGATGCCGCGCGCCTGCAGAGGGAAGACCCATTGGGGGAACAGATGGGCAGGGACCTGACCACGGTACCAGGCCGGGTCGCCGCCGACGTGCCGGATGTAGTCGCGCACCAGATCGGCGGGCCGCGGAGGAATTCGGGCCGAGACGATGGGGCCCGGGACCTCGGCCGGCGCCTTGTTCGGCTGCCCGGACGCGCTCTTCACCGCCACGAAGGCCGCGCGAGCAAGGGCGCCGAGCATCGGCCCCTGATGGAGGATGTAACGCGTAGGTACCGCCATATCGATTCTCCCGGTTGGCCGGTGCGGTGGAGCGCCTGCCGCCCGACCCGGCTCTCTACCATTTGGTAGGTAGCCGCGCAAACCCGGTGCCGCTGCTAGGCTTCCCCGATGCCTAACCCGTTGATCCAACTCGGATTCGAGATCCCCTTCGACCAGATCGAGGCCGCGCACGTGGAACCGGCGGTCGACGAGCTGCTCGCAAAGGCACGTGCGGCCGTCGACGAGATCGTGACAAACGACGCGCCCCGCAGCTACGCCAACACCCTCCGCGCCGTCGAGGAAGCCACCGAGATGCTCGAACGGGCGTCGACGGTCGTCGGCCACCTCGAAAGCGTGGCAAGCAGCGAGGCGCTGCGTGCCGCGTACAACGCGACCCATCCGAAGGTGAGTGCGTTCTGGTCCGAGCTCGCGATGAACGACGGTCTCTATCAGGCCGTTCGCGCCTTTGCGCACGCCGATGAAGCGGCGGCGCTCCCAGCGACCGAGAAGCGCTTCTTGAAAAAGACACTCGACGACTTTCGAAGGCACGGGGCCGAGCTCAACGCCGAGGAGAAGGCGCGGCTTCAAGAGATCGAAATCGAGCTCACCAAGCTCACGACGGAGTTCTCCCAAAACGTCTTAGACGAAACCAATGCCTTCGAGCTCTTGATCAGCGACGAAAGCAAGCTTGCCGGTTTACCCGACAGTGCGAAGCAAGCGGCCGCGGAAAACGCGCGCGCAAAGGACTTGGGGGGCTGTCGGTTCACGCTCCACGCGCCGAGCATGATCCCCGTGCTGACCTACTTGGACGACGCGAGCATCCGCGAGCAGGTTTGGCGCGCCTACAACAGCCGTGCGGTCTCCGGCGAACGCGACAACCGCCAGGTCATCGCACGGGTTCTCGAGCTTCGCCGGGCCAAGGCCGAGCTGCTCGGATACGCAGATTTTGCAGACCTGGTGACCGAAGATCGAATGGCCAAAGCGGGCGCCAAGGCCAAAGCGTTCATCGATGATCTGCGCCAACGCACCGAGGAAGCGTTCCACCGCGAGAATCGAGAGCTCGAGTCGTTTCGCAAAGAGCTCGAAGGCGACTCGGCCCCCGCGCTCGAACCCTGGGACATCGCCTACTACTCGGAGAAGCAGCGGCAGGCGAAATACGACTTCAACGAGGAAGAGCTCCGTCCGTATTTCCCACTCGACCGCGTGCTCCAGGGCCTCTTCGCAACCGCGCAGGCGCTCTATGAAATCGAGATCGTCGAGCGAGACGCGAAAGTCTGGGACCCGGAGGTCAAATCCTATGCCATCCACGATCGGGACGGCACGATGATCGCGGCCTTCTACGTCGACCTGTTTCCGCGTGAGAACAAGCGCGGCGGCGCCTGGATGAACTCGCTCATCAGCGCGGCGTATCGCGAGGGGCAGCCGGTGCCGCAGCTCGGGCTGTTTTGCGCCAACGTCAATCCGCCGGTCGGCGGCAAACCCGCGCTCCTGACGCATCGGGAGGTCGAGACCCTCTTTCACGAGTTCGGCCACCTGCTGCACCACTGCTTCAGCCAAGTGACTGTGCGGAGCCTCGCCGGCACCAACGTCGCCTGGGACTTCGTGGAGCTGCCTTCGCAGATCATGGAGAACTGGTGTTGGGAGCGGAGCGGCCTCGATCTCTTCGCTGCGCACTACGAAACCGGCGAACGGATCCCGGACGCGCTCTACGAGAAGATGGTCCGGGCGAGGACCTACCGCGCCGCCAACGCACAGATGCGGCAGCTCGGCTTCTCAGCGGTCGATCTCGCCCTCCACCGAGACTACGACCCAGCTCGCGATGGCGACGTCATGGCTTACGCCAGAGCGATCATCGAAGCGCACTCGGCGACGACACTTCCCGACGACTACGCGATGCTGGCGGGGTTCGGGCACGTCTTCGCTCACCCCACGGGCTACGCTTCTGGTTACTACAGCTACAAGTGGGCCGAGGTGCTCGACGCGGACGCGTTCACGCGTTTCAAGCGGGAAGGCATCACCAATCCCGAGGTCGGGCGCGCGTTCCGCGATGCGATCCTATCGAAGGGCAACAGTGAAGAAGCCGAGAAGCTCTACGAGGACTTCATGGGCAGGGGCCCGAAGCTCGATCCGCTGCTCGAGCGGACCGGGCTTGCGTAGTCGGGTGCTCACTCGGCGACGGCGCGCAGGTCGACGGAGACGGTGATGTCATTGGCGACTTTCAAGCGCACGATCGACGGAACCGAAATGTCGTGATCTTCGAGCACCACGGTGAAGTCTGCCTTGATTCGAAGCTGCTCGCCGGACCAGTTCACGGTTCCCTTGGCGAGCACCGGCTGGCTGACTCCGTGCGCGGTGAACTTGCCCTTGACCTGCACCTTGCGGTCCTTGCCTGACTTGAGCTCCGGCGAATCCTTCTTGCCGAGAATGACTTCCGTGATCTCGAAATGAATGTTCGGGTACTTCTTCGCATCGAGCCAACCATCGCCCTGGAGGTGCTCGTCGCGCAGATCGTTATCGGTGCGCAACGACACCACGGGCGCCTTGAAGGAGCCCGTCGTCTTGCGGATGTCCGCCGGGTCGATGCTGAGGCTACCGCTGACTTTCGCACTCTTGCCGACCATGGTCTCGAGCGGAGCGTCCGAGACGAAGGTCGCTTTGCCCTTGCCATTCGCCGGCACGACAAACGTCGTCGCGTCGGCCTGAGAGGCCGCCGGCACCGCCAAGCACGCGGCTAAGATCAGACTGACTCCGGTAGCATTCTTCATCATTCGTTCGCTCCCCCTTGCCTTCAGTATGCCGGTTTTGGACGGCAGCTTCACCCCCGTATTCACGCGGCCGCGACAATCCGGGCGGTCTCGTGGAAGGTCCAATTCTCGTTGTCCCGCTCCGCCCGGCCGAGCTCCCATTCATCGCGAAACAGGGCCACTGGACGATTGTCCCGGTCGACGACGGCCATCGGGACCCGCTTGGCCTTGAGCTCCGCGCAGTCGGCGGCGCCCGTCACCCAACGCGCGTGCTGGTATGGGAGAAGGTCGAACGACACCCTGGCGCCATACTCGTGCTCGAGACGAAACATCAGCACTTCGAATTGAAGGCGACCCACCACGCCGCACACGGGATCCTTCTCGCGGCCCGGCTCCATGAAGAGCTGAACCGTGCCTTCTTCGGAAAGCTCTTGGATGCCTTTTTGGAGCTGCTTGCGTTTGAGCGGATCGAGAAGCTGCAGCCGCCCGAAGTGCTCCGGAGAGAATTGCGGGACCGCGTCGAAGCTCATGGGGCCGTTCGTCGAAAGGGTGTCGCCGATTCGAAAGAGCCCGGGGTCGTACAGGCCCACGATGTCCCCCGCATAGGCCTCCACCACGCTCTCGCGTTCCTGCGCGAAAAATTGCTCCGCACGATTGAGGCGGATCTCTTTTCCAAGCCGGAAGTGGTTGACGCGCATCCCTCCCTCGAACTTCCCGGAGCAGATGCGCGCGAACGCGATTCGGTCCCTGTGCGACGGGTCCATGTTGGCCTGCACTTTGAATACGAATGCGCTGAATCGATCGTCGTCCGGCCGGACGGTGACGTCTCCTGTTGCTTCGCGCTCGCCCGGCGGGGGGCAGAGCCCCTTGAACGATCGCAAAAAGGGCTCGACGCCGAAGTTGTTGAGTGCGCTACCGAAGAACACCGGCGTGATTTCGCCGGCCAGGAATCGCTCTTCGTCCCACTCTTCGCCTGCACCGTCGAGGAGCTCCACCTCGTCGCGAAGGGTTTGGGCAGCTTCTTCCCCGAGCAGAGCGTCGAGCTCCGGGTCGTCGAGGCCGGTGACCTTCATGACCGCGCGTTTGGATTGGCCCTCGGACGAACGCTCGAAACGAATCACGAGCTTGTTGATTCGATCGTAGACGCCTTGGAATAGGTCGCCGCTCCCGATCGGCCAAGTGAACGGCACCGTGCTCACGCCGAGCACCTCTTCGACTTCGCTCATCAAGGCGAAGGCGTCGCGGGCGGGTCGGTCCATCTTGTTGATGAAGGTGACGACCGGCGTGTTACGCAGGCGGCAAACATGAAAGAGCTTGCGGGTCTGAGGCTCGACGCCCCTCGCGGCGTCGAGAATCATGATGCCGCAGTCGGCTGCCATCAGCGTTCGGTACGTGTCCTCGCTGAAGTCGTTGTGGCCCGGGGTGTCGAGCAGGTTCCAGCGGATGTCGTCGTACTCGAACTGCAGGACCGAAGTCGTGACCGAGATGCCGCGTTGTTTTTCGAGCGCCATCCAATCGCTCACAGCAGATCGCTTGGCCTTGCGCGACTTGACGGCGCCGGCCGCATGAATGGCGCCTCCGTAAAGCAGTAGCTTTTCGGTCAAGGTCGTCTTGCCGGCGTCCGGATGCGAGATGATCGCGAACGTACGCCTCCGCTGGTATTCGTTCTGGCCCATGCCCCGGCGGCAAGATAGCCACTGTGCTCGGTTGCGCCAGTCTGCGAACGTGCTGTGATGCGCGCTGCCAATGGCGGGGCTATTTCCAGAGATCGAGCCATACGACACGGGCTATCTCCGCGTCGATGAGCTGCACTCCGTGTACTTCGAGCAATGCGGCAATCCACGGGGAAAGCCGGCCCTCTTCGTACATGGGGGGCCCGGTGGCGGCGCGAATTCGGTGCATCGCCGGTTCTGGGACCCTGCCGTCTACCGCATCATTCTCTTCGATCAGCGCGGCTGCGGCCGCAGCACGCCTCACGCAGAGCTGCAAAACAATACGACCTGGGATCTAGTCCAGGACATGGAGCGAATTCGAGAGCACCTGGGCATCGAGCGCTGGCAGTTGTTTGGCGGCTCCTGGGGGAGCACGCTCAGTTTGACCTATGCGCAGCAGCACCCGGAGCGTGTGTCTGACATGGTGCTGCGCGGCATCTTTCTACTCCGGCAACGCGAGATCGACTGGTACTACCAGGAAGGCGCGAGCCGAATCTTCCCCGAGGCCTGGCAGAAGTACCTCGAGCCGATCCCGGAAGAAGAGCGCGGCAGCTTAGTGGACGCTTACTACCGCCGCCTCACGAGCAGCGATCGAGACGAACGAATTCGAGCCGCGCGCGCATGGAGCATGTGGGAAGGCAGCACGAGCCGACTCCTCCCCGACCCCGAATTGATCGCACGAACCGGCGACGAAACGTTTGCCGAAGCCTTCGCGCGGATCGAGTGTCACTACTTCGTCAACGGCGGCTTCTTTCAAGACGAGAACCAGCTGCTAAACAACGTCGACCGCATCCAAGACATCCCTACGCTCATCGTCCAAGGCCGCTACGACATCGTGTGCCCCGCCGAAAGCGCCTACGAGCTTCACCGCGCCCTACCCAAAAGCACCCTCCAAATCGCTCCCCGCTCCGGCCACTCCGCCCTCGAACCAGAAATCACCGCCCTCCTCGTGGGGGGAACGTCTCCTACCTAGAGAATTTGCGGTATTTGATGCGGTGGGGGACGTCGGCGTCGGTGCCTAGGCGGGCTTTGCGGTCGGCGGCGTAGTCGGCGTACGAGCCTTCGTGCCAAACGACCCGGCTGTCGCCTTCGAAGGCGAGGATGTGGGTGCAGATGCGGTCGAGGTACCAGCGATCGTGGCTGATGATCATCGCGCAGCCGGGGAACGCGAGGATCGCTTCTTCGAGTGACCGCAAGGTGTCGACGTCGATGTCGTTGGTCGGCTCATCGAGGAGCAAGACGTTGCCGCCGCTCTTGAGGAGCTTCGCGAGATGCACGCGGTTTCGCTCACCGCCGCTGAGGCTCTTCACCGGCTTTTGCTGATCGCTGCCGCGGAAGTTGAACCAGCCTACATAGGCACGCGACTTCACCGTGCCGCCACCGACGTCGATCTCGTCGGCACCGTCCGTGATCTCCTTGAACACGTTGTTGCCGTCATCGAGCGAGTCGCGGCTCTGATCCACGTACGAGAGCGCCACCGTGTCTCCCACGGTGATCGTCCCCGAGTCGGGCTTCTCCTCGCCCACCAGCATTCGAAACAAGGTCGTCTTGCCCGCACCGTTCGGCCCGACGATCCCGACGATCGCCCCGCGCGGCACGATTAAGCTCAGGTCCTCGAACAGAAGCTTGTCGCCGTAGCCCTTGCTCACCCCGTCGACTTCGAACACCTGCGTACCCAGCCGCGGCCCCGGCGGAATTCGAATCTCGTTGGCATCGCCTCGGGCCTTGGCCGCGTCGGCCACCAAGCTCTCGAACGCCGTGATGCGGGCCTTGCTCTTTGCTTGCCGAGCCTTGGGCGACGATCGAACCCACTCGAGCTCCCGGGCGATCTTCCGCTTCCGAGAGCTGTCTTTCTTCTCCTCTTGGGCGAGCCGCGCCTCTTTGGCTTCGAGCCACTGCGAATAGTTGCCCTGAAACGGATGGGCCTCCCCGCGGTCCAGCTCGAGGATCCACTCCACGATCTCGTCCAAGAAGTAACGGTCATGGGTGACCAAAATCACGCAGCCCGGATACTTCTGCAGATAACCCTGCAACCAAGCGACCGACTCGGCGTCGAGGTGGTTGGTCGGCTCGTCGAGCAAAAGGAGCTCCGGTTTCTCCAGCAACAAGCGGCAAAGGGCGACCCGTCGCTTCTCACCGCCTGACAGCGTCTTCGGGTCGGCGTCGGCCGGAGGCAAACGAAGCGCGTCCATCGCGATCTCGAGCGTGCTCTCGAGGTTCCAACCGTCGACGGCGTCGATCTTGTCTTGAAGAGCGCCCTGCCGGTCGAGCAGCTTGGCCATCTCCTCGTCGCTCATCGGCTCACCCAGCTTCATGCTGAGCTCGTTGAACTCGTCGAGAATGGCGCGGACCGACGAGACACCCGCTTCTACGGCTTCCAAGACGGTCTTCGCGTCACCGAGGTTCGGCTCCTGCGGCAGGTAGCCCACGTGTGCGCCGGGACGAATCCAGGCCTCGCCGGTGAAGCTGTCATCCACCCCCGCCATGATGCGAAGCAAGGACGACTTGCCGGTGCCATTCACACCAATGACCCCTATCTTCGCGTTCGGAAGGAACGAAAGATAGAGGTCTTCGATGATCTTCTTGTCCGGGGGATGAACTTTCGTAACCCCCTTCATCGTGAAGATGAATTCTGCCATGAGCTATGTAGCGGTGCGTCTCCTGGTCAGCCACATAGCAACGAAGCAGAGCGCAATCCAACCGAGGGACGCACTCTTTGCCGCGCTCACACTGCAACCGTCCGAGCTGCTTGCATCACCGCTCGGGCCACCCTTCCCGTCGCCCGGGTCCGCCTTGCCTTTCGGCGCCGCTTCCAGTGCACCGGCTTTGAGGTCGAGCTCCGGAATGTCGGTTTGGATCAAGCCCGGCAGCTGACGGGTCAGCGTCTTGCCGGTCGTCCCCTCGAGCGCGGTGTTGCCCGCTGCAAAGGGCCTTGGCGTCGGGCCACCGGGCGGTCCACCCCAGGTGCCACGCTGCGGATTCTCGCAGGCGATCGGCTCTTCCCAGCGGTGCAAGATCACGTAGCGCCCCTGAAAGTTGTTGACGCTGGACGCCTGCGCGCGCCGTTCTCCGAGCTCACCCTTCTGATCGGGCATGCCGCGGCCGCCGACGATCGGGCCCGCTGCGCGAAACACGAGGTCCTCGTCGAGCCCGTCCTTGTCGTAGCGGTAGTGCAAGCGCGTGAGCACGAAGCCGTAGGGCTGCCACGACGGGCGCCGCCTGCGCTGCGGCACCACGCCGGGGATGTCGGAGTAGGGATCTTGCTCGCCCGGCACGATCACGTCGCCACCGAGTGTCGCGAGCTCATCGGGCCTCAGCGGCGGCTCCGGACAGGGATCACAGGTCGTCGCGTCCCATGCGTATTCCGTCACCACGGCGCCTGGGTTTTTCTCGATCGTTCGCTCGAAAAGCGCGTCGTAGAACGCTCCAAAGGTCTTCCGAACACTGTCTTCGACGCGGATGTTGGTTGGGATCGACGCATTCTTGTAGTTCGCGACCTCGTAGCGCTGCTGCTTTCCGAGAATGTGAACGATCAGGTCCTGCTTGCCCGCGCTGTTGAGCAGGCCGAGCCGCACCGGCAGCGTGAACGTCGGCGCGTCGTAGTGGAACCGGAGGGGCGAGAGCACGGCCTTGCCATCGCGGAACGTCACCTTCTGTGCATCGACCTTGGCCACGAAGAACTTGGTGTTCTGCTCGACGTAGGGACGAAGCACCGCGTTGGCGCCCTTGGGGATGTTGTACTCGTTCTTGCGAAGCCACTTGTCGAGACCGCCCGAATCCTTGGCGCTCAAGATGACGATGTCGTACTCGGCGACCTTGAACTGCGCTTCGATGGTGACGCCAAACTTCGAGTCATCTTCGGCGTCCGCACTCGACTTGGCCCGTCGCGCCATGGGCGCACCCGCTGCCATCTCGTAGACGACCATGGGACGACAGGGGTCCTGCTCCCAGTACTCGACCAGGCGCGGCGCCGCGAGCTTGTCGACCCGCGAAAAGATCTCGGGCGGCAGGGTCTTCACGTTCTCTTCCTGCAGAACGACCGGCACGGGCACGATCATCGCGAAGTCTTCCGGCGGCCCCTGGTAGTTGTTCTGCATCGAGAGCACGGTCCGCGTGCCCTCGCGCATCATGACGACCATGGTCGCGTTGTTGTAGAGCGAGGCATCGGCCCCACTCACGTAAAAACCACAAAATGCGCGTGACGTCGTCGGCCAGGCCATGGCCACGCACAGACCTAAAACAGCGATTGCTTGCTTCATCGAATGTTCCTCACTTGCCCAGGTAGACGCACCAGCTCGCAATTCGGATCCATTTTTCTAAGAACCCGAGCGATTGGGGCGAGATCAGCGGGATCGAGGTTACTTCTTGATGTCGAGCAGCTCGACGTCGAAGACCAGCATCCCTGCCGGTCGCCCAGGTCGGCCGCCGTAGGCCAGGTCCTGCGGAATCCAGATGCGTCGCGACTCGCCAACGACCATGAGCTGCAGGCCCTCGGTCCAGCCCGGAATGACCTGGTTCAGGCCGAAGCTCGCAGGCGTTCCACGCACCACGGAGCTATCGAACATCTTTCCGTCGGTCGTCCATCCCGAGTAGTGCACGGTCACGACGCTCGTCGCGGTGGGATGCTCGGTGCCCGTTCCCTTTTTGAGCACGCGCGATCCGATGCCGGATTTGGTCTTCTTTGCGTTCTTGGGAATCTTCGCGACGTCTTTGGGCGTCTCGGGCGGCTTGGGCGCTTCCTTGAAGCTGATCAGCTCCACGTCGAACACCAGGGTGCCGCGGGGCGGGCCCACACCAGCATGCGGGTCGTTCGGCGCTTCTTCCCCATACGCGAGGCTGCCCGGGATCCAGAACCGTCGCTTTTCACCCGTAACCATCATCTGCACGCCTTCGGTCCAACCTCGGATCACGCGATTGAGGGGAAACTCCGCGGGCTGTCCGCGCACCACCGAGCTGTCGAACATGCGCCCGGCGGTGGTCCAGCCGGTGTAGTTGACCGTCACGATGTCTGCGCCAGTCGGATTCTTGTCGCCGGTCCCCGCTTGTAAGACGGTCCAGGCAAGTCCCGACTCGCTCTTCTCGGCGTTCTCGGGCGGCGCGGCTACGTCGGGGGGCGCCGGGAGTGCACCAGGCGCGGAGCCTTTGGCCACGATCGTCTGCGTGGTGGCTTCATTCTCGGCGGCTTCGGCTTTTTCGGCCGGCGCTTCGGCTTCCGCGGCGGGCTCGCCCTCCGCGGGTGCGGGTTCGCTGCTCTTGCAGGCGGTCAACGCGGCGGCGAGCACCGCGCAGCAAAGAAGGGTCCAGACATTTTTCATGGGGGCTTGGTAGCCGACTGCGCGCGCGCTGTCTACTTCTCTAGCCGTCCCGGGGGATTCGGTTTGGCGACCACCTCGACCACCTCCACGACCTCCCCTTCGACCTCAATCACCTCTTGGGGACGACCAGCCCGGCCGTTGTAGCCGGGCGCATACACTTGTACCCGGCCAGCTGCGATTTGCCGCTCGACCCAGCCTCGAACAAAGCCGGCAATGACTCTGCGCGTCGGGGGCATCACCATCGAAAGGCCGGCAATGTCGGTCAGGATACCGGGGGTGATGAGCATCAAGCCACCGATGAAGATCAGGAAGCCATCGATGACGCCGTCTTTGGGGATCTGCTGCCGCGCTATGGCCTCTTGCCAGCGTCGAATCACGCGGGCGCCCTCGAGGCGAGCAAACCACGCGCCGACGGCGCCGGTCACGAGAACCAGGCCGATCGTTGCCGCCGGCCCGAGGACTCGGCCGACGGCGACCAAGAGGTAGAGCTCGACGAGCGGAACGACCGTGAATAACAGGAAAAGGCGACCCACCAATCGACCCTAAGGCCTCTGCGGGACCCGCGCTACCCCGGTGCTGCCCCTTTGCTTGGCGTCCCCGTCTTTGTGCCGTACACCCGGCGGCATGAATACGGCGCTCGACGGCTCGATGAGCCCGAAATGGGGACTGCGGTGCGTGTTGGGTGGCGCACTGATGGGGCTTGCGAATCTGGTTCCGGGGATCAGCGGCGGTACGATGTTGCTCGCCGCCGGGATCTATCCTCGCTTCATTCAGGCCTTGGCGGACCTGAGCGGGCTCCGATTTCGAAAGCCGTCGTTCTTCGTTTTGGGGCTCGTCGGCATCGCCGCAGCGTCAGCGATTCTTCTCGGTGCCGGCCCGGTCAAAGATCTAGTCGTCGAGCATCGCTGGGCCATGTACAGCCTCTTCATCGGACTGACGCTCGGCGGTGTTCCGGTGCTTTGGCAAATGGCTCGGCCCGGGACGAACGCATTCTGGAGCGGCATGGTGGCGGGACTTGTCCTGATGGCGGCGCTCGCCTGGCTGCAGTTCCACGGTGCGAGCTCCGGCGCGAATCGAGAAGGGGTCGTCATGATGTTCGTCGCTGGTGTCGCCGGGGCGAGCGCGATGATTCTGCCCGGCGTGAGCGGCGGGTATCTCTTGTTGGTCTTGGGTGTCTACGTGCCGGTGCTGAGCGCCATCCACGCGCTCAAAGAAGCCCTGAAGTCCGGCGACCTTGCGAGCGCCTCGGGGCCCGTGATGGGGGTCGTGCTTCCGGTCGGCGTGGGCGTTGCGGTCGGCATCCTGCTGATCAGCAACCTGATCAAAATCGTGCTGGAGCGTCACGAGCAACCAACGTTGGGTGTCCTGATGGGCCTCCTCGTGGGCGCAGTCTTCGGCCTGTGGCCTTTCCAAGACGGCGTGGCGCCCAAGGTCGGCGAGATGTTCAAGGGACAGATCCTCACGAGCGAACGACTCGCCGAGTTGACGCCGGACAAGTTCCCAACCGAGTTCTACACGCCCACGTTCAGCGAAGTCATGATGGCGCTGGGCCTACTTGGCGTCGGCTACATGGTCACGACGCTGGTCGCTCGCGTCGGCGGCGCCAAGCCCGCACGGCGTTAGGCCCAAGGCGATTCGGTCGAACCGTCGCTTTTCGCGCCTCAGTTCTTGAGGAGCGCATCACACTCGGCGCTGATGTAGCCGAGGGCGACGAGCTGTCGGCAGAGCTCGGGCGTCATGTCCTGCTTTTCTTCGGCCAGCCCGGGCGCCTTCTTGGCACCAGCCCCGCTCGGAGCCGCCAGCCAACGGCCGCGATCCTCGGCCCCGAGGAACTGCCCGTGGAGTGTCCGCAGGTAGCGCTGAGCGATCGGATTCTGGGTGCCGTCGAGCTCCTTCTTCTCCCAGTAGTCCTTGCCGAGGTCGAACATGACCTGGGTCAAATTGCCGCGAATGATCATTTTCCAATCGCCGCCGCGAATCACCCGGCGGTGATCGAGGAAGTCGCTGAACGCGACGTAGGGACCGGCGGGCCAATCGCCCCGCATGAAGCCGAGGAGGCTTCGTCCCTCGAACACGTCGGGGATCGAGACGCCCGTTGCCTCGAGGACGGTCGGCCCAATGTCCATCGTGCTGACGACCGGACCGATGCGCATGCCCGCTGGAACGACACCCGGCCATCGAAACATCAGCGGAACCCCGAGGAGCTCTTGATAGACCGAGTGCCCATGGCCCCAAGAGCCGTGCTCCTGGAACTCTTCTCCGTGGTCCGACGTCACGACGACGATGGTGTTCTCTTCGAGCCCGAGCTCGCGAAGCTTGACGAGGAACTTCCCGAAGTACTCGTCGTGGTAGCTGATCTCCCCGTCGTGCAGCGCTTCGATGCGCTCCTTGTCGCGCTTCGTGAATGCGTACTTCTTCGGGTTCTTTTTCGCTTCATCGAGCATCAGGTGTGTACGGCGGTTCTGCACTTGCCCGCTGTATGGCTGCGGGTCGTACATCTGCAGGAACTTCGCGGGCGGGTCGTAGGGCACGTGCGGATCGATCGTCTGAATGTAGACGAAGAAGCGGCCGTCCTTGTGCTTTTCGATCCAGCTCTGGGCCTCCCCGAACACGTTCGATGCGTTGGTGTTGCGCGCCTCGCGAATGTAGTTGGTGTAGTGATCCCAACCCTGATCGAAACCAAAAGCGTTCGACACGTAGCCATTGGCAATGAAGCTCGCGGTCTTGAAACCGGCCTTCTTGTAAACTTCGCTCAGCATCAACGCCGACTTCGGGAGCTTCGAGGCGTCTTCCTTGGTGCGGTGCGTGGCGGGGTGAAGCGAAGTGAGCACGCTTGCGACGGAAGGCTTGGTCCAGTTCTCGGGGGACTGCGAGCGTTCGAACAGAGTGCCCTGCGCGGCGAACTCGTCGATCGTCGGAGTCTTTACTCGGGTTTTCGGATAGTAGGCATGTACCTTGCTCGCGCGCAGCGTATCGACGAGCAGGACGATCACGTTGCGCGCCGGCTCGTCCATCGCCACCGGCTCGCCGGCCCGCCGGACGATTCGGATGTCGCTGATGGCAAGATCGGAAGCGCCCTCGTTTCGGAAACGCAACCGGGCGATCTCTCCTGCGTGTCGACTCAAGGAAACCGTTCGATCGCTCCATGCAGGCCCAAGCTCCATCCGTTCGACGGAGCCTGCCGAGCTGTCGGTGCTGACCAGAAGGGACAGGGTTCCGCTTCCGTCGGCGGCCAGGCCGGATCCGAATACCAAGCTGCCTTCGTCCGGCGCCTCGACGAACCAGTCGACCTGCGCCCCGGGCGCCACGACGATCGCGCGCCGCTCGACGCCAGCCGCCGTGACTTGGCTCAGCTCGACGCGCCGCGGCGCAGCCGAACTCGGAGCGCCGGATGGCTCGAATCGCAGCCAGTCGATCGCGAGCGATCGAGCCTTCCCCCGAACCTGGGCGCTCTTGGTCGCGCGCAGCATGATCGAATTCTCACCCGCGCGGAGCTGCGCTGCGGGTATTGGGATCACGAGCTCCCGAAAACCGTCTCCTGGCGTCATTCGCGCTTCACCGGCGGTTTTGCCATTGACGTAAACGATGAGCGCTCCGGTAGCGTAGGCCTTGGCGCGGAAGCGCAGCTGCATCGCTTCCTTTCGCGCCGCCGGTAGATAGAGCCGCGCCGTCTTGCCGAAGGTCGACACGCGCGCTTCGCCTTCCCGGCTCTCGCCCAGCCAGCCGCTGTTCCAGTTCCCGATGGTGTACTTGGGCCGAGCCGCGGTGCCGAAGTCGATGAAGAGACCCGCTGGCTCGTAGACATCGGCCAAATGCAAGAGCGCCAGGAGGTCCTCGTGCTGAGCCGTACCCTCGGGCGCGGGGGCGACTGCGGGCGCGGGCACGGCCGAGCGTTTCGGACGGGCGCGTTGGGGTTCACCCTCCGATGCCTGTTCTGGTTGCTCAGCCGGGCCTGCCGCATCCTGCTCGCAGGTATACCCCTGAAGACAAAGCAAAATGAGCAGTGCCCATCGGCGCTTCGTGTGACTTCCCCACATGCGCGTTCGGCTACCACGGCTCGGCGAGGGGAGCAACGGAGCCGGGGCGACCCTCGAGCCTAGTGATGTGCTAGTGCTCTGGCCGTATGGATGGGAACGGCGAGCCTCGCGATTGGAGCGTCAAGAAGAGCAGCAAGCTCTACCAGATCAAAGGCTGGGGAGAGCCCTACTTTCGCATCAATGAGCACGGGCACGTCGAAGTGCGCCCCGATCCGACCGAAGACCAGGCGATCGACCTCTACGATCTCACCAAACAGCTGACGGAGCGCGGGCTCGATCTACCCTTGCTGATTCGGTTTCCCAACATCCTTCAAGATCGACTCCGGCTTCTCAACGAGGGCTTCCAACGTGCGATCCGTGAGTACGGCTACGACGGAACCTACCGGGGTGTGTTTCCGGTCAAAGTCAATCAACAGCGGCATCTGGTCGAGGAAATCGTCGAATCCGGAAGGCCGTGGCGATTCGGCCTGGAAGCCGGGTCGAAGCCCGAGCTTCTGATCACGCTCGCTGCGATGGAAGACGAAGACGGCTTCATCATCTGCAATGGTTACAAAGACCTGGCGTACATGGAGACCGCGCTCGTCGCGCAAGGCTTCGACAACACCGTCATCGTCGTGCTCGAACGCATCGAAGAGCTCGAGCTCGCCTTTCGGGCATCCGAGACACTCGGCATCCGGCCCTGTCTCGGGGTTCGGGCGAAGCTGAGCAGCAAAGGAATGGGGCGCTGGGCGGACTCCGCAGGCGACCGCGCGAAGTTCGGCCTTTCGATGTCGGAAATGGTGCACGTCGTCGACGAGCTCGAAAAGCGGGACATGCTCGATTGCCTCAAGCTCCTTCACTTCCATCTCGGGAGCCAGGTCTCGAGCATCATCCCGGTGAAAAACGCGATGCGCGAAGCGGGACAGATCTACGTCGAGCTGACGAAGATGGGTTGCGAGATGGGCTTCCTCGATGTTGGCGGCGGCTTGGCGGTCGACTACGACGGATCAAAGACCGACTTCCGCGGCTCGATGAACTACGATCTGCAGGAGTACGCCTACGACGTCGTGGCGGGCATCCAGGAGGCCTGCGAAAAGGCGAGCGTGAAGCCGCCTACGATCGTCAGTGAGAGCGGCCGCTCGATCGCAGCGTACCAATCGGTGCTGGTGTTTGATGCTCTGGGCGTCGACCGCGTCGATTTCGACGATCCAGACAAACCCTCTCCCGACGATCATCGAATTCTCGACGAGTTCTACGAGACCTGGCAGGGCATTCAGCCGAAGAACGTCCAAGAAGCCTGGCACGATGCGCAACAAGCGCTCGAAGAAGCCCGAAGCCTGTTCAAGTTCGGCTACCTCAGTATGCGCGAGCTGGCGCGCGCAGAGCATCTGTTTTGGAGCTGCTGCGAGAAGATTCTGCAAAACATGCGCCGGCTGAAATACGTGCCCGAGGAGCTCCACGCCGTCGAGGACCTCATGGGGGCAATCTACTACTGCAACTTCTCCTTGTTCCAATCGGCGCCCGACATTTGGGCGATGGACCAACTGTTCCCTTTCATGCCGATTCATCGCCTCACCGAAGAGCCCACCGTCCGGGCGAGGCTGGCGGACCTGACCTGTGACTCCGACGGCATCGTCGACCACTTCATCGACGTCGAAGAGGTGCAGCGCTCGCTCAACGTTCATGCGGTGAAAGACGGGGACGAATACCTGCTGGGCATGTTCCTCGGCGGCGCCTACCAAGAGATTCTCGGCGACCTTCACAATCTGTTCGGCGATACCAACGCCGTGCACGTGCGGCTCGAAGACTACGGTTACAGCGTTGCCAACGTCATCAAAGGCGACTCGATCGACGAAGTGCTTCGCTACTTGCAGTACGACCCGGAAGAGATGGTCGAACGCGTTCGCAAGCAGGCCGAACGCGCGCTCAATCAAGGGCGGATGACCTTGCCGCAGCTGCGCACCTTCATGATGCACTATGAAGCGAGCCTTCGCGGCTACACCTATCTCAAGGGCGACGCCTAGATTCCAAGGATTTTCGGTCCGATTTCGACACGCGGCCGCCCAGGCTCTACCTTGAAAGGGTGAATGTAGCGGAGTTCCAAGAGGCGCTCCTTCAGCAGATGGAGCGAAAAGTGCACTGGGCCTGGCCGGCCTTCACGCACGGGCTGATTTCGAGTCAGAAGCTGCACATCCACCTGGAGCAAGAGTGGGAAGTGTACGTACGCGATTTCCCAATCATGGTGGGCCGCGCTTACGTGCAGTGTCCGATCGCAGAGGTACGCCGCGAGCTGGCGGAGAACCTCTACGAAGAAGAAACCGGTGGATTGGCCGCGGGGAGGCCCCATCCGGACCTGTTCATGATGTACCCGCAAGGTCTCGGAATGGACCTCGACCGGTTCGCCAAGGTTCTGCTGTTACCCGCCTCGCGTGCCTACCGCGACTTTTTGGACGACGCGACGATGAATCGCGGCTGGTCGGTCGCGGCGTCGATCGCAACGCTCTTCATCGAGGGCACGGCATACGAGCGTCACGAGCTCGATCCGTCCGCACCTCCTCGCCCACAGCCGCCGCTCGAAGAGCATCCGCTCGTGAAGCACTACGGCCTTCCCGTCGAATGCCTGGCGCTGACCAAAGCGCACCGCTCGGTCGAAGGCGAGCACAGGCAGGCCGCGTGGCGCGTGATGCTGAATCAGGTGCCGATCGACGACCGCTTCGAGGTGGTTCAAGCGACGGCGCAAGCGGTCGATGCATGGCTCGCCTACCGGGATGACGTGGCGTCGGCCTGCGGCATCCACCGCGACGAGCTGCCCCTAACCGCCTAAAAGCTTCTTTTGGACCTTGCCCATCGCGTTCCGCGGGAGCTCGACCAGAAACTCGATGTCTCGGGGGCGCTTGTGGGGGCTCAAGCGCTCGGCGACGAAGCCCGTGAGCGCGGCGGCGTCCCCGGCTTCTCCGGGCTCCAAGACTACGAAGGCCACGATTCGCTGGCCGAGGTCATCGTCGGGCACCCCGACGACGGCCGCCTCGCGAACCGATCGGTGCTCGAGGAGGCAGGCCTCGACCTCACCGGCGCCCACGCGATAGCCGCCGGTCTTGATCAGGTCGGTGCTCCGTCGACCCAAGATGCGAATCGCGCCCTCTTCGGTGCGCGTCGCGAGGTCACCGGTGTAGAACCAGCCTGCATCGTCCAAGACGGCAGCGGTCGCGTCCTCGCGGTTGAGATAGCCGCTGAAGACCGCATCGCTCCGGACGGCGACTTCGCCAATGGTCTGATCGTCGTGCGCGTCGAGCACGCGTCGCTGCTCATCGACGAGCTTCAGCTCCACCCCAGGCAGCGGCGGGCCAACGTAGCCGGGCATCGGATCGTGGGACGCGGGGACGCCGCAATTGATGAGGGTCTCGGTCAGGCCGTACCGCTCGTGAACGCCGCGCCCGGTGAGCGCTTGGATTCGCTGGTGCTCCCGAAGCGAAAGCGCGGCCGAGCCGGACACGAGCAAGCGCGGACGACGGAGGGTTTCGCAAAGGCCCGCATCCTGCTCGGCGGCTTCGGCAAGCCGGTGAAACATCGTCGGCACGGCGAACAAGATCGTTTGGTCGTGGCGCGGGTCCGCAATCGCAGCCGAGATGCCTTCCGGCGAGAATCGCGGAACGTAGTGAAGCGCGCCGCCCAGATGGAGGCTGCCGAAGAGCCCCAGCACCAAGCCGTGGGCGTGGATCAAGGGCAGCGAATGGACGACGGTGTCTCGTTCGGTCCACGCCCAGGCTTCGGCAAGCGCATCGAGGTTGGCGGCAATGTTGCGTCGCGTGATCACCGCGCCCTTGGGTGGGCCGGTCGTGCCGGACGTGTAGAGAATCAGCGCAGCGGACGCATCGATCGGGATTGCCGGCAGGGTTTCCGATCGGGGCCGATACGCGGCCCGAAGCGAGGGGACCCCAACCGCTTCGTGGGGCAACTCGTGCCGCTCGCAGCAAAACGCGAGCTTGGGCGTGCAGTCCTCGTAGATGTAGGCGAGCTCGCTCGAGCCGAGCTTCGGATTCAGAGGCACCGTCGCTACGCCGGCCAACGCGTTTCCAATCATCGCGGCAGCCGTGCAGAGATCGGGCTGCGACCAAACGGCCACGCGATCCCCCGCGGTGACCCCCGTCCGTTCGAGCAAGGCAACATGCTCGAGCGCAGCGCCGGCGAGCTCGGCGTAGGTCCAGGACTCGCCCGCAACCAAGAACGCTAGGCGCGAATCGGCGTGAGTCAGGCGGGGGAAAAGGTCGGACACTGCGATTCGATACCAGCTAACCGGTCACTTGTCTCGCTAACACTGGCACTGGCACTGGCACTGGCACTGGCGGTGGCGCTGGCGCTGACCTACCGGGGCTCGGAAAAAGGCGCGACACGGGGCTGCGCCGAACGGCTCGGCTTGCATTTGTGTTCGGAAGCACTTGGGAGCTTTGACCACGCAAGCCTCGCCTCGGCGCGCGCGCCAATCTGCGGTGGTTGCTGTTTTGCAGATTGGCACTTGCGACGTCGACTCCGCCCCATATCGCGCCTTTTTCCGAGCCCCTCCACACATAGACATTCATGGCGAGGAGCGAGGCGTAAGGGTGCTCCCGCGATGTCCTCGACGTAGTTCGACATTTACGGCGGGAGTACGTTCCGAGATCCGCAAAACCTCGGGGCGCAGGCCCTAGCGACCCGAGAGTCTCCATGACATCGCGCAGACTTCATCGAGCACGATGTCGACCTCTGCGACTCGCGTGCTTGGAAAGTAGCCGTAAGCGACTGCGAGTTGGAGCCCTGCGCGAACTTCTTTCGCGGACCCGCACGCTGACGCGAACCGAGCTTTCGCCGTTCCAGGGTCGTTTCCATCGGCTTCGGCGATGTTGAGAACGACGCTGTTCATGGCCCGATGGATTTGGTCGAAGAGCGACCGGTCCCGTTTCCGAACGACCGGAAGCACCTCTCGCAGCCCGCCTGCCGCCTGAAGCGCCCTTTGCTGAATGATGAGTCCCATGAGTGATCTCCTTTTTTGCGAGTGAGTGGGGTTCACCGAAAGGGCGAAGCCCGGCCCCACTCGCTCGCAAAAAAGGAGTTTACGATGACCAAGTAGAGTCACATGAGCACGTCTCGCGGTCGCTGACGCTGTCGCTGTCACTGACGCTGGCGCTGGCGCTGACACTGGCACTGGCACTGGCACCGACACCCGCCCACCCGCAGGGGGTGGGCGGGCGGTGAAACCAAACCGCTGCTACCGCTCGACGGGGAAAGCCCCGCTCCCCCACTCTGCCCAGGACCCGTCGTACAGCCTCACGTCCTCGAAGCCGAGGGCGGTCAAGGTCAGCCAGTCGAACGAGCCTCGCCATCCCGTCAAGCAATAGCTCACAGTGGTCTCAGTCCGGTCCAGGCCCTCGTAAAGCGCCGCTAGCTCGGGCTCGGATTTCAAGAGGCCACCGTCCAGGTTCCTCGTCCAGTTGACGCTGCGCGCAGTCGGGATGCGGCCGTCGTCATATTCGCCCTCGGAACGCGCATCGACGAGCTGAATCGCGGGCATGTCGTACGGGTCGTCCCCGATCTGCATGAGGACCCAGTCGCCCGTCACCCGAAGATCTTCGTTGACGTCGACGATGGTGTACTCCGTCGACTCTGTGATCGGCGGATCGGTGTCGAGAGCCCCTTGCACGGCTACCCAGGCCGCGAAGCCGCCGTCGAGGTAGCGGACATCCTCGTGACCGTAGTAACGAAGGGCCCATACGATTCGGGATGGGTCGTACTCCGGAGCCTCACCGTACACCACGGCCGTCACCTCATCGCGAAGTCCGGCCCCGCGCAGCACCGGCTCTCCCTGCGTCGACGGCATCAACTGCGCGGTAATGCCGTCGATGGTGGTCGCCAATTGCTGTGGGCGTAGCTGAATCGCCCCGGGAATCCGCGAATCGTCGTAGCCGGACGGGCGCGTGTCGATCAGCTGAACGTCGGGATCGCCGAGCCGCGCTTCGAGCCAATCGGTATCGACCACGAGCTCGGCGCGGAAAGGAGCACCGCCATCGGGGACCCCTGCATCCAGCTCGCCGCACTGCTCGGCAGGCAGACCGTCACAGGCGCTCGACGTCGGGCTGCTGCCGCACCCGAGGAGCACCATCCCGAAAACTAGACCAAGACTTCTCCCAAGCATCGCGCAACTCTACCCGAAACACCCGAAATGCGGTACGAGGCCTTCTGCGATGTTCGATCCGAGCAAGACCCTCGTCATTGCCAACCCGATGGCCCGGCACGGCTTCGTGGGAGACAACTGGCCGGCGCTCAGCGCTCAGATCGTCGAGGTGCTCGGCCCGGTGAACCTGCAGCTAACCAAGTCGCGCGGAGACGGCCTGCGGATCGGGAAGCAGGCCATCGCCGACGGTGCGCGCACCATTATCTCGTTCGGCGGGGACGGCACCCACAGCGAAGTGGTCGACGGCATCATGCAGTCGGGTCTCAATCACGAGGTGACGCTCGGCATTCTTCACGCGGGCACGGGCGGCGACTTCCGACGCATGATCCCCGGCGCCGAAGAGCTCGACACCGGCTGCGCCGTCATTCGCGATGCGCCTGCAGTCCCAATCGACATCGGCTGGGTCCAGTACCAGCAGGATGACGGCCACCGTGAGGGGCGATTCTTTCTAAACATCACGTCCATGGGCATGGGTGGCCTCGTCGATCGGTTCGTTGGCGCATCGAAATCAAAGAGCAGCGGCAAGGCCAAATACTTCAAGGCCGTCCTTCGCGCGCAGATGAAATACAAGCCCGCACGGATCGGGCTCCGGATCGACGGCAAGGACGAGGGCGAACACGAAATCAGCAACATCTGCGTCTGCAACGGCAGATGGGCGGGGGGCGGGATGATGTTCGCGCCCGAAGCCCGCCTTGCCGACGGCATGTTCGATATCGTCCTGATTCGCGCGACGTCGACGCTGCGAGGGCTTCCCGTGATGGCGGGGCTCTACAAGGGAACCCATATCCGGTCTCCGATTGTCAGCACCTATCGCGGCAGGCACATCGAGGTCGAAATGCTCGCCCATACGGCCTGGATGGACATCGACGGAGAGGCCCCAGGCATCGGGCCGGCGGATTTTCGAATTCACGACCACGCGCTACGCGTGATCGGCATTGGCTCCGAGTTCGTCTGAGCTCAACCGTCCTCGGTCCGTTCGCGGCGAAACAAACGCACTGCGATTCGGCCGAGCCCGAGGGAGGCGCCGCAGGAGCAGCGCGTTAACCGTCGGGGTGAGCACGATGTAGAACCGATTCCGATCGACGCCGTGAAGAATCTGCCGTGCGGCTGTTCGTGGTGGGACGGGCTTCCCGGGTGAGATCTTCCTGAGCGCGTCCGAGCCGAGCTTGACGTATTTGGTCGAGTCGAGAATCGGTGTGTCGACCAGACCCGGACAGACCACGCTCACCTTCACGCCAAAGCTCGCGGCCTCGATGCGCAGGGTCGACGACAATCCGACGACCGCGTGCTTGGTCGCGGCGTAGGCCCCTTCGGCTGCCGCAGGCATCAGGCCAGCCGCGGAGGCCGTATTGATGATGTGGCCGAAGCCCTGCGAGCGCATGATCGAATAGGCCGCGTGTACCCCGTGCACCACGCCGCGGAGGTTCACGTCGATCAACAGATTCCAGTCTTCGAGGGTCGTGTCCCGAAGCTCGGCGCAGACGTTCACCCCCGCGTTGTTGAAGATGTAATCAATGCGACCGAGCTCCCGGTGAGCGCCCGCGACGAGTGCCTGCACCTGGGTCGCGTCACGGACGTCGACCGTCTTGGCATCGAGCTCTGCCCCGCCGGCCCGAAGCACGGCCGCCGTCTGCTCGAGCAGCTCGGAGTTGATGTCGGCCAGAACCAGGTAGCAGCCACGCGCCGCCAATTCCTCGGCCAGGGCTTTGCCGATGCCCCCAGCGCCGCCGGTGATGATCGCGACCTTCCCTGCCAAGTCGTCCGCCATGCCTGGGTTCCCTTCGCGGCCGCACGATCGCCACAAACGCACCTGCCGACAAGTGTTGCGCTCCCGTCCCACAAAGCGCGCTATGCTTTCCCTTCGATGCCTCGCCCATTTTTCGGCCCGACGACACCGATTCCATTTGCACATCGGGGAGGCGCCAAGCGCTGGCCCGAGAACACGGTGCTCGCGTTTCGGAACTGCGCCGAGCTCGGCTACCGGCACATCGAAACCGACCTCCATGAAACCGCGGACGGCCGCTTCGTCTGTTTCCACGATCCGACGCTCGAACGAACGACCGACGGCCGAGGGAACCTCCGCGACTACACACTTGCCGAGCTTCGACGCCTCGACGCCGGGTACCACTTCGTCGAAAACGGAAGCTACGCCTTTCGCCATGCGGGCGTCCGCATTCCGACCCTCGAAGAGGCGCTCGAGGCTGACCCGACCCTCCACTACAATCTGGAGGTCAAGCCCAATGACCCGACCTTGGCCGGACGACTCTGGGAGCTCATCGAGCACCACGGCATTCACGACCGGGTGCTGGTAGCGTCGGAGCACGACGACGTCACCGCCGCATTTCGGAAGCATAGCCGCGGCCGGGTGGCGACTTCGGCCGGTCGCAAAGGCGCGCTTCGCTTCTGGGCACGTGTCTTGACGGGTCTTTCCCGGCACGCGGTGTATGCGTTCGACGCGCTGCAGATTCCGACGACCTTTCGCGGCATGAAGCTCATTACGCCCCGATTCGTCGAGGCCGCGCACCGCCACGGGGTTCAAATCCACGTCTGGACGATCGACGATCCCGCAGAAATGCAAGAGCTGGCCGCAACCGGAGTAGACGGGATCATGACCGACTTCCCCGACGTTCTTCTCGAGGTTTTGACCAAGCACTAGCGCGCAAAAGCGAGCTGTGTTGTCATGCGAGCAGCACCATGAAGCAACCGATGCTCCTCTTTGCGACCGAACGCTACCAAGAGCTCTGCGAGGACATCTCGGGCGCGGGCGACTTCGACCTGGGCGTGGTGGAACGCAAGGTCTTCCCGGATGCAGAGCGATACCGCCGGATCGAAAGCGATTGCGCGCTGCGCGACGTCGCGGTCGTCGGCGGCACGGTCGACGACGTCGACATGCTCGAAATCTACGACCTCGCATGCGGCCTGGTTCACCTCGGGGTCCACACCCTCACGCTCGTGCTCCCATGGTTCGGCTATCAAACGATGGAGCGCGCTTCAAAGCACGGCGAGATCGTGGCGGCGAAGAACCGTGCCCGGCTGTTCTCGTCGATCCCGAGCGCCGGCTCCGGCAATCGCGTGGTGCTGATCGATCTGCACTCCGAAGGTATCCCGCAGTATTTCTCGGGCGATATCCGGCCGGTCCATCTGCAGGCGCGCTCGGTCGTGCTTCAAGCGATTCGAGACTTCGGCGGCGAGGATTTCGTCCTCGGCGCAACGGACGCCGGCCGAGCCAAGTGGGTCGAGAGCCTCGCCAACGATCTCCTGGTCGACGCCGCCTTCGTCTTCAAACGCCGCCTCTCCGACACCCAGACCGAAATCACGGCCCTGGCCGCCGACGTCGAAGACCGCCCCGTGGTCATTTACGACGACATGATCCGCACCGGCGGCTCCCTGATCTCGGCTGCCAACGCGTATCGAGAAGCCGGGGCGAGCGAGGTCTACGCGGTGTGCACCCATGGTGTCTTCGCGCAGAAGTCGCTGGAGCGAATTCAAGACAGCGGAGCGCTGGCAGGAATCGCCTGCACGAACACGAGGCCCCACGTCCAGGATTTCGCCGACGGAGACTTCCTGAGGGTGTATTCGGTCGCGGATTTGATCGGGCAGTTTTTGTCGGAGAGCGTGTAAGGGGGAATACCGGGGCGCGGAAAAAAGCGCGATACGGGGTTCCGTCGAACGGCTCGGCTTGCATTTGTGGTCGGATGCACTTGGGGGCTTTGACCACGCAAGCCTCGCCTCGGCGCGCGCGCCAATCCGTGGTGGTTGCTGTCTTGCGGATTGTCACTTGCGACGTCGACTCCACCCCATATCGCCCTTTTTTCCGCGCCCCTCCATACGGAGACATTTCGAACCGCGTACCTCCGTGCGGAGCCATCCAGACAAGTACCAGAAAGCCGCCCCAAGCCATGCGCGGCAGCGCGAGCCCGAAGGGCGAAGCCCGGCGCGAATGCGCCGGCAAGGCAGAGCGAAGCGAATGCCGCGCCAGGGAGGATTACGGGTGGGGGTGGGCGGGCGGTGTAATTAAACCGAACCAGGTAACCAATCCAACCCCCAGCCCCCCAAACACCCGCGGCAGCACAAGCCGAACGGCGACACCCGCCACCCACCTCACCATCCACCCGCGGCAGCACAAGCCGCTCAACTCCACCCCATATCGCGCTTTTTTCCGCGCCCCTCCATACGGAGACGGTGCAGCGTCAGTGCCAGCGTCAGTGCCAGCGCCAGCGCTACTACTCGCCCCGGCCCACCATCCCCCGCACATGCTCCACCAGCTCGCCAACCTGGTCCGGCGTCAGCAGCTCCCCAAACGCCGGCATCATCGGTGGGTTGCCTCGGGTGATCAGCTGCGCAATCCGCGCGTCGTCGATGCCTTCTTGCCAGGCGGCGCTTGCGAAGTTCAGCTTAACCTGAGGGCCGCCGCGGCCGTCGGTGCCGTGACAGCGCGCGCAGTTGCGCTGCCACAGGAGCTCGCCGACGGTGAGGTCGGGGCGTTCTTGCTGTGGCACGCGATTGCGATCGACGAGGTTGTCCGGCAGGTGCGCGTGGTCCTCGGGGGTCCACACGCGAAGGTTTTCTGGTTCGCTCGAACAGGCCGCCAACAAGAGGCAGGCCACCATCATCCTGATCAACACGGAACCCCCTGTAGCCTATCCACCGATGAGGCTCATCCCGACGCGTTCGTGCTCGTGCTCTTCGGGCTCCAAGAAATGATGCCCGCGGTCCTTGCCGGTGAGCGACCAGACCATCGCCCAGGCGAGGTCGAGGTCACTCCCGCCGGCGCGCATGATGTTGCGAAGGCTGATCGCGCGGCGTGACGCAAGGCAAGCGCGAACGTCGCCCCGGGCTGTGACGCGCACCCGGTTGCAGGTGTCGCAGAACTCATTGCTGATGGGCGTGATGAAGCCCACCCGATGACCCGAGCCGTCGGCCGCGGCCATGTACCGCGCCGGGCCCTGCCCTTCAATGCCCTGTGGAGCCTCGCGCGATACGCCGTCTCCAAGGACATCGAGGACATCGGCGGCGTCCATTCGCATATCCTGCGGGAGCTTGGCGCCCTCCCCGAGAGGCATCAGCTCGATGAAACGCGGCGTAACACCGAGCGACCAGGCGAAATCGACGATTCGCTGCAACTCGTCGTCGTTGCGGCCCCGAAGCGGCACCGTGTTGAGCTTCACGTCGAGCCCGACGTCGATGGCGGCGTGAATCCCTGCCAGTACGCGCCCCAAGTCGCCGCCGCGCGTGAGCTCGGCAAACCGGCGCGCGTCTAGCGTATCGATCGACACGTTCACTCCGAACAGCCCTGCGTCGCGCAGCGGCCGCGCAAGCTCAGAGAGGCGGGTCGCGTTCGTGGTCATGACGAGCTGCTCGACCTCGGTGCGCCGATGCACGAGCTCCACCAGCCGAACGATGTCTTTTCGCACCAACGGCTCGCCGCCGGTGAATCGCACGCGCCGAATGCCCGCCAGCGCAAAGACCGACACCAGCCGCGCCGCTTCTTCGAACGTCAGCAGGTCCCGCCGAACGGCGTGCTCATCCTCCCCGCTCGGGGGCATGCAGTAGATGCATGCAAGATCGCAGCGGTCGGTCACGCTCAGCCGTAGGTAGGTGTACCGCCGTCCACGCGCATCGCGCAGAAGCGGGATCGCATTGAAATCATCGGGCCGAACCGGCCAGTCTTCGTAGACTGCCGAGCGACTCTGCACGAGGGGAAGTCGGTGCACCGGCTGAGTCTAGGGGCCCGCGCGTTCCGGTCAACGCTCGGACGCGTGCTTGACATCACCTGAGCAGGGAATCAGGCTCACGCCTTCCACTGAACCACGATTCATTTTCAGGAGCTCAGCGCATGGAATCTAATGGAAACCGCGTGGCGATCGTCGCCGGACTGCGGACGCCCTTCGCGAAACAATGGTCAGCGTACCGAGAAGTCAGCGCACTCGCCCTCGCGAACATCGTCGTGGCGGAGCTGCTGCAGCGGCTCGAGCTGGACCCGACCGAGATCCAGCAAGTGGTGTACGGACAGGTCGTGCCTTCGGTGGAGGCGCCCAACATCGCCCGTGAGATCGTCCTCGGGACCGGCATGCCGAAGAGCATCGAGGCGTACAGCGTCTCGCGGGCCTGCGCGACGAGCTATCAGTCGACCGTCAATGTCGCCGAGGCGATCATGACCGGCGCGATCGACACCGGCCTCGCCGGCGGCGCGGACAGCGCAAGCAACGTGCCGATCACCGTGTCGAAGCGCCTCGCCGAAGCGCTCATGGCAGCGACCAAGGCCCGAAGCATCGGCGAGCGGGCTCAGATTTTCGCAGGGCTGCGTCCCCGGGACTTGATACCGGTGGCTCCAGCAATCGCCGAGTACTCCACCGGCCTATCGATGGGGGAGAGCGCAGAGAAGATGGCGAAGGAAAACCACATCGCTCGCGAAGCCCAAGACGAGTTCGCGCTTCGGAGCCACACACTCGCCGCGGCCGCCTGGGATGAGGGCAAGTTCGACGAAGAGGTCATGGAGGTATTCGTGCCCAACCGCTTCGATCAGACGATTCGCAGAGACAACCTGGTTCGGGAAGGCGGCACGATCGAAGACTACGCCAAGCTCAAGCCTGCCTTCGACCGCCAGCACGGCACCGTCACCGCGGGCACGAGCTCGCCCCTCACCGACGGCGCGAGCGCGTTGCTGCTGATGCGTGAAGACAAGGCCAAGGCGCACGGCTTCGATGTGCTCGGCTTCATTCGCAGCTACGCGTTTGCCGCGCTCGACCCGGCCGGCCAGCTCTTGATGGGTCCCTCGTATGCGACGCCGATCGCACTCGACCGGGCCGGCATCAAGCTGTCGGACCTCGACCTCCTCGACATGCACGAGGCGTTTGCTGCGCAGATTCTCTCGAACACGCAGGCATTCGAATCGAAAGACTGGGCGGAAAAGAACATCGGTCGCTCCGAGAAGATCGGCGACATCGATTGGGACAAATTCAACGTGACCGGCGGCTCGATCTCCATCGGCCATCCGTTCGCCGCCACCGGCGCACGTCAAATCACACAGACCCTCCGCGAGCTCAAGCGGCGGGGCGGCAACCTGGCCCTTTGCACCGCATGCGCGGCAGGTGGTTTGGGCGCCGCCATGGTCTTGGAGGCAGAGTAATGGCGAACGAAGGACTCAGCATCGAGAAGCGCAGCGACGGCGTGGCCATCGTTCGCATGGACATCCCGGGCGAAGCGATGAACACGCTCAAGAGCGACTTCATCGAAACCTTCACCGAGGCGTTCAGCTCCATCGAGAACGATCCGGACATCGAGGCGGTCGTGTTCACGTCGGGCAAGAAGGACAGCTTCATCGCCGGCGCCGATATCACCATGCTCGAAGCGGTGACGAGCGCGGAGGAAGGCGAGCGGGTCTCCCGCGAGGGCCACAAGGTGATGAATCGGATCGAGAACTGTCCGAAGCCCGTCGTCGCGGCCATTCATGGCGTCGCACTCGGTGGCGGCCTCGAGGTCGCCCTGGCCTGTCACGCCCGCGTGGCAAGCGACAGCAAAAAGACCCAGCTCGGACTTCCAGAGGCCCAACTCGGCCTGCTCCCCGGTGGCGGCGGCACCCAGCGGCTTCCTCGGCAAATTGGAGTGCAGGCTGCGCTCGACCTGATGCTGACCGGCAAAAACGTCGACGCGAAGAAGGCGCTCAAGCTCGGCCTGGTCGACGAGGTGGTTCCGCCATCGATCCTTCTCGAAACCGCCGCGGCCCTGGCGCTCAAACGGGTTGGCCATGTGCCCCATCGGGAGAGCTTCATCGAGCAGCTCCGCGACAAAGACGCTGTCACGGAGTTCGCGCTTTCGAAAAACCCCCTGGGGCGCAAAATCCTGTTCGACCAGGCTCGCAAGCAGCTGCACAAGCAGACCCGCGGCAACTACCCCGCGCAGGATTTGATCATCGACATCGTGAAGACCGGCCTCGAGGACGGCTTCGAGGCAGGTCTGGCCGCCGAGGCGCGCGGCTTTGGTCGTCTGCTCACGACGCCGGAGGCGGCCAACCTGATGAGCATCTTTTTCGCGACCACCGCGCTGAAGAAGGACCCGGGCGTGGACGACCCGAACGTCAAGCCTCGCGAGATCAAAAGGGTCGGCATGCTCGGCGCCGGGCTCATGGGCGCCGGCATCGCATACGTCACGACCGCGGTCGCCAAGATTCCGGTGCGGCTCAAGGACAGGGACGCCGACGGGGTGATGGCCGGCCTTCGCTACATTCGTGGCATCATCGACGGACGGGTGAAGCGCAAGCGGCTCACTGAGCGGCAGGCCGACGCGCTCACGCTGCAGACGACGGGAACGACCGGCTACGAAGGCTTCCACGAAATCGACGTGGTCATCGAAGCTGTGTTCGAAGACCTCTCGCTCAAAGAGCGCATGGTCCGCGACGTCGAGGAGGCAGGCCGGGACGACGTGATCTTCGCGTCCAATACGTCCTCGTTGCCGATCACGATGATCGCCGCAGCGAGCAAGCACCCCGAGACCGTCATTGGGATGCACTACTTTTCACCTGTCCACAAAATGCCGCTGCTCGAGATTATCGTCACCGACAAGACCGCCGACTGGGTCACCGCAACCTGCGTCAAGCTCGGGAAAAAGCAGGGCAAGCACGTCATCGTCGTAAAGGACGGCGTCGGCTTCTACACGAGTCGAGTCCTCGCACCGATGATGAACGAGGCGGCGCATCTGGTTGCCGAAGGCGTTCCCATCGAGAAGATCGACTCGGCGATGCTCGACTGGGGCTTCCCAGTCGGTCCGATCAAACTGACCGACGAGGTCGGCATCGATGTTGGCGCCAAAGTCGGCAAGATCATGCTCGAGGCTTTCGGAGAGCGCATGGGTGCGCCAGAGGGCATGAAGAAGCTGATCGACGATGAGCGCTTCGGTCGAAAGAACGGCCGGGGGTTCTATCTCTACGGCGACAAAAAGAAGGGCGTCGACGAGTCCGTATACGAAGTCCTGGGTGTCACACCGAGCAACAAGAGCATCTCGAGCGAAGACATCGCATGGCGATGCGCTCTGCAGTTCGTGAACGAGGCTTGTCGCTGCTTTGGCGACGGCATTCTTCGAAGCGCCCGCGACGGTGACATCGGCGCGGTGTTTGGCCTTGGCTTCCCGCCGTTTCGGGGCGGCCCGTTCCGTTTCGTCGACCAGGTTGGCCCGAAAGAGATCCTGGGGCGTTTGCGAGAGCTGGAAAAGCAGCTCGGGCCTCGGTTCTCGCCGGCGCCGGTGCTCGAAGAGATCGCCCGAAGCGGCCAGACCTTCCACGGCCCGGACCCGGTTCAGCCCGGCCAGTCGCGCGGAAACCATGCACCGAGCTCACCCCGAGTCAGCGCGTAGCGGACCGATTTGCAAGGACATTCCGGTGATTCGCCGATAAGTGGCGACCTCGATTGCGCCCGGGCCCTGACCTCTTTATCATGGGTCTGGGGTGCGAGGGATGGAACAACGGACGGACGCAAGGCGTTGTTCGGTGGCCTCCGCCAATGAGCGACCAAGTTACGAAGATGACTAGCGAAGCAAGCGCACAGAAGCTGCAAAGCGCGGCAAGAACAATCGCCGAGAGCCGACCAAGGCATCGAAGTGTGCTGATCGTCGAAAGCGACCCCGATCTACAGTGGAGCCTTGCTCGGATGCTGACGGTCGACGGCAATCGCGTCATCGGCACGAGCTCGGGCGAGGGCGCCCTGACGGTCGTCGAGCAGTGGGACGCGGATCTCGCACTGGTGGCGTCGAGCTTACCCGGCGCGACTGGGGTCGAGGTCGCCCGGCGTCTGCGTGAACACAATCCCGACCTCCTGGTCATCTTGATGTCCGACGTGGGTCCGGACCCCGTCGTGAAAGAGCGTTCCACCGACGTGAGCGCCTACCTCGCCAAGCCCTTTCGCTTCGAATCGCTGCGCACGCTCATCGAATCGCTTCAACTATCACAGGCTCCCGCGGAGTAGCCCTGCTAGGCTTCCCAGCTGTGAGGCGACTGCTCTCCGCGTTGTGTTTCGTTTCGAGCGCGTCGCTCTTGTTGGGCTCATTGCTCTGGGGCGGCGCCATCGCGCAATCGACCCCGGGCTTCATTCACGTCGATGAAATTCGCCCAGGCATGAAGGGCTACGGCCTTTCGGTGTTGCAGGGCACGGAGCCCGAGCGCTTCGATGTCGAGGTCATCGACGTCCTCCACCAGTTTCGGCCCAACCAAGACCTGATCCTCATCCGAACCCCACATCCGCTGCTCGATCGGGCGCGGGGCGTGGCTGGAATGAGTGGAAGCCCAATCTACCTCGACGGCCGTCTCGCAGGCGCCTACGCCTACGGTTGGAGCTACGGCGTCGATCCGGTGGTCGGGGTGACGCCGATCGCCAACATGCTCGCCGAGCTCAAGCGCCCAGTCCGTCTGGACATGTTCCCGGGCGCCAAACCGCTCCCGGGTCGGCCAAGCGCCAAGCTCGATCGACGTCGGCCCTCCAAAGAACGACTCGCCGGCTTGCCTGCGTTCCGCGGCGAAAACGAAGTGAGCGCGCTTTCCACGCTTCGGGCCCTCCAAGACAAGCAGGGCCGCACAAAGGGCCCGCTTGGGCTTCACCTTGCAAGCACACCGCTCATGCTCGGCGGCCTGGACGATTCGATAGCGCAGATGATCGCAAAGGAGCTGGAGCCGCTTGGCTTCGTGGCAACGCAGGCCGGCACGGGTGGAAGCTCCAAAGGCGGCCCAAGGCAGTTCGAGCCCGGAGGGGCGGTTGCGGTCCAGCTCGCGCGAGGTGACATCGCGATGACCGGGGTCGGCACGGTCACCTACATCGGCAAAGGGGGTCGAACGCTGGCATTCGGGCACCCAATGATGGAAGCGGGCGCGACCGGCCTCCCGACGGCGACCGCGCGCGTCGTGCACGTGCTGGTGAGTGAAGCGCGTTCCTTCAAGATCGCCGAAGCCGGACGCTCACTTGGTGCGCTGGTTCAGGATCGTCAGCCTGCGATCGTCATCGACCCGGACATCCAGGCGGCGAGCATTCCGATACGCGTGAAAGTGAACGGTGCCGAGGGCGCCCCGAAGACGGAGTGGCACGTGGAGGTCGCGAGCCACCGGGTTCTCACTCCGGGCATCGTGTTCGCCGTAATCGCCAATGCCGTCAAGTCGACGGCCAGCGACGCAACGGACGTCATCTTCCGGGCGAGGAGCAAGATCGGCATCGAAGGCCACGGCATCGTGTCTCTCGAGGAGCAGGGTTTTTCTCCGATGGGCGCCGCCAGTGCGGCGGTCTTTTCGCAACTTCGGATGTTTGGCTTGATGGAAGCGGCCTTCGCCAACCCATTCGAAGTCTCACGTGTGACGTCGATCGATCTCGAGCTCGATCTCGAGCTCAGCCGCGAGGTCTTTCAGATCTCCGATGCTTCGGTCGCCTACGACGAGGTCGACCCTGGCGAAGAAGTCACAATCTACGTGAAGCTGCGCCGCGTGGACCAGCCCGACACCATTCGCGCGGTTCAGGTCAGGGTTCCAGACGCTGCGGCCGGCCAGACGGTTCGTGTTGCGATCCTCCCTGGCAACAAGGTGGCGGTCGAGCAGCCGCGGGCGCGTTCGCTCGGCGACCTGATCGAACAGGCAAACCGACGCTACGATGCGACCTCCGTCGTCGTAGCGCTCCAAATGCCGACACGCGGACTTCGGTTCGAAGGGCACGTGGTCGATTCGCTTCCGGCCTCCGCGCTGAACTCGCTTCAATTCGTCAGCAGCACGGAGGACAGCCGTCCTTTCGTCACGCAGTCCCGTACGGAGGTCACAATGCCGCAGGTGGTGGTCGGCGGCACGAACCTAGCGCTCCGCGTCCGCGAGGTCGCGCGCGACCGGCTTCTCGGTGAGTAACGAAACGATGACAAACCCAAAAACCACTCTGCGAATCCTCTTGGCGGGCTTCGTGATCTCCACGAGCGCGACCGTCGCTGCACTGGGCACTCAGAGCTTCCTGCTCGACAACGCCGACGCTTTCTTTGCAGGTGAGCTCGACGGCGCAGCGGTCCATTCCGACGGCTCGGTACGGGCCGGTGCAGCCACCGAGCGGACGGCACTCGAAAACGTGCCTCTCGCCTACAGCATGGTGGAACGCGCTGGCGCGACCTTCATCGGCACCGGCACCGATGGCGCGGTCTACCGCGTTGACGGCAAAAAGACCGAGCTCTTTGCAAGTACGGGCGAGCTACTGGTCTCCTCGCTCGCATTTGGCAATGACGGCGCCCTCTACGCGGGCACGCTGCCGAACGGCCGGATTTACCGCATCGACCCGAAGTCCGGGAAGGTGAAGCGTTTCTCGACTCCGGAAGGTGCGAAACACATCTGGGCGCTTCGCTACGACAAGAGGCGCGGCCGCTTGATCGCAGGAACGGGCCCCGAAGGAAAGCTGTTCGAGATCGATGCCATCGGTCGCGCGAAGATGCTCTTCAAGTCTGAAGCCTCGCACATCATGGCGCTCTCGGGAGACGGCGAAGGCACCCTCTACGCCGGCACGAGCGACCAAGCGCTGGTGCTTCGAATCACGCCGAGCAGCCAGGTTGAGGTCGTCCATGACTTTCCTGGCAACGAGGTCACCGCCATCGACTTCTACGATGGGCAGCTCGCCGTCGCCTCCAACGCGTTCAAGACCGCCCCCGGAAGCCAGTTCAAGCCGTCGAGTGGAAAAGCCCCCGCTCCCGCAGGCCCGGTGACCCGCCCGCGCCCCGGAAGCGGGCAGATTTGGCGCGTCGATGCCGAGGGGCGCGCCGAGCTGCTGGTCGGCCGCAAGGACACGCACTTCACCGCCATCCAGTGGGGACCGGATGGCGCGATCTACGCGGGCGGCGGACACGAAGGCCGCATCCTGCGCGTGGAGCCCGATGCGAGCTACTCGATCTGGGTCGACGTCGAAGAGCGGCAGGTCCTCGCATTGGATCTGCGCGCCAAGAATCCATCGTTCGTCACGGGGGACGGCGCGGCGCTCTACCGCTTGAAACCGAGCAAGCGGCGGGACGCCATCTGGACGAGCAAAGCGCTCGACGCTCGCTTCGCATCCAAATGGGGTCGACTCACGTGGCGCGGCCGAGGTCGCTTCGTGCTCCAAACCCGCTCGGGCAACACCAAAGAACCTGGAGACACCTGGAGCGGCTGGTCGAAGGGTCTCAAGCAACCGGGTGGCGTCTCGAGCCCAGCCGGGCGCTTCATTCAAGTGCGCGCGAAGCTTCCAAACGACGACTCTGCCGTGCTTCGCGCCGTACAGATCTTTTATCTGCCTCAAAACCAACGTGCGCGCGTGTCCAACCTGCAAGGGAGCCCGCCCCCGCCGAAGCGAGGTGAAACCCCGCGGCAGCCGCCGCCGCCAACCACCCTCCTGAGCCTGACTTGGAAGGCCGACAACCCCGACGGCGATCCCTTGCGTTACCGGATCGCGTATCGCGAAGAACGCCAGTCGATCTGGCGTGACATGTTTGCCGAGGACAGCGTGCTGATGGAGGCGAAGTACACTTGGGACACCGGCAGCATTCCCGACGGCTACTACGTCGTGCGGGTGGAGGCCTCCGACGAGCAATCCAATCCGGAGCAGCGCAGCTTGCGTTCGAGCGCGACGTCCGAGCCGATCCTCGTCGACAACCATCCACCGCGTCTCGAAACGCTCAAGGTCCGCAAAGGGCGAGTGCTCGGCCGGGTCGTCGATGCGCTCGGTCCGATCGCGCGGATCCAGATGTCGATCGACGCGGGGCCGTGGCGTGACGTGTTCCCGGTCGACTCCGTTTTCGACAGCGCCGATGAGCGCTTCGACGTTCCTCTTGGCGCGATTCCCGGCGATAGTCATATCATTGCGGTTCGTGCCTTGGATGCCTCGGGCAATCAGGCAAACCGCGAAATTACTGTGAAAACGGGCAGGTAGGTGCCGGGGCGGCCGGGGCTCGAAGGGCCCGTCAATTCGCGACGCGGGCATCCTTCGTTTTATCTGATATTCCGAGCACTTACTTTGTTTCACTTGGTTGTAGATTCGGGGGAAGTCGTGGTACACACGCGCACGCAAAAGGGGCGACGTGGTTCCGGCATATTCCGGACCTAAGGAGAAGAACGTATGAAGATCAGCAGACTAGCTTTACTCGCACTGCTCGGCGGTGCCCTCCTGGCCTTCGGCTGTAGCGACGATACCAGCACTGCCGGAAGCGGCGGCACGGCCGGTGTCGGCGGCGGCGCACTTGCTTGTGCCGAGACCGAGAGCGTATGCTCGAGCGGCACCATCAATCCGATCACGCCGTGCTGCGTGCTCGACGCTCCGCCCGTCCAGGAGAACGCCTGCGACGGCACCGAGAGCCTCGTGAACCCAGCGACCTGCACTGCGACCGGAACCACGGTGACGCACCGACTCACGATGCTCACGATTGCGGGCGACTGCAATGTCGGGTACGACCTCGACGGCTGTGATGGCAATAGCTGTGCGGTAGGCGGCCTTGTAACGGGTGAGGGCTTGCTCGGCGTAGACAACTACCTTGCGGGGCTTCAGCCCACCTTAGATAACCTTAACGCGAACCTCGACGGCGTCAACCAGGCCTTCTCCGATGCGTTCTGTGGCGCCACGGACGCAGACGACGATCCCGAGACGGGTGAGGGCGGCTGCGAGGTGACCAGCCCACCGCTCGTAATCGAGTTGGTTGTTGACGCCAATCTGGAAGAGAACTGCGCTAACGTGACTCTCAACTCAGGGGAAGCATCTGCTGACGTCATCTTGAACGTTGGCGCCCCGACGGGCGGGGGCACGGTCTGCGCGAGCGGAATGCTCGGGACGATCCCGGTGACGATCGCAGGAGAGGCGGGGGCGCTTGGCAACGCCGTCGTTCGGATGACGGTCTCGGAGAACGGCTTCTCCGATGGCCTTCTCGGCGCAACGGTCGATGGCGAAACCGCGGTAACGATTGCTACCATTATCAATCCGGCCGCTGCTGCAGTCGTCGCCCAGGTTTTCGACATCAACGACGACCTGTCCGGGGACGCGAGTGCGGACTGCAATGCCATCTCGACGGCGTACGACATCGGCGGCGTTGCCTTGCCAGCGGCGGCGCAGTAGCCGAGAACACTTTGATACCAGAAAAAGGCCGACGCCCCGGGGCGTCGGCCTTTTTCTTTTTGTCCGGTGGCTTTTCGTGACTGCCGGGGCCCAAGCAGCCTAGGTCTTCGTGAAACGGCCGACCTTGAGCCGATGCATGACGGCAAGCTTCTGACGCGCTTTGTAGGCCTGGTGGCTCGCGTCGCCTGCTTCATTGCTCTCGTCGGTCGCTCGATCGAGCAGCTGGAATTCGGTCTGGACGAAGATGGTATGACCGAGGTCCGAAACCGCGGGTGGCGCCGCCGCCAGCACCTTGTCTGGGACTCGAACCGGTACGTCGGCGACGAAGTGGACGACGCGATAGCTCGGCGCCGTGAAGCGATTGTCGATCGGGGAAAGCCCATCCTCTAGATCGAGCGGCAGCTGCATATGGGGGATGTGCTTCGACAGCGCCGGCTCCGACCGACAGATCTCATGGAATCGCGCCAGAGTGTTGGTCGACTGACCCGGGATCACGAAGTTGAACGGCACGATGCTGCGCTGAACGTAGTTCAGGACCGGAAAGATGTCGTGCGAGCTTCGGGTCACGATTCGAAAGCGTACCTTGTCGTAGATCTGCGAGGCGCTGACTTCGGGCTTCGACAAGAGCTTCGTGTACAGGGAGTCCTTGTTCTTGCGCCCGCCGATGAACTCGAGAATTGGAAAGTCATTGGCCAAGGCAGAGGCCATGACGTGGTAGACTTTCTGCTCCACCCATTGGAAGACCTCTTCGTCTGCCGTCGGCAAGAGAAACAAGAGCTCGCGGGCCTCGAGGTGGTGGATGATGTGCATCACCTTCAAAATCGCGCAGGCGCAGATTTGCCGATGCCCTTTGGAGGACGCGAGCATCAAGAGGCCGAGGAGATCCTTCTTCGCTACCGGCTTTGGGACGGGAAAATCAAAATGGCGGCGGAGATAGTCGATCGCCGCGTCCTTGACCTGCAGCACGCGAGCCGCGTCGCTTGGGTCGTCCGGGTCGATCTCCTGGGCTCGTACGAAGGCCTCGGCCTCTTGCTCGTCCGCAAAATTGAGCCGATGCCAGTCGACCACCGAGCCACCGCGCAAGAGGACCCGAATGGCCTCGAGGTCGGCCAGGGAGAATTCGTCGAGACCACGGAGCTCCGGGATAGTCACAGCTAGGGAGACCGGTCCAAGAGGATCGTACCCACGAAAATCCCTACGCTAACGAGCAATACCGTCGCGTTGAACGCGAGCCCGCCGTGACAACCGCCAATAGCGGTCAGTCCGAGCAGCCACGCTCCCCATATCGATCTCCGTCCCAGCATCTAGAGCGCCGCTTTGATACCAGCCGACCGCCCAGGGCGCTAGTGGATTGCGCAGGGTCGTTGCTGGCGGCGTAGATCTCGAATATCGTTGGCAAATCTAATGACTGATTCGATCTTTCCCGCTGGCGCTGAACCGATCTTACCCATTTTGCCCCTCCGCAATTCGGTCCTCTTCCCAGCCACGGTCGTGCCCGTCAACGTCGGCAGGCCCCGGTCGGTCCGCCTCATCGAAGAGGCCTGCGGCCGCGAGCGCCCAGCCATCGGCGTGGTGACGCAGCATCGGGCCGAGGTCGAGGACCCCACCTTCGATCAGGTGTATCACATCGGTACGATCGCCCGCGTCTTGAAGGTCATCCGACTCAACTCGGGTCAGTACAGCGTCGTGCTGCAAGGCGTGAGCCGGATGCGGATCGAAGAAACCCTCGGCCGGCATCCCACGATGCGCGCCCGCGTGCATCGCTATCACGAGCTGCCCACCGTCGACGTGGAAGTCGAAGCCCTCGCCGCACACCTCAGAGAGTCCGCGCGCCAACTGCTCCACGACCTGCCGACGGCGTCACGGGAGTCTTTGCACATTTTGGACAACGTCCGCGAACCGGGCGCGCTAGCTGACCTCATCGAGTCGAACCTGCCGGTTCCAAACGAGTCCAAGCAAGAGGTGCTCGAGACGCTCGATATTCGGACGAGAGTTCGAAAAGTCCTCGACCAGGTCAATCGACAAAATGAAGTGCTGCGGGTCAAGCGAGAGATCTCGAGCATGGTTGAAGAAGAGATGTCGAGCTCGCAGCGAGAGTACCTGCTGCGCCAGCAGGTCAAGGCGATTCGCCGAGAGCTCGGTGAAACCGACGTGGACGAAGACGAGATCGAAAACCTCCGCGAACGCATCGCGCTCGGCCGGCTCCCGAGCGAGGCCGAAGCGGCCGCCAAGCGTGAGCTTCGGCGCATGGGCAGCATGAACGCGGCGAGCAGCGAGTACCAAGTCGCACGAACGTATGTGGAATGGCTCGCAGACCTGCCCTGGGCGAAGAAGACCCCCGACCGGCTCGACGTCCAGCATGCCAGGCAGGTCCTCGACGAAGACCATTACGGGCTCGAGAAACCAAAGCGCCGCATCGTCGAGTACATCGCCGTCCGTAAGCTCCGGCGCAACGGCCGCGCACCGATTCTGTGTTTCGTCGGCCCGCCCGGCGTCGGCAAGACCTCGCTTGCTCGCTCGATCGCGCGCGCATCGGGCCGTGCGTTCGTTCGCGTGTCGCTCGGGGGCGTGTCGGATGAAGCCGAAATCCGTGGGCACCGCCGGACCTATGTGGGGGCATTTCCAGGGCGCATCGTCTCCGGCCTCAAGAAGGCGAGCTCGAACAACCCGGTCATGATTCTCGACGAGATCGACAAGCTCGGAAACGACCAGCGAGGCGACCCTGCCAGCGCTCTGCTCGAAGTGCTCGATCCCGAGCAGAACCGTCAGTTCAGCGACCACTACATCGACGTGCCCTTCGACCTGAGCAAGGTCATGTTCATCGCGACGGCCAATCAACAGAGCACCATCCCCGGGCCGCTGCTCGATCGGATGGAGGTCATCGAGCTCCCTGGCTACACGTCGCGGGAGAAGCGCTCGATCGCGTGCGACTTCTTGATTCCCCGGCAGTTGAGCGAGCACGGTCTTTCGCCGGAGCGCCTCGACTTCTCAGAAGAGGCGATCGACCTGCTGATCGATTCCTACACCCACGAGGCCGGAGTCCGAAAGCTGGAGCAACAGGCCGCCGCCGTCTGCCGTGCGATCGCCGTCCGGCTCGCGAACGGCGAAGACGTCTCCATCATGGCCGACGCGCCCTTCATCGAAAGCGTGCTCGGCGCCGCAAAGGCCAGACGGCAGAAGACGGAGCGAGTACCTAGGGCAGGTGTCGCAACCGGCCTTGCTTGGACCGCCGCGGGTGGGGACCTGCTGTTCGTCGAAGCGACGCGAATGCCGGGCACCGGCAAACTGCATCTAACCGGCAACATGGGTGACGTTTTGAAAGAGTCGGCCGCAGCGGCGTTTACCTTCGTGCGGGCGCGCGCCAGAGACCTTGGTCTCGCGGAAGATTTCGTGAGTCACACCGACATTCACGTTCATTTGCCGGCAGGGGGCGTGCCCAAAGACGGCGCTGCTGCAGGTGTTCCGCTGTTCGTGGCGCTCGCCTCGGCGCTCACGCAGGTCAAGGTCCGGCCCGATGTAGCGATGAGCGGGGAAATCACCCTGCGCGGCAACGTGCTCAAAGTCGGCGGTATCAAAGAAAAGTGCCTGGCCGCACATCGTGCCGGCGTCACCCGAATCGTTCTTCCGAAACGAAATGCGCCGGACCTCGAGGATGTGCCCGAAGAGGTGCGTGACGATCTCGAGATTTGCCTCGTGTCCAACATCGACGAAGTCCTGGGCCTCGTCGCCGAGCTCGAGACGACCGGGGCGCCCGCTGCCGCTGAATAGTCTGTGGCCACCCTGTTCACGTTCCGGTTGAGCGCAGCGTTTGCCGCCGTCGGCGGCATCGTTTTGGCGTTCATCCCTCTGCTCGCCGTGCACGGTGTGGAAAGCGCTCTGGTGCTGGGCCTGCTTTTACCGCCATGGGTGGCAGCGACGGCAGCCAGCTACACCGAACGGCACCCTGGCCTCAGAGGTATCGATCTCATTTTCCGAACGGTCGGCATGGGCTTGCTGATCTGGTTGATCCCGTTCTTGTTGCTGGCGCTCAGCTCCCTGCGAACGCGGCAGTGTGCGCCCGCCGAGGGTCTCGCCTTCATGGTGCTCGGACCAGCGCTCGGTTGCGCGCTCGCGGCCTGCACCGGGGTCTGGGTGGGCGGGGCCCCCGGGCTGCGGCGCCTGGCGCCATGGCTCGCGGCCGCCGTCCCCTTGGCCTCGGCGCTCCTTGGGCTTTGGGCGTTCTACTCGACCCCAGCGGTCTACGTGTTCGGCGCGTTCGCGGGCTACTTCCCGGGCGCGATTTACGACGACCTGGTCCGGATTCCGACCCGCTACCTGACCTATCGAGCCACCGTGCTCGTCGCTGTTGTCGCGCTCGGCGTCCTGTTTGATGCCCTCTGGGACCCCGCGTCTGGGACACTCCGCCTCCGCAGCAGGGGGCGCGTGCGACTCGGGACAATTGCGGTCTGTGTCGCGGCCTTGGGCGTCGTCTTGGCTTCGTATTGGCAAGGCAACCAGCTAGGGCACTCGGTGAGCGAGGAGTATTTGGTCGAGCGGCTCGGCAAGACCGAGCGTGGAGCGCACTGCATCGTGCACATGCCCCGCGAAACGCTTCCGGAGGATGCCGGTCGCTTGCTCGAAGACTGCGACTTCCAGGTCGAGCGCGTTCGATCCCTCACCGGTCTCTCTTCGACAGAGCCGGTCACCGCTTATTTCTTTCGGAACCAGAACGAGAAGAAAGACCTCATCGGCGTCGGGCGTACGCTGATCGCCAAGCCTTGGCGACGCGAGGTTTATCTACAGATGTCGCACTGGCCGCATCCGTCGCTTGCACACGAAGTCGTGCACGCGGTGCTCGAGGAGGCCGGACGCGGACCTTTCGCGATTTCAGGAACCTTGGGTGGCGTAATTCCGAACCCAGGCATCGTCGAAGGCGCCGCCGTCGCGATAGCCTGGGATGTTCGGGACGACCTCGACCCCGACCAGTGGTCGAAGATCATGATGGATCGAAACGAGCTTCCTCCCGCGTCTCTCGTCATGAGCGTGCGCTTCAGCACCCTCCCCGCGAGGCGCGCCTACATGGCCGCCGGGTCCCTGATCCGCTTCCTGATCGCGACCCGGGGAATGGATGCGCTTCTCGAAACATACCATCGCGGCAAGGTCGACGACTTGAAGGAGCTCGAAACAGGCTGGCACACCTATCTCGCGGACGTTCCCGTGACGCCGACCGAGCTCGGCGTGGCCGAAGTCGCGCTCGCGAGGCCGAGCATCTTCTCGTCGGTCTGCCCCCACGAGCTCGCGAAGCTCCGGGCTGACCTCGCCGGCGATGCAGCCGCCCGAGACGACGTCCGCACGATCGAGACCTGTCGCGCCATCATGGACATCGACGAGCAGGAGGCGCAGGCCCGGGCCACGCTGGTGGGCGCGCTCGCCCGCGATGGGCGCGACGCCGAGGCGCTGGCCACACTCCATGCACTGCGAGCCACGATGAACGCCCCGAAGCCCATCGTCGCCGATGCCCTCGAGCAGTACGCCGACGCGCAGTGGACGCTCGGCAACTTGGCAGAGGCCGACGCACTCTATGGGGAGCTGCTGGATATCCCGCGCACCGATGGCGCCGCGCGCCAAAGCGAAGTGAAAAAGCTCGCCCTCGAGGCTACGGAGCCGGAGCGCAAGCTCATCTACGAGATCCTCCTCGGCCGATCGCCGAGCCCCGTTGTCGTCTACCTCGCTCATTCGCTGGCAGCGATTCGGGACGACGGGCTCGGGCAGTATCTCGAGGCCCGGCAGCTAATGGGCGCGAGGCGGTATGCCTTCGCGCTTCCGCTGCTCCAAGAAGCGAAGCGACTCGGATTGCCGAGCCTTCGCCTCGAACGAGAGCTGAGCCGCCTTCTCGGCATCACGCTCTTTGCCCTCGGTGAGTACGGCCAATCCGCCGCGACGTGGAGAGCTCGCGCTGGCACCAGCCGCGCCGCCCAGGCCGAAGCGCAGCACTGGCTCGAACGAATCGACTACGCGCAGACCCGGGCGGTTAGTCCCGCGTTGCCAGATCCATCGTCGGCTCCCCAAGCTGCGCCTTGATATGAGCAGCAATCGAACAGTCCGCGGTGACGATGGGATCGCCGGCCGCTTTGGCACGGTCCACCTTGGGTCCGATTTGACTACGGACCGTAATCAAGCGGCCGCGGTTCTCGGTCCGGGAACGCAGGACGAGCTTGTCCTGCTCGAGGTCCCAGAGGAACACGTCGACCGGATCGCGTAGTCGGCTCTTGCCTTGGACGACCAAGAGCAAGAAGTAGTCGACCGGCACACGCTTGCTGAGCGCTGGGAGCTCGCGTTCGATCGCCCGAGCGAGTTGCTCTTCGCGCACGGAGAGCCGCTGCATGTCGTTGGTCTCGTGAATTCGCGCGAGCCATTTGGAGGTCAGGACTTCCGGCACCTCCGAAAGCGACGAAATGGGCGTCAGCTCCAGACCGAGGCATGGACCGATCGCGTCCTCCTGTTCGCTGTCGATCGCATTGCGCAGCGCCTCCTCCGAAGCGAGCTCGGGCGCGCGGACCTTCAGGTACACCACCTTCTCCTCATGGAGGGCAGAAAGTCGCACCTGGGCCTCTACCAAGCGCTTCGCGGCGCCGGACTTCGCCCCGAGGGCCTTCTCCTCGAGCTCCGCACGCGTGGCCTGGAGCTCGTCGAGGACCGGTTCGACCCGCTCGGCGTGCAGAGACTCGATGCGGCTTCTGAGCTCGTCGGCGCGCACCTTCTGGCGCCAGAAATATGCGCCAGCGATGAGCGCGGCTAGCGCCGCGACAAAACCGATACGCGCCCACGGAAGTCGTGGCCGGTATCGATTCGTGCGAACGCCGTCGAACTCGGCAGGACTGAGCTCTGAGTCTGACGGCTCCATGTACGGAAGCTTACTGGAAGTTCGTTACTCGCGCTGGTTCACGGCAAAGCTGACGTTGCCGTAGCCCGCAGCGGCTGCCGAGAACATGACCTTCTTGACGACTCGGAAGTCGATGTTGCGATCCGCCTGCACGATGACTTGACCGGCGAACGGCTCGGAAGGATGGATGGTCTCCCACTTGCGTTTCTCCGCCTCGAGGCCCGCAATCAGCGGCTCGATGCGATCGACTTGTGCGGACTGCCCTTGCGTCTGGGTGTCGGCGACCCTGGTGCCGTCGAGCGTAATCACGCGCTCGTCGACTGCGACGATCGGCGAAATCTCGATCTGCGCCGTGTTCTTGGCATCCGGCATCGTAATGGTTGGCTGCTGCGCGATCAGCTCACCTGAAGCCGAAAACGACATGAGCAGGAAGATCACGAGAACGATCAGGAAATCGATGAATGGAATCAGCGGGATCTGGTGGTCCACCGATTTGCGCGCGTGGCCCGATACGCGTTCGCGCACGAACTTCAGCGGAATGTGACGGAGCAGCTCTGGTTCTGGCCGTTTGATCGCCATGATTTCCCCCTACAGGAACGCAGCTCCGTCGGCCATCGACAGGGTGGTGAAGCCCGCCGCTGCCGCCACATCCATTGCACGAATGACGTCCTCGTAACGAACGCCGTCTTCGGGCGCGACGATCAAGTCATCACGCTTGTCCCAAGCCTGCTTCCACTGCGCGAGCTTGGTTTCCAGCTCGTCGATATCGAACTCTTTTTGGTCCGCCACGACGCGCTTGCTGATGTCGATGCTCTCCCCGGCCGACGACCCCAGCACGTAGCCGGAGTTCCGAACCTGCAGGATGAGCTTCACTTTTTCGTCCTCGGGCGGTGCGTCTTCCGTCGACGCTTGGCCTGGAACCTGCTGATTG
The DNA here is from genome assembly GCA_963712235.1 of uncultured delta proteobacterium. Classification (GTDB taxonomy): domain Bacteria; phylum Myxococcota_A; class Polyangia; order Polyangiales; family Houyiibacteriaceae; genus SG8-38. Next base: position 130,243 of record CAVQHC010000017.1, read on the forward strand.
GCGTTCATCGCGGCGAGCTGGTTCCAGACCGCGGTGGCCAGCAAAAACATGACGCAGCAGAGCAGAAGGTCGATGAACGGAATCAGGGGGATCTCCTGATTGACCGCCTTCTTCCCGGAGTTTCCTCCACCGCTATCGATTGCAGCCATCTGGCCCGTTACTCCGCTGGAAGGTTCTGAAGATCGACTTTCGAACGGTTGCCGACGACCAGGTTGAGAACCTGAACGGTGGCCGCGTTGATGTCGTCGATGATCCTCTGAGTCTTGCCGTTGAGAAGGCCCATCATCAGAAGCGCGAAGACCGCGGTGATCAGACCGAACGCGGTGCAGTTCATCGCTTCCTCGATGCCCTTGGCCAAGCCGGTTGCTTTGCTGGCCGCGTCGGCCTTGGCAACCTCACCAAACGCAGTGATGAGACCGACGACCGTTCCGAACAGACCGCAGAGCATGCCGACGTTCGCGAGCAGACCCAGATACGGCGTGCGTCGTTCGATCAGCGGGAGCTCTTTGAGTGCGGCCTCATCCATGGCCGCTTGAACTTCGGCATCGGGCCGGTTCACTTTGAGCAAACCCTGCTTGACGATGCGCGCGAGAGGATTGTGCTCCGCGGAGCAGACTTTGATCGCACCCGCCACGTCTCCGGCGGTGATGCACTTCTGCATCTTTGCGATGAACTCGTCCTTATCGATCGACGCTTTGTAGAGATACATCGCGCGCTCGATCGTGAACCCGATTGCAAACACCAGACAAACGAGGATTAGCCACATCGCCCATCCGCCTGCTTCAAAGTGGTACGCCAATTTGGCCATCTTTTTACTGCCTCCTGCGAACTTTACTTCGACAGTGTTATCCGGACCCCGAGTGAGTACGGTTCGATCCCCATCACTGTCTTCTGACTAAAACTCGCTGCTCCCCCCAGAACACTAAGCAATTCCATGGTTTGCTTACTACATAGGGATGATAACGGTTGGATCCAGCAAGTCAACATCGTGCTTGGTACAGTTCCTTAGAAACCCAGGCCCGAGTGAGCTTGGGTGCAAAAAGCGGAAAAAGCTGTAGTCGCGTTGACAACTTCGCGGGCGGTGGGGTAGCTTGCCCTTCGGTTAAGGGGTTCGTCCCGACAGTCCTAATGATTTCAATGGATTCCAGCTTTCGGGGTCCTAATTTCAGTGGGGCTGGAGGATGGCGAAAACAGAGGGGTTTTCTCGCCAAATCGACGGCGAGCCGGAGGGAGCCGCAGGCATGCATGAGATTTGGGAAGCACTGCTCGAAGGTGCTCCGTTTTCGTTCATAAATCTCGGTGTTCTGGCGTTCGGGGTGGGCATCATCATCGATCGCGCCTGGTACATCCGGATGAACTACAGCGTGGATGCAGCCGAATTCATGAACCGAATTCGCAAGCTCGTTCAGGCCGGCAACATCGATCGCGCGATTCGCCAGTGCGAGGCAAAGGCCGTGCCGCTGCTCGACGTCGTCAAGTCCGGTCTGACTCAAGTCAACCGCGGCGAGGAAGCCGTGATCGCCTCGATGGAAGAAAAGATGTCCGAGGTGATCCCCGCGCTCGAGAAGCGAACGGGCTCGCTCTGGACCTTGGCCAACATCGCAACGCTGATCGGCCTGCTCGGCACGATCAGCGGTCTGATTCGCGCCTTCAAGGCGGTCGGCAGCATCGACGATCCGTCGCAGAAGACGGCGCTCCTCTCGGCCGGTATCGCAGAGGCCATGTGGAACACCTTCCTCGGTCTTCTGATCGCGGTGATCTTCATGGTCGCTCACCTCGTGCTGCACGGGCTCACCAAGCGACACAAGCACGAAATGGAAAAGGTCACGATGCAGCTCGAGAACCTGCTCACGCTGCGCCGGCAAGGCGGTTGATCGGGCCGGACCATGCCCGCACGACTGACACCACGCCAACGAGCCTACGTCCGGAAGCGAACGCGCATTCCCGACCTCGACCCGTCCGAAACCAGTGAAGAGCTGAACATCGTTCCGTTCTTGGACATCGTCGTGAACATCGTCATGTTCCTGTTGATGACCTTGACGACGGTGGCCTTCTTCTCGCAGGTCGAAGCGGCGCTCCCCGAGTATCGCAAGGGCGGAATCGGAAAGCGCGCGGCGGCGGATGAAGCACTCAACCTGAACGTCACCGTAACACGTGAAGGGGTCGTCGTATCTGGATCGGGCGGCAAGCTCGCGCGGGGATGCACGACCACGGCACCGGGCAAGGTCATCACCGTGCCCGCCGGAATGAACGGCGAGCACGACTGGAAAGGCCTGACGACGTGCGTGAGTCGCGTCAAGCAGCAGTTCGAAGACGAAACCCGGGTGACGATCAGCGCGGACCCGGAAGTGCCTTACGAAGATCTGATCTCCGCCATGGACGCCGTTCGAGGTGACGAGAACGAGCTCTTCCCTGAAGTTTTGCTCTCTGCGGGGATTCGATAGTGGCAAACCAGAGCAGTAGGCCGTCGCGCCCTTCCCTCGCGCCGCCCGTGGCCGAGAAGTCCGTCTCGATGTCGTATGTGAATCGGGTCGTCCGCGCGAAGCTGCGTCGCCGCCCCGAGCCGGAGCACTTCGGGCTCAACATCTACCCGATGATGGACATGCTCACGATCCTTCTGGTCTACATGATGGCGATCTTCGCAACGTCATCAGCAGCAGCCGTTCAGGAGAGCAGCGAGCTGAAGATCCCCTACTCGACGTCCAAGGTCGAGCTCAGCGACGCCATTTCCGTACAGATCTCGCGCAGCGGGGTGGTCGTCGACGGTAAATCCGTCCTCGAGCTCCGCAACGGCATCGTCGACCCCAGCCTCAAACAAGGCGGCAGCAGCGGCTTCCTGATCACGCCGCTCTACAAAACACTGGGGAATATCCGCGACCGGAAAAAGCGAACCGCACAGCGCTTCGCAAACCAGCCGTTCGTAGGCGACGTTCAAATCATCGCCGACAAGCGAACGCCGTACCGGACCCTGAGCGAAGTGATTTACACACTCGGGCAAACCGAGTTTAAGAATCTGCGCTTTGTGGTTAATAAGAAGACGGAGTAGGCCCGATCGGGGCGCGGAAAAAAGCGCGACACGGGGCTGCGTCGAACGGCTCGGCTTGCATTTGTGGTCGGATGCACTTGGGAGCTTTGACCACGCAAGCCTCGCCTCGGAACTCGCGCCAATCTGGGGTGGTTGCTGTCTTGCAGATTGTCACTCGTTACGTCGACTCCGCCCCATATCGCGCTTTTTTCCGCGCCCCTCCATACGGTGACAGGGCGAACCGCGTTCTTCCGTACGGAGCCATCCAGACGCATTCCAAAAGACCGCCCCAAACCATGCGCGGCAGCGCGAGCCCGAAGGGCGAAGCCCGGCGCGAATGCGCCGGCAAGGCAGAGCGAAGCGATTGCCGCGCCAGGGAGGATTACGGGTGGGGGTGGGCGGGGCGGTTCAATCAAACCTCACCACGCCGCCCTCCCAAGACCTGCCCCACCAAACATCCGCGGCAGCACAAGCCGAGCCGTTCGATGGAACCCCGTGACGGGTTTTTTTCCGTGCCCCGGTTACAGCTCGAAGTCCCCGTACTCGAGAATCTCGGAGATACGGTACAGGAAGCCGTTCGCGTGTACGCCGTCGACGACGCGGTGGTCGTAGGTCAGGGCCATGTGCATGACTGGATGGATAGCCATCAGGTCTTCGCCCTCGTGCTCGATCACCACGACTCGCTTCTTGATCGTTCCGAGGCGAAGAATTGCGACGTTGGGCTGCGAGATGATTGCGCCGCCGACGAGGTTGCCCCGGCGTCCGGGGTTCGAGATGGCGAAGGTCTTGCCGGATAGGTCGTTGGGGGTGAGGTTCCCGGAGCGCGCTCGCTCGGCGACATCGGCCACCGCGCGCGCGACGCCTCGAATCGTGAGGTCGTCGGTGTTTCGAATGACGGGGACGACCAGGCCTTCGTCCGTATCGACCGCGATTCCGATGTTGACCTCTGCGAGCTTGACGAATGCGTCGTCTAGGACGCGCGAATTGATTTCCGGGAACTCGCGCAAGGCCCGTGCCGTCGCTGCGATCGCAAATGCCAGGTAGGTGAGATTCACGCCGTCTTTCTTGAACTGCGCTTTGTGCTGGTTTCGCAAAACCGCCGTCCGATGAAGGTCGCATTCGGCGAAGGTGACCACGTCCGGGGCGGTCTGCTTCGAGAAGACCATGTGGTCGGCGATGATTCGCCGGCGACGCGTGAAGGGAACGATCTCGTCCCCAGGCTTGGGAACATAGGGCGGCAACCGAAATGCTCCGGAAGGACCGCTGCTTGTTGCGGTCGAGGGCGCGCGCTGTGCCACCGGCGCAGCAGGACTGGGCGCAGGGGGAACCGCTGCGGGCGGTGGCGGAGGCGTCGTCGCCATCCGGCCTGGGCCAGGAGCGCTGCTTATCGCGTCCATCACGTCGTCGTGCATGATGCGCCCACCTTCGCCCGAACCCTGGACAGCGGCCAGGTCGACGTCCTTCTCTCGCGCGAGCTTGCGGACCGACGGTGAGGTCGGCGGCGCAGGATTCGCAGCGGAGGCAGGCTCCGTGGGCTCGCTCGCGGGAGCTGCAGCCGCGCTCGCCTGAGCGTTTTCGTCGATTTCGCAAATCGGATCGCCGACCGCGATGATGTCGTCTTCGGCTGCGAGCAGTTGGGTTACCACGCCGGCGACGGGCGCCGGAAGCTCACTGTCCGCCTTATCAGTGAGGATTTCGACGATGGGTTCGTCTTTCGCGACGGATTGCCCCACGGAGACGAGCCATTTGCCGATGGTGCCTTCTACGACGCTCTCGCCGAGTTGCGGCATCGTCACTTTGGTGGCCATTGGAGCCGCACCATAGCCTAAAACAAGGCGCGCGGTAGCTCCTTGGAGCAGCAATCTGCGACCGGGAGGCTCTGTGCGATCTAGAGACTGGGAAGCCACGCATCTCAGGGGTCCATTCCGGCGTCCCGCTGGGCACCGCGATGCCCGATTCTTGATACTAGTCTTGCCTCGGCGCTCGGAGTAGAGTCCGGCGCATGTTGGACGCGCTCAATAGGGAAGACAGGCTTCAGCTCATGAGGTTTGTTTGCTCCTTCGCCTGGGCTGACCTCGAGATCACCGACCGTGAACGTGAGTTCATCGTCAAGATGGTGATTCGACTCGGCCTGGACGATGCCGAGCAGGAGCAGGTTGCGCAGTGGCTCGAGGTCCCACCCCGCGCCGACGACCTCGACCCTGGCGACATCCCGAAAGAGCACCGGCAACTGTTTCTCGACGCAGCAAAGGCCATGATCCTCTCCGACGGCAACGTCGAAGATGTCGAGGCCGAAAACCTGGTCATCTTCGACCAACTGCTGCGCTGACCGCTGTTCGAATCGTGGAGACATCATGGACATCGACGCGAGCAAGTACATCGATCTGTTAATGGAGCACGGCCCGAAGGTCTTGGGCGTCCTGCTGGCTCTGTTTTTTGCATTCGTCCTGGCGGGCTGGGCGGAGCGAGGCGTCCTCGGCGCGCTCGAGAAACGCAACTTCGATGCCACCCTGACCCGGTTCTTCGCGAAGTTCGCGCGCTACCTGATTCTCGTTGGCGCCGTTCTCGGCTGCCTCGGGGTGTTTGGAATTCAAACGGCGAGCTTTGCCGCCGTCTTGGCCGCGGCAGGCTTCGCCGTGGGATTGGCGTTCCAGGGGACGCTCGGCAACTTCGCTGCGGGCATCATGCTGCTGGTGTTCCGGCCCTTCAAAGTCGGAGACCTGGTAGAAGTGAACGACGACACGGGCGTCTGCGAGCACATCGATCTCTTCACCTGCGAGTTCCGGACACTCGACAACCGGAAGCTGATCATCCCCAATAGCGCGGTCTTCGGCAGCACGATTACCAACTACAGCGGGTACGACGTTCGCCGTGTCGACGTGGATGTGGGTGCCGAATACTCCGCCAGCATCGACGCGACCCGAAAAGCCCTCGAAACGTCCGCTGCAAACGTCCCTGGCGCGGTCAAGGACCCCGCGCCTCAGGTCTTCTTGAAGGGGCTTGGTGGCTCGTCGGTCGATTGGCAGGTCCGCGTCTGGTGCAAGACAGAGGACTACTGGGACGTTTGGCAGGCGACCGTTCGCGCAGCCAAGCTGTCCCTCGACCAAGCCGGCATCGGGATTCCCTTCCCGCAGCAGGACGTGCACCTCGACGAGGCCGTCATCAAAGCGCTGTCGAACTAGCGGTCCGCCGAGCTGGGTTCAGGCGCAGGGGTCGAGGAGCTCCGAGACGGCCGGACGCGCTGCGGCCAAGCTGGCGCCCAGCCCGACGACCTGCATCGGGTCCAAATCCGACCGCGGCCGCTTGCCGAAGTACGATTCGATGTACTCGACCACGCCCGGGAGGCGAGTGCTGCCTCCCGCCAGAAAAACGGCTTGCATGTCCCGCGCTTTGAGGCCCGCCTGGGCGAGGACTTCATCACATATGCCAAAGGTCGAGCGGACCAAATCCAGCGTGAGCTGTTGCACTTCGTCGCGCGTGATCGGGATGATGCCGCAGCTCTCCGGTGCCGCCGGATCGACACTGGGAATGGCAATGGCGGCCTCTTCGGACTCGCTGAGCTCGCACTTCGCGAGCTCGCATGCATTGACCAGGCGATCGAACGTCACGGCGTCATTGCTCAGGTCCCAGCCGTCTCGTGCAAGCGTCCTGTCGGCCACGTAGAGTGCGATGGTGCGGTCGACGTCGTCGCCGCCGAGGTAGGGATCGCCACCGTGCCCAATGACGCGAAACGGATAGCTGCTGCAATCGACTACGGCAGCGTCGAAGGTGCCGCCACCCAAGTCGTACACGAATGCGTATTTCAGATTGCTGCGGTTTAGGTACGCGAGCGCCGTCGCGATGGGCTCTTCTACGACACGGACGGAGGCAAACTGCGCTTTTGCGACTGCAAGCGCGGTCGCGTCACGGCGGCGTTGATCAAAGCCGACAGGGGCAGTGACGACCGCGTGTACGTCGCGCACGGGACATCGGGTGAGCTTGCACAGGCCGCTTATGATCGTTCCACCCACTTCGACGGGCGACACGACGCCGGCACGAGTTTGGATCTCGATGCCGCCGTCCGAGCTCTCGCGCATCTCGTACGGATAGTGCTCGCGAAACTGAGCCGTGAAGGAGGAATGCCAGCGGGCACCGATCACGCGCTTTGCCGACAAGATGGTATTCTTCGGGTCCATGGCGCGCCGACGCCGGGCCGGCTGTCCGACGAGCGTTGCCCCGCTCGGCGGGAACGCAACGGCCGAGGGCATCACGTAGCCGCCGCTGTCGAGCGGCAGGGCTTCGAAATTCCGGGCGACCACCGTGTTCGTGGTACCAAGATCGATTCCGACAGTGTGTTTCCTGCGCACGGGCATCGGGCGCCCCGAGGTCTGGGGTCTGATTTGATTCAGGTCCATGGGGGATTGGCCTCTCCGGACTAACCAGGCTACGTGATCACGCGCCTCGCTGCCATAGTGACCACGACCGCTGGACCGAACGGCTCGCTGGCCCTAAAGTGGAACACGTTCTAGTTGGAGGCTTCAGCCGATGCCCGCGGACTTTCACGAGCTTCAAGTAGCAGGAATTGTTCAGGAAACCCATGATACACGCTCGTTTATTTTGGGTGTGCCCGAATCCCTGCGCCAGGAGTTCCGCTACCGCGCCGGCCAGTTTCTGACCTTCGAGGTGCCCTACCAGGGCATGCAGCTCCGCCGCTGTTACTCCCTTTCGAGCGCGCACGAGACCGATGCTTGGCCCAAGGTGACGGTCAAAAGGGTCGACGACGGCCGCATTTCCAACTGGTTCAACGACACGCTTCACGTCGGCGACACGATTCTCGTCCAACCGCCCGAGGGCCGCTTCGTGATGCGCTCGAACGAAGGAGGTCACGGAATCGTCCTCTTTGGCGGAGGCAGTGGGGTCACGCCCGTGGTGTCGATCTTGAAGTCCGCGCTGCGAACGACCGAGCGCAGCGTGAAGCTGATCTATGCGAACCGGGACGAGCGCTCGATCATCTTCAAAGACGAAATCGATCTTTGGTTGGCAGAGTTTCCGGACCGCCTCGAAGTCGTCCACCATCTCGACAGCGCGAGCGGTTTCATGTCGGTAGGCGAGATTCGCGAACAGATTCGCGGCTGGGAAGAAGCAGAGTTTTTCGTCTGCGGCCCAACGGGATACATGGACTCCGTCGAAGAGGCATTCAAGGCCTCCAACATCGATCCAGGGCAAACGAAGTTCGAGCGATTCATTTCACCGATCGATCCAGACCGCAAAGACGATTCGGCAGAGGTCGTTCCCGAACAGTCGGACGAAGAGATTCCGGCGTCTTTCAAGATGGTGCTGGAAGGGCAGTCTCTCGAGGTGCCGTACGAGAAGGGCTTGACGCTGCTCGACTCCGCGATCAAGGCCGGACACAAGCCGCCTTCATCTTGCGAAGATGGCTACTGCGGTTGTTGCATGGCCTTACTCAAGAGCGGCAAAGTCAAGATGGCCGCTCACGATGCGCTCGAGCCAAGCGACATCGAACGCGGCTGGGTGCTGGCTTGCCAATCGCGACCCGCAAGCCAAGAGCCGATCGAAATCGACTTCGACGCCGAATACTAAGGCTGCTTCCGGTCAGGCCAGTCCCAAAACGACGCCTTGCCGATCGTCCAGTCCGGGCCATCGCCCCAGTCGTTACGGGTGCGCTTTTGACGGTGGTCCGGGTCGTGCTGCTTCAGCGCTTCTTGGTAGTCCTGCCAGTGCTCGGTACCGAGCTTCTCGGCCCAGTAGTCCTCTTCGGCCGACCAGTGGTTGTCGCCGGCGTACTGCAGAATCGTGATGCCGGGGAAATCCATGATGCCCTGCCCGCTCGGATGATCGCGGCGATTGTTCATGCGAAAAACGACGCGGCCGCTCGGGTCGGCCATGTGCCAGTCGTAGACGCCGTAGATTTCGCCGTATTGCTCCATGAGCGGGACGACCCAGGCCCGGACGGTCTCGCGGCCGTGCATCGTCCCAAGAACACGCTCCTTGTAAACGACGTCTTCGGTGAAGAGGTCGACCCAGGCGTTCCAATCCTCGCGGATCATCCCCGTGTACCAGAAGTGCCGAAACGCGGCCTCGACCTCCTCGAGCTCGAAGCGAGGCATTACTCGGCTGCCCGCTGGTCGTCAGGCCAGGAGTAGAACTGGGTGCACCAGCGCCGGAAGATGCCGATAGGGCCATCTCCATCGCAAAGGAGCGGCTTTTCGTATTGAACTTTGTTTTCCCAGATCGGGATGTCCTGTTCGAGCTGTCGCGCCACCTCGGCCACGAACGCTTTGCCAACGCCGCGCGCCATCTCTGCACCGCTCGTCTGTTTGACAGAGAAATTAAAGCGCAGGTGAATATGGTCCGCGTCAATCGGCGTCATGGTCGCAACGTTCAAGGTCTCGACGATCCCCTTGAAGCGAACGATCGCAAGCCCGAACCCATAGTTTAGGCTCTCGATCGAGCCGTCGACGGTGCCGCGCGGAGTCTCCATGCCGGCACCAGAGGATACGCGCAGAATCGCACCGTCGACCGTGGCCTCCGACTGCGGCATGTTGGTCGTGCCGTGCAGGTACCGGAAGTGCGCCGAATCGACGGCGTTTTCCGCCATCTCTTGATTGCGCGTTCGAATCGTCCATTGTCGCTCGGTGAATTCCGTCCACTCCTCGTTACGCACGCCACCCGCCGTGCCCCACTCGGGAATCTCCTCGGGCAGGCCGAAATTCGGCGGCTCGCCTTCGGCGTGATGCCAGCACATCACCATGTTTGCGAGCTCCTTGATGCGCCATGTGCCCACCTTTGCTTTTCGAGGAATGTGCTCTGCGTAGGGGACGCCGGTACAGCGCCCGTCGGTGCCGAACTGCCATGCGTGGAACGGACACTCGATCGAGTCACCTTTGACCTTGCCACCGTGACCGAGATGGGCGCCGAGGTGAGGACAGAATGCATCCAGTACGGAGAGCTTGCCCTCTTCGGAACGCCAGATGACCAGGTCGTCGCCGAAGTAATTCAGCGGCTTGACGTCTCCGGGCTTGATCTCGTCAGAGTAAGCGACTTGGAACCAGCCGTTCGGGATCGGCGGGGTGAAGTAGCGGTCGTCCATGGCTTGAAAATAGAACGTGTTTCACTTTTTTCAAGTGGAAACCTGTGGACCTGCATCTCGAGGCGAAAGCTCCCCGTCGCAATGGAGGTAGATCAGGCCAGCGACCCAGGAGTCGAGAAGTCGTGTCCATCCCTGAAGCCTCGGATCGCAGCGCAATCCGTGCACGGTTGCTCGAGCCAGAGCCCGGCTGCGGGTTCCGTGCATGGGTGCTACCTACCGCCTTGGAGGCCGGCTATGGCGACGATTGGCGTGGGGGCGAGCGCCCCAGACTTCACCAAGACCACACAGAACGGCGACGCGATCTCGCTCTCGCAGTTTCGCGGAGAGAAGACCGTCGTTCTTTACTTCTACCCGAAGGACGAGACCCCCGGATGCACCGCGGAGGCGTGCACGTTTCGCGACAGCTTCGAGGACTTCGTCGAAGCGGGCGCAGTGGTCATCGGTGTCAGCCAGGACAGCGAAAAGAGCCACAAGAGCTTCGCCTCCCATCACCGCTTGCCGTTCCTACTGGTGAGCGATCGCGACAAGGCGCTGCAGAAGGCCTACGGGGTACCCAAAACCATGGGATTGCTACCCGGCCGCGTGACCTACGTGATCGACCGCGAAGGCAAGGTACAGCACGTCTTCAACTCGCAGCTCAACGCGAAGAAGCACGTTCGAGAAGCACTCGAGGTCGTCAAGCGACTCGCGGCCTGAAGCGCCGCGCCAGCACGAAAAGCAGCAGCCCGATCCAAGCAGACCACGAGCCCGTCGCGCCCCTGGACGCGTTGCATCCGGAGCTTTGCGGAGCAAAGACGCCGCCATTACCCCCAGACGGCAATGGCGCAGAGCCGCAGGGCTCACCTCCGCATGCGTCCGCGTCGCAAAGGTCTTCGGCCTGCCAACCGTCGTCACACAGTGCGGCGACGATCGGTGCGATGTTGTGCACGAGCTCCCCTGCCTCCGAGTTCTCGTAGACCGAGACGCGGGCGCAGTCCTCGCCGTCAAACGTGACGTAGTCCGGGGCCCGCCCTCCGATGAGAATACCGGCGAGCCTGTCCTGCGAGTCAAAGGTCGCGCTGCCCGAGTGCCCTTGGAAGGCGTCGAGATTGGCGACGAAGAAGTCGAGTTGGGCCGCGCGAGGGTCGGCGACCGAGCCACCATCATCGATTTTCGCCGGGAGACCGCTCCCGAAACCGATCATCGACAGCGCCTCCCCCTCGGCAAGCGCCTTCGCAGGCCGGATGACGACCCGAGCCTGGTCACCTTGAACCGGACGGTCGAGCTGGATGACGGCAAAGTCGGGCGTGAATGTTCCTGAGCCAGCGCTGGCCTGAGAGACGACCCGCCGGCAACTGTAGACGTCGTCGTCCCGGATTTCGGCAAGCGCGTCGGGCTGAGCGTAGTGGTAGTTGAAAACGTACGAATAGGACTCGCACGGTGTGCCTTCGTCGATGCAGTGACCCGCGGTCAAGACCAAGTCGTCATCGATGAGCACCCCGGAGCAGGATGCCGCAGTCGGTTGGTCACCAAAGAGCTCGCCGTCGCAGAGGTCCCGCGAGTCTTTCAAGGAATTGGTGGAGAGGCTGTAGAAGCCGTTCGACTCCCGGCTGACTCGAAAGCTCGGGATCAAGGCGACGATCGACTGCTCGGCGATGCGCCGCAGCTCCGCGTTTGGATGGTTATACACCTCCACCCGGTCGTCCTCCCCGTACACGACAGGGGCGGTCAGCTCCCCGACGAACCCTTCGTCGGGCGACCCGCAGGCCGTGGTCAGCCCCAGCAGAAAGACTAAGCAAGTGTGCGACCGCATCACTCTACTACCTAAGGCAAAATTGGGACGAAAGCTACTCGGACACCCGAACTTGTATGCTGGTCACCAAATCCCCGGTCGAAGTGGCCACGTCCGAAACGACCACGACAGGCTCGCCCGCTTCGATGACCGAGCGCTCCCGCAGCTTGGCGAGCGCGTTCACGATGGTCTTCTCGGGGTCTTTGGACAGATTCATCCGAAAGGGAATGACGCCGCGGAGGAGCCAAAGCTTGCGGCGGGTCGTGCTCATGTTGGTGAAGGCATAGATGATCGCGCGCTGAGGCCGATAACTCGCGACGAGCTGACCAAAGTAACCGCGCCGCGTCATGACGACGATCGCTTTGGCGCCCAAAGAGTCGGCAAGACGGCACGCGCCCTGCGCGATGTGCGCGCGCTGGTTGGTAGGCGCAGCGCGCTGCTTGTAGAAGTCGAGACCAGGCCCCGTCTCGATCCGGCGGGCTATCGTGTCAAGCACTTCGACACATCGGGCGGGGTACTTACCGGCCGCCGTCTCCCCGCTGAGCATGATCGCATCGGCCTGCTCGTAGACGGCGTTCGCAACGTCAGTCACCTCGGCCCGCGTAGGCAGGGGATTGTCGATCATCGATTCGAGCAAGTGAGTCGCCACGATGATGGGTTTGCCGGCAATCGCGCAGCTACGGACCATGTCACGCTGAAGAACGGGCAGTTCTTCGAAGGCGACTTCGACACCGAGGTCGCCTCGCGCGACCATGATGCCGTCCGCTGCCTCGAGGATGGCTTCGAAGTTGTCGACGCCCTCTTGGTTCTCGATTTTCGCGATGAGACGTTGGTGACCGCCCGCGTCGTCGACGATCTTCCGAACCTCCAACACGTCTTGAGCGCCGCGAACGAACGAGAGCGCGATGAAATCGACGTCTTGTTCGAGGGCAAAAGCAATGTCTTCGCGATCCTTCTTCGTGATGGAAGGTAGGTTGACGCGGACCCCGGGCAGGTTGACGTGCTTGCGCGACCCCAAGGTGCCGCCATCGAGGACTCTGCACTTGAGGCGATGCTCCAACACTTCGAGCACTTCGAGATTGATCAGGCCGTTGTCGACCGTCACCCGCTCACCGACGCGTAGATCCTTGACCAAATCTAGATAGTTCACGTGGACGCTGCGCTCCTCGGCATCATCGGCGAGGACCGAGAAGTAGAAGACATCGCCGGCCTTGAGGTCGAGGCTTTCGGCGAGCTCACCTGTCCGTATCTCGGGGCCCTGGAGGTCCATCAAGATCGAAACGGGATGAGCGAGCTTCTTGCTCAGGCTCTTCAGGTTTCGGATGACCTGCAGATGAGAAGCATGATCGCCGTGCGACATGTTGAGGCGGGCGAGGTTCATGCCCGCATGGGCCAGGCCGGCGAGCCCATCCCAGGTGCTCGTCGACGGACCGATGGTACAGACAATCTTGGTGAGCCGTGTTTGGGACGGTTGCGGCGGCAGTTTCATGGCTGCGCGGAGCCTAGGCCAGGGCTAAACCCCTGACAAACGGCGCCTGAGCAAGACGAAGCCCAGCAGGAGGCCAAGAACCAAAATCGGAGAGCGATCGCCGTGGGTCGACTGGACTGCGGCGCACGCGCTCGCCCGATGGAGCGAACCTCCTTTGGGAACGCTGATCGGATCGACTCCGTCGGCGAGGAACGAGCGCTCGTTCAAGCCCAAGTCAGCGCCGGGCTGAAACCGGCTCCCAGCCGCTTCTGCTATCCAAGGGAGATGGGCAGAAAGCAAAGTGTAGACGCCACCGTCGCCGCAGTCCCGCCTCACATCGGAGCGGCCGCGGGACACGAGACCCACCAGGAAATCGCCTTCCTCGGTCGGAACGTAGAGCGGGCCGCCGGAATCGCCGTAACAGGAGTCGCCGAACTGATCGAGTCGACGCGTCAGCAACTCCTTCGGGCCCAGGATGTCGATCACCGCGTCCGAGATGTAGAGCTCGCCGTTTAGGTTTTCGTCGAGGTCGTAAATCCCGTAGCCGGCCACGAACCCAATATCTCCGTGACGGATTAGCTCTTGCTCACGCGCTTTGCTGAGGAGCGGCGCGTTGGGGATCCCGTCGAACGGCGAGGCGAGCAACAGCACTGCGATGTCGTTGGGCGAACCGATGCCGCCTTGGCCTGCACCGCTGCGATTTCGTCCCATGATGAAGTCGTGGTCGTAGCCGTCGTGGACGTGCACCTCGAAGACGGGCCGAATCATACCTTCGCGCGCTGAGCGGCTCGAAAGATGGCCGGCGACCACCTCGAGTGTGCCCGGCGCCGAGGCTCGCACGACACCGACTTCGGGCTCGACCACGGCGCAGTGGGCAGCGGTCACGACGACGCTGGGTGAAATCAGCGCGCCGGAGCAAAAGCCCCAACTCGCACCCGTATGACGGATTTCGACCGTGGCGAAGATCTGCTGATCGGTGGCCGCCCAGCCCCCAACGACGTTTGCGTGGATTTGGCCGATCTCGTCGTCCCAATCCGCCGTGTTCGGCACGTCGCCACAGCCAAGGGTTATACCCAAAAGGGTTACAGCTAGGGCTTTGTATGCATTGGCGGGACGCATCGTGAAAGGTAGGTGGGTGTATCATGGGTGCATCGGCCTTCATAGAGTGAACGGATGCCGCCGACCTGGGATCTGACCGTTGTGTGAGCTGCCAAACCTTTGGCGGATGCGGAAAATTTGGTGCGGATTGCCTGGGGGAGGAGAGTCGTTCTCGTGGAAGGCATGAACCGTCGAGCGCGCCGCAAAGAGGAGACTCTGCGGCGGATCGAAGAGGCGGGTTGGCGGCTTTTCACGAGCCGAGGCTACGAGGCGACGTCGACCCGCGAGATCGCCGCGGCTGCCGACATCGCCGCGGGAACGCTGTTCAACTATTTCTCCGAGAAGCGCAGTCTTCTGATCCACTTGATGCAGAGTCGGATCGACACCGCACTGGATGAAGCGTTCACAACGATTCCGGCGTCGACCCTCGAGGCGGAGTTGACCCACGTGTTCTCGGCCTTGACCGAGTGCTACGCGAGAGAACGGCGCTTGAGCCGAGTGTTCATCAAGGAGTTGCTATTCACCGATGGTCATCGACGCGCCAAGTCCGCAGCGTGGACGTTCAACTTGGTGAGTCGAGTTGCGAGCTTGGTGAGGAACGCACAGCAACGCGGAGAGCTCGACCTGTCGATCGAGCCGATGGAAGCTGCCCAGCAGATTTTCAGCACACACTACTTTGGCCTCGTGACCTGGTTGGGAGGCACCATCCCATCGCAAGCCGCCCAGGAGAAGCAATTTAAGGCGTCGTTACGCCTGCTTCTGCGCGGCCTGCGCCGACGCGCGGCTTAGCCGAACGTTGACGTCGAGCACGGCCGCCGCGATTTCTTCAGGCACTTCTTCCTGTAGAAAATGGCCGGCCTGCGTTTCGGTCACCGGCGGATCGCCAAGGAGCGCTTTGGTGCGCTTCAACGCACGGGCAAGAATGGGATCGCGTCGACCCCAGACCATCGCCTTCGGCCCATCGAAGCTGCCCGCGAAGGCGGCACACTCTTCGAGGGCAGGGATCGATGGATGACCCATGCGATCGACCGCCATGCGCGCGGTCGCCAAAGGGGCCACCCGGTCGGCGATGTTTCGAAACGGATAGCGGTAGGCGCGCGCGACGTCACCGCGGATGCTGGACTTGTCGCCCTGCGCGAGGTGCAAGGCGGCCTGAGGCAAGGGCAGCACGCGAAATGCAAAATCGCTGACGAGCGGAAGATGCGAAAAGCGGTGGAACGCCGTTGGCTTGAAGCCAGGCGACGGCGCGTCGAGCACCGTATTGAGCACGACCATCCCGCCGAGGCGATCTTGACGGCTGGTGAAGGGGTGTGTCCCGAGCGCACCGCCCCAATCTTGGCAAACGAGAATCACATCGTGAAGGTCGAGCTGGTCGATGAGCGAGCCAAGCCACTTGCTGTGATTACGGATGGTGTGCAGCGCAAAGTCGCGGGGCTTGTCGCTGAATCCAAAGCCGATCAGGTCCGGCATGATCAAACGAAGCCCCTGTCCCTGGAGGCACATGGCCACCTTGCGGTAGAGGAAGCCCCAGGTGGGGTTGCCGTGCACCATCAGCACCGGCCTTCCCCGACCCGTCTCCATCACATGCATGTGCAGCCCGTCGCCGACGGCAACGCGATATCGAGTGAAAGGAACCTCCTTCGCGATCCACGCGGGAAGCTCAGGCGCCGGCAGCTGCTCCACGAGACGAAGCCTACCGCGTCGAGCCCTTCGCGAAAAGCGGACTGCTGGGGCTGCCGCGGGTGTTGGGGGAGGCGGTGTTCGGCTTGGGCTCCCGCGGGTGTTTGGGGGGGGTGGTTGATGGAGTTGACCCGGTTTCGTGGACACTCGCCCGCTTTCGGGCAAAGGAGTCCACATGCCTCAAAGACACAGGCCAGCGTACCCCGCGGAGTTCCGGGAGCGACTGGTGGAGCTGGTCCGCTCGGGACGCAGCCCGGAGGAGCTCGCGAGGGAGTTTGAGCCCTCGGCCCAGGCGATACGCAACTGGGTGGCACAGGCCGAGCGCGACACGGGCAAGCGAAGCGACGGTCTGACGACCCAGGAGCGCGAAGAGCTTCGGCGTCTTCGACGCGAAAACAAGACGCTCAAGGTTGAAAAAGAAATCTTGAAAAAAGCCGCCGCCTGGTTCGCGCAGGAGACCGATTCGGTTCCGCCCAAGAATTCGAATTCGTGAGAGCGCATCAGGCTAAATATCCCGTGCGGACGCTTTGTCGGGTGCTCGGTGTCTCCCCGAGCGGCTACTACGCGTACGTGAAGCGTCCGGCGTCACGGCGTGCGGTCGAAGACGCGGGGCTCCTCGAGCGCATCGAGCACTTCCATGCGCGCTCTCGGGGTACGTACGGAGCGCCGCGCATCCACCGCGACCTCCGCGAGGAGGACGCGGTGCGCGTGGGCCAAAAGCGCGTCGCACGGCTCATGCGGCAAGCCCAAATCGTCGGTATCAGTCGCCGCAAGCGGCGCGTGACGACGACCCGACGCGACGTCAACGGCCGACCGGCGCCTGACCTTGTCGATCGCGATTTCACGGCGACCGGCCCCGACCAGCTCTGGGTCGCGGACATCACTTACGTCCCGACCCACGCTGGCTTTTTGTACCTCGCGGTGGTCGTCGATGCGTGGAGCCGGCGCGTGGTCGGCTGGTCGATGGCCCATCACCTGCGCACCGAGCTCGTCCTCACGGCGCTCGAGATGGCGCTTCAACAACGGCGGCCGGCCGACGTGATTCATCACTCCGACCAAGGCTGCCAATACACGTCGTACGCCTTCGGCAAACGCTGCCGACAAGCGGGCGTCCGACCCTCGATGGGCTCGGTCGGCGACGCCTACGACAACGCCATGTGCGAGAGCTTCTTCGCCACCCTCGAGTGCGAGCTGCTCGACCGACGGCGCTTCCGCTCTCAGACTGAAGCGCGAATGGCCATCTTCGACTTCGTCGAAGGCTGGTACAATCCCAAGCGACGCCACTCGGCGCTCGATTACCTCTCACCCCTTCAATTCGAACGAATCAACCGAACCCCAATGCGCGCAAGCGCTTAACCGTCCACCGAAGCGGGTGAACTCCATTGATGGGCTTGGTGGGTGGTTTGGTTTAGTTACACCGCCCGCCCACCCCCACCCGTAATCCTCCCTGGCGCGGCATTCGCTTCGCTCTGCCTTGCCGGCGCGTTCGCGCCGGGCTTCGCCCTTCGGGCTCGCGCTGCCGCGGGTGTTTGGTAGGGCGGGGGCGGGCGTCGCCGTTCGGCTTGGGTGTCACCGTTCGGCTTGTGCTGCCGCGGGTGTTGGGGGGGCGGGTCTTGGGTGGGCGGCGTGGTACGGCTTGTTGACACCGCCCCGCCCACCCCCACCCGTAATCCTCCCTGGCGCGGCATTCGCTTCGCTCTGCCTTGCCGGCGCTTCGCGCCGGGCTTCGCCCTTCGGGCTCGCGCTGCCGCCTGCCGATTGGGAAGGTTGGTGGTCCTGTCTCCGTAGGGAGGGGCGCGACAAAAACCCGTCATGGGGTGGAGTCGACGTAACGAGTGACAATCTGCAAGACAGCAGCCACCGCAGATTGGCGCGAGTTCCGAGGCTCGGCTTGCGTGGTCCAGGCCCCCATGTGCTTCCGACCACATCTGCAAGCCGAGCCGTTCGATGGAACCCCGTGTCGGGTTTTTTCCGCGCCCCGGTTCTAGTCGACCGCTTGCGCTCGCCACTTGCGCAGGATGAGTATGCTGATCGCGGCGATCACGACTGCCGCGAGGATGAGGAAAGGCCAGAGCTGGTCCCAGGGCCAGGTCGCCACAGGGTGCTCTTCGATCCATTTCGCGACACGAACTCCGACCAGCGTCGTCATCAAGGTGAAGGGCGCGACGCCCAAGACGGTCGCGGCGAGGAACGGGACGAAGGCGACTCGCGACACGCCCAACGCCCACTGCACGGTGGGGGTCGTGTAGAAGATCAGGCGCAGCAGGAAGACCGTTCGGAATCCGTTCGTTTGGAGTCGCTCATCGAATCGTCGAATGCGAGGAGGGAGCCGTTGTTGAATCCAATCGCGCGCTACGAATCGCGCGACGAGGAACGAAAACAAGCCGGTGCCAATCGTGCCGGCCCAGTTGAGCAGAAACGCCTCGGTCGGAGTCCAGATGAGCGGCGCGCTGAGAAGGAAGACGAGCCCGTTCACACCAAACGGCTGCAGGCATGTGTACGCTGCGATGAAGAGCACGCCACCCCAGGGCCCGGCCTTCTGAAACCAAATCCGCATCGAGGCAGGGTCGAGCTCCTGGTAGGCGCCGCTCGCGTAGATCCAGGCAACTGCCCCGGCCAGCAGCGCGGCGAATGCGATCTTCAACAGGCTTGCGCGATCCACCCGGGGAAGCCTAGCTCAGGACTTGCGGACAACCCTGGACATCCGGAATTCAGCCGGTTAGAAATGCGCGGTGGCTAGGAGGAAACGGTGCAGGACGCTGTAGCGCCCGGTTTGTCGGCCGCCGCGACCAGGCGACTTCCGGCCGTGCGCACCGAGGAGACGGCGCGCGAGTTTGGGGGCTCCTTTGGGGCTGCCTTCATCATGACGCTCTCGCATGCCCTGATGCTCTACCTCTGGATCGCGTGGCGCTTTCACGACGGAGCGGTGTTCTATCCGGTCTCGCTCTCCGATCTGGGACCGTTCTTCAGACGTGATTTGGGAGCAGATCGTGACCTACGCGTCACCGACTTGGAGCACGTTCGGCATCTACGGGGCGTTCCTGCTCGTGGAGGGATGGATGGCGGCTTACCTGCCGGGGTTGGAAATAAAGGGGCTGCCGATCCCGTCGCGGAACGGCCAACGGCTGGTCTACCGCTGCAACGGCATCACCGCGTGGTACCTCACGCTACTCGCTATCGCGATTTTGCACCTCAGCGGAGTCTTCCCTCTGGAGACGATCTACCAGCAGTTTGGCGCATTCATGATCACTGCGATGATCATCGCGAACGTCGTTGCGCTCCTCGTTTACTTCGGAGCCAGGGCAACCGGCAACGCGGAGCGGATGTCGGGGAACTTCCTTTACGACTTCTTCATGGGGGCTTGGCTCAATCCTCGGATCGGACCCTTGGACCTCAAAATGTGGGCGGAGGTCCGCGTCTCCTGGCTGACCCTCTTCTTGCTGACGGCCAGCGGCGCCGCACACCAATACGCGACGTATGGCACGGTGAGCACGCCGATGATCTTCATGGTAGTCGCCCATTTTCTCTACACCAATGCCTGCATGAAGGGCGAGGAGTGCATCCCGACGACCTGGGACATCTTCTACGAGAAGTGGGGCTGGATGCTCGTCTTCTGGAACCTGGCGGGCGTGCCGTTCGTGTACTGTTTCAGCTCGATGTACATCGCATCGCGACCGCCGTTCGAGCACTCTGCTGCGTTTACCGTGTTTTGTTTTCTGCTGCTGTTTGGCTCGTACTACGTCTGGGACACGGCGCAAAGCCAGCGAAACCGCTTTCGCATGCAGCTCAACGGCTCGTACGTGAAACGGAAGGCGTTCCCACAGTTGCCCTGGGGCACGCTGCACAACCCGCGCTACTTGGAAACCGAAGCCGGGTCCAAGCTACTCGTCGATGGCTGGTGGCGATACGCCCGAAAGATTCACTACACAGCGGACATTCTGATGGCGTTATCCTGGGGCCTGATTTGCGGCTTCGACCACTTCTTACCGTACCTCTACGTGACCTTCTTCGTGGTCATGATTCTGCACCGCGCCGGGCGGGACATCCGCAGGTGTAAGAAAAAGTACGGCGCAGACTGGGAGCGCTACTGTGAAGAAGTCCCCTACTTGTTCATTCCGTACGTGTTCTGAATGAGTAGAACGAACCACCGAAGGAGATAGCAAGCATGTTGAATCGATTCGAAACACGGAGCCTTCTGGCTGCATTGGTCGTGCTGAGCTTGGGATCGGCATTGCCTGTCGTAGGTTGCAGCTCGAGTGGGGGCGGCGTGGGCAGCGCGTTGTCGCGCGTCTTCGGGCAGGCGTTTGCTCCTGAATCCGGGGGCGACCCGAACAACAGCGTTCCCCTTGCCGATGGGACGGTCGTTTTGCTTCACTACGACGAAGACGGGAATCTTCAGAGCGCCGAGGTGGGCACGACCGACGCCGACGGCAACTTCGTCGTCGACGTTCAGGTGCAGGCGGTCGTCGCGGTCGTCGTCAACGGTACGACGAACGACGGCGCTGTCGATATCTCGGGGCTGTACAACCCGGACGGGATGACGATCGAAAAGGACCTCGATCCGGGGACCTCCATCGCCTGTATTGCGGGCATCTCGGCAATCGGAGACGACTCGATTACCGAAGAGCAACTCGACGAAGCGCGCGTCCAAAACCTGGAGGACGCCGCCGCCGAGTATCTCGTCGCCAACCCTGACTTCGACTTCTACGACCAGCTAGATGTGGATGCGGCTGTGGCCGCGGTTCGCAGCGCGACCAAAGATGGCGCGAACCCCGCCGCTCCGGGGGCCTTCACGTGAGCAGTGGCGTCCTAAAATAGGTAGGCGATGTTGACCTGCAGCTGCTGGTAGCTCGTTCTGTAGGACGTCTTCGTCGCGCTGTTGAGGCTGATCGAATAGTTGAAGTCGAAATTGAACATCGCCACGTCGAAGTTCACCCCAACGCGTCCAATCGCTTGGTAGATCGCGAAGTCTACCTCCTTGGGTTTGAGCTTGATCGTGGTTTCTGGAATTCCCAAGGCTTCGTTGGATCCAAGCGTAGCGATGATCTTCGTATTGAAGTGGTTTACGAATCCTGCGTAGAGAAACAGTTTGAAGAGGGGGTTCTTGTACGGGATGTACCCCATGATCAGTGGCAACTCGAAGGAGTTCACCTGCGCTTGGAGACTGAGGACGTTGCCGTCGTCGTCAGCATCCTGCAGGCCGACCGCCCAGCGATTGAACGAGAACAGAATTTCGATGAATGCTTTGCGGCGTCGGACTCGCGCACCGAATCCGACCTGCCATCCTCCGAAAATCTCTTGTTCGCGACCCGTTTCGAGCAGGGAAACGTAGTTCGTGACGCTACCTCCGAAGAAGACCTTGATGTCCAGCTTCGGCTGCTGGGCACTGCTAGCAGAGGGCCATGCGAGAACCAGAACCGGAGCCAAGAAGAACAGTGCTATGAGCCAGCGCTTCGTCATGGTCATGCCGGAAAGAAGTATTCCTTGCCGTCCAGGACGAAACGCTTGTCCATGATGCGCGGCCAGAGCGGCTTCTTTCGGAGCTCGCTCTTCTGCCACTGCTCGTGCTCCTCATGAAGCTTCTCGTAGAGCTCAGGCATCTGCTCTTTGAGATTGATCTGCTCGGACTTGTCGGTTTCGAGGTTGTAGAGCTCGGCCCAGCCGTCACGGGTGCTCAAGATGAGCTTGTACTTGCCATCGCGAATCGCCCAGATGTGATCGGCGCGCCAGAAGAGTTGCTCATGCGGAACCCCATCGGCCGTCCCCTGGAGGTACGGCACCAGATTGACGCCGTCGTAGGGACGGTCGCTTGGAAGAACGCCGCCTGCAGCAGCGACCGAGGTGGCGAAAATATCGGTCGAAGAAACTGGGTTCTGATAGCGCATCCCAGCGGGGAATTTGCCCCTTCCACTTCATCATGAACGGGACGTTGATCCCGCCTTCGAACTGGGTGAGCTTTCCTCCCTTGAGCGGACCGTTGTCCGTCGCGTGCGTGTACGACGCGCCGCCGTTGTCGCTCAGAAGGAAAATGAGCGTGTCGTCCTCGATGCCGGTGTCGATGATGGTCTGATGCACTTCGCCGATCGCGTCGTCGAGGGCCGAGATCATCGAGTAGTAGACGCGCTTGTTGTCGTCTTCGACGTAGGCGTACTGGCAGTAGTAGTCGACGGGCGCTTGGAAAGGCACGTGCGGTGCGCTGAACGCCGCGTAGAGGAAGAACGGCTCGTCCTTGTGCTCCCGGATGAATGCCTTCATCCGGTCTCTGAATGCAAAGGTCAGGTACTGCTCTTCGCGAACCTCTTTCCCGTTCTCGAGGATCATCGCTTCTTCGCGGCGGCCCATGTTCCACTGGTGCTGCGCGCTAAACGAATCGTGCTCGTGATTGATGATGCCGGCCCAGTTTCGCTCGGGCGTGTACAGGGAAAAGGCACCGTTGAAACCGTACTGGTAGTCGAAGCCGCGCGCGAGGGGCACCTGTTTGCGCGACACCCCCAGGTGCCACTTCCCGACGATTCCCGTCGAATAGCCATACTTCTTGAGAATGTTGGCGAGCGTGATCTCCGTCGGTGGAACACCCTGCTTGTGCGCCTGCCACTCCGCTGGAAACGATGGCTTGGCTTTGACCTTGAACTCGCCTGTGTCGACGATCCAGCGACCAGAGATGTACTCGACCCAGTTGGTCGGGTAGTGCTCCATGATCTGGGTTTCGAAGCCGTAGCGGTTCTGAACCCGGCCCGTCATGATGCCCGCACGTGACGGCGCGCAGGTCGGGGCGGTCACGTAGCCTTCCTGGAAGACCACACCCTCGGCGCCAATCCGATCGATGTTGGGCGTCGCGATGTGCTCTGCGCCGTAGGCCGAGACTTCGTACTTGCCCAGGTCATCGGCGAGCAAGATGACGATATTCGGCTGGCGCTTCGTCTTGGCGATCGCGATAGGAGCATCCATGTACGCCGATTTGCCCGAGCGCATGGGTTTGTCCTTTTTGATCCGCCACTTCGCCCGAGTGATGGAACAACTCACCAACAACAGGGCGAGGCCCACGAGGAGCGTCGACTCGAGTAATCGCTTCTTCCTGAACATCCCGGCTCGGGGCAAGTGGTACCGGCTAGGCCCTGTGCCTGGCAAAAAAGACGCACCCGCAGGCGGCAGCGCGGGCCCGAAGGGCGAAGCCCGTCGCGAACGCGCCGGCAAGGCGAAACGCAGCGAACGCCGCGCCAGGGAGGATTACGGGTGGGCGTGGGCGGGCGGTGTAACCAAAACCGACTCTGGCACTGGCACTGGCACTGGCACTGGCACTGGCGCTGGCACTGGCACTGGCACTGGCGCTGGCGCTGGCGCTGGCGCTGGCGCTGGCCGATCAGCTCAAGAGAGCTGCACAGAGCGTGGTGCTAAACATCGCGGAGGCTCGAGGGAACGATGCGGGGAATGCGAGAGCGCGGTTCTCAACCGCTTGCGGTTCTGCAAAAGAAGTACGGGCCGCCCTAAACGTCGCAAGTGACTGGGGCTACATCGAGAGCCACACGGCAACTCACCTCGACGGGAAGCTCGACGAGGTGTGCGCCATCACATGGTGCTTGGGCAGAAAGCGCTAACGGGGCGCGGAAAAAAGCGCGACACGGGGCTGCGTCGAACGGCTCGGCTTGCAAATGTGGTCGGTTGCACTTGGGAGCTTGGACCACGCAAGCCTCGCCTCGGCGCGCGCGCCAATCTGGGGTGGTTGCTGTCTTGCAGATTGGCACTTGCGACGTCGACTCCGCCCCATATCGCGCTTTTTTCCGCGCCCCTCCATACGGAGACAGGACCAACAACCTTCCCAAAAAGCAGGCGGCAGCGCGAGCCGGAACGGCGAAGCCCGGCGCCTTGGCGCCGGCAAGGCAGAGCGCAGCGAATGCCGCGCCAGGGAGGATTACGGGTGGGGGTGGGCGGGCGGTGTAACTAAACCGAACCACGCCACCCACCCAACACCCCACCTCCAAACACCCGCGGCAGCACAAGCCGTACGGCGCCGCCCACCCCCCCCAAACACCCGCGGCAGCACAGGCCGCCCAACCACCCGCACCGCAAGAATCACAGGTCTCGAGGCGCAAATGTTTCGCTTTCAGCGGGGGAAAGCACGGGTGTACATTCTTCCTTCGGCGCCCTGCTCCGCCACCCATCGGCGGCCAACCCGGCGCAGGAAGGAAAACCATGACTCAGATGGTTGGAGGCGAGGCGCTGGCGCGGATGTTGGCGGCCGAAGGTGTCGAAGTCGTGTTCGGCATCGTCGACGGCACCTACATGGGCTTCTTTGCGAGCTTCGAAAAGCACGGCATCCGGATGGTGTCGCCGCGGCACGAAACGAGCGCGGCACACATGGCGGGCGCCTATGCCCGGCTGACCGGCAAGCTCGGCGTTTGTATGGCGTCAAACGGACCCGGCGTCGCGAACATTTTGCCGGGAGTGGCCGTCGAGAACGGCGAAGGCAACCGCGTGCTGCTCATCACGTCGAGCCGTCGCACACCGATCGCGTATCCCGATCGCGGAGGCACCTATCAGTACTTCAACCAGACCGGCGTCACGCGCGCGATGACCAAGTGGAGTGGCGCGGTGCCATCGTTCGATCGCCTTCCCGAGTTCTTTCGACGCGCGGCTCGCATCAGTTGGGCCGGTCGGCCGGGCGTGGTTCACCTCGACGTCCCGGAAACCGTCATGAATGGCGTCTTCGAAGCGGACGGCATCGACCTTCGTTCTCCTCAGGCGTACCGGCGAACCGAGCCCGTCGAGCCTTCGGCGAGCCAGGTCGCACGCACCGCAGAGCTGCTTCGAAACGCGGAGCGGCCGCATATCCATGCCGGAAGCGGAGTCCTGCATGCTCACGCGTCCGACGCGCTCGAACGAGTGAGCGAAGCCATCGGCGCTCCTGTCACGACGAGCTGGGCCGGACGCGGCGCCCTGCCGGACAATCACGAGCAATTGCTTCCGATTTGGGCCATGGAGCCGATCAACCAGGCCCGCAGCGAAGCTGACGTCGTCCTGGTCGTCGGCTCGCGCCTCGGCGAGACCGACTGGTGGGGCAAACCTCCCTACTGGGGGAAACCAGACGAGCAGAAGTTGATCCAGGTCGACATCGACGAAGAGATTCTCGGGCTCAACAAGGCTACCGAGCTCGCGATCGTCGGCGACGCCAGCACGTTTCTGCCCGCGCTCGGTGCGGAGCTCGAGCGGTCGCCGCTCAGCGGCACGCGACTACAGGCGAACCGCGAACGTACGGCTGGCCTCGCAGAAGCCGTGGGCAAAGTCCGGAGTCAGCTCGATATGGCGCTTCAGAACACCGCAAGCCCCATGCACAGCGCCCAGGTGCCCGCCGCCTGCCAGCGCTTCTTCGATGACGACACGGTTCACGTCTTCGACGGAGGCAACGCCACGGTCTGGGCGAGCTTTTTTTCGGAGATCAATCGACCGGACACGCTTCTGTCGACGTTCAAGTTTGGTATGTTGGGCGCTGGCGTTTCGCAGGCGCTCGCCGGGCAGATCGCAAAGCCGGATTCGAAAGTCGTCTGCATCATCGGCGATGGCGCGATGGGCTTCCATTTCCAAGAGCTCGAGACCGCGCTACGCAACAGTCTGCCCGTGATCTATCTCGTCCTTTGCGACAAGCAGTGGGGCATGGTGAAGCTCACGCAGTCGATTGCGCTTGGGATGCTGCGCCCCGCCATTGGAACCGATCAGCAGGGCACAATCAACGCCGATTTCAAAGAGATCGAGTTCGACAAGGTTGCCGAAGCGATGGGTTGCCACGGTGAGCGGGTCGCCGATCCGTCCGAGCTCGAAGCGGCGCTCCAACGCTGTGTCGATTCGGGCAAGCCGTCGGTCATTCACGTCGACGTCGACCCCAACATGCACCTGTTCGCGCCGGGGCTTCAGGAGTTCAAGGCGATGCACCAGGAGCCCGGCGCCTGATGGGCGCAGGCCCCGCGGTCCTGGTGACCGGGGCGGCTGGCTATGTCGGTCGCCTCTGCGTCGAGGCCCTCGCGAAGCGTCAAAGCGAGCTTTCGGCGCTGGTCGCGCTCGATTGGACAGAGGTCGAGCCAGCGGAACGCCTTACAGGTGTCGTCTACGAGCAGGGCGACATCTGCGATCCAGCGCTTGGGGAGCTTTTTCGCAAGCACGGAATCAACACCGTCGTCCACCTCGCTTCGATCGTTCGTGCACCCAAGGGTGCGCCCGAGGACTTGGCGTACCGGGTCGACGTCCTCGGCACGCAAAACATCCTCGAGGCCTGCGAGGCGGCCCAGGCGACGAGGCTGATCGTCACCTCGAGCGGCGCGGCATATGGATATCATCGGGACAATCCCGATTGGTTGGACGAAAACGATCCCCTGCGGGGCAACGACGAGTTCGAATACTCGAAGCACAAGCGGATTGTCGAAGACATGTTGGCGCGCTGGCGCGAAGAACGTCCCGAGCTACGGCAGATCGTATTCCGGCCCGGCACCGTCGTGGGCCCCGACGTGCACAGTCCGGTCACCGATCTGTTCGAGAAGCCTGTTATTCTAGGCATCGTGGGCTCGGATTCTCCATTCGTCTTCATCTGGGACCAAGACTTGGTCGCCTGCCTTGTCGATGCAGTCTTCTCCGACAAGGTCGGTGTCTACAACCAGGCCGGCGACGGCGCGCTTACGCCCCGCGAGATTGCAAAGATGCTCAGAAAGCCGTACCTGCCGTTGCCGGCATCGCTCGTGAAGGCGATTCTCTGGGCGCTCAAGGGCGTTGGCTTGACGGAGAACGGGCCGGAGCGCGTTAACTTCTTGCGGTATCGACCGGTGCTCTCGAACCGGCGACTCAAAGAGGAGTACGGCTACACCCCGAAGCTGAGTAGTCGCGAGGCGTTCGAGCTCTACGCCCGTGCACGAGGTCTTCTTGGCTCGGCGTGATTTCCGAGGACGCACGGTCGTCATCACCGGAGGCGCGGGCGGAATCGGGCGCGCGCTTGCCCGAAGCTTTGGCGCTGCAGAGGCCAAAATCGCCATCGTCGACCTGTCCGAAAGCCCTTTGATCGAAACCCGTGAGGAGCTGGACGCACTCGGAATCGAAGCGGTCGTCCTTCCCTGCGACATCACCGACCCCGCCCAAGTGACCTCGACGATGACCACCGTCCGCGAAGCATTCGGAAGCATCGACGTCTTGATCAACAACGCCGGCATCGTGCACCGAAGCGCGTTCGCCGAGACCCGGCCCGAAGTCTTTCGCCGCGTGATGGAAGTCAATCTCTTCGGTGCCATTCATTGCACGCAGGCCTGCTTGAACGACCTGCTCGACAACCGTGGCTTGATCATCGCCGTGTCGAGCATCGCGGGGTTGGCGCCGCTCTATGGGCGCAGTGGATACGCAGCCTCGAAGCACGCCATGCATGGCCTATTCGAAAGCCTGGGCGCCGAGCTGGCCGACCGAGGCGTCGGTGTGCTGATGGTCTGCCCTTCGTTCGTCGAAACCGGCCTGGAAGGATCGACGCTCGGGGGCGACGGCAAGCGCCTTTCGCGTCCGCGGTCCAAGGTGGGGAAGCTTGACAACGCGGACGATGTCGCTCGGGACGTGTTGAAGGCGGCCGAGGCCGGGCGGAGGCGCCTGGTGCTGACCCCCGTCGGCAAGACCAGCGCGGTTCTCTCGCGCCTCGCCCCAGGGCTCTACGAGCGTCTGATGATTCGAAGCCTGCGCTCCGAGCTCGATGAAGGCTAAACGCGCCTTCGCTCAGCCCTTGGGTGCCGCCAAGCCCTTGACCGGATGCGCGCGATACGGCGCTTCGAGCATCGCGACCTCCTCCGGGCTGAGCTCGATCTCGGCGGCGGCGATCGCATCATCGAGGTGCTTGAGCTTGGTCGCGCCCACGATCGGCGCGGTCACCGCTGGCTTCGAAAGGAGCCAGGCCAGGGCCACGCGAGCAGCAGGCTCGCCCCGTTCGGCCGCGACCTTCTTGACGGCGTCGACGACATCCCAGTCCGAGGGCTGATCGTACAGAATCTGATCGAGGCCGTCGCTCGAGGAGCGGCTGGTGGAGCTGTCCCCGAGCTTGCGGCGCGTCCCTGCCAGCATGCCGCGAGCAAGCGGCGACCAGGGGATGACCCCGATCCCTTCGTCCTCGCAAAGCGGCATCATCTCGCGCTCCTCTTCGCGGTAGACGAGGTTGTAGTGGTTTTGCATCGTGACGAAGCGCGCCCAGCCGTTGCGCTCGGACATCGACAGCAGTCGCTGAAACTGCCAGGCGTACATCGAGCTCGCGCCGATGTACCGAACCTTGCCCTGCGTGACGAGCTGGTCGAGCGCAGCCAGCATCTCCTCCATGGGCGTGTGGGGATCCAGACGGTGAATTTGGTAGAGGTCGATGGTGTCGACGCCCAGACGGCGGAGGCTGCCCTCGCAGGCCTGCTGGATGTGCTTGCGTGAAAGGCCACCCATGTTGGGGCGGTCGTTCATCGGAAAAAAGACTTTCGTGCCAATGACGAGCTCATCGAGGTTGCCGTACTCACGAAGCCACTTCCCGGTCACTTCCTCGCCCACGCCGAGCGAGTACATGTCGGCGGTGTCGAAAAAATTGATGCCCGCTTCGATCGCGCGCTTGAAGAACGGCGCCGACGCCTTCGAGTCGTGGACCCACGGCCGCCAGTCCGGTGTCCCGTAGCTCATGCAGCCGAGACAGATCCGCGAAACGGTCACACCCGTTCGACCAAGATGCGTGTACTTCATCGGGCCGATAGTACCTCATCGGAACCGGCCGGCGCACCAGCCCGTTCAGCTCTTGCCGTACACCGGGACCAGAGCGCCGCGCGTGACGGAATTCTGCGGTGAGGCTAGGAACGCCACGGTTTCTGCGATTTCGGCGGGCTTGGGCCAGGCGCTGTGATCCGCGTCGGGCATCGCGGCGCGATTCGCCTTCGTGTCGATGATGCTGGGGACGATGGCGTTGACCCAGATCGAAGAGGCCGAGAGCTCCTCGGCGAGCGAAAGCGTCAGCGCCGAAACGGCGGCCTTCGAAGCCGAGTAGGCCGTCATTTGCCCGGTTGGAATGAGAGCCGGACGCGCCGCGACGTTGACGATTCGCCCCTCACGCCCTTCCATCGCCCTGACCGCTTCGCGGCAAGAAAGGAAGCAGGTCGTCGCATTCATCCGCATCAAGTGATCCCAAACGTCGACGCCGGTGGAGCCGATCGGCCCCATGGCAAACCCGCCTGCAATGTGAATGCTCGCGTAGAGAGCGCGAGGTTCGGCGAAGAGACGAGCGACGTCCGCCTCGACGCTCATGTCCATCTTCTCGTGAAGCTTCACTGCCGGATCGGCGCGATGGGCAAAACTGTCGAGCTCGTTGGATGCGAAGACAGGGACGTGAACGGTTGCGCCAGCCGCGATGAGCCGCCCAACGACGGCGCTGCCGAGCGCACCGGTTCCGCCCGTGACGACCGCTTCGCGGCCCGAGAAATCCAGCATGGGCTCGAGCTTAGTCTAGGAAGCTGTTGACCTCACGTGTCCGATTCGTGAAATCGAGGCGCAGGGACTGTCCGCGATGCCGGAGCGAGATGACCTCGCCTGGAAAATCCGACGTCCCGTATGGATTGTCGTACCGAGGGTAATCGGCAACATCGAGCGGGACTCCGTCCTGCGTGAGCGGGCCGTCCCAGCCCATGACCAGACGCCCTTGGGAAGGAGACCCGTAGTCGACGGTGAGCGCTTCGGCATCGGCGCTCAGCGGAGCGGCGAGGATGGCCTCCTTGAATGTGTCGAAACTCGCAAAGTCTGCCGCGCTCCCCAGCTCGCAAATCCAGATGGTCTTTTCGCCGTCGGCGATGATCTCGTGGTCACCTAAGTCATCGTGCTCCGGGTCGTCGTTGATGCTCCAATCGGCGTCCGGATCCGAAGCCCACAGTCCGAGATACGCGTCCCCGTAGCGCGCGAAGAACCAGCCCCCTTCTTTGTAGGCTTCATCGAAGCGGCTCTTGTCGAGGAAAGCGTGGGTGTAGAGCGGCTGATCCGGAACGTAGAGCTCGGCTTCGGTGTCGACGTCGTACAGCGAGACGACGACGTTCTTGACCTGAATCGCGCGCGGCATCGTGCCGTAGCCGGTCCAGTAGCGCGGCGTGTCGCCATCCCAGCTCTCCTTGCCCGGGTGGGTCGTGAACGCGACCGCGTCCTTTGCGAGCGTCGCCTGCCAGATCGATTGCTGGTCTCCGCCAAAGCCTTTGCGCCAGTCCTGCGCGGTGCTGAGCATGTAGCTCGGTGTTCGATAGGTGTAGATGTTGACCTCCGGACGCATGTTCCGAGTGATGTCTTTTTCAGCTTCGATAGCGAACGCGCTCCGCACCAGCTCGTTCTCGAGGACTTCGCGGAAAGGCTTGAAAAGCCTGTAGTCGT
The DNA here is from genome assembly GCA_963712235.1 of uncultured delta proteobacterium. GTDB lineage: Bacteria > Myxococcota_A > Polyangia > Polyangiales > Houyiibacteriaceae > SG8-38. The sequence continues at coordinate 160,757 of CAVQHC010000017.1, forward strand.
CGTGCTCCCACCATTTGTACGCGTTCAGCATCTCAACCCAGAGGCCGATGGTGAGCGGATGCGTGTAGGCCTCGAGCGTCATGAAGGTCATCCCGTCCTCGAACCGTGACGTGTCGAGTCCCCATTTGGCGGCTTCTTCGAGCTTGATGCCCATTCGCTGGCGGTTTTCAGACTCCGTGCGATCGACGTCGTGCGCTATCTCGTAGATGACGCGCGGCAAACGATATGTCGTGCTCAGAGCCAGCGCCGAAGCGCTCATGTTCCCCGGGGCAAACTCGTTCAGGCCGAATAGGAGCGCGAAGGTCGAGCCGGTGTTGTCCCGGGAGCCGCCCATCTTGTTCTCGTAGGTGCGACCGTGGGTGCTGCCGAAGGCTCCGTCGTACTGGTTCAAGGCCAGGTCGGCGTGAATGAGGTCGAGGACCATCGCCGCGAGCTGCTTGAGCTCCTCGTCTTCGGCGAGCTCGACAAGCGCGACGAGCCCGGGGATGTCCTCGTCGTAGTAGACGTTCGAGAGCCACTCGCTGAAGCCGGACTTGTAGCGAAGCTCCAGCCAGCGCATGACGCGCGGTCGAAATGTCGCCATCTTTTCCGCGCAGGTCTCGCCGCTCGCAGCGAACACTTCGTCCGGATAGAGCTGCCCAGCGAGGTATGCGCTGCTCGCGTACAGGATGAAGTGGTTCTCGGTCAGGTAGACCATGCTGTCGGTCGCAACCGGATTGGGCTCGGTCAGGAGCTCGTCGGGCCAGAGCTTGTGCCCGAGGATCACGTCTTTGGCATTGCTGAGAATCTCCGCGCTCAGCAGATCCGAGTCGGAGACCTCGTAGAGCATCCAGAGAAGCCCCGGAAGCTTGAAGTCGGAGGTGTCCTCTCGCCTGGTCAAGCGATCGAGGTCGAACTGGATCTTGGATTCGTCGGGCGCGACGCCTCGAGTCACCCGCATGACTTCGGAATACGTGTTTCGAGGGGCCGCTTCGATCGTGGCGTCGAAGAACGCGTCGACCCGAAGGTCGTACCCTGTTGGCTCGAGCGCTTCGGTCGAGGTCGAACATCCAATCGGCGCGATGCCAAGCACCACAAGAGCGAATCCCGCCATCCATTACATTTGACCAACCTCCACCCGAAATCGACCGAGCCTCTAGCGCGACTCAGAGGTCATCTCAAGTGCTGCCAGAGCACATTCCGCAATGAAAGCCCCCACTTCGGGCCCAATACGGTGTATCCTCTCGGGCCCGTCCGAATAGAGGAGTGACCAATGGCCGAACAGCAACTCGTACTCGACGACGCCTACCACTGGGAAAGTTCGACGCCTGACCGGGTATGGATGACCCAGCCCATCGGCAATGGCGAAGTACAAACCTACACCTGGGCCGAAGCGATGGATCAGGTGAGGCGGATGGCGGCACACCTGAAGTCGCTCGACCTTCCCCCCGGGACCCACATCGGGCTCATCTCCAAGAACTGCGCGCATTTCATCCTAACGGACCTGGCGATTTGGATGGCCGGACATGTGAGCGTCGCGCTCTATCCCACGCTCAATGCAGACACGATTCAGTATATTCTCGAGCACAGCGAGTCGAAGCTTCTCTTCGTGGGCAAGCTCGATGGCTGGGACGAAATCAAAAAGGGCATCCCCGACGACATGCCCTGCATCTCGTTTCCGCTCGCCCCCCCGAACGATTACGAGACCTGGGATTCGATCATCGCGAAGACCGAACCGCTGCAAGGAAACCCCTCGCGCAGAGCCGACGAGCTCGCGATCATCGTCTACACCTCCGGAAGCACGGGGCGGCCCAAGGGCGTGATGCACAGCTTTGGTGCAATCGCGGCATCGGTGAAGGGAGCCGATGAGATCTTTCACTCGACCCCGCAGGACCGAATGTTGTCCTATCTTCCGCTCGCGCATGTCTTCGAGCGATTTTGCGTGGAGACGCAGGGACTGCACACCGGGATGCAGCTCTTCTTCGCGGAGTCGCTGGACACCTTCGTGGCCGACCTGAACCGCGCACAGCCGACGATCTTCGTCTCGGTGCCGCGCTTGTGGTTGAAGTTCCAGCTCGGGATCTTTCACAAGCTCCCGCCAGAAAAGCTCTCGCGGCTCCTTCGGATCCCGCTGCTCAATCGGGTGATCAAAAAGAAGATCCTGACCGGGCTTGGCCTGCAGCACGTACGAATTGCGGCCAGTGGGTCGGCGCCGATTCCACCAGATCTGATCCAATGGTACCGCAATCTCGGGCTCGAGCTGCTCGAGGGCTACGGCATGAGCGAGGATTTCGCGTACTCCCATGCTACCTACCCCGGCCACGGCCGCGTCGGCTACGTCGGCAGCCCGATGCCCGGAGTCGAGGTGAAAATCAGCGAAGAAGGCGAGATCCTGATCAAGTCACCCGGCAACATGATGGGCTACTACAAGCAGCCCGAGATGACGGCCGAGTGCTACACCGCGGACGGCTACTTTCGTACCGGCGACCGCGGCGAGCGCGATGAAGAAGGCCGACTCAAGATCACCGGCCGCGTGAAAGAGCTCTTTAAGACGAGTAAGGGCAAGTACGTCGCCCCCGTCCCGATCGAGAACATCATCAACAATCACGTCCATGTCGAAATGTGCTGCGTCACCGGGTCGGGTCATCCCCAGCCGTTTGCCCTGGTGCTCCTCGGTGAGGAGCTCCGGCCGAAGCTGAGTGACCCGAGTGTGCGTGAGCAGGTCCAAGCCGAGCTCGAGGCGCTGCTGAAGCAGGTCAACCAAGAGGTCGAGGCCTTCGAGCGGCTTCAGTTCCTGACGGTCGTCAAAGATGCTTGGCTGATCGAAAACGGCTTTCTCACGCCGACCATGAAGATGAAGCGAGGCATGCTCGAAGACACCTACGGCCCCAGGATGGAAGAATGGTACAGCGTGGGTCAGGCGGTGGTCTGGGAGGCCTAGGCGGCGTGCGCTAGAGTCCGCCCTCGATGAGAGAACAGCCTATTTACGATGTCGTCATCGCAGGCGCCGGCCCTGCTGGAGCCACCGCGGCGTATTTTCTCGCCAAGGGCGGAAAGCGCGTCGCCCTTCTCGAGAAGGCGTCCTTTCCTCGGGACAAGCGCTGCGGCGATGCCTGGTGCGAGCCTGCGCTCGAGATTCTCGAGGAGATGGGGGTCGTCCAGGAGCTCGACGCCGAGGGCGCGGTGCAATGGGTTCGCTCCGGTGGCCTGGTGTCGCCGTCGGGCCTGAGCTTCACCAGCCCCGATGAAGGCGAGCGCGAGGGCGCGCCGCGGGTGGCCGCCATCCGACGGATGGTCTGTGACGAACGCATTGCGCGGGCCGCCGCACGTGTCGGCGCCGAGCTGTTCGAGGGCGCATCGGTGCACGATGCCAAGCTCGTCGACGGGCGCTGGACGGTGCGATGCAAGGATGGGCGAAGGTTTTCCGCTCGATGCCTGATCGCCGCCGACGGAGCGAAGAGTAAGATCGCGCGTGCGCTCGGCGTCGTGACGACGGGCGCCAACAGCGTTGCGAGCCGGCAGTACATCAAGGGGGGCACACATTGCTTCAGCAGTGACGGCGTCCTGCTTTATCCGCACTATGTGCTTCCGGGGTATGTCGCGCTTTTTCGCCATTCGAACGGAGATATCGATCTCGGCTGTTACCTCCTTCCCGGAGGCCGAGTTCCGCTGACGAAGCTGAAGTCTCTGCTCCAAACCGAGGTCGCCTCAGACCCGTACGTACGCGCAGCGCTAGGCGAACACGCCGAGCCGCTGGAACCTCCGGGCCTGTCTCCTCTTCGCCTTGGAGGCGAGCCCCGGACGCATGGGGAACGACTCCTCGTCGTGGGCGATGCGGCAGGACAAACCGATCCACTCACGGGCGAGGGCATTCACACTGCGATGGTCGCCGCGAAAATCGCAGCCCGACTGCTCGACGAGGCCTTCGCTGCGGGGGACCTCAGTGCGCGGCGGCTATCGGCGTACCATCGCGCCTGGATGAGGCAGTTCGGTCGCGACTTCTCCATATCGGCCGCTGCCGGCCGGGCAATCCATCGCTTTCCGGTACTGCTGGACACCGCCGCGATTGCGGCCCAGCGCAACGGGGCGAGCTTCATGGACAACTTCGGCGCGGCCATGACCGGCGTGAAGCCGAAATCGCTTTTCCTGTCTCCGAGCATGTCGATTCCCCTCGTTGCGGCGCTGCTCGGACTCCTGAGCTCGCGAGCACACACCAAGTATGCGTTGGGACCGCGCGGCGAGCCGACGCACGCTTTCAGCTTCGCCATGAACGCCCTCCAAATGAGCACCGGCGGCGCGCTATGAAGCTCTTCTTGCTGCGCCTGCTGTTAGGGCTCGCCATTTTGATGGCGACTTTGGCGATTGTCCTCCATCTTCGGTACGGCGGGGGGGAACCGTATCCAGACCTCAGCGGAGCACCGCTCTTCGATGAACGTGCGCTCGAAGTCGCGGTGACCAGCGCCGAGCCGATCGGCAACGTCGCAGTGTCCGCAGATGGGCGCGTGTTCTACACGATTCACCCGGAGAGCCGCCCGAGCGGGGCCAAGTTGCTCGAATGGGTCGACGGCACGCCAAAGCCCTTTCCAAGCGAAGAAGCGCAGGCGCAATTCGAGACGCCACTCGGGGTCGCCATCGACCAACAAGGTCGGCTTTGGACGATCGACCACGGCAACCACGGCACCGGGCAGGCTAAGCTTTTGGCGTTTGACCTAGGGACGGGGGGCTCGTCCACGAGCACATGTTCGATTCCTCGGTTGCGCAGCTGGGTTCGTTTCTGCAGGACCTGCAGGTCGATTCTACCGGCACGCATGTCTTCATCGCCGATGTGAGCTTCTGGCGAAAAAACCCTGGCTTGATCGTCTACGACGTCGAGCGGGGCAAGGCGCGCCGCGTTCTGGACAGCGACCCTTCGGTGTCCGCGCAGGATTGGCTCATTCGTAACCCGACCAAGGACATGAAGTTTTTCGGCGGTCTAGTGGTGCTCAAGCCTGGTGTAGATGGAATCGCCATCAGCCGTGACGACAAATGGATCTACTACGGCGCGATGGCGCATGACACGATGTACCGCGTCAAGGTCGCCGACCTACTCGTCGACACGCTGAGCGATGGAGCACTGGCAGCGAGGGTTCAAGCGCTTGGTGCGAAGCCACTCAATGATGGGCTGAGCACGGACGACCAAGGGAACCTGCTGATCACGGACGTCGAGCACGGCGCGGTCATCCGAATGACGCCCGCCGGTGAGCTCACGACGCTGGCTCGAAGCGAGAAGATTCGCTGGGCGGATGCCTTGAGCTACGGCCCCGATGGGTGGCTCTATGTCGCCGACAGCGCGATTCCCGATCAGATGCTGCGGTCGAAGACGCATATCCAAGCCCACTCTCCGTACTACATCTTCCGCTTCAAGCCAGGCATCGACGGAGTGCCTGGGCAATAGCGCGGGGCACACGATGACGCGACGCAGGACACGACCGGATACCTCTGGGAAGCCCGGCTACATCACGCCGGACGGCTATAGGCGCTTTGAAGAAGAGGCGGATCGCCTTTGGAACGTCGATCGCCCGAAGATGGCAAAGGCCGTGCAGGTTGCGGCGGCCGAAGGCGACCGATCCGAAAACGCGGAGTATCAGTACAGCAAGCAGCGCCTCGCTGCGATCGATCGGCGACTTCGTTTCTTGGGGCGTCGGCTCAAGGTGCTGACCATCGTCGACGAGATGCCGCCGGATGACGGCCGAGTGTACTTCGGAAGCTGGGTCACGATCGAAGACGAGGACGGCAATACGCAGACTTATCGCATCGTGGGACCCGACGAAATCGACGCCGAGAAAAAATGGATCAGTATGGAGTCACCGGTCGGGAAGGCCTTGCTCTCGCGCGAGCAGGGCGACGAAATCACGCTCCGCCGCCCCAAGGGCGAGGTGCGCTGCGAGATCATCGAAGTGCGCAACACGCCCTAGTTTTCGGTTCCCAAAACACCGATGCCGACACGCCAGACCTGCGTCCCGAAGAGGTTGGTCACGTAGAGCGAGCAGGGATCGTACTCGCCCTGGCCGAACGCAAGGCTTGCGGGCTTGGAGACGCCCTCGACAATGATGGTGACGGTTCCATCCGGGGACGTCCTTCCAGAGTCGCGACTCGGGTCGCCGAGCGCTTATAACGCAAACCGGCCTGATGACGCAGCGCGCAAAATGTGCACTTCTTTCGCAAGAGAAATTCAAAGCGCATGATTTGCACTTCCGCTGGTGCCCCAGCGCATCGATCATTCGCGCCACCCAAGCAAGTCGAGAGAGATCATGGGACGTCGGGCGGGTGCATCGTTTTGGCACAGAAGCTGCTTATCCGCAGCGTGCCCCTGCGTACCTGCAACTTGCCGCGCATATTCTGCGGGGGGGAAAACGGAAGACCTCTCGATGACTCACAGCAGTAGCCTCGACGCGGAATCGCTACGACTCGTTCTCGATTCGCTCGATGATTTCGCCAAAGCAAACCTCAGCGACGAGAAACTCCTCGAGCTCGATGAGAAGGACATCTTTCCAGAGGAGCTCGTCCGCGCGATCGGCAGCGAAGAGCTCGGAGTGCAGCTGGTGTTCATCCCCGAAGAGCACGGTGGGATGGGCGGCGGGGCCTTCGACGTGTATCGGGTCTGCGAAGCGATGGCCCGGATCGATGTCGGCCTAGCCACCGGCGTCCTGGCGACCTTTCTCGGCAGCGACCCCATCGTGTTCGGCGGGACGCCCGAGCAAAAAGAACACTGGCTGAGCCGTATCGCGGAAGAAGGTTTGCTCATGGCTTACGGGGCCACCGAACCAGCTGCCGGCAGCGACCTTGCCGCGCTCAAGACGGTGGCGGTCCCCGTCGAAAAGGATGGCAGCGTCGTTGGATACGAGATCACCGGGAACAAGCAGTGGATCTCGAACGGCGGGTACGCCGATGTGTACACCGTGCTTGCGAAGGCACCGGGTGGTCCCAGCTGGTTTGTCGTCGAACGCGGCGCCGAGGGCTTTTCTGCGGGGAAACCCGAGGACAAGCACGGTATCCGGCTGAGCAATACGACCGCCTTGGTTCTCGAAAACGTCTACGTCGACGCCGGTCAGCTCGTGGGGCTCGAGGAAGGCCAAGGGCTGCAGCAGGCTCAGCTGGTCTTCGGGTTCACGCGACTGATGGTGGCGGCCTTCGGGCTTGGCGCGGGCTGGGCGGCTCTCGACCGGACGATCGAATACTCGACCGAACGCATTCAAGGTGGGGCGCCGCTCTCGGAAAAGCAGGGCTACACGCACAAGCTCATCGTGCCGCATGCGGTGCGCCTGGAGGCCGCGCGAGCCTACATCGAGCAAACGGCAGAGGCCATCGACAAGGGCGGCGACGACTTGCTGAACACCGAGGGCGCGATCGCCAAATACCTCGCGAGCGAGGCGGGCAACGCCGCGGCAGACGCAGCCATTCAAGGGCACGGCGGCTACGGGTACACCAAAGAGTACATGGTCGAGAAGATCAAGCGCGACGTTCGAATCACCACGATCTACGAGGGCACCTCCGAAATCATGGAAATGACGATCGGACGCGACCGCTGGCAGCATCACCTCAAGACCCGCGGGCAGCACTATCACGACCTCGGGCGGCGGCTCGAAGGCGTACACAGCGAGCACCCCAAGGTCGGTGCCGACATCGCGGCGCTGGCCGCACACGCCCTCGCAGAAGTCATGGAACGCGCACGCGAGAAACGTCTCACGCGCAACCAGCACGTATTGTTTCGAATCGGTGAGCTCGCCTCCTATGTCGAAGGTGCGGCGGCGTTTGCTCGACGCGCAGTCCGTGCCGAGCTCGATGAGCTCAATCCAAAGTCCCCAAGGCGATTTTCGCCGCCGGCTGTTGCGGCAATGGCGCGGGTTTTCGCGCGTGAAGCCGCGCAGCGCGTTGCCGTAGACGGCATGCGTTGGGTCATCGGCGCCGAAGCGCCGGGGAGCGCAGACGTCCCGTCGCTCGAAACGAGCGCGGGCCTGTCGAACGTTTATGCAGCCCAAGCGGGGTTGATCGAAGACATGAATCAGGTGGGGGACGCGCTTTACGAGCGCTCCTGACCAAGCAGGGAGCCCGCAGATGCAAGATCAGGTACATCGAGCCATAGCTGTCGTCGGGGTCGGCGCAGTACTTCCGGATGCACAGAACGCCAAGGAGCTCTGGAACAACGTTTCAACCGGGCGCTACAGCATCAGCGAAACACCCGTCGACCGTTGGGACCCGGCGCTTTATTACGATGCAGACCCAAAGGCCCCCGACAAGACCTATTCGAAGATCGGGGGCTGGGTTCGCGAGTTCAACTGGGAGCCCCTGAAGTGGAAGCTGCCGATTCCGCCGAAGGTGGCGGAGTCGATGGACCGCACGCAGAAGTGGTCGATCATGTCGGCGCGAGAGGCGCTTCTCGATTACGGCTATCCAGAGCGCCCGCTCGATGGCGATCGAACCGCGGTGATCCTCGGGAACGCCATGGCAGGCGACCAGCATTACAAGACGGCGCTTCGCATCTTTTTTCCCGAGTTCTCGCGTGAGCTCGACGGAGCGCCGAGCTTTCAAGCGCTCCCAGGGGACGTCAAAGCCGCAATCGTCGAAGAAACGATGGGACGCATGCGGGAGCACTTTCCGACCATCACCGAGGACACGATGCCCGGCGAGCTCGCGAACATCATCGCCGGCCGTGTGGCGGCGGTCTTCAACTTTCACGGTCCCAACTTCACGGCAGATGCGGCCTGTGCGTCGGCCATGGCCGCCTTCAGCGCTGCCATCTCGGGGCTCGAAGAAGGGGACTACGACGCCGTGCTCACCGGCGGCATCGACAGCAACATGAGCGCGCCGAGCTACACGAAGTTCTGCAAGATTGGCGCGCTCTCGGCCACCGGGACGCGGCCTTACGACGAAGGCGCCGACGGTTTCGTGATGGGCGAAGGCGCGGCGGTCTTTCTTCTAAAGCGTTTGGAAGACGCCGAGGAAGCGGGCGACAAGATCTACGCCGTGGTTCGGGGAATCGGCGGGTCGAGCGACGGCAAAGGCAAGGGGATCACCGCGCCCAACCCGATCGGACAGAAGCTCGCGATCGAGCGCGCATGGGCTCATGCCGGCGAGGATTTGGCGACGGTGAGCCTGATTGAGGGCCACGGCACGTCGACGCGGGTTGGCGATGTGGTCGAGGTGCAAAGTATGGTCGACGCGTTCGCCGATGCGGGGCTGCCCAATTCGAGCGTTCCAATCGGCTCGGTCAAGTCGAACATCGGTCACCTCAAGGGAGCCGCTGGCGCCGCCGGCCTGCTCAAAGCCACCCTCGCACTGCACCACAAGCAGCTGCCCCCGAGCATCGGATTCCAGACACCCAACCCGAAGATCGGGTTCGGTCACATCCCGTTTTACGTCAACACCGAGCTCAGGCCTTGGGATGACTTCAAAGAAGTTCGGCGAGCGGGCGTCAGCGCATTCGGTTTCGGAGGGACGAATTTCCATGCCGTCCTCGAAGAGCACGTGCCTGGGAGGATTCAACGAAAGAAGCGGACCTCGGTATCGGTGCCCTCCGGCTCCTCGACGCCAACGGCGACCGGCGCCGTTGCGATGGCTGACAAGGCCCCGATGCGCGGTTCTTTGGTCCTGGGCGCCGGCTCGACTAAGGAGTTGGCGATCAAGCTCGATGCGGTGCTCGAAGACGCGAAGGCCGGGCGCGCGCCCAATCGCCAGCCGCCAGCCGCTTCGGATCTCCATGCCGCGGGAAGGCTGGCGATCGACTTCGGTGACGCAGCCGAGCTCGCCAAGAAGGCGACGAATGCCGCCAAGGGGCTTCGCGCCGACAACGCGGCGATGTGGAAGGCGCTGCGAGCGCAGGGCATCTTTTACCGAACGGGGGCCGCACCAAAAACAGCGTTCCTTTTCACGGGCCAGGGTTCGCAATACGTGAACATGCTGCGAGAGCTTCGCGAGGTGGAGCCGATCGTGGCTGACACTTTCCGAGAAGCCGACGACGTGATGAAGCCACTGCTCGGTCAGCCGCTGAGCGAAATCATCTTCGTCGATCCGAACGACAAAGCAGCGGTCGCCGAAGCGGACGAGGCGCTTCGGCAGACCGCGATCACCCAGCCGGCGGTGCTCGCAACCGACCTTGCGCTGACGCGGCTTCTGGCCGCTTATGGCACGACCCCTGACATGGTCATGGGACATAGCCTCGGAGAGTACGGTGCCTTGGTGGCGAGTGGGGCGCTCGGCTTTCGCGAGGCGCTCGAGGCGGTCAGCGCGCGCGGACGGGAGATGACCAAGGTCTCGGTCGACGACAACGGCTTGATGGCCGCCGTCCTCGCGCCGATTGATGAGGTGCAGGCGATTGTGAGCTCGGTCGATGGATACGTGGTCATCGCCAACATCAACAGCTTCGGCCAGTCTGTGATTGGTGGTTCGACCCCGGGTGTGACGGCGGCGATTGAGGCGATCGCGAAGGCCGGCCACCAGGCTATCCCGCTCCCGGTCAGTCACGCGTTTCACACCGAGGTCGTTGCCCCAGCAAGCGGCCCGCTCAAAAAAGAGATCGCACGGCTCGGCATCGAATCGCCGAAGATTCCAATCGTCGCCAACGTCAGCGGTGAGTTCTACCCGATGGGGCCGAACGTCGCCGAAGAGATGATCGAGCTCCTCGGTCGGCAAATCGCCTCGCCGGTGCAATTCGTGAAGGGGCTCGAGACTTTGTACGACGCGGGGGCACGGGTCTTCGTCGAAGTCGGTCCGAAGTCCGCTCTGGCGCGATTTGCCGAAGATGTGCTTGGCAGCAAGGCCGACTCCCTGTCCCTGTTCACCAACCACCCGAAGATCGGGGACGTCGCGGCCTTCAACGCAGCGCTCACCGGGCTCTATGCGAGCGGGCACGGCGCGCCCAAGAGCGAGCGCAGATTGCAAGAGCTGAGCAGCAACGGAGCAGCGACCCGCGTGGCTGCTGCAGCGGCTCCGGCCGTGCCCCCGACGCTTACCGTTTCGGCGCGTCGGGCGCCCCAACGGGCATCATCCGCCGTGGGAGGCGATCGCTATGCCCAACTCGGCCGCTTGTTTGCCGATTTCCTCGACCAAGGGATGGAGATCTATCGCGGCGGGACCGCCGTCGATTCCGGAGAGCCGGTGGTCGTCACCGGAGCGACCATCGGACTGCCCGGCGGGGAGAAGGTCTTTGCGGACGAAAACGTCGACCGGATGCTGCACGGTCAGAGCTTCATCGACGCGATCCCGGTGGGGCTTCGTCGTGCGATGGCGGACAAGAAGATCACCCGCCTCGTGAAATCGGAAAAAGGCGGGGCGCGCTTCGAAACGATCGACTCGCCCGCCGACGTGATCAAGCTCGCCGGCCGGGCTGGCGACATCGCCTTGTCGAGCGATTTCGGCATTCCCGAGGAGCGCGCGGCCGCGATGGACTCGACGACACGAATGGCCGTTGCCGCAGGAGTGGAGGCGCTACGCGACGCGGGGATTCCGCTCGTGATGCACTACAAGACGACGACCAAGGGAACGAAGCTTCCCGACCGCTGGGGCTTACCCGCGGAGATGCAAGACGAGACCGGCGTCATCTTCGGTTCGGCGTTCCCCGGCTCCGACATGTTCATGGGCGAGGCTCGGCGATACTACGAGAGCGAGACGCAGGAGAGACTGCTCGATGAGCTGCGCAGCTTAAGGGCGCGCATGGCAAGCAACGGCGGCGACCCGCTAGGCGCAGAAATCGACCGTCGAATCGCGGAAATCGAAAGCGACCGTCAGCGCGATCCGTACACGTTCGACCGGCGCTTCCTGTTCAAAGCGCTGTCGATGGGCCACTCTCAGCTCGCGGAGTACATCGGCGCGCGCGGGCCGAACACCCAAATCAACTCGGCGTGTGCCAGTGGAACGCAGGCTGTGGCGCTAGCCGAGGATTGGATCATGCGCGGTCGGTGCAGGCGCGTCGTGGTCGTCACCGCGGACAACGTGACGAGCAACAATTTGATGGAATGGATCGGTGCGGGTTTCCTGGCCAGCGGCGCCGCGGCGACGGACGAGGTACTCGAGGACGCCGCCCTTCCCTTCGATCGTCGACGTCACGGCCTCATCCTTGGAATGGGCGCTTCGGGCATGGTCATCGAAAGCGCGGACGCGGCCCGCGAACGCGGTCTGAGGCCAATCGCACAGGTGCTCGGTACGGTGACCGCCAACAGCGCCTATCACGGCAGCCGTTTGAACATCGAGCACATTCAGGGTTTGATGGAAAAGCTGGTCGCAGACTGTGAGGCGCGGCACGGCATCGATCGCGCGGCGATCGCGCCGAACACGGTATTCGTTTCACACGAGACGTACACACCGGCACGCGGCGGTAGCGCTCAGGCGGAGATCAGCGCGCTTCGCAAGGTCTTTGGCGCCAACGCGGACAGCATCGTAATCGCAAACACGAAGGGCATGACGGGTCATGCGATGGGTGCGGGGGTGGAAGACGCGACCGCCATGAAGATTCTCGAGACGGGTTTGGTCCCGCCGGTGGCAAACTTCAAAGAGGTGGACCCGGAGCTAGGTGCGCTAAACCTCTCGAGAGGCGGGAGCTACCCCGTTCAGTATTCACTTCGACTGGGCGCTGGGTTCGGCTCCCAGATTAGCCTGTCGCTCTGCCGTTGGGTCCCGAGCCCAGACGGGCGTCGACCGGCGCCAAGGGAGCTGGGCTACACGACTCGGGTCGAGGATCGAGCGCTCTTCGAACGCTGGGTTGCGTCCGCCACCGGCTACGCCTCGCCGGAGTTGGAAGTGGTGAATCGGACCCTGCGGGTGAAGGATCAGGGTCCCTCGGCCGCAGTCGCGGTGTCAGCGTCAACGGCAGTGTCAGCGTCAGTGCCAGCGTCAGTGCCAGCGTCAGCGCCAGTGCCGGCGTCAGCGCCAGTGCCGGCGCCGGCGCCGGCCATCGACCCCGTGACGGCGAAGGTCTTGTCGATCGTCTCCGAGCAGACGGGATATCCCTCCGACATGCTCGACCTCGAGCTCGACCTCGAGGCCGACCTCGGGATCGACACCGTCAAGCAGGCGGAGACCTTTGCTGCAGTGCGCGAGGCGTACGATATCGAGCGCGAGGACAATCTCGAGCTTCGGGCGTTCCCGACGCTCGGGCACGTGGTTCAGTTCGTCCGCGACCGCCGACCAGACTTGATGGCCGCGCCATTGCCAGCGCCAGCGTCAGCGCCAGCGTCAGTGTCAGTGCCAGTGCCAGTGCCAGTGCCGGCAATCGACCCCGTGACGGCGAAGGTCTTGTCGATCGTGTCCGAGCAGACTGGGTATCCCTCCGACATGCTCGACCTCGAGCTCGATCTCGAAGCAGACCTCGGGATCGACACCGTCAAACAAGCAGAGACCTTTGCTGCAGTGCGCGAGGCGTACGATATCGAGCGCGAGGACAATCTCGAGCTTCGGGCGTTCCCGACCCTCGGGCACGTGGTTCAGTTCGTCCGCGACCGCCGACCAGACTTGGCGGCAGCGCCAGTGTCAGCGCCAGCGCGAGTGTCAGCGTCAGTGCCAGCGCCAGCGCAGCGACCCGGTGACCGCGAAGGTACTCGCGATCGTGTCCGAGCAGACTGGGTATCCCTCCGACATGCTCGACCTCGAGCTCGACCTCGAAGCGGACCTCGGGATCGACACCGTCAAGCAGGCCGAGACCTTTGCCGCCGTGCGCGAGGCGTACGATATCGAGCGCGAGGACAATCTCGAGCTTCGCGACGTTCCCGACCCTCGGGCACGTGGTGCAGTTCGTCCGCGACCGCCGCCCGGATCTGGTGCCAGCGCCAGCGCCAGCGTCAGTGCCAGCGTCAGTGCCAGCGCCGGCGTCAGAAGATTTGATCACCCAGAAGGTGCTCGAAGTCGTCGCGTCGGTCACCGGCTACCCGCCCGTAATGCTCGAGCTCGACCTGGACCTCGAGGCGGACCTCGGAATCGACACGGTCAAGCAAGCCGAGACTTTTGCCGCCGTGCGCGAAGCGTATGGAATTCCTCGCGACGACAAGCTCGAGCTTCGAAATTTCCCGACGCTCCATCACGTCATCGCCTGGGTGAAAGAATCCATTCCCGAGGCTGCGGCGTCGGCAGCCGCTCAGGCCGAAGCCGCCGACGCTTCACCTGCCGCAGTGGCAGCGCACGAACCGGCGGAAGGGCTGCGCCGTGTTCCCGTGGCCGTGCTCAGGCCTCCGCTATCCGCCTGCAAGCCGACCGGCGTCAATTTCGTCGAAGGGGCACGCGTCGTCGTGATGGCCGATCGGGGACCGGTCGGAAAGGCGCTGGTCAAGCAGTTGAAGAAGCTCGGCGTCGAGCTGCTCGTCGTCGACGACACACCTTCTGCGGAAGAGCTCAGTCTGAGGCTCGAAGGCTGGATGAAGGACGGTCCGATCCTCGGCGTTTACTGGCTCCCGGGGCTCGATCGAGAAGACCCAATCGCCGATCTCTCCCCGGACGACTGGACCAGCGCGGTCCAAAGGCGCGCCAAGCTCTTGTTCACGACGATGCGCACGCTTTACGAGCAGATCTCGGGGCCGGGCAGGTTCCTGATGTCGGCGACGCGCTTTGGCGGGAAGCACGGCTTCGACGAGCCTGGCGCGGTGGCGCCACTTGGAGGCGCCGTTGGCGGCTTCACCAAGACTTACAAACGCGAGAAACCCGAGGCGACGGTCAAGGTCGTCGACTTCGAGGCGAAAGTGAAGGCAAGCACCGTCGCCGAACGACTCATCGCGGAGACCTTGTCGGACCCCGGGGCATGCGAGCTTGGCTACACCGGAGACGAACGCTGGGCGATCACGGCATCTTTTGAAGCGGCGCCGACCTCGCGCCCGTTCGCACTCGGGCAAGACAGCGTCTTTGCGATCACTGGCGCTGCCGGGTCGATCGTGTCTGCGATTGTCCAGGACCTGGCCAAGGCGTCGGCTGGAACCTTCCATCTGCTCGACCTCACGCCCGAGCCGGATGCCGACGACCCCGACCTTCAACGCTTCGCGAGCGACCGCGATGGCCTTCAGCGTGAGCTCTTCGAGCGGCTGAAGCAGAGCGGAGAGAAGGCGACGCCGGTAGCGGTGCAACGCCTGCTCAGCGAGCTCGAGCGAAAGCACGCTGCGCTCCGGGCCATCGAATCGGTTCGCGCTGCGGGCGGCAAGGTGCACTATCATTCCGTAAATCTGCTGGATCGCGAGGCGGTCGCTGCGACGATCGAGGTCATTCGGGAGCAGAGCGGACGTATCGATGCCCTGGTGCACGCGGCCGGGCTCGAGATCAGTCACTTCCTACCCGACAAGAAACCGTCGGAGTTCGATTTGGTCTTCGATGTTAAGGCGACCGGCTGGTATCACCTCTTGTCGTCGATCGGAGACATGCCGCTCGGCGCCGCGGTGGTCTTCAGCTCGATTGCGGGTCGATTCGGCAATGGCGGTCAAACCGATTACAGCGCCGCCAACGAGCTTCTGGCCAAGTCGGTTTCGAGCTTCCGAAACGCGCGGCCAGGCACGCGGGGCATCGTCGTCGACTGGACCGCCTGGGCAGACATCGGCATGGCATCCCGCGGATCCATCCCCAAGATGATGGAGTTGGCCGGCATCGACATGTTGAAGCCTGCGGACGGCCTTCCGGTCGTACGTACCGAGCTCGAAGCGGGCACATCCGGTGAGGTCGTGATTGGCGGCGCGCTCGGAATCCTCATGCAGGAATGGGACGAAACCGGCGGGCTCGACCCGAGGAACCTTCAAGCGGTCCGTCGAGGCCCGATGAGCACGCATCTGGTCTCGATGGGCATTCATTCCGGTCTCCAGGTCGAGACTACGCTGGACCCGCGGGAGCAGCCTTTCCTCTACGACCACAAGATCGGCGGTACGGCCGTCTTGCCGGGTGTGATGGGGCTCGAGGGCTTCGGTGAGATCAGTGAGGCGCTTTTTCCCGACTGGCACGTCCGAGCTATTGAAGGCGTCGATTTCCTCGCGCCGTTCAAGTTCTATCGGGACGAGCCCAGAACGCTAACGCTGACCGCGCAGTTCACCACCGACGGCAACGAGCTGCTGGCGCGCTGCCGCTTGATCGGCACGCGACCGATCCTGGGTAGAGACGAGGTGAAGACCCATTTCGCCGCAACCGTCCGGCTCGCGCGCGAGCCCGTCGACAGACACAGATCGGAAGCCCCCCCTCACGCCTCCGACGCGAGCGTGGCCGACAAGGACATCTACCAGGTTTACTTTCATGGCCCGGCCTATCAGGTGTTGGACACCGCATGGCGTGACAATGGCGTGGTGGTCGGCCGAATGCGCGAGCAACTCCCCGACGATCGCCAGCCAGCGGACCTCGAAATGGTGACGGAGCCACGGCTGGTCGAGCTCTGCTTCCAGACCGCAGGTGTATGGCAGATCGGCACGACCGGCCGGATGGGACTGCCGCAACACATCGACGAGCTCGAATGCGTTCGGTCCGCCGATGCGGTCGAAGGGCGGCTGCACGCCGTGGTGAGTCCGCGGGATGGTGGAAAATCGTTCGACGCGCATGTGACGGATGAAGCCGGCAACCTCTACGTGGTACTCCGTGGATACCAGACGGCGGAGCTCCCCGAGGACGTGGACCCAGAAAAGCGGAAGCCTCTCCGCGCGGCGATGGACTGAACGAAGATGGGCAATATGACCTTCACGCGAATTGCAATCGTAAACCGCGGCGAACCTGCGATGCGATTCATCATCGCCGCGCGGGAGTACACGCAGGAGCATCGCGAGGCGCTTCACACGATCGCGCTTTACACGGATCCCGACCGCCGAGCGATGTTCGTACGCGAGGCCGACGAAGCGTACGCGCTCGGCCCTGCAACCTTCGTGACCAAGGACGGCCATCGCAAGTCGAGCTACCTCGACTACGACCGCCTCGAGCGCGCCCTCATCGAAACACGTGCCGAAGCGGTTTGGCCAGGATGGGGCTTCGTGGCCGAGCACCCCAGGTTTGCAGACCTCTGCGAACGACTCGGGCTCGTCTTCATCGGGCCGACGGGGGACATGATGCGCAAGCTGGGCGACAAGATCGCCTCCAAGCAGCTCGCAGAAAAGGCGGAGGTTCCGGTCGCACCCTGGAGCGGTGGTGAGGTGGCGACGCTCGACGATGCGCGTACGCACGCGGCGCGCCTCGGCTACCCTCTGATGATCAAGGCGACCGCAGGTGGCGGAGGCCGTGGGATCCGCCGCGTACAAAGCGAGTCCGAGCTGGCTGACGCGTTTCAAAGCGCGAGATCGGAGGCCGAGAAGTCTTTCGGAGACCCTGCGGTGTTCCTAGAGCGAATGGTGACTGGGGCGCGCCACGTCGAGGTTCAGATTATCGCGGACGACGAAGGAACGACTTGGGCGCTGGGCGTGCGCGACTGTACCGTCCAACGGCGCAACCAGAAGATTCTCGAAGAGACCCCTTCGCCGGCGCTGAGCGAGGAGCAACAGACTGAGCTCGAGCAAGCCGCAATCCGGCTGACCCAAGCGATCGGCTATCGAAACGCGGGAACGGTGGAATTCCTTTATCACCAGCCGACGCGGCAGTTCTCGTTCATGGAGGTCAACGCGCGGCTGCAGGTCGAGCACCCGGTCTCGGAGATTGTCACCGGCGCCGACCTCGTGAAGCTACAGATCCACGTCGCGCGAGGCGGCCGACTGGACGCGGTACCCCCCGTCAAGCGTGGGTACGCGATCGAAGCGCGGCTGAACGCCGAGGATCCGGAAGACAACTTCGCGCCCTCGCCTGGGCTCGTCGAACAACTTCGGCTGGCGAGCGGCCCCGGCCTGCGGGTCGATACCGGCATTGCGGAAGGCGATCGAATCCCGTCCGAATTCGATTCGATGATCGCCAAGATCATCGCCCACGGGCGCACGCGTGAGGAGGCGCTCGCCCGGCTTCGGCGGGCGCTCCTCGAAAGCGAGGTCGTGATTCGCGGGGGCGCCTCCAACAAGGGCTTTCTTCTCGGCTTGGTGGACAATCCAGCGGTTCGCTCTGGCGAGGTCGATGTGGGCTGGGTCGACCGCCTCGTCGCTGAGGGGAGGCACCTGCCCCGCGAGGGAGCGGAACTCGCCCTCCTGCAGGCTGCAATTGAAACCTATGACGCAGAGCTCGATGTGGAGCGCGCGCAGTTCTACACCGCCGCGGCGCGAGGGCGTCCGCAGGTGGAAGACACACACGGACAGGCGATGGAGCTCACCCATGCCGGACATACCTACGAGCTCACCGTCTTTCGCCTGGGCCCAGACCGCTACCGGATCGACGTCGATGCGCAGCGCATCGAAGTCGTGGTGGAACGCTTCGAAGGCGCAGAGCGTCGGCTCCGGATCGGCAATCGGCACGCGCGAATTCAGTCGGTCGACCAGGGGCTGAGTGTCCTCGTGGAGGTCGACGGTGTGCCGCACCGCATCTCTCGAGACCGTGGCGGCCTCGTCCGTGCACCATCGCCAGCAGTCGTGGTCAATGTGCTCGTTTCGGAGGGCCAAGACGTCGCGGTTGGAGATGGGCTCGTCGTCCTCGAAGCGATGAAAATGGAAATGGTCATCGGCGCGAAGTTTGCCGGCAAGGTGCGCGAGGTCATGGTGATGAACAACGTGCAGATCGCGATCGGCGCGCCGATGTTGCTCATCGAGCCGAGCGGTGGCGAAGCCGCTTCTGCGTCGGACGAGCGCTTGAGCTTTTCCACCCTCTCGGTCGAGCAGGATCAAGACTATTCGGTCTACCGGCACAATCTAATCGAGCTCAAACGCCTAATCATGGGCTTCGACGCGGACCGTGTGGAGCTTTCGCGTGAAATCGAGGATGGCAACATCGTTACCGCAAGCGTGGCGCCCGACGATTCTGGACGCCTTGCGCTCGAAGACCAGATCCTCAACGTCTTCGTGGATCTGTGCTCTTTGTTCCGCCGGCAGTCGCGCTACGAGGACGGGTCTGAAGACTTCGGAAAACACACCGCCGAAGAGTATTTGTTCACGTTCCTCCGCGACCTCGTCGTTCGTCGTGAAGAGGAGCTCCCGGCATCGTTCGTCTCCAAGCTTCGTAGGGCCATTGGCCACTTCGGTCTGGCCGAAATTCAGCGCAACGCCGAGCTGCAAGGGGTGCTGTTTCGGATCTGCAAAGGAAACAAGCGGATCGACGAACAGGTCGCACCAGTGCTGAGCTTGCTGCAGGGCCGCCTCGATAACATCGGCACGCTTCGCGAGGCGGTTGGAGACGACTTCCGCGAGCTCTTGTCTCGAATGATCATCGAGACTCAGGATCGCTACCCCGCCATCCATGATCTGGCACGCGAGCTGCAGTATCACTACTTCGAGCGCCCAATTCAGGAGCGCGTCGAAAAAGAGACACTAGCCAAGGTCGATCGGATTCTCGCGCAGCTAGTCGCGGACCCGCAGGGCCCGGACAGAGCCGCACGCATCGCAGAGCTCGTCGCCGTTCCCCAACCTCTCAAGGGGTTCATGTCGCGGCGGCTGGAGCAGGCGAGCCATGACGAACGTCTGATCATGCTCGAGACCCTCGCCCGCCGATACTACAAGATGTGCGATCTGAGGGACTTCGAACTGCTCTCCGACGGCGGAATTGACATTTCCAAGTGCTGGTATGAGTACGAAGGCAAGAAGATTCACTTCTTCGCCACGCACGTCGCCGGCGAGCAGCTGCCCGATGCGATTTCCGAGCTGAAGCGTCACGTCGAAGCTGCTCCAGAAGCCGACGACGTCGTCGTAGATTTCTATGTGTTGCATCGCGACCAGCTCGAGAGCCCAGACAAGACGTCAGAGGGGCTTACGCGCCTGCTCGGAACGTTCGAGCCCGCAAGACCGATCCGTCGCGTCATCGTCTCCGTAACTGGAAGTGAAACCGGGCTCGGAGCAAACGAGTTGCAGGCGTTCACGTTTCGAATGGGTGAAGATGGCTTTCGCGAGGAGCTGATTTACCGCGGCATGCACTCTATGCTGAGCAAACGTCTGCTCTTGTGGCGCCTAAAAGACCTGAGCACAGAGCGAGTCGATTCGGCAGAAGACGTGAATCTCTATCGTGTGACCGGAAAGGACGAGCGTCTGATTTGCCTCGCCGAGGTGCGCGATCTGACGCCGGTCCGTGACGCCTCGGGCCGCGTAGTCGCCCTCCCCAACCTCGAGCGAACGCTTTCGAAGTGCCTAATTGCCATTCGACGCGAGCAGAGCACGAGAACCTCGGGAAGGCGCTTTCAATGGAACCGAGTTCACCTCTTCCTCTGGCCGCCGCTGGACCTGAGCCAAGAAGAGATCAACGGCATCATTCACAAGCTCGCACCGGAGACGACCGGACTTGGACTCGAGCGAATCGTCGTCCAGGGGACCATTCGCAACCCAGCAAGCGGCAAGCTCGAGGAGAAGCTGCTCGACGTGTCGAATCGTGGCCGCCAGGGACTCAGCGTCCGGCTTCGCGACCTTCCAACCCATCCGATGCGGCCCCGCAGCGCGTACGAGCAAAACGTCGTCCGGTTGAGCCAGCGGGGTTTGATGCACCCGTACGAGATCATCTCCATGCTCACGCCTGGAGAGGACAGTGACGTTCAGTCGGATTTCCCGCATGGCGAGTTTCGCGAGCTCGACCTCGACGAGGCCAATCAGCTCGTCCCCGTGGAAAGGCCCCCTGGAAACAACAGCGCCAACATCATCGTCGGCCTGCTAACCAGCTTCACCGACAAGTATCCCGAAGGAATGACGCGCGTTGCGCTCTTGGGAGACCCGAGTCGAGGCATGGGCGCTCTCGCCGAACCCGAGTGCCGCCGCATCATTGCCGGCCTCGACCTCGCCGAGCAGATGCGGGTACCCTTGGAATGGTACGCAGTCTCCGCGGGCGCCAAGATTTCCATGGAAAGCGGTACGGAGAACATGGACTGGATCTCGGCGGTCTTGCGACGACTGATCGAGTTCACGCAGGCAGGGTCCGAGGTGAACGTCCTGGTCTGCGGCATCAACGTTGGCGCCCAGCCGTACTGGAACGCCGAGGCCACGATGCTCATGCACACCAAGGGCATCCTCATCATGTGCCCGGGCAGTGCGATGGTGCTCACCGGCAAGCAGGCGCTCGACTACTCGGGGGGCGTATCGGCCGAAGACAACACCGGAATCGGCGGATACGATCGAATCATGGGGCCCAATGGTCAGGCGCAATACGCTGCGCGCGACCTCGCGGACGGCTGCCACATTCTTCTTCGTCACTACGACCACAGCTACGTCATGCCCGGCGAACGTTTTCCGCGGCGCGCCGCGACGAAGGATGCAATCGACCGGGACGTTTGCGATTCGCCGCACGGCCATATCGGTGCTTCGACCTTTGCGACCGTGGGCGAGGTCTTCAATCCAATGACCAATCCAGGCCGAAAACGCCCCTTCGACATTCGCAAGGTAATGCGTGCCGCGACGGACCAGGACCACGACGTGCTCGAGCGATGGTATGGGATGCGCGACGCGGAGACCGCCGTGGTCTGGGACGCTCACATCGGCGGGTTTCCAGTCTGTCTGATTGGACTCGAATCACAGCCCTTGTCCCGCCTCGGCTTCGTCCCGGCGGATGGGCCCGCAGTTTGGACGGCGGGAACCTTGTTCCCGATGTCTTCGAAGAAGGTGGCCCGAGCAATCAACGCAGCAAGCAACAACCGGCCCGTGGTCGTACTGGCGAACTTGTCCGGCTTTGACGGCTCTCCAGAGTCGTTGAGGCAGCTTCAGCTCGAGTACGGGGCCGAGATTGGCCGCGCCGTGGTCAACTTCAAGGGGCCGATGGTGTTCTTGGTGATCTCACGATACCACGGTGGGGCCTTCGTTGTGTTCTCCACCAAGTTGAATCCGTCGTTGGAAGTGTCGGCGCTCGAGCATACCTATGCCTCGGTCATCGGCGGCGCGCCGGCAGCGGCGGTGGTGTTTGCCGGTTCCGTGCGCAAGCGAACCCTCTCGGACGAGCGGATCATGGCGCTGCAGCAGGAGCTCGATCGGGCTGTCGGTGCCGAACGCGTGGCGCTCCGGGATCGCCTCGGCAAAATGGAGAAGGTCGTGCACTCGGAGAAGCTGCGCGAGGTGGCCGAGGAATTCGACAGCGTCCACAGTGTGCATCGAGCGCAAGAGGTCGGCTCCGTCCACCGAATCATTCCTGCCAGCACTCTGCGGCCGTACTTGGTGGACGCGATCGAGCGCGGGATTCAACGCGAGCAGTCTCAGGGATGACGATACGCTGGAGGCTCCTTGCTGCATCCGAGCTGCCACAAGGGGACGGCTGGCTCATAGCAGAAGAGCGGAAGGTCCTAGCGGGACTCCGGTTTCAAAAGAGGCGCGCTGACTGGCGACTCGGACGGTTGGTAGCGAAGCGTACCGTGTCTTCAGTCGTCGGGGTCGATGACCTAAATCGGATTCACATCCTCGCGGCAAAAGACGGCGCCCCCGAAGCGTGGATCGACGGACAAAGGCTCGACTCGGAAATCTCGATCAGCCATCGCAACGGGCTGGCCGCGTGCGCGATTGCGCCGGGCGCTGGCGTCGGCTGCGACCTGGAGGCCGTCGAGCCGCGGAGCTCACGCTTCGTGAATGACTTCTTCACCGAGCGCGAACGCAGGGTGGTTGGGACGACGGCCGAGGCTCATCGAGATCGTGTCGTTGCCTTGACCTGGAGCGCCAAGGAAAGCGCACTGAAGGTTTTGCGGGTGGGTCTGCGGCGGGACACGCGTAGCGTCGAAGTGGTACTCGACCATGTCGAAGCGGCTGAAGCCGGCTGGCATCCATTGCGCGCCGCTGTCAGGCCAGAGGGCCAAAACTTTCGAGGTTGGTGGCGCCAAGAAGCCGGGATCGTGTTGACGATCATGAGCGACGAGGAAACCCAATCCATCGCCAACTAGCCGAATCAGGACTTGCTGAACCAGCCGCGCAGTCGGCTCAAAATGCCGCCCTTTTCTTTCGCGATCTGTTTTTGAATCTTCCCGAGCGTCCTCGATGAGGTTTCGAGCGGATCAAAGCTCGAAGCGAGCGCAGCAATCGAATCTTGAAAGTCTTTGACGACTTGGGCGAGGCTGGGGTCGGCCGCGAGGAGCGCTTCGAGCTCTTTTTCGTCTTCCTCTGAGGCCGCACCGGCCGCATGGAGCGCCGCTAGGAGCTCCGCTCGTTCTCGCTCTTCGTTCATGTCTTCATCGCCCTGTGAATGATGGGGAGAGTGGTGCGCAGCGAGCGCATGCCCGCGAGGATTCGAGACTTGACCGTGCCGACGGGTAACTTGAGCGTGTCGGCGATCTGGCCGTGCGACATCCCTTGGAAATACGAGAGCTCGAGCACGGCCCGCTGCTCTGCATCGAGGCGCTGAAACGCTTGCCTGAGGGCCTGGTGCCAGCGCGTCGATGAGGCCATCACATCGGGACGTTTTCGCTCGGTCATCAGAGCATCCCCTTCCTGGTACTCGAATTGCCGATCGCCATGGCGGCGCTTGCGCGCGCGAAGTGAATCCAGGGCACGGCTTCGGGCGACGGTGACAACCCAGGCGATGACGCTGCCTCTAGAGCTGTCGAATTGAGAGGCGCGCCGCCAGAGCTCCACGAACACGTCCTGTAGGAGCTCCTCTGCCTCCGCAGGAGAACCAAGCATCTTCGTCAGGAGTGCAAGAACGGTG
Organism: uncultured delta proteobacterium; assembly: GCA_963712235.1. Taxonomy (GTDB): domain Bacteria; phylum Myxococcota_A; class Polyangia; order Polyangiales; family Houyiibacteriaceae; genus SG8-38. The sequence goes on from CAVQHC010000017.1 coordinate 184,364, forward strand.
CTCGCATACTGCTCGTAGAACGCGCTCAAGGCTCGATCCGAATCGCCCGCCGCCATCGCCGCGACGAGCTCCTCCGGGTCTTGGGGACGTGCTTCGGTCATCATGGATCTGTAAAGGCCGGCTTGGCGTGAATGGTCCCGAGATTGCCAAATTCCGAGTCGAGCTCTCTGTGTACCTTAATCTCTTCGCCAAAGGTCTCCCACCATTGCGCAGCCTGCTGCTGCGACCATGGCGCGATTGGCAAGGCTTGAAGCCGCTCGGCGATTTCGACGCAGGAAGCGGGTCGCTCGCCGGGCTTCTTTTCCAAGCACTGAATGATGAGCTGTTCGAGATCCTCATTCAGAACGCGGTCCGCCCTCGATGAAGGCGGCTCGGGGGCCGTGCTGACGTGCTGCGCACAGATCTCGATCGCATTCGTCCCTTCGAATACGAAACAGCCGCTGAGCAGGAAGTAGCCCACCGCGCCCAGGGAGTAGACGTCCGAGCGCGCGTCGACCGCCGGCGGGTCGAGGATCTGCTCTGGGCTCATGAAACGCGGGGTACCGATGATCGCTTCGGTCCAGGTTCTGGTGGCATCGAGATTGGAGTCGACGTTCTTTACCAGGCCGAAGTCCAAGACTTTCGTCACGTCGTGCGCGCCTCCCTGTTGGGTCAGCATGATGTTGTTCGGCTTGATATCCCTATGAACGAGACCCATCGAATGCGCCTCGTGGAGCGCCATGGCGCATTGAGCCAGAATGTGAATCACCCGCGACTCCGGCATGGGACCCTCGTTTCGTACGATCTCCACCAGGGTCACCCCATCGAGGAGCTCCATCGCATAATAGAATGCCCCTTCGTCGGTTCGTCCGTAGTCGTAGATCGTCACCGTATTCGGGTGCTTCAGCTTCGCAGTCATCTGCACTTCACGTCGAAACCGATCGAGGTCTTCAGGAGCGTTTAGCTCCGGGCTCAGGACTTTGATGGCGGTCGGTCGCTTGAGGAGGCCATGCTGTGCGCGGTACACCGTACCCATCCCTCCCTCGCCTAGCTTCTTTTCGATGAAATACTGGCCGAGCTTCTTGGCGTCGCGCGCGTCTTTGCGAAGTCCGTAGATGACGCGCGTTGCCCACGCCGCGAGAAGGGTCGTAAGCGCCCAGGCGAATCCGATCTGAATCGACTGACTGCGCGCTAGGGTGCTCGTGTCTTCGATCTTTCGGAAGAACCCGTGACTGTTCCAGACTTCAATGTCGACGGTGAGGAAGTTCAAGTAGACCGCGATGACGAGAGGGATCCCGATTGCCAAGCCGAGCCAGGCGGTATGGCTCGCAGTGCTGGGAACGAAGATCGCACGCGCGATGAGTCCGAAAGACAAGGCGTACGCCGTCGTCGTCGCAGCACCCGCGGCTGCTGGGAGATAGCCGCCCATCACGACAAGACCCACGCTCGTCAATACCAATCCAATGCCTTCGACGAGTTGGATGGTTCGTGTTTCGAGCTGGCGCGAACGACAGATGAGCCAGACGCATGCAACGGGAAGCCAGGCTGCCGCGTGTGCCCAGAACGAGGGATGCCCGAGCTCGCCCAATAGATACCCGAACGCCAGGCCTAGAATGACCCGGCTGAGCAGGGACAGGAGGAGGATCACCGCGACGGCAAAGCCAAACGCGGCAACGCGCTGCTGCAAGAACTCCGGGCTATCGGTGCTTTGGCCTACTCCGGTAGTCACGCAACCTCGGCCGCATATTGCGTCGAGCAAGCGATTTCGCCAAGAGATTATCGAGCCGGCGCGGTCAGTTGCAGTCGCCCGGGCCGTCTTCCCGGCCGCCGATGTCCGGGCTGCTCCCATTGAAGTCGCCGGCGGCATCGCCGTTGAGGTCATAGGAGACCAGATCGTCGCCGCCGTCGATCAGCGTAGACGCGCCGAGGCAGTAGAGGTCCGGATCCCCGGGCGTGGCGCTGGTGTAGAGCGGGTCGACGCTGTACTCCCAGAACGATCCGGGAGGGAGACAGGCGCAGGCAAGGCACTCGTCACCACCGCAGGAGCCGCCGCTGTTGTTGAAGTCGTTGTTGCCGTAGGACGTGGAGGGTGACAAGGGCGCACGACACGACGAGCTGGTGTCGAACGTGACGACCTTGTCGCCGTTGCAGACCGAAATCCGCGTTACCGGTGACGTTGTTGTTGCGGAGGCAAACCTCGAAAGAGTCGTCCCCGTAGAACTTGAGGCCGGAGCCGCCGTTGTCGGCGATCGTGTTGTGATCGACCATGAGCCCTGTAACCTTGCGGATTTGCACTCCGTCCATCGCGTTGAGCCCCACCGTGTTGCCGGCGACGACCGAGCCGAGTCGAATCCTTGATGATGATGGCCGCGACTTCGTCGGTTGGCGACATTCATCCCACCGGTAATGACGTTGTCCAGAATCTGAGCGCTGTCCCCGCCATCGACGTAAGATCCCGCGGCGCTCGAACCCTTCGAACACGCAGTTCCGCACGGTGTTGTTGTCGCCCTGTGATCAGCGCGATGTCCTCGGCGTTCAACACGTTCACCACGTGCACGCCGTCGATCACATTGTTGTCCCCGCTGACTTCGAAGACCAAGCGATCGCCACCGGAGTTCGACCGTCAGAGTCGCGCCCGCGAGCTGCCGAATGGTCAGCGCCCGCATCGTCATCGAGCTTGGGTGCGCCAGTGGTCATGGTGAAGTCACCTAGAACGATGTAGTCGTCGCCCTGCTGTACTGTTGGCTGAGTCGAGCGCCGTCTCGTACGACGCTTCGCTGGTCGCCACGAGACACCGAGACCCACCGCTGTTCGGGTTGGTTCCGCAGAAGGTCTCGAAGCAGTCGACTTGGGGGTCACCATCGGAATTCGTCGTGCAATCGAGATCGCAAGTCGGAACCGCATCGTCACAATCGCTATCGGTGCAGTAGCCGTCTGCATCAACATCGGTACAGACGGCTGCGCAGAGCGGCTTGTCGTCATCGCAATCGCCCAGCGCGCAGGTTCCGTCCCCGTCGGCGTCCAGGCCGTCATTGCAGGGATCGAACACGGTGACGGCGCAGTCGTCGCAGCTGTCGCCATCCGTATCCGCGCAGACCGAGCCGTCCCCGTCGTTCGAGTCGGTCGTCGTGTCGACGCAGCCCACGTTGCCCCCGGTTGCCGTCGCCCAGACCATCGCCGTCGGCGTCGACGCAATCATCACCGCTGTCGCAAATACCGTCCGCGTCGCTGTCTACACCGTCGTCCAGCGGATCGAAGGAGCCCGCGCTGCAGTCATCGCAGCCGTCGCCATCGGTGTCGGCGCAGATGGTGGCTACGCCGACGTTCGAATCGGTCGTCGCGCTGGCACAGCCCACGTTGCCCCCGGTGCCATCACCCAGGCCATCGCCATCCGTATCGACGCAGACGTCGCCGGCGTCGCAAATGCCGTCGCTGTCGGTGTCCGTGCCATCGTCCAGCGGATCGAAAGATCCACTGCTGCAGTCGTCGCAGCTATCGCCATCGGTATCGGCGCAGACCGCTCCGTCCCCGTCGTTGGAATCCGTCGTGGTGTCGACGCAGCCTGCATTGCCCCCGGTGCCATCACCCAGGCCATCGTCGTCCGAATCGACGCAGACGTCGCCGGCGTCGCAAATGCCGTCGCTGTCGGTGTCCGTGCCGTCGTCCAGCGGATCGAAAGGTCCACTGCTGCAGTCGTCGCAGCTATCGCCATCGGTATCGGCACAGACCGCTCCGTCCCCGTCGTTGGAATCTGTCGTGGTGTCGACGCAGCCTGCGTTGCCCAGCGTGCCATTTCCCAGTCCGTCGCCATCGCCATCGACGCAGACGTCGCCGGCATCGCAAATGCCGTCCGCGTCGCTGTCTACGCCGTCGTCCAGCGGGTCAAAAGACCCACTGCTGCAGTCGTCACAGCTATCGCCATCGGTGTCGGCACAGACCATGCCGTCGTCATCATTCGAGTCGGTCGTCGCATTGACGACAGCCCGTATTGCCCAAGGTGCCGTCGCCCAGGCCGTCGGAGTCGAGGTCTACGCAATCGCCATTTCCACCGGAACACTCGCCGGTTTCGATCGAACACTGTTGGTTCGCAAAGCAACCTTCGCCGGAGAACGCGCCGAGCTCGACGAAGTAGCTATCGAGAGGCGCGGCGTCGATGCTCACATCGTCACAGCCTGCGCCGACCACTGCACAGTTGGAATCCTGGGCAACGGCGTAAAGCCCGTATTGGCCGGGTTCGGGGATGCCGATCGCTGGCCCTGCACTTCCATCGCGGAGAACGAACATGCTGTCGAGGGCGTCGCCGGGGCGGTCTCCCATCACGACCGAATCGCAGGAACCCAGCAGGTACACCTCGACGCGAACGGCTTCGTCGCGAGCTGCCCGGGGCACTCCGGGTGCGAAGGTCACGTCCACACTGAGCCCCTCTGAGCCCGCTTCGCCGCCGCAGCCCGCTGTGACCAACGCCAGCAGGCCGATCGTAGCGGCTGCGATGCGTAAGTTATGGAAGGACGTATTCACCAGCTCACCGTGACGCCGCCCGCTGAGGGCTGGCTCTGCTTAGAGCTCTTGGAGATCAGGACACCCGCGGTGACCCCGCCCGCGACCACAACGGCAGCGGCGGCCACGATCCAGGGCCACTTCTTTTTCTTCTTCGCGCTGGGCTCATCGACGGGGCCCCTGTACTCGGGCATCTGAAAGACGCTTGGCGATTGCGCTGGCACCGGGGTTGGCAGCGGCGGCGGGGGTGGCTCCGCTGCCACCGGAAGCGGCTTCAGAAGCGTGCCCTCGATGCTTGCGCTGAACAACACGGTACCCCGCCTGGTCTCGGCCTTGGCGTCGCAGCCTTGGTGTTCGCCCGAATTGGGAAGCGCAAGTTTCGCCCTGGTTCCCTGGGCGGTGCGGGCCATGAGTCTGCCGTCCGGCTGGACTCTGCACTGCAAAGCGACACGGTAAACGAGATCCGTCGGAACCCGTTCGACGCGGGCCACGACGAATGGCTTCCCGTCCAATGCTTTCTCTTCCACCAGGAGCTCGACACCCAGTGTTCCGCCGTTTGCCGCGAGCATATCGTCGAACGCTTCGCGCACCGGGGGGGGCGCGAGCCCGCTGAGCTCATGGCCCGGGCGAAGCGCGCCGACGCGCTCCAGGTCCCGGAGCATCGCCGTCTTGTTGCCCATCGCGTGATGAACCAGTGCTCTCATTTCAAAGAGCAGGAGAAGCTCCTCCACCGAGAGGTCCGCGTCCCTGGCGGCGAGGTTGAAAGTACGAAGCGCCGCCTGGAAGTCGGCGTCCTCATAGGACGCGATCGCGTCGTCTAAGAGGTAGTGGGCCTTTGCCTCGTTCGAAAGAAGGCAAAGAACGACCAAAAGCCCCATGATTCCGAGTTTTGTAGACATATGACCTGGTCCAGATAAGTTAGCAAAAGTGCAGTATCAATCAAAACTTTTACTAATAACGGCTGAGCTGCGCTATAAAAGAGTGGGGAATCGTGAGCTTGAGCACTAAAGAAGCGGAGGCCGGGGAGGGACGGGAATCAGCTCCCCCGGGACCGATGGCAGAGACCATCCCGCCGGAGCTGGCGACGCCGGGGCGGATCGGCCGCTATGAGCTCCGCTTTGAGCTCGCGTCGGGCGGCATGGGCTCGGTCTACCTTGCGAGGCTCGATGGGACGGCAGGATTCGAGAAGCTGGTCGCGCTCAAACGGATCCACCCTCACCTTGCAAAGGAAGCCGACTGCATCGAGATGTTTCTCGACGAGGCGAAGATAGCCTCGCGCATCACGCATCCGAACGTGTGCAGCGTCTTCGACTTCGGCCAAGCAGACGGTGAGTACTACATCGCGATGGAGTATCTCGTCGGCGAGCCCTTGGCACGCCTCTTTACGCAGGTCGCCAAGCTCCCAGAGCAGCGCCGGAGCCCGCTGCTGCCCCTGCGAATGGCTCGGATCATTGCGGACGCTTGCGAGGGGCTGCACGCGGCGCACGAGCTCAAGGATGCCAGTGGGGATCTGCTCAACGTCGTGCACCGCGACGTCTCTCCACGAAACCTGTTCATCACATACGACGGAGCAGTGCAGCTGGTCGATTTCGGAGTGGCCAGTGCGCGGGAGCGCTTACACAAGACGTCCACGGGGGATGTAAAGGGGACCATCGCATATATGGCGCCAGAGCAACTCAAGGCGGGCAGCATCGACCGAAGGATCGATATCTGGGCCCTGGGCGCCGCGCTTTGGGAGGCGCTGGCCGTCAAACGGCTATTCAAACGTGACACGACGGCGAATACGATGTTCGCGTTGCTCTACGAAGAGATCGACCCGCCGTCGAAGTACCGTCCCCAGGTCCCCAAGGAGCTCGATGAGATCGCATTGAAAGCGCTTGCACGTGACCCGAACGGACGCTGGCAATCCGCGCGGGAGATGGGACAGGCGCTGCGGCGTTTCTTGAGCAGGCACGAAGAGCTGATCGGCCCGGCGGAGCTCTCCCAGTGGATGAGCGAGCTCTTTCCCCAGGGGGAGGCGCGTAAGAATCAGCTCATGGAGCTCGCGCGGATGCAACGTGCTCCGGTGCTATCGATCCCAGTGGCCGACGAGTTCGACATGACCCAGGCCCCAACTCTCGCAGGGACTGCTCCGCTAGACCGCAGAGGTGGACGGTCGCGAACCATGGTCATCGCGCTGGTCGCTGGCCTCGTCGCCATCGGCGGCACCGTTGCCGCCGCGCTGTACTCCGGGCATTCGAGAGAGAATGACGAACCGTCGGCAGCCATCATCGCGGAAGCCTCGCCCGTGAAAGCGGTGCCTGCGCCTGAGGCCCTGCCCGCACCCGAGCCGGAGGTCGCAGCGGTCGCGCCCGAACCGGTCGATGAGATCCCCGCTGCACTACCGCCCGTGGAGTCCAAGGTCAAAGCCGCGGCACCTGCCCGCAGGCGCCGTGCGCGTTCAAAACCGCAGCCGAGCGGCAAGCCTGGCACCGTCAACCTCGTCACGCGCGGGGGCTGGGCCGAGGTATTCAAGGACGGTAAGTCCTTGGGGAGCACGCCGAGACGACTGACCCTTCCTGCCGGACGTCACAAGCTGGTGCTGAAGCGCTCGGGGAACGGGCCCCCGAAACGGATCTTCGTCGACGTCAAAGCAGACACGACGAAGCAAGTCTCGATCGACCTCAAGTGAGGGGACGGGACACGGTAGACTCGGACCCGGCGAAAATCAGGGCTTGAGCTTGATGGTCATGTCGATCAGGCGTTCCTGCTTGCCCGTGTACGGCGGATAGAACCAGTGCAGGAGCGAAAACCACGGGTTTGTGAAGACGGGGCGCATTTTGCTGAACTCCACGAAGCCCTCGTAGCCGTGGTAGTGGCCGATGCCGCTCGCGCCGACGCCACCAAACGGTAGGTCGTGTTGGGCGACGTGGATGATGCAGTTGTTGATGGTGACGCCACCTGAAATCGTGCTGTAGAGGAGCTTGTGCTTCCGCGCGCGATCGTTGGTGAACACATAGAATCCGAGCGGCCGGTCTCGATGGGTCACGTACTCGATGGTCTCGTCCAGATCCTTGTACGTCATCACCGGGAAAAGAGGCCCGAAGATCTCTTCCTTCATGATCATCATATCCTCGGTCACGTTGAGCACGAGGTACGGCGGGAACTTGCGGAGCACATCGTTGAACGACGCATTGGGGACCAGCGGGACGAGCTTTGCCCCCTTTGCCTCGGCATCTTCGAGCGTCATGCGCAAACGCCGATAGGCCTTGTCATCGATGACCGAGGTGTAGCTGTCGTCGTTCGTATCCGGATAGCGCTCCGCGACGAGGCGTTGTGCTGTAGAAACGAATCGATCCTCGGTGCCCTCCGGCAGGAAGAGGTAGTCGGGCGCCAAGCAGGTCTGGCCAGCGTTGACGAGCTTCGCGTACATGATTCGCGAGGCTGCCTCGTCGATGTCGAAATCGTCACAGACGATCGTCGGCGACTTGCCGCCGAGCTCGAGCGTGACCGGCGTCAGATTCTCGGCGGCCGATTGCATGACCGTACGACCCACGTCCGCGGAGCCCGTGAAGATGATGTGGTCGTACGGCAGCGTGGAGAAGTCCTGAGCGCGAACGCCCGGCAGAATCGCGATGACCTCTTCTGGAAACACCTCGCCAAACTTGTCGGCGAGCAGGCGGCAAAGGTGCTGCGAGTTGCTTGCCATCTTGATCATCGCCCGGTTGCCGGCGGCCAAGACGCTGACGAGAGGACTCAAGGTGAGGAACAGCGGGTAGTTCCAAGGCGAGACGATCCCCACGACGCCCTTGGGCTGTGGGATGAGTCGGTTGGAGCCGGTCGCAAAGAGCCACGAAATAGGCCGGCGCTGCGGCTTCATCCATTTGCGAAGCTTCTTCCGCGTGTGACGCAGCCCGTCGATGACGGGAAAGATCTCGAGGATCTTCGACTCTTCGGCACAGCGGTGCCCAAAGTCCTGGGAAATCGCCTCGACGATCGCGTCGGTGTTTTCCAGCAGGATTCGCTCGAGCGCGTCCAGGCGCGCCTTTCGTTCCTGGAGACTCGGGTATGGGTCGCGCAAGTACGCTTCGCGTTGGAGTTTGTAGACGCGCTGCGCCTCGTTTTCGATGGACTGGATCGAGCGGATTTGAGCGGTTTGGGCCATAGCCGACTAGTTGTAGCGTTACCCTACGGTCGACCGCAAGCCCCACCCTCGGGGACTCGATCGGGTCACCCGTCAGCGACTTTGGACTCGAGCTCCATCCAGCGCGTCATCATTTGGTCGATCTGCGCTTGGAGCTTGCCCTGGCGCGCCACGATCGCCGGGACTTCTTCAGCGCGATCGGCGTATAGCGCCGGGTCGTTCAGGAGGGCTTCGACCTCCCCGGCCTCCGTTTCGGCTCGTTCGATCTCACCCGGGAGCCGCTGGAGCTCCTGCTTTTCCTTGTATGAGAGCTTGATGCCTTTGCCGGTCGAAACGCTTTTGGGCTTGGGGCCAGCCTTGTCGGCGCTTCGCTTACGCTCTGCCCGACCTGCCGCGCGCTGATCCCGATAGTCGCTGTAGTTCCCCGCATAGGCGATGACCCGGCCGTCTCCTTCGAAGGCGAGAATCTTCGTGGCGACGCGGTCGAGGAAATACCGATCGTGGCTGACGATGAGCGCGGTTGAATCGGAGGCCACCAGCATTTCTTCGAGCGCCGCGAGCGTGGCCACATCGAGGTCGTTCGTAGGTTCGTCGAGGACGAGTACGTTGGCCGGCGCGAGCAACAACTTTGCCAAGGCGACGCGCGCTCGCTCACCTCCGGACAGCGAGGACACCTTGTCCCGCGTGCGATGTGGCGCGAAGAGGAAGCGCTTCAGATAGCTCCGGATGTCGATCGAGCGGCCTTGGAAAGTCACTTGCGGCCTGTCGGGCGCAACGTTCTGCTGAACGGATTCATCTTCGATGAGACCGCTTCTGCCCTGGTCGAAGTAGGCGAGCTTCGTATTCGCTCCAATGACGACGCGTCCCTGCGTAGGTTCGAGCTCGCCTAGGAGGACGCGCAGCAAGGTGGTCTTACCGGCGCCGTTCGGACCGACAATCCCGAGACGATCCCCGCGCGACAAGATCAGGTCCAGGGAGTGGACGAGCTCGAGCTCGCCGAGCTGCACCCCGAGGCCGTGCGCTTCGAGCACGGTTCCGCCGAGCCGTTTGTTCTGCGCCGCGAATCTTGCGACCTGCTCGGCCTTGGGACCGGTGGCATCGCGAAGCGCCTCGGCACGACCGACGCGCGCTTTCGACTTGCTGGTTCGGGCCTTGGGAGACCGGCGGAGCCATTCGAGCTCGGTGCGGAGGAGGTTCTGACGGTTTGCCTCGGCGCGATCGGCATGGGCCAATCTGTCTGCTTTGGCCTCCAAATACGCGTGCCACCCGCCGTCGTAGCTGTACACCTTGCCTTGATCGATTTCGAGGGTTCGGTTGACCACTCGATCGAGGACGTAGCGGTCATGCGTGATCAGAACGAGCGCACCGCGGTATTGTTCGCGCAGGTAGGTCTCGAGCCATTCGATGGTGTCGGCGTCGAGGTGGTTGGTCGGCTCATCGAGAATCGCCAAGCTGGGCTCCTCGACCAGGAGCCGCGCGAGCGCAACGCGTCGCCGCTCGCCGCCGCTCATCTCATCGACGCTCCGATTCATTTCAACGAGGCCGAGTTGCTGGAGGAGCACATCGACGCGAAGGCTGTTTTCCCAGCCGCCAAGACGTTCGACTTCCTGGGCAGCGGCCGCCTGTGGCTCCGTGTACGCTTCCCATCCCGGTTCTTGCGCGGCGATCAGCCGGCTGAGCTCCTCGTGTCTCTCGAAGGCCTCGGCCCAGGCACCGAGCCCGTCGAGGACGACGTCCCTCGCATTGCGGCCGCCAGGCAGGTCGGGTTCTTGCGATAAATAGCGAATGGTCGCTTCGCGGCGGCGGGCGACACGCCCCGCGTCAGCCTGCTCTTCACCGACCAAGATGCGCGCCAAAGTCGACTTGCCCGAGCCGTTGTTCCCGACGAGCCCAACTCGCTCCCCTTCGTGAACCGAAAGGCCGACGCCATCGAGAAGTCGGGTCTCGCCGTAGGCCTTGCAAAGGCCTTCAGCCACCAAGATAGGCATGTGCTTCGGTTCCTCAGGGGTTTGTGAATAGGTCGTCGCCGAAGCTCGCGGAGACGGGGACGCACCATACGCTGATGCCGTCGAGATCGTCGAATGTCCGGTTCTCTGGAAGTTGGGCGTAGACTGATTCCGAGCCATCGTAGCCGCCGGCGCGGCGCAAATCCTCTTCACTCATCGAAAAGCCACCGGTGTAGTCACCAGCGAGGCCGCCGTAAAAACGGACATCGATGCCGGTACCATCGTAGACGAAATCGTCCACACGCACTGTGCAGTCGTCGACGATCACCGCTGTGCCCGAGACCTGGTGAGCGAAGGTTCGAAGCTCCGCGACCTGTCCAATCTTGCTGTGGGTGGCGTCGCATGGACGCAGCCCGCTGGTCCCACCCCCGCCTCCGGTGCCGCCCGTCCCCCCTTCGTTTGCAAGTACGAATGCGACGAGGTCGACGAGCTCTTCATCGCTGAGCCGATCTTCGGCCCAAAAGGGCATCCGGCCGCCCGTGAGTCCTTCGTAGACGGCACTGTTGCTGGCACCGCTGGTTCTCACGCGACGCCCAATCGTCTCGGCGTCTAGAAGTGAGCCGCGAAGGGCGAGCGCACGTTCGGTTCCGCTGGCGTCGACGCCGTGGCAGACGACGCAAGATGCGTTGAACAAGTCTTGGCCCGCCATTTCGTCGCCGCCGCCGAGCTCCGTCGGCGGGCTGACGATTTGATAACTCAGCGGAGGCGCGGGCGAGCTCCCGGCCGCATCCGTCAGGTATTCCGACAGGGCGAGCCACCGTGGGTCCGAGTCGCTGAATGCCGGAGCCGCCATCCATTCCACGCGACAGCTATTGACGGCATCGAGCAGCGCATCGAGCTGGCCGTTTTTGAATGACGGTCGATTCGCCGCGTCCCCGATAGGGTGGCCGGGGCGCCGAATCCCGTCTGGGGTGGGCTCCTCGAGCGCGTGGCAGCTTGCGCAGGCGAAGGTGTTTCCGTCGCTGTGCGGCTCGAGGTAGAGCGCCTCGCCTGACACTGGGGAGTCGGTTCCGGAATCGCTGCAGCCCAGGATCCCGGTCGCCACCATCAAGAACAGTGGTAAACCAAAGCGTTTCATGAGGCGACCGTACCCACGATTTCGCACGATCGGCAAGGCCGCCCATCCGGCGAGTCCTCTGTTGACGAGGCGTATCATAGGCGAACGCCGGGGGTCGTGCCGACGCTTCCGGCTGCACAGCAGGGGGATACCCTCCTCGTCGGGTGTCCACTGATTCAGAGCCGGTTCCGTCAATGCCTTGAACCATGAAATTGGTTCGATCTCGTACCGCAACCGCCCTGTTAATCTCTAGGCATAATCCACGTAGAATGGCCTATCGGATGCCAGGAGATTGAGCCGCCATTGTCCTTGAACATCGATCCCGGGACATCCTATGCTGCGGAGTCAAGACGAACATTGAACAGGAGTCTCATGTCTTATGATCACTAACACGCTACACCTGACGCCACGCAATTTCGTTTCGCTCATGGTCCTGATCCTGCTGTCGGCCTGCTCGAGTAATGATGGCGATAACTCACTCACCGTTACCTCCTACAATATGGGGCTAGCACTGAATTTCGTTCCCTACACACAGGAGCGGCTGGTCGCCAATGAAACCCTCGTCCAGACTCTTGAAAGCGACGTAATCTGCTTTCAGGAAGTGTGGCTGGACGAGCAAGTCGACGCGATAATCAACGCCATCTCGGATGATTTTCCTTATGTCTATCTTGTTGACCCTGAGCAAATATTTTCAGAGACGGCAGCATGTACCAACGCCGAGGTCGCGGATCTCGCAGATTGTGCCAACACAGAGTGCCCCGGCCAGTCAGGCTCCGACCTGGTAGGCTGCGTGACCGCAAGCTGCGGCTCCTTCTTCGCCGCCCTCAGCGCAACATGCTTTGATGCTATCATCGGCAGTGTCGGTATTCCGAATATCACTGTTGAAGCGCTGGTGGCGGCGGTCACCCAGCCTGCCGGAAAATTTGCCTTTGACGGCTCGCTCGGGCTGATCCTCGCTTCACGTTACGAATTAAGGAATACGGAGTTCCAGGACTTCATCGATAACTCCACTGGTAACCATCGTGGCGCCCTCTATGCAGAAATTGAGGTCAATCAACAAACACAGGTTCTGGGCTGCACACACCCTACGGCCAACCTGTCAGCGACTATTGATTACCCAAGCTCGGGGAATTTCGACTCCTGGGAGGCTGAGAACCGCTTCATGCAGGAACAGATGATCGCCTTTGTTGACAACAAGGCCGGCGACAATCCGATCTACTTCGCAGGTGACTTCAATTGCAGTATTGGCAATGCCAGCAACGGAGTCGATGAGGATTTTCCCGACAACTGCCAGTTGTGGTTGGATGACGGTTTCGCAGACCCCGTTGCCGAACAACTAGGCTGCTCTTTCTGTTCGGAAGAAAACCTGGTCCTCAACCCGCAACAGGTTGCCGGCGGCGGCGGCGGAGAAGGCAATACCCTCCTCGACCACATTTTCGTGAAGAATGTCGAGAATGCGAGCGCGATAACTGCCGAACGCGTTTTTGATGAGCCGTTGGAGATCGAGGCGCTTGACCCTCCACAGGAGTTGCCCGTCGAGGAGTCGCCGTTGCTGACTCACCCCTCCGATCACTTTGGGGTACGGATAGCTGTTCCTCTATAGGAAGGCTGCCCTAGCGCCTCAGGTGAAGATCCGAAGCGCAACGGCGATCTGAGCGCCGAAGCCGGCGAGATACGCGACGGTTCGAATTCCTGGCAGGCCGAAGGTGATCGCGGGGAAGTGAACGAGTCGTGCCCAGAAATAGACTTGGGTCGCGGCCAAGATGCCGGGCTCCTCGCCCTTGCCCATCGCGAAGGCCACGAGGACCAAGGTCGCGAAGACGACGAGGTTCTCGACAGCGTTGTAGTGCCCGCGCTTCGCTCGACGCGCCCAAAGGGCCTGCCGGAGCTCGTCTTCGGGGTCGACTGGTTTCAAGGCTCCCAAAATGCCCAAGGACACCATGCGCTCCAAGACGTACGGAACCCAAAACAGGGCCGTCATCAGTGCCGAAGCTGCTAGCCATTCGAGTGCGCTCATCGAAACCTCCCGTTCAAAATGCCTGCGGCAGCGCCCACGCTATCCCAGCCGAGACCTGGGTGGCAAGGCTGCTCAGGCCCTAAAACGGATACGACTGCAGGGTGTCGAGGGCCATGGTCATGAGCATCTGCACCGCTTCGGGGCTGTCGAGGGGGATGCCTGCAGCGCCGCCCCCGTAGATCGCGGAGCTTTGCGGCTTGGCGTCGCGGTGCTCGTGGGCGTAGGCGACCGCCTCCGCGAGGTCCACTGCGAAGGCGTCGGCAATTCCGGTCCGTGTTTGGGGCCGGGTCACGCACATGTGAATTGCGGACGGGTGCTGCTGCCCGTTGAATCGCCAGCCACGGGTCTTCATGAAGTCGTTGACGTGGTAGATGTCGAATTCATCCGACCGAAACGAGAAGCAGAATGTCGGTGAGCCCATCAACGCAAGCTCGGGGAAGCTCTTGACTGAGCCCTGCATCTCGAACGAGGTTTCGAAGATCTGCTTGGCGTAGCGCAGATACCCTTCTTTGCCATAGCGCACCATGGCGGCCCAGGTCGCCGCGATGAGGCCGCCGGAACGGCTGCCGGCCAGCCCATTGGACGCGTAGATACCGCCCTTCCAGCTCGGCTCGATGTAGTACTGATGCTTGCGGAAAGTCGCGTCGCGGTAGACCACGACCGAGGTGCCCTTGAGGCCGTAGCCGTACTTGTGGGTGTCGGCGGAGATCGAGGTCACGCCTGGCAAACGGAAATCAAAGGCGGGGATGTCATAGCCGAGCGCTTCGCCCCACGGCAGGATGAAACCGCCAAGACAGCCGTCGACGTGCAGGCCGATGCCGTGCTGCACCGCCAAGTCCGAGAGTGCATCGATGGGGTCGATGGTGCCGTACGGGTAATTGCCCGCCGAGCCGACGAGGGCGATGGTCCTGTCGTCGATCTGGTCGCGCACGAAGTCCACGTCGACCAGGGTGCTGACGGGATCGGTCGGTGCGTGGACGACCTCGATCCCGAGCAGTTGCGCGCCTTTGCGGAAGGCCGGGTGAGCGGTGTCCGGGACGATGACCTTGGGACGATCGATGTCACGCTCCTCGCGAGCCTTGTCGCGGTAGATGAGCAAGGGGTTGATGATGCTCTCGGTGCCGCCAAAACCGACGGCGCCGCAAGCCTCGTGAGCGGGGTTCTGCTTTTTGACCTCGTCGCCGTGCATCAGGTCGAGGGTCATCGCGATGATGTCCGACTCGAACCGCGTCATGCTGGGGCAGATGTCGCGCTGCAGCGAGTTCACGTAAGAAAAAAGCGCGCAGACCGCGTTCAGGAAATCGTAGTGCTCGTGGTCGCCGCTGTACATCGTGCCCGAGCATCGGCCGTTTTCCCAGGCTTCGTCCTCTTTGGCCGCGACGGAGCGGAGCTCTTCGAGGATCGCCTCGGTCGAACGCCCCAACGAGGGGAAGTCGCGGATCACACCGTGGCTTTCCGCGTAGGGGTAGAGGCCTCGCATCAAGGATTCAATCGTGTCGGTCATGGCTCACTCCCAACGTTCAGCGCTCGAAACACGGAACGATTCTTCCTGAACGCGCGGACGAACTGCGCAAACATCGAATCATAGCGCGCGGCGAGCTCTGGCCGCGGCGCATAGGTCGCCGCAACCGGTACGCTCGCCTGCATCTCTTCCAGGCTGAGCTCGCCTAGATGGTGAAAGCCGAGCAGCGCAAGTCCGCGGCATGCGGCGTACTCCGGCTCGCGGAGTTGCTCTACTGGAAGCTGGAGGATGTCGGCAAAGATCTGCGCCCAGATCGACGAGAGTGCGCCTCCGCCGTAAAACCGGATGCGCGAAATGTCCCGCTTGGCAAAGCGAGCGACCCGCCCTTGAACCCATCGGAGGTTGAAGGCCACACCCTCGAGCACCGCCCGGCCTAGATGCTCGCGTGTCGTTTGAAGGGAAAGATTCAAAAAGCCGCCGCGTACCTTGCCGTCTTCGGCGGGCGTCACCGAACCGGTCAGCCAGGGTAGAAAGAGGACGCCGCCACTGCCCGGGTCGATCGCCGCGACCGCGCGAGCCAAAACCGAGAACGGCTCGGCGAGGCTATGGTCACCGAAGTCGTCCTTCGCGAAGACGAGACGCTCGAGGAAGTAGTCCAAGGCGCCGCCACCGATTCCCGCTTCGGCCATGACGAAGTATCGGCCGGGGAACGGGGATGGCATGCTCACCAGCGAGTTCAGGGTATCGGTTCTCTTGAAGTCGACGTGGGTGACACAGACTCCGGTCGTGCCGATCGAGATGCCGGCGTGGTCGCCGGCAAATGCCGCTGCGCCAACGCCGCCGGCCTGCGTGTCGTTGATCGAAGGAAAGACGAGCGTGTCTTCTGCAAGCCCGAGCCGTTCGGCGACCTCGGGGAGCACCGGCCCGAGCGGCTCGTCGACGGGAACGAGCTTCGGCAGCTTTCGGGGATCGAGGCCGGACCATTCGAGCAAGGTCGGGTGGTAGACCACATCGGAACGCCGGTTGTCGGTCAGCAACATCAGGAAGCTGGAGCAACGGTTGGTGACCGGCCGGCCCGATAGGCGCATCGCCACATAGTCCATGGGCTCGACGAACGTTGCCGTCCGTTCGTAGACGTCGGGGCGCGCGAGCTTGAGCCAGCGCATGTGGGCAAGGGAGTCCGCGCCCGAGTCGAGCGGAGGGATGCCGTGAATCTGCACCCAGCGCCCCATTTGATAGAGATTCGGCTTCATGCGCTGGCCGCCCGGCAGCTTCTTCAGGCGCGCCGGCGCGCCGCGCTGATCCATCCACACGACCATGTTGGCGGTGGGACGACCGTCGCGGTCTACTGGAACGATCGAGGAGTATTGGCTCGCGCAGGCGATGCCGCGGACCTCGCGCCGGTTCGGCAGGGATGCGAGTGCCTGGTCGGCGGCATCGAGGACGGTCTGCCAGACCTGCTCTGCATCTTGCTCGGCGCCGCCGTCTGGGGTGTGAATGGTCTCAATCGATCCGCTTCCGGTGCCGAGCAGCGTCCCGTGGCGATCGACGACGGCTGCCTTGACGTTCGAGGTGCCAAGATCGATGGCTAGAATCGGCAAACCACCTCCGGACTACTGTTCGATGCAATAGAGGCCTAGCAAAGTGGAGCAGGCCGGAGTGATGTTCTCGGTCCAGGTCGACGTCGTCGAGTTGCTCGCGCCGCATAGGGCGACGACGGCCATGGAGTCCGTCGTGAAAGCTGCGCAGTCACTGCTGGGATACGAGTCGCCCGTGGCGAGGGTTCCGGTCCAAATCTCGCCGCGGCGGAACACGCCGTTCGCGTCCAGGTCGATCGGAGCGAGGATCGAGCCGTCGACGAGATCGGCCCAGTCGTCGGCCACCCTGGTCCCGTCCACGAGGACGTACGGGCCGCTGGCTTGGGTTACGCGATTCGCGACAGGCGAGGCGATCGTCGAGAGCCAGGCTTTGAACTCGCCGTCGAGACCTGCGGCCAGGGCTTGCGCCGCGCAGATCGCATCGGCGCCGGCGATGCCGCCGAGGTTCGCGCTCTGGTTGGTGTCGGTTCGAAAGATCCGCCGCTCGGCCGTGCCGGCGTCAGGGCCAGCGTCAGGGCCAGCGTCAGGGCCAGCGTCAGGGCCGGCGTCAGGGCCAGCGTCAGTGGCTGCGTCAGGCCCAGCGCCGGTGACGGCATCTGTGCCCGTACAGGCGGGGGATGCGGTCATGGCAAGGGCGAGAAGGAGGTTGAGCACGCTGCGTTTCATTCGTGTCCTTTCGCACGCTACGTGCTTCGGAACAACCACCGGCCTAGCCGAGCGGGTCCACTCGTAGGCGCGTGAGCTTGAGCTTGCTGATGCGCCAGCTGCCCTTCTCTTTGCGGTACTCCTCGTGGTAGTGGCCGTAGCCGCGGATGCCGCGTGAGGGTTTGAACTCGACGTAGTCTTCCATGGCCCAGACCCCTTGCGCGTCGCTTGGGCTGAGCAGCTCGATCTCGGGCATGTGGCCGTGGTGGACGGTGGTCGCTCTGCCGACGGCCTTGCGAATGAAGTCCACGACTTCCGCCCGGCCCACAATGGTGCCACCGGGAGCGTGCTTGTCGTGCGAGACGTCGACGACGACGTCGTCGGTGAATACCTGCGAGAACGGCAGCCACTGCTTGGTATCCATCAATCGGAAGTAGCGAGCCTTGAGCTGCTTTATCGCCTCGAGCTCCAGGAGTTGCTCGGCGGGGGAGAGAGCCAGGTTTTCTGGGTCTGACATAGGACGAGATTACAGCAGACGGTTGCGCTTTGGGAGCGCGGTCTCTGCTCCCGGTGCTGAGACAGAAGGTGAAGAAGCGGATTTCGGGCTAGTTGTCGTCTCGTCGAACGCGGGCTCGGTGTTTCTTCTTCTCACTTTGACGGCGCTTGTCTTGAAGCCGGCGACGCTTCTGGGACTTCGATGGCTTCGTCGCGACGCGACGCTTGGGAACGACGAGCGCTTTGAGAATCAATCGACGCAGGCTTGCGCGCGCCCGCTCGAGATTCTGGCGCTGCGAGCGTTCGGCCTGAGCGCTGATCAGAATTCCTCCTTCGGCGTCCAGGCGACGACCTGCAAGCTTGCGCAGGCGCCGCTTCTGAGCTTGGGTCAACGCAGCCGTTCCATCGAGGTCAAAGCGAAGAATGACCTTCGTCGCAACCTTATTCACGTTCTGGCCGCCAGGGCCGGACGAGCGGGCAGCGTTCCACGAGAGGTCGCCGCTGGGAATGCTCAGCTGGTCATGGATCGCGAGGCCCTTCATGCTTGCCCCGCTCGATATGCCTCGCCGTGCTCAGGGTCGCCAGCTCAGGGCGATCTGGTTTGGGACCTGCGCGAGGGTGTTGTAGGCGTCTCGGTAGAGCTTCAGGTCGCGCGCCGGCGAGGACCTGTGCATTGATTTGCAAGGCCAAACCCGGGCGGGGTCGCGCGCGAGCGATGCCCCGGGTGTCGCGACCCAAACTAGGGTGCCGCGTAGGTGTACAGTCGCCGTCGTGCCCGGGGGCCTGAGCTCGAGCCAGAGGGTGGCGTTCTTTGGCGGCGGGTCGAGCGTTCGCACATAGATCCCGGTCTGGCTCATGTTGTAGGTCAGGCCGTACTCGGGGGAGAACTCACCCTCCGTTCGAAAGCTGCAGATCGTATCGAACAAGTATCGGGGCGACTGCCGTCCCTGACGGCAACCGTCTCTCAGCAAGTCGTTTGCCAAAAAGAGCAGGTGGTCGTGAGGGGCGTTTTCCGAGATGGTGGCCGAGTGCGGGAACTCGGCGTCCAGCATGATTCGAGTCGACGCCGTCGCTGAGACAACGACAAAACGCGTCTTCGGCGCACTGGCCGCCCGCCTGGCTTCTTCAATCTTAGTCACAGGCAGGAGCTGGTCGGACACGACGACCAGATCTGGCTCCAGCTCCGATGCCATGGCGGCTATGATTTCGTTCGCATCGACCGCAAAGTGCACATCGAAGCAGGCCTGGCGAAGCACGCGTCCGAGAAGCCGTCGATATTCGTCGACGTGATGACTGATCACAACACGACCTCGGGAGACCGGTGGACGCGCAGTCGGATCAAAATTTTGAAGGTTCGCGATGCGGCGGGTGACGCCCCCAACGTTCGAACGCAGGATCACATCGTCCGCTCCCTTTCGGTACGCTTGCACGAAGGAGGCATCGCGGAGGTCCGTGACCATCGCGATCACCGGTGTCGGAAACAGGAAAGGATCCTCGCGAATCCAGGTCGTCGTCGTCTCGAGCTCCCCGGTCTCACCATCGACGAAAATACACTTCGGACGCAGCTCGGAAATATCGTCTTGCGAACCTACGATGGTCCTCGACACGTAGGAACCGGAGTTCGCTCGCTCGACGGCCCTTCGAAGCATGGCGCCCTGCGCGCGATCGAACGTTCCGATCAAAGCAGGGCTTCCGAAGTCTCGCGCTTCCATACCCCCAGACTAACGGAGCCGTCGCCCCCCCTCCAAACGGACGCCAGAAGGCAGGGGCCCGTCCTTCGGAGACAAGATCCGGCCAGCAACGCTTTGGTCGATTTTCGGACCTAAAACGACCGAAGCGGCGGGACGGGCCTGGTGCGGTGGAAAGCGTGGCCGAGGGCGAGGTCGCCGCGCAGATCGGACGTCTGGGGGCATTCTTGCCGCGCGGAGCTTTTCTGCATTGACCGGGTAAACGTCGACGTTTCATTCTGCGCGTCGCTTCGGTCGTTGAGCGGGTTGGAGCCCTGGAAGGAGACGAGGATGCAGACGACAGAGCTCACGATGACGCTCGACGGGACGACATTCCGCGGGCGCGTCCGTCGCTCGACGAACGAGACAAGCTCTCAGCGCGGCTCGGAAATCCGACCGCGAGAGCGACGCGCCTTCGACGCGAAAGTCGCGCAGAGCATTTTCGTCCACAAGCTTTGTGGGCCCGAAGCGTTTAAGTTCTGCAGGCTCTTCTGCGCGATGAGCGTCGAGACCATCGCCGGCCTACTTCAAGTCGACCCGAGCACCGTGCAACGGTGGGAGAACCAGGAGAGCGAGACCCCCGCGTGGGCGATGCTGTTGGTGTCGAAGATCGGGGAAGAGAGCTCCAGGGGGCGCACCTCGACGCATACCTGGCTCCGGCAGCTCGCGGACGACACGGGGAGGCCGACGGAGATCGACGTCGATTCCTTGCGATCAGCGACGCTCGAGCGATAGCCCGTCGCGGACGCGCGCGATCGACCAATGGAGTCGATATTCGGGGTGCACTCGAGATGGCTAGCGGGTAACTTCTGGCTCCGGAGGGAGCTGTAGCTGATGTTCAACCCGAAAAGAATCATTCCGAACTTGGCCGTGGCGGCCTTGGCCCTGACCGGTTGCGGCGAAACAGACAGCCTGGACGGGTTCGGTCTACTGGCGGGACTGGCGGCACTGCGGGGACCGGGGGCACTGCAGGGACCGGCGGAACTGTGGGGACCGGCGGAACTGTGGGGACCGGCGGGACGGGTGGCTCGAACGGTACAGGCGGAACGAGCGGAACCGGGGGCACGAATGGGACGACCCTGGCCAGCTCGCTGCAAGCATTTTGCATGAAACTGATCGAGTGTTTTCCCGGCTACTACGACAACACCGAAGACTGCGTCAGCTACCTGACCACGGCCTATTACTTAGACGGACCCATCAGCAGCGAATGCGAAGCCGCGGCCATCAGCTACTTCCAATGCGGCGCGCCGCTGACCTGTCAGGAGCTCGCAAACCCCGAAGGAAACAGCTGCGACGACGAGTTCAACGCCGCAGCCCAGGCGTGCAGCTAGGAGCGCAGCCGGACGCTCGATGATCATCGTCACCGGCACGAAACGCTCGGGCACCTCGATGTGGATGCAGCTCCTCACGGCCGCAGGCTTTCCTCCCATCGGCGACGCGTTCCCTCGCAACTGGGAGACCACCCTGAAGGATGCGAATCCCGGTGGCTTCTGGGAGTCCGAGCTGCGCCGTGGGATCTTCTACCAGACCAACCCTGACCCGAAGACAGGGACGTACCTCTTTCCGGAGCAGACGGAGCGGCACGCAGTCAAAGTGTTCATTCCTGGGCTCCTCAAGACCGACCGCGCGTTCATTGGCAAAGTCGTCGCAACGATTCGCCCCTGGCGGCAGTATGTCAGCTCCGTCAATCGGCTCTACGCGATCGAGATCGAAGCGAAGCAAGCCGCACGCAAGGACACGAGCAAGCCACTGCCGCCCCCCGTAGTCATGTCGCCGATTGTCGAGTGGTGGGTCGAGAATTTTTCGTTGATCAGTGACATCGTGACGCGTCGCTATCCGTTCTACATGGTGGCCTACGACTCGGTGCTGGACGCTCCCGAAGAGACGCTGCATGCAATCTTCCACTGGCTTGGAGAGGGCGACGCCAAGGCCGCGATCCAAAAGGTCGAGCCCAGGCTGCGGACACAGGATCGCGAATCCCCCCCAGAGGTACGCGAAGAAGAAGACAGCCTGCAGCCCGAAGTCATCGAGGTCTTCGACGCGCTCTACGACCTCGTCTTGAAGCAGGCTCCGCTCGAACAGGCCTTTGTCGATCGCCTCAACGAGACCAACGAAGCGCTCGGCTCGAAAATCGAAGAAGCCGTGAAGGAGGTTGCAGCGGCGCGGCTCGAACGAAAACGCTTCTTGGAAGAGCTACGCAAGCCTGGAATTGACTAGCGGCGGTCCCCCGGTAGCATCCTGTATGCGACCGTCGAGGCCTCCCTCAGAGCCCGTGAACTGGCCCGACGACGCCGGGCGCGATCGTCTCATTGGCGATTGGCACATATTTCAGCGTTCGGGGGGACATCGCACCAGTACAGACGACCTGGTCACGGCTTGGTACGCCGTCCACCGAAATCCGGTGGCGCCGGCCCGATACCTGGACCTCGGGTGTGGAGTGGGCTCGGTGCTCTTGATGGTCTGCCACAGGCTCCGCCCGCAGATTGCGCTCGGCGTCGAGGCACAGGCTCAATCGGTCGCCATGGCAAGACGCGCCGTTGCCGAGCTTCCCGAGCACGAAAGCCAGATAGATGTCCGCCACGGGGATTTTCGCGAGATCGATTTCGGCGACGAGCGCTACGAGCTCATCACGGGATCCCCGCCGTATTTTCCGCTCGATGCCGGTGTGCTGCCCGACGACCCGCAGAGACGCGCATGTCGGTTCGAGGAACGTGGCGGGGTGGAGGCCTATGTAGAGACGGCCGCGCGAATGCTGGGCGAACGAGCTCGATTTTACGTGGTCTTTCAAACACGTTGGAGCGCGCGGGTCACGGCCTCGGCGACGGAGCACGGTCTTCATCTCACCGGCCGCGCTGACTTTCTGACGCGCGCCGACCAGCCGGGGCCATTCCTTACGGTGTTCGAGCTGTCACGACAGCCGGCGGAGGTCGTTCATTGGACCCGCTGTTCGGTACGGGATGCCGATGGACGCATCAGCCCGGAGTACCAACGAATCCGGCGAGAGCTTGGCGTTAGCGCGCGTCGTGTTGCGCGACCAGATCTTGAGCGATTTTTTCGGGCACGGGGTCATAGTGGCTGAGCTCCATGGTGAAGGTACCCCGGCCCTTGGTGATGCTTTTGAGGGTGGGCTCGTAGTCCATCATGTCGGCTAGAGGAACCGACGCCTTCACGACGGCGGCACCGCTGCTCATCATGTCGGTACCGAATACTCTGCCGCGACGGCTCGAGAGATCACCGGTGATGGCCCCGACGGCGTCGCCTGGTGTCGTCACCTCGACGTTGACGACCGGCTCGAGAATTTGCGGCGTGGCTTTGAGAAACGCATCTTTGAATGCGAACTTGCCGGCGGTCCGAAAGGCGATCTCTTTGCTGTCGACCGAATGGGTCTTGCCGTCGAAGACGGTCACGCGCACATCTTCGATCGGATAACCCGCGACGACGCCCTGCCGCATGATGTCGCGGACGCCCTTCTCGATGGCCGGCATGAAGCCCTTGGGGATCACCCCACCGACGATCTTGTCGACGAACTCGAAACCCGCACCTCGTTCGAGCGGCTCGACGCGAAGCTTGACTTCGCCGAACTGGCCGGCACCACCGCTTTGCTTCTTGTGCCGGTAGTGGCCTTCCGCCTGCCCCATGATCGTTTCGTGGTAGGCGATCTTCGGTGGCTTGGTTTCCACGTCGACGCCCTGATTCTTGATGCGCTCGATCACCAGGCTCAAATGCATCTCTCCTAGGCCGTGAATGACGAGCTCGCGCGTTTCAGCTTCGAAGTGAGCCTCGAAGGTCGGGTCTTCCTCGCGAATCCGGGCGAGAACCTGGGTGATCTTTTCTTCGTCACCGCGGGTCTTGGGCACGACCGCAAGGCCGTGGAGGGGCGTCGGATAAGGGAGTGCCTGGTGGTGCACGTGGTCGAAAGCGTGGTCGTCGTGAAGGACATCAGCCAGGTGTAGCTCTTCGATCTTGGCAATCGCTCCAAGGTCACCGGCAACGATTTCGTTCACGGGCTCGCGCTGCTTTCCCTGCAGTTTGAAGAGGTGCCCCAGCCGAATGGGCTTTTTGCCATCGCCAATGAAGAGCTGGTCGCCCGTCTTCATGGTGCCCTGGTAAACGCGGCACAGGCATAGCTTGCCGAGGTAGGGGTCGGTGGTGACGTGGAACACGCGGGCAAGCAGGGTCTTGGTCGCGTCGTCGGCGTAGACGAACGGTTTTTCGTCGTCGCCTTTGCCGATGAAAAATGGACGCGGGTTCCCTTCGAGGGGGCTTGGGAAGTGTCGCACGATGATGTCGAGCAGCGCCTCGACCCCCGCACCGCTCAGGGCGTCGGTAAAGCAGACGGGGATCACGTGTGCCTGATCCATGGCGCGCTCGAACGGTTCGTGAAGGGCTTCGTAGTTTGGTTCCTCGCCCTCGAGGTATCGCTCCATGAGCGCGTCGTCGATCTCGACGACCTGATCGAGAAGCTCCGTGTGAAAGCCGGCAACTGGGCCGAGGTCACTGTCGCCCTGTCCATTCAAGAGGCAATCGATGACGGCCGTACCCTTGTCCGCGGGCAAGTTGATCGGAAGGCAGCCACGGCCGAACGCTTCTTTGAGCTCGCTCAGGAACGCGTCGAGGTGCGCGATGCCTTCTCCAATGTGGCTGACCACGATCGCGACCGGCAGGTCGAGCTTGCGGGCGAGCTTCAACAGACGCCGGCTCATGCTGTCGATCCCACGCTCTGGGTCCATCACCAGCAACATCGTCTCGGCGGCAGGAAGGCAGGCGATGGCCTGTCCGATGAAATCAGCCGCACCTGGAAGATCGAGAATGTTGATGCGCTTCCCTTGATGGCCCGCATGCAGAAGCGTCGAGTACACGGAGTAGTGGTGCGCTTGCTCCTCTTTCTCGAAGTCGCTCGCTGCGGTGCCGGCGTCGACATTGCCCTGGCGACTGATTTCACCAGCGCGGAACAGGAGGGCTTCGGCGAGGGTGGTTTTCCCGCTCGAGCGCGGGCCGGCGAGCAGAACGTTGTGGAAGTCAGCGGTGTCAAAGTCGGGCATGTCCGCTTATGAAGCAAATGTTGAGCGAAGCCGCAAGCCGACCCTAGGCGATGCTCGCCGAATCAAGTCTCAAAGAGTGCCGCGGGCACGCCGATGCGGCGTAGCGGGCCGGCGAAGTCCTCAGGTACCCGGCTTTGGAACGTGACGCGTTCGCCGCTCGCCGGGTGCGTGAACGATAGCCGTTGAGCGTGGAGCGCCAGCCGATAAAGGCCCAGTTCGGCGCGGTAGCGACGGTTGTCTGGTCCGTTTCCGTATTTGACATCGCCGGCGATGGGATGGTCGATGCGTCGAAGATGGCGGCGGATTTGATGACGACGCCCGGTCCGCGGTCGCGCCTCGACGAGGGAGAGCCGCCGGTCGGAGACGAAGAGTGTTTCATACTCGGTTAGCGATTCGACGTCCGGGCCTCCCTCGCGTTTGGCCATCGGGCTGTCGATGACGCCGCTTGGTGGAGGCGTTCCGCGAACCAGTGCCAAGTAGGTTTTGTCCACGGTGCGCGTGCTGAAGGATTCGTGAAGGATTCGGGCATGCTCCGACGAGAGGGCGAACACGAGCACGCCGCTGGTCGCGCGATCCAGGCGATGCACCGGGTAGACCCACTGACCGATGGCGTCGCGCGTTAGATTGAGGGCGAAGGTAGAACCCTGGTCGTCGCCGCGATGAACCGAGAGGCCAGAGGGCTTGTCGACGACGACGACGGCATCATCCCGATAGAGCACGTCGATGGACGTCGGGGTGGGTGCTGGCCGCGGCGCGCGTGGGTCAGAAGGCACGACGAAGCTCGGCATCAGTCGCTGGGCTCGAGCCAGACGTCAAAGGCCTTGTCGATGTTGGTGAGCTTCATGATGCCGGCGCAAAGCGACCTTACCATACGGCCAGATAGTGCTAGAGCTACAGCCGCGTTTTGACTGGCTCGCCGACGACTCTGAACACTTTCGCGCTTTCGCATTTCTGTGAGAACGCGCGCTGGGCGCTGGACTACAAGGGCGTTTCGTACACCGAAGCGTCCTGGGCGCCGATGTTGCACATGCTGCGAACTTGGCGGCTGCCCAAGACGTACACGCCGGTCCTGAATATCGACGGTCGAGTCATCCAGGAGAGCGCGGCGATTTGTGCGTATCTCGAAGAGCGCTTCCCGGAGCCCGTGTTGGTGCCTGCCGAGCATCGAGAGGAAGTACTTCGGCTGGCGGACGAAGCCAGGTCGCTTGGGCCCCACGTACGGAGGATGGTCTACCTTGCGCTCGGCGAAGATCCAAAGCTGCTCGAAAAGGCGTGGGCGCTCAACCTGGGTTCGACCGAAGCTCGGATCCAGCGCCTGGTTTTTCCTGCGTCGCGCAGGCTCGCGTTCAAGGCGCTTCGCGTGAATCCGGAGGAGACTGCGCGGAGCGAAGAGATCGTTCGGGGCTTCCTCGAAGAACGGGACGCATCGTTTCGGGACCCAAGCCGGTTTTTGGTCGGCGACACCTTCACATTGGCCGACCTGACCACGGCATCGATTCTTTCGCCCCTGGCACGACCGGCGGAGCACCCGTTCTATCCTCGAATGGCGTATGGAGAGGCTGGGGATAATTGGGTCGATCAGATGCGGGGTTACCGGATGATCGACTGGGTACGGGACTGCTACGCGCGGCATCGCCGACGATGAGGTCGCCGCGATACCGTGGTTTGCAAGCCACGCGGCGGTCCGGGCCTTGTCAACGGCCGACGGTGCACCGCAGGATCGGGCCGCCATGATTGAATCCCCGCTCACGCTCCCGAACGGCCTCGCGCTGAAGAATCGAGTCGCCAAGGCCGCCATGACCGAGAACATCGCCGACCCTGTCGACGGCGACCCCAACGAACGTCACTTTCGTTTGTATGAACGCTGGTCGCACGGTGGCGCGGGGCTTCTGATCACGGGCAACGTGATGATCGACAGGCGCTTTTTGGAGCAAGCGGGCAACGTGGTCTTGGACGCGAGGAGCAACTTCGGAGCATTTCAAGAATTCGCCCGGCGCGCGAAGTCCGGTGGGGCCAAAGTCATCATGCAGGTGAGCCACCCGGGCCGACAATCGAGCCTGTTCATCACACGTAAGCCGGTTGCGCCCTCGGCCGGCGACGCGGTCAAGATGATCGCTTCGTTTGCAAAGCCGCGCGCGCTCGAGGCCGACGAGATCGAGGCCTTGATCGAGGCAATCGGCATCATGGCGGCGCGGGCCGAGAGCGCTGGGTTCGACGGCGTGCAGATCCACTCCGCCCACGGATACCTCGGAAGCCAGTTTCTCTCGCCGCTGACGAATCTCCGGACCGACAAATGGGGCGGTTCGCTCGAGAACCGCGCGCGATTCTTGCTCGAGTCCATTCGAGCGGTGCGCCGGAAGACTTCACCTGGCTTTGCGGTTTCCGTGAAGCTCAACTCGTCCGACTTTCAGCGCGGCGGATTCACACACGAAGAGTCGATCGAGGTTGCGCGCTTGCTCGACGCTGAAGGCATCGACCTGCTCGAAATCTCCGGCGGCAACTACGAAAGCCCTGCCCTTCTCGTCGGCGTCGACGACGACAGGGCCGAAAGCACCAAGGCACGCGAGGCCTATTTCTTCAAGTACGCGGAGGGAATTCGGCAGGCCTTCAAACGGCCGCTGATGCTCACCGGCGGGTTGCGATCGGCTTCTGTGATGAACGAGGTATTGGAGAGTGGCGCGGTCGATGTGATTGGTCTTGCACGGCCACTGGCCATAGATCCGGATTTTCCAGCGAAGCTCGTGGCGGGCGACCCGTCGATGGTCTCGCAGGTGAAGCCCGTCCGATTCATCAACAAGCAGTTCAGCGCCATGGCCGAGGCGGGATACCATGGCGCTCAGCTCGAGCGCATGAGCGACGGCAAGGAGCCCGACGCACAGCTCTCCCCGCTTCGCGCGACGACCCACTACCTGGGCGCACAAATGGCTGGCTTCGTTCGACTGATGCGAAGGCCGGCCTTGCCGAAGCAACTCTTGGCGGAGAATTAGCGGTTGCTCGCTCGCGATCATCATCGACATGGAAAGCCCCCGAATCCTCATCTTCGACGTCAACGAGACTCTGCTCGACCTCGCTCGGCTGCGCTCGGTCTTCGCCGATGCGCTCGGCGGCGGGGAGAGGCTGGCGGAGTGGTTCTTCCGACTGCTCCACGGCAGCCTGGTGGCCAATGCAACCGACAGCTTCCGTTCATTCGAGACCATCGGCGTTGAGGCGTTGCGCGCCGTCGCGCTGACGCAGGGGCAGGAGCTCTCAGACCGGGACGCGCGCCACTTGGTCGCTGGATTTCGATCGCTGCCGGCGCATCCGGACGTTCCCGGGGGGCTTTCTCGACTGGCGGGGGCGGGTTTTAGGTTGGTCGCCCTATCGAACGGCTCGCCGTCGGGTATCCGCAGCCAGCTTACACACGCGGGAATCGTCGACTGCTTCGAACGCATCGTCAGCGTCGAGGAGGCCGGCCGCTTCAAGCCCGACCCGGCCCCCTATCGCCTGACGCTCGCCCATCTCGGTGCGGAGCCTGCCGAGGCGTTGATGGTAGCCGCGCACGACTGGGACATCATTGGGGCCCGTGCCGTCGGCATCCCCGGTGCCTTCGTCACGCGCCCGGGCGTGGTGTGGACGGTTCCACACCCGAGGCCCGACCATACCCCGGCCAATCTTGCGGAGCTCGCCTCAGAGCTTGGTACATGAAGGAGGCCCGCGGCTGGTTCGAGCGGTCTCGATGTGGGTTTTCGCGGTGTGCTCCTCAAGTGCTTGAAATCAAAGGGCCGGCGAGGGGGGAGCGTGTCCCCTCAGAGCGCGGTTTCAGGTTCGCCTTCTTCTTCGCTCTGAGCCTGCTCCAAGCGAAGGCGACGGATGCGGCGGCGACTGACGTCCAAAACGGTTGCGACATAGGGCCCGACGAGCACTTGGTCGCCGGGCTTTGCCATGCGTCCGAGGCGCGCGGTGACGTGGCCGCCGATGGTGTCTTCGTCTTCGGCCTCGTCTTCGCTGAGCTCGAAATCGAGCCGGTCGCAGGTTTCGGGGACGGACATTCGGCCCGCGATTTCGTAGACGCCCTCCTGCACCTCTTGGAACTCTCGGTCGATCTCATCGAACTCGTCTCCGAGCGGCCCGACGATCTCCTCGAGCGCGTCTTCCCGGAAGGCCAATCCGATGACGGTCCCGCGCTCATCGACGACGGCTGCACAGTGTTGCTGGTGGGTTTGCAGCTCGATGAGAAAGTTGGAAATCGACATCGTGTCGGGAACGAAGACCGCGTCTCGGGCCAGCTCGCGGAAATTCAACCCCTTTCCGTCGAGGGCCTGCTGCATCACATCCTTGGTGTGCACGAAGCCGAGGATCGTGTCCAAACCGACCTCGCAGAGCGGCAAACGGCTGTGCCCACTGTTCCGGATGACCGCGACGTTTTCCTCTTCGGTAAGGCCCATGGCGAGGTATGCCACGTCGATGCGCGGAACCACGATGTGCCGGACCTCGAGCTCCATGATGCGAAAAACGTTCCCGGTGACGTCATGCTCGAGCTTGGAGAGGTGCCCCGCAGCCCAGGAAAGCGCGAGCATCGATCGAATCTCATCCGAGGTATGCGTGGCCTCGTCGCCGTGATGCGCGGGCAGGCCCGCCAGGCGCAGCAACCAGTTGGAGATGCTGTTGATCACGGTAATGAAGGGGGTGAAGACCCAGGTGAAGAGCTTCAGCGGCAGCGCCGTGCGCAGGGCGGTCGACTCGGCCCTACGAAGCGCCCACATCTTCGGCGCCTGTTCGCCCACGGTCATGTGAAGGACGGTGATCACGGCGAAGGCGATAGTGATCGAGACGATTGGGACCCAGGCCGCATCCTGGGCAACTTCGACACCGAGCCCATCGAGCGCAGCGATGAGGAGAACCGAAACTGCGGGCTCGCCCAAGGCTCCGAGAATCAGGCTGGCCAGGGTGATCCCGAGCTGGCACGCCGAAAGGTAGCGATCCATGTGCTTCAGGATGTGCTGGACTATAACCGCGCTTCGGCTTCCTTCTTTCGCCAGGTTGTCGATGCGCGTGGCACGCACCTTCACGAGAGCGAACTCCGTGGCAACGAAAAAGCCGTTGAGGAGCACGAAGAAAAGCGTTGCGCCCAAGCGCCACGCAACCCCGACGGCATCCAACTGTGTGTGCGGATCGCTCATGGCATGCGACTCGCTCGCATCTTTGACGTTTCGGGCATCTTAATCCTCTATACCAGCTTCTCCGGACGGATCAGCGCGCTAAGAGGCCGCGAGCATGTCGGCGAGCAAGGTCGCGAGCCCCAGAAAGGTGAAAAACCCCACAATGTCCGTCACGGTCGTGAGAATGATCGAAGAAGCCGTCGCTGGATCTCGGTTCAGCTTGACCAGCACGACGGGGATGATCGCCCCGGCGCCCGACGCTGCGACCATCGATATGATCATCGCCAAGAACATGACGAATGCGAGGCCGAGGTTGCGGCTCCAAATGTAGACACCGACGGAAGTCACGATGGAAATCGCGATTCCGTTGACCAAGCCGACGATCAGCTCTTTGACCAGCACCCGAAAGCCCTGTGACACGCGGAACTCTCGCAGGGCCAGCCCGCGCATCGTGACCGCGAGGGCCTGAGCCCCGGTGTTTCCTGACTGACCGGCAACTACCGGGAGCAAAACAGCAACAGCGGTGAAGCGAGCGATCGTGCCTTCGAAGAGGCCCACGACCGACGCGGCCAAAAATGCGGTGACCAGGTTGATGTTCAACCAGGGGAGACGGCTTCGTACACCGACCCACGGTCGCGACAGCGCGCGCTCTTCTCGCGAACCACCGACCATCTGCTGCAGGTCCATGATGGCATCGGCCTGTGCAGCCTCGACCAGGCCGACCTGTCGAATGATGCCCACGACATGGTTCTGAAGGTCGACCACCGGTAGGCTCGATAGGTGGTACTTGTTCAAGAGCTCGACCACCTCCTCGCGCGAGGTCATGGGATGGACGGACACGACGCGCGGGCTCTTGAGCTCTGCCAACTGCTGGTCCGGTGCTGCGCCCACGACGTCTTGCAGGCGCACCACGCCGCTGAAAGCCCCCTCGTCGTCGACGACGACGAGGTCTGATATTCTTCGATTTCGTAGCTTCTGAATTCGCTCGAGAGCATCTCTGACCGAGGTCTCTTTGGTGAAGACAGCGACCCTCGCATCCATGATCTGGCCCGCGGTGCCCGGAGGAAAGGCGAGGATTTCTTTGATTTCTTGTGCCAGGGACGTCGAGAGCGCACCGAGCAGGTCGGAACGTGTTTCTTCGGGGAGGCGTGCGAGCAGGTTGGCCGCATGTGCAGGGTCGAGCCCGGAGACCAGGTGGTCCACGCCCTTCTCTCCTGCGGCCGACAGGACCGTCGCGGCGTAGTCCCCTTGCAAGTAACCAAGAACCCGCGCCGTCGTCTGCGGCGATTCGACGGCGAGCACGGCGGCGACCTCTTCGGGCGCGGCGCTCTCCATTTGCCGCGCCACCTCCCCGGGATGCAAACGCATGAACTGCCCTACGACCTCGTGAACCGCGGTGCTCATTTGCGCCCCCGATCCGCTTCGCCCGACCCCATGACGACCGCTGCCGCCGACTCGACCAGTCCACGCAGCCCGATGCCATAGAGCTCGCCCAGGGCCGCAGCGGTTTGGGCGGCGTGATCCTGGTGCCCGGTGTCCAGCATGCGCTCTTCGAGCTTTCGAATCGACGCGTAGCGGAGGACGCCGACGAAACGTCCTCCGGATTCGACGACGGGCAGCGCGTGGAATTGCTTCCACGCCGGGTGGTCCAAAATCGCCTGCCAGGTAGCGCGCGCGGAAACGGATTGGACGGGACCAACCGCGATCAGCCCGAGAAGCTGATCGGGCCTTGCCGCTATGAGCTCGGGAAGGTTGACTACACCCACGAGCCTTTGGTCTTCGGAGACCACGTACACATAGTGCAAAGCGTGCTTTGCCGCCCTGCGAAGCCGGGTCAGCGCATCGCCGGCCGAGACGGTTTCGGCGATGGCGAGCCCCTGTGGGTCCATCAGTGCGCCCGCGGTGTCCTGGGCGTAACGGAGCAGATCTTTGGTTGCCTTGCGAGCCGCCGGACTCAGCGATTCGATGACGCGCGAACGCGGCTCTACGCCCATCGCGCGAATGATCGAAGCGGAGACGTCATGGCGGGTCGCCGAAAGCGCCGCTGCAGCCTTGTTCGCCTCGACGAGCTCGAGGGAGCTCGCCGCCAACGGAGGGGCGAGCCACGGGAGCAGTTGGGCCAAGCGATCGAAGGAAAGCTCCTCCATCACATCTGCGGCATTCGCTGCGGAGAGTGATTCCAACGCCCGTGCGAGCTCGGCCGGGTGCGCATCCGCGAAGGCCTGGAGCAACCTCGGTTCAAGCTCCACGGGAACCCTCCTCGCTCAAGAGCACGCAGCGTGCATTCACGAAATCTCGACCTGGAATCGACATCTCGCCGTCGACGGTCTCCAACGAGACCGCAGTCCGGCTCGTCCTGACGATCCGTCCTTCGTCCTGGCCGAGACGAACCCGCTGGCCCATCCGGTGGGACTTGTTCACGTAGTGCATCGCCAGAATGTCCGCCACGATGTCGCGGGCCCCGAGGCCGAACGCCAACGCTGCAGCCGCGAGTGTGGCCGCCACCAAAATCATGAACACGGCGCTCAGAAGCGACACATCTAGCCCCAGCCGCTCTGCCGCAACCAGGCCGGTGGCGATCACGATCGCCAGCTGCGCGAAACGAGCCAGGCCTCGGGCTTGCGATACCGGCAATCGAATGGCCGTCTTGACGATCGCGTTGCGCGCGAGCCGACCCCCGACGATGCCAACGAACAAGATCGCAGCGGCGAGCGCCAATCTCGGCAGGTAGCTGGCGAAGGCGCCGACCCAGCGGCTGAAGACCGCAATATCGAGCGCATCGATGGCGACCATCGAGGTGACCAACAGAACCAACCAGTACACGCCACCGGCAGCCACGTTGCCCACGTCATTGTCGTCGACTGCCTCGGACCAGGCCGCGCGGCCCGTCCCCGAGGGGATCTGCGCGGCAAGCCTTCGAAAAACCCGGCGGACGACTCTACGGAGGGTCCAGGCCAAGACCCATCCCAGGATCAAGACGATGAACGCCGTCACGAGGTTGGGAAGCGCCGCGATGAGGCTCAGCTTCCACTGGGTCAGGGAAGACAGAATTTGGTTTGTCGTGTCGTCGAGCTTCATGAGCATTCTCCTGCTGAGTCAGGGCGACCGGCATCTCCAGATGCGGGCGCCCAGGTGCGTGGTTCAGGGTGCGGTGGCGATCATTCCGCGCTCGCAGCGACGTGGCGGTCTCGAGCCCAGCTCGCCTCATCGGTGCCAGTCGCCATCTCTTCTCCTACCGAGGTGATTGAAATCCGGCTCGAATTCAAACCGAGCGCGCGCATGTAGTCGCGAACGGCGCTGGCACGTCGTTCGCCGAGGGCGATGTTGTATTCCTCTGTGCCCCGCGGATCGCATGCGCCTGTCAACATGAGCCCGCCTTCCAGCTTGTATCCAGCCATCGACGCCACGCTCAGGGCCGTGGGCCATCGTCAAAACCGTATTCAGATGCGTTCTCATCTTCGTTCTCTCCTCGTCTCGTCTTTCGTTTCGGGCTTCGATCTGCTCCCGATCGGGCCGTGCTACGAGCAGGAACCATGCCAAACAGCGCTGCCTTCAGATTGCGCCCAGTGCGGTGACCGCTCGCACGTGTGCCAGCGAAAAGGAGGGGCGCAAGTGCAGATTTTGCCCTCCCTCAGATTCGACCGATGCAAGCGCTGCACGGGCACTGGGCTG
The DNA here is from genome assembly GCA_963712235.1 of uncultured delta proteobacterium. Taxonomy (GTDB): domain Bacteria; phylum Myxococcota_A; class Polyangia; order Polyangiales; family Houyiibacteriaceae; genus SG8-38. Next base: position 217,822 of record CAVQHC010000017.1, read on the forward strand.
GGTCATGGACGCGCCAGCACAGTCGGGCCATCCTCGAACCATGGCCCAGGGACAGACTGGTCGGATTTTGATTGTCGAGAGCGACCGGGCTCTGCAATCGGAGCTAGAGGGGCAACTCTCGGCGATTGGGCACATCGTGGAGACGGCCCCCGACAGCGTCGCCGCGCTCGAGCACCTGGAGCGGTCGATGCCCGACGTCGTGCTGCTCGCGCTCGACCCGGAGCGGATGGGTGGCTTCGACTTCCTTCGGAGGGCCAGAACACTCCTTCCTGCCACCTCGTTCATCGCAATGGCGGAAACCAGCTCCACGGACACTGCGGTCAAAGCCCTGGAGTACGGCGCAGACCGCCTTCTCACGCGCCCCGTTCGGCCGGACGCGCTGGCGCTCATCGTGGAGCGGTCTCTTGAAAAACCTCTTCATGCGAGAGACGCCATGGAAGCCCGAGCCGGAGCGGCGGCAAGTTTGCCCACGATCGGGCTCATGGACCGTGTCGTGGGCGTGCATCCTTCGATGCAACGCCTGTTCAACCGCTTGCTTCAAGCCGCCAAGAGCCGAGCGACGGTCATGATCCAAGGCGAAACGGGCACGGGCAAAGAGCTCATTGCGAAAGCGATTCATGAGCACTCCCTGAGGAGCACGGGTCCCTTGATTCGGCTGAACTGCGCGGCCCTAGCCGAGAGTGTCCTGGAGTCCGAGCTTTTCGGTCACGAAAAGGGGGCGTTCACCGGAGCGGTCACGCGACGAAGGGGACGGTTCGAGCAGGCCGATGGTGGGACCCTATTCCTCGACGAGCTCAGCGAGATGCCGCTCTCGGTGCAAATCAAATTGCTTCGGTTTTTGCAGGAGCGGGAGCTCGAGCGGGTGGGCGGAAACGAAACGGTCAAGGTGAACGTACGCGTCGTCGCCGCGACGAACCGCGACCTCAAATCGCTAGTAGAAGACGGGAAGTTCCGTGAAGACCTCTACTTTCGACTGAAGGTGGTCGTCCTCGAGGTTCCGCCGCTGCGCGCGCGGCCCAGCGATATTCCGCTCTTGGCCGACCATTTCGTCCGGCTCTACGCGGACGAGAACGACAAGAAGGTGGGCGGCTTCACCCATGACGCGAAGCAAGCGTTGCTGGCCTACCCTTGGCCCGGGAATGTTCGGGAGCTTCAGCATGCGATCGAGCAGGCGGTGGTGCTCTGCGAGAAGGACCTCATCGACACCGAGGATTTGCCAATCGAGGCACCCGGGCAGGAGGCCGAGCCCTTGAGCCTCTTGGTCCCCGGCGTGACCCTCGCGGAGGTCGAGCGCTATACGATCATGAGAACCCTCGAGGCGGTCGGCGGCTCACCGACCAAGGCCGCCGCGATTCTCGGAATCAGCAAGCGAACGATTCACTATCGCCTCGAGGAGTGGGGGCTCGCCAAGAGCGGCTCCGAATCTAGCGGATGAACCGGTCGTCCGGTGTCAGCACATCGAGGACCCCGTCGACGAGTAGTACCTGCGTTCGCAAGACTTGGCCGAGCTCGTTGGCGATGCAGATGGCTTCGGCGAGCCGACCGGTTTCGATGCTGGCTTCCATGCGCTGAGCCGCCCGGAGGAGCTGCTGATTTTGGGAACGGATTTCCTCGAGCACTTCAGGGGTGACCAAGTCTGTTTGCGGATGGGTCATCGCTGCCTCCGGGGACCAAGCCAGAAGCAAGCGCCATGCCTAGCCGGTGGCCACCGAGCAATCGCGACCGACCTACAACATGCGCCCGAGCAAGCGCTCAAAGCAGTGCAAGGTCTGCGTTCGTTCAACCGGACACCAGTGCAGTTCCTGCAGCCAGCCACCGGGCCGACGCTGCAAAGCTCTCAAAAAGATTCCTCAGAAGGTTTCAGCTCCGTTAGCGACGGCTGGCACAGAACCTGCTTTGGCCCGTTCTCAAATGACGACGATGGCGGACTCGGCTTCTGGGGAGCCTCGCACGCCGGTGCCTTGGAGCTGTCCTTACGGCTTTGGTACTGGATCAACGACGCGCTCATGGTGCTGTTCTTCTTCGTCATTGGATTGGAGAACAAGCCGCAGCTCGTCAGCGGTGAGCTCCGTGGCGCCTTCACGAGCGCGCGACAAACTTCGAGCGCTTCAGGTGCTCGCTCGGGAACGCGTCGGGGTCCCGGTGACTGGATTTGGGAATCCGGTTGCGAAGTCTCCGGCGATCGAGGACAACAAGCATGTGGTCGCTGATCAGCAAGGAGCGACGTATGCAAGAGACCTTTGAACGCGGGTGGACACAGGTATTGGCTGAAGGCCCTTTCGTCGCGGTTGCGTCGCACAACGGACATGAGCTTCGCCCGGAGGTGCGTGATCTAGGGAAGTACGCTGCTTTCCGTCGTGTCCGCCAAGGCGGCGACAAGTTGATGGAGACCAACGTGTTTAGCCCCGGTGGGCTCGGCAGCGCGCAGAAGTTCGAAAATGTGAACTTCTCCGAAGCGGTGATGCAGGCCCTCGAGCGCAAGACGCGGGCGATGGAATACTACGGACGCCAGTTCGACAACGCCAGCATGGCGATCATGTAGCAGCATGGACGGCAAGGGATCCCAAACGGCAAGCCCCAAGGCATCCGGCCAGGGAAAGAAGAAGGGGTCGACGAGCTCATCGGAGAAGGCGGCTGCTCCGAAGACCGTGGCGATTGCCAACGCCATCCGAGAGCGGGTGGCGGGCGGGGTTCGACTGCGACGAACACTGCCTGGCTCTGGAAGGCTCCATGTCGACCGGCCTCTGCCTTTCATCGCTGTGCACGTCCAGCCTGACGACCGACCGGACGCGGGCACCAATCAGCTGGTGACTACCGAGGCCTCGTATCTCTACAGGTCTGCCGAAAACGGCGGTCGCAGGGTGGCCGCGACGCTGGTCCAAGCGCTGGCCGAGACAGTTCAATCGACCTTTGGCAACCAGTTTCTGATCTTAGCGATCTGTTCTCGTCCGCCGGAGCATCCTCCCGTCGTCGAGAGCTCGAAAGAGAGTCCGCATCCCGCATTTCGATTGTTCAGCTCGGCGCCGGGCTACAACATCGACTCCATCATCGAGGTGCTCGAACGACATCTTAAGGCGGTCGAGATTAATGGACGACGCGCGGCTGTCGAGATCGTTCAGAACGGAGGCGAGTTCCCGCATCGCGACCGGCCGCTCTTGAAGAAAGACGTCATGCGGCGCCTTGGCTGCGCGCAGATCACGATCGAAGTCGAGCCGATCTATCAGATGGCCGGCGGGAGCGACGTCTACCCGGCTGTGCTGAAGAACCTCCGGCGTCGACTTGGTCCCGCCCTCAAGCACGCGTTCTTTTATTTTGCCGAGCGCGACACGAGCCTCCGCCCGAAGAACTTCCAGTCTTTGGGGCGACGTGCGCTCGTGAGAGCCGTTTGGGAGGTCGATGCCCAACTCGACCAGGTTGCATCCGAGTTCGACCTGATACTCCAGGTGAATCCAATCAATACCGAAGCGGTGTGGAACGGATTTCGCAAGAGCGGCTTCGAAAAGGTGCCTCCGTTTCGGTATCGCCCTCTCTCGGTCGATCCTGTCCTCGCAAAGCGCAAGCTGTATGCGATTCCGCTGGAGAAAATTGAGGACCCTACGATCTCGTTCTTGTTCAGTCAGAAGCAAGACGAGCTCGATCGGCAGCTCACCATGCTGCACGACCGCGGCACCCCGCGGTTTTTGCTCGGTAGCATCTTGCTCTATGCGCCGGTCTCAAAGCAGCTCTTGCGGTCGGCAGAGCAGATTCTCGAGCAGATCTCGAGCACGACACGATCGCACGGCGGGGGCGGAGGCGGTACGATTCCGGCTGAGGAGTTCGCTAAACGAGCGAGGGAGGAGGTCGCTCACTATCGCGAGATTTGGGACGGGGTCGATGCGACCGTCGAAGTCATACCCGGCGTGAGCTCGGGTCTGATGGTGTCGAAAGGCCGCTTATTGGTTCCTTCGCGCTCGAGGATTCCCGTAAACCGAGTTGACGCGTTGATTCAGCACGAGATTGGAACGCACCTGGTCACGTATTTTAACGGCAAGGCACAGCGTTTCACGCAGCTTCGGAACGGCTTCGCAGGGTACGAAGAGCTCCAAGAGGGCATTGCGGTCCTCGCCGAGTACCTTACCGGTGGAATGACCCCTGCAAGGCTGCGAACCCTCGCAGCGCGCGTGATTGGCGTCGACGCGCTCACCAACGGTGCATCGTTCGTCGATGTGTTTCGTCTCCTGTGTCGATACGGCTTCTCTCGGCAACAGGCGTTCAACATCACGATCCGCATCTTTCGCGGCGGCGGCCTCGTCAAAGACTGCATTTACCTTCGGGGGCTCTTGACGGTCTTAGATTACTTGCGCAACGGCGGCGAGCTCGAACCCCTTTTCGTTGGAAAGATCGCTGCCAAGCACATTCCGATCGTGCGCGAGCTCCAGAGCCGCCACGTGCTCGATCCTCCGAAGTTCTTGCCACGCTACATCACTCGGGAGGCCTGCCAGGAACGCCTCCAACTCGTGCGCCAGGGGCTGGATGTATGCGAGCTTCTCGATTGAAACCGAAGCGCGACGGTGATGGGATCCCGGAAACCGTTGGAAGTGAGGGTGAATGAAAAAGTCGACGAGAAACATACTCATTGGAATCGTTGCCGTCCTGGGGGTCCTCGTCGTTGGCCTGGCTCTCGTGCCGGTGCTGTTCCGAGATCAGATCGTTGAGCGGTTGCGAAGCGAGCTCAACGATCGCGTCGACGCGACGGTGACTTTCTCCGATGTCGATCTCTCCTTGCTCTCGACGTTTCCGACGCTCACCGCGGACGTCTCTGAGCTCGCGATCACTGGAAAAGGCGACTTCGCCGAGGTGACGCTTCTGAAGGCCAAGTCGATCGGCGCGGGCATCGACTTGATCGGGCTCGTTCTGAGACGTGAAATCACGATCGAGTCGATTGAAGTGAATGCGCCTGAGGTGCACATCATCGTTCGCCCGGATGGAATGGCGAACTACGACATCGTTCCAGAGCAGGCGGACGGCGCGGCTACGACGGGGGAGGCCGTCGCCTTCGAGATCAAACGAATCCGCATCGACGATGGGGCTTTGACCTATGTCACTCCGAGTGTCCGCGTCATCGTCGAAGGGCTCGAACATGACGGACGCGCCAAGATTTCCGGCGCCCTTCAGGAGCTTTTCTCGAGGACTACGGTCGATGAGCTGACGGCTCGACTCGGCGGGATCTCGTATGTGAAGAAGGCCAAAGCGAGTGTCGACGTGAACGCCACCGTCGACATGGACAAAGAGCTTCTGACGCTGCATGCGCTCGATATCGCTGTGCAGCGGCTTGCCCTCGAGGGAACCGGAGAGATCGGCTGGGCGGGAGAGGGGACGGCGCTCGACTTGAAGCTGGCTTCGAAGAAGGGGCTTCCGATCAAGGCGCTGATCTCCGCGGTCCCCAATGCCTACGCTGCGGACTTCGACGGGCTGACCGCCAGCGGCACGTTCTCGCTCGCCGCGACGATCCAGGGAGCGATGGGCCCCGGCGACGAGGATATCCCTTCGTTCTCGGTGACGGCCAACGTTCAGAACGGAGCGTTCAAATATCCAGACCTTCCGCTCGGCGTCACCGACCTGCTGCTCGATGCGACGGTGAAGCACCCGGGCGGCAATCTAGACAAGATGCGAATCGACGTACCGAAGTACGGGTTTGCGGCAGGGAAGAGCCGCGCCAAGGGCCGCGTCACCGTCACGCGGCCCATCTCGCAGCCAAGGATCGACCTCAGTTTGGACGGACGCTTCGACCTGGCGGAGATCTCCAAGGCCTATCCGATTCCCGACGTCGAGAAGGTGGAAGGCCTGATCGTGGCAACGGTGGAGCTCGTCGCAAAGGGAGAGCGGATCGAAACGCTTTCGGGAAATGTCGAGGTCTCGGACCTCAGCTACAGCCCGACCAACAGTCCTGCGCTCCGCATCCGCACCGCCCGCATCGTGCTCTCCCCGGAGAGCACGACGATCAAGGAGCTCGAGGCGCAGGTCGGGGGGAGCGACCTCAGCGTGAGCGGCATCGTCTCGCCACTGACCACGCTACTGTTGGACGATCAAAAAGTCACCGCAAGCGTGTGGCTGAAGTCGAAGAGCCTTCGGGTCGAGGACTTTGCGTCGAGTGAGCCCTCCGATGCAGGTGCGGAGGAAGCGTTTCTGCTGCCCGACAACATCGACGCAAAGCTTCAGTTCGAGGTCGGAACGCTCACCTACGAAGATTTAGTGCTCCGAAACTTCAAAGGCGCAGGCAGGCTGCGGGATCGAAAGCTCTTCCTCGAGGGCGTTCGCGCAGATGCGCTTGGCGGGTCGATGAAGGCGGATGGCACAGTGGAGACGCCCATCGGCGCCCCTGCGAGGTTTGATATTCACTACGGAGTGGACCAGGCACGTTTCGTCGAAGCGTTCGAATCGCTTCCGTCAATGCGCGCCTTCGTGCCCGTTGCCCAGTTCCTCGACGGCCGCTTCTCGACTGACCTCGATGCGAGCGGAACCCTGGGTGAAGACCTGTCGCCTCAGCTCAAGTCGATCGCAGCAAGTGGAATTGCCGCCGCGGTCCAGAGCAAGCTCAACAGTCAATTCAGACCGCTGGCGGCGCTCAACGAAGCCGTGCCCAGCATTCCGAAGCCACTGGACATCGAAAGTTTTCGAACGCGTTTCAAGATCGAGGATGGCGCCGTGCGAGTAACCCCCTTCACGATCAAGGCAAGGGGGGTCTCGATGTTGGTCGGCGGCACGCATGGGCTAGACCAGGAGATGAGCTATCAGGTGTCCACCGATGTTCCGTTGGACAAACTGACGTCGAAGCTTGCCAAAGAGGTGCAAGTTCTGAAGCTGGACCTCTCGAAGGCGAACATGGTTGGCGTACGCGCGAATCTGACGGGGTCGATCACCGCGCCTCGGGTTTCGGTGGACGTCGACACTAAGGGTCTCCGCGGAGCGGTTGCGGATGCGGTTTCGGCTGAGCTTTCGGCGCAGAAAGCGCGCGCGATGAAAGAAGTGACGGAGCAAGCGAAGCGCTTAATCGAAGAAGCGGAGAAACGCGCGGCGCAGATCCGAGCGGAGGCGGTCAAGGCGGCGGAGCTGGCGCGGAAGGAAGGGTACGCGCGGGCCGATCAGCTCGAGCAGAAGAGTGCGAAAAACCCTATCGCCGCCATTGCGGCCAAAGAAAGCGCCAAGCGCCTTCGGACCGAAACCGACAAGCGCGCCAAGCAACTCGTCAGCGAGGCCGACAAACGCGCGAGCCAAGTGGTAGACGAAGCGCGCAAGCGGGAAGCTCAACTGCTGTCGGAGGCGGAGAAACGGAGCGACCAAACGACCAAGTCGATCGAAGGGCAGACCGACAAGATCCGGTGAGCGACCGGTCGGAGCTCGCGCTTAGTTGCGGAATCGCAGGCTTGCGACGAAGCCGGTGGCGGCGAAGGCGGAGAGAAAGAGAAAGAAGTGCTGATGGCCTTCGATGCCGGGGGAATGGTCGAGCAGCCAGCCGCCGGCGAGGGCCACGAAAACGTCCGGCGTGTAGCCGATCACCGAGACCAGGCCGACGGCGGTCCCGGTCGTTTCGAGGGGGACCGAGCCTTCCTCGAAGAGCGCGAAGTAGACGCCACGCAGGCCAAACACCGCGGCGCAACTGACGAGGACGTTGGCGTAGAGGACCCACGGAGTAGCGGGCACGGGGTCTGTCAGGCCGAACCATAGGTAGGAAGCGATCATCGTCGCGAAGCAGAGCGTCGACACGCGCGAAGCGGTAAATCGATCGGCCAAGAGACCCGCGCCGATCGCGGCAACCGGTCTCACCCATGCGCTGAGCGCGGTCAGCCGTGCGCCTTCGACCTCGCTCATGCCATAGGCCTGCACCGCGAAGAGCGCATAGTTGTCGATGCCCTTGTATCCCACGTAGGCGCAGACGACGATGAGTGCCTGGAGCCAGACAGATCGAAGCCGCAGCACCTTACGAAGGTTTCGAAGGACAGGCGCATGCCCCTCGAAGCGCGACGGCTGCTCGGGCACGAAGAACCAGCACAAGGCACCGGCAAGGGCGGTCGCCGCGGTGTAGACGAAGATGACGCTGCGAAGCGCGTCGGCTCGTTGGGTTGGGGTGACGGTTGCCGGATCTTCGGGAAGCATGAGCTGGAAGACGAACACAGCGCCTGCAGCGACGACTGCGGCAAAGAGGCCGCGACCCCCGTCGAGAAGACCGTAGGCACGGCCCTGCTCGTCGGCTCCACCCCACTCTCGGGTGGCTCGGATGAGCGCGCCCCAGAACAGCAAAATGGTCGTTAGACCCCAGTACGCAAAGAGCCACCAGGCACCGTTGAACCCGGGAATCGTGGCGAAGTAGAGGCCACCCGCGCTCGTGCATAGGAGAGACCCGGTGAGGAGCCGGCGCGCAGGGAATCGATCCGCGAGCAGGCCACCCGGGAAGTAAGCGAGCATGGCGACTACGCCATAAACGGCTTGGACCGCGCCGAGCTCGGTGTTGGTGAAGTCGAATACTCGAAGAACCGTCGGGCGAAAATATCGCGCGACGTGAAACGGCAAGCTGAACACCGCTTCGCCGGCGACGATCAGGCATCCGATGAACATGGCGCGGTCGAGTGGGTTGTTCTCGGTCACGCCACGCCTGGCCTGTCTCTTACTTCACCGTGAACGTGACCCCAGGTTCGGTCTCGGCGAACGTGGGGGTGAGGAACCGCTCGTAGCCGCGCTCATCGCGCAACTGCGATTTGAAGAACGAGACGATGTAGAGGTTCTGCAGGCGGTTGGCTTCTTCAATGCCGAGCACGTCGGGGCCGCAGGTGGTCTCATAGGGTTCGATGAGTGCCTCGGCGCCCAGTTCCGGCCAGATCTCCGGGCCCCAGCCGCGATCGAGCAGCCAGCCGGCGATGGCGCAGATTGCCGCAAAGTGGTTGTGATTCGCGCCGATGATGTCGACTTTGTATAGCGGAGACGCGTTGACCATCTGCTCGAACGCAATCGCGTTGTTGCCGATCGGGACGTTGGTGTCTTCCGTGCCACCCATCAGCATGACGGCCGCGGTGATGCTCTCGAGCTGCTCCTGGGTGAAACCGGCATTGGGACTCGGCCGGTCGTCGCTCTGCAGCTCACCGTCGATGACTGCGGAAATCGGTGCGATGGCCATGACTCGGGGGTCCGCAGGCGCACCCGCCCAACCCGTTGCCATGCCGACGGCTGTCATCCCGCCAAACGAGTGGCCGACGACACCGACTGCGCTCTCGTCGATGCGTTGGTAGAAGGGGTCCTGTGGATCCTGATTGCGGCCGAACATGGTGTCGATGAGGAACGAGACGTCGGGGACGCGCTTGGCAGCGGCCTCGTCGAAGGAGTCGGTCGATTCGGCCGGTGTCGACTGCGCGTTCCCGCTGTGCTCGGGCGCAAGCACGATGAAGCCATGGCTGGCCAGAGCTTCCATCAAGCCGAACGACTGAATCGAGATTCCCCCATAGCCATGAGAGAACACGAGGAGGGTCTGCTTTGGTCGTGACGACACCGGCAAATCCTCGACCGCGACCTCGGAAGGAAGGCCGAGCGGGCCGAGCAAGAGGTATTGGGCGAGCGGTGCGTCGGCCGCGTCTTCGTCGTCGACCGGATACCAGACATCGACGAGCAACGATCGATCCGCGCGCGCGGCGTCGACGGCGGTGAAGGAAGAGTGGCCGACGGCACGGGGGCCGAGGGCATCGGGCGCATCGACCGCGGCCGTGTTCTCGGTGGACGTGGAGCTGCTGCACGCGAGCAGGAGGCTGACGAGAGAAGCGAGGAGGAAAAATCGAAGTGTAGAAGTCATAACTAGGCGTCCGTGGTGGGGCATGTCGCCGGCTTGATCAAGTGAGAGAGTCGCGCGCTGCCCTGATCCGTCGTGTTTTCGCGGTTTCGGGACCCAGGCCGAACCCGTTTCAGTCGCGTTGCACGGAGAGAACGAGCTTTCCGCGGGCGTGACCTTCGTCGAGATATCGGATGGCCTCGGCGGCTTCGCGCAAAGCGAAAGTTTTATCGACGACGGGTGTGACCTTGCCCGACTCGATCAGGTCCTTGAGAACCAGCAGGTCGTCTGCACTTTCCTTCGCAACGAAGGTGCGGAGCCTCTGGCGAACGAAGGGCGACAAGAGAAGCGCACGGATCTGGCGGTCGGTGCCGCCGAGCCACCGGCCGCCCTCCTCGCCGCCGATGATCACGAGCGTGCCCTCTGGCGTGAGCGCACGCCTCAGAGTGGACAGCGAGCGGTTTCCCGCCATGTCGAGGATGACGTCATAGCGCTGTGGCCTTTGTGTGAAGTCGTCGGACACGTAGTCGATCACGTGGTCGGCTCCGAGGGAGCGAACCATGTCTACTTTGCTCGTGCTGCACACGCCGGTCACTTCCGCGCCGAACGCCTTGGCGAGCTGCACGGCGAACGTTCCGATGCCGCCCGACGCGCCGATGATCAGGATGCCTTGGCCAGGCTGAGCTTCTGCATGATCGCGAAGACCTTGCAGGGCGGTGAGGGCAGAGGTGGGCACGGCGGCCGCCTGCTCAAAGCTCAGGTTTGCGGGCTTGGGCGCGAGATGGGTCGCTTTTGCAGATACATACTCTGCGAAGGTGCCGTCCGAGGTGCCGAAGACTTCGTCGCCCACCTGAAACTGCGTCACGTCCTTCCCGACAGCCTCCACTCGCCCCGCGAGATCGTTGCCGCGAACCGGAGATTTGGGCGCGCGGAACCCGTAGCCCGCAATGCGGATCAGGTAGGGCAGGCCCGTCATCACATGCCACACACCCGGGTCCACGCCGGCCGCACGAACGCAGACGAGCACCTCGTCGTCTTCGACTTCGGGGGGCTCGATCTCGCGGAGCTCAAGAACATCGGCGCTGCCGTAGCGGTCTTGGACGATTGCCTTCATGGGGTTCTCCCCCCGCTCAGGAGGCAGACCGTTACCTTGAACCACGACTTAGGGTCTTGTCGAACGCCAGCGGTCTCGTCGGGTCCCAAAGGTGAACTGCGCGCCCAAGTACGCGCGGATGTCGACGCGCGACGCGCCCCACGAGACGATGCCTGTACCGACCGCGGCGAGGAGGCGAAGCTCGTTGCCGATGAGCCCGTAGTCGATTCCGACCGACGTGCCGATATCCGTTCCGATGGGTTCGCCGAGCTCCGTGGGTCCGGTCTGTCCAAACGACACCGCCCAGAGCTCGCCGAGGACGTTGAGTCGGCGAGTGGCCGCCCAGGTTGCGTACAAGGCCACAAACCACTCGTGGCCCTGACGCTGCTGCACGACGTAGCCGACGTCGAATCCAATCACGACCTTGCCGCGGCCTACCGCGAGCTCCCCTTCGATGGGCAGCAGGATGCCCGACCGCTTGGGCTCAGCGGTGTCGATTATGTAAGCGGGAGAAAAACAGAGGGACCCACGCTTCCGGCGGAAGAACTGCCATTTGACGCCTACCGCGAAAAGCCCGCTCAGTGTCCATCGAGGGTTGCCTGTGACGTCGTGCAGGCTCGCGAGGGTGGCGATCACCGTTGCATCGAGGGAGTCGACGAGCCCAATCGTGACATCTGCGGTTGGGCCCAAGACCAGGGTTTCATCGTCCTGACGAAAGGTGCTCACCGCGAAGATGGGCTGCACGACGCCGGGACCTACCGTATTGGGATCGTCTGCAATGAGGGGCGGGCCTGCACGAGCCAGATTGGGCGCGCAGCCTAGAAAGGCGGCTGCCAAGACAGCCATCGCCAGCCGGTCGGGGCGGGTGTTCATCAACTCTGCGTATGCCCGACGGATCGAACGAACAAGACGTCCTCCAGCAAGGAGGGGCACCGCGTTTTGCTAGGCCTTCATCTTCTGGAGGATGTGATCGAGAACATGGGTGTGCTCTCGTTGAGGGCTAAAGAGCACCATCTCGATATCTTCCAGCGCCGACACTGTATGCCCCGGTGGCCAGTAGAAGAGATCGCCCTCACCCACTCTCTCGGCTTCGCCGCTCCCGTAGGTGACGGTCAGCACCCCCTGCATGATGTAGCCCCAGTGGGGGCACTGGCAGAGGTCGCCCTCCAGGCCGCTGAGCAACGGGGCCAGATCGGCGCCGGCGCCTAGGGAGAAATACTCGCCGCTGATCTTTCCGAATCCGCTAGCGTCGCCGAACTCCGTCTGCTGACGCGCGACAGCTCCGGGAGCGTCAATCTTAATGGGAACATCTTCTTTGGCTATTCGCATAATGTCCTATCGCGTTGGAGCGATTCATTCGAAGCCAGGACATCATCCCTTCTTTTTCGTCGAGGCGTCAACAGCGCTGAGATGCGGAGGGCTCCGTGGTTGTCGTTGACGAAAATCGATGGGATCCGCATGATGGCGATTCGACTCGAGAGGAGGGCTCGATGGCGACAGACGACTGGACCTTTGGAGGCACTTGGCCGTACGAGCCGCGCTGGTTCGAGCATGCGGACGGGAAGCTTCACTACGTGGACGAGGGCCCTCGCGACGGAAAGCCGGTGGTGATGGTGCACGGCAATCCGACTTGGGGATATCTCTATCGCAATTTCATCCCTCCGCTGGTCGCCGCCGGTTATCGCTGCATCGTGCCCGACCATTTGGGCTTCGGGCGCTCCGACAAGCCGGACCGAGCGGAGCTCTACCAAGTGCCGCGCCATGCCAAACGGCTCGAGGCCCTGCTGGAGTCGTTGGACCTTCATGACGCGACGCTCGTCTCGCAAGATTGGGGGGGTGCGCTCGGGTTCTATTGGGCGACGCGGCACCCCGATCGTATTGCTGCGCTGTGCGTGCTCAACACGTTCGCGCATCGGCCCCCCGGCAAGGTGGAGTTGCCGCTCCCGCTGCGGCTCTTCCGCACGCCTGGCATCGGCGAAATCATGGTCAAGGGCGGTCACATGTTCGTCCGCGGGTTTCTGTTCAAGGCCGGCATCATGCACCAAGACAGGATCACCCCCGAGATGCGCGCCGCCTATTTGGCGCCCCACCCTACGTACTCGTCCCGCACCGCGATTCTGGTTTTTCCTCGCGAGATCCCAGCGGACTCCACGGGCCGCGTCGCCGACTTCATGGGAGACGTCGAGGAGGGGCTCGCATCGCTTAGAGACAAGCCCACGATGATCGCCTGGGCCATGAAAGACATCGCCTTCCTCCCCCAGTACCTCGATGATCTCTGGCTCCCTGCTTTTCCAAACGCGGACGTGCTGCGCCTCCCCGATGCCGGGCACTACCTGCAGGAAGACGCCCATGAACGAATCGTGCCGAGGTTGGTGACGCACCTGAGCGGCGTGTTCGGTTCGGGGTCGCGGGTTGACGGGGCGACGACGCCTGGGTGACGAGGTAGCCCTAGCGGCGGCAGCTGTCGCAGATGCCGCATTTCGGTGGGTGTGCTTCGCCGAAATAGCGGCGAATGAAGACGCTGCGGCAGTCGTCGGTTTCGGCGTACGCTGCAATGGTCTGAAGGTGGCGGGCGTCTTGGAGTCTGCGGGTCTCCAAGCGTGCCGCTAGGTCGGTGGCACTCGCGCGGATTTGACGAGCCGGCGCGCTGGCGTTGTACTCCCCGCGCTTCAGCATTTGGATGACGCCGAGTTCTTCGAGTTGCGCACATACAGCTCGGGCGGCGGTGACCGGAACGCGCGCCGACAATGCTATTTCCTTGGGCTTGACCGGCTTGCCTTCGTCCATCCAAGCAACGAGAGCCTGTACCACGCGGCGAGATTGTGCCGGATTCGACCGGCCCTTCTTCTGGAGGTGCTCTTGGATGCGGAGGTCGTTGGGATCGAAGAGCAGGACGCAGTCTGAACGCTTGCCGTCTCGGCCGGCACGACCTGCTTCTTGTACGTACTGCTCGAGCGAGCCGGGGACCTGGTAGTGGACGATGTAGCGGATGTTCGGCTTGTCGATACCCATGCCGAAGGCGCTGGTGGCGACCATGACGAGGCGACGCGTCGGCTTCATGAACCTCCGCTGGGTCGAAGCGCGCTCGGCGGCTTTCATCTTTCCGTGGTAGCGCGCCGAGGGGATCTGGGCGCGGGCAAGCGCGCTCGCAACCTGGTCGACCGCCTTCGTGGTCGAGCAGTAGACGATGCCGGGCCGCGGCAATCGGCGGATCAATCGAGCGGCACTAGTGATCTTGTCGTCTCCCCAAACGATGTTTGCGGACAAGCGAAGGTTTTTGCGGTGCGGTGGGGCGATCACCTCGACCGGATTTCTCATCTTGAGACGGTCGGTGATGTCTTTTCGAACGCGGGGTGTGGCCGTCGCGGTGAGGGCCAGCGTGACGGGATTGCCCAGCGGTTTTCGAAGCGCTCCAAGACGCAGGTACGATGGACGAAAGTCATGCCCCCACTCGGAGATGCAGTGCGCTTCGTCCACACACAACATAGCCGGCTTCACCTCGGCGAGCGTAGAACCGGCGAGCGACTCGAGGGTCTCGGGCGTGGTCAGGACGATCAGCGAGCCGCCTTTGCCGAGGCGGGCCAATACTTGGCGTCGGGTTGTCGCACGCAGCGTACTGTCGATGCGCACGACCGGCGCGCCGCGCTCACGAAGCTTTCGCTCCTGGTCGCGCATCAGAGAAATCAGGGGCGAGACGACGATGGTTGGTCGGTCGAACAAGAGCGCCGTTGCCTGATAGATGAGGGACTTCCCGTAGCCGGTCGGCAGCACCACCAGGGTGTCGCGGGCGGACAGCACGGCCTCGATCGCGCGCGCTTGCTCAGGGTGGAGCTTCTTGATGCCAAAGCGGTCCTTGGCGACCCGCCGGGCGTCGTTCAGTTCTGCGGAGCCGGCTTTGCGTCCCCGAGCCACCGATGCAGTCTACGCCTGTTCGCCCTGGCGCCCTACTCTTTGAAGCTCAGTGGCCGCGCCCAAGCTTTGCGGAGGACCGCTTTGGCGTCCGACTCGATTTGCTTGCGCTCGACGCCACCGTATCTCGCGCGTAGAAGTCCAAACCCGCATAGTGGACCGGGTACGTTTGGAGCCAGATCCGGTTGGGAACTAGCTCTTCGAGCGGTGCTGCCAATGACGTCAGTTGTCCGGCGCGCCTTCGTCAATCCACTGACTGAGAGTCACGACAAAACCCGCGTCGTCCGGACCGTCGTTGTGATTGGCGTTGAGCTCCGGGATGAGAAGCGCCGTCGGATCGGCCGAGTCGCCGGGAACCACCAGCGGGCCGTTGTCGCCGCCCGCCAAGATGTTGGCGTAGCTGTCGAGGCCGACGCCCGCAGGGCCGTTGCCAGTGTGGCAATCCACGCAGTCCGCAAGGCCCGGCTCGAAGTAAGGCTGAATGTCCGCAGCGAACGAGATAGCGGGCATGCCGCCCATGCCGCCAACGCCGCCCATGCCGCCAACGCCGCCCATGCCGCCAACGCCGCCCATGCCGCCAACGCCGCCCATGCCGCCAACGCCGCCCATGCCGCCAACGCCGCCCATGCCGCCGTCGCCGCCGACACCACCCATGCCAGCCGTGCCGCCGCTACCAGCCGTGCCGCCGCTACCAGCCGTGCCGCCACTGCCAGCCGTGCCGCCGCTACCGGCTGTGCCGCCACTGCCATCCGTGCCGTCATCACCACAACCGACGACGGCAATCGTCAGGGCCATGAAAGAAATAATCGGTCTCCACTTCATTAGATGATTCTCCTGAACACGGGCCCGGACGAACCGCCGGTGTCGCGCTGAGGCCGAGTATTATCGCGCGCGAACAACAAGACAAGCCGGCGGTGAGTGAAGAACGACGGCTGTCCAGATTCACTCCCCGGATGACCGCGAAGAAGCGGAGAATATCGGCATCGCTCATTTCGTCGCAGGGTCAGGAGGTGGTTCATGCTTCGTGCCCTACTTGCCGTCTTGCTGCTCGTTGCGAATGCCTGCGGCTACTACACCTATGTATCGACCGTGCAGCGTGACGCTTCGGGAGGAACGATCGCCGTCGCCAATGATCGGGGCTCACGCGATGAAGCGCGACGCCGGATGGAAGCGCACTGTGGAGGTCCTTACACCATCGTCGACGAGAGGCGGGTCGTGGTTGGTCAAAAAACCACGACGCGAGATGACGGTACGGTGATCACGAAGGACGTTCACGAAGTCCATCTCAGCTACGAATGCTCGCTGCCGTAGTCTGGGAAACGGGTGTTTTCGCGGTGTGGGGTGCAAGCTGTTGAAATCAGGCGGCTTGCGAAGGGGGAGCGTGTCCCCTAGTTGCCGCTTTCTTGGCTGCCGATGTCGGGGGCGCTTGCGTTGAAGTTGCCGGGGGCGGGGCCGTTTCGGTCGTAGGCGAGGTCGGCGCCGCGGTCGATGAGCGGGGATGACGCTCCGAGACAGTAGAGGTTTGGGTCACCGACGGTGACGCTCGAGTAGAGCGGGTCGGCGCTGAGCTCCCAGAAGGAGCCTGAGGGCAGACAGCTGCATGTGCTGCATTCGCTGCCGCCGCATGGGCCGTCTGTATTATTGAAGTCGTTGTTGCCGTACGTTGGACCCGACGATAGCGGCCCGGTGCAGGCCGAAGCGACATCGAAGGTAATGGAGATTGAGGCGTCCAGCCCGAACTCGCCGTTGTCGGTGACATTGTTGTTCCGAACACAAACGTCGCTCGACGGTTCATCATAGAAATCGAGGCCGGAGCCACCGTTGTCAGCAATCGTGTTGTGGTCGATGAAGACGGCGTTGGCGTTGCGAACCTGCACGCCGTCCATGGCGTTCTGGGCCACCGTGTTGCCTGCGACCACCGAGCCTGTCGCGTCTCTAACGATGATGCCGGCTCGTTCATTGCCTTGATCGTCCAAACCGCCAGTGATGACGTTGTTGAGCACCTGCGCGTTGGCTCCACCGTCGATGTAAATGCCGCGCCTTTCGAATCCTTGGATGTGGCAGTTTCGTACGATGTTGTCGTCCGCCTTGATTTCGATGATGCTTCGCGCGTTTGACACGTTCAGGACATGGACGCCGTCGATCAGGTTGTTGTCGCTTTCGAGCTTGAAGACGGTTCGATCGGTCCCGGGCCCCGTGCCGGGCGAGTTGACGGTCAGAGTGGCGCCTGCAACCTGCCGGATGGTAAGTCCCGCTTCGTCTTCGATGTTGGGTGGATTGCTATCGGTGATCGTGATGTCATGGAGAACGATGAAATCCGGGCCGCCATTGGCGTTGGCTGCATCGATTGCAGCGTGGTATTCCTCTTCGCTCCGCACCTCACGACACTCGGAGCCGGCGTCGTTCGGGTTGGTTCCGCAGAATGTTTCGAAGCAATCGGCGTGCGCGCCGCCGTCCGAGTTCGTCGTGCAGTCTAGGTTGCATGTCGGGACGGAATCGTCGCAATCGTTGTCGACGCAGTAGCCGTCCTCGTCGGCGTCCACACAGTCGTTGCCCCCGGCGCCACCGGTGCCTCCAGCGCCGCCTGCGCCGCCATCCGGCCCGATGCACGCGCCGGTGTCGATGGAACACTGCTCGCCGGCCGCGCAGCCCTCGAGGAAGAACGCGCCCATCGTGACGGGCAGCGTAGACTGGCTATCGGCGAGTATCGTGACCGCGTCGCACCCTGCAGCAACGACGGCGCAGTTCGAGTCCAGCGCCACGGCGTACAGTCCGTATTCGCCCGGGTCGGGAACCGGGATCGGCGGCCCCTCGGTGCCATCGCGAAGCGTGAAGGTGCTGCCGATCGCGTCGCTGGGTCGCTCGGGAATCTCAACCGAATCGCAGGAAGCGACGAGGTAGCCTTCGACCCGAATCGCTTCGTCCCGGGCCGCCCGCGGGACCCCCGAGGCAAAGGAAACCTCCATGTTGAGGCCTTCGGTGCTCGTCGCGCTGCCACAGCCGGTCGCACCCAACGCGACCACGCCAAGAAGCGCGCCGACGATGCGGAGGTTTTGGGCGATTCGACTCACCAGTTCACCGCGAAACCGCCGGACGGCGGCTGACTTTGTTTGGAACGCTGCGAAACGACGACACCGGCGGTGACGCCTCCCAGCACGACGACCGCGGCGGCAGCAACGATCCATGGCCACCTTTTCTTCTTCTTCGCGTTCGGCCGATCGACCGGATCGGTGTACTGAGGCATCTCAAAGGCGACGCCTCCGGTACGCGACTCGGTCGCGCCGATGCTCGCGGAAGGCGAAGGAGGCGCGGGATCGCGTATTTTTCGGCTGTTCCCTTCCGCGATCTGTCGGTAGCGAAGCTCGGCTTCCATGAGCGCGCGCTCGGTGGCTTCCTTGTCCGCGATCGATTTTCGCAGCGCCTCGATACGCGTGCGCACTTCGGATTCACGCGTCGGTTTCTCGGTCGTTTCGAGGTACTGCTCGAAGGCTTCAACCGCTTCTTGGTCGCGTTGCAAGCGATCGGCGGCGACACCGATGTTGTATAAAAGTGCCCCTCGGCCGCTCGTCCGGTACGCGTGCCTGAAGTAGATCAGGGCGCTTTCGTAGTCCGCCTGGTCGAAGGCGACTCGTCCCGCTTCGAAGTACTCCTTAGCCGCGACGTCGTCCGCAATGGGTTGGGCGGATACCGGCGTCGAAAACGCCATGCCGATCAGAAGTGCAGCCGCCCACGCCCACCGAAGGGCGATTCCCCAGTTCTCTCCCATGATTTCAACATAATCGTGCGAGAATCCAAACGGCAAACGCGGCAGGCAGGAAAAGAGCTCTCGATCAGATGCTGGGCCGAGAAAGGCCGAGGGGCCGGGGTCACAACGTGGAGCGATCGCCCACCAAATAGGTGCTCGACAAGGCCGGGGGCGTCTACCATGAGTGAGAACTGGACTGGCTCGAATCGATGAGTACTGAACTGAGAAGCAGCGACAACCTCCACGACGTTCGCTACGAGATCCGCGGGAAGCTCGCGCAGCGCGCGCACGAGATGGAGCGACGCGGCTATGAGATCATCTCGCTGAACATCGGAAACCCCGGGCTGTTCGGATTCCGCACGCCGGAAACCATGCGGATGGCGATGATCGAGAACCTCCCCGAGAGCGAGGCCTACTGCCACCAAAAGGGCATCTTCCCCGCACGCGAGGCGGTGGTTCTGCAGCAGCAAGAACGGGGCGTCATGAACGTGACGGCCGAGCATGTCTTCATCGGCAACGGGGTCAGCGAGCTGATCGACCTGACGCTGCGTGCGTTGCTCAACGAAGGCGACGAGGTGCTGGTACCGAGCCCAGACTATCCGCTGTGGACTGCATCGGTCACGCTGAACGGTGGCAAGGCCCTGCATTACCCGTGCACGCCGGAGAACCAGTTTCAGCCGGACCTCGATGCGCTGGCCGGTCTGATTACCGATCGAACGCGCGCGATCGTCATCATCAATCCCAACAATCCCACTGGCGCGGTCTATCGCCGCGAAGTGCTCGAGGCCATGGTCGCCCTTGCCGAACGGCACAAGCTCGTCGTTTTCAGCGACGAGATCTACGACGGCATGGTGTACGACGACGCCGAGTTCATCCCGGTTGCGCCGATGGTGAAAGAGACGCTGTGCGGTACGTTCAGCGGCTTGTCCAAGATCTACCGGGCCTGCGGATTCCGTGTGGGTTGGGTGGTGTTTAACGGCACCAACGAGCTCGCAAAGGATTACCTGCAGGGTTTGGATCTGTTGGCGTCACTACGTTTGTGCAGCAATGTGCCGGGGCAGTGGGGCGTGCAGACGGCTCTTGGGGGCTATCAGAGTCTGAAGGAGCTGGTTCGGCCCGGCGGGCGCTTGTACGAGTCGCGCCAGGCGGTGATCCGAGGCGTCGAAGCAAGCGAATATCTGCACCTGCTTCCGCCCGGCGGCGCGATGTACGCGTTCGTCGGCGCCGACATGGACAAGCTGCCCGACTTCGACGACCTGGACTTTGCGATGGAGCTTCTGGAAACGCAGCATGTGCTGGTGACGCCGGGCTCTAGCTTCAATGTCGACTACCGAAACTACTTCCGCGTGACGGTTTTGCCGGAGGCGAAGGTGATCGAGGATGTGTTTCGGCGGATGGAGAAGGTCTTGGGGGGCTAGTCCCCGTCCATATTCTTGGCCGTGGTGGCAGATTGTGCGAACAGACTGAGTTATGACTCGAGCTCACACATTGATTGTTCTCGCGCTTACGGCGATCGTCGGCTGCCATTCTGGAACGCCCATCGGTGGGAAGCTCGAGCACGCCTCCTTCGACGGTCGACGATCCGGCTCGAGAGCCGGACGCCGACGTGGACGCGGAAAGAAGAGAGTATTCTGCGCCGAGCCTGCGGGCGCTCGACAAGCGACCGATCGTAGGCCCCCCGCCGCGCATCGAGATCGTGCATCCGAAGAGCCAGGCGCTCGTCGCTCGCGGTCCGCTGATGCTCAAGCTCCAGGTGACTCGGTGGAAGCTCGCGCCGGCGCCTGGCAATCACGTGCACGTCAAGATCGACGACAGCAAAGAGTTTGCAATCCGGGATGTATCGAAGCCGATCGCCCTCGATGAGCGCTACGAGAAAGAGACCGGTCAGCCGCTGAGCGAGGGAACGCACGTCATTCGAGTATTCTTGAGCCGTCCGAACCACGAGGGCGTAAAGGTGCCCTCCGCGTTCGACAGCACCGTCTTTCACTACCGCTCCAAAACCAAGGGCTGGTCGTTCGACCCGCAGCCGGCCGATGCTGACCTACAGCCGTCCGGAAGGCTGTGCCTCGGATCCAGACAGGCTCCTCGATTTCGTCGTCACCAATGTCAACGGGCTTTCCCGAAAGGGCTATCGCGTCCACTACCTCATCGATGGCGTCCACGCGGGCACCCTGTTCTCCTGGAGCCCGTATCAGATCCGAGATTTGTCGGAGGGCAAGAACACGATCCGGTTGACGCTCGTTCGTCCCGACAATTCGCCGGCGCCAGGACCATTCAACGATGTGACGACCTCGTTCGAGGTGAGTGAGGGTTGCCGCTTTCTCGGCCTCATCCCTGACGACATGGACAATGAAGACGAAGAAGTGCTCGAGTAATGGGTCGGGGCACCAAGCGTAAACGTTTGTTGGTGCTCTTTGGCAACCAGCTCTTTGCCGAATGAGCAAATCGAAGAAGCAGAGGCCGACGTCATTTTCATGGCGGAGTCCGAGAAGACCTGCCGCAGCTACCGCGCGCATCGTCAAAAGCTCGTTCTAATTCTGAGCGCGATGCGCTCGAAGGCCGACTCACTTCGCGAGGCGGGATACGAGGTGGTGTACACCCGGCTCGAAGACGATGACGGCCGGTCTCTCGGGACCATTCTGTCCGATCACCTTTCAGACCAACGCTATGCAGAGCTGGTTCACTTCGAGACCGAGTCGCGCGGGATGGATGCGCGGCTCGAAGCGATCTGCTCCGAGCACGGACTCACCAAGACGACGCTTCGGAGCCCGATGTTCGTCACGGGCCGTGAGGCGTTCGCCGCGTATCGCGACAGCTACAAGCGCCTGTTCATGGCGGATTTCTACCGGTGGCAGCGAAAGCGATTGGGCGTGCTCGTGGACGGGAACGGTGACCCCGACGGCGGGCAGTGGAGCTTCGATGCCGAGAACCGGAAGAAGCTTCCGAAGAAGCTGGTTCCGCCGGCGCTGCCGCGACCGAGTTGGACCGCGCACACCGAGGACGTCGTACGCCTGGTCGACGCGCGATTTGCCGAGCACCCGGGCGAAGCGGCCGAGTTCTGGCTTCCTACGACCGAGGCGCAGGCCGAGCAGGCCCTGGAATCGTTTCTGGAGGAACGGCTTCGCCTCTTCGGCGACTACGAGGATGCGCTGAGCAGCGCGTACCCGACCGTCTTTCATTCGGTGCTCAGCCCGCTGATGAACATCGGATTGCTGACACCGCGCACGGTGGTGGACCGAACGCTTCGGTACGCGGAGAAGCATGAAACCCCGCTCAACTCGCTCGAGGGCTTCATTCGCCAGGTGATCGGTTGGCGGGAATTCATTCGGGGCGTTTGGAACACCCTGCCGCCATCCCACTGGGAGCAGAACTTCTGGGGCCACGAACGTCAGCTCGGCAACGATTGGTACGAGGGAACAACAGGCATTCCACCGCTGGACGACGCCATCGTTCGGGCCCGGGCGACCGGCTACAACCACCACATCGAACGGCTGATGGTGGTCGGCAACTTGATGCTGCTGTGCCGCATCGAGCCGAAGGCGGTGTATCGATGGTTCATGGAGATGTATGTCGACTCGGCGGATTGGGTCATGGCGCCGAACGTGTACGGCATGGCGCTCCACAGCGAGGGCGGCGCCTTTACCACCAAGCCTTACATCTGCGGCTCGAACTACCTCCGAAAGATGAGTGACTACCCAAAGGGGCCTTGGTGCGAGGTCGTGGACGGGCTCTACTGGTCGTTCATCCGGGACCACCGGGACTTTTTCGAGAAGAATCCACGGAGCAAGATGATGCTCGCCACGCTCGGACGGATGGACTCGTCTCGGCGGGACGCGATTTACCACGCCGCCGACGAATTTGTGGCTCGCGTGACGCGATGAAGAGGAAGAGGGGCGCTTCCGAGTCGAATTGATTGGCAAAAAGACTGCGTGTTGGGCACGGTAGGGCTCTCTTAGATAGGATGACGAAAATGTCAGCAAAACTTCTTGCCCTTGGATCGCTTCTCTCGTTCGCACTCTCGCTACTGACGCCGGCGTCGCCGGCTCAGGCCTGTGGCGGGCTTTTCTGTTCCGCTACGGCGCCGGTGAATCAGGCCGCCGAACGGATCATCTTTTCGAAGAACTCGGATGGCACGGTCACCGCCGTCGTTCAGATCCAATACGAAGGGCCTTCCGAAGAGTTTGCCTGGGTCTTGCCGGTTCCGGGGATTCCAGACATCGAAGTGTCGTCGGATCTCGCGTTCACCAGACTCCAGTTCGCGAGCAACCCACAGTACAATTTGACGACCCGTGTCGAAGGCGAGTGCCTGGACGATGGCACCAGATTCGCTCCGACTGGCAATGTCGACTCCGATGGGAACTTCGGCGGTGGCGGCGCGGGTGGCAGCGGCGGCGGCGGCATCAATGTCCTGGCGCAGGGGAACGTCGGTCCGTACGACTATGTGGTCATCCAGCCCCAAGGCATCTTCGACCGCGTCGGCGACGTGGCGGTCGAATGGCTTACGGACGAGGGCTACGACGTGGTTCCGCCGGGCGGCGATCCCGAGGATATCTCTAACCTGCTCGGCTCATACCTCGAAGACGGGATGAACCTGATCGCGTTTCGGCTGACCAAGGGCAATGACGAAGGCACGATCCGGCCGATTCGTATGACCTACGTTTCGGATCAGCCCATGATTCCCATTCGTCCAACCGCCGTAGCGGCGAACGACGACATGGGCGTGATGGTCTGGGTTCTCGGCGAGAGCCGCGCCGTCCCGGTCAACTACCGCTCGCTCGAGCTCAACGAGGCGCTGATCGATTGGCTCACCGGCGGCAGCAACTACAACCAGGTCGTGGTGGCCGCTGGAAATGAGGCCGGCGGTCAAGGGTTCGTGACCGAGCGGGCGGGCCCAGCCGACGCCTACGAGAACGTGGTCGTGACGGACTTCGAGCGCGATCAGTGGGAGCTGCTCCAGTTCAACCTCCCCGTACTTTCATCCGAAGAGGTCCTGGTGCAGAGCACGCGGTTCGCGCAGTGGGATGGGTATCTCGGCGTGCTCGAGGACTTCTTGCCCGCGGACCAGCTCGATGCGTTCGTCCAGTGTCCTCAGTGCGATAACCCGCTGACGCCGTTCAACACAGAGGCGTTCATGGATGCGCTTGCGGCAGAGGTCATCGAGCCAATGCTGGAAACCAGCGAGCTAATGGCGTCACTTCCTTACGTGACGCGCTTCTACACGACACTGTCCGCGCCGGAAATGGACCTCGACCCCTTGTTTGATTTCAACCCCGACCTCGAAGACGTCGACAACGTGCATGGCGCCGAGCGGGTCATCGAATGCGATCCGTTGATCACGTTCGACGAAGCACCGTCGCGCGTCGAGCTCGAAGACGGAAGGGTCGTCCGACTGCCGCCGGGCGCCAGGACCTGGCCCTGGAACCCGGATGAAGACGGCGCTCCCCCGGCCAATGCAATCATTTCACAGCTGACGACAGGCGGTCCGGGAACGGTCGTGACCGACAACAGCGCGGCGATCGAACAGGCGCTGAGGCAGCACAACGCGACCGTGCCAAGCCTCGACAGCATGGGGCTCACGACCGCCGGCGGCTGCTCGGTCAGATCGAATCCGACGGGCTTTGTCGCCTGGCTGGGCCTGGCTCTGCTGGGGCTACTCCGACTGCGTCGATCGAGGGAACACTCTCGGGGCACGTAAGTAGCCAATTCTAAGAGGAGAGTCTCCCCCTACTTGAAGAGTTGCTTCGCGAGTGCGCGTCGGGTGAGATGGATCGCCCGGTTGACGCCGTTGAGCACCGGAACGAAGCGCGCGAGGGGAGCGGGCAAGTGGAGCTCGACGAGCTCGATGACGACGCCGTCGGGGGCGGTCACGTATGCGTAGCGGATCGAGCCGGTACGTCGCGGTTCGGCGTGAGCGTGCACGCCTGCTTCACCAAGGCGTGCCAGATCGCCGTCCAGGTCGGTTGTCTGAACGCCGAAGTGCGCCACGCCGAACCCAGAGCGAAGGGCGCCCTCCCCCGCTTCGGGCGGATCCGCCGGCGTCATGCCTGCTGGGAACTCGCTGATGACCAAGATCTGCCCGCCGAGAAGCACGCCGTGGTTCCGGCCGCCTTCCCCCGAAGGAATCGACCCCAGGTGCTCGGCGCCCAGGCAGGACTCGTAGAACCGAATCGTAGCCATGGGGTCAGCGGCGTGGATGTGAATGTGATCGACAGAGGTGATCAAGAGGGTTGGATGGTAACTCGGGCGAAGACGCTATTCCAGGTGGGTGCGCTCACTCCGCAAGTCGACGCAAGAGTGGGGAGAGTGTCCCCGCAATGGTGAGCGGGAGGGTGATGGCCAGGGCCGCGTGCTCGAGGAAGTCCGCGTCCACTGGGGCGCCGTTCAGGATGGGGACGACAACGGTGACCGCGAGGTAGCTGGCCAGGGGGATGACGAGGCGTTTCATGTCGGAGCTTTGCCGCGGGGGCGGGCGAGGAGGCGATCGGCCAGGAGGTAGAGGGCGCAGAGGCTGGTGAAGTAGACGACGACGCCTTCGGCGTGGTGAATCTGCGCGGGCGACAGACCCGCGATTGACATCGAATGGGTTCGCAGGAGCAGTGCCACGACGATTCGGGCGGTGTTGACGCCGAGGGTGGCCAGGTAGGCGAGTGTCACGCTGATGAGTAGAAACCCTAGTTTGGCGCGCAGCGTTCGCATCTGGCTGACAAAGCCGACCGCCGCGGAGCAGATCGCGATGATCATGAAGTTGACGCCGGCGCAGGAGGGCGCGATCGCGAAACGTAGCTCGGTATTTACGTAGCCGACGTGCTGCTTCGAACACGAACGGGGCATGCAAGACGGTCTGTACGAGCCAGGCAGTCGGAGCCAGGATCCACTGGAGCGCCTCAGCGTCGGCCGTGCTGTAGTGCCGTTTGAGCGCGTAGGTGATCGCCAGCATTGCGACAATCGCGATTGCGCTATCAATCCGTTGGCGGGTCATGGGCCGTATCGCAATTGTGAGCGCCGCGAGCCCCAGATCAGAAACACCCCGGCAGCGAACAGCGCCATGAGAAGCGTGAGATGGGGTTCCGAACCCTGCGTCAGGCCGCCGACGGCGTAGTCGCTGACGCCCTGTGGCAGGGGCAAGGGTTGCTTGACCTCTTCACCCGGGCCGAGCTCGTTGCGCGGCGTTTCGTCGACCGCGATGAACGACGTGTACTTGGTGAGAAGGCTGTATCGAAGGCCGAGCGCGGTCACTTCTTCTTTTGGGCTCTCGACTCCAAGCGCTGCGCCGAAATCGGACAGGTCCGCGATCCGCTGACGCGCCCAGAGATAGGAAAGCGCGCGGTTCTCTTCGGCGGCTCGGACTTCGGCAACGTCAAAGCGCTGCGTCATCGGGCCCTTGCCCCCTACCCCGCGAAGCATGATCGTTCCGGTGGGTTTCCCGGCGAACTTCCCAAACACCAGGACCGGTCGCTCGGCCAAGACGTCTGGCACCGACGTCGGGACGATGTCGTAGGCCCGGAAACCATCGAAGTCGACGCGAATGTCCGTCAGGACGGGTGCGCTCACGTATTCCCGGAAGCGCTCTGCCGTGGAGGGCGCCTCTGTCTCGTCGCTGACTACGAACGGTTCGCCAAAACCTGCCTTGGCGATCCCCTCGACGAGGTACCGGTTCACCGAGGTCCCAATGCCGAACGAAAAGACGTTCGCTTTGCCGAGGTGATTGCGGACGTATTGGAAGGCCTCGGCCTCGCCGGCGATGTACCCGTCCGTGATCACGACGAAGCTTCGTGACGTCCCGGGCTCGTGCTCCATTTCCATCGCCATGCGGAGCCCGCTCAAGAGCTCCGTCCCACCGCCACCCTGCTGCCCTTCCAGTACCGCGATGGCACGCCGCACGTTCTGCTGCGTTGCCGGGATCGAGCGGGGGGCGAGCTGCGTCGAGCCGCCCGAGAATAGAATCATGTTGAAGGTATCGATCGGCCGGAGGTGGCCGATGAGGTCGTGCATCAAGCGCTTCGCGGTATTGAGTGGGAAGCCGTACATCGACCCGGAAACGTCGATGATGAAGACGTACTCACGCCCGGGCAGGTCGGCCGGTTCGACGCGCTTGGGCGGCTCGGCCATCAGCAAAAAGAAGCTCTCGTCCTTCCCTTCGAAGAGCATCAAGCCGCTCTGCACCGCCCCACCGGCCAGTTGGTAATGCAGAACGAAGTCCCGGTTGCCTCCTCGCCGCTCCGACGCGTCGAGCGAAACCGTGACGCGCCGCTTCCCCGTCCATTCCGCAGTCACCTCGTGCGACTTGCAAGACAGCGCCTGCACATCGATGCCCGTCGAAAGCGTGACGTTCATGTCAAAATCGTACGTTGGCTTCGTGCCTGCGTGGAGATACGGGCTGCTCACCCAGCCGTCCTGCGGGTTCGTGGTGGAGTGACGCTGACTCGCGTAGCGCGGCCCCACCACGGTTGGGTAGACGAACGCGTAGATGCCGTCCGTCGGTCGGAGAAGCTCGGTGTAACGCAGCTCCACTTCAATGACGTCGCCCGGCAAGATGTTCGCGACCTTCATCCGGAAGACGTTCGGGCGATCCTGTTCCAGAAGCGAAGCGCTCTTGCCGTCGGCCTTTGCTTTGGCGAACGCTTTTGACGCAGCTTCTCGCTCTTTAATCTTCGCGACGATCACGCGCTCGCCGATCTTCATGCGCATCCCGTGCACAGCGGCGCGGGTAGATCCCGGAAAGACGTACTCCGCGTGGATCGGCCGGCTGCCTTCGTTCTTGTACGTTTGCGTTACCCTCACGTTGGCAATGACGCCCGCCACTTCCACCTTGACGTCGGTCTTGGCGAGAGGGAGTCGATCGATGGTCGGGTCACCCTCGACGAAGAAGTAAGGAGAGAGCGTCTTGTCGTCCGGCGTCGGTTGGGCCTGGGCGGGGACAGCGAGGATGGCGAACAGGGCAGCGAGCAGCAGGGTTCGCGTCCAGCGGGGGTTGAGTGGCACGGGGGACCTCCTTGTTGGAGCCGGCTATTGCAACCGGAGTGCCATCGCTTTTCGTCGGGCAAATGGGGTGAGCTTGAAGCTGTTCTGTGTCACAGGCGGAACGTCGCTGTGTCTCGGTGGACTCACTCGTAGACTTTTCCCGTGGGCGACCGCAGCTCATGCGCACTAGAGCCCTCCGTTGCGGCCAAGAGATCACTCTGGTAGGTGCGTTTCCGTAAGCTCTTTCCAGTTCGGGACGATCGCCGGTCCCCGAGGATCAGTCATGCTCCACTTCGCCTACGACGGTTCGATTCACGGCGACTGGGTTGCTCGCTACGCGATGCGGATGGCAACACGGCTTCCCGAGCCGAGGCTGCGAGTGCTCCATGTCCACGACGGGCAGCCCTCAGAGTCCGTCCTCGAGGGAGGCCTGGCCCGCATCCAATCCGAATGCGCGTCACTGTCGGTGCCGTGCGAGATCGTGGTGCAGCCGGCGCGCGGCGCGGTGGCGGCGACGCTGCTCGGGCTCGTCCCGCAGCATCCCGATCACCATCTCGTTTGCGGGACTCGCGCCCGCCACAAGGGCCGCGGGTTTTTGGCGGGAACGGTGTCTCAGTACTTGCTCCGCGAGGGGGGCTGTCAGGTTCTCTCACTCCGAGTGATCCAGCCGGGGCTCTTGGGGGTGCCTCGAAGCTTTTTGGTTCCCGTGAGCGGCCGGCCGGAAGGCATTCAGGTGGGCTTGCCCTTTCTTCGCTTGTTGGTTCCGGAGTCCGCTCATCTCGAAGTCCTGCTAGTCCGTCGAATGAGCCGGCAGCGGTTTCGTGGCGTGAGCCATCCCGAGGCCGCGCGCTTGATCGAGCGAGGCCAGGCCTACGTTCTCGGCATCGAGCGATCGCTGAGCGCTGGGCTACACCTTCCCTTGGGCCGGCTCGACGCCACCGTCGTTCTCTCCGATGACCTGCCCAAAGAAATCGTCATCCAGGCGAACAAGGCCCAGTCTCAGATCATCTACATGGGAGCGTCTGCGGTGTCGCTTCGTCAGCGCTCGGTGTACGGCAGTCCGATCGAGCAGGTCTTGCGCAGCGCGCCGTGTGACATCGCCATCTACGGTACGCCGTCGTGAGTCAAATCCACGAAGTCGCGCCGGAGCGCGTGTTCGAATCGCTCCAGAGCCGTTCTGAAGGCCTGATGGCCGCGGAGGCTGCCGAACGACTACGCGAGCTGGGCAAGAACACCCTAGGTGCACCCGTTCGTTTTCGCTTGATCCGAAGCCTCTTTCGGCAGCTAACCAACTTTTTCAGTCTCTTGCTCGACGTCGCTGCCGGACTTTGTTTCGTCGCCGATGCGATGCAGCCCGGCGAGCGAATGAACGTGCTCGGTTGGGCCTTACTCGGCGTCTCGCTCCTCAATGCGCTGTTTGCGTTCTTCCAGGAATACAGGGCAGAGCGCGCCATGCAGGCCTTGGCGCAGTTCTTGCCACCTCGTCTGGTGTTACGCCGAGAGGGTCGCGATCTCGAGATGCTCGCCGAGGACGTCGTCCCCGGAGACGTGCTTCTCATCAGGGAAGGCGATCGGATTTCCGCCGATGCACGATTGGTGGAGTGTAACCAACTCCTCGTCAACAATGCGCCGCTCACCGGCGAATCCGCTGCAGTGGCCCTCACGGAAGCCGCCGAGTCCGGGCGACTTATCGACAGCAGCAACATCGTCTTCGCGGGTTGCTCCGTTCTCAAAGGTTCGGGGGTCGCCGTGGTGTTCGCAACCGGGGAGCGGACCCAGTTCGGCAAGGTGGCCGCGCTTTCGCGCGACATCCGACGGCCAGCCTCCCCGCTCGAGCGGCAGACCACGCACATGGTTCGGGTCCTGACGGCGATTGCGGTCACGATGGGGGTGGGCTTCTTCACCTATGGCGTCTTCGCGGGCCGCCCTCTGTGGGTGAATCTCGTCTTCATGCTCGGCATCATCGTGGCCAACGTCCCGGAGGGCTTGCTCCCCACCTTCACGCTTTCGCTAGCGATGGGAAGCCTGCGGATGGCGCGCAAGAACGTGCTCGTCAAGAGCCTCAACGCGGTGGAAGCGCTCGGTGCGGTCCATGCGATCTGTACGGACAAGACCGGCACGCTCACGCTCAACGAGTTGTCGATCGCACGGATCGTCGATGCGAGGGCCAGCGAAGTTCAACCCTCTGACCAAAGGCGCGCGAATCTTCTCCTATGCGGTCTCATTGCAAGTGAAGTCTATCGGCATGGGGACCGATGGGCGGGGGATCCGCTCGACGTCGCCCTCGCGCAGATGTTCGAAGTCGAAGTCGGCGCCGTGGACGGGATTCTTCCGCGGATTGCCCAGAGATTCTCCTTCGACGTCGGTAAACGAAGGTCGGCGGGGGTTTGGCAGGACCGTGGGGAATCGCTCGTTGCGGTCAAAGGTGCCTGGGAGGCGCTCCGTCCCCTGATCGATGAGATCGCGGAGCCGGACGGGACGGCGCGTAGCGCGACACAGGAATCGCTCACCGAAATCGATGGGCTCGTCGATGATCTAGCCGGTGAGGGCCAGCGCATCATCGCGATTGCCAGACGTGCTCTCGCGACTGCAGTTGACGACGCGAACCAAGACCAGCTGGAACGCGGGCTCACGCTGCTGGGGTTCTTATGCCTCGAGGATCCGCTTCGCGCGGAAGTCCCTGACGCCGTGAACCAGTGCCATCAGGCCGGCATTCGAGTTCTGCTCGTGACCGGTGACCATCCCCGAACGGCCGCCGCGGTGGCGCGCAGGGCCCAGATCCTTCCGGGATCCGCTTCGTCTGCCGAAGATGGACGCAGGCTCCTGGTCACGGGCGATGAGCTAGAGCGTCTGCGGCAAACCGAGCTCTGCAACCTTCTCGAAAACGGCGCTTGTGTGTTTGCGCGGACGACGCCTGAACAGAAGATGAAGATCGTCACCGCGCTCAAGCGCCTCGGTCTGGTGGTGGCGATGACAGGGGACGGTGTCAACGATGCGCCGGCCTTGAAAGCAGCAGACGTCGGCGTAGCGATGGGCATCGGAGGCACCGACGTCGCACGCGAGGCCGCACAAATCATCTTGCTGGACGACAACTTCGCTTCGATCGTCGCGGGAGTTGCCGAAGGGCGCACAATCTTCGACAACATTGGGAAGTTCACCAACTACGTGCTGGTCAGCAACGGCCCCGAGATCCTGCCGTACCTTATCTACATCCTCTTTCCGGTACCGCTGGCGTTGACGATCATTCAGATCCTCGCGATCGACCTCGGCACGGACATCATTCCCTCGATGGCGCTCGGCCAGGAGCCGACCGACGACGACACGATGAAGCGGCCCCCCCGCATGCGCGATGCACCTCTGCTCAGCTTTCGATTGATCGCCCACAGTTACTTCTTCCTGGGACTGATTGAGGCCGCGTATTCGCTTTTTCTCTTCTTCTGGGTGCTGCACGCTGGGGGCTGGCGCTACGGAGAACGGCTCAGCGCTGCGGATCCATTGTACCAATCGGCGACGGGGCTCGCCCTTGCAACGATCATGCTCATGCAGATTGGCAATCTGATCGGCCGCCGCTCTGCCACTCGCTCGGGCTTGGATCGCGGGCTTTTCAACAACCGCCTCATTCTCGTCGGTTTCGGGATCGAAATCCTTTTCTCTTGGGGCGCGCTCTACTTCCCTCCGCTTTGCAGCGTGCTCGGCACCGGCCCGGTGGCCCTGCCAATGTACGCGATGGCTTGGCTGGGCGCGCCGCTCATCTTCATGGCTGACTACGTGCGAAAACGAATGTTCGCCGCGGGACGGCGCGATGGCTAACTCTCTGGTCGACCCGCTTGAGTTTGCATCGTCACAGCGGGCATGGGCACTGAGATCAAGGCCCGTTGGATGACTGTCTTCGCCCGCCGACGCGTTGCCGGAGCCGCTTTGGGCGCTAAAGCGTGAAAAGCCCAGACCGAGAGGG